>NZ_CM150500.1:590000-1405000 GCF_056336065.1 Stutzerimonas sp. 21-1 | reverse complement strand
CCCAGCAACAGATAGAACACACCGCCGGAAACACCTGCGACATAACGCTTGCGCGGGTTTTCGTGCGACTCGCGGCCGGTGCAGATCGCGGCGGTAATCGCTGCCAGGTTCAGACCGTGGCAACCGAACGGCGCCAGCAACAGCGAGCCCAGCGCACTGCTGCTGATCAGCGGGCTGGCCGGCGTCGCGTAACCGTCATTGCGCAACACCGCCATACCCGGCATGAACTGTCCGGTGAGCGCCACCATCACCAGCGGAAAGGCAATATTGAGGATCACCTGCCAGCTGAACTCCGGCGCGATCCAGACCGGCGTCGCCAGTCCGATCACCAGCGCCTCACTGCGCAGCTCGCCTGAGGCGATCGCGATAGTCACACCGACCACCAGTACCGCAAGTACCGCATAGCGCGGCAGCGAGCGTTTGAACAACAGATAGGTGCCGAACATCGCCAGCACCAGCCAGGGCTGATCCTTGACTGCGACGAACAGGCCAGTGCCGAAGCGGAACAGGATCCCCGCGAGCATGCCCGCCGCGATGGCCGCGGGCAGACGGTCGATGATGCGGTCAAAGGCACCGGACAGGCCGACCAGCAGCACCACCCCATTGCTGACGATGTACGCCCCCACCGCCTGGTTGAGCGTGATGTCGGGCAGCATGGTCACCAGCAGCGCCGAGCCGGGCGCCGACCAGGCGATGACGATGGGGACCTTGTAGCGAATGCTGAGCGCAATGCCGAGCACACCGCTGCCGATGGAGATCGTCCAGACCCACGACGACAGCACGTCATGCGGCAGGTCCGCAGCCTTGGCCGCCTGGAAGATGATCACCAGCGGACCGGCATAGGAAATCACGGTCGCGATGAAGCCGGCGACCACGGCGGACAGCGAGAAGTCTTTGAGTAGCGCTTTCATATCGCCTCGCAAGACAGGCAGGCGATCCGTGGCATTGCCCGGATCACTCTTGTTATGGGTGAAGCGACCGCTGCGACCTGCATGTAGCTCCGTCAGCAGCAGGCACCGCGGCGGCCGGAAAATTCCCGGCCGCCAGGGCGTGGATCAGGCCTGCTGCAGCGCGCGCGGGCGCTGACTGCGCTGCTCGGCCTGCGGCGCAGGCGCCTTCTGCAGCTGAAAGTCGAAGTCGATTTCCGCGAAACGGCCCTGCACACCGCGGTTACGCGCAGCCTCGGCATCATCGATGAAACGGATGTCGCCGACCAGACCGTCGCGGGTGGCATAGGCGAAGTCATCCCACAGGTACTTGTCGCCCGCCAGGTTGATCTGCGTGGTCAGATGACTGTGACCCGGCGCGGAGATGAAGAAGTGAATATGCGCCGGTCGCTGGCCATGGCGACCGAGCATGTCGAGCACTTCCTGGGTCGGGCCATCGGGCGAGCAACCATAGCCGGACGGCACGATGCTGCGGGCGCGGTAGTAGCCGTTCTCGTCGGTGACGATGCGGCGACGCAGGTTGTACTCGGACTGACTCTTGTCGAAATAGGAATAGTTGCCCTTGGTGTTGGCGTGCCACAGATCGACCACCGCGCCGGCGACCGGCTGGCCGTCCGGGCCGGTGACGCGGCCCTGGAGGAACATCGGGGTAGCGACGCCATCCTCGCTGCCGTCGTCCATGCGCGTCACGCCCTGGGCAAGCGGCGCACCCGCGACGTACAGCGGGCCTTCGATGGTGCGCGGCGTGCCGCCGGTGAGGCCTTCCTGCTCGTCCTTGGCGTCCTGCAGCAGGTCGAGGTAATGCTCCAGCCCCAGACCGGCGATCAGCAGGCCGGCCTCATGACGACCACCGAGACGATTGAGGTAATCCACCGCCTTCCAGAACTCGTCCTGGGTGATTTCCAGGTCTTCGACGATCTTCGCGGTGTCGACTAGGATGCGGTTGATCACCGTCTTCATGCGGCTGCTGCCTTCGTCATTGTTGAAGCCGCTGGCTTCCTTGAAGAAGGTCTGCACGTGATCGGAGTGGGAGATTTTAACAGTCATGGCTCAGGCCTCATTTTGTAATTGTGGTGACACGGGTTAACTGACCGGGCATCGCCTGGTCCGGAAGAATCGATCAGCTGTCGTCCTCACGAATCGAGGACGGGTGACGGCACAGCGGGCTGACCTCGATTTCCATGTAGGGGAACAGCGGCAGCTGCATCAGCGTGTCGTGCAGTTCCTGCACGCTGGCGACATCGAACACGCTGTAGTTGGCGTACTGCCCGGCGATGCGCCACAGATGGCGCCACTTGCCTGCGCGCATCAGGCCCTGTGCCAGTTCCTTCTCGTCCGCTTTGAGCTTGGCGGCCTTGGCCGGATCCATGTCGACCGGCAGTTTTACGATCATCTTTACGTGGAACAGCATCTGTTCAGCCTCCGGTTACTTGCGAGCAAAGAACGCGAGGCGCTCTTCATCCAGGGTCAGGCCCAGGCCCGGCGTACGCGGCACTTCCAGCTGGAAGTCGCGGTAGACCGGCGCCTCGGTGACGATTTCTTCGGTGAGCAGCAGCGGGCCGAACAGCTCGGTGCCCCAGGTCAGCTTGTTGAGGGTGACAAAGGCATGCGCCGAGGCCAGCGTGCCGATGGCGCCTTCGAGCATGGTCCCGCCGTACAGCGCGATGCCCGCCGCCTCGGCGATCTGCGCGGTGCGCAGCACGGCACGCGGGCCACCGTTCTTGGCGATCTTCAGGGCGAAGATGCTCGCCGCGCCGTCGGCCGCCAGGCTGAAGGCGTCCTCGACGCTCTCGATCGACTCGTCGGCCATGATCGGCGCCGGGCTGCGCTGGTTCAGGCGTACCTGGCCACTGCGATTGATCCGCGAGATCGGCTGCTCGATCAGGTCGATGCCGTTGTCGCCGAGGATGCGGCAGGCGCGTAGCGCCACCGACTCATCCCACGCCTGGTTGACGTCGACGCGCACGCTGGCGCGGTCGCCGAGGGCCTGCTTGATGGCGATGACGTGCTTGAGGTCGGCGTTCACCTCGCCGGCGCCGATCTTCAGCTTGAAGAGGCGGTGGCGGCGGAGGTCGAGCATCTGCTCGGCTTCGGCGATGTCCTTGGCGGTGTCACCCGACGCCAGCGTCCAGGCCACTTCCAGACTGTCGCGTACCCGGCCGCCGAGCAGCTCGCTGACCGGCAGGCCGAGGCGCTTGCCCTGCGCGTCGAGCAGCGCGCTCTCGATGCCGGACTTGGCGAAGGTGTTGCCCTTGGCCGCCTTGTCCAGGCGCAGCATGGCGGCGTTGATATTCGCCGCATCCTGACCGACCAGCAGCGGGCCGAGATGGCTGTCGATGTTGGTCTTGATGCTTTCCGGGCTCTCGTTGCCGTAGGCCAGGCCGCCGATGGTGGTGGCCTCGCCGATGCCTTCGATGCCGTCGGCACAGCGCACGCGGATGATCACCAGCGTCTGCTTCTGCATCGTGTGCATCGCCAGCTTGTGCGGGCGGATGGTCGGCAGGTCGACGATGACCGTCTGGATGCTTTCGATCAGGGAATGGCTCATATCAGCTTCCGATTTCCAGTTTCAGTGATCAGGCCTTCGCCGCCGCCAGCATCGCCGGTGCCGTGGCACCGCTACGCTGGCTGGAGATGGCGAAGACGGTCATGGCCAGCGCGGCAATCGCACCCGGCACAGCGAAGGCCATGAAGTTGAGTTGCAGCGGCAGGTTGATGCCCAGCAGCGCACCGCCCAGCAGCGGGCCGACGATGGCGCCGTTGCGGCCGATGCCCGAGGCCCAGCCCAAACCGGTGGAGCGGATCGACAGGCCATAGAACTGCGCGGCGGCGGCGTAGAGCAGAATCTGCGTGCCGATGACGGTGGCGCCAGCGAGGAAGATCAGCGTGTAGAGCACCGGCATCGGCGACTTGAAGCCCAGCAGGCTGATCGACACTACCGACACGGCGAAGAACGCCACCACCACCTTGGCCAGGTTGAAGCGATCGCCCAGCCAGCCACCGAGGATCGCGCCAGCCATACCGCCGAAGTTCAGCGCCAGCAGGAACGACAGGCTGGAACCCAGGCTGTAGCCGGCGTTGGCCATCAGCTTCGGCAGCCAGGAGCCCAGCGCATACACCATCAGCAAGCAGCAGAAGAACGCCAGCCAGAGCGACACGGTGCGCACGCCGCGGCCGTGGCGGAACAGCTCCAGTACCGACGCGCTCTTGCCTTTCACCTCGACCAGCACCGGCTCATCGCTGGCGCCCAGTTGCTGGTTCGGATCGACCCGGTTGAGCAGATGGCGCGCCTGCTCGATGCGGCCCTGGCGCACCAGAAAGCCCACCGATTCAGGCAGCTTCCAGAGGATCAGCGGCAACAGCAGCAGCGGCACGGCGGCGGCGAAGAACATCGCTTCCCAGCCGAAGCGCGGCAGCATGTAGATGCCCAGGCCAGCGGAGAACATGCCGCCCAGCGAATAGCCGCTGAACATGATCGCCACCAGGGTGCTGCGCAGTTTCTTCGGCGCGTATTCGTTCATCAGCGCCACCACGTTGGGCATCAGTCCGCCGCAGCCGAGGCCGGCGAGAAAGCGGAAGATGCCGAATTCGGTGGGCGTGCTGGCGAAGCCGTTGAGCACCGTGGCGCCGCTGAACAGCACGAAGCAGATGGCGATGCCCTTCTTGCGCCCGATACGGTCGGCCAGGGTGCCGAACACCAGCGCGCCGAACATCATGCCGAACAGCGCATAGCTACCCAGCGCGCCGGCTTCCAGCGGCGTCAGCCCCCACTCCTTCATGATCACCGGCAGGACCACGCCATAGATGAACAGGTCGTAGCCGTCGAAGATCAGCAGCAGTGCGCACAGGCACATGACCAGCCAGTGGAAGCCGCTGAAACGGGCGTTATCGATGATCTCGTGAACATCTACTTTTCGCATGACAAGGCTCTCTATTGTTTTTGTTGTGAAAACTGCGTCGTGTGTCGTTCGCTGCGTGGGCTCAGCCCTGGTCGCCTCCGCCTACCGGCAGGGTCACGCCGGTGATGTAGGAGGCCTCATCCGAGGCCAGAAAGAGGATCGCCCCAGCCTGCTCGTCGATGGTTCCGTAACGCTTCATCAGCGTGGAATCGACGGTCTGGTCGACAATCTGCTGGTACCAGAACTTTTCCTGCTCACTCTGCTCGGCACTGTTGCGCGGGATGCGCCGTGGCGGTGCCTCGGTGCCGCCAGGGGCGGTGGCGTTGACGCGAATGCCGCGCTGCGCGTTCTCGAAAGCCAGGCACGCGGTCAGCGCGTTGACGCCGCCCTTGGCCGCGCCATACGGCACGCGGTTAACGCTGCGCGTGGCAATCGAGGAGACGTTGACGATGGCGCCGGCGCCCTGCTCCAGCATGTGCGGCAGCGCGGCGTGGCAGCACCACAGCGTCGGGAACAACGAGCGGCGCACTTCGGCCTCGATCTCGTGCTCCTGGTAATGCTCGAAGGGCTTGGCCCAGATGGTGCCGCCGACGTTGTTGACGAGGATGTCGAGACGGCCGAAGCGCTCTTTCGCGGCATCCATCACCCGATGGCAATCGGCGAACTGTTCGAGATCGGCGGTCATGGTCAGCACCTCGATGCCCTTCACGCCGAGTTCGTCGGCCAGCTCGTGGACCAGTTCGGAGCGGTCGACCAGCAGCAGCCGGCCGCCCTCTTCACCCATGCGCTCGGCCACGCGCCGGCCGATGCCCTGGGCGGCGCCGGTGATCACGGCGACCTTGTTGTGAAAACGTGCGTTCATCTATCCAACCTCTTGCATGCGAGGGTTGCAGTGGGTGTCGCTGCGCGGACACCCACCCTACGAGCGGCGGATCAGGCGCTGGCGGCGAACTTCTCGTAATAGAAGTTGGCCGGCTGCAGACCCTGTTCACGAATGAACTGGTTGACCGACTCGACCATCGGCGGCGGGCCGCACAGGTAGATGTCCACTTCGCCTTCGTTGAGGTGCTTGGGCTCGATGTGCTGGGTCACGTAGCCCTTCTGCGGGTACTGACTGTCGCTGCTCGCCACGCAGGCGCTGTAGGTGAAGTTGGGGATGCGCGCGGCAAAGTCGGCGAGCTTGTCCATCTCCACCAGATCGAAGTCGTTGGAGACGCCGTAGATCAGGTGCAGCGGATGCGCGCTGCCCTGCTCGGCGATCTTCTCCAGCATCGCGGTGAACGGCGCCAGACCCGTGCCGCCGGCGAGCAACAGCAGCGGCCGCTTGATCTCGCGCAGGTAAAAGCTGCCCAGCGGACCGGCCAGAGTCAGGCTGTCGCCGGCCTTGGCCATGCCGCTGAGGAAGCTGCTCATCAGCCCGCCCGGCACGTTGCGGATCAGGAAGCTGACTTCACCGCCCTTCTGCAGCGAGCTGAAGGAGTAGGCGCGGGTCTGATCGGTGCCCGGCACCTGCAGGTTGACGTACTGCCCGGGCAGGAAGGCCAGCTGGCTCAGCGACTCGCCCTTGACCGACAGCGCGATGGTGCTCTGCGACAGCTGGCGCACGTTGCTGATGGTCGCCTGGTAGCTGGCCTGCGCGGTCTTGCAGACCTGCGACGACGCCGGCACGCGGATCACGCAGTCGCTCTCGGCGCGCATCTGGCAAGTCAGCACGTAGCCCTGCGCAGCTTCGTCCTCGCTCAAAGCGTCCTCGATGTATTCCTCGCCGAGGTCATAGCTGCCCGCTTCGGCGAAGCACTTGCAGGCCCCGCAGGCGCCGTCGCGGCAGTCCAGCGGGATGTTGATGCCCTGGCGGTAGGCCGCGTCGGCAACGGTTTCGCCGAGATTGGCTTCGATGAAGCGGGTGACCCCGTCTTCGAAATTCAATGCGATCTGGTGAGTCATGGCCTTGCCCTCACAGGTGGTAAACGTCGATCAACTGGCGGATGTAGTCGTTCTTCAGCACGACCTTCTTGTGCTTGATCAGCGGGCTCTCGCCGCGGGTGTCGAGCGTGTAGAAGCTGGTGCCGTAGAAGTGGTCGACGGTCTTGTAGCGGAAGCTCATCGTGTGCCAGTTGAAGCGCAGCTTGCAGAAGCCCTCGCCCTGCTCGATCAGCTCCAGGTTGCTGATGTTGTGCGAGGTGCGGGTGTCCGGAATGGTGGCACTGGAGCGCTCGGTGCGGATGCGGAACACCCGGTCTTCCAGACCGCTGCGGTTGCCGTACCAGATCAGCGAGATTTCCTTCTGCGGATCTTCGGTGAGCTTGTCCTCGTCGTCCCAGGCCGGCATCCAGAAGGTCGCATCGGCGGCATACAGCTCCAGCCAGCTGTCCCAGTCCTTGTCGTCGAGGTAGCGCGCTTCGCGGTAGAGGAAGTCGCGCGCGGCTTCGTAGGAGATGGTCATTACGCGCCCTCCACGTGGATCAGCTGGTCCTGCTCGGCCTTCACCGCCTTGATCATCTGCTGCTGCCAGTAGTGATGCTGCAGCACGAACAGGCCTTCATCCTCGGTGCGGGCACCGCTCATCAGCGGCTGCAGGTCGATTTCCTTGGCGCCTTCGTCGGCACCGTCGATCCAGTGCTTGGCGCCGCGGGACATGTCGTTCCACTCCATGGCGCGTCCGGCGAAGCCCTGCTGGCAGGCGCGGAATTCCTCGAGGTCGTCCGGGGTCGCCATGCCGGAGACGTTGAAGAAGTCTTCGTACTGGCGGATGCGCCGCGCCCGCGCTTCGGCACTCTCGCCCTTGGGCGCGATGCAGTAGATGGTGACTTCGGTCTTGTCCACCGACAGCGGCTTGGCGATGCGCAGCTGCGAGCCGAACTGATCCATCAGGTACAGGTTCGGGTACAGGCAGAGGTTGCGCGAGTTCTCGATCATCCAGTCGGTCCGCGCCTGGCCGAACTCGGCGACCATCTCGTCGCGGCGCGCGTACAGCGGACGGTCTTCCGGGTTGTCCCAGCGGGTCCAGAGCAGCAGGTGGCCGTTCTCGAAGGAATAGAAACCACCGCCCTTCTTGCCCCAGCCGCCGGCGCTCATGGCGCGGATGTCGTCGCCGGCTTCCTTGAGCTTGCGCTGCTGCTGGGTGGCGGCGTAGTTCCAGTGCACGGCGGTGACGTGATAACCGTCGGCGCCGTTCTCGGCCTGCAGTTTCCAGTTGCCTTCATAGACATAGGTGGAGGAACCGCGCAGGACTTCGATGCCTTCCGGCGACTGGTCGACGACCATGTCGATGATCTTTTTCGACTCGCCGAGGAATTCTTCCAGCGGGGCGACGTCCTCGCGCAAGCTGCCGAACAGGAAGCCGCGGTAGGACTCGAAGCGCGCGACCTTCTTCAGATCATGCGAGCCGTCGCAGTCGAAGCTGTCGGGGTAACCGGCTTCCTTGGGGTCCTTCACCTTGAGCAGCTTGCCCGAGTTGTTGAAGGTCCAGCCATGGAACGGGCAGGTGTAGGTCGCCTTGTTGCCACTCTTGAAGCGGCACAGCATCGCGCCGCGATGGCTGCAGGCATTGATGAAGGCATTCAGCTCACCATCCTTGTTGCGCGCGATGAAGATCGGCTGGCGCCCCATCTGGGTGGTGTAGTAGTCGTTCTTCTCGGGGATCTGGCTCTCGTGGGCGAGGTAAATCCAGTTGCCCTCGAAGATGTGCTTCATCTCCAGCTCGAACAACCGCGGGTCGGTGAACATCTCGCGCTTGCAGCGAAAGATGCCCTTCTCTTTGTCTTCATCGAGCAGCGAATCAAGGTAATCGATTCCCAGGGACATGGCCGGGGCCTCCATTGTTATTGTTTCCACGTGATGAAGGCTAAGGCGCGGACGGCGGCATCAATATCCGTTTTCTGCACGACCTCTATCCGTTTTCTGCACAACGCAAGAGGACAGATTGCCGCACACGCGCGCACGGCGAATCGACACCCGGAATGGCGGTGAAGGTGGTCGAGAGCGGGAAGAAAAAGAGGCGCTGCCGTCGGAATGGCAGCGCCTCAAGGGGACTCAGTGATGGCGGCGCAGCGTGTCCGAAGGCAGCTCGCCGAAGGTGCTCTTGTAGCTTTCCGAGAAACGGCCCAGGTGCATGAAGCCGTAGTCCATGGCGATCTCGGTGATGTTGCGCACCTTGGCCGAGGGATCGCTCAGCCGCCCGTGGATCTGCTCCAGCTTGCGCTGGCGGATGTAGGACTTGGGCGTGGTGCCGACCTTGCGTTCGAACAGCAGATACAGCGAGCGCAGGCTCATGTTGGCCAGCTCGGCGAGTTGCTCGACGGAGATGTCCTTTTTCAGGTGCTCATCGATGTAGTCGCTGAGCCGGCCGAACGCCGGGCAGCTGTCGCCGAACGGATCGCGACGGATATTGTTGGCCAGTGTGCAGAGCAGCTTGCTGGCGATGATCCGGCTGTACTGCTCCTGAATCTGCGGGATGCTCTGTTCGGAGCCGGCCTCACGGCAGACCAGGCCGATCAGGCTGTCGAAGCCGCCGAGCTCGCCGAGTGCATGGCGGTTGCTGCTGAAGCGGATGCCCTCGGCCGGTGCGCGCCACTGGTTCTCGCTGCAGGCCTGCTCGAGGAACGACGCCGGCAGCTTGACGATGAGCTTCTCGCAATCGTCCGAATAGGTCAGGTCGACCGGATCGTCGGGATTGATCAGCAGCAGTTCGCCGGGCGTGAAGTAATGCTCCTGCCCACGACTGCGCCACAGGCAATGGCCGCGCTGCAGCAGCTGCAGGTGATAGATGGTTTCCAGCGCCGGCGAGCTGACGTGCACGCTGCCGCCGTAGCTGATCTGGCACAGGTCGAGCTTGCCGAAGGTGCAGTGATTGAGGCTCGCCTGCGGGTTGCCGGTGCGCGGCAGCCGAATGCAGTGCGCGCCAACGTACTGGTTGACGTACTCCGAAACGGCATGCGGATCGGCATGCGCGAAGATCCTGCTTCTTTCGTTCAGCAGTCGTTCCATCACAGGGCACTCGGTTTGTTTTTATAGTTCGCCTGCGGTGCGGTCTGGCCGTCACCGTTCTCGGATCGCGATCGCTGTCAACAGACACAACATTGATCGAAGTCAAGAATAGCGAGTGAGGCCAGCATAGGAGATTCGACCAACGGACAACACCCGTCTGTGCGGTTATCGCACGATTTCGGATGGACGTGCCGCGCGCCTCGGGACGAGCGAAGGCGGAGTGCGGGCCTGGCTGCCACCAGGCCCGGCCAGGTCAGAACGCCTGGCTGTAGAACAGCGAGTAAGACTCGATGCCGTCGTTCGGCTGCTTGAGGCCGGCGTTGGAGTAATGCATGGCACGCAGGCCGACCTTGCGCTCGCCCGGCAGCTTCAGACCGACGCCGAGGCGGTCCTCGAAGTTGAACGAGGAGCCCAGCTGCTGCTCGCCGACGTCGGTCTTGGAGAAGAACGCGACGCCGATGCCGGCCTCGACGTACGGGGTGTAGCGCCAGCCACTGAACTCATAGGTGAACACCGGGCTGAACGACAGCGAGTGCGCGCCGGAATAGTCGTCGCCACCTTCCCAGTAGGTGTAGGCCGCGTCCCAGTAGCCGCTCAGCTGGCCGGTTTCGCTCTGCCACCAGCTCTTGTCCCAAGCCTGCGCCAGGCTGGCGCGGAAGGTCATGTCGCCCTGCCCGGTGACGCCCAGAGCACCCGAGACTTCAGCGGCGGCCACGGGGCCGGCGGCCAGGCCCAGCGCAAGCGCGCCGCCCAGAATCATGCGATTGATCAAAACGAACTCCTTACTTCAGTTCATGGTGAGTGTTGCGGGGCCATCAGCCCCCGCGGCCGAACGCTCGGCCGTGTCCGTCTTCCAGCCGCCACCCAGGGCGCGATACAGCTGGACTTCGCGGTTCAGCTGCAACAGATGGTCGCTGAGCAGCTGGCGCTGCGACGCGAACAGCTCGCGCTGGGCGTCGAGCACGGTGAGGTAGGTATCCACACCCTCGTCGTAACGCTGGCGGGCCAGCTGGTAGTAGGCGCGGTTATTGTCGACCAGATCGCTCTGCGCCTGTACCTGTTCGTCGTAGGTGCCGCGCGCGGCGAGGCCGTCGGCGACCTCGCGGAAGGCGGTCTGGATAGCCTTTTCGTAAGCCGCGACGTGGATGTCCTTCTGGATCTCGGCGTAGTCGAGGTTGGCCTTCAGTCGCCCGGCGGTGAAGATCGGCAGGTTGATCCGCGGGACCAGACTCCAGGCCCCGGAACCGCCGTCGAACAGGCCGTCCAGTTCGCTGCTGGCGGTGCCAGCGCTGCCGGTCAGGCTGATGCTCGGGAAGAACGCCGCGCGCGCCGCGCCGATATTGGCGTTGGCGGCCAGCAGGCGGTGCTCCGCGGCGCGGATGTCCGGGCGACGCAGCAGTATATCGGCCGGCAGCCCGGCGGGGAAATCGGCCAGCGTATCCATCTGCAGCTTGCCGCCTGCCGGCAGATCGTTCGGAATCGCCGCGCCCAGCAGCAGGCGCAAGGCGTTGACATCCTCGGCGATGAGCCGGGTGTACAGTGCCTTCTGCGTGCGCGCCTGATCGACCAGCGTGCGCGCCTGGCGCACGTCCAGTTCCGAGGCAGTGCCGGCTTCGGCACTGGCTTCGATCAGCGACAGACTCTGGCGGTAGCTTTCCAGCGTGGCCTCGGTCAGCTCCAGCAGCGCCTGGTCGGTGCGCCAGGCGAAATAGGCGGTGGCGACGTCGCCGACCAGAGCGATGTGCACGCTGCGCTGCGCCTCTTCGCTGGCCAGGTACTGCTCCAGCGCCGCGCGGCTGAGGCTGCGGATGCGCCCGAAGGCGTCCAGCTCGTAGGAGACGCCCAGCGCTACGTCGTAGCGACTCTGGATACCCGCCTCGCCGGTCGGCGAGAGGTCGTCCGGCAGGCGCTGGCGACTACCACTGCCACCCGCGTCGACGCCGGGGAACAGCTCGGCACGCTGGATGCGGTGCAACGCGCGGTAGGCCTCGACGTTCAGCGCGGCCTGGCGCAGGTCGCGGTTGTTCTGCAGCGCCACGCCGATCAGCTCGCGCAGCGCGGCGTCGTGGAAGAACTCCTGCCAGCGCAGATCGGCCGCGCGGATGTCGCCCTCCTGCGCCTGATCGTAGGCCGCGCCCTGCGGCCAGTCGGCCTCGATCGGCGCCTGCGGTCGCTGGTACTGCGGGATCAGACTGCAGCCGCCCAGTGCCAGGACAACCGCGAGGGTCAAAGGCTTGAACTTCATGCGGTTTCTCCTTCGGCTTCGGCAACGGCGTGCGGCTTCTTGCGGCCCTCGAACAGCTTGACCACCACCACGTAGAACAGCGGCACGAAGAACACCGCGAGCACGGTGGCGGTAATCATCCCGCCGACCACCCCGGTCGCCACCGAATGTTGGCTGCCGGCGCCGGCGCCACTGGCCAGCGCCATCGGCAGCACGCCGAAGGTGAAGGCCAGCGAGGTCATGACAATGGGACGCAGGCGCAAACGTGCCGCGTGCACCGCCGCCTGGACCAGCGGCATGCCTTCCTTCTCGTAAAGGTCCTTGGCGAACTCGACGATGAGGATGGCGTTCTTCGCCGACAGGCCGACCGAGGTCATCAGGCCGATCTGGAAGTAGACGTCGGCGTTGAGCTCGCGCATCAGGGTGGCGAGCACCGCGCCGAGAATCCCCAGCGGCACCACCATCATCACCGACACCGGCACCGACCAGCTCTCGTAGAGCGCGGCCAGACAGAGGAACACGATCAGCACGGTCAGCGCATAGAGCATCGGCGCCTGGTCGCCAGTCTGGATTTCCTCGTAGGACAGCCCGGTGTAGCTCAGGCCGATACCCGGCGGCAGCTGCTGCATGATTTCGGCGATGGCCACCATGGCGTCGCCGGTGCTGTAGCCCGGCGCCGGCTCACCAAGGATTTCCACCGAGGAGATGCCGCCGTAGCGCTCCAGCTTGGGCGAACCGAAGGTCCACTCACCGGTGGCGAAGGCCGAGAACGGCACCATCTCGCCGAGGGCGTTGCGCACGTACCACTTGTCGAAGTCTTCCGGCGTGATGCGCGCGGTCTCCTCGCCCTGGATATACACGCGTTTGACCCGGCCGCGGTCGATGAAGTCGTTGACGTACATCGAGCCCCAGGCCGCCGACATGGTCTGGTTGATCGCGGCGATGCTGACCTGCAGCGCGCGGGCCTTCTCGTCGTCGATGTTGATCTGGAACTGCGGCTCGTCGTCCTTGCCGTTCGGGCGCACCGCGCGCAGCTTCGGATGCTCGCCGGCCAGTTGCAGGAACTGGTTACGGGCTTCCATCAATGCCGCATGACCGACGCCTGCGTTGTCTTGCAGATAGAGGTTGAACCCCATCGCGTTACCCATTTCCAGGATCGCCGGCGGCACGAAGGCCATCACAGTGGCGTCCTTGATCGTCGCGAAATGGGCGTTGGCCCGTTTGGCGATGCTGAACACGTCCTGGCCTTCCGCGGCGCGCTGGTCCCAGCCCTTGAGCATGACCAGGCCGAGGCCGGAGTTCTGCCCGCGACCGGCGAAGTTGAAGCCGTTGACGGTCAGCACGTGCTGAATCAGCTCGCCTTCCTCTTCCTTCAGATAGTCCTGCACCTGCTGAAGTACCGCACCGGTGCGCTCGGCGGAGGAGTTAACCGGCATGCGCACCTCCACCATCATCAGGCCCTGGTCCTCGTTGGGCAGGAAGGCCTTGGGAATCTGGGTGAACAGGTAGCCGGTGCCGGCGGTAATCAGCACGAACGCCAGCAGGTAGCGTCCGCGGTGCTTGAGCATGCCGCCGACGCCGCGCTCGAAACGAGTGGTGCCGCGCTCGAAGGTGCGGTTGAACCAGCCGAAGAAGCCCTTCTTCTCGTGGTGGGCATCGCCCTTGGGCGCCTTGAGGATGGTGGCGCACAGCGCCGGGGTGAAGATCAGCGCGACCAGCACCGAGAGGCCCATGCACAGCACGATGGTCACGGCGAACTGCTTGTAGATAATCCCCGCCGAGCCACCGAAGAAGGCCATCGGCACGAACACCGCCGACAGCACCAGGCCGATGCCGACCAGCGCACCCTGAATCTGCCCCATCGACTTGCGCGTGGCTTCCAGCGGCGACAGGCCCTCCTCGTGCATCAGGCGCTCGACGTTCTCCACCACCACGATGGCATCGTCCACCAGCAGACCAATGGCCAGCACCATCGCATACATGGTCAGCACGTTGATGCTCAGGCCGAAGTACGGCAGCAGCGCGAAGGCGCCGAGCAGCACGACCGGCACCGCGAGGGTTGGAATCAGCGTGGCGCGGAAGTTCTGCAGGAACAGGTACATCACCAGGAAGACCAGCACCACCGCCTCGATGATGGTGTGCACCACCGAGCTGATCGAGGCCTCCACCACCGGCGTGGTGTCGTAGGGATAGACCACCTCGACGCCTTCGGGCAGGTAGGCCTTCTGTTTCTCCATCGCGGCCTTCACTGCGGCTACGGTTTCCAGCAGGTTGCCGCCGGAGGCCAGGCGCAGCGCCAGGCCCGCCGAGGGTTCGCCGTTGCGCTTGCTGGAAATGGAGAAGTTGTCGGCACCCAGCTCGACGCGGGCGATGTCCTTGACCCGCACCTGCGAGCCGTCGGCCTTGACCTTGACCAGGATTTCCTCGAACTCCTCGGGCGTGGTCATGCGCGTTTTGCCCAGCACCGTAGCGTTGAGCTGCACGCCGCTGAGCGTCGGCAGACCGCCGAGCTGGCCGGAGGACACCTGCACGTTCTGTTCGCGGATGGCATTGGCGACGTCGCCAGGCGTCAGCTGGTAGCTGTTGAGCTTGGCCGGATCGAGCCAGATGCGCATGGCGTAGGGCGAGCCGAACAGCAGGTAGTCGCCGACACCGTCGATGCGCGAGATCGGGTCCTGCAGCTGCGAGGCGATCAGGTTGCCGAGGTCGAAGTTGCTCATCTTGCCGGTGGTATCGGCCAGACCGATGATCAGGAAGAAGTTCTTCTGGTACTTCACCACGCGCAGGCCCTGGCGCTGCACTTCTTCAGGCAGACGCGGGGTGGCCAGCTGCAGTTTGTTCTGCACCTGCACCTGGGCGATGTCCGGGTTGGTGCCCTGCTCGAAGGTCACGATGATGGTCATGCTGCCGTCGGAATTACTCTCCGCGGACATGTAGCGAAAACCGTCGAGGCCGCTGAGCTGCTGCTCGATGACCTGGACCACGGTATCCTGCACGGTCTGCGCGGAGGCGCCGGGGTAGCTGACCTGAATGGCCACGGCCGGGGCGGCGATGTTGGGGTACTGGCTGATCGGCATTTTCACCAGCGACAACGCGCCGGCGAGCATGGCGACGATCGCCAGCACCCAGGCGAAGATCGGCCGGTCAATGAAAAAACGGGACATGTACGGCTTGCTCCTCAGTTGGCGACGGCGTCGGTCTTCGGAGCGAACTCGGCGACCAGTCTGACGTTACTGGCCGGCACCGGCTTGACGGTGATGCCGCTGCGCACCCGCTGCGTGCCTTCGGTGACCACCCGTTCGCCATCGGCGACGCCCTTGCCGATCAGCCAGGCATTGCCGACGGTGCGCAACGTCTCGACTTCGCGCCGCTCGACGCTGTCGTCCGGCTTGACCACCCAGACGCTGGGCACGCCGCGCGCATCGCGGCTGACCGCCTGCTGCGGCACGAGGATGGCGTCTTGCTGGGTGCCTTCCTTGAGCAGCGCATGCACGAACATGCCCGGCAGCAGCTTGCGGTCCGGGTTGGGAAACTCGGCGCGCAACGTCACCGAACCGGTGGTCGGGTCGACGCTCACCTCGGAGAACTTCAGGGTGCCGGGCAACGGATAGGCGCTGCCGTCGTCGAGCGTCAGGCTGACCTCGGCCTGGTCGCTGCCGGTTTTCTGCAGACGCCCGGATTCCAGCGCGCGCTTGAGCCCGAGCAGCTTGGTGATCGGCTGGTTGACGTCGACATAGATGGGATCGAGCTGGGTCACGGTGGCCAGATGCTGGGCCTGGCCGTTGGTCACCAGCGCGCCTTCGGTCACGGTGGAGCGGCCGATGCGCCCGGAGATCGGCGCAAGCACCTTGGTGTACTGCACGTCGATGCGCGCCACCTGCACTTCCGCCTGGGCCTGCTTCCAGGCGGCCTGGGCGTCGTCGTACTGCTGGCGGCTGACGGCGTTGGTCTTGAGCAGGCGCTCGTAGCGCTGGGCCAGGTTCTCCGCCGTGGTCAGGTTGGCCTCGGCACGGGCCAGCCGTGCCTCGTAGGTGCGCGGGTCGATCTGGTACAGCTGCTGGCCTTTCTTCACTTCCGTACCTTCGGTGAACAGCCGCTGCTGCAGGATGCCGGAGACCTGCGGGCGGACCTCGGCGACCCGGTAGGCGCTGGTGCGTCCCGGCAGGTCGGTGGTCAGCGTCAGCGGCTGCGCCTGCACGGTGTAGACCCCGACCTCCGGTACCGGCGCGGCGGCCTGTTCCGCTGTCTTCTCGCCACAGCCGGCCAGCACAAGCAGCACCGCCAGCGGCGCCAGCCGAACTTCACGCAATGTTTTTCTTGGGTGTTTCACCTGTTCTTCTCCTTGAAGCGTCGCAAGACATGTATCGCATAGCGGGCAAGTGTACCATTCTGCGATTCAGCTTAATGAGAAAAACCGTGAACGAATTTGTCCGCGCCCGGTCAGCGATACGCAATGCGGGATGCCGCGCCTAGCCTCGGCGGCGCCACTGCTGGAGAATGCGGACGGTGTTCAGGGCGCAACGATGCAACGGGAGAAACCGATGACGCAGACAGACCAGGGCAGCGATGCCGCCAAGCAGGCCGGCATTCAGGTCATCGCCCGCGCGGCGGCGGTCATGCGCGCGCTCGGCAGCCATCCGCAGGGCCTGAGCCTGGCGGCCATCGCCCAGCTCGTCGATCTGCCGCGCTCGACCGTGCAGCGCATCATCGGCGCGCTGGAAGCGGAGCATCTGGCCGAGACCATCGGCCCGGGCGGCGGCTTCCGTCTCGGTCCGGCGCTCGGCCAGCTAATCAGCCAGACCCAGACCGACATCATTTCGCTGGTCAAACCGCAGATGCTCGCGCTGTCCGAGCAGCTGCAGGAGTCGGTGTGCGTGAGCACGCTGGTCGGCGACAAGTCCTATGTGGTCGATCGCGTGGTCGCCGAACGCGAGTTGCGCGTGGTCTTCCCGATCGGCATCAACGCCCCCGCCTACACCACGGCCAGCGGCAAGGCGCTGCTGGCCGCGCTGCCTGATGAAAGCCTCGCGCAACTGCTGCCGGACCCGCTGCCCAAGGTCACGCCGGCCACGCCGGAGCGCGCCGCACTTCTGGCGCAATTGACGCAGATTCGCGCCGGCACGCTGGCCGAAGAACACGACGAACTCATCGAAGGCATGAGCTCGTTCGCCGTGGTGCTGGATACCTACCTGGGGCGCTACGCCATCGCCGTCGTCGCCCCATCGGCGCGTGCGGCAACCCGCAGCACAGCCTTTCGGCAGGCACTGCTGGCCTGCAAGCAGACCGTCGAGCGGGCGATCGGCCGCGCGACCGATCAGGCCTGAGTGTCAGCCGAGCGCGGCAGCAGCCAGGCGCGGAACGCCTCCAGCGCCGGCAATACCGCATTGCGCGGCGGATAGACCAGGCAATAGGTGCGCTGGCTCGAAATAGGCGCGCCGATGGCGAGCAAATGCCCCTGCTGCAGTTCGTCTTCGACCAGCAGGCTCGGCACCAGCCCGACGCCGATGCCGGCGCGCACCGCCTGGATCAGGTGCGAGGTCAGCTCGAAATTCGGCCCGCCGTGCATCCGCTGCGGGTCCAGACCGTTCTCGGCGAACCACTGCGCCCACAGCGGCGGGTGGCTGGCCACCTGCAGCAGCGTCTGCTCGGCGATGGCATCCGCTGTTGCCGGCACGCCCGCGGCGAAGATCGTCGGACTGGCGACCACCACCATCGATTCCTCCAGCAACGGATGCACCACCAGGCCCGGCTGCTCGGGATTGCCGACGCAGATCGCCGCATCGATGTCTTCGGCGTCGAAATCCACCGGTTGGATACGCGAATGGATGTGCACCTGCACGCCGGGATTGGCGGCGTAGAAGGTGTTCAGCCGCGGCAGCAGCCACTTCGAGCCGAAGGTCGGCAGCAGCGCCAGACGCAGCGTGCCGACCCCGGAACCATAGGCCACCGCCTGCAGCGTCGCGTTGCGGATCTGCGCCAGCGCGCCGGCCAGCTCGCGCCGATACAGCCGGCCGACATCGGTCAGCACGATGTTGCGCCCCTCGCGGCGGAACAGGCTGACGCCCAGCAGCGCCTCGAGCGCCTGCACCTGGCGGCTCACCGCGCTCTGGGTCAGCGACAGTTCCTGTGCGGCGCGGGTATAGCTTTCATGCCGGGCCGCCGCCTCGAAGGCGAGCAACAGGGACATCGAGGGCGTCAGGCGGCGGTAATTCATTCATGAAACTCATGGATCGATGACGGAAAATACCTTTGTAGCACGGCGCCCCGAGGGCGAGAATTCGGCGATCCGAAAATAGGACGCCGACCTCGCGTCGCGCGCCAGATGAGCGAGAACCGTCGACCATGATTGCCCGCCTCCCCACCAGCGCGCCCGCTGCGCCCTATATCGCCTTCCTCGACGCGCTGCGCGCGGCCGGTTTTCGCGGCGAGATCGCCCAAGACCACGCCAGCCGCACCGTGCTGGCGACCGACAATTCCATCTACCAGCGCTTTCCGCAATCGGCGGTGTTTCCGCTGGATGCACGCGACGTCGAGACGCTGGCCCGGTTGGTTGCCGAACCTGCGCATCGCAGCGTGCGCCTGTCGCCGCGCGGCGGCGGCACGGGCACCAACGGCCAGTCGCTGACCGACGGCGTGGTCGTCGACCTGTCGCGGCACATGAACCGCATTCTGGAGATCAACGTCGCCGAGCGCTGGGTGCGCGTGCAGAGCGGCGTGGTCAAGGACCAGCTGAATGCCGCGCTCAAGCCGCACGGGCTGTTCTTCGCCCCCGAACTGTCGACCTCCAACCGCGCGACCATCGGCGGCATGATCAATACCGACGCCAGCGGCCAGGGCAGCTGCACCTACGGCAAAACCCGCGACCACGTGCTCGAACTGGACAGCGTACTGCTCGGCGGCGAACGTCTGCACACGGCCGCCCTGGACGATGCGGCGCTGGCCGGGCAACTGGCGCGGCAGGATCGCATCGGCGAGGTCTACCGCTGCGCCGAGGGTATTCAGCGCGAGAAAGCCGCGCTGATCGAAGCGCGCTTTCCCAAGCTGAACCGCTGCCTGACCGGCTACGACCTGGCGCACCTGCGCGAGGCGGACGGCCGCTTCAACCTCAACAGCGTGCTGTGCGGCGCCGAGGGCTCGCTGGGTTTCATCGTCGAGGCCAAGCTCAACGTGCTGCCGATTCCCAGGCATTCGGTGCTGGTGAACATCCGCTACGCGGGCTTCATGGATGCGCTGCGCGACGCGCGCAGCCTGCTCGCACTCAAACCGCTGTCGATCGAGACAGTGGATTCCAAGGTGCTCATGCTGGCCATGCAGGACATCGTCTGGCACGGCGTCGCCGACTATTTCCCGCAGGACGCGCAACAGCCAACGCTGGGCATCAACCTGGTGGAATTCTCCGGCGATGACCCGGCCGAGCTGGACGCGCGGGTCGCCGCCTTCGTCGAACACCTGCAGCGCGACACTCAGGTGCAGCGCCTGGGCCATACGCTGGCGGTGGGCCAGGCGGCGGTCGGACGCATCTACGCAATGCGCAAGCGGGCGGTCGGCCTGCTGGGCAACGTGGAAGGCGAAGTGCGCCCGCAGCCCTTCGTCGAGGACACCGCCGTGCCGCCGGAGAACCTCGCCGAGTTCATCGCCGAATTCCGCGCCCTGCTCGACTCCCACGGCCTGGCCTACGGCATGTTCGGCCACGTCGATGCCGGCGTGCTGCACGTACGTCCGGCGCTGGACATGAAGGACCCGGCACAGGCGGCGATGGTGCGGCCGATCTCCGATGCAGTGGCCGAACTCACCCAGCGTCACGGCGGCCTGCTCTGGGGCGAGCACGGCAAGGGCGTGCGTTCGGAATACGCGCCGGCCTTCTTCGGCGAACTCTATCCCTCGCTGCAGGCGCTCAAGCGTGCGTTCGACCCGTTCAACCAGCTCAACCCCGGCAAGATCGCCACGCCACTGGAAAGCCCCGAGGCACTGCTGAAGATCGACGAGGTGCCGTTGCGCGGCGAGCTGGACCGGCAGATCGACGAGCGCGTCTGGCAAAGCTACGGCACGGCCATGCACTGCAACGGCAACGGCGCCTGCTACAACTTCGACCCGGACGACGCCATGTGCCCGTCCTGGAAGGCCACCCGCGAGCGCGTGCACTCGCCCAAGGGGCGCGCCTCGTTGCTGCGCGAGTGGCTGCGCCTGCAGCAACAGGCCGGCGTCGACGTACTCGCCCCGGCAGCGCGCGGCCCGCTGAACTTCCTGCGCGCGCTGCCCGAACGCTGGCGCAATTCGCGCAGTGCCGAGGCGGACTTCTCCCACCAGGTCTACGACGCCATGGCGGGCTGCCTGGCGTGCAAGTCGTGTGCAGGCCAGTGCCCGGTGAAGGTCAACGTCCCCGAGTTCCGCTCGCGCTTCCTCGAGCTGTACCACCAGCGCTACCTGCGCCCGCTGCGCGACTACCTGATTGGCTCGCTGGAATTCAGCCTGCCGCTGTTCGCGCGCGTCCCGCGCCTCTATAACGCCATCATGGCGGCGCCCTGGGTAGACAGGTTGCTGGCCGGGCGCATCGGCATGGTCTACAGCCCGCTGCTCAGCGATTTCGACTTCGATGAGGCCTGCCGGCGCTGGGATGTCGCAACGGCAACGCCACAGACCCTGGCTGCGCTCGACCCGGTGCAGCGCGAACGCAGCGTGATCCTGGTGCAGGACGCCTTCACCCGCTATTTCGAGACGCCGCTGCTGGCGGCCTTCATCGAACTGGCCAGCCGGATGGGCTTCAAGGTGTTTCTCGCGCCCTACTCGGCCAACGGCAAGCCGCTGCACGTGCAAGGCTTTCTCGGCGCCTTCGCCCGCGCGGCCCGACGCAACGCCCAGCGTTTGCAGGAGCTGGCGACCTTCGACATTCCGCTGGTCGGCCTCGACCCGGCGATGACCCTGGTCTATCGCCAGGAGTACGCCAAGATCCCCGGCCTGCAGTGCCCCGAGGTGCTGCTGGCGCAGGAATGGCTGGCGCGCGCGCTGCCCGAGCGTGCGGCCGTGGCGGACGCGGCGCCGCTGGCGAGCTACCGGCTGCTGGCGCACTGCACCGAGAAGACCAACGCTGCACCGAGCACGGCGCTGTGGAACCAGGTGTTCGAACGCGCCGGTCTGACCCTGGCGCCCCAGGCCACCGGCTGCTGCGGCATGTCCGGCACCTATGGCCACGAGGCGCGCAATCTGGCGACCTCGAAAGCGATCTTCGAGCAATCCTGGGCGCCGGCGCTGGCCGCGGACAGCCAGGCCGAGCCGCTGGCGACCGGCTACTCCTGCCGCAGCCAGACCTCGCGCCTGCACACCAACAAGTTGCGCCATCCGATCCAGGCGCTGCTCGACCATTACCGGGCCAGCACTCCGGCCGGCTGACGCGCCCTCGCGCCTCATGACGAAATCCGGCCAACGCCGGTTTCTTCATGAGGCACGAACAGCCCGCCGCTGATGACCCAATGAAGTTACCTGCTGTCTGCGGCTGCACCGCGCCCCTTCAGGGCTCCTGCGGCATGCCGCATAATTCACCGGAACCTGAAGGCAAGACGCCCCACCGATCTTGCCGAGAGATGCCAATCAGGACTGCCACTCAACAACGCCCTGCCGGTGCAAACACCCAGGATGCGTTAAAGGATGCATGAAGTGATTTCCCCCTCAACACCCGAAGCTGCGGAACCTTCCGTGTCTCGCCGCTTCTCCGTCGCACCGATGATGGACTGTACCCGCAATTCTAATAAAGCCTTGTAAAACAATTACATAAGACACCATGAATTTTTTGCGTAGCATTTTTGGAGCACCACCCATGAGCGAACTTTTCAGCGCCTTTCTCGGGGCTTTGGTCGGAGGTTTTTTCACCCTTTATGCCGCCCGCCATTCGTACAGACTGGAGGCGGAGCAGAACAATTTCACAGAAGCCACGCTACTCCGCGACACCGCCAAGTTGGTCACAGCCGAAATCACTACTGCGTTTGAAATTTACATGGCGGAATATGGCTCTGAACTCTTGAAGCACCCAGCAGGCGCTCCCTATGTCAGCATCCTGCCTATCGGCGCAAATCCGTTCCCCGTTTATGACTCCGCGCCGGCATGCCTAAGCAGGCTTGACCCGGATCTTGCTGCTTCGTTTGTTCGCCTTTACCTGCGCGCCAAGGGATTGATTCGCATGATTGAGCTCAACAACAGAGACGCTGAACGCGCCAGGGACTACGGCGAGGAAAAGCTGAGGCACTATGCTCGTGCCATATCCAACCCACCAACCGAAGCGGCCACTCAGCGGATGCAAGCGCTTTTTGACACCGAGGTGCGTACCAATGCGGAGATATTGGGCATGGGTTCTACCGCAGACGGCATGCGCGGCGTAACAGCAGAAATACAACAGCTACTGGCCAGCGTTCAGTCCCGAGTAGCGGCACTACCTGAACCGACAGCAAAACGCGCCAACTGATAGCGGTCAGCCCATCCTCCATTCAACGCACGACCATTAGTTCGTCCCACCGCGTCGTATACCGCTGGCTCAGCTTCTCGCGCTTCATCGACCACTCCGCAGTAGCCGGGACACGCCCTAGCCGCACTGTCCCCCTTCCCTCGCGCGCGTTGATCTGATCTACCACCGCCATCAGTCGATCGGCACCAGGCCGTGGGGCTGCGGCAAACAGGTCGCCAGTGAATTCGCCCCGCTGCCGCAGATCCATCAGCAGCACCTCCGCCTTGCTGTAGGCGTAGCCCTGCTTGTAGATGGCCTCAAGCCCACGCACGGCCGCCGCCGCGAGCACGCGGGTGTCATCGGTCGGGTACGGCAGTGGGCAGCTGATGGCGTTGGCGTAGCGCGGTTGGTTGGGGTTGTGCATGCCGGTGCGAATGGCCACCTGCAGCGCGCCGGCCAGGCTTTGCTGGGAACGCAATTTCTCGGCGGCCTTGGTGACGTAGGCGACAACCGCTTCGCGTATCGGGGCGACATCACGCAGGCGGCTGCCGAACATCTTCGATGAGCAAATCATCTGCCGCGGCGGCACCGCCTCCTCCAGCTCGAGGCAGGAGATCCCGCGCAGCTCGCGGGCGGTTTTCTCCAGCACCACGCTGAACTGTCGGCGCAGCGATGCGGCGTCGTACTGCGCCAGGTCCCAAGCTGTTTCGATACCCAGCGGTCGCAGCCTAGCGGTCAGCCGACGACCAACGCCCCACACTTCGGCTACCTCGGTCATCTGCAACAGCTTGTCCCGTCGCTCAGGGTCGCGAAGGTCGATCACCCCGCCGGACTTGCGCCAGGTCTTGGCCGCCCAGTTGGCGAGCTTGGCCAAGGTTTTCGTCGGCCCAATCCCCACCCCTACTGGAATACCGGTCCAGCGCAGCACTCGCTCACGCGCCTCGTGCCCCAGCGGCACCAGGTCGCCCGTCATCCCTGTCAGGTCGGCAAATGCCTCGTCGATGCTGTACACCTCGATTCGCGGAAACATCCCCTCCAGTGTCGCCATCACCCGGGCGCTCATCTGCCCGTAAAGCTCGTAGTTGCTGGAGAAGCACACCACGCCCCACTCACGCATCTGGTCACGCCACTGGAAATACGGCGCCCCCATCGGTATGCCCAGGCGCTTGGCCTCGCGCGTACGCGCGATGACGCACCCGTCGTTATTGCTCAGCACCACCACCGGCACGCTGTCGAGCCAGGGCCGGTAGACACGCTCGCACGAGCAATAGAACGAGTTGCAATCGATCAGCGCGAACATAGCTGGTGCAGATTGTGAGTGGCCACGCCCCATACGTGCAGGGACTCAGTAACGCGGAGCGCGCGGTAATCCGGGTTTTCTGGCTGTAGCCACACGCCCTCCGGCGTCACCTGCAACCGTTTGACCGTCATCCCACCATCGACATAGGCGACAACAACGTGGCCAGAGCGCGCCTCCAGCGCCCGATTCACCACCAGCACATCGCCGTCGTATATGCCGGCGCCGATCATGCTGGGGCCTTCTACTCTTACCAGGTACACGTGTGGCGTACGCAGGTCGACCAGCTCATCGATGGAGAGCGTGACCTCCTCATAATCCGCTGCCGGCGAAGGGAAACCGGCCGGCACGCGGCTGTCGACGTACTGAAGGAATGTTGACGATGGGCCGAGCTGGCCCAGGATGGTGGCGCGCATAGTACTGCTCTGCGATTACTGTATATGTGTACAGTAAACCGCGAGCACACCATGCGGTCAATGTAGAGAGACAGCCATCCGATAGCAGGCTGGAGGGGATATGTGCGGTCGTTTCACGCAGTACCGAACAGCGGTCGAGTATCTGGATGCGCTGCGCTACGACAAACCCATCGAAGGAGGCGTCGACCCGGAGCCTATCAACCGCTACAACGTCGCGCCGCGGTCTCGCGTAATGATTTTCTACGAGACGGACACGGGCCTGCGCATGGCCCGCCTGCAGTGGGGCTATCAGCCGTTCTGGGCCGTGGGTAAGCGCCCACCAGCGATCAATGCGCGGGTGGAGACGGCAGCGACCAGCCGGTTTTTCCGGGACATCTGGGCGACCGGCCGAACGCTGGTCGCTGCTGATGGCTGGTATGAATGGGTCAAGGACCCATCGGACCCGAAGAAAAAGCAGCCCTACTACATCCGCCGCAAGGACGGCGAACCACTGTGGTTCGCCGCATTGGCGCAGATGGACCGCGCCGGCATGACCGATCGCGACGGTGACGGCTTCGTGATCATCACCGCCGACAGCGACCAGGGCATGGTTGATATCCACGACCGGCGGCCGGTCGTACTCGAGGCAGAACGAGCGCGCGAATGGATCGAGCCAGATCTATCACTGGCGCGCGCCGAGGAGATTGTGCGCGACCTGGCGCTGCCGGTTGAGGCGTTTGAGTGGTTTGCGGTCGACCGCGCCGTAGGGAATGTTCGCAACGAAGGGCCGGAGCTGATCAGGCCTCAATAACACTCCGCTTGTTTTTCATGTGGCTCAGCGCCACCATCACGCTACAGATCAAACGAGGGACGGATGCAATGGACAACCGTCGAGTATGTCAGTGCTGTGGGCAGAGCATGAACCCAGTAACTGTGCGCTCAAAGGGAATCTATGCGGGCTGGAAGTATGGTGGGTGGCTAGGTGGCGGAGCGATTATTAGCACCCATTGCCCGCATTGCCACGCCGAGAACTGGGACGACCGTAACCGCCCAGTACAGCGATCCCCGAAACAAAAGACGCTGCTGCTTCTCGGTATTTTTCTCGTTATTGCAACTGTATGGGGATGCCTTGATTTGGCGGTCGACCTGGTGACTGACGCGCGTGCAAGCTCGTTCGACACTGTCGCTCAGTGGTGCCTGATCGGCATTGGTTTTTTGATGTACCGGCGGCATCGGATGGTCAAACGAGGTGGCCCATATTAAACGGGCGGTAGACCGGAGCCTTTATGTCGACAGTTACTGGATTTTCGAAGACGACTCCGCCATCACCCGGTCATAGACCTCCTCACAGGTGAGTCTGGCGCTGCGGGCGCAGTCAGCCTGTGCTGCCATTGCCCGACCTGCTGACTCCATCTCGACAAGCACGTCGGCGAACATAGCGCGAACGTATCCCCGCACCGCCGCCGAGCGCTACCGATCTGTATCGAACGCCACCACGCCCTCTCCGAGCGGTATCCACTCAGCCTCAGGTGCGCCCGGTTTACAGATTGCGATCTGCGCTTTGGCGCCGACCTTCGGCTCAGCTGGGGAAATGGCGGCGTGGCGATAAGGCGTGTAGTCCGGGGGACTCATGTAGGAGCTGGCGGACCGATGAAACTCGAAGATGCCGTGCTTGCCGGAGCTGCCAATCTGGCGATCGAGCGTATAGGTCAGGCCCCCGTCCATCCGCAAAAGCAGCATAAGTTCCCCCAAGCAAAGCGCCTCATGATACGCCTATTGGCTGCCCTGCCCGGCGTTAACAGCCCGAACGGCCCTCGCCCACTGCTGCAGGTAGGCCAGCTTCTCCTGGTCGCTGATCATTCCGGCTCGGATATCCCAAACAGCTGATCCAGCTGCTGCACTGAGTTCGACGCTGGCTGCATCGCCCACGCGGCCGGCGCTGGTGGCGGCGGACACGACAGCGTCGGCTCGGGCAATCTTGACGTCGATTCGCAGCCGGCGGCGCTCATCATCAGCAGAGCTATACAGGCGCTCAAGGCGATCGTTTTCGGTGAGTGCATGGTTCAGTTTCTCGGTTGATTGTTGGTCGGCGTCGGCCAGGCGCCGCTCAAGGTCCTGCCGATCGGTCTGCTGCTGGCGGATCACCGCAGCATTCGCCTCGGCGACCTGACGCAGAAACACCTGGTGCTCGACATTCTTCTCGGCCAGCCGCTTGCCGTAGGCGTTGTCCTGCCACTGCCACGCGGCACCGAACGACAGGGAGCACAGCACGAGGACGGCCACACCTGCAGCGGCCAGCTTGTACTGCTTGAGCGTGGCGATCATGCGAACACCTCCTGCCCCGCCCGCCATAGCGCAAGGCGCTGCGGCTGGCCGTGCGTGCCGCCGTTGATGCGGCGGGTGATATCGGTGAAGCGGCCGGCGTCGGCGAGTTCGTTGAGGCCGTTGCTGGCCCAGTACCACGCGGCGGACAACGCGGCCCATTCGGGCTGCTCGAGCCGCTCGGGTTTCGTCAGCAGATCCGCGCCGATGGCATCGCCGCAGGCGCAGTAGTTGTCGCGCCCGGTGAGCTGGATCAGCCCTCGCCCGCGGTACCGCCAGCCATCGCCGCTCGCCGTCGGCCCATTGCCCAGGCGACCGGCATAGACGTGGTTGGCGATGGCCTCTGGCCGGCGCGCCAGCCGCTGCGCCAGTGCGTTCGGCTGCCCATCGGCCGCGCGGAATCGCGCTGGCCAGGTGGCGGCAAGGCCGGCGGCACTGTAGTTGAGGTTCTCCACCAGCCGGCGCAGGTGACCGGACTCATGCCCGACCTGCGCCAGAAACGCCGCACGCCGTACCGGGCTGTCGATGCGGTAACGGCTCATGGCCTGGTTGAGCGCAGAAACAAAAACGCCCGCGACGGGGCGGGCGTTGGGGAGGATGCGCAGCAGCTGCTGCTCAGTCAGTGGTCGCATGGTTTCTCCAGGCGAAAAAAAGCCCGCATAAGCGGGCCCGGGAAAACCACATCCACGCGGAAGGAGCAGCGCGAGTAGTGGCGTAATGATGTCACTAAAGCGTGAACTCTGTCACTATTGGCGGCTGACATTTAACGGAGTGGTTATGGGTCAGCTGTACAACGAGCGCCGCAAGTCCCTGACACTACGAAACCATGTCCAGGCGCTGCTGGATGACGGAGCGGCGATAGCGGCGCGCGAGCCCCTGCAGCTGACCTACAAGGGCAAGACGCTGTGTGTCCGGCACGGCATTCTGTTGTGCGAGCCGGCGCCCGAGGCGCTGACGGACGCGCTTGAAGCGCTCGCCAGCGGCCAACGGGAACGACGGGCACAAGCGCTCGATGTCTGTTTGCAACAGTTGGATGCCGCGCTGGCACCCTACCCATGTTTGCGCGATTTACGACCTTCCCGCGCTGAGGGGCGCGCCGCCGTAATCGGGTGAGCAACCCGCGGCCTCGATCATCTGTGGCAGCTCGCGGCTGATGCGGTCATAGGCATGGTTGGCTCCCATGTAGGCGCCGATCAGGGCGCACCCCAGGCAAGCCGCCACTGCGCTCACAATCCGTTTGGCAGATCGTTTCATCGCAATTCCTTTTGCGATCAGGTTGAGCGTCGATCATGCCGCATACGCAACGGGCATCGCGTGCGCCAGCGCACAGCTGCGCCGGTATCAGGACGGCGCCACGCTGACCACGTTCGACGCCGGCCCCTCGCCGGAGCTGTTGAACGCCGTGACGTAGAAGTCGTTGGTGTTGCCCGCAGACATACCGTAGACCTTTGCCGAGAGCGAGGTTGTCTCCGCCTTCAGCGAGTACGCCCCGCCATTCGCGCGCATGTACACCCGGTAGCCGGTAGGCGTGCCGCCAGATGATGGGGCCAGCCACGAAAGTTCGTAGTAGAGCGCCGGGTCGTAGCCGCTGGCGACGTAGGTGAGGCTGCGCGGCGCCGCTGGCGAGTCGACCTTCAGAGTAAACCCCGACAACACACCGGGCATCATGCTGCCACCGTTTGGCCGATCACGTCCCATACGTCCGTGGCGACCTTCTTGAGCGTCACGGTCATTCGGGCGGTCATGCTGAGCGTCCCGCCCGATGGGGCGTTGAGGGTAACGCCGCTGGCGGCGGCCAGCGTGACGGTGCCGAGCGCTCGGATGGTGATTTCTGTCCCGATCTCGAACGCCACCGAGGCGTTGGCCGGAACGGTCAGGGTGATGGCACTCGTCGTGCCGGGGCGCACGTAGTTCCAGGCGTCCGTCAGCGCCAGCGTTCGGGTTGTTGCCGTGCCGATGACGGTGGACTTGTCCTGTTTGGCGGCAGGGTTGAAGTTGCCATCGTGCCAGAACTCCTTCCAAGCGGAGTCCGCGTCACCTTTTGACCTGAAGAACGCGCGCCCCAGGCGCATCGCCAGCTGCTGTTCAATGGTGCCGGTGACGCCGATAGACAGCCCGCCGCAGATGGTCGAGCCAAGCGGTCCATCGGTCCCAGCCCGTAGGAAGCGGGAGCCCTTCAGTACCTCGAAGCCTTCGCTCGCGGAAGCGGTTAGCAGGTTCGCTGCCCCAACGGCCAGCACGGCGCCGGTGGTGGTATCGGTTGCGCTGGTTTGCACATTCGCGTTCGCCGCTGTGCCCAGCAGGTTGAGCCTGGCTTGAATCTTCCCCAACGCCGACAACACGGTATCAGCCGCCGTGACTGCCGTAGACACAGCGAGACTCAGCCCCGTCAGCACCGTGTTGCGCACGCGGTGTTCGCTGAAATACAGGTTCGTCGAGCCTTCGGCCAGGGCGTCGGTCGTGCCCGGCGAGGGGTTGATTTCGGCGTAGACGGAGCCGGTCCAGCGGTACTGGCGCGTCGGGTTCGCGGCCGTACCCTGGTTGATGGCGATGTAGATTTTCCCGCCCTCGCCCGTGGCAGGAAATTGCGCCGTGGTGGCGAACTCCAGCACGTCGTCGACGTAGCTCGGCAACTGGCTGGGCGGAATCCGCGCGAACTCATCCAGCGTCGGGATGCCGCCCGAAACGCCGCGCTCGCTGGTGTTGATCTTCCCGTCGAGCGCCGTCTGCAAACCAGTCACGGTGCTGATTGCCTGCGTGCCGGTATGGGTGGAACGGTCACGCAGCTGGGCGGCGGTGGCGTTTGCCGTTGCACCAGCGGCGATACCGTCCAACTTGGTCTTCATCGCACTGGCCGACCACCAGGCAGCGACGGCCTGGAACACACGCTGCGCGGTCCATGCGCGGCGGGTCGTTGCGGTGCCCTGCTCTGCCTCTGCCTGGGTGACGGTCGTCGCCGTCCACTCGCGAGCGTCGGTGAGCCGCGGGTCGGTGTCATGCACGACGCCGGCCAGCGTGTCGCCAGTTGGCAGCTGTTTGCGTTGCCCGTTTACGAGCACGAGAGGTCGGCGGGCTGTCATCAGAGGGTTACCGGGTCGCTGTCATCGGTGACCAGTTCGGTGGCGGACTTCGCCGTGCCGACGTACTGGCTGATTTTGTTGGCATTGAGGGCGTCGGTTTCATCGAGCGGGGTGGCGGTTACGCCGCCGGCCGTGTCGAGGTAGTAGCGCGCGCCTGGGGTTAGGCCGGTCAGCGCGGAGTTGACGCCATCCATCGGGTAGACGGTCGCGGTCGCCGCGCTGGCGAAGGCCTCGGTCACGAAGCCGTCGGCTCGGCGGCCATTGCTGTTGTCCGCCAGGCGCACGGAGAAGGTGCCGGCGTTGTCGTGGAAGTTGACGAACTTGCCGGCGCCGATCGCTTCGGAGGCAACCGCCGACACGGTGTCGGCGCCGATACCCAGCGGCATCAGCGACAGGTCGAGTTTGCCGTCCGGGCCGGTGGCGACGATTTTGCCGGCGTCGGCCACGCCAGCAGAGGCGACCAGCGCCTCGACGAGTTTGCGCACGCCATTGGCGAGGGTCATGTAGCGAGAGGCCATGTTCAGTTCTCCAGATCGATGGGGTCTTGCAGATTGAGGGTGATGCGGGTGGCGGAAGTGGCGGCGCCGAGCAGCACGCAGTAGCCATCTGCGGGCGGCGCTTGGGTCAGGCTGCCGTTGGCGCCGAGGTAGATGCGGCCTGGCAGCCAATTCCAGCTGTTGTCATCCAGTACACCGGAGCGCTGCACGTTGACGGCGCCACCAGCCGGCGCGGCGGTGAGCGAGAGGCCGAGCAGCAGGTCGATGTGGGTGTCGTCGCGGTAGTCGAGCGCGCGGACAAGGCCATCCAGCTCGTACACCGCACGCAGGGCGCTGAGGGTTTCGCCGGCCGTGCGTTGCAGGGCGCTGCCACCGGTTGGCCCGGGTGGGCCGGGCGGCCCTTGCTCGCCGACCGTGACGACGCTCGTCTCTTCATCCGGCTCCAGCGCCACGGCGTACTCGACGCCGGCCTCGATGACCAGCACCTCCGGGTCTCCGCAGATGACGATGCTCATCGGGTGACCTCCGGGCCGACCGTGACGGCGCCCTGCAGGTAGCGCTGCACGGTGCCGTCCGGGAATTGCACCTCGAGGTCGTACACGCCATCGGTCCATGTCAGCGCGGCGGTTTGCGCGGCGCTGAGCGTGCGGGTGATGGTGCCCAGGCCGGTGATGGCGAGCGCACCGTTCTCGGTGGTCAGCTCCAGCAGCACGGCGCCGCCGAGTTGAGCGCGGATCTGCATGCGTGCCGTGGCGCCGGTGAGGTCCACGGGCGGCTTGTAGATCAGCTGCCCGCCGCTGGGCGATAGGCCGAAGGCGGACAGTGCGTTGATTTCCAGCGTGGCGGGGTCGATCACCTTCACGCGGTGCGGCTTCTCAGTGCGTGGCGAGCGGTTGATGCCCTGCATGCCGCTCACACCCTCGACCCAGGCCAGCCAGTCGCCCGGTAGGCCGTGGTCGACGGTGAGGTGCAGTGGCGAGCCGCCGAGCGAGGCGATGGGCCGGTATTCGTAGCGCGGCTGCATCAGCCGCAGGCTGTCGCGCAGGGTCGAACCCTGCTCGATGCGCAGATCGTGTTTCGCTGGCTGCATGGTTGCTCCGGGCGTGGAGACGTCAGACGAATCCGAGCAATTGGATGGTCGGGTGGTCGACGGAACGCTTGGTATCAAGCGTCATGGGGTTGAATATCGCGGTGGCGGTGACGTTTCTGTTTGCGGATGCAAGCGCACCGACCGGGCCAGAAGGCGTCAGGACGGTGGTCATGAACCGCTCCGTGCTCGTGAGCACGGTCAGCGCGCGAGCCTTCTGGCAGTTGGTCGTCAGGCTGACAACCATGCTGCCGCCGAATGCCGGGCTGTCCGGCGCTCGCTGTTTCGTAGTGTCCTGCGGAGCAGAGGCGTTGATTGAAGTGATGCGGGCGAAGTCGTCAACGATTTGCCAGCTGGTTTCGACTGACTCTTTGGTCGAGCTACCTATGCCGGTCACGGCCTCGTAGTCGTAGTAGTCGATGCTGCCCGGCCAGATCGGTGTCCCGAACTCTTCATCGTTCTCCACCGATGCGGTTCGCTTCATATCGTCCCGCCCCGTCAGCACCACGGAGGCGGCGCCAGCGTAGAGGCGTAGGGAATATTCGCGCGCGCGGGTGTAGTCGATACGCCAGATTTCGTGGTTGTACGTGGTGTCTTCGGGCTGCCATTTCTCGGCGTGAGAGCCAGCCGGGTCCGATGACTGCGTGACCTGGTGCGAGTGATCGCAGCGCACCAGCTGAGCGCCGCTCGCGGTAAGCCACCCGCCGACCACCATGCCGGTTCGCTCGAAGCCCTCTGCCATCGACCCAACATGCGGGTACGGGTACAGGCCGGCACCGGTCGAATACTCGGGCGGAATCGGCGTCAGCTCCAGGCCACCCGTTGCTGAGCTGAGCCTTGCTGAGCTGCGGTCAGAGGTGCGGTTGTAGGTGTATGTGCCGAGGCAATCCGGCGTGTTTGCCACCGCGGTGTAGCTGAGCGTCAAACTGCCGTCCGACTCCTCGCCGATCTGAACGATGATGACGCCAGTAATGAACACGTACCCACTGGCAAAGCCGACCGTGGCCATCAGCCGTTTGCGTCCGTCGTTCGACCGGTCGATTTGGTCCATCCGAATCATGGGGCTGATATTCGAGCCGTCGACCGGATTGACCAGCAGTCCAACCCCCGCCAGCAACGCCGCGCGATCAAACGCGGCTGTGGCGACCTCTACTCCGCCCTCGGTCAGTAGGAGTTCATTCGGCCGATCCAGCCCCCACGACACGCGCAGCCGCCTCGTAACCTCGCCAACCCGGGTTTCCAGTGCGGTTACATCAAGCAGGCAACGCCCAAGCGATTCCGCGCCGGCGTCAAACAGGCACTGTGAGGGCGGTGGATCAGGATTCCCTATGTCCCACAGCGCGGGGTTTGCCGTGTACGGCTGGAATTCGTAGTAGTTGGGCGGCGTGGGCGGCAACGGTAGCGCCGGCCGCCCCTGGCTCGGCTGCAGCATCCGCACGCCGCCGGCGAGGTAGACCAGCCCATGCCACGGGTAGGGGTCGAAGGCCTCGATCCACAGTGGCGAAGCCCAGTTCGATTCGCAACTCATAGGATTGGAGGCGCCTGCAGGTAGTTGAAGACCACTTCGTTTCCGTTTGCATCGACCATCGTGATGGTCTCGACCCGGCGAACCCGCCAGTAGCCACGCCCGTCGATGCTTTCGATGTATTCAGGTGTCGCGGCGTAGGTTCGCTCCGTTTCCTGAAGCGGCCCGGCAATGCCGGCCGTTCCACCCGCCGCCGCTTGCGGCTTATACACCCCGCGCCCGCGTGAGGCCGGCAGCGACCCGACGGGTTCGATCGGGCGTAGCGTGCGGCGCTGCGCCGGTGGCTTGGTGAGGCGGTTGATATCGTCCGCGACGGCGCGGCCGGTGCGCTGCTCGATGATGGAGTTGCCGGTGGCGTTGCGCTGAGCCTCGCCGGTGGCGGCACGGCTGCGGCGCATGCCCTCGGCGATGGCGCGGCGCTGCTCCTGTAGGCTGGCCATGCCTTACACCCCTGCGAGGGCCAGTTCAAGCCACGCCCAGGTTTCGCCACCGGGGTTGTGCGTCACCCATACGCGGTACGGCCCGCCCGTGGTTGAGGTGCAGATGGCGCCGCGCTCCGGTACCGGCTCTGGCGGCGTGGTCGTGGTGGTCAGGTAGAGCATCGAGTTCGCCGCATCGGCCAGCTGCATCCAGTCGGAGGCGAGGCCGCTCAGCCCCATGATGTACTGGTTGCCGGCGTCGTCGGTGCAATGCGAACCGGGCGCGGCATCCATGCTGGGTACGCCGACCGAGGTGTAGGTGTGCTGCACTGCCATGATCAAATCTCCGTCGTGAGGTAGTTGCTGTCGGCGTCGACCAGGGGCTCGCCGTTGCCATCGGTAAGCGCCTCGGCCGGCACGGCGCCGCCCTCCAGGGCCTCAATACGCGCCAGCAAGTCGTTGAGCTGGCCGGCTGTGACGTCGCAGTAGATGACGCTGCCGCCCGGCCATGCCTGGTCCTGCGTGCCTTCCAGGGCGCGCGTGAGGGTGGCGCTGCCGGCGACCACATCGGCATCGACGATTTCCCAGCGGGTGCGCGCCGCGTCACTCAGCGTGAGGCGGAAAGAGCCATTCGGCAGAGCCAGCGCGGCGGTTGTGGCGCCCTGCGCCAGCTCGATCGGTTCGCGGTAATTGTTGATCCAGGCCATCACAGCTCCAGCAGATCGTTAGGGACGCCGACGCGGTACAGCACGGCGGCATCCAGTTGGCGTTCGTCGCGGTCGGCGGCCGGGATCTCGTCGGCAATCGAATCGATGCGCCGCGGGAATGTCTCGGTGCCTGACGTGGTCGAGGAGTAGTTGCCGGCAAAGCCGTCGAGCGTGTCGTCATAGGGTGGCGACGTGAGCCGGCCGCCGAGCTGCGTCGGCAGGATGTTGGCCGGCGCGCTGCCGGTACCGCCGCCGCCTCCCGCACCGGCGCCGAGCCGGCTCGGCAATGTCAGAGGGTCGCTCACGCCGCCGCCGCGCATGACGGCGATGCTGATGGCGGTGACAGGGTCACCACCGCCGAGGTCGAACGTGTCGACGATGCGCCGGCACTTTCCAATCGCATGGGCGCCCTGGTCGTTGAGTTCCAGCGTATGTGTCAGGTCGATGCCCAGCGCGAGGCTGGTCGGCACCTGCCAGGTAAGGGTGGCCTCGCGGTGCGCGGCGATGATCTCGGTCTTGCCCATGTGCAGCGCCACGTTGAGCGCAGCATCGCGCCGGGCGTCGTCTTCGAGATCGCTGCTGCCGCTGTTGCCCCCGAGGATGGGTTCGTCCGTCCATTCCTGCGCGCGGTCGTCATCGACGTCGACGGTGTAGGACGCACGCTGGACGATGCGCGATGCCTCGGCCTCCCCCGCTGCCGTGGCGAGGGTGAGCGTGTATTTCTCGGTGACCACCTGCACCCAGCGCCGCGCGCCGATCCAGCTGACGCCCAGCAGCAGGTCATCGAAGGTGTTGCTCCAGGGGCTGCCGTCTCCGCAGGGGTCGGCCATCGTCAGCGGCAGCGAGTAGTAATCCGGGCTCAGTAGCGTCTCGCCGTTGTCGGACGCAGCCTCCGCGATCATGTCCTTGGTCGGCAGCTCGTGGCTGTTGGTGCGCCACTGGCAGAAGCCGCTCAGGCCAGTGAGGCCTTGCGTTTCCGGCGACTGCCACTGGTAGTTCTTGTTGCGCTGCCAGAGACGGTTGTAGCGGTAGCTGAACTCGATTTCGACGCGGTTCGTGGTGCGATCCAGATCGCCCTGCTGCAGCTTGACCGTCTGGTACAGCGTGGTGCCGGGGCCGAATACGAACGCCGGCGCGCCGGCATACCAGCTGGTGACGCGCAGTTCGCCGGTGGGCGAGCAGTCCAGGCTGGCCGGGCGCGTGCTCAGCCGTTCAAGCGCATAATCCCAGTGGCTGCGCCCCTCGACCGGCTCGAACACATCCGCCGACCAGTAGCCGCCGATCAGCGCATCGATGGCGGTAACCGTCATACCCTCGACGCGCTGTTGCAGCTGGTCCGAGCATTCGCAGCTCAGCAGGCGGGTGACCGGGTTCCAGTTGGCAATGCTGACCTGGCCGGTGAAGCGCCGCGCCTCGGTTGTCACACCCTGGCTCGTGGTGATGTAGTCGACGGTGACGCTGCGTCCCTTCCAGTCCGTTGGCACCACGGGCGTGCCCGGCGCGATGAACAGGTCGAAGCCTGCGATGCCCGCGGCGCCCTCCTCCCGATCGACGGTCACGGCGCCGGTGAGCTGGGACGTGAGGTTCACACCGCCTATCAGCACCCGCAGCGCCCAGACGAACGATTGGCCGCGCACCACATATTCCGGCTCAGCCGCACCGCCCGGCAGGCTATTGAGCGGCCCGGCGTTGAGGGGCGATCCGTTGAGCATCAGGTTTCTTCCCAGGTGATGGACCAGCTGTGGCTGGCGGTGCCGGAGGACTGCGTTTCCTGTGGCGCCTCGGCGAATACCGAGAACACCGGCATGTAGCAGGCCTGGTACAGCGTCGCGCCGGCCACGGGCGGCACGGTGACCACGCCATCCGCGAACGAGCACGGCACCCGTACCCAGTCCCGTCCGCCCATCAGCGCCTGGGCCCAGGGTTCCACGTCAGGCCGCGGCGTACCGAGCAGCGTGAAGGTCGGCCCCGTGCCGACGTGGCTCAGCGTCTTGGTGCTGCGCAGCTCCAGCGGCTGGGAGAAGTCCAGGCCGGCCAAGCCGGGGGGCATCCAGCCGTTGCCGGAAATCGTCCCCGCCGACTTTCGCCAGTGCTGCACCTTCACGCCGGCGCCGTCGCTCATGCGCATTACGGTGCTACCGCCGATGGGTCCGATGCTTTCATCGGGCGCACCGGCATGCAGCACGATCGGCACACCGCCGAGCATGATTCGAGGTGTGGACATTGAAGGCTCCAGAAACAAGAAGCCCCGCAGGTGCGGGGCGGGTTAGCGGTGGGTGCGGCCGAATTTCCGGGCCGCCTCGCGCAGCTCATTCACGCTGCCGCGCTCGACGTAAACGGTTTGCGTCTGCCCCCCGAAGTTGAAGTCAACCTGGCCGAGGTGCGGAAACTGCGGGCCCGACGAAGCCTCCAGCAGCGCAGCGCTCGGCGCCGGCACGGTCGGGACAAAGCGCGGTATCGGTACGACTGGCCCACCGTTGGCATAGCCGCGCAGGCGCAGCTGATCCAGCGTTGCGCGAAAACCATTGCGGCGGATGCGCTCAAGGAAGGCCAACGCTCCCGGCTCGCGCACCACCTCCTGCGGCTGCACGTGCTCGCCGGCATGCACGACGCCGGCAGGCTGGTACTTGCCGCCCGGGCCGGTCCAGCCGCCGCCGGAAAAGCCCTCGGGATTGTCTTGGCCCGTGGCTGCACTCACCTGGCCCGCGACTACAGTCGCGGGGATGATCAGTTGTTTGGCCAGGTCCGCGGAAAGCGCCTGCATACGCTGACGGATTGCCGCTTCGTTGCTCTCATCCCAGCCGACCTCGATCTGCATTGCCTTCAGAGCTTCGCCCTGTGCGACGAGATCGTGGATGCTCGCTTTTATGGCCTCAACCTTAGCTTCGGCATCGCTGCTTTCGAGGCGAGCGGCCTCGGTTGCAATGCGACCCAGCTCCTTGGCCATGCCCTCGAAGCCATAGGTGCTCTGGCCGGCGCTCTTCAACTCCTTGAGGATTTCACCACTGCGCCGTGCCTGGCGGATCGCCTCCTCTGCGTCGCCCCGCGCCTTCGCCTCCCGGGCCGCAATCAGGGCGTCCTGGGCATCTGCGAACGTGACTTCTCCAGTTCCGCCGCCGCGCAGCTCTGCAGTGAGGTCGCGAAACTCGCGCTCAATGTCCAGCTCGCTCTGCCGAGCTTTTTTCAGATTCGACTGGGCTTTTTCAAGCTCGACATACTGGGCAGCGATGCTCTGCCGAAGGTCCGAGAGCATCTCGTCCCGTACAGTTTTTGCGCGAGATTTGGCCGTCTGATCGGCGGCCTCACGGAGCCGGTTACGCTCCTGCTCCCGCTGCAGAAACTCCTCCGCTGTCGTTCCATATTCCTGCGCATAGCTTTTCGCAGCTGCGAGGTCGTCAATGCGTATGCCTTGCAAGGCTGCCGCAGAGCGCTCCTCTTCAACGAGCCGCCGGATATTGCGATCGCGCTCCTCGTTGTCCTTCAGGCTCATCTGCAGCTCGTAACGCTCACGCGCGCTGAGCGCCTTGCCAGTCGCATCCTCCGCGGTCGCGATGCTTTGCTTGATGGCATCGGTCAGGCCGAGCCACCCGAACAACTGCCCCTGTGGAGTCCACGAGAACAACTCCATCATCGATTTCGCAGCGCCTTCCGCGACATTGCCGCCGGCGATTTCCTGAATGGCATCGGCCATGTTGGAAAGGGAGGCTGCGGCAGCATCGGAAAATCCCGCAACGCTATCGATGCTTGCAATCAGGGCGTCGAGCGCATCGCGCATTTTCGTAGCGCCATCGCCGACCGTGACCCGCATCCCATCGACCTTGCCACCCAATGCGTCGAGCTGGCCGATCAGCGCTGGGATGACGCGTTGAGCGGTCAGTTCACCCGCCTCGGCCATGCGGATCATTTCCTGGCGGGTCACGCCAAGGCCGGTAGCCAGAGCAGTCGCCAGCTCGGGCGCGTTCTGCAGCACAGCGTTGAACGCATCGCCACGCAACACGCCGGTCTGCATGGCCTTGTTGAAGTTGTCGATGACCGCCGCGGCACGCTCACCCTTCACGGCACTGGCGACCAGTCCGAGGCCCAGGGCCTCTGTCATGTCCAGTACTTGCTCGGTCGAAAAGCCAAGCTCGCGCAGCGGCAGCACGGAGCCGATGTACAGTTCGGCATTACTGGCCATCTGCGTGTAGGTGCGCGAGCTGATCTCACGCAGGCGAGTCAGCGCGTACGCGTGCTCTTCCGCGGTGGCTGATGCGTTGCGCAGCCGATCATCCATCTCACCGACGCGATCGGTCGCGGCAACATAGCCACCAACCGCTTGCTTGAGCGAATAGGCAACTGCCGTCCAGCCTGCAGCGCGAGCCGCGATCGCTGCAATGCCACCTCCAGCCCCCACACCTTCGCTAGATTCCTGTGCGCGGATATCGGCAATAGATGCCCGCGTCGCCTTGAGCTGGGTCTGATACTGCGCTTCGGCCGCCGCCCGCTCTGTGGCAGACAGAACGCCCGAGCGGGTGAGCCTGTCATAGTCGCTGCGCAGCGCCACCAGATTGGCCCGCAACTCACGCAGGCGCGTTACACCCAGGCGGTCCTGTGCACCAGACAGGGCAGTGTCGGCGCGCCCCGCCGATAACTGCCTCGACAATTCAAGCTGCAGGCGGTGCTGTTCACCGGCGAGGTTGCGGGTATCTACGCCCGCGGCGCGAAGCTCAGCTCGCTGCTCGCGGACCTTGGTTTTCTGCCGATCGAACTCCAGTGTGGCTCGCGCGAGCGTTCGCTCCGCAGCGCTGAGATCACGCTCGAGCGATTTCACCGGCTGGCCGGCCGCCGACATCGCTTTACGTAGCTCGTCCACCCGCCGCCGAGCGGCGAAGAACTCAGTCGATGCCCTTTTGGCGGACTCCTGCGTCTGCTGCAACAGCTCGATCCGCTTGAGCGGCGCGGCCACAGCCTTGGCAGTCTCAGCGAACTCCTTTCGGAACCCGGCAATCTCCTTGGTGGCCTGATCCACATGGGCAACCAGCCGCAGTTCAACTTCGCTCATGCCTTGGGTTCCTTCAAAGACTGGAGAAACAACGACCAGGGATAGTCAACGACCCGGTAATGCCCCAACCTGACTAGGGCACAGATACAGCCCTCGAGCGCTGTCAGGCCTCGACCCGGCTCCGCTCCAGCCGAGCCAGCATCCCGAAAAAATCCGGGTTCACCTTCTTGCACTCCTGCACCAGGACGCGAAGCGAGGACGGCTTAAGCTGCTCAACGTCGGCACTGGTCAGGTTGGTAAAAAGGGGCAAATCGCTTAGGCGAACATCCTCGAACAACGCGGCGTCGAGCAGGTCGCCGTCGAGCGGCTTCAGCAGCTTGCGGACATCAGCTACGCAAAGCTCGCGCACGACTATTTCGCGGCCGTCGATGACGACCACGCTGTGGTGGACCAGATCGGACATGGATACTCCAGGCAATAAAAAACCCGCCGAGGCGGGTTTATGTGTTGGTTGAGGCCTAGTTTTTATGGCCGGACTGGTAGGTTGACCGGACGCATCCACCAGCATCGTAGGTGACACTGGTGACATCGACGTATTTGTCGTTCCAGTAGGTGGTGGTCCCAGCGCCGCGTGAACTTCCATCGCGATTCGCCTTGCCGTACATGTTCTCAACGTCCTTACGTGACATGCCCGGGACTATCTCGCCGCGGACCTTCGCCGTGCGCAGATCCCGCTCAGACAGGCCGGTATCGCAACCGCGTTGTGGTGCACTACCACCCACCACCGTAGCGCCCTTGCGCGGCGCCTGTTCTGGAAGCTGTGCGGTATAGGATGGCGTAGCTGGGGTCGCCATCTGCACCGGTGCGCTCGAACCACTAGGTGCGGCGTTATGGGCGCGGACGACATCTTCAAGGCCAGTGTTGCGGGGGCAATTGGCGTTCTTCGTAAACGTGACCTTCCCGGCCTCGTCGACGCATTTGAAGATGGTGGCAGCGCTGGCCTGCGAGGAAAGCAAAAGCGTCGCCAAGATGAAGCCGAAATTACGCATCAGGTTCCCTCCTTTTCGGACATGAGAACCATATCACGCAGTCAGCACCCAAGCCCACCACGCGGCTGGGCTTGGGCCTTGGCGATTAATCCACGTCCTTGATGACCATGTACTGGCTGATGCCGGTGCCGATCTTGGTCGGGTCCTTCTCGACCTTGGCGGTGAATTCCATGCCCTGGAACTCGTCGCCGATGAAACTCAGCGTGGCCGGCGAGTGGTTGACGCGGAACACCTCGATCACCACAGGCTTGCCAGAGCGAGCTTCGTTGAGGCCGACGAACACCTGCCGGAAACGCTTGCCGGATTTGACCAGCGCCTGGATCGTGGCGTGCTTGGCGTAGCTGTAGTTGACCTTAACTGGAGTGGCGGTGGCGATGGCCCCGCCTTCAGTGATGACCGGGAAGCCGGCCGGGTCCAGCGTGTAGTCCTCGTCCAGCAGATAGGTGGTCAGGCCATCGGCGCTGGTCACTTCCACATCCGTGGCGCCCGGGTTGCCGAGCAGAATCAACGCGCCGGGGTACGCGGTATGGGTTTCGCCGGTCACGGTGCCGGCAGCGACATCGGTGGCGGCGCCGTACAGCGCGCGAGCCATGTTGGCCTTTTTGAAGTGCCGAGCGTTGTAGGTGACGTTGAGCGCGCTGATGCGTTGCACCGAGGCGTCGAGGCCGCCGCCTGGGGTGGTGTAGTCCTGCTCTTCAATTTCTTGAGGGGTTGCCTCGTAAGTCAGAGAGTTGCAGTTGCCGATGAAGATCAGGCCCTGGGGGTCATCCAGATCCTCGAGGTACTGTTTGCCTACCCCGAGAAACGCGCCGCGCAAATCAGCCATGACTCACCTCCTCATGAATACCTCCGACAATGCCGCGCTTCTCGAGCCAGGCTTTCTCATTGGCAGTGACGTTGATCGTTGCGCCGGCCTTGTGCTGCTCGCCGCGGTGGGTGTGCGCTTTGTTCAGGACGACCTGAACCTCGGCGGCCTGTGGGACAGGCACCGTTGTTTTGCTACTCATGGAGTCAGTCTCCGTTGATGATGACGTGCAGTTGCACAGGGAATACGAGGGTGCCGGCGGCGAGGCCGTTACCCGGCGGGAACGGCCTCGATGCACCGAGGGTGACCTTGTAGGGGCCGGGCCGACCCCAGGGGTTGGGCATGTTCGGCGATGCCTGCAGGGCCACCGCTAGATCGAGGTAGAGCGCATCCAGCAGCCTCAGGTAATCATCGGGTGATGCACCATCGACAACCCCGACGATGCGGCGGCCGAGCGTTGCCTGCAGAGCGCCGGGCCCTTGCTCGGGCGCCGGATATTCGCCAGGCTGTACTGCGATAAAGGGGAACGCCACATCCGTGGCGATTAACAAGTCTTCGAGCCAGCCTTCCTTCACCCGATAACCTGCATCCGTCAGATAGCCGTTGCCTGGCGTAATGCGCTGTAACCGAGCGACCAATGCCTGATGCGCCTGTTCGAGAGGGTTGCTCATAGGTCCGCCCTGTTGAGTTGACGCTCGGTCTCAATATCGAGGTCCCGCTCAGCCTGCTCAGCCAGTTCGCCCAGCAGTGTGCCGAGCACCTGGGACGGCGATGGGCCGTGCAGTACTTCCAATGGCAGGCGAGGCTTGCTGATACGTTCGGCGATCAGCCCTCCCGCCGGCCCGATAGGCGCAATGAATGCGCCTTCGTTCAACTCGGTATGACCCTTGCCAACATTAACGCGCACGCCAGCTTTAACTCGCTTGCCGTTCTGGCCGCGCTTCCAGAGCTGGCGATGTGGAAACTGGCTCAGGGTTACACCGCGCTTGCGCGCAAAGATGATCACGCGCAACTCATCGACCGAGGCGGGGATGAAGTTCACTTCCTGCTGGATGTAGCTCGGCTTGAGGTTGATTTCATCGCGTATAGCGCGCCAGCTGCGGGTGTTGGTACGCCGACCCACGGTGTTGAGGGCCAGCTGGATCGCGCGCCGCAGCTTGGGTGGCATTTGATCCAGGCGACCGGCAAAACGGCTTGAACCCTTGAATTCCACCCTTACTGAATCGTATCCCGCCACCCTCACCTCCCCGGCAGTAGCGCCCAGCGCTCGACCAGCGCGTCGGAACCAAGCGGCTCTTCCAGAATGAATACGCCCTCGCTCAGCGTCAGGCGCCCGCCCCGTTTGGGGCATCGCACCTGGCTCAGGCGGATTTCAGCCAGGTATTGCACAACGCGGAACGTGCCGTCGGCGCCAGCGACCTCTACGTTGCGCCCGAGGATGACCTCCAGCGGCACCGGGCGGGCAAAGCCATCCGGCGCCGTGTAGGTTGGCCCGCAGTCGTTGCGATCTTCGCCGAACACGCGAAACAGGGTGTCGTCAGCGCGCTGCATGATTCGGTCGAACTGGGACGCCATGATCAGTCGCCAGCCTCGCCGTCACCGCCCTCTTCAGCCGCGCCATTGGCGCCCGGCACTTCTTCGATTGCGCCGCGCTCAAGCAGCTCCTTCACCAACCCAGCGGGGACGTCCTGCGGGGCGGGGCCGCTCTTGATCACCACGATCTTGCCGCCCTTCTTCTCAACGCCACGGATAGTGGTTTTGACGATGTACTGTTTGTCAGCCATTGCTCTGCTCTCCGGCGCGGCAGGCGGTGCCATACCGCGCGCTCAGGGGCCGTCAGGCCACGGTAATGAAGGTGAATTCGTCCGCGTCGAACAGTGCCGGAACAGGCGCGGCCTGGGTCTGGATCCACTCAACACTGGGGTTGTCGGTGAACCAGTTGGACGGATAACGAGTAGCCTCGGCGATGCCGTTGGCATTGGCCTTGGCGTCCTGAATGCCGCTGTAAGCCATCACGTTGTCGGCGCTCGCCGGTGCGATGAGCAGCCCGTATTCGGGCATGAAGTTGACCTTGTTGCCCTCATCATCGGTGTACTTCCCGGTGTAGACGATGATTTCGTATTCGCCGTAGAAGCCCTTGCGCATGACTTCCTTCTCCAGCTGGGGGCCAAGCTCCAGTTGTGAGGTGCTGCCGCGCCGGGTTTCCAGCTTGTCCTTCACTGCCTTGAAGCGGCTGAACAGGCGCCAGGTGCCCTTGCCCATCATGAGGACGCCGGCGGGACCAGTGGTCTCGGCAGCCCAGTCCTCGATGTCCTCGGACGGGTCGTAGGTTGCTGCGTCGACGGTGTCCCACTTGAGGGCGCCAGCCAGGATGACCTGGTTATCGGCACTGCGACCGTAATCGACCTCTACCGGGGGATGATCTGGCCCCTGCATGGTTACCTTGCCGTACAAAACGGCTTGCACAGCCATCCACTCCTCACGCGCGACGATGTTCTCCTCGTGCTCAACCAGCAGATCGGCGATGACTGCGTCGTGGCGCTGCGCAGCATCCATCTCACCATTCAGGGCCTCGCCCAAGCGGCGCTTGATGAGCCGCGTCGGACGCACCACGTCGGTTTCTTTGATGTATGCAGGCTTGAGCGTAGTGAGGAAACCGCCGCGTTCACGACGGGGGCGGCCAGAGACCAGCGGGGAGACGAAAGGCGCCAGGCGACGGTCTTTCTTGATTTTGTCGAAGGCGACTTCTTCCGTTGGGAAGGTTGCCACAGTGGGGAAGAACATCTGCAGGAACAGCGGGGTGAACTTGGGAAGGATTTCCTTCACGCCCAGCAGGGTGGTTGTATCGTAGCCAGCGGCCATTGTTCAGTCCTCGAAATAAAAAAGGCCGCGGTAGCGGCCCTTGGGAAGTGTTTTGGCGATCAGACCGGCAGTTGCAGGCTGATCGGCGTGCCAGCAAAAGCGGCGAGCTTCTGCGCAGCAGTCGCACCAGACGGCCAGACAAGCTGCTCAGGATTGAAGGTGCCGGACTTGATCACCTGTGCCTGCTTATCCGCCGCACTGGCATCGACGGCATAGGCTGTGATGAAGATGGCGACTTCGGAGCCGTCTGTTGCGGCAGGATCCCAGGCGACGAGTTTGCCGGTAGCGGCGACCTGGCCGAGCGGAGTTTTCTCGGCGAGATTCTGGCCGGAAGCGACGGTGCCGAGGGTGGTCTGGTAGGAGTCGGAACCGGTGACCCAGTTGTCGACGGGCTGTTGGACGGTAGACATCAGGCTTTCACTCCCGTGGCGGCGTTCCAGGCACTGGCGATCGCCTGAGCCTTGTTGGGTTTGTCGTTACCGCTGGCGGCAGCAGTGACGTTCGGCTGCTCTTCTGCCGCCATTAGCTTGTCCAGCGCGGTACTAGCATCGAGGTTTGCCGCCTGTTCCTTCGGGGCAGCAGCGAGCAATGCGCCGGCCTGCTCAACAGCCAGGTCTGTATTGAAGGCTAGGTGTTCGGCCATTTTTCCGCGGCCAGCGGCCTCGGCATGCTGGAGGATGCCCTGCACGCGAGTGCGCTCGGCACTGGCAGCAGCAGCGTTATCGACTGTGGCCGGCGCCGCGGCGGCCGCCTGGGCAGGCGGGGCGGCTTCGGCAGTCGGCGTTGGGTTGGTACCGGTCATGCGATTGACTCCTAGGGTTGTGACCCTGCCCTGGCTGGACAGGTATTCGGAAAACTCGGCGGCTGCCTCATGCCCATTAACCAGGCCATCGGCGAAGCCGACCTCAATTGCCGCCTGACCACGAAATACCGCGGCTTCGGTGGCCAATACCGCTTCGCTGGTCATGCCTAGGTTGCGGGCAACCAGCTCGGCGAACTGTTGGCGTAGCGCGTCGGTGTCGAACTGGAAGCGGCTGAGGACTTCCTTCGGCAAATCCTCGTAGGGGTTGCCATCGACTTTGTGCGCACCGGAGTGGATGAGGGTGACCTTGATGCCCTCCTGCTCCAGATAGTCTTCATAGCTGGCGTGGGCCATCACGACCCCGACCGAGCCGACGTAGCCGGTTTGCGTGATCAGGCGCCGGTCTGCCGCACTGGCTAGCGCCATGCCCGCCGAGCAGGCCGAGTCGCATGCCAGAGACCAGATCGGCTTGCTGGCCTGTTGCGACATCTGGCGGAGCCGGTCGGCGGTATCAAAACAGCCAGACACTTCGCCGCCTGGCGTATGCATGTCCATCAGCACGCCCTTGACGTCCGGCTCGGCGAACATCATCGCGGCGCGATTGATGATGCCGTCGTAGCCGGTCATACCGCTGTACGGTTTGAGGTAGCCGGACTTGTGCGCCAGGGTCCCCTTCACGTCCAGCAGGGCGATGCCGTCGACTACCTGGAAGATGACTTCTTCCTCGCCCCAAGCGTTTGTGCGCGTCTTGTTGTAGGTACGGGCATCGACTCGCAGCTTCTGGCCCATGTCGATGGCGCCCTGCTCGTCCTTTAGCTCGGCGATGTTGAGCCGGCTGCCCAGCGCGCTGAAAAACACACGCGCATAAGCCGGCTCCAGCAACAAGGGCGTGTTCAGCACCCGGCTGGCAATTTGCGGATAGTTCATGAGGTCCCCTACTCGGTTGGCTCGGCCTGTTCCGGGGCCAGGGCCTGGGCTTGCATCCAGCTCGGCGGCGGCAGGCCGGCCTCGCGGCGCTCGTTCATTTCGCGCACCTGCTGCGCGAAGGTTTCCTGGTAGTCCTCACCCAGCAGGGCCAGCTCTTTTTCGTAAGTGCTGAGGCCAGACTCGATACGCAGGACCGCCTCCTTCACTTCCTTGAGTCCGTCAATGGCTAGCCGCCCGGAGCCGATCCATTCGGTGTTGCACCAGGCCGATTTCGCCTCGTAAAAGCCGCGGGTGGCCCGACTCGGCAAGACGAGTTCTCGGCGTTGCAACGCCTCCTCGAACGCAACCACGAACAGCATGCTGGCGAAACGCGAGGCGATGACCTTGCGGCGCCCCATGTAGTAGCGCCAGCCCTCCATCATGCTGGCCCGGGCGCTGCTGTAGGTGCTCTGCCGGTAGTCACGAGCAAACGGTTCGTACGGGACGTTCAGCCCTGCCGACATCCAGCGCAGGATGCTGGATTCCAAGTCGGTGAAGCCGTTGTCGACGTTGCCGCTGGTTTGCAGGTTGAGCTTTTCACCCGGCCACAGGTGCGGGATTTTCACGCCATTGAGCGAGAGCTTGGAACCGTTGTGGAAGCTGTTCACCGCCATCAGGTAGTTGACGATGTTGTTCGTACCACCCTCGCCGGCGCCGATGATTTCCAGGGCCGCGTCGGTACCGAGTTCGCTCTCGATGGTAGCGGCGTACATCGCGTTGACGATGGCATTCTGCAGCTTGGTGTGCTGCAGCTTCGGCAGCATGTGCGACTGTTCGAGCACGGCCAGGAACTGGTTGGCGCCACGACTTTGTCCATCTTCGGTGGGCTCGAAGACGTGGATAAACTTGGGCCGGCCGAAGCGGGTTTCGCGCTCTATGCGCCTCCACTCATTGCTCATCCCGTTGCCGAGGCCGAGCCCGCCCGTACCGCTCTGGCGCACCCAGGCCGCGATCATCGCGCCGCCCCGGTCAAATTCGAGCCCATGACGCAACGTCGCCGTGTCGGCTCGGCCACCGGGGTTGCTTACGCGCTTGGGGCTCACCATCTTGATTGCGGTATGCATCGAGGTGCCCGCGCGCTCCAGCCACTCTACCGCTGCCATTACCTCGCCCAACCGCGTGTGTGTGGCCACGGCCTCGCGAACCATCATGGTGGCGGTGCGTTTGCGCTCTACGTCCAGCCAGCAGCCGATCGGGTCCTCTGCATATTCGGTCCACCAGGCCTCGACGTCCTGGGCGAAGGATCGGGCGTCGACGTCGCTGATGCCAAGACGCCGCCAACGCGGCTTGTAACTCAGCCGGAACAGGTGCCCGACGATGTTATCGACATGCAGCTGTACGCCGTTCGCCGCGAAGGCGTTGTTTCTGGTGACATCCTCTGCGCGGGCGTTGCCGAGGTCGAGCTGCGGTAGGAGCGCGGCGTCGAGCGTTTTCAGCGATGGCTTCCAGCGCTCGAGCTGACCACCGAAACCACCTCCGGCGCCCTGCCAGCTACTCATTTGCGACCTGGCCGGCAAGCCGTTGGGGTGCAGGATCTGGATGGCTGTCATGCGATTACTCCTGCGGGGCCGCGCCGATGTGGACGGCCGAGACCAAGCTGACCCTCGAGCTGGGCGATGTAGCGCTCCAGGTCTCCACGATTGGCCTGCGCGAACTCCACCCGCTTACCGTCGCGCTGTAGGCTCACCATGCTTTCGCCAATGATCAGCCGGTGCAGCGCGTTGCGAGCCTCATTCAGTTGTTGTTGGGTCGACATCAGTCGTCTCCGTTCATCATGCGGCCGAGGTCTGCCAGCGATGGGCCCTGTTTCGCAGGTGCTTCCGGAACATCTGGCAGGCTATCGGCCGAAGTGACCGGCACGACGTCGCTGTCAGCGAGCAGATCGGGTTGCATAAGCCCAGCCTCGATCGCATCCCAGTCGGTCGGCGTTTTCAGGTGCAACCGCAGATAGCGAGCCAGGTGAATCTGGTACGTCTCGCAGTCCCACGCTTCTACCGCGGCGCCGGCCTTCTGTTGCCAGACCTTCTTGCCAGCATGGCGGCGACTCGGCGCCTTCACCTCGCCACACATCTGGGTGAAGTAGTCGGCGCGCACTTCCGCGTAGGTATGCATGCGCCCAGGTCCGTGACCGGTGAGCTTGAGCCGTTCTGCCAGCAGATCCTTCGCCTTGTTGGTGCCGACCATGTAGACCTGCAGCCCGTACTTCGCAGCCTTAGTGGCCTTGGTATTGAGGTCGATCTTGCGCGGTGCCGTGAGAATTTCCGCATCCAGCGTGGTGGCACCCTTGATTGCCAGCAGCTTGGACAGGCGCTGTTTGCGCGTACGGACGTAGTGATACACCGCATCGTTGGTCTGGCCGTCCGAAGCATCGATGCTCGCCGCGCTGATGCGCAGCCGATAGCCCTTGGCATGTTCGTAGACGCCGAACACCAGGCGATCCAGTTCGTTCCAGACGGGGTCGTTCTTGTCAGAGGTGCCCGTCTGCGCGGAGATCTCGGTCCAGAGGATCAGCCAGGACTCTTCACCGCGGCCCCAGGCACGAAGGATGACCGCGATACGGTCGTGCTGAACGTCGACGGTCAGCGTGAGGATCAAGCCGCCAGCCGGCACCCGCAGTTCGCCGTATTCCTCGACTCGCTCTGCCAGTTTCTCCGCATCTGGCAGATCAGATTTGTACTCGTAGGGGCGCCCCTGCTTCTGGTTGACGAACTTGATGATCTGCTTGAGATCGCCGCTTTCGGCCAGTTTTTCCGCCGCCAGCTTTTCGCGTACCAGGCCGGACAGCGTTGTGCCTGGTAGGCAAGCGTACAGCTCGCTCAGCTCCTCGAAGCCTGCTTTCCCGTAGAAGGGACGCGTGGGCACCCAGCCACGAAGCGGGTCGCCGCGCTCAACCGCTGCGAAGACGGTATTTCGAATATTTTCCTTCCGCTGATAGTCGTCCCATGTACTGCCGCAATGCGGACAGGCGTAGACGGCGGTATCTGGCAGTGCCCGGCCGTAGATTTCATGCGGCTGGGCGTCATCGTCAGCTTCGAGCCAGCTTATGTACTGGAAGTCCAGCACGTGTGATTCGCCGCATTCGTGGCAGGTGATCGGTAGCACTCGGCGGTCGCTCTGCTCGATGCGCTGCTCGGTCTTGGAAAATCCCTTGAGAGACGGCGTTCCGCCGACAACGAACTTTGCGCCGGGGTAGCGTTTTACGCGCTCCTCGAGCAGGCCGATGGCATCCCCTTGTTTTTTCACATCGTCGCTGGTGTCGTCAGGCTCTTCGACGATGGCCAAGCCAACCGAAGAGGTCGACTTGACGTTCCCCGGCGAGTTGGAGGCCACCAACTTGAGAAAGCCACCGGTGTATGACTTGTGGTTCCAGCGGTTGCCTTGCTTCTTGGCCGTGGTGACGTCCATGAGCCTGCCGATCTGCGGGTTCGCTAGAACCGCGGGCACGAGCTTTTCGTCATGGAAGCTCTTACCGTCACCCTCTTTAGCGAACAGCACCATGATGGGCATGGGCTGGCCTTGCACTCGCTTGAAGATGAAACCGAGCATGAAGTAGGTCCACCCGATTTGGGCCGCCTTCATCAAGACGATTTCATTGACCGCGGGATCATCCAACGCGGCAGCCACACCGAGGAAATACGGTGTGTAGTAGAAGTCGTAGAGTCCGTGAAGTACGCCGGATTCTGGCGGCAGCCAGAACTCACTCGACAGGTAATCAGTTGTTGATATTTGCTTCGGCGGATTGAACTGCTTGCCTGCCTCCAGCAAGGCGCCGGCCAAGCTTATCCGCATAGCCTCCAATTCGGCCGATTGTAGATTCAGCAATGCGAGCCACCGTGGTTCGGTCGATGCTGACCTTCAGACCGTTCTCCAGCTCCTGAATCAGCTTCTCGAAACCGCTCTGGTACTCGCGGTTGGCGAAGCTGGCCCAGTCACTGAGTGCGAACGTTGCGTCAGCCGTAGGGACGAGCGTCCCGAGTTTCTCGTGATAGGCCAGGCGGCCGTTGGCGGCCTTGACCGTGGACTCTTCAATACGAGCCGCATTGAGCAGCTCGACTTGGCTGCCGCCTCGACCGGCCGCCTTCTCTCGCAGGTCGCGGATGTATGCGGTACGGATCTCGTCAAGGGTGGCGTTGGTCCAGTCGATGGCGAGCGACTTCAGCACGTCGCGGCAGTTGCGCTCGCTCATGTCCAGGTGCTGGGCAATTTCTCGTTGCGAGGGCATGAACAACTCCACCGCAGGACCAGGCCGGAAGCGGAACCCCCTATACGCCCGTCACTCTGCGAAAAATCCGCGGTCTACGTCGCCGCATTTGAGGAAGTCGCCAGGGAGGACCCGCTCTTTTCGGGGCGTCGGGGCGTCGGGGCGTCACCGCGTCATCGCCTCACCACCCGCCGCTCCCGGAACACCGCGCCATGCCGACGCTCGGCCCCATCCCATCGCGGCGATTCAGACTTCAGCACCGCTGCCAGGTTGCCGCGTGACCGCCAGATCGCGCACGCGAACACCGCCAGCAGCACCACCAGCGGCCAGCTCTGCGGCTGCATGTGCAGCGAGCCCTGCAGAATGCTGATCATCGTCTGCCCGGCGCAGCCCATTACCAGCACCGCCACCAGCGAAACGCCCCGCCGGAAGCGCGCGCCGCTGCGGCGATACGTGAACAGTCGCAGGAAGATCACCAGGCACAACCAGAACGTCACCTGCGTCAGCACCAGACTATCCATCGGCTTGCCCTCGCTGAGCCGGCAGAGCGCCGCGCTTGATTGCATTGAGCGACAGCGTCACCACCAGCACCGAACAGATGAACGCAGCCGGCCCGGGGAACGCGAACGGATGGACGCCGAACACCTCAAGATCGCCAACGGCCGGCGACAGCAGATAGCCCATCACGAACGAAGTCAGGAAGAACAACCCGCGCTGCCACAACGGCAGCTCACGCGTCGTCGTGAAATACAGCAGCGCGCCGAATAGCGCACCCACCGCCGCCTCCGTGTTCACGCCAGCCAGCACACCGGCCACGCCAACACCGACAGCGCCGGCAACCACCACGCCGCTCGGCTCGCTCATCACAACCTCCCACCGGCCAGCGGCCAAAAGAAAAGGCCCACCGTTGCGGGTGAGCCTTGGAATGGATGCCCCCTCTCGGGGGCTGGCCTGCCGGGGAACAGGCCGCGACACAGCACGTCGCTTGGTGGTTATCGCTGCGGGCGCAGCTCTACAACCATGCGCACTTTCTACAGCCGACATGCAACGGCGTAAACCCTCGAATTACGCCCCTCTCGAATCCTCCGCGAATGCTCCCGCAATCCTCCGCCAATCCTCGAAACACACCGGACGAACGGCCATCACGCAGCCCCCTTCGCCGCCGCCCTCACCGCCCGCGCCGCAGCCTTGCGCTCCCCTTCACGCCGGCGCTCGGCCACCAGCGCAGCCCGTGCGGCATCGCGCGCCACCCGTGCCCGCTTCACCGCCGCCGCATGTGCATCCGTGCCCCGCTCCGCCGCCTGCAACCGCGCCAGCGCCACCGGCCACTCCGCCATCAGCTCCGCGTGCAGCTCATCCACCTGCGTCCGATACGTCCGCATCGAGATACCCAGGCGCGCACACTGCGTCGCCACCGCCACCGCCTGCGGCCCCTGGCAGTAGCGCACATGCGCCAACCGCTGCAGCACCCGCCCACGCGAGCCAAGCCCTAGCGGCGCATCCTTCGCCAGCCCGTCCAGCGCCATCGTCACCGCCTGGCTCGCCCGGCTGATCGCCACCGCGCACTCCACCAGCGACAGGCAACGATGCCCGCCAACGCCGCCCGGCGCATCGTCACCCAGCCGGCCCAGCGGCGAGGCGATGGCCACATCCAGAGCAGGGTCCACAACCTCACGGCCCCACGCCTGCAACAGCACCTCCATCGCCTCGATCATGCTTCACCCCCGACCCGACACAAAAACACCGAACCCAACACAAACCCGACACACTTAAAACCCTTACAAATCAACACCTTCAAAGTAACTGTGTTGGGTGTGTTGGGTTTGTTGGGTTTTTCAGCCCTCGCGTAGAAAAAAAACCAACCGTCACCGGTGCCGGCAACCAATCCCGAGCGCGATGCACGCATGCGCGCGCGCGCGTAAAACCCGACACACCCGACACACACCGCCGCAAGCCCCGCCGTTACTGGCCTGCCGCTGTGTTGGGTTGCAAAACCAAACCCGACACAACCCGACACACCCGACACACATTTGCGCCAAATCATGCCGCCACCTCCTTGACGTGATCCCAACCATCCACGTCCCAGCCCGCCAACTTCGCCCGCGCGCGCCACTCCCTCACCTGCTGGCCAAGCGCAGCGGCTTTCAGAGATAGGGGCGGGAAAGAGCCCTCCTCCTCGCCTTCCCCCGCATCCGGCAGGAAGAACGCACCGAAGCGCCGATCGCTGCCGTCCGTCCACGGAATCGGCCGCGGCGTCTTGCCGACTTCCGAACTGATGAACAAGCTGAACTTCGTCTGGCTCATCGCGTGCTCGCGGTTGCGCTGGCACCACTCCAGAAACAGCGCATACAGGTCCGTCGACAGGCACGCGCCCCACAGGCCCTTGCCCAGCTCGCCCACCCGCCACTGATGCAAAAACGTCTGCCACCCCGCACGGGACAGCGCCACCAACCGCTGACGCGCATCCGTCTTCGGTGGCCGCGTGCGCTCATTGAAGTCACCCAGGTCCACATCCAGCAGCCAGCCATACAGCGCCGCCACCCCACCGTTTGCCAGCTCCGCGCCGATCGCCCGCTGCCGTTCCTCCGGCAACGTCTCCAGCGGCCACATCACCAGAAACCGGCGGTCCGACTCACTGATCGGCCACGGCATGATCTCGTTCGAGAGGAACACCGCATTCATGTGGTTCGCCTCCTCCCAACCGTTGATGAACTTCGACTCCATCCGCACCGTCTTCCCGGTGATCAAATGCTTGATCTTGCCCACCTGGTTGTAACGCTGGTCCCGGCTTACCACCTCCTCGAACACCGCCCACAGCTTCCGGCTCTGCCACGCATTGAAGTTACTCTCCAACTGCGTCTGCCCCACCGTCGCCGCATACGGCCCGTACAGCGCCCCCAACGTATCGGCGAACAGCAGACTCTTGCCCGAGCCCTCCATCACCGAATGCATCAGCACCGCCGTATCCAGCTTCGCGCCCGGGTGCTGCAGCGGAAAGGCCAACCACTTCACCAGCCAATCCAGCGGCGCTGGCTCGTGGTTGCACAAAAAGGAGATCAGCCACCGCAGGTTCTCGCACGCCTTGTCATCGCGCACCGGCTCCAGCGGCAGCCCCTCGAACGTGTTGATGTACACCGCCGGGTCTTTCGTCATCGTCGGGTCGAACACAATGTGATCGACGTCCACCGTCCGCCGCTCCGCGCTGTTCAGCCACAACGCATAGGCATCGCCCAGCGCCATCTTCACCGCGCCCTCCGGGATGCGCCGCTTCTTCTCGCGGTCCCACACATCCTTCGTCCCATCGATGTACACATACCGCTGGATGGGCGTCATCCCCAGCGCACCGGCCTTCTTGCCAGCCATCCGCCGCGCCTGCTCGATCTCGCGCACCTCATCCGCGCCGATCAGCTTCTTGCCCGCATCCTCCGCCCAGCCCTTCGCCAACGGCTTCGTCACCAGGGCCTCGAACGCGGTCTTCTTCATCACCGCTTTCTTATCCTGGTCCCAGACGTGCGTCGTGCCTTCCACCAGCGCAAACCGCCGCAACACCTGTGCCGCCGTAAACCCCGCCCCCGCCCCCCCGCTTTCGGAGGAGCCGCCCGGCGCCGCGGCTTCGTCAGCGGATGGGGTCGGGGAAGGCTTACCACCAGCAACCGCAGCAGTAAGCTGCTCCGTCACCGCCTCCAGCCCCCACGCCACATGCACATCGTTCCAGTCCTGCCCCGCCTCGGCTTCGGCCGGCAGCGTAGGGAACGCCGCAATACCGCCAACCTCACCCGCCGCCGCTTCCGCCTTCTTTCGGCCCGGGTTGCCCGGCTTCGTCGGGTCGTCATCGCCGGCCAGCACCAACAGCGCATCCGGGCACTGCGCCGCCAGGTCGCGCGCCACCGCCGGCATGTTGCCGGAGTCCAGCGCCATCGCCACGGGCCAGCCCTTCGCCATGTGCACGCTCGCCGCCGTCGCATAACCCTCGGCCTCGGCGATCACCGCCGCACCGTCCAACTCGCCCAGCACATGCCGGCATCCCGCCTTGCGCCCGTACTTCGGGAACAGCTTCGTGCCCTGCTCGTTGATCGCCTGCAGGCTCCACAACTTCCCCGCCGCATCGCGCAGCGGCACCGCCACAGTGCCGGCCTTGAACATCAGGAACGACAGCGAATCCGGCCTGGGCTTCGGCATGTGCGCGAAGAACTCCCGCGCCTCGCTCCCCACCCACACATCGCAGCGCTGGCGCTCATCATCGATGGCCAGCACAACCGTGTAGTGGAAAAAGCCCACACCAAAAGCCCCCACCTGCTTACGCTCCAGGTAGGGGCTTTTGCCTTGCGGCTTGCAGTGCTTCGTCCAGATCAGCTCACAGGCGGAGGCCACGGCCTCACGCATTACCTGCGCCCGCGCCTCATCCGCCTCGATCTCCGCCTGCCGCACCGCACGGCGCTCCTCGGCCTCGGCATTCAGCCGGCGTTTCTCCTCGGCGGTCATCGGCTCGCGGCGCGGGCGCCACCCGTTGTCCTTCGCCAGCTTGATCACCGTGCCCATGCCCGTGCCCGCCTTGCGGAACGAGCGCCACACCGTTTTCGCATCGGCCGCGTTATACCCATCGCCGGTCGCGCTCCAGGTATCCCAGGCATCGAACCCAGCGCTGGCAAACTCCGCCTTGATGCCCATACCCACCTGCAACCACGTGTCGCGGTCATCGGCGGGGATGTACTGCAGCAGCTCGGTCAGGTCGGCTAGCGTCAGAGGTACGCGCTCAACCACGGCGCACCTCCATGACCTTTTCAGTGAGCCGAACCCACTGCGCCATCTCGTCTGAGACCAAATAGCGGACCCGCACCCGCGCGCCGATCAGATCAAGGAAGCTGAGCGGCATGCTCTTAGAACCGGACAAGATTGCCGATACGTGGGCGCCTGATACGCCAATCGCCTCAGCGAAAGCTTTTTGCGTGCCGTAGTGCTTTTCGATGTAGAGCTTCAGGATCCGGCGGCATTGCTCTTGGGTTACTTCAGCCACGGCGCACCCCCGCATTCCGCTTGTCCTCGAAGACCTGGCACTCCACGCACAGCCGGCACCCTTGCACCGCATCGCGCCGGGCCTGTGGAATCTCCACGCCGCACTCCTCGCACTCGCTCAGGCTCACGCCCTCATAACGCACGCGGGCGGCAATCGCCGCCTCCCGGTCGTCCAGCTCGCGCTGTTGCGCCATCTCGAATGCACGCTCATCCATGACAGCTCTCCTCCATCGCCTGCTCGGCGCCGGCGACGATCCCGAGAATCTCCCCGATCATCCGGTTCGCGTGGTAACGCAGCGTCTCCACCTCGTGCGGCTCCCAGCGGTTATCCGCTGCGCCGTCATGCAGGCTGCCGACAAACTCACCCTCGGCCTGCAACAGCGCGCCCAGCGCCTTCAGCGCATCGCGCGTCGCTGGTACCGGCTGCGGCACGAACGCCACCGCCCCGGCCGGGCGCACCAATGCCGCCAGCAGGCGCGGATCGCGCGTCGTAGCGACGATCTCCTCAATGAACTCAGGGTGAATTGGGCGGTGGCCCTCAGGGTTGACGCGCTTGCTCAGCTCGTCCGGGTCCATGCCGATGGTCAGCGCCACCGCGTTCTGGCCCCCTGTTGCGTCGCGCGTGGCGCGGTACAGCGCCTGGCGGGTATTAAGCACCGGGCCTTTGCCCGGTAGTAGATCTCTGCGGCTCATGGCTTTAATGCCCCGGTAACGCTGTAGCCAGCTGCAGGGCAGTTGCCCTACAGTTGGCTCACAGCTCGCGACCTTCCCGATACGTGCTGTGTCCTCGGGTCGCGGGTTGAGGGAGTCAGGGGTGGTACCCGTCTCCCGGACCGCTGGGTCAAGGCCGCTTTACTTTGGTGAGTGGGCGCCTTGATTCCAGCCTCTACATCCACCTGCCGCCGCGGCGTCAGGTTTGTTGCTCTTGGCCCTGGGCCTGTGCCGGCTCCGGTCTGCTGGTGAGGCTCCCGGAGCCGGCCCCCGCCGCCTGAATCCTTGTGCTGTATCCCGGCGGGGTGTGCCTTGGTGAGTAGTCAGGCTGCTGATTTGCGAGGAGCTTCCGACTCGCGCAGCGAGGAATCCGAACCGCCAACCTTCTGTGCGTAGAGCGATTCGATTGCCTTGCCTGTGGTGTAGCGAACATCGGAGCCATTCAGCGCCCGGTGGATCGTAGGCTGAGTGGCGCCCACCGCCTCGGCGATGGAGCCTTGGGTGTAACCCGCCTCAAGCAGCCCTTCGATCATGTTCTTGATGGTCATCGCTCAATCCTATGCGTATTCGCATTGAAATCGATAATACGCGGACGTATTGAGCGAATCAATACACTCGGCAATACGTTTTTGAATTGGAAACAGCCATGCATATAGGCAAGCGACTTGCCGCGAAGCTGGAAGAGCTTGGCTGGTCGGAAGGCGAGCTGAAACGCCGTTCCGGCGTATCGCAGCCGACCATCCATAGAATTATTACTGGTGAGTCTCAAGACCCTCGCCAGAGCAACGTCGAGAAGATCGCCCGGGCGCTCGGCGTAAACGCTCACTGGCTGCGGCATGGCGGCCCGAACGCCACAGGCACGAAGGAAGGCCCGGCGTCCTACGCTATTGATATGGAGCCGGGCCCGGAAATCGTTACCCCTTATCGTCCGATCAAGATCGTCGGCACCGCACAGCTGGGTAACGAGGGCTACTGGTATGCACTGGACGGAGGTGATGGCGTGGTTGACGTGCCCTCTCGGGACCCGGATGCCTACGCATTGCGTCTGCGTGGCGACTCGATGGCACCGGCGATTCGCTCCGGGTGGATCGCTGTCTGCGAACCTAACCACTCATGGGTACCAGGTGAATACGTGCTGATCTGCCTCACCAGCGGAGAAAGCATGGTCAAGGAACTGCTCTACGCCAACGACACGGAAGTCAGCGTCATGTCAGTCAACGACGCATTCGGCCGCCGCACCATTCCGGTCGAACAGATAGAAACCATCCACTACGTCGGGGCCATCCTGCCACCCAGCAAAGTACGGCTCTAACCGAAACACCTACGCAAGGAAGCGAAACCATGGGCAACCTCACCCTTACCCGCCGCGAAGGCGAAAAGATCGTCATCCGCGTTCAGCCCGGCACGAATGCCGAAGAGCTGATCGAACAGCTCCTGCTGGACGGCATCATCATTACCGTCAAAGAGATCAAACGCACCAACACGCGCCTAACCATCGACGCACCACTGGACCTGCAGGTGCTGCGCAGCGAGCTTGAAGAGGCGTAGACCCACCCTCAAGTCATGTACCGATACATTACATGGCGGCCTGCGAGACTAATGGCGTGCAAAATCTTATATGAGATAGAATCTCGTCAGTCGTAGCCGATCAGACGGGCCAGGGATGTCCACAGGAGAAAACATGAACACCGATTTACCCACTCGATTGGGGAAGTCACCGCTGATTGACTCAGTCTTTGAGGTCCGTTTCAGCGGCGGGCCATCATTATCTGCGATCCTGACAGGCGTCATTTATTCTGGCCTCGGCTGTACTGAACTGGCTAAGCTGCCTCATTCAGAAATACCGGAGTCTATACGCACTGCGGATCCCAACTTACGTTATGTTCCGCTGAATGGCTTATCCTGGGGAAATTATAGCTTAGGTGTTGGCGACAACATTATAAGCCTAACCCCCAAACACCCTTATCCCGGCTGGGCTAAATTTCAGGAAAAAATACGGGAGCTTATTAATTTTATAGGCGACCTTCCCTTTATCGAGAATTATGAACGCTACTCTTTCAAGTACATAGACATTCTTGAAGAGCGGATTCATAAAGACATATCCGACACCTTGGCCCTTACTTTCTCCTTGGGCAATAGGGATTGCAGGCTAAACAACATTCAAATTCGCACTGAATTCCCAATTGAGCGTGGCGTGCATATCGTTCAAATTGTAGGAAACGCAACGGCTCAACTACCAGACGGAAGAAGCTTTACCGGTATCATGGTGGATATTGACAGCATCCATATGGTTGAAGGTGGAGTGGGTAAAGCCGGTGCAGACATGGTCCTAGCGGGCATCTCTGAATTGCATTCAAGCAACAAGGCGCTTTTCTTTGATCTTCTTACTGCTAATGGTTTAGCCAGACTGGAGCCACAATATGGGTAACGCAAAGATTAATTATCTTGCAACCTTTGCGACTGCATCCGCGCTTGCGATTAGTACAAGCTCTATTGCTTCACCCCAGGTGATTGGCGCCGCGCACGACCAAGCAAATGTGCGCTATGAGCTCCACGCTACGAATTCGAGTCACGAAAGCGTCAAGATCCTCATCCCTGAGTACTCTCCATCAGACATAGAGACCCGGATGTCTCAATTCTACGGCAAGCTGGTGGCCGAGCAGGTTGACCTAGAGCCTGAGTTCGCCCACGCCCTTTTGGAAAACTTAGATTTTCTGTACGAGGACTAACGTAGGTGGTCATGGACGACGTTAAGGATCAAATACCTTATTACCTGACCCAGAAGGCTGGCGAAGGCATTCTCAAAGAGTTAGAAAATTACTCTGCGCATACACCAATGTTTCTCACCCGAGAAATGGAGGGGATACTACAGGGCGATGGTTGGAAGGGATTTTGTTTCTTTAACCACCTAACGGGAAACATCCAGAATGTGCGCGCAATAGTTTTGTCGAATAGCTGCGATATCGACCCAGGGAATGCTAGAGATCTCCCTGCACAGGTAACCTTCGTCCCCTTGATGAAGCTAAGCAAAATAGAAATAGTGTTTAGGAAAGCTGGCCACTCAGAACAAGCGATTCAGCAGAAACTCAGAGATATACGCGCCCAGAGGTCTACGTCTTTCTTCTTTTTACCGAGCCAAGGGGTTCTTGATGAGGACTATGCAGCTTGGTTAAGCGATGCTCATTCAATGCCTATGAAGAGCTTTCTTGACAGCGAGGCGCGCCAAAAAGTTTTCACGTTAAATATGACTGGCTTCTACCTCTTTCTGTTTAAACTCTCTATCCATTTCTGCCGCTTCCATGAAAAGGTAGACCGTTTCCCTAGCGGGGACGGGGCCTCGATGCGAGAGTAATAACGCCCGCTTCAAAATCCGCTCCATAAGTTTACATGTGGCATCCAGCCACCACACTCTGCCGTTGCTCGAATTAATCCTCACAACTACTGTGTAGATGTACAGTACAAAGGAGGCTTTTCATGCAAGGGCACGCTACGCTATCCCATCCCTCTCACCTCTCCACCTACCACCGCCTGGTGCGCCGCGTTAATCGCACCATCACCACGCCGCGCGCCCAGCGCGAGTGCCAAGCCAACCTCGCGCCGCAGCAGGATGACCGGCCCGAAGACTGGGAGCGCCTGCTGGATGAAATCCAACAAACGGACGGCGTCGCCATGACCAAGCGGCCAGATGGCAGCGTTCACGTCCGCTGGCGCTCTGCTGCGCGCTACCCCGAATCGTCGGCACTGTGACGACGGAAGTTCGCTCACCTATCCAATGCGGTTATTCGTTTACGCATTGACACGATCAATACGCTGACGTATTGTTCTCGCGTACCCACTCACCACGGGATCGCGACAATGGACACAGCACAGCACAGCAGCACCCGCTGCCCGGTCTACTTGCACCCGGCAGCGGCATCTAACCCCGTCACCGTACGCCGCATCGAACGTGAAACCGGCCTGACCGCTCACGTCACCCTGCGCGCCGCACAACTCAAGCACCACACCCTCCCCGCCTTCGAGGACTTCGGTCCGTTCGGTGGCGCAGCATGAACAGCCGAATTGAGGTTCTGGCCCTCCAGATCATGGCGCTCTGCATGCGCATCAGCGCCGCCGGGCGCTATACCGCCCACTGCGAATACGACGCGGACAACCATTGCATCGGGTGCCGCGTTCGCAAGCCCATGTCTAAGGCTGCTCGCACCACGGCGACCCCGGAAGAACACAGCGCACGGCACCTGTTCTCGGAATACATCTACATCGACGCGTTCACGGAATCGCTAGATCTGGATGTGGCCCAAGCGCAGCCGGTATGTGCCGATCTGGAAGCCTTGATCGAAAAGCTGATCGGCTACACCCGCGCCGAGAGCGAGGTGCCAGCATGAGCACCTTCTCCCTCACCAGGGGCAGCGAAGCCGCCCTTGGCATGCTCGCCAGCCAGGCCGGCAGCGAAACCCTGCTGCTCACCCAGCCCGCCCGCGAGCTGCGCGCCGAGCTGAGCATCGAGCCATTCACCAGCGACAGCGGCGATCAGCTGCTGGCCGTGCTGTTCATGCGCGAGCAGCGCCACAGCATGACCCTCCAGCGCAACGACGGCGCCAACTTCCAGCACCTGGCCGACTGGGTCGAGGCCGTCGCCAACGGCACGCTGGATACGGCCGAGGCCATACCGCAGCGCGCTTACCCGAGCGACTTGGCAGGTGCCACGGCGGCATTCAACGCAGCCACCCATGAGCTGAACGCGCAGACAGGCCCAGCCCCGGCGCAGGATGAGCCGCTTTATGTCACGCACCGCCCACTGATCCGTAACGCTATCGGATTACTGGGAATGCGCCGGCCTGTATCCCCTGGCGTGCAGCAGGTGATCGACGATCTCGAAATGATGCTGAAGGGAATGCCAACGCCGTCAGTGCCTGCCGAGGCGCAGTGGCTTGATGTGGCCGAGGAAGCCACACGGCTCGTGCAGACCGAACAGCAGCCGGAGCAGCGCAAGTGGGTCGAGATGATCGATGCGGCAATGTTGGAGATGCGAAATATCGCCCCTCCGCTTCGCCGGAGCGAGTGCGCGCGGCTTATCCGCGCCGCCCTGGCCGCCGGCCTCACAGCCTGAGGCCCACCACCATGAACCGTACTCTCGACCAAGTCGCCGCCGTGCTCGGCATCGGCCCGCGCAAGCTGCGCACCCGCATGCGCGCGCTGGGCCTGCTCAACCACGCCGGCGAGCTGATCAGCAGCGAGCGCGGCCAGGGCCGGCTGTTCGTCGACACCCGCAGCCGCTGGAACCCGGCCATCAACAGCTACACGCACTACGGCGTGGTCATGGCGACCGAAGATGGCATCGCGTGGCTGGCCGAGCAGCTGGAAATCACCATCACCCGCAAGGACGTCGCCGCATGAGCACCTCCGCGACCCAACACGCGATCGGCGCCCTCAAGCTCGCCAGCCTGCATCTGGACCACCCCAGCGTGATCCCAGGCCGAATGCTGCATGCCACCTGCGCCGAAGCCATCGACCGTCTGCAAACCAACCAGCCCCACGCGGATGACCTCGGCCGGCTCTGGTGCTCGCTGTTCGCGGTACTGCCGGGTGGCTACCTGCCACACGTCACCCTGACCACGGATCAGGCCGTGCCATTCGCCTGCGTCATCACCGACGCCACCGGCAACGTGGTCGACCGGCAAGCCGGCAAGACCATCGAGGGCATCACCGAGATCATCCGCCTGCGCCACGCACCCGGCGCGCCACGCTCCGTCGAGGGGCGCGGGGACCACGAAGGGGCCAGCCAGTGACCAGCACCTACGAGCAATTGCTACGCCGCTACGACCGGCCCTGCCTGCCACTGGACGAAGTGCGCGCCGAGTACCTGCCGCACATCAACAGCATGGAGTACCTGCTGGACGAGATCCGCACCGGCGCCATCAAGCTGCGCTACACCCGCCTGCACGGCACCCGCAAGGCGCAGCCCGTGGTGTACCTGCAGGACCTGGCCAACTGGCTCGATGCGCAAAACCCCACCCATTCCGCCGCCTCAACCAAGGCGGCATAACCGCCCACCACGGGCAACCAAAGAGGCACAGCACGCCATGAAACCCACCGATACCAGCGAGTTCATCAACTCCCTCAACGCCAGCGTATTCGCCCAGCAGGTCGGCCGCGCGCTTTCCGATGTCGCCGCAGGCGTGGTCGACCACGGCAAGCCCGGCGAGGTCACGCTCAAGTTCAAGCTCAAGCAGATCGGCCAGAGCAACCAGGTGACCGTCAGCCACACGCTGGACTTCGTGCAACCCACCAAGCGCGGCAAGAAGCGCGAGGACACCTCCCTCGACACGCCCATGTACGTCACCGAGAACGGCCTCGAGCTGTTCCAGACCAGCCCGACCGACCAGATGTTCACCCGCGAGGAAGCGCCGGTTAAAGCCCGCGAAGTCTGAGCCGCATCACCAAGCCCCACTCACCAAAAGGAAGACACAGCATGTCGCTGAGCAAAGAAGCCATCCAACACATCGAGTCCCAGGCCATCATCGCCGCCGCCAAGCCTATCGTCATCGACGGCGGCACGTCCGTGGCCGTGCTGCCGGAAGCTGTCAGCCTGCGCAGCCTCGAGCAGTACCAGCCCCTGCGCGATCGCTTCCGCGGAACACTGCGCACTCATTCGCTGCGCGACTTCACCAAGTACGTCGCCGCCCATGACAACGCCAACCAACCCCGCCCGGGTGGTTTCATCGATCAGGACGCCATGTCCGCCACCGTCATCTTCAACCTGGGCGAGCCCGACCACGCCGGCCACGGCGATGACACCGCCACCCTCACCCTCAAGCCCACCGCCGCCTATTCCGCTCTGCTCGGTGTGCTCGGCAAGCCGCTCAGCCAGAAGGACCTCGCCGAATGGCTGGAGGACTGGCTACCCACCCTGCAGGCGCTGGACGGCGAGACGAACCTGCAGATGATCCAGGCCATCAACGCAGTGCGCCGCATGACCATCAAAGCCACCAGCCAGCGCGACAGCAACGTCGGCGACTTCTCATCCAGCCGCTCAGCGATGGACGAGATCGAGGCCAAGAGCCAGGACACCCTGCCCTCCGCCTTCATCTTCACCACCGTGCCGTTTGAAGGGCTGGACGTGGCAGATATCAAGCTGCGCCTGTCCGTAATCACCGGCCGCGACGAACCGCAACTGAAGCTCCGGTGGGTCGGGGAGGAAGCGCAGCGCGAAGCCTTTGCCCGGGAATTCAAGGACGTGCTCGAGCAGGAAGTCGGCGGCCTGGTGCCGCTCACCATCGGCACCTTCTCCCTCGGCAAATAACCACCACCACCCGCCGGCCTCACCAGCCGGCGGTCACCACGGGGACACAGCACATGAACATCACCACCATTCAAATACTTGCCTTGATCGGCTGCGTTGCCGCCGCGGCACTCGTGTTCGGCATCGGCTTCTATGAAGGGCTGCGCGCCGGCAAGCGCGAAGCGTTCGACACCGGCTACCAGCGCGGCCTGCAGGCCCACCGGCACGAGCTGCACCGCCTGCACGAGCAGCGCGACAAGGCCCAGCACGAGCACACCATCACCCGCCTCGACGCTGCCCAGGCAATCGAGCAGCGGACCTCAGAACTGGACACCTGCAAGGCCCAGATCGCCACCCTGCAGAACCGAGCGCTGACCGAGGCAGACGCCGACCACCTGATCGCGATGGCCGACAAACTCAGCCTGGCCGCCAACACGTTCGCCGGACTGCGCTCGAACGACCAGGCAGAAACCTGCCGCCGCCTCTCCAACACCGCTCGCGCCATGTTCGACCGCTACTGGCAGACCCTGCCCGTGCTGGAAGTGGAGGTGATGCAATGAGCTGGATTCTCACCCGCACCGGCCGCCGCTTCGACCTCCTCGCGCCCAAGGCCGACCAGGTCAGCACGCTGGACATCGCCCACGCGCTCTCGCAGCTCTGCCGCTTCAACGGCCACACCAGCCGGCACTACTCCGTCGCGCAGCACAGCCTGCTGGTAGCCAGCATCGTGCCGGCCGAACACCAGCTCGCCGCCCTGCTCCACGACGCGACCGAAGCCTACGTCGGTGACATGACTCGCCCACTCAAGGCCCTGCTGCCCGACTTCAGCGCCATTGAGCACGGCATCTGGCTCGCCATCTGCGAGCGCTTCCAGCTCGACCCGCAACTGCCCGAGTGCATTCACGAGGCGGACATGGTCGCCCTGGCAACCGAACGCCGCGACCTCATGCCCGAGCACGGCGAGAGCTGGCCATGCCTGGAAGGCGTGACACCAGCACCGTGGCAGCTGCCCGAATGGACCAACACCCACGCCTGCGTCCAGTACCACAGCAAGCTGCTCGAACTGCTGTCCACCACCCACCGCGCCCGCGCCTGCTCCACCTGGGAGCGCGTGGACGCCGAGCACACCGGTGCCGCTGCGCCGCAGTGCTTGTGAGGTGAGCATGGACAATATCTTTCGCATCCACCCGCAGCCGGCGTTCAATTTCAGCGGCCTGGTCATCGACAACTTCGCCGGCGGCGGCGGTGCCTCAACGGGCATCGAGCTTGGTATCGGCCGCCCGGTCGACATTGCCATCAACCACGACCCCGAAGCGGTGGCGATGCACGACATCAACCACCCGCACACCAAGCACTTCTGCGAATCGGTTTGGGAGGTCGACCCACGCGTTGTCGTCGACGGTCGCCCGGTCGATCTCTGCTGGTTCAGCCCGGACTGCAAGCACTTCAGCAAGGCCAAGGGCGGTGCGCCTGTGAAGAAGGAGATCCGCGGACTCGCCTGGGTCGCCATCCGCTATGCCGCCACGGCCAAGCCGAAGGTCATCATGCTGGAGAACGTTGAAGAGTTCGTGACGTGGGGGCCGCTGGCCACCGACGGCCGCCCCTGCCCGAAGAACAAGGGCCGCACCTTTACCAGCTTCGTCAACGCACTGCGCCGCCTCGGCTACGTCGTCGACTGGCGCGAGCTCCGCGCCTGCGACTACGGCGCCCCGACCATCCGCAAGCGCCTGTTCCTCATCGCGCGTTGCGACGGCCAGCCGATCGTCTGGCCCGAGCCCACTCACGGCGACCCGGCGAGCGAAGCGGTCAAGGCCAAGCGCTTGAAGCCATGGCGCACCGCCGCGGAGATCATCGATTGGTCACTGCCCTGCCCGTCGATCTTCACCCGCAAGAAGCCACTGGCCGAGAACACCCTGCGCCGCATCGCACGGGGCATTCAGCGCTACGTGATCGAATCGAACCAGCCCTTCGTTGTTCAGGGCATGGCACCTTTCATCACGGAGCACGCCAACGGCAGCACCCAGCGCAACATGCCGGCCGATGCACCGCTGCGCACCATCTGTGCCCAGGTAAAAGGCGGGCACTTCGCGCTGGTAGCTCCGGTGATCACCAAGTTCCGGTCGAACGATCGAGGCTCATCGGTCGAAGCGCCGCTGGCAACTGTCACCGCGAACAGCTTCATCAAGAAGCCGGGCGGCGCCGCTCCGATCGGCCTCGTCGCCGCCTTCCTCGCCAAGCACTACGGCGGCAACTACACCGGCCCGGGCAGCAGCCTGGAAAGCCCGCTGCCAACCGCGACCACCGTCGATCACAACGCACTGGTGACCAGCCACCTGGTGAAGCTGCGCAACAACTGCATCGGCCAGGACCTGCGCGAGCCCATCCACACGCTGACCACCGGCGGCCACATGGGCGAGGTTCGCGCCTTCCTGCTCAAGTACTACGGCACCGGCGACGGCCAGCCGCTGCAGGAACCACTACACACCGTCACCACCAAGGACCGCCACGCACTGGTGATGATCAAGGGCGAGCCCTACCAGATCGTCGACATCGGCATGCGCATGCTCGAGCCGCACGAACTGTTCGCGGCCCAGGGCTTCCCGGCCGACTACATCCACGACCGCACCGCCGGCGGAAAGAAGCTCAGCAAAGCAGCTCAAGTCCGCATGTGCGGGAACAGCGTCTGCCCACCGGTAGCCGCCGCCCTCGTCCGCGCAAACCTCAGCGCGCAGCAGCTCGGGGAGGAGGCGGCATGAGCCAGCTTGATCTATTTGCTCCGGCGCTCGGAATTGCTACGCCCAATCGAGTGCCTTATCAGTCATTCGATGCCAGGCGCGCGCGCAACATCATCCTCGATCAGCTGCGCCGCGCGGGTGGCGGGTGGGTGCGCCGCATGGCACTGAGGCGCGCAACCGGCATGCGGCCGAGCGAGGTGGGTGGCGTACTGAATGAGCTGGCACGCACTGGCCAGATTGAATTCACGGAGTCGATGGACATCATTCACCCCTTGCACGGGTTCATGGGGCACACGCGCGGCTACCGCATGCTGATGGAGGTCACGGCATGACCTACTCGATCTTTTTCACCACCGAAATGCCCAACGACACCGCCCAGGTCAGCGGCCGCCTGCCACGCAAGCCGCAGCGCTGGACGATTGAGTGGTTGGTCAAGACGCCGGACGGCAAGACCCACGTCGACAACTCACGCACTATCCAGCGCGCCACCTATGAGGAGGTGAACGCGATCATGGGCGCCATCATCGACGACATCAAAGCCGAGATCGGCGAGCTGGCCACGTTCATCAGCTACCGCCTGACCTGCCACGGCGGCACCAAGAAGCATCGCAAGGGAGGGAAGCGGCGATGAATACCGCATTTCTGCTGATGGCCCAGTACAACGGCCAGGCGATCATTCCTCTAGAGCGGGTGTGCTCGGACTATTTCAGCCATCTGACGCCGGACAAACTCCAGCGCAAGGTAGCCACTGGCGAAGTGGATTTGCCAGTGGTTCGCATCGAGGGAAGCCAGAAGGCCGCCAAGGGTGTGCACCTCACCGACTTGGCGGCTTACCTCGATGAGCAACGCCGAAAGGCCGTGGCCGAGAACGACAAACTACACGGTCGCTTCAAGCGAGCCGGCTGAGCTTTTGTCCGCTTCTTTCCCTCTGGCGCCCAGCTCAACGGGCGCCGCTATTATCCGCTCCAACCAATTCCAACCGGCGTAAGGGTCGCCGCGACCCCGCAAATGTGTGTAGCGCCGCAGCGAGTTCCAATCCCGATGGCCAGACACACTGGCCACCCGCGGGATGTCCCAGTCCATCTCGAACAGCCGGCTCACACCATCATGCCGGAGGTCGTGAAACGTCAGGTCGTCCAACTCCAGAAATTTGCCGGCCCGGGTGAACGCCGCGGAAATCGAGTCGCTGTTGTAGGGAAAGATCACCTCACAGTGCCTCGGCATGCTTTTCAGAATCGCCCAGGCCTCATCAGGAAGGTGGCACCACACATCGTTACCAATCTTCTGACCGGGGTTCTTCATATCCCGAACCAGCACGGCCTGCCGCTTTTCATCCAGGTCGGCCCAGCGGATTCGCGTGATCTCTTCCTGACGGCGGGTGGAGAAAATGGCGAAACCGATGATCTTCGGCATGTTGATTGAGCTTGGCCGACGCTTCTGCGTCTCGAAGAAATACTCGAGCAGCTTGTCCAGCTCATCCGCCGTTGGCCGCCGATCGCGTTCTTTGCTCTTGGTGCGCACCCCGAGCTTTCGCAACACCTTGCGTGCGTCACCAACCGCATGCGGATCGACGTCATACCCCCAGGCAGGCTTTGCAACCGATAGCACCGCACCAAGGTGCGCCAGATCGTTGCCCACGGTCTGCCCCTTCACGCCGCCGCCCTCTGACCCCATCCGCCAGGTTGCGAACTCCACCAGCCGCTGACTGGTTACGTCGACGTCCGCCAAGTCTCCCAGCCAAGTGCTAGCGATCGCCTTCAATGTTGCACGTTTGGTCTTGCCCAGAGGGCGAATCCGTTCGTACTCCTCCAGGTACTGGTCGATGATGTCTCGCAGCGTAGACGCTTTCCGATTCGCACGAGCGAGCGCACCGGGCTCTGCCAGCTCCGTCTCCCGGCGCTTCACCCATGCTTGTGCAGTCTGCTTGCGGTCGAAGGTCTGGCTTTCTTGATAAACTACCTTGCCTTCGCGCTTGATCCTGATCTGCGCGGTATACCCAACCCCGCCGCCCTTCCGCGGCCGCGCCGTTATCGTCCCCATCCTTTGCCCCCGGTGCTACACGCCAAAATGGCGTCCTACAATGTAGCACCGAGCCTAAAAAAACGGGCAAAAACAGGCGAAAACGAGCAACAATCAGACAGCCGAAATGTTCGACAAACCAGCCGCAAACGCAGTAACCACGCGCCCCGGACCTTCACGCCGCTTCTCCGTCGCACCGATGATGGACTGGACGGATCGTCACTGCCGGTACTTCCTGCGCCAGCTGTCGCGCCACGCCCTGCTCTACACCGAGATGGTCACCACCGGCGCGCTGATTCACGGTGATGCTGCGCGCTACCTGCGATACGACGCATGCGAGCACCCGCTGGCGTTGCAACTGGGCGGCAGCGTTCCGGCGGAACTGACGGCATGCGCGAAGATGGCCGAGGCCGCCGGCTATGACGAGGTCAACCTCAACGTCGGCTGTCCCAGCGATCGCGTGCAGAACAACATGATCGGTGCCTGCCTGATGGCCCATCCGGCGCTGGTCGCCGAGTGTGTGAAAGCCATGCGCGACAGTGTCGGCATCGAGGTGACGGTCAAGCACCGGATCGGCATCAACGGCCGCGACAGCTATGCCGAACTCTGCGATTTCGTCGGTCAGGTGCGCGACGCCGGCTGCCGCAGTTTCACCGTACACGCGCGCATCGCCATCCTCGAAGGTCTATCGCCGAAGGAGAATCGCGAGGTGCCGCCGCTGCGCTATGACGTGGCCGCGCAGCTGAAACGGGACTTTCCTGACCTGGAAATCGTCCTCAACGGCGGGATCAAGACGCTCGACGAGTGTGAAGCGCATCTGCACACCTTCGATGGCGTCATGCTCGGCCGTGAGGCGTACCACAATCCCTATCTGCTGGCGCAGGTGGATCAGCGGCTGTTCGGCAGCAGCGCGCCGGTGATCAGTCGCGCGCAGGCGTTACGCGCCATGCGGCCGTACATCGAACAGCACCTGGCGAGCGGCGGCACGATGCATCATGTGACCCGCCACGTACTCGGGCTGGGCTCGGGCTTTCCCGGTGCGCGGCGCTTTCGCCAGATGCTCTCGGCGGATATCCACAAGGTTACCGACCCGCTCGCGCTGTTCGATCAGGCTGCCGCCCTGCTTGACGGACATTGATCGCCGCCCGAGGGAACGCTGCCTTCCCAGCCCCATCAAAGCACGCGTACCCGTGACTATCGGCCCGTTGTAGCGGGCCGGTTCGCTCGGGTAAGGTCATGCTCATTCACTGGACGGAGCCTCCCCTTTCATGACTTCCAAGCTGGAACAACTCAAGCAGTTCACCACCGTCGTCGCCGACACCGGCGACATCGATGCCATTGCCCGTCTGCAACCGGTGGACGCCACCACCAATCCGTCGCTGCTGCTCAAGGCTGCTGCGCTGCCGCGCTACGCCGAGCATCTCAAGTCCGCGATGAGCCGCTGCCAGGGCGATGTCGGGCTGGCCTGCGACCTGTTCGCCGTCGCGGTGGGCGAGGAAATTCTCAAGCTGATTCCGGGGCGTATCTCCACCGAAGTGGATGCGCGCCTGTCCTTCGACAGCCAGGCGATGATCCAGCGTGCCGAGCGCCTGATCGGTCTCTACGAGCAGGCGGGAATCGGCCGCGAGCGCGTGCTGATCAAGATCGCCGCAACCTGGGAAGGCATCCGCGCCGCCGAGCAGCTGGAGAAGGCCGGTATCCAGACCAATCTTACCCTGCTGTTCTCCTTCACCCAGGCGGTGGCCTGCGCCGAGGCTGGCGTCTTCCTGATCTCGCCGTTCGTCGGCCGCATCTACGACTGGTACAAGAAACACGAAGGCCGCGACTACCAAGGTGCCGAAGATCCGGGCGTGCAATCGGTGAGTCGCATCTACGACTACTACAAGGCACACGGCTACGAGACGGTGGTGATGGGCGCGAGCTTCCGCAACGTCGGCCAGATCGAGGCGCTGGCCGGCTGCGATCGGCTGACCATCAGCCCCGAGCTGCTCGTCCAGCTCAGCGAGGCCAGTGGCACGCTGGAACGCCGCCTAGCGCCGGGACGTGGCAGCGAACCGCGCATCAGCCTGGATGAAGCCAGCTTCCGCTGGGGCTTGAACGAGGATGCGATGGCGACCGAGAAGCTGGCCGAAGGTATCCGCCAGTTCGCCCGCGATCAGGAAAAACTCGAAGCCCTGCTCAAGGCGCTCGCCTGATCAGGAACGCTCCAGCGCGGTGACGAGGTCACGGAAGGCCTCGCGGTTGGATTCGTTGAGGCTCATCAGGATGCGGTGAGCCTCCAGCACCTTGGCCTTCACCACCTCTTCCGACTGGTCCTGCGATGGCAGATCAGCCAGGCATTCCGGGCACGGCAACGGCCGGTCGACGATGTTGAACACCTGATCGAAGCCCATCGACTGCAGCAGACGGGTGATGTCCGGGTGGGTAGTCACCAGGGTCGGCAGCATGCCGACCTTCTGCCGCGACAGGATCGACAGCTTGGCCAGCAAGCCCAGCGTGGTGCTGTCGATGCTGCGGCTTTCCGTCAGGTCGATGACGATGGTGGAGAAATTGAGCGCCGAGAAAATCCGGTCGATGGTGGCGTCCAGCGCCGAACACAGCGTCAGGCGGATTTCACCGATGAACTTGAGGACGAAGGTACCGTCCATCTCGGCGAACTGGATCTTACCCGTACTCATGCAAGGTTCCTGCTCAACACCAGCAAGGCGATATCGTCAGGCATGTCCGCCAGCTCGGCCAGGCCGAAGACTCGGCGCAGGCCATCCAGCGTGCCACCGGCGCCGCTGATCAATTCCGGCAACGCCGACTCTTTTTCTTTGAGTGTATCGCCTGGCAAAAGGTCCAGAATGCCGTCCGAGAGCAGCGTGAGGCTGAAGGTTTCCGGGAGTTTCAGCTCGAAATCCTGATAGGTAGCCTCGACGAACAGCCCTACCGGCAGACCGCGCCCCTCCAGGTAATGGGCAGCGCCGCCAGTGTACAGCACCGGCATCGGCAGATGCCCGCCGATGCTGTAGTGCAGCACGTCACGCTCGATGTCGATCACCCCGCCGAGCATGGTCACGTGTTTGCCCAGCTTGCAGTTGATCAGCCCACGGTTGATGTGATCGAGCACTTCGGATGGCTTGAATTCGCGCAGCGTGCCGCTGCGCCGCGACTCGTAGAGCAGCCGCGTGGTCATGAACTTCAGCAGTACGGTTACGAACGCCGACGACGCACCGTGCCCCGATACGTCGGCGAGGTAGAAGCCTATCCGCCGGTCATCCACGCGGAAGTAGTCGACGAAATCGCCGGACAGGTACAGCGACGGAATGATCTGGTGGGCGAAGTCGAAACCGTCGGCGCTCCAGGGCGTCACCGGCAGCATGTTCATCTGTACCTGACGACCGGCGTCCTGATCTTCCTGCAGCAGGTGCAGGCTGGCCTGCAGATCGCGGTTGGCGGATTCCAGCTGCTCGCGATAGCGGCGGTTTTCCAGGCGCAGACGGGAACGATCCAGTGCGCGACGCACCGAATGCTCGAGCATGGCCAGGTCTTCCAGCGGCTTGATCAGGTAGTCGGCGGCGCCCAGGCGCAACGCCTCGACCGCATCGCTCATGACACCGGCACCGGACACCACGATGACCGGCAGATCGGCCTGGCGCTCGCTGATCTGGCGAATCAGCTCGAGGCCGTCCATCTGCGGCATGCGCAGGTCGCAGATCACCAGATCGGGCTGCTCGGCCTCGAACAGCGCCATGCCTTCCTGACCGCTGCTGGCCTGCAGCACGCGGAAACCACTGTCATCCAGATAGGCTGCAAGGCTGGCCCGCACCACATCGTCGTCATCTATGATCAGTAGCGTCGCGCTTGGTTTATGCATGTTCCTACCAGGCGATTTACGCCAGGATGATGAGCCAGAGCGTGGAGCCCGCGCGGTGCGCGGCACGAGGGATGTTTTCAAGGCGCAGACGGTACTCCCATACGAACAGCGTTTCAAGCCAGGCACCCTGGACCGGCCGCAGGCGTCGATGCCACGATGATCGCTGGCTATAAGAACTTCGACAAATAGATGAAAAGGACAAGCACATGAGCCAGAAAGACCGGGACTACAGCGAGAAGCGCGACTTCATCCGCATGCCTGTCGAATGCACCGTGCGGTTGCTGGACGGCGAACGGCAGATTCAGGGCAAGTGTCTCGACCTGTCGAGTACCGGCATGCAGGTCGTGGCGGCGACCAGCCTGAATGCCGGCGACCGGCTACGCGTGCTGATCGCCTCGCAACATCCGACGCTCAAGGGACTGGACGCCGAAACCGAAGTGATACGGGTCGCCACATTGGAAGACGGCCAGCAAAGCCTGGGCCTGGCGATACTGGCGATGGCCTGACGGAGAGGTCGCGTCAGGCCTTATGCCGAATTCAGCGATCCGGCGGCGAGGATCAGAAGTCGTCTTCGACCTGGCCGTCGAGCGTGCGGAATTCGCGGTTCTGCAGGTAGGCGTTGCGGACGAACACATACTTGTCGCCAGTGATCATCTTCTCCGCCGACAGCAGGCCAGCACGGGTGTCGATCACATTCACGCCGCGCGTGAGGTTGCGCGACGGCACATGATCCATGTACGGATACGGCTTGAGGAAAGCATCCGGCACCAGTCCTGCGGTGTCGCGTACGGTGCTCGGCCCGAGCAGCGGCAGCACCACGTACGGTCCATTGCCCAGCCCCCAGACACCCAGCGTCTGGCCGAAGTCTTCATCATTCTTCGGCAGCCCCATGCGCGTCGCCACGTCGAAGAAGCCCAGCACGCCGAAGGTGGTATTGAACAGAATGCGGCTGGTGTCGATGCCGGCATCGCGCACCTTGCCCTGCAAAAGGTCGTTGGTCAGCACCACCACATCGTCGAGGTTTCTGAAGATATTGCTGATGCCGTCTTCGAGAAAGGTCGGCGTCACCTTCTGGTAGCCCTGAGCGAGCGGTTTGAGGGTGTAGGTATCGAGCGTATCGTTGAAGCGGAACACCGCCCGGTTGACGCCCTCCCACGGGTCTTCCTCGGCAGCCTGCAGCGCCGGTACCGCCAGCGCTGCAGCGGCAACCAGAGCGACGTTGAAAAGCCCGAGGCACCGCGTGCCGAACTTGCGCATTGCAACTCTCCTGTTAGTCGGTGGCCGTGCCACCCTGCCGATCCAAGCGGCGAAGTATAGAACCATTCGCCAGCATTTCGGCAGCCTGCGGACGTGCGGAGGCTGCGCCACCGCGGAGCATGGTGCAGACACAGACAAGCCAACGCGGCTGGTTTAACCTTCGTTCATCAGCACGGCTTGCCGCCGTGACGTTTCGCAACCATGAGAGGGAAGCAACATGCCGGCACATGATCTGCAGTCGCAGCTCGAAGAACTGCGTAGTCAACTGGCGCAGGACACCCCGCTGACCGAGGAGGAGCGCGCCTCGCTCCAGGCCATCGCCCTGGATATCGAAGCCCGCCTGGCAGATGATGGCGAGGCCGAATACACCGACTCGCTGGTGGACGGCGTCAACCTCGCCGTGGAGCGATTCGAAGTCAGCCACCCAAGCATGGCCATCACTCTGCGCAACATCCTGCAGAGTCTGGCCAATATGGGTATCTGAACGGGTCGACCGGGCTTACTGCCGCACCAGCCGGCGGTTGTCCGGCGCGAACGCCTCGGTGCTGCGGTACGGGTTGATGTCCAGCCCGCCGCGGCGCACGTAGCGGGCGTAAACCGTCAGCCTGCGCGGCTGCAACAGCTTCTGCAGGTCGAGGAAGATGCGCTCAACGCACTGCTCGTGAAAGTCGGCGTGCTGGCGAAAGCTCACCAGATAGGCCAGCAGGCTCTCCGGCAGCAGTGCCGGCCCGCTGTAATCCACCAGCACGCTGCCCCAGTCCGGCTGGCCGGTCACCGGGCAGTTGGACTTGAGCAGATGGCTGTGCAGGCACTCCTCCACCTGCCGGCTCGCGTCGCAGCGCAGCAGGTCCGGGCGCGGCGCATCGTAATGCTCGATGGCAAAATCCAGTTCATCAATGCAGCGCCCCGGCAGGGTCGCCACGCCCTCAGCCGCCACCTCATCGAGGCCGCGCAGGCGAACCGCGACCGGCTTGCCCGCCGCGCCGGAAAGATCGCGCTGCATGACCTCCAATAGCGCCTGCTGCGAGGCGAAGACCGACTGGTTGAGCGAGTTCAGATAGAGCTTGAACGACTTCGACTCGATGATGTTCGGCGAATCGGCCGGGATGGCGAACTCTCCGATGGCCACCACTGGCCTGCCCGACGGCAGCAGCCAGGACAGCTCATAGCAGTTCCAGATATCCACGCCGCGATACGGCAGCGTCGCTGCGCTCAGGCCCAGCTCGGCCCATTTCGGCGCGCGCGGAATGGGAAACAGCTGCTCGGGGCTGTAGGTGGCAACGTAGGCGCTGGACTTGCCCAGCGGCGAATGTTCTGCGGGATGCTGCATGGCGGGAACCTGAACGAAAAACGCCGCGAAGTGTAAAGCCTCGCGGCGTTTTTTTCAGCGCAGCGCGGTGCCAGGCGATTACTGGCGCATGCCGCGCCCACTCTTGAGCAGACGCACGCAGAACAGATACAGCAGCACCGCCGCCACGGCCATGAAGCTGATCGCCACGCCAATGCGAATGTCCGACACGCCGAGGATGCCGTAGCGGAAGGCGTTGACCATGTGCAGGATCGGGTTGGCCAGCGACAGTGTCTGCCAGAATGGCGGCAGCAGGTGGATCGAGTAGAACACCCCGCCGAGGTAGGTCAGCGGCGTCAGCACGAACGTCGGGATGATCGAGATATCGTCGAAGTTGCGTGCGTACACCGCGTTGATGAAGCCGCCGAGGGCAAAGATCGTCGCCGTCAGCACGATCACCAGCACCATCACGCCGGCGTGATGGACCTGCAGGTCGGTGAAGAACATCGACAGCAGCGTGACGATCACCGCCACCGCCAGGCCGCGGGTGATGCCGCCCAGGGCGAAGCCGATGACGATGACCTGCGGCGAAACCGGCGAGACCAGCAGCTCCTCGATGGAACGCTGGAACTTGGTACTGAAGAAGCTCGACACCACGTTACTGTACGAGTTGGTGATCACCGACATCATGATCAGCCCCGGCACGATGTACTCCATGTAGCTGAAGCCGCCCATCTCGCCGATTCGTGCGCCGATCAGGCTGCCGAAGATGACGAAATACAGCACCATGGTGATTGCCGGGGGCAGCAGCGTCTGCGGCCAGATGCGTGTGTAGCGGCGGATTTCGCGCTGCACGATGGTCTGCAGCGCGACCAGGTTGGGGCGCAACTCGGCACTCATGGGTTCACCTTCTGCAGGTTGGTTTCCACCAGCGACACGAACAGTTCCTCCAGCCGATTGGTCTTGTTGCGCAGGCTCAGCACCTCGATGCCCTGGGCGGCGAGCAGGCGGAACAGCTCGGTCACGCCCTGGCTCTTCTCCACCTGAACCTCCAGCGTGTGGTGATCGACCAGCCGCGACGGATAACTACCCAGCTCCGGCGGCACCAGCTGCGACTCCTTCAGGTCGAGCAGGAAGGTCTCCACATGCAGCTGCTTGAGCAGCTCGCGCATGCTGGTGTTCTTGACGATGCGACCGTGGTCGATGATGCCGATGTTGCGGCACAGCTGCTCGGCTTCTTCCAAGTAGTGGGTGGTGAGGATGATGGTGATGCCCTCGCGATTCAGCTCGGTGAGGAACGACCACATCGAGCGGCGCAGCTCGATGTCCACGCCCGCTGTCGGCTCATCGAGGATTAGCAGGCGCGGCTGGTGGATCAGCGCTCGGGCGATCATCAGACGGCGCTTCATGCCGCCGGAGAGCATTCGCGAGGACACGTCACGCTTGTCCCACAGCCCCAGCTGATGCAGATATTTTTCGGCACGCTCCCCGGCGATCTTCGCCGGGATGCCGTAGTAGCCGGCCTGGGTGACGAGAATATCGAAGGCCTTCTCGAACTGGTTGAAGTTGAACTCCTGCGGCACCACACCCAGGCAACGCTTGAGTCCGGACGGATCGCGATCCAGGTCGTGGCCGAACACGTTCACCGTGCCGCTGCTCTTGTTCACCAGCGTGGAAAGAATACCGATGGTGGTGGACTTGCCGGCGCCGTTGGGGCCGAGCAAGGCGAAGAAATCGCCTTCGGCAACGTCCAGGTCGATGCCCTTGAGGGCCTGGAAGCCGTTGCCATAGGTCTTGGTCAACTGCCGGATGGACAGAGCGTTATTCATATAAGAAGTGCACACAACGCCGAGGGATCATCCTAGATAAGGTCGCCGCGCCGTGATTGCAACCATCCATCCCCTCGCCCGAAGGCCGCCTGCCTGCAGGAGGCTTTCGCTGACCGGCCGTTTACGCGAGGATGGGCCGCCCAACCAGACGGAATCGCTCATGTTGCGCACGCTCGTCCTTTCGCTGGCTCTGTGCCTGGCCGCTTCTGCCCAGGCCGACGGATTCATCACCCGCCTGCTGAACAAACCGGTACCGGGCGGCGTCGCCGTGATCGCGCTGGGCGACAGCGCGCGGGCGCCGCAGGTCCGCTATCAGGACAAACCGACGCTGGTGCTCCGCGAGGAAGGCCAGCGCTGGATCGCCATCGTCGGCATCCCGCTGACGGCCCGGGCCGGCGCGCAAGCGCTGGAGGTCGACGGTCAACCGCGGACCTTCCAGATCGCCGGCCGCGAATACCGCGCGCAACACATCACGCTGAAGAACAAGCGGCAGGTCAATCCGAACCCGGCCGATCTGGCGCGCATCGAGCGCGAACTGGCCGAACAGAATCGCGCCTATGCCCGCTTCAGTCCGAACCAGCCAAGCAACCTGCTGTTCGACCATCCGGTGGATGGCCCGCTGTCTTCACCGTTCGGCCTGCGTCGTTTCTTCAATGGCGAGGAACGCAATCCGCATTCCGGGCTGGATTTCGCCGCCCGAGCCGGCACCCCGGTGAAGGCCCCGGCAGCCGGCGAGGTGATCCTCACCGGCGATTACTTCTTCAACGGCAGAACGGTGTTCGTCGATCACGGCCAGGGCCTGATCAGCATGTTCTGCCACCTCTCGGCGATCGACGTGAAGGTCGGCGACCGCCTGGAGCGCGGCGCCGTGCTCGGCAAGGTCGGCGCCACCGGCCGTGCCACCGGGCCGCACCTGCACTGGAACGTCAGTCTCAACGACACCCGCGTCGATCCCTCGATCTTCATCGGCGCGTTCAAACCCTGACCACAAGGAAAGCCCGCATGCGCATCAGAGCCACGCAATCGACCCTGCTCATCATCGACATTCAGGAACGCCTGCTGCCGGCGATCCTCGACAGCGCGCTGATGATTGAAAACACCACCTGGCTGCAGCAGATCGCGCAGCGTGTCGGCGTGCCGGTGCTGCTCACCGAGCAGTACAGCAAGGGCCTTGGCCCGACCGCTGCGGTGCTGCGCGAGGGCGTGCCGGATACCGCGATTCTAGAGAAGATGGAATTTTCCAGCGCCGCCGACGGCGAACTGTTCAAAAGGCCTGGCGGCGAGCGCCAGCAGTTCGTGATCTGCGGCTGCGAGACCCACGTCTGCGTCATGCAGACCGTGCTCGACCTGCTGGAGCGCGGCAATCAGGTGTTCGTCGTCGAAGAAGCCGTCAGCTCGCGCCGCGCCTCGGACAAGGCGCTGGCGCTGACGCGCATGCGCCAGGCCGGTGCGCAAATCGTTTCGCGCGAGATGGTGGCGTTCGAGTGGATGGAGCGCGCCGGCACCGAGCTGTTCAAATCGATCAGCCGCGAATTCATCCGCTGATCCCTTCTGCAGCGCACCGGCGGGCGGGAATTTGCTAAGGTCCCGCCGTTCGGGCGGCCCCGCACGCCGCCCCTCTCTGCTGGAGCGCCCATGAAGGAACAACTGACCATCGCCCTGGACTGGCTCGGCAAGCATCCCGAGCTGCAAACCCTGGCCGCCTGCGCCGCCCTGATCTTCGCCGCCTGGCTGTCCAACTGGATCGTCAAGCGCATTCTGGTGCGCGGCCTCTACCGTCTGCTGCGCCACGCCGGCGACCCGCAGTTGCAGGACTTCGGTGTCATCAAGCGGCTGTCCAACATCGTCCCGGCGCTGGTGCTGTCGATCGGGGTGAATGCCGTGCCCGGCCTGCCGGAAGCGGCGGTGACGGTGGTACGCAACGTCTGCGGCGGCTTCATCGTGCTGACTGTCGCGCTGGCGCTCGGCGCGGTGCTGGACATCATCAACCTGCTCTACCAGCGCCGCGCGGACGCGCGAATCCACCCGATCAAGGGCTATCTGCAGGTGGTGAAGATCGTCGTCTACGCGATCGCCACCATCCTCATCATCGCCACGCTGATCGACCGCTCGCCGCTGATCCTACTCTCCGGCCTCGGTGCGATGGCCGCGGTGCTGATGCTGATCTTCCAGGACACGCTGCTGTCGCTGGTGGCCAGCGTGCAGATCACCTCCAACGATCTGATTCGTGTCGGTGACTGGGTGGAGATGCCGCAGCTCAATGCCGACGGCGACGTCATCGACATCGCCCTGCATACCGTGAAGGTGCAGAACTGGGACAAGACCATCACCAGCATCCCCACCAAGCGCTTCATCTCCGACTCGTTCAAGAACTGGCGCGGCATGCAGGAAAGCGGTGGCCGGCGCATCAAGCGCAGCCTTTTTCTGGATCAGCAGAGCGTGCACTTCCTCGACGCCGAGGAGCGCAAGCGCCTGTATCGCTTCAGCCTGCTGGAGGACTACCTGGTCAACAAGCGCAAGGAGATAGACGAGTGGAACGCCAAGCTCGCCGAGCGCGGCCAGGAGCCGGTCAACACGCGCCGCGCCACCAACATCGGCACGTTTCGCGCGTACGTCGAACGCTATCTGCGGGCACATCCCGGCGTGCACCAGAACATGACGCTGCTGGTGCGCCAGCTGAGTCCGACCGCGGACGGCCTGCCGCTGGAAATCTACTGTTTCACCAACACGGTGGTCTGGGCGCAGTACGAGGCGATCCAGTCGGACATCTTCGATCACCTGCTGGCGATCCTGCCGGAGTTCGGCCTGCGGGTGTTCCAGCATCCGAGTGGAGGCGATATGCGTGATTGGCGCCAGTCGCTGGAATCGCGCGACGCGCCGGCGTTGCAGCAGCCGGACGAACATCCGGCCGAAGTGGAGGGTTAATCGTAGGTTGGCGCTGAGGCACGAAACACTCAACACAGCCTTGAGCACTGCCCATTGCGTCGTCCCTGACGCCAGCGCCGCGAGCTGCCCCGAAACGCCCCGCGCCTCAGCGCCAACCTACGTCCGGAGCGGGTAATTCCCACTCCTAGCAGCCGTGAATCAGAAGCTCATGTCGACGCGCGCCCAGTAGGTACGCCCCGGCTCGTTGACCCGTGTAGTCGGGTCGAGCCCGTAATCGGCGAAGCCCGCGCTGCCGGCCAGGTTGAGATGCTCGCTGTAGTTCTTGTCCAGCAGGTTGTCGATGCCGGTGCTGAACTTGAAGTTCTTGTTGAACCGATAGGCACCGTTGACCGCCAGCACTCCGAAGCCCGAACTCTCGTCGAAGTCCTTGCCGACCACCGTACCCTGGTTTTCGGCGACCCGGCCCTGCGAAGCCACCACACGCCAGAGACCACTGGTGCTCCAGTTGTCGCGTTCGTAGGTCAGGCCCAGACGCCCTTCCAGCGGCGGGATCTGCGGCATGGCACGATCATCGCTGCGGTTCTTGCCCCAGGCGTAGGCCAGGCTGGCATCACCCTTCCAGTTGCTGGTGAAACGGTAGCTTGCACCCGCCTCGGCACCGGCGATGGTGGCGTCGATGTTGCTGACATCGGCGCGCATCATTCCCGGCATCACCCCAGGTACATAGCTGAACAGGATGTAGTCCTCGACCACACCGGCGTAGGCGGATACCCAGGCCTCCAGCGGCCCCTTGGCGTACTGCAGACCGACATCCAGCTGCGTGGTCTTTTCCGGACGCACCGAGTCGAACGGCTGCACGGTGCCAACCGGCCCCGGATTGGAGACGAACAGCTCCCAGTAGTCAGGGAAGCGCTGCGCGTGGCCAAGCCCGGCATACCAGGTAGCCGGCAGACTGGACAGCTCTTCCTCGTAACGCACGAAGCCGCTGTACAGCGTATCGCGACGGGTTTCGCCAGCGGTGGGGTTAGCCCAGTCACGCTTGACCATCGGCATGCTGGAAGGATCGTGGCTGTTGAAAAATTCGCGCTGATCCTCGGCCTCGTGCAGATCTACCCGTACGCCGCTGACCACTTTTTGAGTGTCGGTGATATCCCAGGTCAGCTCGCCAAACAGTCCATAACTGTGCAGCATCGCATCCGGTACCCACGGCAGAGCGCCGCTACCGGCCGCGAGAACGGTCTGGTTAACTGCCTTGGTCGGATCCATCACCTTACGGTGTTCGCTACGCTGCGCATCGACACCGGCCTTGAGCTCGACGTCGGTCCACTGCCAGGTGCCGACCAGACGCCCACCGACGGTGCGACGATCGACCCGCGAAAGCGTTGGGTTGGGCATCATTCCGCCCGGACTGCGCAGGCTGAAGTTGTCCATGATGTGATCGGCGTAGTTGTAGTAGACCTGCGCCTCCAGCCCGTAGAACGTCTCGCCGATGTTGGTTTTCTTGAAGCGCAGCCCCAGGCTTTCGCGCTGGAACTGGCTGCCGTCCATGCCGCGTCCGGCATAGCGCGCATAGCCGTCGCCGCGCCCGGCGGTCAGCTCAACGAGCGTGTCGGCATCCGGCGTCCAGCCCAGCGCGACATCGGTGTTCCACTTGTCGTAGCGCGACGGCACGGTGTCGCCGTTGCCATCCTCGTAATCGTCGGCCTGAGAGCTGTTGGCCATCAGCCGCGCGTAGCCCTGCTCGCTGCCCGCCGCGGCATCGATATTGCGGTCGAAGCGGCCGTTGGAGCCGGTCAGCAGGCTGGCGTTGATGCGATAGTCCGGTTCGCTGAACTGTTCCGGTTCACGCTCGAACAGGATCGTTGCCGCCGAAGCCCCCGGGCCCCAGAGCACGCTCTGCGGTCCTTTGATGACGGTCAGCTTGTCGAAGGTATCCGGGCTGATGTACGAGCTCGGCGAGTCCATGCGATTCGGGCACGCACCCAGCATCTCGCCACCGTTGCTCAGCAGTTTCAGCCGCGAGCCGAACATGCCGCGGAACACCGGATCGCCGTTCACCCCACCATTACGCACCGCGGAAAAGCCCGGGATGGTCTTGAGGTAATCGCCGGCGTCGCTGGCCGGAACCGGCTGGCGCGGGATCTTCGGATCGGTGACCACTGTCAGCGGCGACTGCTGAGCCACGCCAGTGATGACCATCGGTGCCAGCTCGACCGAGTCGGCTGCCTCGGTGTGATGCGAGTGATCCATCGGCTCGGCAGCCAGTGCGGCACCGCTGAGCAGACTCAGTAATGCGGCGTGCGCCAATTGCCAGCGGCGGCGCGAAGGACGAAGCGAAAAATCAACGGACAGGCGCGAGCGCGCCGCACAGCCAATAGTGTTACTGGACATAGTTCTTTCCACATCTGCATTTTTGAATAGCCGCGTTGGCGGCCTTGAAAATTCAACTCTGCAGATATGGCGGGGCGCGTGGATGGCCGCTGCTGCGGCGCTCGGCAGACGGCAGCGGCGCCTGCGGCAGGGCGTGGAAATAGGCAGGGCGATGCAGTGGCAGCGCCAGATCGACGGACAGGGTCAACGGCGGATTGAGCGTGAGCAACTCGCAATAGCCACACAGCTCCAAGGCCGTCAGCCAGGCCGGACCGTCACTGGAAAGCGCTCGATGGTGCGCGACCGCCTTGACCGGCGCGCCCTCCTCGGCGTGCTCATGCGCGGCGTGGTGATGCTCGCCCATGACCGCCGGTTCCGGCGGCGATACCTGGAGCGCGGAATACAGCGGGCCGACATGAATCATCAGCATGGCGAACAGGCCAAGCCAGATACTCAATGTCGAAAGCCCTTTGCGCGTCACCGACGAATCCCTTGTTCGAACAGGCTGATTTACCACCCACGGCGGGTGCGGCTGGATGATCGCATGTCACCGCACCGAAGTGGTGCGGCATGGCGCCGCACAACCACATAGCAAGCAAACAGACAATAAATTCCAGAAAATGAAATTATATTGCTGAAATTATATCTAGATGGTGCTTCCTGCCATTTTTCGAAGCGTTGTTGCAATTCGGCCACAGAAAACCATAACGTTCGTCTCATGAACGACTGCGGCGGCAGGTGACCCGATTCCCTGCCCGCGCCAACAACAGGGAAACGCCATGACCATGCTCAAGAATCCATCGACGAAATATCGCGCCTTTCCGACCCTCGCCATGCCGGACCGCACCTGGCCGTCGAAGACCATCACCCAGGCACCGATCTGGCTGAGCTCCGACCTGCGCGATGGCAACCAGTCGCTGATCGAGCCGATGGACGCGGCAAAGAAGATGCGTTTCTTCAAGACACTGGTCGCGGTAGGCCTCAAGGAAATCGAGGTCGGCTTCCCCTCCGCCTCGCAAACCGACTTCGACTTCGTGCGCGAGCTGATCGACGGCGGGCATATCCCCGACGACGTGACCATCCAAGTGCTGACGCAGGCTCGCGAGGATCTGATTACCCGCACGTTCGAGTCGCTCAAGGGCGCCAAGCAGGCGATCGTTCATTACTACAACGCCACCGCGCCGAGCTTCCGACGCATCGTCTTCAATCAGGACAAGGCCGGAGTGATCCAGATCGCCGTGAATGCCGGCCGGATCATCAAGCGCCTCGCCGAACAGCACCCCGAGACCGCATGGCGCTTCGAGTATTCGCCGGAGATCTTCAGCTCCACCGAGCCGGAGTTCGCCGTCGAGGTGTGCAACGCGGTGGTCGAGGTGTTCCAGCCGACCCCGGCGAACAAGCTCATTCTCAACCTGCCGGCCACGGTCGAGGCGGCCACGCCTAACGTCTACGCCGATCAGATCGAACACTTCTGCCGAAACATCGCGCGTCGCGACAGCGTGCTGGTCAGCCTGCACACCCACAACGACCGCGGCACCGGCGTGGCCGCCACCGAGCTGGGCCTGATGGCCGGCGCCGACCGTGTCGAGGGCTGCCTGTTCGGCAACGGCGAGCGCACCGGCAACGTCGACCTCGTCACCGTGGCGCTGAACCTCTACACCCAGGGCGTCAATCCGCAGCTGGATTTCTCCGACATCGATGCCGTGCGCAAGGTGGTCGAGGAATGCAATCAGCTGCCGGTCCACCCGCGCCACCCGTACGTCGGCGATCTGGTGCATACCGCCTTCTCCGGCTCGCACCAGGACGCGATCCGCAAGGGTTTCTCGCAGCAGGACCCGAACGGTATATGGGAAGTGCCCTACCTGCCGATCGATCCGGCCGACATCGGCCGCAGCTACGAGGCAGTGATCCGCGTCAACAGCCAGTCCGGCAAGGGTGGCATCACCTTCCTGCTCGAGCAGGAATACGGCATCAGTCTGCCGCGGCGCATGCAGATCGAGTTCAGCCAGGTGGTGCAGAAGGAAACCGATCGCCTGGGCCTGGAAATGAGCGCCAAGCAGATCTACGCGCTGCTGGAAGCGGAGTATCTGCAGGCGACTGCGCCGTACGCGCTCAAGGGCCATCGGCTGCAAGAGGAGAACGGCACCAGCGCGCTGGATGTCGAGGTGCTCGCCGATAACCAGTCGCAGCACTGGCGCGGCATCGGCAAGGGCCCGCTGGAAGCGCTGGTCGCCGCGCTGCCGGTCAAGCTGGAGATCATGGATTACCACGAGCACGCCATCGGCGCTGGCAGCAACGCCAAGGCCGCGTCCTACATCGAGGTACGACTGGATGGCGAGCGCCCGCTGCATGGCATCGGCATCGACGAAAACATCACCACGGCGAGCATCCGCGCGCTGTTCAGTGCCCTGAACCGTGCCTTGCGCGAAGCCGGGACGAAAGCGGCCTGAAGCGAAACCGCACGATCACAAGGGATGCCAAGGCATCCCTTTTTTTATCGCTGCTACAGCGTCCGTCAGCAACCACAGCCACGCGCCGGCGGTCTACCCTGTTCACCAATCCTCGCCCCCTCACCCACCAGGAGCTTCCCATGATCGATGCACAGGGCTATGCCGCCCAAGACCCCAACAGCCCGCTCGCACCTTACCGTTTCCAGCGCCGCTCGCCGGGCGAACACGATGTCGAGATCGAGATCCTGTTCTGCGGCGTGTGCCACTCCGACCTGCACACCGCACGCAACGAGTGGAACAACACCCTATATCCCTCGGTCCCCGGGCACGAGATCGTCGGCCGCGTCAGCGCCGTCGGCTCGGCAGTGAGCACCTTCAAGGTCGGTGACCTGGCCGGAGTCGGCTGCCTGGTCGACAGCTGCCGCAACTGCCCGTCCTGCGGCGAAGGACTGGAGCAGTACTGCGAAAACGGCTTCGTCGGCACCTACAACGGTCCGGCGTTCGGTGGCGGCGAAAACACCCTGGGCGGCTATTCGGACCGTATCGTGGTGGATGAGAAATACGTGCTGCGCATCCGCCACACCGATAACCTGGCCGCCGTCGCACCGCTGCTGTGCGCAGGCATCACCACCTATTCGCCGCTTCGCCAGTGGAAGGTTGGCCCGGGACAGAAGGTCGGCGTGGTCGGCCTCGGCGGGCTCGGCCACATGGCGGTGAAGATCGCCAACGCCATGGGCGCCCGAGTGGTGCTGTTCACCACCTCGCCGGACAAGAAGGACGACGCCCTGCGCCTGGGTGCCTCGGAAGTGGTGGTGTCGAAGAACAAGGACGAGATGGCCGCACACGTCAACAGCTTCGATTTCATTCTCAACACCGTCGCCGCGCCACATAACCTCGACGCCTTCGTCAACCTGCTCAAACGCGACGCCACCATGACGCTGGTTGGCGCGCCGGCCTCGCCACATCCTTCACCCAGCGTGTTCGGGCTGATCTTCAAGCGTCGGCGCATCGCCGGCTCGCTGATCGGCGGCATCGCCGAGACGCAGGAAATGCTGGATTTCTGCGCCGAGCACGGCATCGTCGCGGATATCGAGATGATCCGCATGCAGGACATCAACCAGGCCTACGAGCGCATGCTCAAGAGCGATGTGAAGTACCGCTTCGTGATCGACATGGCAACGCTCACCGCAGCCTGAACGGACTAACGCCCGCCCCGCTCTCCGAACGAGAGCGGGGGCAGCACGCCGTTCGTCGAAAAAATCACAACCAATTGTTTTTATTGGTCTTTCTCTCAACGCTGAGGGCTAATATGCCGCGCCGCATGGATGCGTTACTCGTTCGGTTGTCGAGAATGCCATGCGTCACTTCAGTCTTCTGCTGCTCCTTGTCTTCTGCGGTGCCGCCGCCCATGCCGACGCGCCGCGCACCTTTCGCGAAGCGAAAAAGCTAGCGTGGCAAATCCACGCCGAGCGCCCGGTGGATTTCTACTGCGGCTGCCGCTACCGCGGTAATCGCATCGACCTTGCCAGCTGCGGCTATGTACCGCGCAAACAGCCACAGCGCGCCGCTCGCGTGGAGTGGGAGCATATCGTCCCAGCCTGGGTGATCGGCCATCAGCGACGCTGCTGGCAACGGGGCGGACGCAAGCACTGCACCGCCAACGATCCGGTATTCAGCCGTGCCGAAGCCGATCTGCACAACCTGGTTCCGGTGGTCGGCGAGGTCAACGGCGACCGCAGCAATTTCGGTTTCGGCATGCTTCCGGCCCGGCCAGGGCAGTACGGCGAATGCCCCATGGTGGTGGATTTCAAGCAGCGCACGGCGATGCCGCCCGAACGCAGCCGCGGCGCTATCGCCCGCACCTACCTGTACATGAGCGAGCGTTACCAGCTACGCCTGTCCCGCCAGGACCGGCGGCTCTACGAGCTGTGGAATCGCCGCTACCCAGTCAGTGAATGGGAGCGCTGGCGCAACCAGCGCGTTGCCTGCGCGCAGGGCAATGCCAACCACCATGTCGGGACCGTCAATCTGCAGCGTTGCACCGGCGACTTCGCCAGTCGCTGAGTCAGCCGGACAGCTTGTCGCCGTTCATCGGCAGCGGCATGCTGTGGGCATCGATACCATTGCCAGGACGCCATGCAGAACAACACGCTTTACGTCACCCTCGGCCTGATCGTGCTGCTGGCGCTCATCCTCTCTGGCATCCAGCCTTATGACCGTGCGACCTGGCTGCTGGAAGTCAGTCCGGTGCTGCTCGCCACCCCCGTGCTGCTGGCGACCCATCATCGTTTCCCGCTAACTCGCCTGCTCTACGTCCTGATCGCCTTCCATGCGCTGGTACTGATCCTCGGCGGCGCCTACACCTATGCCCGGGTTCCGCTGGGCTTCTGGGTCCAGGAGCTGTTCGACCTGCAGCGCAACCCCTACGACAAACTCGGCCATTTCATGCAGGGGCTGGTGCCGATGCTGGTGGCGCGCGAAATCCTGCTGCGGCAGCGCTACGTGACGCCTGGGGCGATGCTGAATTTCCTGGCTATCTGCGTGGCGTTGGCGATCAGTGCGTTCTACGAGTTGATCGAGTGGTGGGTAGCGCTGATCGCCGGTGGTGGTGCCACCGACTTCCTCGGTACCCAAGGCGATCCCTGGGACACGCAGTCGGACATGCTGCTGGCCTTACTCGGCGCCAGCGCGGTGCTGCTCGGCATCGATCGTCTGCAGGACCGGCAGATCGCCGTGCTCGAGACGCATAACAAGCCCGAAGGCTGATCGCCATGCCCTACCGCCTCGGCGCCGACGCACTGCTGATCCTACATCTGGGATTCGTGCTGTTTGCCCTGTTCGGCGGACTGCTGGTGGCGCGCTGGCGCGGCTTGCTGCCGATTCATCTGCTGGCGATGGGCTGGGCGATCTACGTCGAGCTGGCCGACCGCGGTTGCCCCCTTACCTACTGGGAACAGGCGCTACGCCAGCTGGCTGGCGAGACGGGCTACAGCGAAGGATTCATCGAACACTACGTGCTGCCGCTGCTTTATCCAGACTGGCTGACGCTGCCGGTGCAATACGTGTTGGCCGGCGTGGTGCTGATCATCAATGTGCTGGTTTACGCGTGGGTCTGGCAGCGCAGACGCCGGCCGCGCGACGCATCCACCGAGCACGCCCGCTCGTTGCACGCTCCGGTCGAACAGCCTGCCGCTCAACCGCAAAGAGCGCCTTGCTGGGCGCTCTACCGGATCGATGACAACGGCAACGAAGTGGAAATGCACCGTTTCAGCGATTACCGCGCAGCCGAACAGGCGATGCATGACTACGAACAGCGCGGGCACAAGCAGGCCTACCTGCTGCGCGCGGTGCGCTAGCGCCGCAGCTTGCCTTCCCGGCGCCGCGTCAGAGCTGTAACTCGAAGGCGTCGCCGTCGTGATAGGCCGGGAAGCGCTCACGGAACGCTGCCAGATCGCGCGCACGCAACGTGCAACGCAGAACGCCGTCGCGCTCGCCGGCATCAAGGAGGGTATCGCCCTTGAAATCCAGCACCTGGCTGTCGCCACTGTAGGCGTGTCCCTTGCCATCCTCGCCGATACGGTTGACCGCAGCGACGAAACACAGATTCTCGATCGCGCGCGCCGGCAGCAGACGGCTCCACGCATCACGGCGGGCAGCCGGCCAGTTGGCGGTGTACAGCAGCAGGTCGGTACCGTGCGGGTCGCGACTCCAGACCGGGAAGCGCAGGTCGTAACAGATAAGCGGACGCACCCGCCAGCCGTTCAGCTCGAATACTGCCTGCTGAGCCCCCGGCGTGTAATGCCGATGCTCGCCGGCCATGCGGAACAGGTGGCGCTTGTCGTAATGCAGCATCTGGCCATCAGGACGCGCCCAGAGCAGGCGGTTGCGATGGCTGCCATCGGCGGCCTCGACGATCAGGCTACCGGTCACCACCGCATCGAGCCGTATCGCCTGCTCACGCAGCCATGCGTAACTCGGCCCCTCCTCCGGCTCGGCCAGCGCCGCCGCCTCCATCGAGAAACCGGTGGTGAACATCTCTGGAAGGATGACCAGATCGGCGCCGCGGGCCTGCTCCAGCATGGCGGCGAAGCGCTCACGGTTGGCCGGCGCGTCCTGCCAGACCAACGAGGTCTGGACCAGCGCCAGTTCGAGATCGGGCAGGTTGTTCAGATCGCGCATAGTCGTTCCGCCGCCTGACGCAGCGTCTCCTCTCGTTTGGCAAAGCAGAAGCGCACCAGCCGCAGCCCCTGCGGCGGCCGCTGGTAGAACACCGAAATCGGGATGCTGGCCACGCCGTGCTCGCGGGTGAGCCACTGGGCCATCGCCACGTCGTCAAGGTCCGGACGAATGGCCGAATAGTCGATCAGCTGAAAATAGGTACCCGCGGCCCGCTCGAATCGCAGGCGCGAGCCGGCCAGCAGGTCGCAGAACAGATCGCGCTTGGCCTGGTAGAACGCCGGCAATTCGACGATGTGTTCGGGATGCCCGGCCATGAAATCGGCCAGCGCCCACTGCAACGGCGTCACTGCGGTGAAACTGACGTACTGATGCACTTTGCGCAGCTCGTCCGTCAGCGCCGGCGGTGCCACTACATAGCCGGTCTTCCAGCCGGTAACGTGATAGGTCTTGCCGAACGAGCTCACAACAAAGGCACGCTGGTACAGCTCGTCATGGCGCAACACGCTGGCGTGTGCACGACCATCGAACACCAGATGTTCGTAAACCTCATCGCTGAGCAGATAGATGTCACGCCCGCGGATCAGCTCGGCGAGGCGATCCAGCTCGCTGCTTTCGATCAGCGCACCGCTGGGATTGTGCGGGGTATTCAGCACAATCATCCGTGTGCGCGGCGTGAGCGCGTCAGCCAGGCGCTGCCAGTCGATCCGGAAGTCCGGCAGGGTCAGCGGCTGGTGGATGCACACACCGCCGGCCAGCTGCACGGCCGGCTCGTAGCTGTCGTAGCAGGGATCGAACACGATGACTTCGTCACCGGCGCGAACCACTGCCTGGATCGCGCAGAATATCGCCTGGGTGGCACCGGGACTGATGGTGATCTCGCGATCGGCGCAGGCGTTTCGACCGTAAAGCGAACGCACCTTGACCGCCACCTGCTCGCGCAAGGCTGGCAGGCCGGTCATCGGTGCGTACTGGTTGTGCCCGGCCATGACGTGCCGCGCCAGCGCCTCGCGCAGTGCCAGCGGGCCGTCGAAATCCGGGAAGCCCTGCGACAGGTTGAGCGCGCCGGTTTCGGCGGCGAGCTGCGACATGGTGGTGAAGATGGTGGTGCCGACGTTGGGCAGTTTGCTGGTAATCATCGATACAAAACGCCAGGGACCCGGGGCTTGGAGTGAGACCGAGCATGCACGCCGCCGCCCGGCCCGTCCAGCCTCTGCCCCGGCGCTCGCCGCTAGCGCTTCTTGTCGCGGCGCTTCTTCTCGGCCTTCTTGTGATGGCTCATCAAGCGGCGTTTCTTGTTGACCTGGCGATCGGTGAGGGTGTTCTTCTTGCCCTCGTACGGGTTCTCACCGCCCTTGTATTCGATGCGGATCGGCGTGCCGACCAGCTTCAGAACACGTCGGTAGGTGTTCTCCAGATAACGCGAGTAGGACTTCGGCACCGCATCGACCTGATTGCCGTGGATCACGATCAGCGGCGGGTTGGCGCCGCCCAGGTGCGCATAGCGCAGCTTGATGCGGCGGCCGGCGACCATTGGCGGCTGGTGCTCGCGCACCGCGTCCTCGAGGATTTGCGTCAGGCGGCTGGTTGGCCAGCGAGTAACCGCGGAGGTGAACGACGCCTGCACCGACTTGTACAGGTGCCCGACCCCGGTGCCATGCTTGGCCGAGATGAAGTGGATATCGGCGAAGTCGACGAAGAACAGGCGGCGTTCCAGCTCGGTCTTCACGTAGTCCTTCTCACCCGGCTCCATGCCATCCCACTTGTTCAGCGCGATGACCAGCGCACGGCCGGTTTCCAGTACGAAGCCGAGCAGGTTGAGATCGTGCTCGACAACGCCCTCACGGGCATCCATGACGAAGATCACCACGTTGGCGTCCTGGATCGCCTGCAGTGTCTTGACTACGGAGAACTTTTCCACCGCCTCGAAGATCTTGCCGCGCCGGCGCACGCCGGCGGTGTCGATCAGCGTGTACTTCTCGCCATCGCGCTCGAACGGAATGTAGATGCTGTCGCGCGTGGTGCCAGCCTGGTCGTAGACGATGACCCGCTCTTCGCCGAGCATGCGGTTGACCAGCGTCGACTTGCCGACGTTAGGCCGGCCGATGATGGCGATCTTGATGCCATCCTTCTCGCTAGGCCCGGGGATGCGCTTGGCCTCCTGCCCCTCCGCAACCTCCTCGGCTACCTCGCCTTCAACCGCCTCGCCCTCTTCGGCGTTGTCCTTGGGGAAGATGCCCAGCGCCGCGTCCAGCATGTGGCTGATGCCGCGACCGTGCGCCGCCGCGATGGGCAGCGCATCGCCCAGCCCCAGCGGGCTGAACTCCGCCCGCGCGAGATCCGGGTCGACGGTGTCGACCTTGTTCGCGACCAGGAAGCTGCGCTTGTTCCGCTTGCGCAGGTGCTCAGCGATCATCTGGTCGGCGGCAGTCAGCCCCGCACGCGAGTCGACCATGAACAGCACCGCATCAGCCTCTTCGATGGCCTGCAGCGACTGTTCGGCCATTTTCGCGTCGATGCCTTCCTCGTCACCGGAAATGCCCCCGGTGTCGATCACGATGTAGGTGCGCCCCTGCCATTTGGCCTCGCCATACTGGCGATCACGGGTCAGGCCGGCGTACTCGGCGACGATGGCGTCGCGGCTCTTGGTGAGCCGATTGAACAGGGTGGATTTGCCGACGTTCGGACGCCCCACCAGAGCTATTACGGGAACCATGCGGCTCTCCATTGCGATATTTCAGAAAACACGAAGGCCGCTGCAAGGCAGCGGCCATACAATCGAACGCTCCGCGGCGGCGGAGCGTCAGGACGACTCCGGCGTATCAGTCGTCTCGGCGGATGGTCAACGCGACCAGCTTGCCGTCATTGCTGAATACGTACAGCCAATCGCCCTCGACAACCGGGCGCGCGCGCAGTCCGGAGCTGTCGATACGCTCACGGGCCACGAAACGCCCATCCACCTGGCTCAGCAGATGCAGATAGCCTTCACGGTCGCCCACCAGCACGTAACTGGAAAACACCGCCGGAGCCGAAAGCTGGCGGCGCGCCAGTGCATCGTTGCTCCACAACGCCGTGGTGGAACGTTCGTCGACACCCTCCACGGTGCCGCTGGCGAGGCTCAAATAGACGCTACCGTAGCCCAGTGCAACGCCGGAATAGGTGGAAGCATCGCGTTGCCACTGGATACGGCCGCTTTCGACATCCAGCGCCGCCGCACGCCCCTGGTAGGTGGCGACATACAGCGTACCGCCGGACAGCAGCAGGCCACCGTCGATATCCACCACACGCTCCAGCTCGGAACGTCCCTGCGGGATCGCCACACGCTGCTCCCACACCGGCAGACCGCGGCGCGTATCCAGCGCGATGACCTTGCCGTTGGACAGACCGGCAATCGCCAGCTGATTGGTCAGTACCGGCGCGCCGGTGCCGCGCAGGGTGAGTACCGCTGGCGAGCCTTCGTAGCTCCAGCGCTGCGCGCCAGTGTCGATTTCCAGTGCGATCAGACGATCATCCTGGGTCTGCACCAGCACGATGTCGCCGTTCACCGCCGGAGCGGCCAGCACCTCACTGCTGACCCGACTGCGCCAGCGCTCCTCGCCGCTGGCGACGTCCAGCGCGATCACCTCGCCGCGCAGCGTGCCGACCAACACCAGACCATAGCCCGCACCGACCGCACCGGAAACCGGCACTTCGAGGTCGGTCTTCCAGTTGACCTTGCCGGTCAGGCGATCTACGGAAACCACCAGGCCCTCGACGTCGGCAGCATAGATTTGCTCGCCGTACACCGCAGGCACCAGCAGGCTGTAGGTTTCGCCCTGGCCCTCGCCAATCGAGCGGCTCCATTGCTTCTGTAGTTCGACCTCGGCTTCAAACTTGGTCAGCTCCGCAGGCTCCGGCTCTTTCGTGTCATTGCTGCTGCACCCGGCGGCCAGTACGGCGAAGGTCAGCAACGCGGCAGTCTTCCAGCGCATCGGTTACGCCTCCCCTCGGGCCAGATCGTCCAGCTTCAGCTGCAGACCGCCGATTGCGGCATCCTGCGACAGCGCCTGTTTGGCCTTGGTATAGGCGGCATGCGCCTCGTCCACGCGGCCCAGCTGCACCAACAGATCACCGCGCAGCTCCTCGCGGCTGGCGGCGAAGGCCTTGTCGGCCTCGCCTTCGAGCAGTTTGAGGGCATCTTCTGCCTTGTCCTGCGCCGCCAGCACACGTGCCAGGCGCTGACGCGCCAGCTCGCCGAGCGTTGCGTCGGCAGGCTTGTCGACAATTGCGCGCAATTCGGCAGCGGCTTCGTCCAGACGGCCGCCCTCAACCGCCACCTTGGCGACAAACAGGCTACCGTACTGAGCGTAATGAGTACCGGCAAAGTCCTGCTTCAGCTGATTGCCCAGGCGCGCCACTTCCGCGGCGTCCGCCTTGCCGGACTCCAGCGCAGCCGTCAGCAGCTGCTGGTACAGCCCGGATGCGTTATACGCCTGGTTGAGCTGATGGTTCTGCCAGAACTGCCAGCCGAACACCAGCGCCACGGCGAGAGCGCCACCCGTGAGCAAAGGCTTGCCGTTGCGCTGCCACCAATCCTTGATTTGTGCCAGTTGTTCTTCTTCGGTACCCGAGGTCACGCTGTCACTCCTTCCATTCGCTTAGTCTCAGACCTGCTCGAGGCAGGCAGCCAGACGCTCGGGTAGAGCATCCCAGGCAATGCTTTGTTGTTCGCTGTCATCGCGCAGCGGCTTGCAACCTACCACGCGCCCGGCAAGTTCGTCCTCACCGAGAATCAGCGCGAAATGTGCGCCGCTCTTGTCGGCCTTCTTGAACTGACTCTTGAAGCTGCCAGAGCCGGCATTGACCAGCAGACGCAGGCCCGGTAAGGCGTCGCGCAGACGCTCGGCCAGACCGAGTGCCGCCAGTTCGGCCGCTTCGCCGAATGCGCAGATGAACGCGTGCGGCGGCTGATTCAGCGTTGCGGGGACCAAGTCGAGGGTTTCCAGCAGCAGCACCAGGCGTTCGACGCCCATCGCGAAGCCGACTCCCGGGGTGGGCTTGCCGCCGAACTGGCTAACCAGCCCATCGTATCGGCCGCCGGCACAGACCGTTCCCTGCGCGCCGAGCTTGTCGGTCACCCACTCGAACACCGTGCGGCCGTAATAATCGAGTCCGCGCACCAGCTTCGGGTTGATCTCGTAGGCGATACCGACCGCATCCAGGCGCGCCTTCAGCCCGTCGAAATGCTCGCGTGACTCCTCATCGAGGTAGTCGTGCAGCGTCGGCGCATCGGTCAGCAACGCTTGGGTCTGGACATTTTTGCTGTCGAGGATGCGCAGCGGGTTGGTAGTCAGGCGGCGCTGGCTGTCTTCGTCGAGCTGATCGAACCGCTGCTGCAGGTAGGCGACCAGCGCGTCGCGATAACGTACACGCGCTTCGCTGGAGCCAAGGCTGTTGAGCTGCAGCGTCACCGCTTCGCTCATGCCGAGCTGTTTCCACAGACGAGCGGTGAGCACGATCAGCTCGGCGTCTACGTCCGGGCCAGGCTGATTGAACACTTCCACGCCGATCTGGTGAAACTGACGATAACGCCCCTTCTGCGGTTTCTCGTAGCGAAACATCGGGCCGGTGTACCAGAGCTTCTGCACCTGGCCGCCGCCGGTTAGGCCGTGTTCGAGTACCGCGCGCACGCAGCCGGCAGTACCTTCTGGACGCAGCGTCAGCGATTCGTCGTTGCGATCACGAAACGTGTACATCTCCTTGTCGACGACATCGGTTCCTTCACCGATGCCACGGGCGAACAGTTCGGTGTATTCGACGATGGGCAGGCGGATTTCGCTATAGCCGTAGCTGTCGAGCAGCTGCGCAAAAGTGCCCTCCAGGTAGCGCCAGAGCGGAGTCTGCGCCGGCAGGATGTCGTTCATGCCACGAATGGCTTGCAGGGACTTGCTCAAAGGAATTCCTTAACAATCAACTACGGGCAATGAGCGCGGCATCCGCTTCGAGCTTCTCGGCCGCCTTGCGGCGGATCAGCTGCTCCAGCTCGTCAACCAGATTCTCGTTGTTCAGCTTCTGCGCCGGCTTGCCGTCGATATACACCAGGTTGCTCGGGCTGCCGCCGGTCAGGCCGATATGCGCCTCCTTGGCTTCGCCTGGGCCGTTGACCACACAGCCGATGACCGCTACGTCCAGCGGCACCAGCAGATCCTCGACGCGCGCCTCCAGCTCGTTCATGGTCTTGACCACGTCGAAGTTCTGCCGCGAGCAGCTGGGGCAGGCAATGAAGTTGATGCCTCGCGAACGCAGGTGCAGTGATTTGAGGATATCGAACCCAACCTTGATCTCTTCCACCGGATCGGCAGCCAGCGAAACACGGATGGTGTCGCCGATGCCCTCGGCGAGCAGCATGCCCAGTCCGACTGCCGACTTCACCGTTCCGGAGCGCAGCCCGCCGGCCTCGGTGATCCCCAGATGCAGCGGCTGCTCGATCTGCTTGGCCAGCTGACGGTAGGCCTCGACCGCCATGAACACATCGGAGGCCTTCACGCTGACCTTGAAGTCGGGAAAGTTCAGCCGATCCAGATGCTCGACATGGCGCAGCGCCGACTCGACCAGCGCCTCGGGCGTCGGCTCACCGTATTTCTTCTGCAGGTCCTTCTCCAGCGAACCGGCGTTGACGCCGATGCGGATCGGAATGCCGCGGTCGCGCGCAGCCTCGACTACCGCGCGCACCCGATCCTCGCGACCGATGTTGCCCGGGTTGATGCGCAAACAATCGACACCCAGTTCGGCCACGCGCAGGGCGATCTGGTAATCGAAATGGATATCCGCGACCAGCGGCAACTGAACCTGCTGTTTGATCTGCCCAAAAGCCTCGGCGGCCTCCATCGACGGCACCGAGACGCGCACGATATCGGCACCGGCATCTGCCAGGCGACGAATCTGTCCGACAGTCGCTTCGACATCGCACGTCTCGGTGTTGGTCATGCTCTGCACGGAGATCGGCGCATCGCCGCCGACCGCAACGTTGCCTACCCAGATCTTGCGAGATGGGCGACGTTTGATGGGAGACTCTGAATGCATGCTTACTGCCCCAGCTTGATACGCGCCGTCTCGCCGCGAACATACGAGGCAAGATCCACGGCCGCGCCGTTGTAACTGACCTGCGCGCCGCGCGCGTAGCCCAGATGGACATCGAGCGGCGCCTTGCCGGTGACGCTGTGCTCGCTGCCAGCCTTGGCCAGGCCGCTATAGAGCACGCGACCGTCGGCATCGGTCACCCTGGTCCAGCAATCGGCACTGAACTGCAGGACCAGACGACCCTCACCAGCGGCGGGCACCACTGCCGGCTCCGACGGAGTCTCGGTGACTGGCGCGCTCACCTGGGTTTCCGGCGCGGCGCTGGTCTGCGGCTCGGCAACTTCCGATACCGACTGATCGACAACGGTGTTTGCCTCATTAGCCGGAGTCGACATGCCCTGCTCGTCAGGCTGCGGCGTAGACTCGGTCGTCGACGGTTGTTCGTCTGTTGTGGGTAGCGGAGCGTCCGCGACCTCCTCCTGGTCTTCCGGCCGATCGAGCAGATGAATCTGCGTGGTACCGTCGGCCGTTTCCACTTCGATACTGTCCAGCGCTGTCACCGCAGGCGCGGTCTCTGGCTGCTGGATACGCTCTTGCCACCAGTAAAAACTGGCGCCCGCCACGACCAGCAGTAGAGCAAAGCCGAAGAACCGCAAAACGCTTCGCGACAGTCGTCCGGGCTCTTCGATGCGCCCCAGGCTGGTGACATTGCTGCCAGTGGCGCTGGTGCCAGTATGCTGATCGAACTCCTGAACGAGCCGGTTAGGGTCCAGTTCCAGCAGTTTGGCGTAGGCTCTGACGTATCCACGGGCAAAGGTATGCCCCGGTAACTGGCTGAAATCGCCAGCCTCGATCTGCGCGACCGAGCGGGCCGTCAGATTGAGCTGCTGGGCAACGGACGCCAACGACCAGCCCTTGCTCTCGCGAGCCTGGCGCAGGGTTTCACCCGGATTGGCGCCCATCGGGGCAGCCTCGTGGTTCGGCGCTGTCATCGTTGCTCCGAAAGGTATTGCTGATATTCGGCCGTGCCGGGATACAGACGCTTGAGCTGCAGCGCCAGACTGGCTGCCCTGTCGCGATCCCCGTGGATATCGGCCAGACGGATACCGAGCAGCAGGCTACGGGCGTTCTGCTCGGCAAGTTGGCTGTAGCTGTCGTAGTAGGCCTTGGCAGGGACGTACTGTTTGGCGTCATAGGCCATCAGCGCGAGTTCCAGCAGCGCGCCAGGCTGACGACTGTCCAGGCGCAGCGCACGAGTGAAATACTTCTCGGCCTGCTCCGGCTGGTTCAGCTTCAACGCGGTCATGCCCATGTTCTGGAAGACCCGCGCACGCTCGGGATACAGATTGTCTTCCGAGGCCTGGGTGAATCGTTCGAGCGCTTCGGCATAGCGTTTCTGCTCGAACAGAAAACTGCCGTAGTTGTTCAGAATCCGCGCGTCTCGACGACTGGCCAGCGCTTCGCGGTAATGCTTATCGGCCAGCTCATTTTCCATTTCCGTCTGGAATACCAACGCCAGCGCCGCGTGTGCATCAGCGCTGCGCGGATCGAGCTCCAGAGCCTTGCGCAGTGGCGTCTTAGCCCGCGACGCGGTGCCCTGCTGTACGTAGCCGATACCCAGCTGAATGTAGGCATCGCGTGCCTGCTGGCGCCCTTCTTCGGTTTTCAGCGGATCGACAGTGCCGGTCGAAACACAGCCAGTCAGGCCGGCCAATAGCAACAGCAGCGCAACGCGCAAGGTCATCAGTACCCCCTCAGGATCGGTTCGAAGCAGCGCGCGCGGTATCGGGCTCGGTCTGCAGTTCACGCACGGCGATGTAGCGCTCGCTACGGCGGGTGCGGTCCAGCACCTGACCGACGAGCTGGCCGCAAGCGGCATCGATGTCTTCGCCGCGGGTCGTACGCACCGTCACATTGTGCCCGGCTTTGTGCAGGATGTCCTGAAAACGCCGGATGGCATTGTTGCTGGGGCGCTCATATCCGGAATGAGGGAATGGATTGAATGGAATCAGATTGATCTTGCAGGGGATTTTCGCCAGCAGCGCAATCATCTGCTCGGCATGTTCGGGCTGATCGTTGACACCCTGCAGCAGGGTGTACTCGATGGTCAGCACGCGCTTCTCGCCAAGTCGCGAAATGTAACGCTGACAGGATTCCAGCAGCATCTGCAGCGGATACTTTTTGTTGATCGGCACCAACTGGTCACGCAACGCATCGTTCGGCGCGTGCAACGACAGCGCCAGAGACACATCAATGACCTTGGCCAGCTCATCGATCATCGGCACGACACCAGAAGTCGAGAGCGTAACCTTGCGTTTGGAGATACCGTAACCGAGGTCGTCCATCATGATTTGCATGGCGGCAACCACGTTATCGAAATTCAGCAGTGGCTCGCCCATGCCCATCATCACCACGTTGGTGATGGCGCGGTCGACTTTCGCCGGGACGGTGCCGAAGGATTTGTTGGCAATCCACACCTGACCGATCACCTCGGCGGCGGTGAGGTTGCTGTTGAAGCCCTGTTTGCCGGTGGAGCAGAAGCTGCAATCCAGCGCACAGCCTGCCTGGGACGATACGCACAGCGTGCCACGTCCAGCCTGGGGGATGTAGACGGTTTCGACACAGCTACCCGAAGCAACGCGCACGACCCATTTGCGGGTGCCGTCGCTGGAAATGTCTTCACTGACGATTTCCGGGCCGCGTATCTCGGCACAGGCCTTGAGCTTTTCGCGCAAGGTCTTGCCGATGTTGCTCATGGCGTCGAAATCATCGACACCAAAATGGTGAATCCACTTCATCACCTGACCGGCACGGAAGCGCTTCTCCCCAATCGACTCGAAGAAGCTTTCCAGCTGCGGCTGGGTCAGGCCCAGCAGATTCACCTTACCGGTCGTGGCAATCATAGGATTCACCTTCGCTCAATCAGCGAATGCGTGCGCACACTTCGGTGGCCGCGAAGAAGTAGGCGATCTCGCGTGCAGCGGAGGCTTCCGAGTCGGAACCGTGCACGGCGTTCTCGTCGATGGAGACAGCGAAGTCAGCGCGGATGGTGCCAGCGGCGGCTTCTTTCGGGTTGGTGGCGCCCATCAGTTCGCGGTTCTTGGCAATGGCGTTCTCGCCTTCCAGAACCTGAACGATGACTGGACCGGAAGTCATGAAGGCAACCAGATCCTTGAAGAAGCCGCGCTCGCTGTGCTCGGCGTAGAAGCCAGCGGCTTCACGCTCGGACAGCTGAACCATCTTGGAAGCGACGACGCGCAGGCCGGCCTTCTCGAAACGGGTGGTGATTTCGCCGATCACGTTCTTGGCGACGGCATCGGGCTTGATGATGGAGAAGGTGCGTTGCAGGGCCATGTAGGACTCCAAAACTGATGGGTTAAAGCGAACGAACAAACCCGCGAATCATACGCGGGTTCGGGTCAAAACATAAGGGTAGTCGGCAGCCAGAGGTTCGAGCGAAGCCGTATCGGCGCCAGGGAGAGTCGCCGATTATTGCGCCTCTTCGATCCAGGCGGCCTGGATGGCTTCCAACACTTTCTCGCCGCCACGCTGTGGATCATCGGAAAAATCCGGCAGCTCCAGCACCCAGCGATGCAGTTCAACGAAGTTCACGTAGCGCGGGTCGACCTCAGGCCGCGCTTCGGCCAGCTCGATGGCGATATCCAGTACATCGGTCCAATGCAGACTCATGAATGACGCCCTCGCCTCAATGCCCTTCGGAAACCTGGTTGATGGTGTATTTAGGGATTTCCACGACCAGATCGGCCTTGTCGACCACAGCCTGACAGGACAGGCGCGAGGTCGACTCCAGCCCCCAGGCCTTGTCCAGCATATCGTCCTCGAGCTCATCGGACGGTTCCAGACTGGCGAAACCTTCGCGGATCACTACGTGGCAAGTGGTGCAGGCACAGGATTTCTCGCAGGCGTGCTCGATCTCGATGCCGTTGCGCAGCGCGGCATCCAGTACGGTTTCGCCGGCTTGCGCCTCGATCACAGCGCCTTCTGGGCAGTGCTCGGCATTGGGCAGGAAGATGATCTGCGGCATCTGGGTCATTCCTCGATATCGTTGAGCCGTCGTCCGGCCAGCGCGGCCTTGACGGTTGAATCCAGTCGACGCGCAGCGAAGGCATCGGTGATCTGGCTGAGTCGCTTGCTCTGGCGCTCGATCGCAACGCCGTCCTGACTGTCGAGCAGCGCGCGCAGCGCATTCATCTGCTCTTCGATGGCTTCGCGCTCCTCGGCACTCAGCAGTCGCTCGCCATCAGCCGCCAGCGCCGCCTCCACGGCCTCCAGCAGCCGCTGGGCATCCACCAGCTGTTCGCGCAGGGCGCGGGCCCGCTTGTCCTCACCGGCCTTGCGGAAGGAGTCCTCGAGCATGCGCGCAATCTCGCCGTCGGTCAGCCCGTAGGACGGCTTGACCTGGATGCTCGCCTCGACGCCCGAGGTCAGCTCGCGCGCCGAAACACTCAGCAACCCGTCGGCGTCTACCTGAAACGTCACACGGATCTTCGCCGCCCCCGCCACCATCGGCGGAATGCCGCGCAGTTCGAAGCGCGCCAGCGAACGACAGTCGGCGATCAGTTCGCGCTCACCCTGCAGCACGTGAATCATCATGGCCGACTGGCCATCTTTATAGGTGGTGAAGTCCTGGGCGCGTGCAACCGGAATGGTGGTGTTGCGCGGGATGATCTTTTCCATCAACCCACCCATCGTCTCCAGGCCCAGCGACAATGGAATCACATCGAGCAGCAACAGTTCGTTGCCGTCACGATTGTTGCCGGCAAGCGTTTCGGCCTGGATCGCGGCACCGATTGCCACTACTTCGTCCGGATCGATATCGGTCAGCGGCTCGCGACCAAACAACTGCCCAACCAGACTGCGTACCAGCGGAACCCGCGTCGAACCGCCGACCATGACGACTGCACTGACTTCATCCGCCTCAACAGCGGAATCGCGCACGGCACGCCGACAGGCCTTGAGGCTGCGCGCAACCATTGGCTCGATCAGCGCATCGAACGTCGCCCGATCCAACTGGCCCTGCCAGCCCGCATAGCTGACCGGTGCGCTATCGGCATCGCTCAGACGCTCCTTCGCGGCACAGGCAATCTTCAGCAGCTCGCGCTGCGCACCTGGCTCGAGGTCACCGGAAATACCGGCCTGATCGAGAATCCACCCGGCCACGGCGTGATCGAAATCGTCACCACCCAGCGCAGTATCACCGCCGGTGGCCAGCACTTCGAACACACCCTTGGTCAGGCGAAGAATGGAAATATCGAACGTGCCGCCGCCCAGATCGTAGATCGCGACCACGCCCTCGGCCTGCCGGTCGAGGCCATAGGCAACCGCCGCAGCGGTCGGCTCGTTGAGCAGGCGCAAAACATTCAGCCCGGCCAGCCGCGCCGCATCCTTGGTAGCTTGGCGTTGCGCATCATCGAAGTACGCCGGCACCGTGATCACCGCCCCCACCAACTCTCCGCCAAGCGTCGCCTCGGCGCGCTCGCGCAGCGCTCGCAGTATCTCCGCGGAAATCTCCACCGGACTCTTGGGCCCCTGCACCGTCTCAATGAACGGCATCTGCGACTCGCCCCCGCTGAAGCGATAGGGGAGCTGCTCACCCAACTGCTTCACGTCGGCAAGGCCACGCCCCATGAGGCGCTTGACCGAGCTGATGGTATTGAACGGATCGCTCGCAGCCGCGACCTTGGCGGCGCGCCCCACTTCGACGCGGTCGGCGTGGTAGCGCACGACCGAAGGCAATATCACCTGCCCATCGGCATCCGCCAGCGGTGCCGTGACACCACTGCGCAGAGCAGCTACCAGCGAATTGGTGGTGCCCAGATCTATTCCGACGGCAAGGCGCCGCTGGTGAGGCTGAGGGCTTTGTCCGGGCTCGGCAATCTGAAGTAAGGCCATATCTGTCTGATGTCGAGCGCAGCGCCAGGCGCCACGCGAAGGTTAATCGTCGAGGCGCTCTTCGAGTTGGCGCACTTCCTGGGACAGCTTGTCGAGAAACTGCATGCGGCGCACCAGGCGCTCGGCCTCTTCCCGCGCTGCAGCATCGCGCCAGATCTGCGCGAAACGCTCATCCAGCGCGCGTTGGGCATCCTTGAGGCGCACCTTGAAAGTGGCGACCCCCGGGAGGTCGACCTGCTCATGCAATGCCTCTAGCTCTTCACGCCAATGCATCTGCTGCATGAGGAACTCCGGGTCCTGCACAGTGGCTTCCAGGGGCAGGTCGTGCCCCTGCAGGCTCAACAGATAGCGCGCACGACGAGCCGGCGCCTTGAGCGTCTGGTATGCCTCATTGAGGTTCGCCGAACGCTCCAGCGCCTGACGCTGCTCGGACTCGCCGGCGTCAGCAAAACGGTCGGGGTGAACCTGACGCGCCAGATTTCGATAGCGCTCCGACAGGTCGTTCAGATCGAGATCGAACTCCGGTTGCAGATCGAAAAGCGCGTAATGACAGGGATTGCCCACAGCGTCCTCAGATATTGAAGCTCTCGCCGCAGCCGCATTCGCCACGCACGTTGGGGTTATTGAACTTGAAGCCTTCGTTTAGCCCTTCGCGGACGAAATCGAGCTCGGTACCGTCAAGATAAACGAGGCTTTTCGGATCGATGATGACCTTGACGCCATGACTTTCGAACACCGCATCCTCAGCACCGGTTTCATCGACGAATTCCAGCACATAGGCCAACCCGGAGCAGCCGGTGGTCCTGACGCCCAGCCGCACGCCTACGCCCTTTCCACGCCCCTGCAACGAACGATTGACATGCTGGGCCGCGGCTTCGGTCATGGTGATAGCCATCGACAAACCTCCTTAGAGCAGGCCTTTCTTCTCGCGATAGTCGCGCACGGCGGCCTTGATCGCGTCTTCGGCAAGTACCGAGCAGTGAATCTTCACTGGCGGCAGCGCCAGCTCTTCGGCGAGCTGGGTGTTCTTGATGGTTTCTGCCTCCTCCAGCGTCTTGCCCTTCATCCACTCGGTAGCGAGGGAGCTGGAGGCAATGGCCGAACCACAGCCATAGGTCTTGAACTTGGCGTCTTCGATGATGCCCTGCTCGTTGACCTTGATCTGCAACCGCATCACGTCGCCGCATGCCGGCGCACCGACCATGCCGGTGCCGATGTTCGGATCTTCGGCGTCGAACTTGCCGACGTTACGCGGATTTTCGTAGTGGTCGATGACCTTTTCACTGTAAGCCATGATGCAATCCTCTCTGAATCAAGCGTTGCGGAGCCGACGGCTCAGTGGGCCTGCCACTCGACCTTGGAAATGTCGACACCGTCTTTGAACATGTCCCACAGGGGAGACAGCTCACGCAATTTGGTTACCGCTTCGCTGACCTTCTGCGCTGCGTAATCGACCTCTTCCTCCGTGGTGAAACGTCCGAAGGTGAAGCGAATCGAGCTGTGCGCCAGTTCGTCGTTGCGCCCCAGGGCGCGCAGCACGTAAGAGGGCTCGAGCGAGGCGGAGGTACAGGCTGAACCGGAGGAAACCGCCAGGTCCTTGAGCGCCATGATCAGCGACTCGCCTTCTACATAGTTGAAGCTGAGGTTGAGGTTGTGCGGCACCCGCGCGGTCATGCTGCCATTCACATACAGCTCCTCCAGGTGCTCGACCTGCCTAAAGAAGCGGTCGCGCAAGGCGCGAATATGCTCGCGCTCCTGAACCATCTCCTCCTTGGCAATCCGGAAGGCTTCGCCCATCCCGACCAGCTGATGGGTCGCCAGCGTACCGGAACGCATGCCGCGCTCATGTCCACCACCATGCATCTGCGCCTCGAGACGCACACGCGGCTTGCGACGCACATAAAGCGCACCCACACCCTTCGGCCCATAGGTCTTGTGTGCCGAGAACGACATCAGATCGACCTTCATCGCCTCCAGATCGATCTCGACCTTACCAGTGGACTGCGCGGCATCGACATGGAACAGCACGCCGCGGGCACGGGTCAGCTCGCCGATGGCGGCGATATCGTTAATGGTGCCAATCTCGTTATTCACATGCATCACCGACACCAGGATGGTGTCCTCGCGCAACGCTGCTTCAACCATCGCCGGCGTGATGATGCCGTCCTCGCCCGGCTCGATGTAGGTCACCTCGAAGCCTTCGCGCTCGAGCTGGCGAGTGGTATCCAGAACTGCCTTGTGCTCGATCTTGGTGGTGACGATGTGCTTGCCCTTGCTGGCATAGAAATGCGCCACACCCTTGATCGCAAGGTTGTCGGACTCGGTAGCACCGGAGGTCCAGACGATTTCACGGGGATCGGCATTCACCAGCTCCGCCACCTGGCGACGAGCATTCTCCACCGCCTCTTCGGCGCGCCAGCCGAAGGCATGCGATCGGGAAGCCGGGTTACCGAAATTGCCGTCGATAGTCAGGCACTCGATCATCTTCGCGGCAACACGGGGATCAACTGGAGTGGTGGCGGAATAATCCAGGTAAATCGGCAGTTTCATTCGCTTGTCTCCTAATCAGGCGGTCGTCCGGCTCATTCGATGGCGGACGCTTCGATCTTATCCAGCTGCGGTGAGCCACCGTTGGCGCGCCGCATGTCCTGGCGCAACGCAACCTGCTGCACATCCTGGCGCTTGACCAGATCAGCCAGGCTGATGCTGCTTAGAAATTCATGTATCTGCTGACTCAGATCGCACCATAGGTGGTGAGTCAGACAGGTATCCCCGGAATGACAGCCTCCGAGCCCCTGGCAGCGAGTGGCATCAACCGACTCATTAACGGCATCGATTACCTGAGCGACCTGGATACCCGCCATGTCGCGCGAGAGCTGATAGCCGCCACCAGGTCCACGCACACTGGTGACCAGGCTGCCACGCCGCAACTTGGCGAACAGCTGTTCAAGATAGGAAAGCGAAATGCCCTGCCGCTCCGAAATATCGGCGAGGGAAACCGGTCCATGCTGCGCATGTAGCGCCAGATCGAGCATGGCGGTCACTGCATAACGGCCTTTAGTGGTCAATCGCATCGGCTTGCACCAAGCATCACGGTTTGGATGCGATTATGCTATTTCCGAGTATTTAGGTCAACTATATGCCCCATTAAATTACTCAGGAATTGGTTCTACGATCCGAGCGCGCGAAAAGTGGACCGAGCAGTCACGCCGGAAAGGCCGGCATGATAGCAGCTGCCCACCGGCGCACGCATCAAGAGCGCGGGACATCCTCTTCGGCCGCCTTGACCTCGGTGAAGTCCTCTTCGCGCAACTGCGGCAGGTCCTCAGCGCAATAGTCGCTCCCCAGCGCCTTAAGCGCCCCGCACATGCCTTCCAGGCGGTCTTCCACTGCCTGAACGTGATCGAGCAGCTGCCCGATCGCACGCGCAACAGGATCCGGCATGTCGCCGCTGACACCGTACGCATCGAAGCCGATTTTTTCCGCTATTGCCTTGCGCTTGGCTTCTTGCTCGTCATCCGACTTCACGATGATGCGGCCCGGAATGCCCACCGCGGTCGCCCCGGCCGGCACTGCCCGAGTTACCACGGCATTCGAGCCGATCTTGGCGCCAGCGCCCACCGTAAATGGCCCGAGAATCTTGGCGCCAGCACCGACGATCACCCCATCCTCCAACGTCGGATGGCGCTTGCCCTTGTTCCAGCTGGTACCACCTAGCGTGACGCCGTGATAGAGCGTGACATCGTCGCCGATCTCGGCTGTCTCGCCGATCACGATCCCCATGCCGTGATCAATGAAGAAGCGCCGACCGATACGTGCCCCCGGATGAATCTCGATGCCGGTCAGCCAACGCCCCAGGTTCGAGCTCATACGCGCCAGCAGCTTCCATTCGCGCACCCAAAGCCAGTGCGAAAAGCGGTGGATCCAGATCGCGTGCAGGCCCGGATAGCAGGTAACGACCTCCAGCGAGTTACGCGCAGCCGGGTCGCGATGAAATACGCTCTGGATGTCTTCGCGCATGCGTTCGAACATTTATTCCTGCCTCCGCTTGTGGGGCTCGCCGCGAACAGCCTTCTGTGTCTCGGTGAGAATACCGCGCAGAATATTCATTTCCAGCTTGCTGATGCCACTGCGCCCGTAAAGCCGACGCAGACGCGGCATCAGATGGCGAGGCTTGGCAGGGTCGAGGAAGCCGATCTCGATTAACGTCTGCTCTAGGTGACCGAAATAGTGCTCAAGCTCGTCCGCCGTTACAGGCTGGACATCGAGCATCGCCGTGGTTTCGAGCTTTTCCATCTTGGTGGGCTGCCCCTGCGCGGCGAGCCATGCCATGCGCACTTCATAGGTCAGCACCTGCACCGCGGCAGCCAGGTTCAGCGAGCTGAATTCCGGACTGGAGGGAATGTGCACATGGAAATGGCAGCGCTGCAGCTCCTCGTTGGTGAGCCCGGCATATTCACGACCGAATACCAGAGCCACCTCACCACCCCGCTCAGCCTGCTCAAGACTTGCTGTTGCGCATTCGCGCGGATCAAGCAGCGGCCAGGGGATACGGCGGTCGCGGGCGCTCGTTCCAAGCACCAGCGTACAGCCTACCAGCGCCTCCTCGAGTGTCGCCACGACCTGGGCGCCATCGAGGATGTCAGTAGCACCGGAGGCCCGGGCCACCGCATCCGAGCTGGGAAAATCCTCCGGATCGACCAGCACCAGACGTGACAGGCCCATGTTCTTCATGGCGCGAGCCGCACCCCCGATGTTGCCGGCATGACTGGTGTTGACCAGCACCACACGGATATTTTGCAGCGACACTGTGGTTTCTCGGCGCGAAAAAACGGACTCAAAGCTTACCGCAGCACGGCGCCAGCCATCCAGCAAACGCAGTACATCGCCCGCTACATGCGCGACGGCTTTCCTGATAGAATTTCCGGCTTTCTTTAAACGACCAGGTATTGATCCATGCAGCCCATGCTGAATATCGCGCTGCGCGCCGCCCGCAGCGCCGGCGAACTCATTGTCCGTTCCACCGAGCGCCTGGACGTCATTTCGGTCAGCGAAAAGGACAGCAAGGATTACGTCAGCGAGATCGATCGCGCTGCCGAACAGGTGATCGTCAATGCGCTGCGCAAGGCCTACCCGAACCACGGCATTCTCGCCGAAGAAAGCGGGCTGCTCGAAGGCAGCGGCGACGGCAGCGACTACCTGTGGATCGTCGATCCGCTGGACGGCACTACCAACTTCCTGCGCGGCGTTCCCCACTACGCCGTGAGCATCGCCTGCAAATACCGCGGGCGCTTGGAGCATGCCGTGGTGCTCGACCCGGTACGCCAGGAAGAATTCACCGCCAGCCGTGGCCGCGGCGCAGCACTCAATGGTCGCCGCCTGCGTGTCAGTTCGCGCAAAAGCCTGGAGGGCGCGCTGCTCGGAACCGGCTTTCCGTTCCGTGACGGCCAACTGGACAATATCGACAGCTACCTGAACATGTTCCGCAGCCTGGTCGGACAGACCGCCGGCCTGCGCCGCGCAGGTGCTGCAAGCCTGGACCTGGCCTATGTGGCGGCCGGCCGTTACGACGCGTTCTGGGAATTCGGTCTTTCCGAGTGGGACATGGCAGCCGGAGCCCTGCTGATCCAGGAAGCCGGCGGACTGGTCAGCGACTTCGCCGGCGGTCACGAATTCCTGGAAAAGGGCCAGATCGTGGCAGGCAACACCAAGTGCTTCAAGGCGGTACTGACCGCCATCCAGCCTCACCTGACGCCGTCGCTCAAACGCTGAGACGAATAAAAAACGCCCCGATTGGGGCGTTTTTTATTTCGGGCTAAACCTGAAATTACTGTTGCGACAATACCAACTGGCCATCGCGTACCGGGATGGTGTCGCCCGGCTCTCGATCCATACGGATCTGCCCCACCTCACCCGCCAGATCGTACTTAACGTCGTAGCCAACGATACGATCTTCAACGTCGGTCACGGTGTCGCAGCGCGTTTCAGTCGTCGTATAGGTGTCGCCAGCCTGCATGTTGCCCTGAATCTTGTTGCCTGCATAACCGCCGGCGGCCGCGCCAGCCACGGTGGCGATCTTCTTGCCATTGCCACCACCAATCTGGTTGCCCAGCAGACCACCAGCCACCGCACCGATTACCGTACCGGCGATCTTGTGCTGGTCCTGAACAGGGCGCTGCCGTGTCACCGCAACGTCCTTACAGACCTCGCGGGGTGTCTTGATGGACTCCGTTACAGCCTTGACCGCCAGGACCTTAGCAAACTCCGGCTCACGATCGACCAGACTATAGGTCGCTAACGCCCCACCCGCAGTCGCCACAACCGCACCCAGAATCGCCCCTGTCACCATTGACTTGTTCACTTCTTGCTCTCCTTCTGCAGAGCGCAGCCTGCCTGTGCCGATCAGACAGGCTGGAGCGCAAAAAGTTTCCTCAATGCAGGCGCGCTGCGTGCCGGATGCGTGGCGCGATCAGGGGCGCTCATCTATCTCGCTGGCAGCCGGTGGCATGAGGTCGGCGGCAGTCAGCTTCAGCCATACCAACACCGTTGCCCCGATATAAACAGACGAGTAGGTACCCACCACCACGCCGATCAGCAGGGCCAGCGCGAAGTTGGCGAGCGTGTCCCCACCGAAGACCAGCAACGCGATGAGCGCGAGCGCCGTGGAGAAAGAGGTCGCCATCGTCCGCAACAGCGTCTGGGTAACCGAGATATCGATGTTCTCGATCAGATCCGCCTTGCGCAGTACACGGAAATTCTCGCGAATCCGATCGTAAATGATGATCGTGTCGTTGAGCGAATAACCGATCATTGCCAGGACCGCCGCCAAAACCGTCAGGTCAAACGGAATCTCGAAAAACGCGAGAATACCCAAAGTCAGAATGGTGTCGTGCGCCAGCGAGGCGATCGCCCCGACCCCGAACTTCCATTGGAAGCGGAATGCGAGATAAACCATGATCCCGCCCAGTGCCAGGAGCATCGCCAGGCCACCCTGATCGCGCAGCTCCTCACCGACTTGGGGGCCGACGAATTCGACACGCTTTACCTCAAAACGGGCCGAAGGATCGATGGTCTTCAACGCCGCACTGATCTTGCTGCCCAGCTGCGGATCATCGCCGGCCAGGCGGATCAGTACATCTGTGGTCGCACCGAAACTCTGAACCACCGCATCGGCATACCCCGCCTGGCCCAGTTCACGCTTGATCACTTCCAAATCGGCCGGCTGCTCATACTGCAGCTCGATCAACGTACCGCCGGTAAAATCCAGGCCGAAGTTGAGGCCCTTGCCGATAAGCGCCACCAGGCCGACGACAGTCAGCAGTAGCGTGATGGCGAACGCGATATTGCGGATCGCCATGAAACGAATGGTGTTCTTGATCATGGCCGTGCCCTCAGATCCACAACTTCTTGACGTTACGACCGCCGAAAATCAGGTTGACCATACCCCGGGTAAACATGATGGCGGTGAACAGGGAGGTCAGAATCCCCAGCGACATCGTCACCGCAAAACCCTTGATCGGCCCCGAGCCCAGCGCAAACAGAATCCCGCCGACCAGCAGAGTGGTCAGGTTACTGTCGAGAATCGCCGAGTAGGCGCGGTCGAAGCCTTCATGAATGGCGCGCTGAACCGAGAGGCCATTTTTCAGCTCCTCGCGAATACGCGAGAAGATGAGCACGTTCGCATCCACCGCCATGCCAAGCGTCAGCACGATACCGGCGATACCAGGCAGCGTGAGCGTGGCGCCGATGATCGACATCAGACCGACCAGCAGCACCAGGTTGAACGCCAGTGCGACAGTCGCCAGCACACCGAAGAACTTGTAGATAAGGATGACGAAAATCGATACGAAGATCAGCGCCCACCACGTCGATTCGATACCCTTGTCGATGTTCTCGGCGCCCAGGCTCGGGCCGATGGTCCGCTCTTCGGCGAAATACATCGGCGCCGCGAGGCCACCGGCGCGCAGCAATAGCGCCAGTTCGGAGGATTCGCCCTGGCCATCCAGTCCGGTAATCCGGAACTGGCTGCCCAGCGGCGACTGGATAGTCGCCAGACTGATGATCTGCTTCTCTTCCTGGAAGCTCTGCAGCATGACTTCCTGCTCCACGCCGTCGACGTTCTGTCGTACATAGCGGGTAACCGGCTTCTGCTCGATAAAAATGACCGCCATGCTGCGCCCGACGTTATTGCGGGTGGCGCGGTTCATCAGATCACCGCCGTGACCATCAAGACGAATATTGACCTGAGGTCGGCCGTTTTCGTCATAGCTGGCCTGAGCGTCAGTCACCTGATCACCGGTAATGATCAGGCTGCGCTCAAGCGCTACCGCCGGGCGACCTGGCTCACGAAACTCGAAGGACTCGGTGGTCGCGCGCGGAGCGTCGGGCTCGGCGGCGAGACGAAATTCGAGGCTGGCCGTCTTGCCGAGGATGCGCTTGGCTTCGGCGGTATCCTGAACACCAGGCAGCTCGACCACGATTCGGTTAGCACCCTGACGCTGAACCAGCGGCTCGGACACGCCCAGTTCGTTGACCCTGTTGCGTACGGTCGTCAGGTTCTGCTTGATCGAATACTCGCGAATTTCTGCCAGCTTGGCCTGGGTCAACGCAACGTTCAGAACCTGCTGTCCGCTACGCTCGGTGCTGGTCAATTCGAAATCTGTGAAGTTCTTGCGTACCAGCGCCTGAACGCGCCCCAGGGTTTCGCTATCGGCGAAGCCCAACTGGAAGGCGTCGCCACGCAACGGCAGGCTGCGATAACGAATCCGCTCCTTGCGCAGCAGTGCTTTGACCTCGCCCTCATAGACCTGCATGCGAGCGGCAACGGCCTTCTCCATGTCAACTTCGAGGAGGAAATGCACGCCGCCGGACAGATCAAGCCCGAGCTTCATCGGACTGGCGCCCAGATTACGCAGCCACTGCGGAGTCGTCGGGGCCAGGTTCAGAGCGACCACGTAGTCGTCTCCCATGACCCGACGCACGGCTTCCTTGGCCGGCAGCTGATCCGACAGTCGTTCAAGACGCAGCAAGCCGCCGTTCTCGGCGACTTCGGCAGCTTTCACCGCAATGCCAGCCTGCTTCAACGCACCAACCGCACGGTCGAGCGCGGGCTGGTCAACCTTCAGCGTCGTGCTGGCGCCGGTAAGCTGAATTGCCGGGTCGTCGGGATAGAGATTAGGTGCGGAATAGACCAGGCCAATAGCCAGCACTGCCAGGATCAGCAGATATTTCCACAGGGGATACTTGTTCAGCATGATGCCGCCCACTTAAAGACGCGGGGCGCCTTGCGCGCCCCGTCGTGGTATTGAATGAAGTCAGCTCAGATGGCCTTCAGCGTGCCTTTTGGCAACGTCGCGGCGATCGCCACTTTCTGGAACTTCAGTTCGACATTATCAGACACCTCGACCACCACGAAGTCATCGGCAACCTTGGTGACCTTGCCAGCGATGCCACCGGAAGTGACAACTTCGTCACCCTTCTGCAGACCGCCAATCAAGTTCTTGTGCTCTTTGGCGCGCTTGGCCTGGGGACGCCAGATCATCAGATAGAAGATGACCAGAAAACCGACCAGGAAAACCCATTCGAAACCAGTACCGGCAGGACCAGCAGCAGCCTCCTGGGCATGGGCGACGGGGATCAGAAAGCTCATGTAGCACTCCTGTTGCTTAAGATGGATTCGAGGAAATTTGTCATGCAACCGGCGGCGTTGGCATACCGCGTCGGGCATAGAAGGCGTCGACAAAGGCCGCCAATGTACCTTGTTGAATAGCGTCGCGTAAACCAGCCATCAGCCGCTGATAATGTCGCAAATTGTGGATTGTATTCAGCATGCTACCGAGCATTTCACCGCACTTGTCCAGGTGATGCAGATAGGCGCGGGAGAAGTGCTGGCAGGTATAGCAATCACAACCGGCGTCCAGTGGCGAGTTGTCGTGCCGGTGGATCGCATTGCGAATCTTGATCACGCCCGTATCGGTAAAAAGATGACCATTGCGCGCGTTGCGGGTCGGCATCACGCAGTCGAACATATCGACACCACGACGAACGCCTTCGACGAGGTCCTCCGGCTTGCCGACCCCCATCAGGTAACGTGGCTTGTCGGCGGGCATGCGCGGCGGGAGGAAATCGAGCACGCGAATCATCTCTTCCTTCGGCTCGCCCACCGACAAACCACCGATCGCCAGGCCGTCGAAGCCGATTTCGCAAAGACCTTCCAGAGAACGCATGCGCAGCGATTCATGCATGCCACCCTGGACAATGCCGAACAACGCCGCCGGACTATCGCCATGAGCGGCTTTCGAACGCTTGGCCCAGCGCAGCGAAAGCTCCATTGACCGCCGCGCTGTTTCCTCGTCGGCCGGATACGGAGTGCACTCGTCAAAGATCATGACGATATCCGATCCCAATTCACGCTGGACCTGCATCGACTCTTCCGGCCCCATGAACACCTTGGCGCCATCGACAGGAGATGCGAAGTACACGCCCTCCTCCTTGATCTTGCGCATCGCCCCCAGGCTGAATACCTGAAAGCCACCGGAATCGGTCAGAATCGGCCCCTGCCATTGCATGAAATCGTGCAGATCGCCGTGCTGCCTGATCACTTCAGTGCCAGGACGCAGCCAGAGGTGAAACGTGTTGCCGAGTATGATCTGCGCGCCGATACCTTCGATGTCACGCGGCAGCATGCCCTTGACCGTGCCGTAGGTACCCACCGGCATAAACGCCGGCGTTTCAACCGTTCCGCGGGGAAACGTCAGTCGACCCCGACGCGCCTTGCCGTCGGTGGCAAGCAACTCGAACGACATGTGACAGATGCGATTCATTGGTTTTCCTCGGGTCCGCGCGCAGCCTTGTTGCGCGTTATGAACATGGCATCGCCGTAACTGAAGAAGCGATAGCCCTCCCGCACTGCCTCGGCATAGGCCGCCATCGTTTCGGGATAACCGGCAAAAGCCGCCACGAGCATCAGCAGTGTCGACTCTGGCAGGTGAAAATTGGTTACCAGCGCGTCCACGACATGAAAGGACTTGCCGGGATAAATGAAGATATCGGTGTCGCCACTGAACGGCCGCAGCTCGCCATCGCGCGCAGCCGTTTCCAGCGAACGCACGCTGGTGGTCCCAACCGCTATGACTCTGCCACCGCGCGCGCGACAGGCAGCCACCGCATCGACCACCGCCTGACTCACCTCCAGCCATTCCTGGTGCATGTGGTGATCTTCGATTCGCTCGACACGCACCGGCTGAAAGGTGCCTGCACCGACGTGCAGGGTGACGAACGCGGTTTGCACGCCCTTTTCCTGCAGCGCCGCCAGCAGCGCCGCATCAAAATGCAGACCGGCCGTAGGTGCGGCAACAGCTCCGGCGTGCTGTGCGTAAACGGTCTGGTAACGCTCCCGATCCGCCTGCTCATCGGCACGATCTATATAAGGAGGCAACGGCATGTGCCCAATCCGTTCGAGCAACGGCAACACTTCTTCACTGAAGCGCAGCTCGAACAGCGAATCATGTCGCGCCATCATCACCGCTTCGCCGCCACCGTCGAGAACGATAACGCCACCGACCTTGGGAGATTTGCTGGCCCGCACATGCGCGAGCACACGATGGCTGTCGAGCACGCGCTCGACGAGAATCTCGAGCTTGCCGCCAGTTGCCTTGCGCCCAAACAAACGGGCAGCAATCACCCGAGTATTGTTGAACACCATCAGATCGCCGGACTGCACATACTCGAGCAGATCGATAAAGCGGCGATGCGCCAGCTCACCCGTCTCTCCATCGAGCACCAGCAGGCGACTCGCGCGACGCTCCGCCAGCGGATGGCGCGCGATCAGAGAGTCCGGGAGTTGAAAAGAGAAATCAGAGACTTGCATGGTTTTGGCGGGATATTGGCGGGGCGCAAAGCTTAGCGGAAAGACCATCCAATCGCCACGTCGGCGATTGACCGCTCAACCGCTCATCCCTATACTGCGCCGCCACTGTGCCTCGATGGCGGAATCGGTAGACGCAGCGGATTCAAAATCCGCCGCTGGCGACAGCGTGAGAGTTCGAGTCTCTCTCGGGGCACCATTCATTGCCAACGACCGCGGGTCCTCGGCAGCATCATGTCATTCTGATCAACGGCAAGGCTTCTCGATAAGCGAACCAGCTGCATCGGAGGCAGAATGACAGCAAAACGATCGTTACGATCTGCATAGCTTCATCCGGACAGTAATACTGATCCGAAGCGTCACAAGTCGGCATTCACTCATGCTCTTCACACGCCAGATCCAGGCAAGATTGAAGGCAACAGCGCCGACTTGGCATCACTCTACAACGCATGAATATGCATCGCCGAAGAGGCACTTTCACATGACTTCGAGGGGTTGGCATTCCCCGACGAGTTATCGTAGAGTGTGCCCACTGTGTTTGCATGGGTCGCTGTTGAATCGTGACCTGGTGCAGTAGATCTTCAGATCCGCTCTCCGCTCGACTCTCTTACTCTTTGCAACCAGTTCCAGCTTTCCTGCGCCATGCAGGGGGCAATTCTACTTTTGAGTTTCAAGGATACAAAGACATGTCGAATCGTCAGAACGGTACCGTCAAGTGGTTTAACGACGAGAAAGGTTTTGGTTTCATCACTCCCGAGAGCGGTCCGGATCTGTTCGTGCACTTCCGCGCGATCGAAGGCAACGGCTTCAAGAGCCTGAAAGAAGGCCAGAAAGTCAGCTTCATCGCCGTGCAAGGTCAAAAGGGCATGCAGGCTGATCAGGTCCAGATTCTGGGCTGAGTCACCGCTCCGAAAAGCCCCTGATGGCAACATCAGGGGCTTTTTTATGCACGCAATTCCGTAGAATGCGCGCCTTGTACCAACCACCAGGATTCGAGATGAGCCGACACCTGCTCAGCCCGCAGGGCCAGTTCCCCGCTGCCAGTCTGATACGCCGCCTCGCCGCCATGTTCTACGACAGCCTGCTGTGCATCGCACTGATGATGGTGGTGACCCTGTTCTACCAACAGGTGCTGCTGCGAATGTTCTATGGCAGCCAACAGCTGAAGGCAGTGGCCGACGCCGGTGGCCTGGATATCGACCCGCTGCTTTCGACGCTGCTGATGTTCAGCCTGTTCGCCTTCTTCGCCAAGTTCTGGACTCACAACGGCCAGACACTCGGCATGCAGGTCTGGGGTATTCGCATTCAGAACAAGGACGGCACGGCCATCGACCTGTGGCAGGCGCTGCTGCGCTTCCTGATCGCGATCATGTCCTGGCTGAGCCTGGGACTGGGGCACCTATGGATGCTGTGGGATAAGGACAAACGCACCTGGCAGGACATTTACTCGGAAAGCCAGGCCGTACAATTGCCGAAAAATACCCACAAGAAGTAAGCAGAAGGCGGAAGAGGCTTCGACAGGTGTCGCCCTGCCGAAGCGAGCGGTTCCAAGCGGCGGAATCGCTCTGGTCATCAGCCCCATGCGCCGCAGCTTGAAACCGTTATCAACCCCTTATCCCGCCCGGCGCAACAGCCAGACACCGATCAGCGCACAGATTCCCGCCGGCAGCGCGACCGCCAGCAATGGCGAGAAGCCGAACACCTGACTCGCCGGCCCGAGCAGATCCTGAATGATGCGGAAGACGAATCCGACCACCACGCCGGTGAAGATGCGCTGACCCAGCGTCACCGAGCGCAACGGGCCGAAGATGAACGAAATTGCGAGCAGCACCAGTGCGACAGTCACGGCGGGCTGCAGCACCTTCGTCCAGAACGCCAGCCAGTAACGGCCGTTGTTGAGACCCTGATCCGCCAGGTAATGGATGTAGCGCCACAAACCAGTGATCGACAGCGACTCCGGCGCCACCACCACAATCCCCAGCAACTGCGGCGTCAGCTGGACATCCCAGCGTTCTTCGCTCGCCTGCGCTACTTCGGTGTGATCGCCGCGAAAATGCGTGGTCGCGATGTTGCTCAGCAACCAGTGATCATTCTGGTAGCTGGCGCGCTTGGCGAAACTGGCCGACAGCAACCGCCGCTCATCGTCGAAGCGGTAGCGCGTCACCCCAACCAGCACGCCTCCTGGCTGCACGGCGTTGACGTGCACAAACTCGTTTTCCTGCCGATGCCAAAGGCCGCGCTTGCTGCTCTGCGCCTCGCCCGCACCCTGCGCCAGCGAACGGCGGGCCTGGGCAATATCCTCGGCCCAAGGCGCCGCGTATTCACCGATCAGCACGCCGACCAGCAGTAGCACGAGTGTCGGCTTCATCACCGCCACGACGATGCGGCCGAGCGAAATACCGGCAGCGCGCATCACGGTCAACTCGCTGCTGCTGGCCAGCGTACCCAGACCGATCAGGCAGCCGATCAGCGCCGCCATCGGCAGCATCTCGTAGAGCCGCCGCGGTGATGTCAGCAGCACATATTCCAGCGCATCCGCCAGGCCGTACCCGCCCTCGACATCGCCCAACTCGTCGATGAAGGCGAACAGCAGGGCCAGGCCGACGATGATGCCCAGAACGGTCAGGATCGCCAGAAAGACATGGATCGCGATGTATCGATCGAGCTTAACCATGCGCCACCCCCGGCGCCGCGCGACGCTTCTTCAACCTCAGCATCAACGGCTCCCAGTACAACATCAGCAGACCTATCGCGAAAAACAGCCCGTGCACCCACCACAAACCGAGCGCCATCGGAATCCGTCCCTTGTCGAGCGCGCCGCGCACAGCGATGAGCAACGCCAGATATGTCATGTAAAGCAGGATCGCCGGCAGCAGCTTGAGGAAACGCCCCTGACGCGGATTGACGCGAGCCAGCGGCACAGCGAGCAGGGTCACGACAAACACCAGCACCGGCATGGACAGGCGCCACTGCAGTTCGGACCGATGACGCAGGTTGTCGCTGCCAAGCAGCTCCCGCGTCGGCATTGCCTCGCGCTCGCTCAGCTCGACGGCCACCTGCGGCTTGGGCAGCAGCACGCCGTAGGTGTCGTACTGGATGGCGCGGTAGTCGGCCTGGCCGGGATTGCCGTCGTAACGGAAGCCATTCTCCAGGATCAGGTAGCGACTGCCGTCAGGCTGGATCTCCTGTCGCCCACTTTCGGCCACCAGCACGGAAACCCCACGCGCCTTGCCGGAACGGGCCGATGTGTTGGTCTCGGAAATGAACACCCCTGCCAGCTCGCTGCGATCGGCCGAAAGCTCACGTGTATAGGTCACCCGTGAACCATCGCGCAGGTTCTGAAAGCGCCCCGGCACCAGCGTGTCGAACTCGGTCAGCGAATCCTGTTGATTAAGGATGCGGTCCACTTCGGCAATGCCCTGCGGTGCAAGTCCGAGGCTCAGCCAGCCGACCAGCGCAGCCACCAGGGCCGCTGGCGCGAGGCTGTAGAGCAGTAGACGACGCTGGCTCATCCCAGTGGCCGAGAGCACCGTCATCTCGCTATCGAGATACAGCCTTCCATAGGCCAACAGTATGCCGAGGAACAGGCCGAGCGGCAGAATCAACTGCAGGAAGCCTGGCAGACGGAATCCCATGATCAACAGCAGCACGCCCGGATCGAGCAACCCCTGCGCAGCCTGGGCCAGGTACTTGATGAAGCGCCCACTCATGATGATCACCAGCAGCACGGCGCTGACTGCGCTCACGGTGACCAAAAGCTCGCGGGACAGATAACGAAAGACGATCAAACCGGACACTCCAGGGTTGTCAGGCTCCGACGGCTACGCTCAAACTAGCCGCCAGTTGCCGGTTCGCCGAGCTAGACCATTGAAATGGCAGCACATCCGCCGTCAACAGCCGGCAGGCGAACCACCGGAAAAATTGGCCTGGCATTATCCTGCAAACCCAACTCTTTGTCTTGGGGACTCCCGTCATGGAATTCGTTGTAAAGACCGCGAAAGCATCCGCGCTGAAAACCGCCACGCTGGTTCTGCCAGTCGGTGAAGGGCGTACCCTCGGCGAAACGGCCCAAGCCGTCGATATCGCCAGTGGCGGTGTCATCGGCTCGATCCTCAAGCGCGGCGATCTCGACGGCAAGATCGGACAGACTCTGCTGCTCCACAGCCTGCCCAATCTGAAGGCCGAACGCGTGCTGCTGCTCGGCGTCGGCAAGAACAACGAGCTGGATACCCGCCAGTGGCGCAAGGCGCTCGGTGCCGCAGCCGGCGCACTGAATAGCCTCGGCGGTTCCGATGCCGCGTTCGCCGTGCAGGATGTGCAGGTCAAGGGCCGCGACACCTATGCCAAAGTTCGCCTGCTGGCGGAGCTGCTCGCTGACAGCGCCTATGTGTTCGAACGCTTCAAGAGCAAGAAAGCCGACCCGCGCGCACTGAAGAAAGTCGTCCTGCTCTGCGACAAGTCGCAGCAGGACGACATCGAGCGCGCCGTCCGTCACGCCTCGGCCATCGCCTCAGGCATGGCGTTGACCCGCGACCTCGGCAACCTGCCGCCGAATCTGTGCCACCCGAGCTTCATGGCCGAGCAGGCGCGACAGCTCGGCAAATCCTTCAAGGGCCTGAAGGTGGACGTGCTCGATGAGAAGAAGCTGCGGGACCTGGGCGCCGGTGCGTTCCTCGCCGTAGCCCAAGGCAGCGAGCAGCCGGGCTGCATCGTGGTCATGCAGTACAACGGCGGCGCCAAGGGCGAGCAGCCCTATGCGCTGGTCGGCAAGGGCATCACCTTCGACACCGGCGGCATCAGCCTCAAGCCGGGCCTGGGCATGGACGAGATGAAGTACGACATGTGCGGTGCCGCCAGCGTGCTCGGCACCTTCCGCGCAGTGCTCGAACTGCAGCTGCCGATCAACCTCGTCGGCCTGCTCGCCTGCGCCGAGAACATGCCCAGCGGCAAGGCCACCCGTCCCGGCGATATCGTCACCACCCTGAGCGGTCAGACCGTCGAGATCCTCAACACCGACGCCGAAGGCCGCCTGGTGCTGTGCGATACGCTGACCTATGCCGAGCGCTTCAAGCCGCGCGCGGTGATCGATGTCGCCACCCTCACCGGTGCCTGCATCGTCGCGCTTGGCAGCCATACCTCGGGCCTGCTCGGCAACGATCAGGAACTGGCGCAGCAGCTGCTCGGCGCCGGCGAACAGGCCGGCGACCGCGCCTGGCAGCTGCCGTTGTTCGACGAGTATCAGGAGCAGCTGGACAGCCCCTTCGCCGACATCGCCAACATCGGCGGGCCGAAGGCCGGCACCGTCACCGCGGCCTGCTTCCTGTCGCGCTTCACCAAGCAGTATCCCTGGGCGCATCTGGACATCGCCGGCACCGCCTGGATCAGCGGTGGCAAGGAAAAGGGCGCAACCGGCCGCCCGGTCCCGCTGCTGACGCAGTACCTGCTGGACAGGACCCTCTGAAATGCCCTGCCGCCCGCGTACGTCCACCTGCCGGAGCGGCTCGCCGCGCGCCGGCAGTGACGGAACGCGCCGATGACCCGCATCGAGTTCTACGTGCTGCCCGACGACAATCCGCTCGGGCGCCTGCGCGCGGCCTGCCAGCTGGCCGCCAAGGGCTGGCAGCACGGCCTGCCGGTGTTCATCCGCTGTCACGACGCCGCACAATGCCAGCAGCTCGACGAGCTGCTATGGAGTTTTCGCACGGAGCGCTTCATCCCTCACGAGCACTACGCGGACGATCCCCAGGCACCGGTGGTCCTCGGCCTCGAGCAGGCGCCGGCGCAGCCGCAAAGCCTGTTGATCAACCTGGCGACGACGCTGTCGCCGCACGTCGATCAGTTCAGCCGAATCATTGAGATCGTCAATCAGGAACCGGACCTGCTGACGGCCTGCCGGGACAACTTCCGCCTCTACCGACGGCACGGTTACGACCCCAGGCGGGTCGAACTGTAGACCGCTGGAAGCTCAAGCCCGGAATTCGCCATGACGCCCAAATCCCCCGACAAACCCGCTCAGTTACTCGACGACCTGGAGTCCATCCGCGCCCTGCTCGGCGACCAGGATCCGCCCCTGCTGACCGAACAGCTCGACCCAGCCAGCATTCCCTTGCTCTCGGATGTCGTAGCCCCCCCACCTGCACCTCAGCCTGTCACCGCGCCGCAGCCCGAACGGCGCGAACCGGCGGCACGGGCCGCGTTCCGCTCGCTGGCCGAACGACACCTAGACCACGAGTTGCGCATGGCGGCTAATCTCATTCTGCAGGAGGTGATCGACGATTTCGTCCCGCAGATCGAGGCCGAACTGAAGCGCCGCCTCGAACGTCGCGTGGACGAACTGGTGCGCACGCCCAAGAACTAGCGCGCGCCACGCCGCAACGATTCCTGCGCTGACGCCTAGCCCGGACGCGATTTGGCTTTATACTCGCCCGTTTTTCCGATCAGCCGTTCTAAGGGTCCCGCCGCATGGACAAGACCTACCAGCCGCACGCCATCGAGACTTCCTGGTACCAGACCTGGGAATCGAACAACTATTTCGCGCCGCAGGGTTCCGGCGAGCCCTACACCATCATGATCCCGCCGCCGAACGTCACCGGCAGCCTGCACATGGGGCACGGTTTCAACAACGCGATCATGGACGCGCTGATCCGCTGGCGCCGCATGCAGGGCCGCAACACCCTGTGGCAGCCGGGCACCGACCACGCGGGCATCGCCACGCAGATGGTGGTCGAGCGCCAACTGGGCGCGCAGGGCGTCAGCCGCCACGATCTGGGCCGCGCGAAATTCTTGGAAAAGGTCTGGCAGTGGAAGGAAGAGTCCGGCGGCAACATTACCCGGCAGATCCGTCGTCTGGGTTCTTCGGTGGACTGGTCGCGCGAGCGTTTCACCATGGACGAGGGCCTGTCCGAGGCGGTCAAGGAAGCCTTCGTGCGCCTGCACGAGGATGGCCTGATCTACCGCGGCAAGCGCCTGGTCAACTGGGACACCAAGTTGCACACCGCCATTTCCGATCTGGAAGTGGAGAACCACGACGAGAAGGGCCACCTCTGGCACCTGCGCTATCCGCTGGCTGACGGTGCGCGCACCGCCGACGGCAAGGATTACCTGGTAGTCGCCACCACCCGCCCGGAAACCATGCTCGGCGATGCGGCCATCGCCGTGCATCCCGAGGACGAGCGCTACAAGAGCCTGATCGGCCGTCACGTCATGCTGCCGCTGGTCAACCGGCTGATTCCGATCATCGCCGACGACTACGTCGACCTCGAGTTCGGCACCGGCTGCGTGAAGATCACCCCGGCTCATGACTTCAATGACTACGAGGTCGGCAAGCGCCACCACCTGCCGCTGATCAACATCTTCGACCAGAACGCCTGCGTACTGGCCCGCGCCCAGGCATTCGATATCGACGGCACAGTCAACGACAAGGTCGATGGCAGTCTGCCCGACGGTTATGCGCACATGGACCGCTTCGATGCGCGCAAGGCGATCGTCGCCGAGTTCGACGCGATGGGCCTGCTGGAGAAGATCGACGACCACGCATTGAAAGTGCCGCGCGGCGACCGCTCCGGCACCATCATCGAGCCGTGGCTGACCGACCAGTGGTACGTGTCCACCAAGCCGCTGGCCGAAAAGGCCATCGCTGCGGTGGAGAACGGCCAGATCCAGTTCGTGCCCAAGCAATACGAGAACATGTACTTCAGCTGGATGCGCGATATCCAGGATTGGTGCATCAGCCGCCAGCTGTGGTGGGGCCACCGCATCCCGGCCTGGTACGACGAGGCGGGCAACGTCTATGTCGGCCGTGACGAAACCGAAGTGCGCAAGCGCTACGAAATCCGCAACGACGAACCGCTGCGTCAGGACGAAGACGTACTGGACACCTGGTTCAGCTCCGGGTTGTGGACCTTCTCCACGCTCGGCTGGCCGCAGCAGACCGAATTCCTCAAGACCTTCCACCCCACCGACGTGCTGGTCACCGGTTTCGACATCATTTTCTTCTGGGTTGCCCGGATGATCATGCTCTCGACCCACCTGACCGGACAGATTCCGTTCAAGACCGTCTACGTCCACGGTCTGGTGCGCGACGGCCAGGGCCAGAAGATGTCCAAGTCCAAGGGCAACGTGCTCGACCCGCTGGATATCGTCGACGGCATCACCCTCGACGAACTGCTGCAAAAACGCACCAGCGGCATGATGCAGCCCAAGCTGGCCGAGAAGATCGCCAAGCAGACCCGCGCCGAGTTCCCCGAAGGGATCGCCAGCTACGGCACCGACGCGCTGCGCTTCACCTTCTGCTCGCTGGCCTCCACCGGCCGCGACATCAAGTTCGACATGGGCCGCGTCGAGGGCTACCGCAACTTCTGCAACAAGCTGTGGAACGCCGCCAACTTCGTCTTCGAGAACACCGAGGGCAAGGACACCGGCGTAAATGGCGAGCCCGTCGAGCTGTCGGCGGTGGACCGCTGGATCATCTCCACCCTGCAGCGCACCGAGGCCGAAGTCACCCGCCAGCTGGAAGCGTTCCGCTTCGACCTGGCTGCCCAGGCGCTGTATGAATTCATCTGGGACGAGTACTGCGCCTGGTACCTGGAGCTGGTCAAACCGCTGCTGTGGGACGAGACCGCCAGTATCGAACGCCAGCGTGGCACCCGCCGCACTCTGGTGCGCGTGCTGGAAACCGCGCTGCGCCTGGCGCATCCGTTCATGCCGTTCATCACCGAGGAAATCTGGCAGCGCGTCGCGCCGCTGGCGGGCAAATCGGGCCCGACATTGATGTTGCAGCCGTGGCCGGAGTTCGACCCGTCGCGCCTGGACGAAGATGCCGAAGGCGACATCGAGTGGATCAAGGCCTTCATGCTCGGCATCCGCCAGATTCGCGGCGAAATGAACATCTCGATGGCCAAGCGCATCGACGTGGTGCTGAGCAACGCCTCGCCGCTCGACCTGCGCCGACTGGCCGACAACGAGCCGCTGCTGAAGAAGCTGGCCAAGCTGGAAACCGTGCGCACCCTTGCAGCGGGCGAAGAAGCGCCACTGTCGGCCATCGCCCTGGTTGGCGATCTGCAGGTGCTGGTGCCGATGGCCGGGCTGATCGACAAGGACGCCGAACTGGCGCGGCTGGACAAGGAGATCGCGCGGCTGGACGGCGAGGTCAAGCGCGTCGGCGGCAAGCTGTCCAACGCCGGCTTCGTCGACAAGGCGCCGCCAGAAGTGATCGACAAGGAGCGCGCCAAGCTGGCCGAGGCCGAACAGGCCAAGGCCCGTCTGGTCGAGCAGCGCGAGCGCATCGCCACGCTGTAAAACACAAAGGCCGGCATCGATGCCGGCCTTTTGTTATCGATCATCTTGATTGATCGCAACGCATCGCCGGCGGCGAGCAGCCATCATGTCGCCGCCATATTCGAACAAAAACTGACAGAGCGCATAACGCTTCGCGTCAGCGAATCTCGCTTGTAACGCCAGCTTCGATTCCGATCGGTGCATGTCGTCTGCGTGCGTTGTTCAGCTGTATGAAGCCGCAGCCAAGCGTCTGTCGATGCTGTGCCGGTTTGCTCATTCGGCGACCGGTACCTTTTCCAGAGGGGAGCTTTTTGCGATGTACGCACTCATGGCTGTGGTATTCGTCATCGGTTATCTCTGCATAGCCTTCGAACATCCACTGAAGATCGACAAGGCCGCCGCCGCCTTGCTCACCGCGGTGCTGACCTGGACGGTGCTGGTACTGGGGGCCGACGAGATTCTGCCGCTGCTGCAGTCCGGTACCCATGATCCAGCGGATTCGTCAGCCATCGTGGTCGAAGCCCTGCGCCATCATCTCGGCGAAATCTCGGAGATCCTGTTCTTTCTGCTCGGCGCGATGACCATCGTCGAGCTGATCGACTCCCATGAAGGCTTCAAGGTCATCACCGACCGTATCCAGACACGCAAACGCGTGCACCTGCTGTGGATCGTCGGGCTGATCACCTTCTTTCTCTCCTCGGTGCTGGACAACCTCACCACCACCATCGTCATGGTCTCGCTGCTGCGCAAACTGATCCGCGGGCGCCCCGAGCGCTGGCTCTACGTCGGTATCGTGGTGATCGCCGCCAACGCCGGAGGCGCTTGGTCGCCGATCGGCGACGTGACCACCACGATGCTGTGGATCGGCACGCAGATCTCCGCAGGTGGCATCATCACCGGCCTGTTCGTGCCCAGCCTGGTCTGCCTGCTGGTGCCGTTGCTGATTCTCAGCTTTCGCCTGCGCGGCGAAGCTCCACGCCCACGACCCCGGGCACACCTGGCGGAGCAACAGCCCCCGGCCACCACGGCATTCGAACGCAATCTGGTATTGGCCCTGGGCCTTGGCTCGCTGCTATTCGTTCCGGTATTCAAGACCATTACCCATCTGCCGCCGTACATGGGCATTCTGTTCGGCCTCGGCCTGCTGTGGATCACCACCGAGTACATCCATCGCGGCAAGAACGATGAACACAAACACCCGCTTTCGGTGGTCGGCGTACTGCGCAAGGTCGACACACCCAGCGTGCTGTTCTTCCTCGGCATCCTGCTGGCGGTTTCCAGCCTCGCCACGGCTGGCCATCTGACCCAGGTCGCCGAAGGGCTGCGCCAATCGCTGGGCAACATCTATGCGATCAACTATGCCATCGGCCTGCTGTCGGCAATCGTCGATAACGTGCCGCTGGTGGCCGGTGCCATGAAAATGTACCCGCTGGTCAGCCCCGCGATGCTTGCCGCAGCCGCGCCGGATGAGTCCGGCTGGCTGTCGCAGTTCCTCACCGACGGCACCTTCTGGGAGTTGCTCGCCTACTGCGCAGGCACTGGCGGCAGCAGCCTGATCATTGGCTCTGCGGCGGGTGTCGCGGCGATGGGCATGGAGAAGATCAGCTTTACCTGGTATCTCAAGCGGGTCAGCCTGCTGGCGTTCCTCGGCTACACCGCCGGCGCGGTGACCTACATCGGCATGCTCGCGCTGACCTGACGGTCACTCGCGACCAACTCATCCGGGGCATTGCAACCCGCAGTGCCCCGGACAGGGGTTCTCCATGACCACCAGCAAGACCAGAACCAGCTTCTACCGCCGACTCTACGTCGCCTGGCTGATCGACAGTGGCGCCGCCACCAGCGTCCCGGCGCTGATGGCGGTCACCGGCATGCCGCGACGCACCGCGCAGGACACCCTCGCCGCGCTTGCCGAGCTGGATATCGACTGCCACTTCGCGCAGGACGACGGCGAACGACACAACGCCGGTCATTACAGCATCCGCGACTGGGGAGCCATCGACCGAAGCTGGATCGAGCGCAACCTGCCGCGCATCAAATCCGTTCTCGGCTATCCCTGACCACCCATGAACGGCGATCTGCTGCTGGTTCTGGGCCTGCTGGGCATTTGCGTCGGGCTGTTCATCGTCAACCGTCCGCGCATGGACGTGGTCGCGCTGCTGGCGATGGTCGCCCTGCCGCTGTCCGGCGTGCTGACCATCGACGAGGCGCTGGCCGGCTTCAGCGACCCCAGCGTGCTGCTGATCGCCGCGCTGTTCGTCATCGGCGACGGTCTGGTGCGTACCGGCATCGCCTATCGCCTGGGCGATTGGCTGATGCGCCGCGCCGGTAGCAGCGAGAGCCGGCTGCTGATCCTGCTGATGCTGGCGGTCGCGGGACTCGGCTCGGTGATGAGTTCCACCGGCGTGGTAGCGATCTTCATCCCCGTGACGCTCGGCATCGCCGCGCGCATGCAGCTGTCGCCGCGCCGGCTGATGATGCCGCTGGCATTCGCCGGCTTGATCAGCGGCATGCTGACGCTGGTCGCCACGCCGCCGAACATGGTGGTGCACAGCGAACTGCGTCGCGCCGGCCTGGACGGCTTCGCCTTCTTCGACTTCGCGCCCATCGGCCTCGCCATCCTGCTGCTCGGCATCGGCTACATGCTGCTGGCGCGCCGCTGGCTCGGCGGTAATGACCGGCATGAGCAGCCGCGCCCGCGCCTGACGCTGGCCGACTTGGCCCAGGCCTACTGCCTCGGCGAGCGTGAGCGGCGGCTACGCGTCAAACCCGGTTCAATCCTCGGCGACCGCGTGCTGGACGAGCTGGAACTGCGCAAGCAGTACGGCATCAACGTGATCGCCATCGAACGCCAGCATCGTTTTCGCAAGCTGTTGCTGGTGGCTACCGGCAATACCGAGCTGCTTGTCGGCGACGTGCTGCTGGTCGATCTGGCCAGCCCGGCGATCGGCCTGCTCGGTGCCTTCGACGAACTCGGTCTGGAGCCTCTGCAGCTGTCGCGTTCCTATTACGCCGATCATTCGCATGAGCTGGGCCTGGCCGAAGTCGCGCTACCGCCCGACTCCAGCCTGCCGGGCAAGACGATCCAGCAGCTGGGCTTTCGCAGTCATCACAAGCTCAACGTGGTCGGCCTGCGGCGCAATCACGAGGCGCTGCGCGGTCTGCTGGTGGACGAGAAACTCAAGCCGGCCGATACCCTGCTGGTCGCCGGCAGCTGGAAGCACATCCACCGTCTGCAGGGGCTGAGTCGCGATTTCCTGGTGCTCAGCCTGCCGGCGGAAGTGGATGACGTGGCGCCCGCCGCCCGCCGCGCGCCGCTCGCCCTGTTCAGCCTGGCGGCGATGGTGGCGCTGATGGTCAGCGGCCTGGTGCCGAACGTGCTGGCGGCGTTGATCGGCTGCCTCTTGATGGGACTGTTCCGCTGCATCGACATGGACAGCGCCTACAAGGCCATTCACTGGCAGAGCCTGATTCTGATCGTCGGCATGCTGCCCTTCGCCCAAGCGCTGCAGAAAACCGGTGGCATTGCTCTGGTCACCAGCGGTCTGATCGGCGTGCTGGGCGACGCCGGGCCGTATGCGCTGCTGGCGTGCCTGTTCGTACTCACCGCCGTGATCGGGCTGTTCATCTCCAACACGGCGACTGCCGTGCTGATGGCGCCGATCGCGCTGTCGGTGGCCGAACAGCTGGGAGCCTCGCCCTACCCCTTCGCCATGATCGTCGCGCTGGCCGCTTCGGCCGCCTTCATGACGCCCGTCTCTTCACCGGTGAACACCCTGGTGCTGAATCCCGGGCATTACCGCTTCACCGATTTCGTGCGCATCGGCGTGCCCTTCACGCTGCTGGTGATGCTGGTCTCGCTGCTGCTGGTGCCGCTGCTGTTCCCATTCCAGGGCTGACGGCCGGCAAAAGTGGCATGGTCGCCGGCGCCGCGGACGGTTACTCTCGGCCTCCCATACCAACAAGAAATTTCTCCATGCCGCACCGCCCTGCCCTGTTCCCGGTTCTGCTCGCCGGCGCCACGCTGCTGCTGGTCGTCCACGGCCTCGGCCGTTTCGTCTACACACCTCTGCTGCCCTGGCTGGTGGAAGATGGCCTGCTCAGCGTGCAACAGGGCGCCAGCATCGCCAGCTGGAACTACCTCGGTTACCTGATCGGCGCGCTGCTCGCGCTGCGCTGGCACCGCGTCGCGCAGATTCGCCGCAGCCTGCCCTGGGCACTGGCGCTGCATCTGCTCAGCGCTCTGCTGCAGACCCAGGCGCAATCGCCCGATGCGCTCGCCGCGCTGCGTCTGGCCAACGGCATCGCCAACGGTCTGGTGTTCGTGCAGGCGCCCTCGCTGATTCTCGAATGGCTGGTCCGTCACCAGCGCGCGTCGTCCAGCGGTCTCGTCTATCTCGGCGTCTGCGTCGGCCTGATCGTCTCCAGCCTGCTGGTCAGCCTAAGCGACGGTCTGCTGCAAGGTGCCGAGCGCTGGTGGCCGGCGGCGCTGCTGTCGCTGCCGCTGGCCTGGTGGGGCTGGCGCCAACTGGCGAAACTCGATCTGCCGAACGAAACATCGGCCGACGATCCGGCCACGGCGCCCAGCGGCCGGCTGTTCGACCGGGCCAGCACGCCGCTGTTCCTATCCTATGCCGGCGCCGGCATGGGCTACATCCTGCCGATGACCTTCCTACCGATGATCGCGAGACTGCAGGTCGAACCCGGCGATTTCCTCATCGATGGCAGCTGGCTGGTGGTCGCCCTGTCGACCCTGCCGTCGCCCTGGCTGTGGAACCGCCTGGGCGTGCGCCTCGGCGACGATATCGCGCTGCGCCTGAGCTATCTGGCGCAACTGCTCGGCGTGCTGGCGGTGCTGCTGTTGCCCGGCGCGAGCGGCATCCTGCTCTGCGCGGTGCTGGTCGGCGGCACTTTCCTCGGCACCGTGCTGCTGACCCAGCGACTGGCGCGCACGCTGCACCCGCACCAGGGGCCGCGCCTGTCCGCGGCGCTGATCGCCCTCTACGGCCTGACCCAGCTCGCCGCGCCCTGGCTGACCAGTCTCTGGATGGGTATCGGCGGCAGCCTGCACAGCGCCTTCTGGCTCGGCGCCGGCGCACTGCTCTGGGGCCTGCTGTGGATGTTGGCGGTGCCGCGCCGGCGGTGAAACCTGTGGGACAATGCGCGCCCCGTTCGCAGCGATCCGTACGCCCATGTCCGTCCGCAAACCCAAGGCCCCGGCCAGCGCCAAGCCCGACCGCCCGCTCCTGCATCCGCGCAACCGCCACAGTGGGCGCTACGATTTCCCTGCGCTGATCGCCGGCTGCCCGGCGCTGGCCGACTTCGTCATCGTCAATCCGTACGGCAAGCAGAGCATCGATTTCGCCGACCCGGCGGCGGTGAAGGTATTTAACCGCGCGCTGCTCAAGCAGTTCTACGGGATCGAGCATTGGGACATCCCAGCCGGCTACCTGTGCCCGCCGGTACCCGGACGCGCCGACTACCTACACGGTCTGGCCGACCTGCTGGCCGCCGACAACGCCGGCAGCATTCCGCGCGGCAGGCAGATCCGTGCGCTGGATATCGGCATCGGGGCCAACTGCATCTATCCGCTGATCGGCCACTGCGAGTACGGCTGGCGCTTCACCGGCTCGGATATCGACAGCGTCGCGCTGAACGCTGCGCAGGCGATCGTCACGGCTAACGGGCTGAGCGACGCCATCGAGCTGCGCCAGCAATCCGATCGCCGGCACATCTTCCACGGCCTGCTACAGGCGGACGAGCGCTTCGATCTCAGCCTGTGCAACCCGCCGTTTCACGCTTCGGCCAGCGAAGCGACGGCCGGCAGCCAGCGCAAATGGCGCAACCTCGGCAAGCTCGACCCCAAGCGCAAGCTGCCCGTGCTGAACTTCGGCGGACAAGCGGCGGAGCTGTGGTGCGAGGGCGGCGAGGCGGCGTTCATCGCCCGCTTGGCCGAGGAAAGCGTGGCAGTCAGCCAACAGATCTGCTGGTTCAGCACGCTGGTCTCCAAAGGCGGCAACGTCGCGCCACTGCAGGCCAGGCTGCGCAGGCTCGGGGCGCGGGAGGTACAGACGCTGGACATGGCCCAGGGCCAGAAGCGCAGCCGCTTCGTGGCATGGACCTTTCTCGACGTGGATCAGCGTGCGCAATGGCGCGCACGGCGCGGGTTACAACAACAGATCTGATCGCGCGGCGATCAGATCGCCAGATCCCAAAGCTGCTTGTTCTTCAGCGCCAGGGTCTGGATATAGCGCGGTTCACCGTTGATTTCTTCCAGCTCGGTCATGCCGGCCAGTTCGCCCACCACGCGATAGCGCTTGCCGGCTCGCTTGTCCTGCAAGGGATAGAGCTTGGCGATGTGCTGGGCGAGTTCGGTGAGGGTGGTCATGTGTGGGCTCCATAAAACTGCGTGCAGCAGCTTTTTACAGTGCTTTGATTACGGTTCTGCGACAAAGATTGCCGCCTCGCTCGTTGGAGCCCAGCAACGGCGATTTGATTCCGTACACGCAGCGATTTTTTCCGAACGGCGGCGAATCGCTCAGCAAATCCCCATTCCCAGCTGTAGCAGCGCCAGACCGCCGCGCTGCCAGCCGAGCCACGCCAGCAGGAGCAGACCGCCGAGCAGCGCGGCCAGCACGACGGCGAACCCCAGCCGACGCATCACCCACCCGCCTGCGCGGCGCGCAGTCGTGCCACCGGCTGCTCGCGGATCGGCCAGTTCAACGCCGCCGCCATCAGGCTGAGGGCGATCGCGATCTGCCAGACCAGGTCGTAGCTGCCGGTACGGTCGTACAGCCAACCGCCCAGCCAGCCACCGAAGAATGAACCGATCTGATGGAACAGGAAGGCAATCCCGCCGAGCATCGACAGATTGCGCACACCGAACATCGTCGCCACCGTGCCATTGGTCAGCGGCACCGTCGACAACCACAGCAGCCCCATCGCGATACCGAACGCATAGGCGCTCCACACGCTCAGCGGTGCCAGCAGGAACGCGCTGATCACCACTCCGCGAATCAGATACAAGGCCGCCAGCAGGCGCGGCTTGGAATAGCAGCTGCCCAGCCAGCCAGCGGTGTAGGTGCCGACGATATTGAACAGCCCGACCAGCGCCAGCACCGTGGTGCCGACCTGCGCCGGCAGGTGCTGATCGACCAGATAGGCCGGCAGATGCACGCCGATGAATACCACCTGGAAGCCGCAGACGAAGAACCCCAGCGCCAGCAGGCGAAACCCGGAATGCCCGACCGCCTCGCGCAGCGCTTCGCCGAGCGACTGCTGCGCGCCCGCCGGCACCGGCGCCTGGCGGTCGCCGCGCATCATCGCCGCCAGCGGCACGATCAGCGCGATCAGCAGCCCCAGCGCCAGCAGCGCCGACGACCAGCCCAGCCACTCGATCAGCCCGAGGCTGCCCGGCAGCATGATGAACTGGCCGAACGAACCGGCCGCGGCGGCGATGCCCATCGCCATGCTGCGCTTCTCCACCGGCACGGCACGCCCCACCGCCCCGAGGATCACCGAAAAGGAGGTTCCCGACAGCCCCAGGCCGATCAGTACGCCGGCACTCAGGCTCAGCGTTAGCGGCGTGTCGGCGCTCGCCATCAGCAGCAGGCCGATGGCATAGAGAATCCCGCCGATCAGTACTGCGCGGGCAACGCCGAAGCGATCGGCCAGTGCCCCGGTCACCGGCTGCGCCAGCCCCCAGATCAGATTCTGCAGCGCGATGGCAAAGGCGAACACCTCACGCCCCCAGCCGAACTCCGCGCTCATCGGCGGCAGGAACAGGCCAAAGCCATGCCGCACACCGAGCGACAGCGCGAGGATCAACGAGCTGCCGAGCAGCATCCAGCCGCAGGTACGCCATGCCGAAGTCATCAGTGTCATTCCTTGGGAAAAGACGGCCAGTTTACTCAGTGCTCCCCCCGGCGCCGCAACTGCTCATCGGACTGTCCCGCTCGGTTAAACTGCAGCTGTTCTGCCCATCCTGAATGAGTACCCCATGCCGATTCGCCACTGCATTGTTCATCTGATCGAGAAAAAGCCCGACGGCAGCCCTGCCGTGCTCCATGCACGCGACTCCGAGCTGGGCGCCTCGCAGGCGATGGAAAACCTGCTGGCCGACCTCAACGAGAGCTACAACGCCAAGCAGGGCAAGGCCTGGGGCTATTTCCACGAGGAGTCCGGCGCCTACCCGTTCAGTGGCTGGCTGGGCCAGTATCTGGATGGCGGCGAGAATTTCACCGCGTTCAGTCGCCAGGCTGTCGAGCACCTGCAGAAGCTGATGGAAGAATCCAACCTTTCCACCGGCGGCCACGTGCTCTTCGCCCACTACCAGCAAGGCATGACCGACTACCTGGCCATCGCCCTGCTGCATCACAGCGAAGGCGTGACCGTCACCGACGCGCTGGACGTGGCGCCAGCGCGCCACCTCGACCTTGGCCAGCTGCACCTCGCCGCACGCATCAACATTTCCGAGTGGCAGAACAACAAGCAGTCCCGGCAGTACATCTCTTTCATCAAGGGCAAGAATGGCAAGAAGGTTTCGGAGTACTTCCGCGACTTCATCGGCTGCCAGGAAGGCGTCGATGCGCCGGGCGAGACCCGCACGCTGCTCAAGGCGTTCAGCGATTTCGTCGAAAGCGAGGACCTGCCCGAAGAGCAGGCCCGCGAGAAAACCAGCGCACTGGTCGACTACGCCAGCACCCAGGCCAAGCTCGGTCAGCCGATGACCCTCGAAGAGCTTTCCGGGGTGATCGACGAGGAGCGTCCGAAGGCGTTCTACGACCACATCCGCAACAAGGACTATGGCCTGTCACCGGAGATTCCGCCGGACAAGCGCACCCTGAACCAGTTTCGCCGCTTCACCGGGCGCGCCGAGGGTCTGTCGATCAGCTTCGAGTCGCACCTGCTGGGCTCGAAGATCGAGTACGACGAGGCGCGCGACATGCTGATCATCCGCCAACTGCCCACGCAGCTGAAAGATCAGCTCAAACGCCGCAAGAACTGATCACCCGAGGCCCCCGCATGTCGCGCCTGCCCGATGCCGTTCTCGATGATTGTCTGTGCAACCCGGCGGCACCGCTGGCCGGCGACCCCGCACGCCAGTACGGCCTGGACAAGGCGCAGGCACAGGCGCAACTGCATACGCTCAAGGGCTGGCTGCGCGAACGGCTGACCATGCTCTGGGCCAACCGCCGCGAGGCCCTGCTGCTGGTGCTGCAGGGCCCCGACTGCGCCGGCAAGAATGGTGTCATCCGCCGCGTACTGAGCGGGCTCGACCCGCTGGCGCTGGCGGCCAGCAGCTTCCAGGCGCCGAACGCCGAGGAGCGCGCGCACGACTTCCTCTGGCGTTACTGGCGGCGCCTGCCCGCGCCCGGCACGCTCGGCGTCTTCGACCGCAGCTATTACGAGGCTCTGGTCAGCGACCTGCGCGACGGCCTGTGCGAGACGACCGATCTGGCGCCGCGGCAGGCCGCGATCCGCGCGCTGGAAGACCAACTGCCGAGCCTGCACATCCACCCGCTGAAGTGCTACCTGCAGATCTCCTGCGCCGAGCAGAAGCGTCGTCTGCATCAGCGTCTGGAGCAGCCGGACAAGCGCTGGAAGCTGAGCGCCAGCGATCTCGACGATCACCGCGATTTCGCCAATCGCCAGGCGCGCTGGGCTGAGGTGCTTGCCGCCAGCCATCGGCCGAACGCGCCCTGGTACGTGATCCCCGCCGATCATCGCTGGCTGCGCGACCTGCTCGTCGCCAGCCTGCTTGCCCGGGAGCTGGAACAGCTAGCACAGGATTGGCCGCAGCGGCCGGCGCCCTTCAGCGCCGACGATCTGCAAGGTATTGCGTGCGAACCGCCGCGCTGATCGCGCTGAGCTGGCTGCTGGCCGGCATCGTCGCCCCGGCTGCCGCGCAGCAGCAGGCGCCCGACCTGTCCGCGCAGGCGCTGCGCTTCACCGTGGCCAATGCCGAATTCACCCTGATGCACGAGATGGGACATCTGCTGATCAGTGAACTTGGCCTGCCCGTGCTCGGCCGCGAGGAGGACGCCGCCGACCAGCTCGGGTTCATGGGGCTGTTCCTGCTGCATGGCCGTCAGCACGACGCCACGTTCTACGCCAAGCTGATGGACGTCGCCGACTACTGGCGGCTGGAATGGCGCAACGGTGACGGCATCGCGCTCTGGGACAGCCATGCGCTGGATGCCCAGCGCTTCTACAACATCGCCTGCCTGGCCTACGGCAGCGACCCGGACCGGCTCGACTGGGTGCTCGACGTCAGTGGGCTGCCGGCCGAGCGCGCGCTCTACTGCCCCGAGGAATACCAGCAGGTGGCACATGCCGTGCGCTGGCTGCGCGAGCGCCTGCAACCCCCGGCGCCCGGCACGCCTCGGCATCGGATCGCCGTGGTCTACGACGATCCGCCAAGGCATCTGGCGGACGCAGCGGCGCTGCAACAAAAAATCCGCGCCAGCGGCGAACTGGAAGCGGTGGCGCGCAAGGCGAGCGAGGCGTTCGACCTGCCGCGCGACCTCACGCTGCGCATGACCACCTGCGGCGCGCCCGACGCCTGGTTCAACCGCATCAGCGGCGAGCTGACGCTGTGCTACGAGCGCGTCGCCTATTTCCGCGATCTGGCCGCCCAGCTGCCCGCCGAACGCGCGCCGCAACCCACTCGCTGACGCCCGTCAGCAGGCTTCGATGCGGTAGCCCAGCCGCGGGAAATGCACGTGGACCACGCCCGCGCGCGCATCTTCGCGGCGCAGGATCAGCTCTTCGCTGCCGGCGAACTGCAGCTCGCCCTCCACCGGATCGCTGCCGTAATCCACCGCACGAATCACCACGCGCTGCCCCTGGGCGAAGCCGTTCGGCTCGGCGAACGGCTCATCCGGCAAGGCCGCCGGCGTCGCCTCGCGGGCGATCTGCAACGCCTGCTCGGCCGGCAGTTCGCTGAACGAGCCATGCCCGACGCCCAGCACCTTGCCCAGCCAGGCGCGGATATCCGGGTAATCGTCCACCAGCGGCGCGGTCACCGGCGTCGCCCGCAGGAACCACAGGCAGTGCGCCACGGCGAAATCGGCCAGCGACGGCGCGGCACCGAACAGGAACTCGCCCTCGCTGCGCGCCAGCTGCTGCTGCAGCCGCGCCATGTAGGTCGGCCAGTCGTTCTTCGCCTGCGCCAGCGAAACGCGGCTGACGCTGCCGTTGCTGAACAGCTGCGCACGATCCTTGCCGAAGGTCTCGACGAACTCCTTGGGCACATTGGCAAAGCGCAACGCCATCGACTCCGGCTGGAACACCAGGCTCACCGCCGTGAGGAATAGCACCGAATCGGCCCATGCGGCGAGCACCGCGACGTTGAATTCCTGGCCCTCGGGAAACAGCTCGGGCGTGGCCTTCTCGGCTTCCAGGCGACGGGCGATCAGCGCGGTATCGCAGTACACGTCGGCACCTACCTGCAGCACCGGCGTACGCCGGTAGCCGCCGGTCAGCGCGGTCAGATCGGGCTTGGGCATCACCGGCGGAATCAGCACCGAGCGCCACGACAGCTGCTTGAAGCCCAGCAGCAGACGCGCCTTCTCGGCAAAGGGCGAGGTGGGATAGTGGTGCAGGATCAGCTCGTGCATGGACAGGCTCCGCCGGAGGAAGGAAAGAGCCTCAGCTTAGACGCTCGGCCGACGCCAGCCTACCGGCCGATTGATGCGTCATTCACGACGCCGGGGTTTCGGCCACCAGCCGCTCCTTGGCGCTCTTGCTCAGCCGCTTGATGGCGATTTCGCGCCGCAGCGCCGCGCTCTTGCCGGCACAAGCCTCGACATACACCAGCGCCATCGCCGGGCTGGAATGGAAGAACCTCGCGCCGCGCCCGCGCTGATGCTCGGTGAAGCGCCGCTGGGCGTCGTCGCTGATGCCGCAGTACAGCGCGCCATTGGCGGCACGCACCAGGTAGACATACCAGGGCTTTGAATCGACAACGGTCATGGGCGGCGAAGAACCTCGGTGGGGCGGCAGGCGCGCCACATTATGCCGTAGCCAGCCGCGTGCGGTGGGCGGAACGACGCTATCGTGCGCCGTTGCCCGGGCAAACGGGCGAAGCCCGCAGGCCCCGAAGGACGCGCGCTGCAGCGCCATTGCCGCTCTCCTGCCGCGGCACCGGAGCGGCGTGCTCGTAGCAGAGAGCCGTTTTGCTGTCCAGATATGGTGGCCGAACGCCTTTGCGTATACTGCGCCGATGTTTTCTCAAACTGCGTTCCGCATTCGCTGCGCCTACTGGCTGTTGGCGACCGGAGTCCTCCTGATGCTCGGCAGTTGCGCTGACAAGCCCAACGAACTCGAGCGGATACAGGAGGAAGGCGTGCTGCGCGTGATCACCCGCAACAGCCCCGCCACCTATTTCCAGGACCGCAACGGCGAGGCCGGCTTCGAGTACGAGCTGGTCAAGCGCTTCGCCACCGAGCTGGGCGTCGAGCTGGAAATCGAAACCGCCGACAACATCGATGAAATCTTCACCCGCCTCAATCGCCCCGGCGGTCCGGCACTGGCTGCCGCCGGAATGGTCGCCAGCGAAGGTCGCCAAGCGCTGGCGCGCTTCACCCATTCCTATCTGGATGTCACCACCCAGGTGGTCTACCGCAACGGTCAGCGCCGCCCGCGCAAACCCGAGGACCTGGTCGGCAAACGCATTCTGGTACTCAAGGGCAGCAGCCAGGCGGAAAAGCTCGCCGCCCTGCAGCGCGAACTGCCGGAGCTGCGCTACGAAGAATCCGCCGCGGTGGAAGTGGTCGACCTGCTGCGCATGGTCGACGAGGGGCAGATCGACCTGACCCTGGTCGAATCCAACGAGCTGTCGATGAACCAGGTGTATTTCACCAACATCCGCACCGGCTTCGACCTCGGCGAGCAGAACAGCCTGTCGTGGATTCTCGCCAAGGGCGAAGACGACAGCCTGCTGCAGGCGGCCAACCAGTTTCTCGACCAGGCGCAGACCAACGGCACGCTGCAGCGTCTGCGCGAACGCTACTACGGGCATGTCGACGTGCTCGGCTACGTCGGCGCCTATGCCTTCGCCACGCACCTGCAGCAGCGTCTGCCACGTTACGAGAAGACCTTCCGCGAAACCGCCAAGGAGCATGGCATCGACTGGCGGCTGCTCGCGGCGATCGGCTATCAGGAGTCGCACTGGCAACCCGATGCGACCTCCAAGACCGGCGTTCGCGGGCTGATGATGCTCACGCTCAACACCGCCAATGCGATGGGCGTGACCAACCGCCTGGACCCGAAACAGAGCATCCGCGGCGGCGGCAAATATCTGGTGCAGGTGCGCGACAGCCTGCCCGAGAGCATCGAGGAGCCGGATCGCACCTGGTTCGCGCTGGCCGCCTACAACGTCGGCGGCGGTCATCTGGAAGATGCCCGCAAGCTGGCCGAGGCCGAAGGCCTGAACCCGAACAAGTGGCTGGACGTGAAGCGGATGCTGCCACGCCTGGCGCAGAAGCAGTGGTACAGCAAGACGCGCTACGGCTATGCGCGTGGCGGCGAACCCGTGCATTTCGTCGCCAACATCCGCCGCTACTACGACATCCTCACCTGGGTGACCCAGCCGCAGCTCGAAGGGCAGAAGCTGGTACAGGGCAATCTGCACGTGCCCGGCATCTACGCCACCGAAATCGAAGAAAACCTCCCGCCGCTTTGATCCGCCGAGCCGCGCTCAGCCGCGACCGATCGGCGCGAAGACCGCGCGGGTCTGTTCGGCCAGCAGCGCGGGCGCCAGCTCGACTTCCAGCCCGCGCCGACCGGCACTGACATGGATGCTCGGCTGCGCCTGCGCCGAACTGTCGATGAAGGTACGCAGGCGCTTCTTCTGCCCCAGCGGGCTGATGCCGCCGAGCAGATAGCCGGTGGTGCGTTGCGCCACCTGCGGATCGGCCATCTCCACCTTCTTCACGCCGGCGGCCTGTGCCAGTGCCTTGAGGTCGAGCGTGCCGGCCACCGGCACCACCGCCACCAGCAACTCGTTCTTCTCGCTGCAGGCGAGCAGCGTCTTGAATACTCGCGCCGGGTCGAGGCCTAGCTTTTCCGCAGCTTCCAGCCCGTAGGAGGCCGTCTTCGGGTCGTGTTCGTAGCTATGCACGCGATGTTCGACGCGCGCTTTTTTCAGCAGATCGATGGCAGGTGTCATGTTCTGTAATGATGTGGCTGGCTGAATGCCTGTACCTTAGCAGGCAACGCATCCGCGGTGAGCATTCCATGCAGCATCCTCCCCTCGCGCCTGTCGCCGAAATCTACGATCTGGCCGTGGTCGGCGGCGGCATCAACGGTGTCGGCATCACCGCGGATGCCGCCGGGCGCGGCCTGTCGGTGTACCTCTGCGAGCAGGGCGACCTGGCGCAGCACACCTCCTCGGCCAGCAGCAAACTGGTGCATGGCGGCCTGCGCTATCTGGAACATTACGAACTGCGCCTGGTGCGCGAGGCCCTGGCCGAACGCGAAGTGCTGCTGAACATGGCGCCACACATCGTCGCGCCGCTGCGCTTCGTCCTGCCGTACCGTCCGCACCTGCGCCCGGCATGGATGATCCGCACCGGCCTGTTCCTCTATGACCACCTGGGCCGGCGCGAACGCCTGGCACCTTCGCGCAGCCTGCGGTTCGGCGCGGACAGCCCGCTCAAGGCCGAGATCACCCAGGGCTTCGAGTATTCGGACTGCTGGGTCGACGATGCGCGCCTGGTGGTGCTCAACGCCATGAGCGCCCGCGAGCGCGGCGCGCACATCCACACCCGCACCCGCTGCGTCAGCGCGCGGCACAGCAAGGGGCTCTGGCATCTGCATCTGGAACGGGCCGACGGCAGCCGCTACTCGCTGCGCGCCCGCGCACTGGTGAATGCCGCTGGGCCGTGGGTAACCGAGTTTCTACGCGAATCGCTGCGCCAGCGCCCGGCGCACGCCATCCGCCTGGTCCAGGGCAGCCACCTGATCGTGCCCAGGCTCTACGACGGCGAGCACGCCTACATTCTGCAGAACGACGACCGGCGCATCGTCTTCGTGATTCCCTATCTGGAGCGGTTCAGCCTGATCGGCACCACCGACCGCGAATACCGCGGCGATCCGGCCCAGGTGACGGTCACCGAGGAGGAAATCCAGTACCTGCTGGCGGTGGTCAATCGCCACTTCAAGCAGCAGCTGCAGGCCGAGGACATTCGCCACCGCTACGCCGGCGTGCGCCCGCTGTGCGACGACGAATCCGCCGATCCGTCGGCGATCACCCGCGACTACACCCTGGTGCTGAATGCCGAGGGCCAGGAGCCGCCCCTGCTGTCGGTGTTCGGCGGCAAGCTGACCACCTATCGCAAACTTGCCGAAGCAGCCCTGGCCGAACTCGCCCCCTGGTTCGCGCGGATGAAACCGGCCTGGACCCACGACGCGCGCCTGCCCGGCGGCGAAGACATGAGTACCCCGCGCGATCTCGCCGAGGCGCTGTGCACCGGCGCGCCCTGGTTGCCCGAGGCGCTGGCGCGGCGCTGGGCACACAGCTACGGCAGCCGCAGCTGGACGCTGCTGCACGGCTTGCACGGCCTGACCGATCTCGGCGAGCACTTCGGCAGCGGGCTGTATGCCCGCGAGGTGGATTATCTGATCGCCGTGGAATGGGCGCTGAGTACCGGGGACATTCTCTGGCGGCGCAGCAAGCTCGGCCTGTTCCTCGATGCCCAGGGTCAGGCGCGTCTGGACGAATACCTGCAACGGCAGACACCCGAGCGCCTGCCGCTGTTCGCCGCCCCCGACGCTACGCTGCGTCAGGCCTGAGCAGCGGCGACGGCGCGCGGCGGGCGAGCATGGCTGCGGCGCAACTGCCGCGCGGCGGCCACCATGTTCACCAGCGCCGCCTCGGTCTCCGCCCAAGCGCGGGTCTTCAGCCCGCAGTCGGGGTTGACCCACAAGCGCTCGGCGGGAATCCGCTCGGCGGCCTTCGTCAGCAGCTCGACCATCTCCGCGGTGTTCGGCACCCGCGGCGAGTGGATGTCGTAGACGCCCGGACCGATCTCGTTGGGATAGTCGAAGGCGCGGAACGCCTCCAGCAGCTCCATCTGCGAGCGTGAGGTCTCGATGGTGATGACGTCGGCGTCCATCGCCGCGATGGCCTCGATCACGTCGTTGAATTCGCTGTAGCACATGTGCGTGTGGATCTGCGTCTCGTCGCGCACGCCGCTGGCGCACAGGCGGAAGGCGTCCACCGCCCAGTCGAGATAGCCCTGCCACTGCGCGCGACGCAGCGGCAGGCCCTCGCGGAACGCCGCCTCGTCGATCTGCACGATGCGGATGCCGGCCGCCTCCAGATCGCAGACCTCGTCGCGGATGGCCAGCGCCAGCTGCCGTGCCTGCACCTCGCGGCTGACGTCCTCGCGCGGGAAGGACCACATCAGCATGGTCACCGGGCCGGTGAGCATGCCCTTCATGACCTTGCCGGTCTGCTGCTGGGCATAGCGGATCCACTCCACCGTCATCGGTCGCGGGCGGCTCAGGTCGCCGTAGATGATCGCCGGCTTCACGCAACGCGAACCGTAGCTCTGCACCCAGCCGAAACGGGTGAAGGCGTAGCCGTCGAGCTGCTCGGCGAAGTACTCGACCATGTCGTTGCGCTCGGCCTCGCCGTGCACCAGCACGTCCAGACCAAGCTGTTCTTGCACCGCCACCGCGTGCCGAATCTCCGCCTGCATGGCGGCGATGTACTCGGCTTCGCCAAGCCTGCCAAGCCGATGGGCCTTACGCGCCTGGCGGATCGCGGCCGTCTGCGGGAAGGAGCCGATGGTGGTGGTCGGAAACGCCGGCAGCTGCAGATGCGCGCGCTGCTTCGCGATGCGCTCGGCAAACGGCGATGCGCGGCGGCTGTCTGCGGGCGTGATGGCGGCTAGCCGCGCGCGCACCGCCGGGTTGTGGATGCGCGGCGAGGTCGCCCGCGCCTGCTGCACCGCGCGGCTTTCGGCCAGCGCGGCTTGCACCTCGGCGGCGTCCGGCTGATTGACCGCGCGGGCCAGCAGCGCTACTTCGGCGCATTTCTGCACGGCGAAGGCCAGCCAGCTCTTCAGCTCATCATCCAGCCGGTCCTCGCGTGCCAGGTCCACCGGGCTGTGCAGCAGCGAGCAGGATGGCGCCACCCACAGCCGCTCGCCCAGACGTTCGGCGGCGTGGCGCAGCACCGCCAGCGCCTTGTCCAGATCGCAGCGCCAAACGTTGCGTCCGTCGACCAGACCGAGCGAGAGCACCTTGTATGCCGGCAGCCGGTCGAGAATCACCGGGTACTGGTCCGGCGCACGCACCAGATCGATGTGCAGACCATCCACCGGCAGCACGGCCGCCAACCCGAGGTTGTCTTCCAGGCCGCCGAAATAGGTCGCTACCAGCTTCTTCAGCGGCGCGCGCTGCAGCACGTTGTAGGCGCGCTCGAAGGCGTTCTTCCAGTCCTGCGGCAGGTCCAGGGCGAGGATCGGCTCGTCTATCTGCACCCATTCCACGCCCTGCGCCGCCAGCCGCTCGAGCACCTGACCGTAGACCGGCAGCAGGCGTTCGAGCAGGTCCAGCTTGTCGAACTCCGCGCCCTTGGTCTTGCCCAGCCACAGGTAGCTCAGCGGACCGATCACCACCGGCTTGACCGCATGGCCCAATGCCAGCGCCTCGTCGACCTCCTCGAACAGCTGCGTCCAGCTCAGCTCGAACTGCTGCTGCGCATCGAACTCCGGCACCAGGTAGTGGTAGTTGGTATCGAACCACTTGGTCATCTCCTGCGCCTGGGCATCGCCGCCGCAGCAGCGCGGGCCGACACCGCGCGCCATCGCGAACAGCGTATCCAGGCCGATCGCGCTGCTGGCCAGGCGGAAGCGCGACGGGATCACGCCGAACATCAGCGAATGGCTCAGCACCTGGTCGTACCAGGCGAAATCGCCCACCGGCAGCAGCTGGATGCCGGCATCGGCCTGCAACTGCCAGTGCCGCGCGCGCAGCTGGCGACCGACCTGGCGCAGACCGGCTTCGTCCAGTTCGTGCTTCCAGTACGCCTCCAGGGCTTTTTTCAGTTCGCGGTCGCCGCCGATGCGGGGGAACCCCAGGGAGTGCGCTACGGCCATGACAATCTCCATTCAATTTTCAAAATTCAAGTGGAATTGTCGGGCAGCGCTTTCAGTGAAACAAACTCATGCTCTTAACGTTCATCATCAGGATTATTCATGTAGCAGAGCGGAACCAGCGGTTGGTGCAATCGCCCGCTCGACAGCCCCCGCCCCCTGCGCGAAACTGCGGCTCGATGAGCGCCGCTCATAGCGCTGCCGGCACCAGGGCAGCGGTTTCCTGTCAAACCAAGGACTGCCGACATGCTGGAAATTCGCCACCTGAAGACCCTTCATGCGCTGCGGGAAACCGACAGCCTGGTCGAAGCAGCCGAGCGACTGCACCTGACCCAGTCGGCGCTCTCCCACCAGTTCAAGGAGCTTGAGGAGCGTCTCGGCGTACAGCTGTTCGTACGCAAGACGCGTCCGGTGCGCTTCACCAGCGCCGGGCTGCGGCTACTGCAACTGGCCGACAGCCTGTTGCCGCAACTGCGCAGCGCCGAGCGCGATCTCGCGCGGCTGGCCGGCGGCACGGCAGGCCGGCTGCACATGGCGATCGAATGCCACAGCTGCTTTCAGTGGCTGATGCCGACCATCGACCAGTTCCGCGACGCCTGGCCGGAGGTCGAACTGGACCTGGCCTCGGGCTTCTCCTTCGCGCCGCTGCCGGCGCTGGCGCGCGGCGATCTGGATCTGGTCGTTACCTCCGACCCGATCGACCTGCCGGGCATCACCTACGTACCGCTGTTCACCTACGAGGCGCTGCTCGCCGTAGCCAACCAGCACCCGCTGGCCGCCCGCCCCTATGTGCGCCCGGAGGATCTGGCCAGCGAAACGTTGATCACCTATCCGGTGGAACGCGACCGCCTGGACATCTTCACGCGCTTCCTCGAACCGGCCGACGTCGAGCCGGCGCAGGTGCGCACCTCGGAACTGACGGTGATGATGATGCAGCTGGTGGCCTCCGGCCGTGGCGTGTGCTGCGTGCCGAACTGGGCGCTGCATGAATACAGCGCGCGCGGCTATGTCACCGCCAAGCGGCTGGGCGAGAAGGGATTGTTCGCCACGCTGTTCGCCGGCATCCGCTCGGACATGCTCGACTCGCCGTTCATGCGCGACTTCCTGCTGACCGCCAAGGACACCTCGTTCGCCACGCTGGAAGGCGTCAGCGCGGCGGCACGCGGCCGTTAAGCAAACGGGCCGCTAAACCATCTGCAGCGGCTGCGCACGCCGTGGCGGCGCAAAGGCAGCGTCGATCAGCGCCAGGTCTTCGGCAGTCAGGCGCAAATCGTGCGCCGCGGCATTGACGTGCACATGCGCCGGCTCGACGGCCTTCGGAATCACCAGCACACCGGGCTGACGCAGCGCCCAGGCGAGCGCCACCTGGGCGGGCTGCACGCCATGCGGTCGCGCGACTTCGAGCAGCGCCGCATGGTGCAGCAACGGGCCGCCCTGGCCGAGCGGACAGTAGGCCATCAGCGGCATGGCGTGCGCCTGGCACCAGGGCAGCAGATCGAATTCGATGCCACGCGCCTGCGGGTTGTAGAGCACCTGATTGACTGCGCAGGCCGCGCCGTCCGGCAGCTCCTGCAGGTCGGCCACGTCGAGATTGGACACGCCCCAGGCCCGAATCCGCCCGGCGGCCTTCAACTGCTCGAAGGCCTCGACGGTCTCGGCCAGCGGATATTCGCCGCGCCAGTGCAGCAGGTAGAGGTCCAGATAATCGCACCCCAGACGCCGCAGACTGCGTTCGCAGGCCAGCGGGATGCCACGTCGGCTGGCGTTGTGCGGATAGACCTTGCTGACCAGGAAAACCTGCTCGCGCCGGTTGGCGATGGCCTCGCCGACCACCGCCTCGGCCCCGCCCTCGCCGTACATCTCGGCGGTATCGATGAGCGTCATGCCCAGCTCGATGCCCAGGCGCAGCGCCGCCACTTCGCGCGCTCGCTCGGCGGGGCGCTCGCCCATGTGCCAGGTGCCCTGGCCGATCAGCGGCACCGTGCGGCCGTCATGCAGACGCAGCGTGCGCATCAGCTGTCCTCCGTTTTGGCCAGTTCGGCAGCGGCCGGATCGGCCCAGGGGTCGTAGGTGCCGAAGCTCCACAGATGACCCTCCGGATCACGGCAGGTGAAGCCGCGGCCGCCGTAGTCCTCGTCCTTCAGCTCGATGACGATCTGCGCGCCCGCCGCCTTGGCCTGGGTGTAGAGCGCGTCGGCGCTGTTGACCACGACATAGATGCCCTGGGTAGAAACGCCACCGAGCTGGTCGGGCTGGCGCAGCTGCTGACCGTAGGGCGAATCGACCACTGGCCCGAGCATCAGCATGCCGTTGCCGAAGCTCAGCTGCGCATGGATGACGCCAGCCAGCGGATCCTCGACGACCCGCTGGCGCTCGAAGTCGAACGCCTGGCACAGCCAGTCGAGCGCGCGCGGTACATCGCGATAGCGCAGGCAGGGGATCAGCGTGGCCGTGGTGTTCTTGCTCAGGCGTGACATTCGCGTACCTCCGACGGCGGCAACAGGGATAAGTCTCTGACCCGCAGCGGCCGCGGATGATTCCTGCCGCTAGAGCCGCTCGCTGAGCCCGAGGCGTACACCCAGGCCGACCAGTAGCGAACCCATCACGCGATCGAGCCAGCGGCCGACGGCCTGATGGCTGCGCAGCGCCTGACTCGCGCGCGTCGCCAGCAATACCAGCGTGCATTCGACGATGATCGCCACCAGCACCACCAGCACGCCGAGGATGAACAGCTGCAGCGCCACCGCACCGTGGTCGGGGCGGACGAACTGCGGCAGGAAGGCCATGAAGAAGATCGCCGCCTTGGGGTTGAGCACATCCACCAGCACGCCCTGGCGGAAGGCGCGCCAGGCCGAGACCGGCGCACGCGCCTCGATCCGCACGCCGCCGGTCGAGCGCAGCGCCTGGAACCCGAGGTAGATCAGATAGGCCGCGCCGACATACTTGACCACCGCGAATGCCGCCGCGGAGGTGGCCAGGATCGCCGACAGCCCCAGCGCTGCCGCAGCCACGTGTACCAGCGCGCCGGTGCAGACGCCGAGGATCGAGACCAGGCCCAGCCGGCGCCCGCCGGACAGGGTGCGCGACAGCACGTAGAGCAAATCCGGCCCCGGCGACAGGTTGAGCGCCAGCGCGGCGGAAAAGAACAACAGCCAGAACGACAGATCTTCCATCGGCAACCTCAGCGACGCTTGGGCAGGAAACGGGGCGGGATCAAGAGCATCCGGTACGCCGCGAGTCATGGCAAGACGCAACCGGGCCATCCGGCGGCCCTTCTGTAATCCGCGTCGGCGAGACGCAGACGCCTTTCAGATCTCCTTGCATCCGGGCGCAAATGCATTTCGTCGGAAATCTGTCGACCTATCATGCGAGCGACTTTTTATTGTCGCAACTCTGAACTAACCTGCCTTCCGTACTGTCACTACGCCACCCCGCGAATGTGCAGGGACATCGGAGACCATTCGGTCACATTCAGCAAAGGATCTGCGAATGAATGACAACGCCTCATCGGCCATCGCGCCGTTATCGCCACGTCTGATACTGCTCTCCCACAGCGAACTGCTCGACGGTGCGCTCCGCCAGCATCTGCTCGAACATCCACGCTGCAGCCTGCAGCGCACCTCGACGTTGCGTGCCGAGCACACCCAGTGCGAGCTGCTGCTGCTCGATCTCGGCAGCTTCAGCCACGAAGACAGCCTGCAACTGCTGCGCAAGGCCGGCGACACGCCCATCGCCCTGATCAACGCCCTGCCCGAACAGGCGCATCGGCTGGTCGAACTGCACCCCTGGATTCGCGGCGTGTTCTACCGCTCGACCCTGCGCAGCAACTTCATCAGCGGCATTAGCACCCTGCTCGCCGGCGGCGACTGGCTGCCACGCGCACTGATGGAAAAACTGCTGCTGCGCTACCGCCAGCTGACCCATGCCGACCATTGCATCGATGCGCTGACGCTGCGGGAAAAACAGATTCTCGCGCTTGCCGGCAAAGGCCTGTCGAACGCCGCGATCGGCGAGAAGCTGTACCTGAGCACCCACACCATCAAGAGCCACATCCATAACGCACTGCGCAAACTCGGCGCGAACAACCGCGCGCAGGGCGCGTCGATCGTCCTGGCTCACGTCTGCGAGCCGGAGCTATGAGACGCCTGGCCCTGCTCTGCCTGCTGGCGCTGGGGATCTGCGGCGCCGCAGCCGATGAAGCCGAACTCATGGGCTTCATCACCAACGGCACCATCTCGCGCTCCGGGCAGGAGTTCTACCTCAAGTTCTGCGAACGCCTGAACGACACCAGCCGCCTCGATTTCAACCTGGCCGTCAAGGAACGCCCCTCGGCACGCTGGGGCATCCTCGTCTGGGTCGAATACGAGGACAAGACGCTCTACCGCCGCTTTCTTCAGCCCAACGTCGCGGATATGGAAGACACCGCCTACGAGGCTGCCGATTTCGTACTGCAGGAAATCAACAGACGAAAGATCGAAGCGTTTTTCGAAGACCACACTGATCTAGCCAAGGACGAGTTATGAACAGGCACATTCCCAAGAACCTCGGCGTGCTGGCCGGCGCCCTGCTGCTCAGCGCCGGCGCCAGCGCCACCGAACTGGTGTACACCCCGATCAACCCCTCGTTCGGCGGCAGCCCGCTCAACGGCTCCTGGCTACTGGGCAACGCCCAGGCGCAGAACGACCACAAGGACCCCGACGCACCGAGCCGATCGGCAAGCAGCCTGTCGGCGCTGGATCGCTTCACCAGCCAGCTGGAGTCCCGGCTGTTGAGCGACCTGCTGGTGAACGTCGGCAACGGCGAGACGGGTTCGCTGACCACCGATGACTTCATCGTCGACGTTACCGAAAACGACTTGGGCGACCTGGTCATCGTCATCACCGATCGCGCCACTGGCGAAACGTCCGAAGTTGTCGTCGGACAAAACTGAACAGCAAGGAGAGCCAAGGCCATGAGAAGCCTGTTCATCGCCATCGGGATGATGGCTGTACTGCAAGGTTGCGCGGTGCGTGACCCGATGCCCGCGGATCAGAAGGCACCGACCCTGACCCCGCGCACCTCGACCTACCAGGACCTGCTGGCACTGCCGCGGCCCAAGGGCCAGCTGGTCGCCGCGGTGTACGGTTTCCGCGACCAGACCGGGCAATACAAACCCACCCCCGCCAGCTCCTTCTCCACCGCAGTGACCCAGGGTGCAGCCAGCATGCTGGTGGACGCCATGCAGGCCAGCGGCTGGTTCGTCGTGCTCGAGCGCGAAGGTCTGCAGAACGTGCTGACCGAACGCAAGATCATCCGCGCCTCGCAGGGCAAGCCGGATGTGGCGCCGAACATCCAGTCCGAACTGCCTTCGCTGCTGGCGGCCAACATCCTCATGGAGGGCGCCATCGTTGCCTACGAGACCAACGTGCGCAGCGGCGGCCTCGGCGCGCGCTACCTGGGCGTGGGCCTGTCGCAGGAATACCGGGTGGATCAGGTCACGGTGAACCTCAGAGCCATCGACGTGCGCAGCGGCCGGGTGCTGTCCAACGTGATGACCACCAAGACGATCTTCTCGATCGGGCGTAGCGCCAACGTCTACAAGTTCATCGAGTTCAAGGAACTGCTGGAGGCCGAGGCCGGCTATACCACCAACGAGCCGGCGCAGTTATGCGTGCTCTCGGCCATCGAAGCGGCCGTCGCCCACCTGGTCGCGCAGGGTGTGGATCGGCGCCTGTGGCAGACCGCCGAAGGCCACACCGGCGATCACCCGGCGCTGGCGAAGTACCTGGGCAAGCCCGAACCGATCTGAACCTCGCCCACCCCCAAAAGCCCTCCTCGGAGGGCTTTTTCTTGGCTCGACCGCGGCTCCTGGCGACAGCCCGCGCCCATTCACCGCCACACCACCTCGTTACACCCGCGACACCGCATGCACCGGAACGATGCATTTTCAATCATTGGATGGATTTCGCCTGCGCCGATCCGCAACCAAGATGATTCCAGTGCCAATTGACCAGGGACGAAGCGATGCAAACCACGCAAAGGATTGCCCAACAGCTCCTGCTGTCCGTACTGCTGACACTGGCCGCCGCTGCCAGCCATGCCGATCAAGACCTGGCTCCAAACGAACTGGCCTGGCAATCGGACAGCCTCACCTCGACCGCCGCCGCCAACCAGGCCGCGCTGGCTTCGATCCAGCAATCAGGCTCGGCACTGGTCGGCAACATCGCCCAGAGCGGCTCGGAGCTGGAGGCCTACATCCTCCAGGCCGGCTACGCCAATACCGCCGATATCAATCAGATCGGAACCGACAACGCAGCGCTGATCATGCAGTGGGGCGACTACAACCAGGCCCGTATCGACCAGGACGGTTCCGGCAACGTCGCCGCCATCGCACAGCAGGGCGCCAGCAACAACGCGCTCATCGAACAGACTGGCTCAGGGTTGAGCAGCAGCGTCAACCAGATGGGTCAGGGTCTGACGGTAGTGGTTCGCCAGTACCGGTGAAGGAAGTACCGCAGTACTTAAAACATCCATGGAGAGACAAATATGTTTAAGTTCACCCCCCTCGTAGCCGCAATGCTGGTTGCCTCTGCCCCGGTCCTGGCCGCCAACAACACCTCCGAGCAGAACCAGATCGGCATCGACAACGTCGCCGAAGTCCTGCAGAGCGGTGGTTCCGGTAACTTCGCCGAGCAGAATCAGGGCGGCTTCGCCAACGACGCGGCAATCGAACAGCTCAGCTCGTTCGGCAGCACCGCCGAACAGAACCAGTTCGGCAACTTCAACGATGCCGACGCCCAGCAGAGCTTCGCCGTCGACAGCACCTCCACGCAGAATCAGCGTGGCTGGGACAATACCGCCACCGTCACGCAGAACGGCACGCTCCATACCACCATCACGCAGACTCAGAACGGCTCCTACAACAGCGCCGACACCAGCCAGTCCGCGGCCTTTCACAGCGACGCGAGCACCAACCAGCTCGGCGATCTGAACGAAGCCAGCATCACCCAGGTGGCCAGCTCCTTCGACAAGGCAACCATCGACCAGGACGGCGATAACAACGACGCGCGCATCACCCAGCTGCTCAGCTCCGGGTCGATCGCGGAAGTCGAGCAGGTCGGCGTCGGCAATGACGCGCAGGTCGCACAGACCGGTCTCAACCAAGAGGCGTACGTCTACTCCAACGGGATCGGCAACAACGTCGACGTGGATCAGGACGGCAACGCGCAGAACGCCTTCGTCCTGCAGTACGGCGTGGCCAACGACTCGCGCATCGAGCAGACCAACGGCTGGATGGGCGGCAACAACACCGCAACCACCGAGCAGTTCGGCACCGGCAACAGCGCCGACGTGTTCCAGGACGGCCGCAACCAGACCGCCAAGACCACCCAGGTCGGCGCGTTCAACAGTGCCGATGTCGATCAGCAGGGCCGCGGCAACGAGCTGTACTTCGGCCAGAACGGCACGGGCAACGAGCTGACCGCGGTACAGGACGGCACCGACAACCAGATCGTCGGCCTGAGCGTCGGCTTCGGCAACAGCGTCGACGTTGCGCAGGATGGCCGCGACAACCTCGCCGGCATCCAGCAGAACGGCGTCGCCAACGAAGCCAGCCTGACCCAGACCGGTGCGGCGCACCTTGCCAGCGTCAACCAGACCGGCTGGGACAACAGCGCGGTGGCCACGCAGAGCGGCTACGGCAACGCGGCCTACATCAATCAGAACGGCTGGAACAACAGCGCCACGGTCACCCAGAACTGAGTGCACCGGCGTTATCAACTGCCGGCCTTCGGGCCGGCAGTTGCGTTTGTACGGGCCGCCGGCGTGCCCGGCACCACGCGCGCCGATGTACGCGTCGTCACCACGTTGCACGGCCGGATCGCCCCGCCATCGAGCCAGATGGTCGCGGCCGATTCGCTTCGGCTCCTCGATTCCGGCCTCCCTGGTAGAGCCGGTAGAGCCACCCGACCCGCCTCCACTGTCTTCGCGCCGACTCGTCACGGCTCGTCGTTTCAGGTTTGCGCATGGCGCCACAGGAATGGCCGCGGCTCGCGCAACAAGCGCAACGGCTGCGCCGAACGGCCAACTCGGGCAGAATCCATGCCATCGGCGTCAAGCCAAGTCCGCCGGATGCGCCACCTACGCGAGCCAGAACCATGAACGAGCACGACACCCCAGCCGTACCCGGCAAACCCGCCGGTCGCATCCGCCAGAAGAACGAGGAAACCATCCTCGCCGCCGCCGCAGCCGAGTTCGCCCGCTACGGCTTCAAGGGCACCAGCATGAACGCCATTGCCACCCGCGCCGGGCTGCCCAAGGCCAACCTGCACTATTACTTCAGCAGCAAGCTCGGGCTGTACGTCGAGGTGATGCGCCACATCCTCGAACTGTGGGACACCGCGTTCGACGACATGCACGCCGAGGATGATCCGGCGATCGCCCTGGCCAACTACATCCGCATGAAGATGGAATTCTCCCGGCGCCATCCGCAGGCCTCGAAGATCTTCGCGATGGAGGTCATCAGCGGCTCGGAGTGCCTTGCCGAGCATTTCGGCCAAGACTATCGCGACTGGTTCCGCGGTCGCACGGCCGTGTTCGAGGCGTGGATCGCCGCCGGCAAGATGGACCCGGTGGACCCCATGCACCTGATCTTCCTGATCTGGAGCAGCACGCAGCACTACGCCGATTTCTCCGACCAGATTCGCCGCATCGGCGGCAAGCGCATGACGCGCCAGGACTTCGCCGTGGCTACCGACAACCTCATCCAGATCATTCTCAAGGGCTGCGGCCTCACCCCGCCGGCTGCGACAACCGACTGAACAATCACGACCTCGACGACTCTACTTTTCCACGTCCGTCGTTCGTCGAGGAAACCGTATGCCCTTGCATCAACCCCATTCGCGCCGCCTGCTCTGCGGGCTCGCCTCGCTCCTCGTCTGGTTCAGCGCCACCGCGCTCGCCGATTCACGCCCGGTGCTGGGCTGGGTCGAGAAAGGCCTGATCCTGCCCGATGGCGTCGCGGTGAAATTCAAGCTCGATACCGGCGCGCTGACCTCCTCGATGCACGCCGAGAACATCGATCGCTTCGAGAAGGACGGCGAAAAGTGGGTGCGCTTCGATCTCGACATGAAGGACATCAACACCGATAAACGGGTCGATAGCCGGGTCGAACGCAAGATCGAGCGCGAGCTGACCGTACGCGGCGCGGCCGGCAAGGAAGATCGCCCGGTGGTCAAGATGAAGGTGTGTCTGGGCAAGCAGGTCTACGAGGAGGAATTCTCGCTCAACGACCGTGACGACATGCTTTATCCGGTGCTGCTCGGCCGCCGCACGCTGGAGAAGCTGGGTCCGGTGGATGCCTCGCGCACCTTCACCGCCGAGCCGGACTGCGCCGTCCAGGCCGGAAACGATTAGTCGCTGCGCGCGAACAGCAATGCCTTCAGCCCGCTGTCCGCGCTGATGTCGGGAAATTCCGGCGGGTTCTCCAGCCGCCGCACGAAGCGCAGTTGCGGCGCTTCGGCGGCCATCTCGTCAATGAGAAAGTCCGGGCCGATGTCCGGGTCGTTGATGCAGGCGAGCACCTCGCCGTGCGCATCGAGCAGTTCCGGCAGGCGCCGCAGTATCTTCCGGTAATCGGTACTCAGGACGAAGCTGCCCTTCTGGAACGACGGCGGGTCGATGATGATCAGGTCATACGGCCCGAGCTTCTTCACCTTGCCCCAGGACTTGAACAGTTCGTGGCCCAGGAAGCTCACCCGGGACAGGTCGTGTCCGTTCAGGCGGTGATTTTCGCGGCCGCGGGTCAGCGCCGCGCTGGCCATGTCCAGGTTGACCACGTGCTGCGCACCACCGGCAATTGCCGCGACGGAAAAGCCGCAGGTGTAGGCGAACAGGTTCAGCACGCGCCGCTCGCGCGCGTTCTCCTGCACCCAGCGGCGACCGTAACGCATGTCGAGAAACAGCCCATTGTTCTGCTTGCGGCCCAGATCCAGCTTGTAACGCAGACCGTTTTCGCGGATCAGCCACTCGGCCGGCAGCTCGCCCAGCAACGCCTCGGTGGGGCTGTCCGGCAGGTAGCGGTGCTGCAGCAACAGCGATTGCGCCTGGCTGCTTTGCCATGCCGGCGTTTGCCCCAACGCACGCAGCAGCTGCTTCAGTGCGTCCAGCTGCGCAGCCTCCGGCGCGCGGAACAACGCCACCAGCAGCACGCCCTGCAGCCAGTCGACCGTGATGTGTTCGAGGCCCGGCCAGCAACGCCCGCGGCCATGAAACAGCCGGCGCGTTTCCTCCGGCGCCGGGTCGAGGCCGTCTAACAGCAGTTTTTGCAGGGTGGCGAGCGCGTCGGCGTGCATGGATTCTCCGCGATGAAGGCATTATCGCGCGGCATTCTACCGCCCTCACAACGGCCGGCACGTGCCGTCGCCACGCCACGTTCACGCGCGCCAGCAGGAATGCGCACATCGGACGGCACATCGTGCGATGGCAATTTGCCGCAAAGATGAGAACGATTAGTATTTGAAATAGCGTTTGAGATTGCCTACCATGCTGCCGCCCTAGCCACCCGAGTGCGATGCAGATGGACGCTGATCGACAATCGAAAGCCGCCGTTCACCTGGCCATGCTGATCAACATGCTGTCGATCGGCAGCCTGATGATGGTGATGCCGCTCGGTCCGGATTTCGTGCGGGCGCTGGGCATGCAGGCCAGCCACGTCGGCTACCTCGCCGGCGGCGCCACGCTGGCCGCCGCGCTGAGCGCGGCACTGAGCGCCGCCTGGCTCGATCGCCTGGAGCGCAAGCGCGCGCTGATCGGCCTGCTGGCATTGCGTTTCGGCCTGTTGCTGGCTTGCGCGCTGGCCAGCGGGCCGCAGCAACTGATCGTGTTGTTCGTGCTGTCCGGCCTGGTTGCCGGCCCCATGGGCGCGGTGTTGATGGCGGCGATGCTCGACCTGATTCCGCCCGCCGAACGCGGTCGCAAGCTCGCCTACGTCGCCATGGGCTACTCGCTGGCGGCCATCGTGATCACGCCGCTGGCGCTGGAACTCGCCGCGCGCGGCGGTTGGCAGATGCCTTTCGTGCTGTTCGGCGGTGCCGGCGTGCTGCTCGCGTTGCTCTGCCTGCGACTGTTCCCCACGCCGCCGGCCCACGCGCGCAGCGCGACGCGCCTGTGGCCGCTGCTGCGCGCCCCGCTGTGCCAGGGCGCGCTGCTGATCGTGGCGCTGCAGATGTTCGGCCACTTCCTGCTGGTGCCGCACTTCTCCAACTACTTCCAGTTCAACCTGGATTTTCCGCGCCAGCACATCGGCCTGCTCTACCTGTGCGGCGGCCTCGCCAGCCTGGCGGCGATGCACCTGGGCGGCGTGCTGATCGACCGTGGCAACGCCGTAGCGGTGGTGCTGCTCAGCAGCGGCTGCCTGGCCGCCATCACCCTGCTTGGTTTCGCGCTGCCGCTCGGGCTATCGCTGTATCTGGTGTTCACCCTGTTCATGGCGCTCGGCGCGGTGCGCAGCAGCAGCACGCTGACCATCGCCGCCGCCATTCCACGGCCCGAGCAGCGCGCCGCCTTCATGGCGCTGCAGAGCACCGTATCGAACATAGCTGCCGGCCTCGGCAGCCTGTTCTCGGCGGCCTACCTCAGCGAAGACGCCGGGCGTCGCCTGGTCGGCTTCGAAGACCTGGCCTGGCTCTATGCCGGCGCCGGTACCACCGCTGGCATCGGCGTGCTGTTGCTGCTGCGCGCGATTCACGCACGCACAGCGGCCGCCGCCGGCAATACACAAGAAGGCAGGACCCAACCTGCCGGGGAATCGTGATCAGTCCGCGCTGTACAACAACTACTTGGCAACGGAGCCTGCACATGCAGCTTGTACGAAGAATCAGCCGCCCCCGTCATCTTTCTCTGACCCTGCTCGGCAGCCTGCTGCCGCTGGCAGCGCTGGCTGATACCCCGGTCACCCTGAAAAACGAAGTCATCACCGCCACCCAGACCGCCCACAGCGAACTCAGCGCACCGGCCAGCGTCTCGGTGGTCACCCGCGAGGAGCTAGACAAGCTGCCGGTCTACAATCTGGCCGATGCGGTCAAGTACCTGCCGGGCGTGCACATCAACCCGTCCTCCACCTATGGCCGCAAGGAAATCAAGCTGCGCGGCATGGATTCGGACTACACCCTGCTGCTGGTCAACGGCCGGCGCATCAACTCGCGCGATGCACTCTCCTCCAACTACGCCAATGACTTCGACCTGTCGTCGATCCCGATGGCCGCCATTGAGCGCATCGAAGTGGTCCGCGGGCCGATGTCCTCGCTGTACGGCGCCGATGCACTGGGCGGCGTGGTCAACGTGATCCTGCGTCAGGCGACCGACGAAACCCGCGCCGGCATCGCCTACACCTACGAACACCCCAGCGAGGGCGATTCCGGCGACAGCCACACTAGCAGCGGCTATGTCAGCGGCGCGCTGATCGACGGCAAACTGCGCGGCAATCTGTTCGTCGAGAAAACCGACCAGGCCGCCTGGCTGAGCGAGCAGACCGTCAACCCCGACACCGATGCCGTGGAGCAGCGGCAGAACGGCAGCGTTCTCGGCTCACTGAGCTGGCTGCTGGACGAGCGCCAGACCGTCGACCTCGATTTCACCCATCGCAAGGACGACCGCGAGGCCGACTGGAACAACTTCGGTGCCGTCGTCACCAACGTGCAGGAGATGGAGCGCTGGAGCTTCGGCCTCGGCCACAGCGGCAACTGGGACGGCTTCAACACCCGCGTACGCTACTACTACGAAGACGTCGATCTGATGGACGACTCGCAGATCATGACCAATCTGCGCGGCATGAAGGGCGATATCCAGCAGAAGAACCACACCGTCGACGGCCAGCTCAGCGCCTCTCTCGGCAGCCATCTGTTCACTGTCGGCAGCGAATGGCGGCGCACCGAGCTGGCGCATAACCAGAACCTCGGTGCGGACACCGAAGTCGACCAGAAGGCGCTCTACCTGCAGGACGAGTTCTCCCTCGGCGACCTGGACATTACCCTCGGCGGCCGCTGGGACGACCACGACACCTTCGGCGGCGAGTTCAGCCCACGCGCCTACGGCGTCTACAACCTCACCGACAACTGGGTGATCAAGGGCGGCGCCGGCAAGTCGTTCAAGGCGCCGAGCATCTACCAGTCGGACGAAACCTACGGCGTACTGGCCTGTCGCGGCATGTGCACGCTGATCGGCAACCCCGACCTCAAGCCGGAAACCGCGACCAGTTACGAGATCGGCACGCTCTACCAGGACGAGCGTCTGGAAGCCGGCATCATGTTCTTCCACAACGACATCGAAGACATGATCGTCACCGACACCTGGCGCGTCGGCTACCGTCCGCCGGTGATGACCTACAGCAACGTCAGCAAGGCGCGCGTGCAGGGCTACGAACTGCACGGTCGTTACGCACTGACCGACTCCATCGGCCTTCGCGGCAACTACACCTACTCGGATGCCGAGGATCGCGACACCGACGAAGCGATCCGCAACTCACCGCAGCATGTCGCCAACCTCGGCGTCGACTGGCAGGCTATGCCCAGACTCGGGCTGAACCTCGACTACCAGTACACCGGCAGCCAGCTGCTATACGTCTCGGCGGCCGAACCCAACGTCGAGAGCGGCGCCTTCCATCAGCTGAACCTGGGCGCCAAGTACCAGGCGACGCAGGAGCTGTCGCTGCGCGCGGGGATGAACAACCTGACCAACGAAAAACGCGACGACGTCGCCCAGTCGGTCGATAACATCCTCATGGGCCGCACCTTGTTCGTCGGTTTCAACTACGACATCTGACCCATCCCCGGCCCGGCGGCGACGCCGGGCTACCGGAGCCAATAGCGATGCACCATGCGAACTGATTCGACGATGCCGGTCTTCCAGAAGGCCACCCTCGGTGTCGGCGCTGCCCTTCTGCTGGTGTTGCTGGCCCTGTCGCTGGCCACCGGTGCCGGCGTGTATGGCGCCGACGCGGTGCTCGGCTACCTGCTCGGTGCGCCCGAGTACGTGGCGGACGACAAGCTGGCCATGGTCGTCGATACCCTGCGCCTGCCGCGCACCTTCGCCGCGCTGGTGGTGGGTGCGAGTCTGGCGATCGCCGCCTCGCTGCTGCAGAGCGCGACGCGCAACCCTCTGGCCGAACCCGGCCTGCTCGGCGTGAATGCCGGTGCGGTACTCGGGCTGGTGATCGGCCTGATCTATTTCGGCGTCGAGTCGACCCAGGGCTACCTGCTCTGGTCCGGGCTCGGCGCGCTGCTGGGCAATCTGGTGGTGCTCGGCGTCGGCCTGATGCTCGGCCAGGCCAGCCCGCTCAAACTGATTCTCGCCGGCGTGGCGCTGGGCGCCATCTTCGGCGGACTGGCGAACTACCTGCTGTTGTCCACCCGCGTGGCGCTCGAGCAGTTCCGTTTCTGGAACCTCGGCTCGCTGTCCGCCTCGCGCCTCGACGCGCTCGCCACCGTCGCCCCGCTCGCCGTGCTCGGGCTGATCCTCGCGGCACTGTTGTGCCGGCAGCTGACGCTGATGCAGATGGGCGACAGCCAGGCGCGTGCGCTGGGCATCCACACCAGTTGGGTGCGCCTCGGCGTGCTGGCAGCGTCCACCCTGCTCACCGCCTGCGCCATTTCGCTGGCCGGCCCGGTGGGCTTCGTCGGTTTCCTCGCCGCCTACTGCGCGCGGCTGCTCGAGCCGGTGGCGCTGTTGCGCCAGCTGCTGTTCTCCACGCTGTTCGGCATGCTCTTCCTGCTCGCCGCCGATGTGCTGGCGCGCTGGCTGCTGCAACCCTACGAGCTGCCGGTCGGCACGCTGCTGGCGGCACTCGGCGCGCCGGCGCTGATCGCCATCGTGCTGCGCGGCGGCTTCCGTTCCCTGCTGACGGTGAGGTAGCCGATGCTGCCCATTGCCAATCCTTCCGGCGTCTGGACGCTGCGCATCGGCGGCCTGAGCCTGCTGCTGCACCGGCGCAACTGGCTGATGTTCGGCCTGCTGTCGCTGCTGCTGGCCGCCCTCGCCGTGCTGGCGATCAGCCTGGGCAGCGGCAACCTCGGTGTGCGCGACGTGCTGGCCACGCTGACCGGCAACGGCAGCAAGCTGCAGGAGATCATGGTGTTCAAGCTGCGCCTGCCGCGGGTCGCGGCGGCCATCGTCGCCGGACTGGCCATGGGCATGGCCGGCTGCCTGATCCAGACCCTGGTGCGCAACCGCCTGGCCACGCCGGACATGATCGGCGTGAACGAGGGCGCCTCGCTCGCCGTGGTCGCCTTCGCCCTCTACCTGACGCTCGGCAACTGGCCCTGGTGGGCCTCGCCGCTCGGCGCTCTGCTGGCCGCCGCCGCGCTGTTCGCCCTATGCCGGCGTCCCGGCGAGCAGGGCTACCTGTTCATCGTCATCGGCATCGCACTGTCCGAGCTGCTCGGCGCCATCGGCGACTTCGCCATGTCGACTCAGCCGCTGGTACATCTGGGCAGCATCTACCTGTGGACGATGGGCCACTTCGCCGGCATCAGCTACCAGACGGTCAATCCCATCGCCGTGCTGCTGGCGCTGCTCTGCCCGCTGCTGGCGCTGGTCAACCGGCCGCTGGCGCTGCTGCGCTTCGGTGATGCCACCGCGCAGAACCTCGGCATCCGCGTGCCGGCGATCCAGCTTGGCGTGCTCGCCCTGGCGATTCTGGTGGCGGCCCTGGGCACGGCCATCGGCGGGCCGGTGGTGTTCATCGCCATGGCCGCGCCGATCCTCGCCTCGTGGCTGGCGCGCGACAACCTCGCACCGATCTGGCTGTCGGCGCTGTGCGGCGCGGTGCTGCTGCTCGGCAGCGATACGCTGGTGCGCGTGCTCGCCCAACCCGAAGAAATCCCCACCGGAATCATGACGCGCCTGCTCGGCGGCATCCTGCTGCTCGGCCTCTTGATCAAGGACAGACGAGGAGCTGACTGATGACTGCCCTGCGTGCAGAGAACCTGCATTTCGCCTATCAGGACAAGGTGGTGCTCGACGACGTGTCCTTCAGCCTGCCGCGCGGCAAGCTGATCGGCATCGTTGGTCCCAATGGCAGCGGCAAATCCACGCTGCTCAAACTGCTCGCCCGCCAGTTACCGCTGCAGCGCGGCACGGTGGAAATCCACGGCAAGCCACTGACGCACTATTCGCTCAAGGCGCTGGCGCGCGAGCTGGCCTTCCTGCCGCAACGGCCGGTGCTGGCCGAAGGCATCCGCGTCGAGCAACTGGTGCAGTACGGCCGCCACCCGCATCAGGGCTGGTTCAACCAGTGGAGCGAGGAAGACGCCCGCCAGGTCGCCCGCGCCCGCGAGGCGATGCAGCTCGACGCCATCTGGCAGCGCAGCGCCACCTCGCTCTCCGGCGGCCAGGCGCAACGGGCCTGGCTGGGGATGATCCTGGCGCAGAACACCGACCTGATCCTGCTCGACGAACCCACCAGCGCGCTGGACATCGGCCACCAGGCCGAGGTGATGGAGGCCGTGTACCGCATCGCAGCTGCCGGGCGCACGGTGCTCATCGTCATCCACGACCTGGGTATCGCCGCGCGCTATTGCGACGAGCTGATCGCCCTCGCCGACGGCCGCGTGCAGGCCATCGGCCCGGCACGGCAGGTGATGACCAAGGCGCTGGTCGACCGCCTCTACGACACCGATGTCGACATCCTCCACGCCCCCGGCGACGGCGCCCCGGTGATCGTGCCGCGCCGCCGCCAGGGCGCCGCCACACCGCAACCGCTGCGCCACGAACACCCCGAAAAGGAAGGCATGCAATGACCCTCAAGAGATCCTGGAGCCTCGCCGCCGCGCTGCTCGCCGGCCTGCTCGCCCTGCCGGCCCAGGCCGACGCTCGGCAGATGACCGATGCGCTCGGCAATACCGTCACGCTGCCGGACGCGCCCAAGCGGGTGATCACCCTCAGCGAGATCGACCTGGACACCGCACTGACCCTCGGCGTCACCCCGGTCGGCACCATCAACGGCCGCGGCCAGGCAGCGCCGCCACGCTATCTGGACGGCAAGCTGCCGGCCGGCATCGAGGTCGTCGGCGATATCGACAACCCGAATCTGGAGACGCTGCTGGAGCTGCAACCCGACCTGATCCTCACCGGCCCGGTGAAGCCGGAACAGCTGGCGATCCTCAACGAAATCGCGCCGACGGTGATCACCTTCAACTGGGCGCGCCCCTGGCAGGAAAGCATGCAGCGCACCGCGCAGGCGCTGAACAAGGAAGCCGAAGCCAAGGCCGTGCTGGAGCGCTATCGGGCACGCGTCGAAGAAGCACGCCAGCGCCTGCGCGAGCATCAGGGCGAGACGCTGAGCATCGTGCGCTGGAACCCCAAGGGGCCGTCGTACATGTTCAAGGATGCCTTCGCCAGTACCGTCGCCGAAGATGTCGGGCTGCGCCGCCCCGCCCACCAGCAGGACCGCGGTCACACCCACTCGATGGCGTTGAGCCTGGAATCGCTGGAACTGCTGGATGCCGACTGGCTGGTGATCGGCACGCTGGCGACCAGCGGCGAGGCGGTCGAGGCGATGAATCAGGCCGAGCAGACGCCGGCGTTCCGCCAGCTGTCGGCCATTCAGGCGAGGCGCTTCGGTGCGGTGGACGGGTCGTTGTGGACATCGCTTGGCGGGCCGATGGCGGCGCTGCAGGTGATCGAGGATATCGAGAATTTGTTGGGGAAGATGGATGCTGAGGTGGTAGTGAGGGACTGAGGATCGGGGCGGGATGGTCGGCGGCCCGACCGGGGCTTCGTTTGTACCTATGAAGTGCAGATTTGGGGCCAGCTCGTTTCGGTTTGCGTTGGAGGTTAAGGCGATTTCCGCGTGTGCTGATGCCTCTGGTTTCGACCCCCGGCCGCGTCACTTTCTTGTTGCTTGCGGATCGGCGCCCGGCCCAACAATAAAGTAGCCAAAGAAGAAGGGCACCCGACATCCGGGTCTGACCGCTTCGCGGCCAGACTCCCCTCCTTCCGATGCCGCTCCGGGGGCACGTCACGAAGGGACGTCCCTGCCTAGGCGGCCCCGTCCCTCGTGACTCGCTCGGCGTTCATGCCTCGCGTCCCCCCTCCTACTCGGCCTCCTGACGGGATCAGAGTCCGAGTCGCCTGGAAGATCGAGAAGCCGGCTTCGCTGTACTTGGCTTTGGCTTTCGCTTGGCTTTTCTCTGCACGGCCTGCCAGGCAGCACCCAATTCCCCTTCAGGAGGGTGAGCGGAGTCGCTGTGTAAGGGGTTGAGCCGCATGGATGCGGCGAAAGGCTTAAAGGGCCATGGATGGCCCTTGTAAGCCGACCCCTGGAGAGGCGACGGAGCGAACGAACCCTGCGCGCAGCGCAGGGCCGGATGCAGGGGCGCGCTTTCTTTTGCTTACTTTTCTTTGCGCCGGGCGGCGATCCGCGAGCAAAGAAAAGTGAGGCGCCGTGCAAGGCGCAACCTGTAGACCCAGCCGAGGAAAGCGCGGCGTCATCCACCGAGACACACGCCGGAACCTACCTCACAAGGTGGAAAACGCTGCGCGGTTTTCCACCCTACGGTTCTCGGCGAGCAACCAGATACGGAGCGTAGCGAAGTGACAGTCGCAGGATGGCCCGCAGCGCCACCTTCCTCACACCACCTCCAGCAACCGCTTGCGATCAATCTTCCCGCTGGCCGTTTTCGGCAAACACTCCAGCAGCACAATCCGCCCCGGCACCATGTAGTGCGGCAGACTGCGCTGCAGCTCGCGACGGATCGCCACCCGGCTCAGCGCCCCGGCCTCGCACAGCTCCACATAACCCACCAGACAGGCCTCATCGCCCTCGCCATGCAGTCGCACCGCGGCGTCCTGCACGCCGGCCAGCCGACGCAGACTGGCCTCGATCTCGCCCAGCTCGATACGAAAACCGCGCAGCTTGATCTGGTCGTCACGCCGTCCGCAGTACAGGTAGGCATCCTCGCCGACGCGTCGCGCCCGGTCGCCGGTGCGATACAGCCGCCTGCCGTGCCAGTTGATGAAGGCCTGCGCGGTGAGGTCGTCTCGCTGCCAGTAGCCATCGGCCAGCGACGGCCCCTCGATGCACAGCTCACCCTCGCCGCCCAGCGCGACCGCCTCACCGTGCTCGTCCAGCAGCCAGTGATGGTAGCCGTCCAGCGACTGGCGCAGCAGTACGCCGGCCTCTTCGAGCGGCAGTTCGATACGCGCCATCAGCGACCACACCGTGGCCTCGGTCGGTCCGTAGCAGTTCCACAATTCGCCCACGCAGCTGCCCAGACGGGTCGCCAGCGTGGCATCCAGCGCCTCGCCGCCGCACAGCGCCCGCAGTCCGGGCCGTCCTTGCCAGCCGGCCTTGAGCAGCATGCGCCAGAACGCCGGGGTGGCCTGCAGGGTGTTGAGATCGCTGCGCCGCTCGAGCACCTGCAGCAGCTCGACCGGGTCCTTGTGGGTCGGCGCGCAGATCACCTCGACATAGCCGCCGCTCCACAGCGGACCGAGCATCTCCAGCAGCGAGATATCGAACGCCGGGGTGGTGGTGAACAGCCAGCGCGTCGCCGGGCCGATGCCGAGCCGCGTGGTCGCCGCGGCGAGGAAGTTGGCCAGCGCGGCGCGGTTGATCACCACACCCTTGGGTCGGCCGGTGGAGCCGGAGGTGAACATCATGTAGGCCGGCAGGCGCTCGTCCTGCTCGGGCCATTCCAGCTCGCCGGCCAGTCCGGGACGCAGCTGCCAAGTCGGCTGCGCGAACGCCACCGGCCGGTCCTGCAGCACCAGGCTCAGCTGCGCATCGCTGGCAATGCCCTGCAGGCGTTCGTGCGGGAATTCCGGTTCCAGCGGCACGAAGCACAACCCTTCGCGCAGGCAGGCCAGCACGCTGGCGACCAGATCCGGCGAGCGTTGCAGGTGGATGCCGACCCGCTCACCCGCCCGCAGGCCGCACTGGCGCAGCTGCATGGCGATGGCCGCGACCCGCGCCTGCAGCTCGGCGTAGCTGAAGCTGTCGCCCAGACAGCCCAGCGCCGGGCGCACCGCGTGGCACTGGAACTGTTCGGTGAAATGCCGCTCAAGCGCATGCATGGCTGTCCTCCGTGTGCTCGGCCAGCGCCAGCAGATTGTCCTGCAGCAGAGTCAGCAGCTGATAGTTCAGCTCGGCGCGCAGATTGCCGATCTGCCGCAGGGTCAGGCGGCCGTCGAACACGCCGCCGTGCAGGCTGATCAGCTCCGCCGAGGGGTTGTCCGCCGCGCTCGGCCGGCCTGGAGCAATGGGCAGCGCCTGCCAGGCATCCGTGCCGCTCTGGTAAACGCCGAGGTAGTTGAGCGCCACCGCCGGCAACGGCAGCTGCGGCCGAAAGTCAGGATTGGCGCGCAGCGGCAGGTAGCCGACGCCCTTGTCCGGCACGCGCCGCAGCTGTTCGGCGGCGTGGCGCAGCAGCTGCGGCCAGTCCGCCTGATCGTGCAGCGCCAGCGGGAACATGCTGGTGAACCAGCCGACCGTGCGGCTGACATCCAGCACCGGGTCGATGGCTTCGCGGCCGTGACCTTCGAGCATGATCCACTGCCGCTCGCCCAGCCCGAGCCCGTGCAGCGCGCGGGTCAGTACAGCCAGCAGCAGCTCGCGCATGTCCACCGCGAAGTGCCGGGCGGTCTGCTGCAGCTGGCGCGTCAGTGCCTCGCTCAGTTCCAGCTTCTGTTCACGCGGCGCGCCGCTACCCGCCCAGCCCGCCGGCGGTGCCTCGGGCATGCCGGCCAGCTCGCCACGCCAGTACGGCAGCTGCGCCTCGGCGCGCCGCGCATAGGCGGCCAGACCCTCGCCCCACTGACGGTAGCTGCTGGTCTTGGCCGGCAGCGCCTCGCCGCGCGCGAGCCGGCGCAGGTCATCGACCAGGATGCGCCAGGACACCGCATCGATGGCCAGATGATGCACGGCGATGAACAACCCGCGCGCGTCGCCGGCCAGGTTGTCGATCAGCGCCCAGGCCAGGTGACGCCCCTGCGCCGGCTGCATACGCGCCTGCAGCTCGGTCAGCGCCTGCTGCAGGCCGTCCTCGCCGAGCGTTGCCGCATCCAGCCGCGCCGGTTCGCTCAACGGCAGATGCGCCAGATAGCGCTGGCCGCGCGCATCCACCGCCAGGCGCAGCGCGTCGTGATGACCCAGCAGCTGGCGCATGAAGTCCATCAACTGCGCCACCTCGATGTTGGCCGGCAGGCGCAGCACCACGCCCTGATTCCAGTGTTGCGGGCTGGCGAACGGCTGTTCGAAGAACCACTGCTGGATCGGTTGCAGGGCGAATGCCTCTCCCTCCAGCACGCCCTGCTCGGCGCGGATCGCCACGTGTTCGCGCGGCTGGCCGAGCACGCGACACAGGCGCCGCACAGTGCGCGCCTCGAATACTTCCCTGACCGTGCAGGCATGCCCGGCATCGCGCAGGCGGGTGGTCAGCTGGATGCTCAGGATCGAATCGCCGCCGAGGGCGAAGAAGTCGCTCTCGACCCCCAGCGGCTGCTCAAGTACGCCCTGCCAGATCGCCAGCACCGCCGCTTCCAGCTCGTCCGCCGGCGGCACCAGCACGGCGCTGTCGGCCAGTTCCACCGGCGGCAGACGTCGCAGGTCGAGCTTGCCGTTGGCGGTCAGCGGCATGCGCTCGAGCAGGATCAACCTCACCGGCAGCATGTATTCCGGCAGGCGTCGCGCCACGTCCTGCAGGATGGCGTCGGCGTCCGGCATGGCTTCACCCGCTTTGACCGAGGCGTAGGCCACCAGCGCCTGACGCTGGCCCTGGCGGGCGACGATGACCTTGATCTGTTGCAGCGCCGGGCAGCTGATGCCCAGCTGCGCCTCGATCTCGCCGGGTTCGATGCGATAGCCGCGCAGCTTGATCTGCTCGTCGATGCGGCCGAGGTACTGGTAGTCGCCGTTGGCCAGCAGGCGTGCGCGGTCGCCGGTGTGATACAGCCGCACCGTCACGCCGGCGATCTCATGCTCGCGGAACACCGCGGCGGTGCGCTCCGACTGGTTCAGGTAGCCGCGCGCCAGGCCCAGTCCGGCCAGGCACAGTTCGCCCGGTACGCCGACCGGGCAGAGCCGGCCGTGCGCGTCGAGTACCAGTGCCTGCATGCCGTCGATGGGCCGGCCGATGCTCGGCGTCGTGCCGGGTTCGATACGCTTGGTCAGCGCGGTGACGGTGGCCTCGGTCGGGCCGTACATGTCGATCAGGCGGAACTGCCGACCCCAGCGCTCGGCCAGCGCCGCCGGGCAGGCCTCGCCGCCGAAGCCCACCGCCTTCATCGCCGGCAGCGGCCGCGCCGGCAGCGTCGCCAGCAGCGCGGTGGCGAAGATCATGTGGGTAGTGCGCGTGCGCTCGATCTCGTCCAGCAGGCCCTCGCCGGGGTCGGCCCAGAGCAGGCAGGCGCCGTGGGTCAGCGGCAGCAGCGCGCACATGTTGCCGGCGTCGAACGACAGCGACATGCAGTCGAGCATGCGGTCGCCCGGGCCGATGGCCAGACGGCGGCCATGATCCAGCAGCAGGTTGGCCAGCGCGCCGTGCTCGACCATCACGCCCTTGGGCAGGCCGGTGGAACCGGAGGTGTAGATCACCTGCGCCAGCTGCTGCGGCTCGTCGCTGCGCGGCGGCGCCGCAGGCGACTGGGCATCCAGCTGCGCGCCCAGCTCGGGGTCGTTCAGATCGGCCCAGCGCAGCTCGCCCAGCGCGAACGGCGCGGCGCCGGCACCGAGCAGCAGGTCGAGCCCGGCATCACTGACGATATGGGCGATGCGCTCGGCCGGGTAATCCGGGTCCAGCGGCACGTAGGCGCAGCCGGCCTTCCACACCGCAAGCGCGGCGACCGCGAAGGCGTTCTCGCGCCGCGCCAGCAGGCCAACCAGCGCCCCCGGCCGGCAGCCCTCGGTTTGCAGCCAGTGCGCCAGCCGATTGGCCCGCGCATCCAGCTCGGCGTAGCTGATGTGGCCTGCGCCTTCATGCAGCGCCGCGGCCTGCGGCTGGTGGCGCGCCCAGTCCTCGAACAGCGACAGCGGCGTCAGCCCGTGCGGGTAGCCCGCCGGCAGCGCCGCCAACCGCTCGCCGGTGGCGCGCAGCAGTTCGTCATCGAGCAGTGGCAGTTGCCAGATGTCCTGCTCGGGGTCGGCGACCACCGCCTGCAACAGCCGCAGCAGGCGGCTGGCGTAACCTTCGACGGTGCTGCGCTCGAACAGCGCGGTGGCGTACAGCCAGTCGATGCGCACCGCATCCATCAGCTCAGTGACCTTCACCGAGATATCGGTCTTGGCCGGCAGCGCCGGCGAGGTTTCCTCCACCGCGGCGCACCCCGGGATCAGGTCGTTGAAATCGACCCGCGCCTGATACACCAGCATGATCTGGAAGATCGGGTTTATCGCCGTATGCCGCTCCATGCCCAGCGCCTCGCCGAGCGCCTCGAAGCGGTACAGCTGATGGTCGAAGGCCTCCAGATCGTCCTGCCGGCACTGGCGCAGGTAGTCGCTGAACGATTGCTGCTCGGGCAGCTGCGTGCGCAGCACCAGGGTGTTGACGAAGAAGCCCACCAGCGCCTCGATGTCCGGGCGTTCGCGGTAGGCCAACGGGGTGCCGACGACGATATCGCGCTCGCCGCTGTGACGCGCCAGCAGCAGCGCGAACAGCGCGTGCAGGCCGATGAACGGCGAAGCGCTGTGGCGCTGGCAGAGCTGCTTGAAGCGCGCCCACAAGCCGTTGTCGATGGTCGAGAACACCAGCGCGCCGCCGCTGGTCTGCTGCGCCGGGCGCGGCCGGTCGAGCGGCAGGCTGTGCACCTCGGGAATGCCGGCCAGGCGCTCGACCCAGAACGGCCTGTACTCGGCGTGGTAGTCGCGAAACAGCGGCGAGTTGAACCAGTGCGCGTAGTCGATGAACGTCAGCGGCGGCTCGCCCCAGTCCAGCGGCTGGCGATTCTGGTAGGCGAGGAAGGCGGTCTTGAGGTCGGCGAACATGTTCTTCACTGACCAGCCATCGGAAATGATGTGGTGCTGGTTGATCAGCAGCACGTGCTCGCGCGCGCCCAGGCGCAGCAGGTGCACGCGGGTCAGCGCGCCGCTGGCGAGATCGAACGGCCGCTCGATTTCCTCGCGCACCCGTGTGGCTACTCGCGCCTCGCGGGCTGATGCCTCCAGCCCGGTGAAGTCTTCATGGATCAGGGTGAAGCCGCGGTGGGCGAGAATCTGCTGCTCGCCCTTGCCCTCGGCGTTGCGCAAAAAACGCGTGCGCAGGCTGGCGTGGCGCCGCACCAGGGCGTCGAAGGCGAATTCCAGCGCCGCCACGTCCAGCTCGCCGCTGAGGCGGAAGAACACCGGCATGTTGTACAGGTGCGAATGCTCCTGGTACTGCTCGATGAACCACAGCCCGCTCTGCGACGAGGACAGCGGGCCGATCTCGGCGTGACGTGGCTCGATGGGCGCCTCGAACGCCTGCCGCGCGCGCAGGCAGCGGACGATGGCGTCGCGATTGGCGCGAATCAGCTGACCCAGCTCGGGCGTCAGCGCCTCCTGGCTCGACTGCGAAACCAGCTGGCCCTGGGCGTTGAGGGCCAGGTGTACGCCCTGCCCGGCGAGCTGCCGGAGCAGGCCGATGATGTTGTCGTGCATCTGCTACCTCTCAGGCTGCCAGGGTGGCACCGCCGTCGACGACGATGTCCTGCAGGGTGATGTGGCTGGCCAGGTCCGAGGCGAGGAACAGCACCGTATTGGCCACCTCCTCGGGCGTGGCAATCTTCTGCAGCGGGATGCCGAGCTTGAACTGCTCGGGCAGGCCGGCGATGGTCCGCGCGCGGCCGCTATCGTCGGCCCACATGCCGCGCTGCATGGCGGTATCGGTGGAACCCGGCGACACCAGGTTGCAGCGCACGCCGCAGCTCGCCAGCTCCAGCCCGGCGGTGCGGATCAGGCTGGTCAGCGCTGCCTTGGAAGCGGCATAGGCCGCCATCTGCATGCGCGGCACCCGGGTCGCATTGCTGCTCACCGCCACCACCGCGCCACGGCCTTGCGCGCGGAAGCGCGGCAGCAGCTCGCGCAGCAGGTAGAACGGCCCGGAGACGTTGACCCGCAGCGAGTCGTCCCAGTCGGCCAGGCTCAGCTCTTCGATCGCGCCGAGGCGCAGGATGCCGGCGACGCTGGCGAACACGTCGATGCCCTGCCCCGGCACCAGCAGCTCGGCGCAGACTTGACGCACGGCGCCAGCATCGCCCACATCGAGCACATGGGTGCGATAGCCGTAGTCGCACTCCGGGAACGCTCGGTCCAGCCCCACCACCTCACCGCCGAGCCGGGCAAAGCCCTCGGCCACCGCGCGGCCGATGCCCTGGCCAGCGCCGGTGACCCAGATGCGCCGCCCGAGAAAATCCATCTGCTGTGTCATCTGCATGTCCTCACCAGACCAGTTCCACCTGCGCTTCCCCCTGCCGCAGCCGGCTGTCGAGGAAGCGGCAGAAATCCGCCAGACAGGGGTTGTCGAACACATCCGAGACCTTCACCGCGGTGCCGAACTGGGCGGCCAGGCGGTTGACGATCTGGATGGTCTGCAACGACTGGCCACCGAGTTCGAAGAAGTTGTCCTGCGCCTGGATGCCGCCGACGCCGAGGATCTGCTGCCAGATGGCGCTGACCCGCTGCTGGGTCGCATCGTCCAGCGCCTGCGTCGTCGCACCCTGCAGGTACTCGGCCTGCAGACGCTTGCGGTCGAGCTTGTTGCTGCCGGTGCGCGGCAGCACGCGGTAGTGGCGGTAGTCGGTCGGCACCATCGCCGCCGGTAATACCTGGCCCAGCTCGCGGCGAATCGCCCGCAGGTCGTCACACGGGCCAGCGACGAAGGCCACCAGCCGGCGCAGGCCGCCGCCCAGCTCGAGGCCGAGCACGCAGGCCTCGTCGACGCCGTCCAGCGCCAGCAGGCGCGCCTCCACCTCGCCGGGCTGGATGCGGTAGCCGCTGATCTTGAATTCGTTGTCCAGCCGGCCGAGGTAGACCAGCTGACCGTCGACGCGGCGCACGCGGTCGCCGGTGCGATAGACGGTCTCCTCGTGCGCACCGATGCGCAGACGGGCGAAGGCCGCGGACGCGCTGTTGATATAGCCGCTGGCCAGCTGCGGGCCGCACAGCACCAGCTCACCCTCGGCGGCTGGACGGTCGCCGCGTTCGAGCACCAGCGCCTGCACCGTCGCCAGCGGCAGCCCGATGGGCAGGCGTTCGGCGCTGGCGTCGGCGCTCTGCAGATCGCAGCTGCTGGCGACCACCGTGGCCTCGGTCGGTCCATAGGTGTTGATCAGCCGCAGTTGCGGCCCGGCTACCCGTTGCCAGGCTGCCAGCTGTTCGGGAAATACCGCCTCGCCGCCGATGATCACCGTCTTCAACCCTGCTGGAATCCGCGCCTGGCCGCTGCGCAGCGCCACCACCCATTCGTTCCAGAACGCCGTCGGCAGGTCGACGATGCTGATCGCCTGCGCCTCGATGCCGTCGACGAAGGTATCGATCGACTGCAGCAGCGCATCGGTACGCAGCACCAGGGTCGCGCCGGCGCTCAGGCTGACGAAGACTTCCTCGATGCTCGCATCGAAGTTGAACGGCGCGAACTGCAGCATGCGGTCGTCCGCCGTCACGCCATACCGCAGGCGCGCCGCCGCGCTGAAGTGATCCAGCGCGCGATGGCTGATCTCCACGCCCTTCGGCGTGCCGGTGGAGCCGGAGGTGAACATCAGGTAGGCGGCCGCCTCGCCGCTGCGCGGCGCATGGCGGCGCTCATGGCTGGCGAGCTGGCCGACCAGCTGGATCGGTCCGGCGTAGCTGTCGGCCAGGCGATGCCGATAGGCCGCTTCGGTGATCACCAGCGCCAGTTCTGCGCTGGCGCAGATCAGTGTCTGCCGTTCGGCCGGCTGTTCGGCGTCCAGCGGCACGTAGACGGCGCCGGCCAGCAGCACGCCGAGCTGGGCGAGGATCGCCTCGGGCGAGCGCGCGAGCATGACGCCGACCCGCTCGCCGGGTTGCACGCCCTGCTCCGCCAGCGCCGCGGCGATCTCCTCGGCGCGCGCCAGTAGCGCGGCGTAGTTCAGCCTGCGCTCGCCCTGGCAGAGGGCGATGCGCTCCGGCTGGCGCTCGGCGTGAGCGCGGATCGCCGCCAGCACGCTGGTCACCTCGCCGAGCTGCGCCTGTTCCGTGGCCGGCGCGCTGAGGCGCTGGCGAAATCGGTAGTCGGCCATCCAGGCATCGAGGACCAGGTCGCGCGGCAGCTCGGGTGCCGCCAGCCAGCGGCGCAGCAGTTCGAACAGTTCTTCCTGCAACGCGCGCAGATGCTCGGCGCTGTAGCACGCCGGGTTGGCGTCGTAGTCCAGTTGAGGGATGCCATCGGCACCGACCTGCACCTCCAAGGTCAGGTCTTCCACCGGGCCGGCGCTGAGGTTGAGCGTGCGCGCCGCCAGCTCGCCGTAGGCCAGCGGGCGGTCGAACGGCATGATGTTGATCAGCGGGCCGAACAACCGCTGCTCGCCACCGACGCGGCCAAGGTCGCGGCGCAACGCTTCATAGCGGTAATGCTGATGCCTGCGGCTGGCGCGGCGCAGCTTGCCGATGGCCTTCGCAGAGGCGATCAGGCTGGCGTCGCCATCGGCCTGCAGGCACAGCGGCGCGATGTTCATCTGCATGCACGGCACGTTGAACGAAGCCGAGCCGATGCGATTCATCACCATCAGGCCGAACACCTGGGCATCGCTGCCGCTGACCTGGCGCAGCTGCGCGCTGAGCGCGGCCAGCAGCAGATCGGCCCAGCCGATGCCGTGGGCGTCGGCGGTGGCGCTCAGCAGCTGCCACAGCGGCGCCGGAAAGCGCGCGCCGTGCCGCACGAAGGTCGCCGAGATCGGCGCGCTACGCTCGCTGAAGCTGAGCGGCGCCGGCAGCCGCGAGAAGGTCTCCAGCCAGTAGCCGCGCGCCGCGGCAGTCTTGTTTTGCGCATCGCGCTCGGTGTCTTCGGCGAGCACATCGGCATAACGGCCGAAGCCGCAAGCCGGTGCCGGTTCGCCGCGCACAGCGGCGCCGTAGAGCTCGGCGATGCGCTGGTACAGCAAGTTGGTGCCATAGCCATCGAGGGCGATGTGGTGCACGCAGCTGTAGAGAAAATCCTGCCCCGCCGCGCGCAGCAGGACGAAGCGGCAGGCCAGCTCGCGCTCAAGGTCGAACGGCTGACGGATGTCGGCCATCGCCCAGTCGCGCACCCAGGCCTCGGCATCGGCGAACGCCGGTACCTCCAGCTGCGCCACCGTCAGCGGCAGCTCGCAGGGGTCGAAGCACACCGTTTCGCCGTCGGTCACATAGCGCCCGCTGAGTGCCTCGCACTCGCCCACCGCCTGCTGCACCGCGCCGATCAGCAGCGGCGCCTGCACCTTGCCGGCGAAGGCGATGCATTCGGCGGTGTTGAACATGGCGCGGTCTTCGTTGAGCAGGTAGCCGTACCACAGGCCCTGCTGCGCATTGCCCAGCGGCCTCATGCGGCACCTCCGTGCTGCTGGATCTGCGCCCACCAGCCATTGAGCGTCGGCGTCTTCGCCAGATCGGTGAAGCTCAATTCCAACCCCTGCTCGCGCCACTCGCTGAGCAGCGACATCACCTGGATCGAATCCAGGCCGTAGTCGAGCAGGTTCTCGTCCGGATCGAATGGCTCGTCGATCTCATCGAGCATCGCCAGCAGGCGCGCCTGCAGCGCGTCGCGGGTCAGCGCCAGGCGCGGCGCCCGGCCCAGTTCCAGTACCTCGCGGCATTCAATGACCCGCCCGCAGCGCGTGGCGACGTAGTTCAGCGCCATCTGGTGGTCGGCCTGAGTGAAGTCGGCGATGCCATCGGCCAGCAGGAACGGCTGGATGTCGCGCATGAACGCGTCGCAGGCAGTCATCAGGCAGCCGATGTGACCGTAGATGCCACCGATGATCAGCTGATCACGGCCCAGCTCGCGCAACAGGTGTTCCAGCGGCGAACGCTGGAAGGCGCTGTAACGCCATTTGACCAGCACCGTGTCGTCCGCCGCCGGCGCCAGGCCGGCGACGATGCCCTGGCGCGCCGGGTACTGGGTGATGCCCGGCCCCCACATGTCATTGAGCAGCGCCCGCTCGCCGTCGGCCTGCTGCCCCGGTTGCGCGGTGTAGACCACCGGGATGCCGAGCGCCTTGCAGCGCGCGCGCACGGCGGCCAGGCGCTCGACCAGCGCGGCGACGAAGGGACTGTCCTCGCCCCAGAAGTCGCAGAAGTAGTCCTGCATGTCATGGATCAGCAGCACCGCGCGCGCCGGCTCGACCGGCCACTGGACCTTGTTCACCGCCCATTCGCTGGGCAGTCGGTAGGGCGTGAGAGAGGGAATAGCCATGTGCGAAGTCCTTATTCGGTGACGGTCAGTTGTTCGGCGAGACGGCGGCGCAGACGGGTCTTGTCCACCTTGCCCACCGCCGTCATGGGCAGCGCCGCAACCCGCTCGATGCGGTCCGGCAGCTTGTAGTCGGCCAGCCCGAGGCCGCGCAGGTACTTGCGCAGGGCGACGCCCTTGAGCGTCGGGTCGCGGCTGACGATGAAGGCACAGCTCTTCTCGCCCATCGCCTCGTCGGGCATGGAAACCAGCGCCGCATGGGTGACGGCCGGATGCGCCATCAGCAGGTTTTCCACTTCTTCCGCGGCGATCTTTTCGCCGCCGCGGTTGATCTGGTCCTTGATGCGTCCGACCACCACCAGGTAGCCGTCCGCGCGCAGCTGCACCAGATCGCCGGAGCGGTAGAAACCCTCGGCATCGAAGGCCTGGGCGTTGTGTTCGGGGCTCTGGAAATAGCCGCGGATGGTGTAGGGCCCGCGGGTCAGCAGCGCGCCGACCTGCCCCGGCGCCACCGAACGCCCGTCGCGGTCGACCACCTTGACCTCGTCGTCCGGGCTCATCGGCCGGCCCTGGGTCAGGTAGACGTGCTCGTCGTCATCGTCCAGGCGGGTGTAGTTGACCAGCCCCTCGGCCATGCCGAAGACCTGCTGCAGACGACAGCCGAGCACCGTCGGGATGCGCCGCGCCAGTGCTTCCGGCAGCCGCGCGCCGCCGACCTGCAGTAGCCGCAGCGAGGCCAGCTCGGCCTCATGTCCCGGCGCCGCCTGCAGCCACAGCGACAGCGCCGGCGGCACCAGCGCGGCGACGTTGATCCGCTGCGCGGCGATCAGCGCAAAACAGCTGGCCGGGCCGGGATCGGCCGCCAGCACCACGCGGCCACCGGCGACGAACACGCCCAGCGCGCCGGGTGAGCTGAGCGGAAAGTTGTGCGCGGCCGGCAGTGCGCAGAGGTAACGCGTGTCACGGTCGAAACCGCACAGTTCCACGCTGCGCCGCACGCTGTAGTAGTAGTCGTCGTGGGTACGGGGGATCATCTTCGGCGTGCCGGTGCTGCCGCCGGAGAGCTGGAAGAACGCCACCTCGTCCGCCGGCGTCGGCGCAAACTCGCGCGCGGCGGCCACCGGTTGCAGCCAGGCCGCCAGGCTGCGCGCTGCCTGACCGTCGGCATGCAGCAAGGCGGTGTCGATGCCGGCCAGCTGCTGCAGTTCGGCGAGAAACAGGTCGTCGTTCTGGAACAGCGGATGCAAACGGCTGGCGATCAGCAGGCGCGGACGGATCTGCTCGGCATAGGCGCGCAGCTCCAGCCGACTATGGCTGAACAGCGCGTTGACTGGCGCAATGCCAGCCTTGAGCAGCGCGAAGAAGACGATGTACAGCTCGGCCTGGTTGCCCAGCTGCACCAGCGCCCGGTCGCCCTGACCGAGGCCGTGATTGGCCAGCCGCTGGGCCAGGTTGGTGGACAATGCATCCAGTTCGGCGTAGCTCAGCTCGCGCTCGCCGCAGACCACGGCAATGGCCTCCGGCTGCGTTTCGACCTGAACCGCGAGCATGTGGCTGAGCGGCTTGCCCAGCCAGTAACCGGCCTGGCGGTAGCGCTCGGCGAATGCGTCCGGCCAGCGGGTGAACGGAATCAGGCTCACACGGCCTCCTTGTCGAGACCGAAGGCGGCAAGCATGGTGCCGAGCTTGGTGCCAGTCTCGCGCCATTCCGCCTCCGGGCAGGACGCGCTGACCAGACCGGCGCCGGCGAACAGGCGCACGCGAGTCTGCTGGATGATTCCGCAACGGATCACCACCGCCCATTCGCCATTGCCGGCGGCATCGCACCAGCCGACGATGCCGCCGAACACGCCACGGTCGAATGGCTCCAGCTCGGCGATCACCTGTTTGGCGGCAGCGGTGGGAAAACCGCACAGCGCCGGCGTCGGGTGCAGCCGGCAGGCCAACTGCAAAGCCGATAACTCCTCGTTCAGCTCGCCGTCGATCGGCGTGGACAGATGCCAAAGTTTGGCGGTCTTGAGCAGCGTCGGCGCCGACGGGATGTTCAGCTTGCGGCACAGCGGTCGCAGCTGGCGATCGAGATCGTCGATGACCAGTCGATGCTCGTGCTGATCCTTGGCCGAATCGAGCAGCGCGTGGGCGGCATCCGCGTCGGTCCGCGGGTCGGGCGAACGCTTGGCCGAGCCCGCCAGCGGGTTGGTGCTGAACGCACGCCCGTGCTTGCGCAGCAGCAGCTCCGGACTGGCGCCGATCAGCACACCCTCGCCGGGCAGATCGACCGCAAAGTGGTAGGCCTCGGGGTTCTGCTGGCGCAGACCCTGGAAGATCGTCTGCGCGCAGGGCGGTTCGTCGAATTCGAGTTGCAGCAGACGCGACAGCACGGCCTTGTCGATGCGGCCTTCACGCAGCAGATCCAGTGCCTGATTGACCGCATCGCAGAAGCCAGCGCGCCCCGGCTGCTCGATGCAGCTGCGCGCGGCGCCGCAGGGCAATCCGCAGATCGCGGTGGGCGGCGCGCTGGGTGGCAGGAACGCCAGATGCCGCGGCACGAAGAGTCGTGATGGCTGCGCCTTGTCGAAGGGAATCACCCCGACTACCGCGGGATTGCTCAGCCCGGCCCGACGCGCATCGTCGAATGCCTGCTGCAGGCTGCGCTCGAGCGCCTGTCCATCGTCGCCGCAGGGCAGGGTGAGCGAAGCGAAACAGCCGCTCGCCTCGACTCCGCCAGTCGGCGAATAAAACCGGAAACCAGGGTCAAAGATACGGCTCTGGCGGGCGCCAGAGAGTACTGCCTGAGCCCATGCGTTCACCGCGACCTCCTTAGCCATTCTTAATCGGAATTATTATCATTTGCATAGAAGGCGACGAATCTAGCCACGCCGATCAGGTGCGTCAAATTATTTCGAGGGAATTTTTTGAATCGGCATGCATGCCAAAATGCCAGCACAAAGCGCGCGATCGAGCGCGAACTTCGGCAATCAACCGGCATCGAAACGGCGACATTCGATCGCTAAAGGAGTCGAAATGCGCGACAGATGGAGCCCCAACGCAATCCTGTGCAATGCCCTGCCAGGGACTGACGTGCGCCCCTCCGGCCGGCCGTGGCACCTGCGCGCCGGCGCGTTCGCGCTACTCGCCACGGTCGCCGCGCTGCCCGCCTGGGCGACGAACGGCACCTCGCTGGCCGAGCGTGACGCGCACAACAAACGCCTGAGCGAACAGTTGCAGCTGGCACCGAACGGGCAATCGGCGGCACCGACCGCGCGCTACAACCACATCATCACCTTCGGCCAGTCGCTCGCCTCGGCGGCCGAAGGCTGGCCGGCGCTGTCGACCGAGGCGCGCTACGACAATCTGATGCTCGGCCAGGCGGTGCGCTCGGCGACCTTCAGCGGCGCGTCCTTCGAACCCGTCGGCCAGACAGCCTTCAGCCCGCTGCGCGCGGTGGTGCAGCGCAAGAGCGATGCGCGGATCATTCTCGAACCGGCGCAGGTCGCCCAGCTCGAAGAACACGCCCAGGAGGAAGGTGAATCGGTGGATATCGGTGCGCTGAACATGGCGCGACGCCTGTATCTGCAAAAGCGCGGCAGCGACGCCGATCCGCAGCACCTGTTCCTTGCCAGCAACGCGGCAACCTCCGGGCGCTCCATCGCCCAGCTGTCGAAGACCGGCGGCACCCACGAATACCGCCGCGTGCCGCAAGCCATGGACCAGGCGAAGGCGCTCGCCGACGCGGAGAACGCCAGCTATGCCGTCAGCGCATTCTTCTGGATGCAGGGCGAGTTCGACTATTCCCACACCAACGGCGGGGTGAACGACAAAACGCGCTACAAGCAGCTGGCACGCCAGTTGCGCGACGACCTCTATGACGACACCCGCGCCATCACCGGGCAGTCACGAATGCCCGCGTTCATCAGCTATCAGACTGACGCCAAATCCTCGGTGAAGGACGGCTCGCTCGCGGTCGGCATGGCGCAATGGGAACTGGCCCAGGGGGAGCCCAACTGGTTTCTCGCCGGCCCGGTGTACCCGTACGTCGACAAGGGCGTGCACCTGTCGGCCAACGGCTATCGCTGGTTCGGCCAGATGCTCGGCAAGGTCTACCACCGGGTCGTCGTCGAGGGGCGCAAATGGCAGCCGCTGGCGCCGCGCCAGGCCACCGTCGCGGGGCGCGAGATTCTGCTAGATTTCCACGTTCCCGAGCCGCCGCTGCAGTTCGCCGAACCCTACCTCGGCCACGTCGCGCGGCCGGTGAAGAACAAGGGCTTCATGGTCTATGACGACAAAGGCGAAGTGCCGCTGACTGCGGTAGAGATCGCCGCCGACACCATCGTTCGCCTGCGCGCCGGGCGCGAACTGGCCGGACAGCCGCGCATCACCTACGCGAGTTTCCAGGTCGGCGGTGCCGGCCAGCTGCGCGACAGCGATGCCACGCAGGCCGATGCCAGCTACGAATACCTACCGGACCAGGGCATGCCCGCCGAGGCGAACATCCCGGCGTTGGACGGCAAGCCCTACCCGCTGCAGAACTGGAGCATCGCCTTCGAGCTACTGGCAAGCCCCGTTCAGGCGCCGTAGCGCTACCAGCCGAGGGTTTCTTTAAGGAAGGGAATGGTCAGCTTGCGCTGCGCCTGCAGCGACGCCTGGTCGAGGCGATCGAGCAGCTCGAACAGCGCGCTCATGCTGCGCGCGCCGCGGGTGAGGATGAAGCGGCCGACGTCATCCGGCAGATTCAGTCCGCGACGCGAGGCACGCAGCTGCAGCGCGCGCAGCTTGTCTTCGTCGGACAGCTGCTGCAGCTGGAACACCAGCGCCAGGCTCAGCCGCGATTTGAGGTCAGGCAACTGCACCGCCAGCTCACGCGGTGAGGCATCGGCGGCCAGCAGCAGGCGTCGGCCGCTGTCGCGCAGGCGATTGAACAGGTGGAACAACGCCTCCTCCCACACCGCATTGCCGGCGATCGCGTCGAGATCGTCGAGACAGACCAGTTCGCACTGCTCGAGGTTGTCGAGCAACGCCGGGCCATACTCGGCGACCTCGGCCAGCGGCAGATAGACGGCCTGCTCGCCACGCTCCTCGACACGCAGGCAGGCCGCCTGCAGCAGATGGCTGCGACCAACGCCGATACTGCCCCACAGATAGATCAGTTCGTCCGACCAGCCCGCTGCCGGCGAGCAGAGCCGCTCGACATAGCCGAGCGCCGCGGCGTTGGCGCCCGGATAGAAGTTGGCGAAGGTGGCATCGTCGCGCAGACGCACGCCGAGGGGCAGCTGGATGGGTTTCATGGCTCGGATGGTGGTTCGGCCGCGACGGCGGCAGGCTTTGCGTAAAGGTCCGAGAGTTTATAGAGATCATGCACATGGCGCAGCAGAACCATGATCACCGCCGCTACCGGCAGCGCCAGCAGCACGCCGGTGAAACCGAACAGCTGGCCACCGGCAAGCACCGCGAAGATCACCGCCACCGGGTGCAGTCCGATGCGATCCCCCACCAGCATCGGCGTCAGCAGCATGCCCTCGAGCAGCTGGCCGACCGTGAAGACGGCCGCGATGCCCAGCAGCGGATAAGGCTCCAGGCCGAACTGGAACAGCACGGCGATCACCGCTGCGGCGAAGCCGACGACGAAGCCCATGTACGGCACGATGCTGGCGAGACCGGCAAGCACGCCGATCAGCAAACCAAGCTCCAGGCCGACCAGCATCAGACCGCTGGCGTAGATCACCGCCAGCGCGAGCATCACCAGCAGTTGGCCGCGCAGGAACGCGCCGATCACTTCGTGGCATTCACCGATCAGCGTCATCACCACGTCCTCGCGGCGACGCGGCAGCAGGCTGCGCAGCTTGGCCATGATCAGGTCCCAGTCGCGCAGCAGATAGAAGCTCACCACCGGCACCAGCAGCAGGTTGCCGACCCATGCCAGCAACGCCAGGCTCGATGCCGTTGCCTGGCTGAGGATCACCCCGACGAGGTCGGTCGTGCTGCCCAGATGCCCGGACAGCGCCGCCTTCAGCTGGTCGAGTCGCCAGAAATCTTCCTCCAGGCCCAGCTGCTGTTGCAGCCAGGGCAGCGCCTGCTGCTGCAGCCAGTCCAGCGCCAGCGGCGCAAGTTGATAGAGATGCATCAGCTGCTTGCCGAGCATCGGCAGCAGTACCAGCAGGAGCAGCAACAGCAGCAGGCTGAACAGCGTGAACACGGCGATCACCGCCCAGGTGCGCGACAGTTTGCAGCGCTCCAGACGGTCGACCAGCGGATCGCCCAGGTAGGCCAGCAGGATGCCCACCAGGAACGGCGAGAGAATCGGCGTCAGCAGGTAGACCAACCAGCCGCACAGCAGCAGTCCGGCCAGCCACAGCCAGTGGTTGGAATCTTTCATGTTCATTGCGCGGCGCCTTGCGGTCAGGAGACTTGGATAGAGGGTTGTAGTAGCGCCTACCAGCGGTAGCGCAGCACCGTGTCGGGCGCAGGTTGCGCCGCCGGCGGTTGCTCCGGCGCTACCGGCGCCGCACTGGCATCAAGCGGTGCCGGCTCGGCCGGAACCTCTTGCAGATGCGCCAACTCCAGCTGGGCGCGCAACTGCTCGGGGCTGGCGGTCACGCGATAGACCAGACGGTCGCGTTCGACACTCAGCAGCGTGCCGCCGAGCGGCTGCAGCAGTTTGTCCAGCTCGGCGAAGCGGGTGATGTCTGCGCCGAGCACTTCCAGCGTCAGCTCCTTGGCTGCGCCCGGCGCAACGACATAGCGCGGCGCCAGGTATTGGCTCACCGCGAGCATCACTGCGTCGGCGACCGCCGCTTGGCTATCGCCCTTGGCCTGGCCGCTGCCGTGGGCATCGTTCAGCCAAAGGTTCCAGCGCGCCTGCCAGCCTTCCTCAGCCTCACGCGCATGCACCGTCAGCAACGCATCGGCGGCATAGCGTTCGGACGGTTCGCGCAGCGCCTGGGCGTCCGCGGCGGCGAGCGTTTCGGGCGTTGCCGCGAGCTGTTCCTGCAGATCGGCCAGCGGCAGACGCAACGGTAGGCCGCGATGCCGAGCCGCGGCCTGCAGCGTGGTCGCACCGTCCTGCGCATCGCCCAGCAGCTGGGTGCCATTGGCCGTCTCGCTCAACCACCACGCCAGCACCACCGGCCGATTGGCACCCCACAAGGCCAGGCCGGCCTCGCGCAGGGTGCGCTCGGTGGTGGCCGGATCGAACTCGACGACAATGCTGTCGCCCTCGTAGCCGTAACGGCTGATCAGCTTCTGCGGGGCCTTACGCAGTTCGGCCAGCGCCGATTTGCCGGCGCTGTCGGCATCGCCGGTCAGGCGCAGCAACAGCGTATCGAAGGCTCGCTGCAGCGCCTCGCCGCGCGCGTCGGCCTGCTGGCTGGGCACCGGCTCGCGCACCTGATAGAGCGTGCGCAGCGGTTCGGCGAACAGCGGCGACGCCGCGAGCGCGAGGCAGACGACGAGGAAACGGGAAACTAGGCGCATGGAGGGTTCTCGCGAGAGCGGCTGATCGCCGGCGGGGAACGGGAGCGCATACCTTAAACAGCCGCCGGATACCCGGCAACCGACACACGCCCGGCCTGTCGGCTGGGTCACCGCCGTGCCCGGTCGTAGCTGCCCACGCCCAGCGCCCCGGACGGGATGGTCGCTGCGTGGCAAGCCTGATAAAATCGCGCGCTTTCCGCAGACCGACTCCGACGCCCCACCGCGGGCCGGAAATCCTGCGCCAGCCGAAGGCATGCTTCCGCTGGCCGTCGCACGGTCGAAACCCGCACTCCTCTCACAGGCCCGGACTCTATGAGCAAGCAACCCTCCATTAGCTACAAGGACGCTGGCGTCGATATCGATGCAGGCGAAGCGCTGGTCGAACGCATCAAGGGCGTGGCCAAGCGCACCGCGCGCCCTGAAGTGATGGGCGGCCTGGGTGGCTTCGGCGCCCTTTGCGAGATTCCGGCCGGCTACAAGCAGCCTGTGCTGGTCTCCGGCACCGATGGCGTCGGCACCAAGCTGCGTCTGGCGCTGAACCTGAACAAGCACGACAGCATCGGCCAGGACCTGGTCGCCATGTGCGTCAATGACCTCGTCGTCTGCGGCGCCGAGCCGCTGTTCTTCCTCGACTACTACGCCACCGGCAAGCTCAACGTCGATGTGGCCGCCACCGTAGTCACCGGCATCGGCGCCGGCTGCGAACTGGCTGGTTGCTCGCTGGTCGGCGGCGAAACCGCCGAAATGCCCGGCATGTACGAGGGCGAGGACTACGACCTGGCCGGCTTCTGCGTCGGCGTGGTGGAGAAGAGCGAGATCATCGACGGCTCCAAGGTCGCCACTGGCGACGCGCTGATCGCCCTGCCCTCTTCCGGTCCGCACTCCAACGGTTACTCGCTGATTCGCAAGATCATCGAAGTCGCCGGCGCCGATATCGAGAACGTGCAGCTCGACGGCAAGCCGCTGGCCGATCTGCTGATGGCGCCGACGCGCATCTACGTCAAGCCGCTGCTGAAACTCATCAAGGAAACCGGCGCGGTGAAGGCCATGGCCCACATCACCGGCGGCGGCCTGCTCGACAACATCCCACGCGTATTGCCCGAAGGCGCTCAGGCGGTGATCGACGTGGCCAGCTGGAACCGCCCGGCGGTGTTCGACTGGCTGCAAGAAAAGGGCAACGTCGACGAGCACGAGATGCACCGCGTGCTGAACTGCGGCGTCGGCATGGTCATCTGCGTCGCTCAGGACCAAGTCGACGTGGCGCTGGCCAACCTGCGCGCCAGCGGTGAGCAACCGTGGGTGATCGGCCGGATCGCCGAGGCCGCCGAAGGCGCGGCGCAGGTCCAGCTGAACAACCTGAAAGCTCACTGATGCCCTGCAACGTCGTCGTCCTGATCTCCGGGTCCGGCAGCAACCTGCAGGCGCTGATCGACAGCCAGAGCGACAGCAACCCGGCACGCATCGGCGCGGTGATTTCCAACCGTGCCGATGCCTACGGACTGCAACGCGCCCAGGCCGCCGGCATTCTCACGCAGGTGCTGTCGCACCGTGAGTTCGCCGACCGCGAGGCTTTCGATGCGGCACTGATGGCCGCCATCGACGCGTTCCAGCCCGATCTGGTCGTGCTCGCCGGATTCATGCGCATCCTCACGCCCGGCTTCGTCCGCCATTATCAGGGACGTCTGCTGAACATCCACCCGTCGCTGTTGCCCCGCCACAAGGGGCTGGATACGCACAACCGCGCCGTGGCTGCCGGTGATGCCGAACACGGCTGCAGCGTGCACTTCGTCACCGAAGAGCTGGACGGCGGGCCGGTGGCGATCCAGGCGGCGATCCCGATCCGCCCGGATGAAAGCGTCGCGCAACTGACCGACCGCGTGCATGTCGAAGAACATCGCATCTACCCGCTCGCCGTTCGCTGGTTCGCCGAAGGGCGCTTGCGCCTCGGCGAGCAGGGCGCGATGCTGGACGGCGAAAAACTGCCGGTCTCCGGCCATCTGATACGAACCTAGGAGAGATTATGCGTCGCGCCTTGCTGCTCGCTCTCGCCGTGCTGGCCCTGCCGGCCCACGCGCTGGAGCTCAAGCCCTTCTCCGCCAGCTACACCGCCGACTGGACGCAGGTACCGGTCAGCGGCACCGCCGAACGCAGCCTGGCGAAAACGCAGGATGGCCGCTGGCAGCTCGATTTCGAGGCTTCGATGCTGGTTGCCAGCTTCAGCGAGCGCAGCACGTTTCGCGTCGAGGGTGACACCTTCCTGCCGGACAGCTATCGCCTCGAACGCGGCGGCCTGGGCAAGGGCAAGAAGATCAAGCACGACTTCGACTGGCAGGCCAAGCAGGTGGTCGGCAGCGACCGCGGCGATCCGGTCAAGCTGACGCTGCACCGCGGCCTGCTGGACAAGTCGACCTATCAGGTCGCTCTGCAGCAGGAAGTGGCGGAAGGCAAGCAGAGCATGAGTTATCAGGTGGTCGACGGCGACGAGATCGAAACCTACGACTTCCGCGTGCTCGGTGAGGAAAAGGTCGACACTCAGGCCGGCCAGGTCGACGCGATCAAGGTCGAGCGCGTGCGCGATCCGACGCAGAGCAAGCGCGAGACCATCCTCTGGTTCGCCAAGGACTGGAACTATCTGCTGGTGCGCCTGCATCAGGTGGAAAAGGATGGCAAGCAGTACCAGATCATGCTGCAGGAAGGCAGCGTCGACGGCCGCGCCGTCAAAGGCAACTGATCACTCGCGGCGCCGCTCTGCGGTGCCGCCCTCTCCCTGTCGAGTACCCCATGACCGCCGCTCGCGCCCTGTTGCTCGTCCTGCTGCCGCTGTTCGCTGGCTGCCAGTCGCTGTTTCACACCGAGGCGTCCGCGCCGGCCGGTGATCGTCTGCAGGGCATGCTGACGCGCCAGGGCGATGTCTGGCAGCTGCAGCCGTGCAGCCAGCTGCCGGCGCTGCGGTTACGCGACACCAAGGATGGCGAGCTGCTCGAGCAGGCCAGTGAGCTGATGGCGGACGGACAGGCGCAACTGTTCGCCGATGTACGCGGAGCGCTCGATCTGCAGCAAGCCACGCTGGCGGTGCATCGACTCTACCGCCTGCAGGGCGAGGGGCCCGGCTGCAACGATATGAATTTCCCACGCCTGATCCTGCGCGCCAGCGGCAACGAACCCGGCTGGAGCCTGATGATCACTGGCGACGGCTTGCTGCTCGAACGCCCGGACGAACCCGCGCTTGCCCTGCCCTATCTGGAAGAGCAGCTGCCCGAGGGCCAGCTGGCCTTCACCAGCGAAGCCAACCGGCAAAGGCTGCAGCTGTGGGTCACGCCAAAGCGCTGCCAGGACAGCGCCAGCGGCGCCTTCACGCACCTGAGCGCGCAGCTGCGCCTGGATGACGGCAAAGTCCTGCGCGGTTGCGCCTACTACGGCGGCGCCCGCAACGATTGAACCCAATGAGGCGCAGCGCGCCCCGCGACTGACAAGAACCAGAACCATGAACGACGCACTGTCCCTGCTGCAGCCCTACCCCTTCGAGAAACTGCGTGCCCTGCTCGCCGGCGTCGTGCCGCCAGCAGACAAGCGCCCGATCGCACTGTCGATCGGCGAGCCCAAGCATCGTTCGCCGGACTTCGTCGCCCAGGCGCTGAGGGACAACCTCGACCAGCTGGCGGTCTACCCGACCACCCTGGGCATCCCGGCGCTGCGCGAAGCAATTGCCGGCTGGTGCGAGCGGCGCTTCGGCCTGGCCGCGGGCGCGGTCGATCCGGCCCGTCAGGTGCTGCCGGTCAACGGCACGCGCGAAGCGCTGTTCGCCTTCACCCAGGCCATGGTCAGCCGCGCTGCCGACGGTCTGGTGATCAGCCCCAACCCGTTCTATCAGATCTACGAGGGCGCGGCGCTGCTGGCCGGTGCCACGCCGCACTATCTGCCGTGCCTGGCCGAGAACGGCTTCAATCCGGATTTCGATGCGGTGCCGAGCGAAGTCTGGCAACGCTGCCAGATCCTCTTCCTCTGCTCGCCGGGCAATCCCACCGGGGCACTGGTACCGCTGCCGACGCTGCAGAAACTCATCGCCCTGGCCGACGAGCACGACTTCGTGATCGCCGCCGACGAGTGCTACAGCGAACTCTACTTCGACGAGGCCAATCCGCCGGCCGGCCTGCTGAGCGCCTGCGCCGCCCTCGGTCGCCACGACTACAAGCGCTGCGTGGTGTTCCACAGCCTGTCCAAGCGCTCCAACCTGCCGGGGCTGCGCTCGGGTTTCGTCGCCGGCGATGCCGACATTCTCAAGGCCTTCCTGCTCTATCGCACCTACCACGGCTGCGCGATGCCGGTGCAGACCCAGCTGGCCAGCGTGGCAGCCTGGAACGACGAGATTCACGTGCGCGCCAACCGTGAGCTGTACCGGGCGAAGTTCGACGCCGCGCTGCAGATTCTCGCGCCGGTGCTCGACGTGCAGCGTCCCGATGGCGGCTTCTACCTGTGGGCGAAGACGCCAGGCGACGATCAGGCATTTACCCGCGAGCTGTTCGCCGAAGAGCACGTCACCGTGGTGCCGGGTTCCTACCTGTCGCGCGAGATCGACGGGCTCAACCCCGGCGCCGGTCGAGTGCGCATGGCGCTGGTGGCCCCGCTGGCCGAATGCAGCGAGGCCGCACAGCGCATCCGCGACTTCCTCGAACGTCGCTGAACCGGCCGCAGGGCCGCTGCAACCGCCCGCTGCGCTCAGTAGACGCCGGGCGGTATGGCGTCCTTGCCGTAGTTGCGCAGCTTCTTCAGATTTTCCGGCTTCATGTGTTCCGGCAGATCGGCCTCGCGCCGTTCCTCGTCCGGCTCCGTCCGCCCGGGCCGTTCCGGTTCGTGCTGCCTGTTCTGTTCGCTCATGTCAGCCTCCTCACCTCGGTGGAGCTACCCTTCCCAGATCGGTTCGCCATCGGCATCGATTTCGCGCAACTTGTTCAGCGCCGCCTCGGCGACGCTCTGCGCCTCGGATTGCAGATCGAACCGGCGCCCGTCCGCTACTTTGACTATATGCACGTGCTCGTCGCTGCCCCGCCGCTGTACGGCGATGATCGCCTGATAGCCATCCTCCAGCGGGATGGCCGAAGACAGCGCCTCGAAATGTTCGAAATGTCTGCGTGCCATGAAGTGCCCCGTCGTTGCGATTGTCACCAATGGACAACAAGACGCTGGTAAAAGATCGCCGACCCGGCCCGAACGCGCCCGTCGTGCCACGCTCTGAATACAACCATAGCCCTGCCGGAGAAGACCGATGACCATGACCGAAGAATATGCCGCGAGCGAACCCAGCCGCGCGGCGGTCGATGCCCTCGACGGGCTGACATTGCTGGAGTTCGGCGCGCCCTGGTGCGGTCATTGCCGTGCCGCCCAGCAGCCGCTGGCGCAGGTGCTGGCCGAGCGTCCGGCGCTGCGCCACCTGAAGATCGAGGATGGCCCCGGCCGTCCGCTCGGGCGCTCGTTTCGCGTCAAGCTATGGCCGACGCTGATCCTGCTGCGCCAGGGCGTCGAGATAGCCCGCGCGGTTCGCCCGACCACCGCCGATGCGATCGAGCAGATCCTCGGCGATGCCGGCCAGGCCTGAGCCGCGCGACATCTCCGGTCACAGCCGCGACGGCGCTCCGCGGCCGGCGCGCACCGACACATGACAGCCGGGCATGGCATAATCCGCCACCGGTTTTGCAGGAGTTTGGAGAGGCATCCATGCCCAATGACAACCAGGGAATTTGCCTGTACGGCATCAAGGCCTGCGACACGATGAAGAAGGCGCGCGCCTGGCTCGACGAGCAGCACGTGGACTATGCCTTCCATGACTACAAGAGTGCCGGCATCGACCGCGCTCACCTGCAGGCCTGGTGCGAGGAACATGGCTGGCAGACGGTGCTGAACCGCGCCGGCACGACCTTCCGCAAGCTGGATGACGCACAGAAAACCGATCTCGACCAGGACAAGGCCATCGAACTGATGCTGGCCCAGCCGTCGATGATCAAACGCCCGGTGCTCGACCTGGGCAGCCGGACCCTGATCGGCTTCAAGCCCGATCTCTACGCCGCCGCATTGGCGAACACGAACTGACAGCGGCCCGTCGGCACGGACCGCCACACGAAAAGGATTCTTTTATGTCTACCACTCTCTTCAGCCTGGCCTTCGGTGTCGGCACCCAGAATCGCCAGGGCGACTGGCTGGAAGTCTTCTACTCGCTGCCGCTGCTGCAACCGGCCGGCGAGCTGGTCGCGGCGATCAGCCCGATCCTCGGCTACACCGGCGGCAACCAGGCCATCGCCATCACCATCAACCAGGCCGCCGAGCTGGCCGATGCGGTCAAGCCGCTGGATGCCAAGCAGCACGCACTGCTCACGCGCCTGGCCGAGAGCCAGCGCCCGCTGGTGGTGACGCTGCTGGCCGAGGATGCCGCGCCGACCTCGACGCCCGAGGCCTACCTCAAACTGCACCTGCTCTCGCATCGCCAGGTCAAGCCGCACGGCCTCAACCTCTCCGGCATCTTCGCGCTGCTGCCCAACGTCGCCTGGACCAGCCAGGGCGCGGTAGATCTCGCCGAACTGGGCGAGCGCCAGCTGGAAGCCCGCCTGAAGGGTGAGCTGCTGGAAGTCTTCTCGGTGGACAAGTTCCCGAAGATGACCGACTACGTGGTTCCGACCGGTGTGCGCATCGCCGACAGCGCCCGCGTGCGCCTGGGCGCCTATGTCGGTGAAGGCACCACGGTGATGCACGAAGGCTTCATCAACTTCAATGCCGGCACCGCCGGTCCGGGGATGATCGAAGGCCGCGTGTCGGCCGGCGTATTCGTCGGCAAGGGCTCGGACCTCGGCGGCGGTTGTTCGACCATGGGCACCCTGTCCGGCGGCGGCAACATCGTGATTTCCGTGGGCGAAGGCTGTCTGATCGGCGCCAATGCCGGCATCGGTATCCCGCTGGGCGACCGCAACACCGTCGAATCCGGTCTGTACATCACCGCCGGGACCAAGGTCAGCCTGCTCGACGAAAACAGCCAGCTGGTGCAGGTGGTCAAGGCACGCGATCTGGCCGGTCAGCCGGACCTGCTGTTCCGCCGCAACTCGCAGACCGGCGCGGTGGAGTGCAAGACCCACAAGTCGGCGATCGAGCTGAACGAAGCACTGCACGCGCACAACTGAGCGCCGACCAGGGTTACCGGTGCGCTTGTCGCCCGGTAGCCCGCGCACCACGCCGAGGCCAGACATGATTTTGCATTCCCCCTGGCGTGCCGATTTCCCGGCCCTGGCCGTGCTCGAAGCCCAGGGCCAGACCTATCTCGACAGCGCCGCCACCGCACAGAAGCCGCAGGCGCTGATCGACGCGCTGACCGGTTACTACACCTGCGGCGCCGCCAACGTGCACCGCGCCCAGCACCAGCCGGCCGAACGCGCCACACGCGCCTTCGAGGACGCGCGGGTCAAGGTCGCGCGGTGGTTAAACGCCGCCGGCCCGACCGAGATCGTCTTTACCCGCAGCGCCACCGAGGCGCTGAACCTGCTGGCCTATGGGCTGGAGCATCTGCTGCAGGCAGACGACGAGGTCGTCATCAGTGCCCTGGAGCACCATGCCAATCTGCTGCCCTGGCAGCAGCTCGCCCTGCGCCGGGGTGCCCGCCTGGTGGTGCTGCCGCTGGATGCGCAAGGCCTCATCGACCTGCCGGCCGCTGCGGCACTGATCGGCCCGCGCACCCGCCTGCTCGCAGTGAGCCAGTTATCCAACGTGCTGGGCAGCTGGCAGCCGCTGCAGGCTGTGCTGTCGCTGGCCAGGGCGCAGGGCGCGCTGACCATCGTCGACGGCGCGCAGGGCGTGGTGCACGGTCGCCACGACCTGCAGGCGCTCGCCTGCGATTTCTACGTGATGTCCAGCCACAAGCTCTACGGGCCGGACGGCGTCGGCGTGCTCTATGGCCGTGGCGAGTCGTTGCTGCAGCTCAGGCACTGGCAGTTCGGCGGCGAGATGGTGCGCGTCGCCGAATACCACAGCGCCGAGTTCCATGCCGCGCCGCTCGGCTTCGAAGCGGGCACGCCGCCGATCGCCGGGGTGATCGGCCTGGGCGCCAGTCTGGATTACCTCGCCGGGCTGGACGCGGCAGCAGTCGAGACGCACGAACAGACGCTGCACCGCGGCCTGCTCGACGGCCTGCGCCAGCGCGAAGGCGTGCGCCTGCTCGGCGCGCCCAGCGTCGCGCTCGCCAGCTTCGTCGTCGACGGCGTGCATCATGCCGATCTGGCGCACCTGCTCACCGAGCAGGGCATCGCCGTGCGCAGCGGCAATCACTGCGCGATGCCGCTGATGAAGCAACTGGGCCTCACCGGCGCGATTCGCGTCTCGCTCGGCCTGTACAACGACGGCGGCGACCTGCAGCGCTTCTTCGAGGCGCTGGATCGCAGCCTGGAGCTGTTGCGATGAGCGCCCTGCCCCCGCGCGCCGAACAGGCGCTTGCCGCCTTCGGCGCCGCGCCGGGCTGGGAGCAGCGTGCGCGCCTGCTGATGCAATGGGGCGAACAGCTGGAACCGCTCGCCGACAGCGAGCGCTGCGAGGCGAATCGGGTCCATGGCTGCGAAAGTCAGGTCTGGCTGGTCGGCGAGCAGCGCGACGGCCGCTGGCATTTCCGCGCCAGCAGCGATGCACGCCTGTTACGCGGCCTGCTGGCGGTGCTGCTGGCCCGCATCGATGGACTGGATGGCGGCGAACTGGCGCGCGTGGACCCGAGCGAGTGGTTCAGCCAGCTCGGGCTAGCGCGTCAGCTGTCACCGTCGCGCAGCAACGGCATGCATGCCGTGCTGCAGCGGATGCGCGAGCTGACGGCCGGCTGAAGCCGCCGTCGGCAAAACTCAGCGCTTGCGCAGGATCACGCTGCCGATCGAGTAGCCGGCACCGAACGAGCTGAGCACCCCGAGGCTGCCGCTGGGCAGGTCATCCTGGTGCTTGTGGAAGGCGATCACCGAACCGGCCGAACTGGTGTTGGCGTAGGTATCGAGAATCACCGGCGCTTCCTGCTCGGTGGCATCGCGGCCCAGTAGCCGGCGCACGATCAGGTGGTTCATGTTGAGGTTGGCCTGGTGCAGCCAGAAGCGCTTGACTGTCTCCACGGCGATACCGTTTTCCTGCAGATGCGCGCCGATCAGCTCGGCGACCATCGGGCAGACTTCCTTGAACACCTTGCGGCCTTCCTGGATGAACAGCTTGTCCGCGTCGTCCTTGTGCTCTTCGGCAGCGCGGTTGAGGAAGCCGAAGTTGTTGCGAATGTTGTTGGAGAACTCGGTCACCAGCTTGGTGCTGACCACATCCCACTGGTGTTCGGAGGTCGCGAGATCGGCGCGCTCGATGATCACCGCGGTGCAGGCGTCGCCGAAGATGAAATGGCTGTCGCGGTCGCGGAAGTTCATGTGGCCGGTGCAGATTTCCGGGTTGACCATCAGGATCGCCCGCGCCTGACCGAGCTTGACGCTATTCACCGCGTTCTGGATGCCAAAGGTCGCCGAGGAACAGGCCACATTCATGTCGAAGCCGAAGCCCTTGATGCCCAGCGCGGCTTGCACTTCGATGGCGATGGCCGGATAGGGACGCTGCAGGTTGGAACAGGCGACGATCACGCCATCGATATCGGCGGCCGTCTTGCCGGCCCGCGCCAACGCCTCTTCTGCAGCCTTGACCGACATTTCGCAGAGGATCGACCACTCGTCGTTGCTGCGCTCGGGAATGCGCGGAACCATGCGCTCGGGATCGAGAATACCGGCCTTGTCGGTGACGTAACGGCTCTTGATGCCCGAGGCTTTTTCGATGAAGGCAACGCTCGACTCGGGCAGCGCCTGGACCTCACCGGCGGCGATGGCAGCCGCGTGGTCGCTGTTGAAGCGCTGCACGTAGGCGTTGAACGACGCCACCAGTTCTTCGTTGGAGATGCTGCTGGCAGGGGTGTAAAGGCCGGTACCGCTGATGACGACGTCGTACACAGTCGTTCCTCTTGAATGATTGGCTGATCGTTTCTCTAACGTTCGGAGCGCGTCGACCACGGCCGTACGAGTGCTCCCAGCGCCGGGTTAATGCCGGCTATTGTGCATTAAAAGGCAAAAGAATCCGCAACCTGGCAGCGAAACCAGAGGAAAAACCGATAATTTCGCAACGCCTAGGCGTGACCAATCGGTCGCAAAACAAAGAAGGCGTCTTGCGACGCCCTCTTTGTGTATAGACCAAACGGTCGGATTCACTTGATGCCCTGACCGAGCAGCACTCCATTGACCTCCTTGCCGTACAGATTCACCCCGTCGTTGGCGTGGTACTTGTCGCGGGTCTTCTCGATCGAACCCTCGATCAGCCGCGGATCCTGCGGGCGTTCATGGCTGTTCATGAAGGCGGCGACGTTCCACGCCTGCTCGTCGGTCAGCGAGCCACCCTTGCCCAGCGGCATGCTCTGCTTGATGAACGCCGCGGCGGTGTTGATGCGGTGCATCCCCGCGCCCCAGTTGAACGAGTCCCGGCCCCAGAGCGGCGGGAACACATAGTTGCCGCCCGCCTTCTGCCCCTCGCCATTGGCGCCGTGGCAAACCGCGCACTGCTCGGCATACACCTGCTTGCCCTGGGCGATGTCGTAACCCGCCTTCGGTTGCGGCACCTCGGGGTAGGCACGGCCGGGCAGTTCCTGGCCGGTCGGCGCGCCCGTCGACAGCCAGTACGAATAGGCCGTCAGCGCGTTGATCACATGGCTGTCGGCCGCCGGCGGCTTGCCGTTCATGCTGAACTGGAAGCAGCCCTGGACGCGTTCGGCGTAGCTGTTGACCTTGTCGTTCTTCTTGCGATACGCCGGGTACATCGGATACGCACCCCACAGCGGCGCGGAGTTGGCCTTGCGTCCCTGGTCGAGGTGGCAGTTGGTGCAGTTCATGCCATTGCCGACGTACTCGGCGGCGTACTTCTGGGTATCGATGAAGATGGCTCGGCCATCCTGCACCAGCTTGCCGAAGGCGTTGTCCGGCAGGTCTTTCTCGTGCGGCGGCTGGAAATACGCCTCGCTCGGCGCCTTGCTGGCGCTGGCAACCAGTTGCGACTGGTCATCCATGCCAATTTTTTCGGCAGCCTGCAGCGGCGCGGCAACGGCCAGAGCCAGGAGCGCTGGGATAAGAGTGTTCATCGGCAGTCTCCTCATGGCTGGCTCAGGTTGGCGAAATATTCCGAAACCGCCTGGACTTCGGCATCGGTCAGCCCGCGGGCAACATGGCCCATCAGGTCGTTCGGATCGTTCTTGCGCGTCCCCTGGCGCCAGGCCTGCAACTGGCCGGCAATGTATTGTGCGGGCTGCCCCGCCAGCGCCGGGAACGCGTCACCCACGCCGATGCCGCTCGGCCCGTGACAGGAAACACATTCGGGAATGTTGCGCGCCCAGGCGCCGCGTAGCGCGAGCTCTGCGCCGAGGTCATCGGCTTTTTCCACCCGCGTCACCAGTGGCACGTCGACGGCCGGCAGCGCAGCGAGCATTTCAGTTACCGCGGCGATTTCCTCATCCGTCAGCGCGGCCGCCAGGGGCTGCATCACGGGAGCGCTGCGCGCGCCGCTGCGGATGTCCTCCAGCTGCTTGCGCATGTAGGCGGCGGAAAGTCCTGCCAGGCGCGGGAAACCACCGGCCGCCATCCCTTCGCCATTGGCGCCATGACATGTCACACATGCCAGTGCAGCCGGATTGGCGCCCCCCTGGCTATAGATCTTCTGCCCATCGGCAGCGTGCACCTGCAACGCAAGTATCAGTGCACCGGCGCCGGCCAGCGCCCTGCTTGGAATTTTCATGCAAACCCTCATCAGCCTTTATTTTTTAATTTCTTCTGCGCCAGCGCCGTCAGGCAGTGCGGCAGTCTGTCGCAGCGACCCGAAGCTATCACACGCATAACCCTCCAGCCAGTAACGGAATAAGCTTAGAACCGTTGCGAATATATCGTTGCGCCCTATACCCCCAGGGGCATGCTCTCAGAGCAGCAGGCTCCGTCTCGGTTATGCTTGCGTCCCCTGACCAGGACTGCCCCATGAAAGACCAACTCGAAGAATTGCTTCGCCTGATCGGCTCTGGCTGCATGAGCGAAGAAGAAATAGCGCGGATCGCCGGCGAGGCCGCGCAGGCCTATGCCGACCCGGCGGCCTTTCTCGCCGCGAACCCGGACATCAACTATGACGACAACTTCCCCATCCCCCTGGGCGAATGGGTGGTCGTCGGTAGCCTGCCCGAAACCGTGCTGTTCCAGGCCGACGATTACCAGCAGCTGTTCGAGCGCATCGTCTCCTCGTTCGGCCCGCAGGTGTCGTTCGTGCTCAAGGCCAAGCAGCTGGCCAAGACCGAGCCGCTGAAGGCGCTTAATCGCATCCAGGTGCAGCTGAGCAGCCTCTACCCGGAGAAAGGCGGCTACGTGCTGGTGGATTTCAGCGAGCCGCTGGACGACGAACTGCAGGCCGTACTGGTCTACAGCTGCGATGTCGAACGGGTGATGCAGCTGGCGGTGGAAGTCGGCATCTATGCCGCGCCGGCGCTCGATGCGCTCAAGGCCGAACTCGAAGCGGAATGATCAGCGCCGGCGCAGCGGCTCGAGCAGCGGCTTGAGACCGTTGTGGTCGATCTCCTGCATCAGCGCCAGCAGGCGACCGATATCGCCGGGCGGAAAGCCAACCCGGGCGAACCAGTTGAGGTAGTGGCCGGGCAGATCGGCGATCACCCGGCCCTTGTACTTGCCGTAAGGCATGGTCTGGGTGACCAGACGCTGCAGGTCTTCGGGTTTCATCTGGGCGCTCGGCTTGGCGGGACGGCCATACTGCCACAGGACTGCGGCGCGCCGTTCGCTGGCCACTGGCCTTTTATCGATTCGGCATAAGCGCCGCCGCATAGGTCCGGCCGATAAATATGGCAGCACGCCATCCACCGCGGAAACCGCCGGAACAGACGGGTTGATCTCTGCCCGCCGAGGTTCCAGGCAATCCTTCAATCGGCGTCATAGGCATTGCCTATTTTTCGTTGCCCGCAAGTTGACCTAGGCCTTCAGACGGCTTTACCCGTCCACTTGCGGAGAACAATAAATGAACGCACCACTTACGCACGGCGGCCTCCTCGCGCTGGCCATGAGCCTCGCGCTGCCCGCCGTGCAGGCCGCCGAAACCGACAGCGTCCCCACCAGCTACTCGCCGGTGGTCATCACCGAACGCTTCGACGCGATCATGCAACGCATGGCCGGCGACAAGGCCGGGGTCATGCAGCGCCACCGTGAACTGCTCGAACAACGCTACGACCTTGCCGACAAGCCCGCCGATGGCGTGAAGATGACACGCGGCAAAGCGATCCAGAGCGGCGTGCGGGTCAAGCTGGCGGACGGCGCGAGCTGGGACGAACTGGCCGGGCTGAGCCCCGAGCAGATTCGCGAGCAGCAGCGCTTCCCCCTCGGCTTCATGCCCCTGCCACATCCCAATCATCCCGAAGGCGGCATGGTCTTCCCGCAGTTTCAGATCGACGAGGTGAAGAAGATCGAGAACCGCGACCTGACGCGCTTCGACCTGGATTTCGATCTGCCCGAGCATTTCCTGCCGGAGTTTCCGGCGCCGATCTTCCTCACCACTCGCCCCGACCTCGGCGACGTGTCCCAGGGCAAGCTGGTCAACATCCGCAACTACTTCGAGCTGTTCAACGGCATCCTCAATCCCAAGCAGCTCGAAGGCCTGCGGCTGCTGGTCACGACCTTTCCGCAGCAACAGTTCAACGCCACCGACGACCGTCGCAGCGAGCACCCGCACCCCGGCGTGGCCTGCCTGGACTGCCATGCCAACGGTCACACCAATGGCGCGACGCACCTGGCCGGCGACGTGCGGCCGCAGAAATTCCGCCACCGCATCGACACGCCGACCCTGCGCGGCGTCAACATCCAGCAGATCTTTGGCTCGCAGCGCGCGCTGAAGACGGTGGAGGACTTCACCGAGTTCGAGCAGCGCGCCGCCTATTTCGACGGGGACATCGTGACGGCCGCCAAGAAGGGCGTGAACGTGCTCGAACGCGGCAGCCAGGTGCATTTCATGGGCGAGTTCCAGGCGCTGCTGGATTTCCCGCCGGCTCCCAAGCTGAACGTCGAGGGTCGCCTCGATCCGGCCAAGGCCAGCGAGCAGGAGCTGCGCGGCGAGCAGATCTTTCACGGCAAGGGCGCCTGCGCCGGTTGCCACGTGCCGCCCTACTACACCGACAACCTGATGCACGACCTGCAGACCGAGCGCTTCTACACGCCGCAGGAATACAACGGCGTGATGGCCGTGGGCGACGGGCCGATCAAGACCTTCCCGCTGCGCGGCATCAAGGAGTCGCCGCCGTACCTGCATGACGGCCGCCTGCTGACCCTCGAAGACAGCGTGGAATTCTTCAACCTGGTCCTGCAGCGCCACCTCAGTCAGCAGGAGAAGGCCGATCTGGTCGCCTTCCTGCGCACGCTCTGAGGCACCACTTTATCCAGCGCCTCTCGCGGCGCTGGATAAAGCGCGGCTATCCACGGCATAGGCAGACTCCGCTGGCCGGCGCCGTAAGTGCGGCCGACAATGAGCGCCATCGCCCGCCGTGCCCCAGGAGCCGAACATGCAAGCGCCCAAGCCAACCCCCGAACTGGATGACGCCACCCTCGCGTTCGCCGAACAGGTCTTCGACTGCGCGCGCAAGGGCGACAGCGACCGGCTCGGCGAACTGCTCGCCCAAGGGCTGCCGGCCAACCTGCGCAACCATGCTGGCGACAGCCTGCTGATGCTCGCCAGCTACCACGGTCATCTCGACACCGTGCGCCTGTTGCTGCAGCACGGCGCCGATCCACAGCTGCGCAATGCGCGCGGCCAGACGCCGCTGGCGGGCGCCGCGTTCAAGGGTGACCTGCCGATGATCCGCCTGCTGCTGGAACACGGCGCCGACGTCGAGGGCGCCTCGCCCGACGGCCGCACCGCGCTAATGATCGCCGCGATGTTCAACCGTAGCGAGATCGTCGAATTCCTGATTGCCCAGGGGGCAGATCCACATGCCTGCGATGCGGGCGGTGCAACGGCGCTGGCCGCTGCGGCGATGATGGGCGCGACTGACACCCAGGCCCTGCTCGCCCGGCTGACCGGCTGACCGGCTGAGCCGCAGGCTCAGAGCGCGGCGACCAGCGGAGTCTCGTGCGATCGCAACGGCGGCGCGACGCAGATGCGATTGCGCCCGTCGTGCTTGGCCGCGTACAGCGCCTTGTCGGCGGCGGCGATCCACTCCAGCGCATCCTGCATGCCCGGTTCGAAGGCGGCGATACCGATGCTCAGGCTGGTCGACAGCTGTGGCGCGCTGTCGAAATCCAGCCGCGCGATGTCCTCGCGCAGCCGTTCCATCACCTCATACGCGAGGGCGCCATTGGCGCCGGGCAACAGCACGCAGAACTCATCCCCGCCATAGCGGCCGGACAGATCGCCGACCCGCAGGTTGCGCGCGATGCAGGCCCCCACCTGCCGCAGCACCACATCACCCAGCGGATGTCCGTAGCGGTCATTGATGTTCTTGAAATGATCGACGTCGATCAGCGCCAGCGCCGCGTCGCCGCCACGGGTCTGGCGATGGCTGAATTCCAGCCGGAACAACTCGTCCCAGTAGCTGCGATTGAACAGCCCGGTCAGCCCGTCGGTGCGGCTCAGTTCGCGCAGCGCCTGCTTGTGCCGGACCAGTTGCATGGCCAGCCGGTAAAGCACCATGCCGATCACCAGCGGATGGACGATCAGCATGGGAATGCTGGCGTAGATCTGCATCTGGCTGGTACGCGGCGCGAAACCGAAGCCCAGCAGCAGTCCGGCCAGCACCATGCCGACCATTTGCACCAGCAAACCACGCAGGACGAACGCAGCACCGCCGGTGGCGCAATTGTTCATCGCCATCATCGACAACAGCACCGCGCTGGGCAGCGTGTTGTACTGCACGGCGCCGATGAAGAAGCCGCCCAGCAGCGAATCGATCAGCACCTGACGGCGCTCGGCGCGCAGCGGCGACGGTGATCGACGGCTCAGCCAATAGGCAAGAAACGGCCACAGATAACAGAAGCCGACCAGCAGCATCCAGGCCCACACTGGCGTCGCCGGCCGCTCGATGAACACCGCGGCGACGCAGAAGAAACCCACGCCCAATCCAACGAAGCGTGGGTAGAACGCACGACGGGATACAGACGAACGGGTGGTCGCTTCCGTGAACGGATGGTCTGGCATCAGGCACCTGGGAGGAACGGCCAAACCTCAATATAGCCCATCGCCATTACAGCGAAACATCGCCGGACGACGGCGCTGCGCGGTCAGTCCAGCGCGTACTGGAAGGTGCTGACCACCCGCAGGCGCTTGCCGATGGTGCGGCCGCTTTCCATGTCGCTGCCGTCGTCGTCGATGACCCGGATCACGCCCTGGTTGGCATTGCGCAACTCGCCCAGCCGTGCGCCGGCATCGTCGGCGAAACGCGTCGCCTGCTCGCGGGCATTGGCGGTGGCCTGCTGCAGCAGAACGGGCTTGAGTTCGTTGAAGCCGCGCAGCTGGTAGCGCGGCCCCGTGGCGCCGCCGCTTTCGCTGTCCAGCTGTACGCCGGCCTGGATCAGCGGATCGAGCGCATTGGCGGCCGCCGCCACCGCATCGACCCGCGCGGTCTTGACCAGCACCTGACCCTGGCCGTTGAAACGCAGCGCCACTTCCTGCGAACCCCATTCGCGCGCCAGCAGATCCTGCACCTGCAGCGGTCGTATCTCGATCTCCGCCTCGTCGAAGCCCTGCTCGCGCAGGAAGGCAACCACCGCCTGGCGATCCCCGGCCAGCCGCTGTTGCAGCTCGGCAAAGTCATCGCCACCGCGACGAAAGCCGAGCGTCCAGACCGCGAAGTCGCTCTTCACGTCCATCTCCGCCAGGCCCTTGACCGTCACCGAGCGATCGGCGACGCGAAAACGCTCGACGCCCTGCCCCACCGACCACCCGGCAAACGCCACCGCCGCGGCGAGCAGCACCGCCGAAAAGAATCCCACACGTACCATGACGCTTCCTCCTGTTGGCCGCCTCGCCGCACCGGCAAAGCGCAACCGATCAACCTCGTCCCATTCGCTCCAATGCTTCCAGACGAACCGCCAGATGCTGTTCCAGCTCGCTCAGACGGCGCTGCAGCGCCGTGCGCTCGTCCTCCGTCAGCGTTTCCTGCAGCCGTTCGCGCAAGCGGACGCGCTCGTGCAGCAGATCGATTTCCCGTGGCGGTACGCCCGCGCTCTTCAGCACCTGGAACGGCAGGCGCAGCCCTTGGGGCGTCTGCAGCCAGGCGCTGTCGATCGGCAGCGGCGCGCCGCGGGAGGTGACGCCGCGCTGCCATTCGGCGACCTGCTGCGCGATCCGCCGCTCGATGTCCTGGTCGATGGTGCTCATCCGCGCTGCTCCGTCAAAACCTGTCGCAAGCCTATCGCAGCGCGCGCGGACTGCAACGGCCGACGGACTGAAAACCGCTGTAACCAATCGACGCTGACGAGTGCCGCAGCGGGATTTATTCTTGCGCTCCCTTTGTCCTGAAAGAGCTGCATGAACATTCCCTGTACCCAGCCGCGCTCGTCGGCCATGACGAACGCGGCGCCCGTCTCCGGCTTCGGCCGCGCCACCGCTTCATTCCCCGTCCGGGCAGCAGCTGCCTGGCACCGCGCACCCCGCGTGGGTTGTTTCCTCACCACACGAGATCCCATCGATGGAATGGCTCGCTGATCCCACGGCCTGGCTGGGCCTGCTCACGCTCATCGTCCTGGAAATCGTCCTGGGCATCGACAACCTGGTATTCATCGCGATCCTGGCGGACAAACTGCCGCCGGAGCAGCGCGACCGCGCGCGCGTCATCGGCCTGAGCCTGGCGCTGGTGATGCGCCTGGGCCTGCTGGCGAGCATCGCCTGGCTGGTCACGCTCACCGAACCGCTGTTCGAGATCTTCGGCAAGAGCTTCTCCGGGCGCGACCTGATCATGCTCGGCGGCGGCCTGTTCCTGCTGTTCAAGGCGACGATGGAGCTGCACGAGCGCCTCGAAGGACGCATGCAGCAGCACAGCGGCAGCAAGGCCTACGCACGGTTCTGGCCGGTGGTGGCGCAGATCATCGTGCTCGACGCGGTGTTCTCGCTCGATGCGGTGATCACCGCCGTCGGCATGGTCGAACACCTGCAGGTGATGATGATCGCCGTGGTCATCTCGATGACCCTGATGCTGCTGGCGAGCAAGCCGCTCACCGCATTCGTCAACGCGCGGCCGACGGTGATCATGCTGTGCCTGGGCTTTTTGATGATGATCGGCTTCAGCCTGACCGCCGAGGGTTTGGGTTATCACATTCCCAAGGGCTACCTGTACGCGGCCATCGGCTTCTCGATCGCCATCGAGTTCTTCAACCAGCTGGCCCGCGCGCGCCGCAAGCGCAGCCTGCAGGGCACCCGGCCGCTGCGCGAACGCACCGCGCATGCGGTGCTGCGCCTGCTCGGCGGCAAGCTGGAAGCCGACGAGGTGGACGACGAGATCGCCGACATGCTCGGCCCGGACGGCGCCGCCGCCACGCCGTTCAACCGCCGCGAGCGGGTGATGATCAGTGGCGTGCTGCACCTGGCCGAGCAGTCGGTCCGCACGGTGATGACCGATCGCATGGAGGTGGATCGCATCAACCTCGATGACGAACCGGCGAAGGTCCAGGCCGGACTGCTCAACTCGCCGCATTCGCGGCTGGTGGTCACCCGCGACGCCGCGCCGGACGAGCCGCTGGGCTACGTGCACAAGAAGGAACTGCTGCGCGCCCTGCTCAACGGCCAGACGCCGGACATCGAACCGCTGGTGCGCACACCGATCAACCTGCCAGACAGCTGCACGGTGCTCAGCGCCCTTGAGCAGATGCGTCAGGCCTCGACGCACATCGCCTTCGTGGTCAACGAATTCGGCGGCTTCGAGGGGTTGGTGACGCTGACCGACATCCTCGAAGCCATCGCCGGTGAACTGCCGGATGCCAGCGAAGTGGAAGGCCCGGACATCGAGCCGGCCGACGGCGGCTATCGCGTCAACGGCGCGGTCAACCTCGCGGTGCTGCGCGAGCGGCTGGGGTTCAGGGCGGCGGTCACCGACGATTACCAGACGCTGGCGGGGCTGGTGATGAGCCTGCTCGATCGGCTGCCGATGATCGGCGACCGGGTGGAACATGCCGACTGGCGGCTGCATGTCACCGAGGTGAAGGAGCGGCGGGTGACTGGGGTGCTGCTCAAGCGCATCGAGGCAGCCGACCACGTGGGGTGATTGGCGCCTCTGGCTCAGCGAAGGCCCGGCAGCCTGTTGTCGGGCCTTTTTTGTGGTGCATTTGCCCATATCCGGCGTGAGATCTTTCAGCCGACGAGATCGCCACGGGGCACAAAGGCCCATACCCGCCACCCCACCGCTCTGTATCATTCCCTTCCAGCGAACCGCGCCCCAAAGCACCGGTCTGCTCATCGGCAACAACAAGAAACGACAAGGACACCCCATGCCCAGTCTCAACCTGCAGATTCTCGTTGCCGCCTGCCTCGGCGTGCTGATCGGCTGGCTCGTTGGCGGCCAGCCCGAGGAAGCCGCCCTGCGTGAAGGCACGCTGTATGCCGCCGGACTGGTCTCCAGCGTGTTCATCGGCATGCTGAAGATGGTGCTGATCCCGCTGGTGTTCACCTCCATCGCCGTTGGCGTGGCCAGCCTGCAACAGCACCAGCAGGTCCACCGGGTGTGGCTGACCACGCTGATCTACTTCACCAGCACCACGGCGCTGGCGATGCTGCTGGCGCTGACGGTGGCGAACATCTTCAAGCCCGGCGCCGGGCTGTCGCTGGACCTGTTCGCCGATCAGCTGGCGGATTTCCAGGCAAGCCAGCTGACCCTGCCGGAATTCTTCCAGCACTTCTTCGCCGGGCTGTTCCAGAACCCGTTCGCCGCCTTCGCCGCGAACAACGTGCTGGCGGTGGTGGTCTTCGCGCTGTTCGTCGGCATCGCGCTGGTCGCCGGCGGCGAGCGCTACCGCAACATCCTCAACGTGCTGCAGGAATTCCTCGAGATGCTGCTGCGAATCGTGGGCTGGATCATGTGGCTGGCGCCGCTGGGCATCCTCGCGCTGCTGATCCGACTGGTCGCCGAGCAGGACGCCGCGCTGCTCTCGGCGGTGGGCGGCTTCGTCATGCTGATCTTCGCCACCACGCTGTTCCACGGCGCGGTGGTGCTGCCGCTGATTCTCTACTTCACCACCGGTCGCTCGCCGCTGTGGTTCTGGCGCGGCGCGCGGGATGCGCTGATCACCGCCTTCGCCACCAGCTCCAGCTCGGCAACGCTGCCAGTGTCGATCCGCTGCGCCGAGGAGAATCTCAAGGTAGAAAAACGCTACGCCGGCTTCGTTCTGCCGCTGGGCGCCACCATGAACATGGACGGCACCGCGCTGTATGAGGCCGCCGCGGCGCTGTTCGTCGCCAATCTGGTGGGCGTCGACCTGACGCTCGGTCAGCAGGCCGTGGTGTTCTTCACCGCGATGGTCGCCTCGGTCGGTGCGCCGGGGATTCCCAGCGCCGGCATGGTGACGATGGTGATGGTGCTGCAGGCGGTCGGTCTGCCGGCCGAGGCCATCGCCATTCTGCTGCCGATCGATCGCCTGCTGGACACCATTCGCACGGCGATCAACGTGCAGGGCGACATCACCGGCAGCGTGGTGGTCCAGCGCCTGGCCGGGGAACGGGCCTGACGATCATGAAGCGCCATAACCCGTTCCACTACGTCGTGCAGTACCCGTCCGCCGGCCTGCTACTGATTCAGCTGCTGGGCATCGTGCTCTACCCGTTCATGGAGGGGCTGCCCGAGCCGCGCGCATTCTTCGGCGCGTTCAGCGCCATCGTATTGGTCTCGGCGCTGCGCATGGTGCGTCGTGGCCCGACGCTGCAAGGCGTGGCCTTCGGTCTCGCAGCGCTGATCGTCACGCTGAACGTGGTCGGTGTGTTCGTCGAGCGGCCGGGGCTCGATCTGTGGCTGTTCGCTCTGGAGGCGGGCTTCTATTTCTATGCGACCGTCAGCCTGATCGGCTACATGAACGAAGACCAGCGCGCCACCACCGACGAACTGTTCGCCGTGGGCGCCACCTTCACGCTGCTGGCGTGGGCCTTCGCCTATGTCTTCATGGCCTGCCAGATGCTCTATCCCGGCAGTTTCACCGGCGCCGCGCAGCCGGATTCGCCACGCAGCTGGATGGAGATGCTGTTCCTCAGCGTCACCCTGCTCTCCGGCGTCGGCCTGGGTGACATCCTGCCCGTGACGCCGCAGGCGCGCGCCGTGGTGATGCTCGAGGAAATCGCCGGCGTGATGTACATCGCCCTGGTGGTGTCGCGCCTGATCGGCCTGACCATCGTGCGACGCTGAACGTCGCCGGCGCCGCTCGGCAGAGCCGGCGGCGCCGCGTAGTCAACTCGCCTTGAAGCGACTGACATTGTCCAGCAGCGTCCCGGCCAGGTCGCTCAGGCGGCTGGCGGTGTGGTGGTTGCTGCCGACCGCCTCGCCGTTTTCCTCGGCCATACGTGCGATGGTGCTGACCTGCTGGGCGATCTCCGCGGAAGCGGCGCTCTGCTCGCGCAGCGCATTGGAAATTTCCGCCACGGTGTCGAGCACCTGATTGGCCGCCTCGCGAATGCCGCCCATCGCCTCGCCGGCGCGCTGCGCACGGGCAACGCCTTCGTTGACGCGCACCACGCCCTGCTCCATGCCCTGCACAGCGCCCTCGGTGCCCTGCTGGATGGCGGCGACCATCTGCGAGATTTCCTTGGTCGACTGGGCGGTGCGCTCGGCCAGCTTGCGCACCTCGTCGGCGACCACCGCGAAGCCACGGCCCTGCTCGCCGGCGCGTGCGGCCTCGATCGCCGCATTCAGCGCCAGCAGGTTGGTCTGCGCGGCGATATCGCCGATCACCCCGACGATTGCCGATATCTGCCCGGAGCGCTCGCCCAGCTCGGCGACGGTGCGCGCCGAATCGCCCACCGACACCGCGATCTGGCTGATTTCCTCGACCACCGCCGCAACAATCTCGCCGCCCTGGCGCGACAGCTCGCCGGAACGGTGCGCCAGCGCATCGGCATCGCCGGCGTTGCGTGCGATGCTCTCGATGCCCACAGTCATCTGCTCGACCGCCGCCGCCATGCTCGCCGCGGCATCGCTCTGGCACTGCGAGGCGACATGAATCTGGCCCGACGCCGTGACCAGGCTGCGCGCTGAATCGGCGACATGGTCGGAGTTGTCCTTGATGTTGCCGATCAGCCGGCGCATGGCGTCGGCCATGTCGTTGAAGCTGCCGGCCACGTAGCGCAGCTCGTCGCGTGCCGCCAGCTGGATATGCGTGGTGAGGTCGCCGGCGGCGAGCTTCTCGCTGCCTTCGCGCAGGCTGCGGATGCTGGTCATCACCGACAGGTAGGCGCCGACCGACAGGTAGCCGATCACCGCGAGCACTCCGGCCAGCACGGCGAGGTTCAGGTACAGCACCTGGCGGGCATCGGCGATGCGCTGTTGCAGCAGCTGGTCGAGGGTCGGCAGCAGCACGTCGTGCATCTGGCTGTAGCCAATGCCGATGGCCTCGGTCGCCATGTCGAAGAACTGCACCGAGGTGGTGCTGGTGAAATCGCCCTCGAAGACCAGCGCATGCATGACGCGCTCGATGTTCTGCCCACGCTCGTCCATCGCCGTCACCGCCTCGGTGAGGCGCGTACGCAGTTCCGGGCGCAGCGCGACGACCTTGTCCAGGCTGTCGCGCATGTTGCCGGTGGCGCTCTTGATCTGCTCGCTCAGCACGATCAGCGCGGTGCGCCGCTGATCGTCGACGTTGCCCTGCGCCAGCGCGGCCGCGCCGCTGCCACGCAGCTGGCCGATGCGCTCGATCAGGCTGGGCATGTGATTCAGCGCGGCGGACATCAGGTAGAAGGTTTCCGCCTCGGGATCGAAGGTCAGGCCATAGGCATCGGCCAGCTGCGTCTGGAAGCTCAGCAGCTTGCCGATCAGCGCGGTGTGCGCCTGGAAGTTGCGGCTTTGCGGCCAGCTCAGGCCGTCACGACGAATCTCGCCCCAGGCCTGGCCGATCTCCTGCCACTGGCGCAGTGCGCGTTTGTCCTCGGCCAGCGTGCGTTCGAGCTGCGCCAGCGCCGCCTCGATATCCGTCTCGCGCTCGCTGCGGCGCGTGGCCAGCGCGCTGTTTCCGCCCAGCAGCATCGACGACATGCCGCGATGCTGCTGCACCAGTTCCACCAGTTTGGCCATCGGTCGCGACAGCGAAGAGGCGACCAGCTCGTTCTCCGAGCGCTCGATGGTGCGGTTGAGCTGGCCGGCCAGGCTCAGCATCAGGCTGGCAAAGACGGCGGTGACCAGCAGGCCGAGCAGGCCGAACTTGATCGGATAGCTGAGCCGGTTCATCAAGGCTTCGGCGGGCAGGAAGAGCGTTTTCATGGGGGCGTGTCCTGAAGGGGTCGCAGGCGCTGCACGAAGCCGCTCGAGCCCTGGGGGCTATGTGAGTCACCGGCAACTGCAGAACATCCAGTTTCAGGCGCCAAAATACGGACGTGACCAGGCAGTCTCCCTGACCGGAATCAAGGATGCAGGTCACAGTATGGCAATCGGCCATACTGTCTGTCCGATAGGTCAGAAATGCACAGCCAACATCACCGAAATGCGACCATCCAACCTTTTCGCCGATTGCGCCGAACTCCTGCGCGCCCCTGCAATCCATTCAGCCTGAGCCGGCGGCAGGCACGGCAACCAGAGCTTTACCACCACGCCAGCCGGTGAATAATGCCGGCCCTTTGCATTCGCTTCGAGGTGACCATGACGGCGCAAGCCACCGCAACGATGCCAGCCCTTTCCGCACGCGCCGTCCTGCTGATCGAACTGGCGCTGGCCATGGGGGGTTTCGCCATCGGCACCGGCGAGTTCGCCATCATGGGGCTGATGCCCGAGGTCGCCCGCGGCCTGGCCATCAGCGAGCCGCAGGTCGGCCATGTGATCAGCACCTATGCGCTCGGCGTGGTGGTCGGCGCGCCGTTGTTGGCGATCCTCGGTTCGCGGCTGTTCCGCCGTCACCTGCTGTTGCTGCTGATGGGCTTCTTCGCCCTGGGCAACTTCGCCAGCGCCCTGGCGCCGGACTATCACACGCTGATGGCCTTCCGCTTCGTCACCGGCTTGCCGCACGGCGCCTACTTCGGCGTGGCGATGCTGGTGGCTGCCTCGATGGTCGCGCCGGACAAGCGCGCCCAGGCCGTGGCCCGGGTGCTGATGGGCCTGACGGTGGCGATCCTGATCGGCAACCCGATCGCCACCTGGCTCGGCCAATGGCTGAGCTGGCGCTATGCCTTCGCCCTGGTCGGCGCCATCGCGTTGCTCACCGTGCTGCTGGTGGCGCTGTTCCTGCCACTCAATCACGACGAGCCGCGCAACAGCCCGCTGCACGAGATCCGCGCGTTCCATCGGCCGCAGGTCTGGCTGGCCCTGGCGATCAGCTCGATCGGTTTCGCCGGCATGTTCTGCGTGTTCAGCTACATGGCTCCGACGCTGCTGGAAGTCACCCGCGTCAATGCCGGCTGGATTCCCTTCGCCCTCGCTGCGTTCGGCCTTGGCGGTATCATCGGCAACGTGGTCGGCGGCTGGCTGTTCGACCGCCTGCGCTTTCAGGCCGTCGCCTGGCTGTTGCTGTGGAGCGCGCTGGTGCTGCTGGTATTCCCGCTCGCGGCGCATTCGACATGGACGATCTTTCCGGCGGTATTCGCGGTGGGAACCATGGTCTCGCTGTCACCGGCCTTGCAGACCCATCTGATGGACGTCGCCGCGGATGCCCAGACGCTTGCCGCGGCGTCCAACCACGCCGCCTTCAACATCGCCAATGCCCTCGGCCCCTGGCTCGGCGGCCTGGCGATCAGCGCCGGTTTCGGCTGGACCTCTACTGGCTACATCGGCGCCGCGACGGCCGTCGGCGGGCTGCTGGTATTCGCCTGGGCCTGGAAGCTCCAGGCGAACGCACAAACGAGCGGCGAACCGCGCACACCGTGTTGCGGCTGAGCGTAACGCGGCCGACGACGCTGCCCCACGCTAGCGCCGGCTGACGGGTATACCTCCGCAGCGCTATATACAAAACGATATAGCGCATTCCAGAATGCCACCTTTCCCAGTAGCTGCGGCTCACCCATGAGCCGTTCTTCAGGTGGCACAGGAGCGAACCGACGACCAGCCGGTTCGACGGAGCAAACGATGAGCGATGCACAGCTGCCCCTGCGGGTGGACGGCCAGCTCTGGTTCAACCGTGGCGACAAGGGCTATCTGGGCGGCAAACGCATCGACCTGCTGGAGCAGATCGAGGCCACTGGCTCCATCACCCGCGCCGCCAAGGCGATCAAGCTGAGCTACAAGGCCGCCTGGGATGCGGTGGATGCGATGAACAACCTGTCCGAACGGCCGCTGGTGATACGCGCCGCCGGCGGTGCCCAGGGTGGCGGCACGCAGCTGACCGATTTCGGCCGCGAGATGCTGCACGTCTGGCGGCGCATGCAGGCCGAGTACGAGCGCTTCCTCGCCCAGGTCGCCCAGGGCATCGAGGGTTTCGACGACATCGACCGATTGCTGAGGGCCATCGCCATGAAGACCAGCGCACGCAACCAGTTTCGCGGCCGCATCACCGCCGTCAGCAAGGGCGCCGTCAACGGCAGCCTGAGCCTGGACATCGGCGCCGGCCAGACCATTACCGCCACGCTGACCAACGACAGCATCGACGAGCTGCAACTCGAAGTCGGCAAGACCGCCATCGCGCTGATCAAGGCCAGCTTCGTGCTGCTCTCGCCCGATCCGCAGGTGCAGATCAGCGCGCGCAACCGCCTGACCGGCACCATCAGCGCGCTGCTGCCCGGCGCGGTGAACAGCGAGGTCAAGCTGCTGCTGCCGGGCGAGCGCACCCTCGGCGCGGTGATCACCAATGAAAGCGTCGAGGAGCTGGGCCTGGCGGTCGGCCAGCCATGCACCGCGCTGATCAAAGCCTCCCACGTCATCATCGCCATCGATTGAAAGGAGTCGACATGCGCCCCATGCGCCATCTATGCAGCGCCCTGCTGCTCTGCCTGTCCTTCACCGCCAGCGCCGACGAGGTGCAGGTGGCGGTAGCCGCCAACTTCACCGCGCCGATGCAGAAGATCGCCGAGGCCTTCGCTCGCGACACCGGTCACCGCGCCGTGCTGGCCTTCGGCGCCACCGGCAAGTTCTACGCGCAGATCAACAATGGCGCGCCGTTCGACGTGCTGCTGGCGGCCGACGAGCAGACCCCGCAGCGGCTCGAAGACGAAGGCCAGGGCGTGGCGGGCAGCCGCTTTACCTATGCCATCGGCAGCCTGGTGCTGTGGTCGGCGCGCGAGGGCTATGTCGATCCGCAGGGCCGCGTGCTCGCCGACGGCGACTTCCGTCACCTGGCGCTGGCCAACCCCAAGACCGCACCCTACGGCGCCGCAGCGCTGCAGGCGCTGGAGAAGCTGGGCCTGCGCGAACGCCTGCAAGCGCGCTTCGTGCAGGGCGAGAACATCGCCCAGACGCACCAGTTCGTCGCCAGCGGCAACGCCGAGCTGGGCTTCATCGCCCTCTCACAGGTGATCGAGGACGGGCGCATCGCCCGCGGCTCGGCCTGGCGGGTACCCGCCGACCAGCACCAGCCGATCCGCCAGGACGCCCTGCTGCTGCAACGTGGCGAACACAATCCGGCGGCACGCGCGCTGCTCGACTACCTCAAGGGCGCCAGCGCCGTCGCGCTGATCCGCGCCTACGGCTACGAGGTGCCATAAACCAATGATGCTCGACAGCGTCGATCTCGCCGCGATCTGGCTGACCATCAAGCTGGCCAGCACCACCACCGTGCTGCTGTTGCTGCTCGGCACACCGCTGGCGTGGTGGCTGGCGCGCACGCATTCCAGGTGGCGCGGGCCGATCGGCGCGGTGGTGGCGCTGCCGCTGGTGCTACCGCCGACCGTGCTGGGCTTCTATCTGCTGGTGGCGATGGGGCCGAACGGACTGCTCGGCCAGCTCACCCAGAGCCTGGGTCTGGGCCTGTTGCCGTTCAGCTTCGCCGGTCTGGTGGTCGGCTCGGTGCTGTACTCGATGCCCTTCGTCGTGCAGCCGCTGCAGAACGCCTTCGAGGCCATCGGCGATGCGCCGCTGGAGGCCGCCGCGACGCTGCGCGCCAGCCCGTGGGACTGTTTCTTCAGCGTGGTGCTGCCGCTGGCGCGCCCGGGCTTCGTCACCGCCAGCATCCTCGGCTTCGCCCATACCGTCGGCGAGTTCGGCGTGGTGCTGATGATCGGCGGCAACATTCCCGAGAAGACCCGCGTGGTCTCGGTGCAGATCTACGATCACGTCGAGGCGATGGAGTACGCCCAGGCGCACTGGCTGGCCGGCGGCATGCTGCTGTTCTCCTTCCTCGTGCTGCTGGCGCTGTATGGCAGCCGTCAGCGTCAAGGGTGGCGCGGATGAGCGGCGCCCAGGCAATTCGCGCCTGTCTGCGCGTGGACTACGCCGACTTCCGCCTGGACGTCGACCTGGCGCTGCCCGGGCGCGGCGTCACGGCGCTGTTCGGCCATTCCGGCTCCGGCAAGACCACGCTGCTGCGCTGTGTGGCCGGACTGGAACGCGGCGCCCGCGGGCAACTGGAGATCAACGGCGAATGCTGGCAGGACAGCGCCCGCGGGCTGTTCCTACCGCCGCACCGGCGCGCCATCGGCTACGTGTTCCAGGACGCCAACCTGTTCACGCACCTCTCGGTGCGGCGCAATCTGCAGTTCGGCATGAAGCGCGTGGCGGCGGCAGAACGGCGCGTGGCCTGGGATCAGGCAGTGGACCTGCTGGGCATCGGCCATCTGCTCGAACGCATGCCCGGGCGGCTGTCCGGCGGCGAGCGCCAGCGTGTCGGCATGGCCCGCGCGCTGCTCACCAGCCCGCGCCTGCTGCTGATGGACGAGCCGCTGGCGGCGCTGGACCTCAAGCGCAAGCACGAAATCCTGCCCTATCTCGAACGCCTGCACGACGAGCTGGACATCCCGGTGCTCTACGTCAGCCATTCGCCGGACGAGGTGGCGCGGCTGGCCGATCATCTGGTGCTGCTCGATCAGGGCCGTGCCATCGCCCAGGGCGAACTGCGCGAGACGCTGGCGCGGCTCGACCTGCCGACCGCCTTCAGCGACGACGCCGGCGTGGTGGTCGAAGGCGAGATCGCCGGGCACGACCCCGCCTATCACCTGACCCGGCTGGTATTTCCCGGCGGCGAAGTGCTGGTTTCACAACGCCCGCAGGCCATCGGCCAGCGCCTGCGTTTTCGCGTGCATGCGCGCGACGTCAGCCTGGCGCTGGAGCGTGCCGAAGGCAGCAGCATCAGCAACCTGCTGCCGGCCCGCGTCGAGGCACTGGCGGCGGCCGATACCCCGGCGCACGTGCTGGTGCGCCTGGATGCCGGCGGCACGCCACTGCTGGCGCGCATCACCCGGCGTTCGGCGGACCAGCTCGGCGTGGTTCCCGGCAAGGCGCTGTGGGCGCAGATCAAGACGGTGGCGCTGCTGGGCTGAGCCCGCTCAGACCGCCTCGGGCAGTTGGGCGATGACCTTGATCTCGAACTGGAAGCCGTAGAGCCAGGTCACCCCGACGGCCGTCAGCGTCGGATGCGGCGCCACGCCCCAGTACTGCGCCACGACCTGCCAGACGCGCTCGAAGATCGCCGGCGGATCGACCATGAACACCGTCACGTCGACCACATCCGCGAAGGTGCAGCCCGCGGCGTCGAGGATCGCGTTGAGGTTGTCGAACGCGCGTCGGACCTGCGCCTCCAGCTCCGGCTCCGGCGAACCGTCCTCGCGGCTGCCGACCTGCCCGGAGACGAACAGCAAGCCATTGGCGCGGATCGCTGGCGAATAGCGGTTGCGCTCGTACAGTGCCTGGCGCGCAGGCGGAAAAACGACGTCGCGGGTCATGACGCTCTCCTCCAGTGGGGCCGCTGCCGACCCGTCGATGAATACGCACCCACTGTAGGGTTGCCGCCTGGCTGGATAAACTCGCCAGCCCGACCAAGACTGTTCGCGAAAACCAAACAATCAGCGGAGCGCAGATGGACCGTTTCGATGCGATGCAGGCGTTCGCCCGCGTGGTGGAAACCGGCAGCTTCACCAAGGCGGCCGAAACGCTGCAGATCGGCAAGACCAGCGTCACCCAGATGATTCAACAGCTGGAGGCGCGGTTGCGGGTTCGCCTGCTCAACCGCACCACGCGCAAGGTCAACGTCACCGCCGATGGCGCTGCCTACTACGAGCGCGTGGTGCGCCTGCTGGCCGAGCTGGATGATGTCGAGACCAGCCTGTCCGGCGCAGCCACCGTACCCAGAGGACGCCTGCGCGTGGACGTGCCCAGCCCGCTGGCACGTATGATCCTGATCCCGGCGCTGCCGGCCTTCCATGCGCGCTACCCGGACATCCAGCTGGACATGGGCGTCAGCGACCGGCGGGTCGACCTGATCGACGAGAACGTCGATTGCGTGGTGCGCGGCGGCGAGCTGAGCGATCAATCGCTGATCGCCCGCCACGTCGGCGACCTGCGCCTGGCCGTGTATGCCGCACCTGGCTACCTGCAGCGCGCTGGCACCCCAACGCATCCCGGCGAACTGGAAAACACCCACCACCGGATCGTCGGTTTTCTCTGGGCGCGCACCGGCAAGCCCACGCCGTATGCGATGCACCGCCAGGGCGAGCGAGTGCAGGTACAGGGCCGCTACGTGCTCGCGGTGGATGACGGCAACGCCTACCTCGCTGCCGGACTGGCCGGAATGGGCGTCTTCTGGCTGCCCGACTACATGGCCGCCGAGCACCTGGCGAACGGTGAACTGGTGCGGCTGTTCGATGACTGGCAACTCGATCCGATGCCGCTGTACCTGGCCTTCGCGCCGAACCGCCACGTCAGCGCGAAGCTGCGGGTGTTCATCGACTGGATCGTCGCGCTGATGGCGCAACATGCGCCGGTGATCGCGCGGGCGCCAGGGCGAGGCTAGGCCTGCAGCGCCAGCCCCAGCAGCACGGCACATTCCACCAGTTCCAGCAGCGCGCCGGCGGTATCACCGGTGGTGCCGCCCAGACGACGACACATGGCGCGGCGCGCCAGCATGAAAGTCACCGCGGCGCACGCCAGGGCGAGCAACCCGCCGATGCCGAACGGCAGGCAGCCGATGACCACCACCGCCAGCACGCCGCGCGCGCGCTCGCGCGGCAGGTTCGCCGCCAGTGCCTGACCGAGACCGTTCGGCCGCACATAGGCGGTCGAGAGGAACAGCGCCAGCAGCGCCGCACGGCCGAGCAGCGGCGCCAGCAGCAGCGCCACAAGCTGCTGCGCCTGCAACAGCACCAGCAACGCGACGAACTTCAGCAACAGCAGCAGCACCAGCACCACCACGGCCACCGGGCCGCTGCGCGGGTCCTTCATGATTTCCAGCGTACGCGCGCGGTCGCCGAAGCCACCGAGCCAGGCGTCGGCACTGTCGGCCAGGCCATCGAGGTGCAGCGCGCCGCTCAGCGCGACCCACAGCGTGAGCACGAGTGCGGCCTGCAGCATCGGCGGTGCGCCGGCCAGCAGCAGCGCGGCCAGCCACAGCAGGGCGCCGAGCAGCAGGCCCACGCTCGGGTAGTGCAGCAGCGAGCGCCCCTGCTGCTGCGCGGTCGGCATGGCCGGCAGGCGAATCGGCAGGCTGGTGAGAAATTGCACGGCGATGAGCAACGGCAGCATGGGCATTCCAGGCAGGTTCAGGGGTTGGGCCAGACACGCTCCACCGGCCACGGCAGGCTCAGCGGCAGCAGTTCGCCATGCGCCACGCTGACCTCGAGCAGCCGCTCGCGCGGCAGGCCGCGGGCGCGCGCCAGCAGCAGCCGCATGACGCCGGCGTGGCCGATCAGCAGCAGCCGTTGCCCGGCGTATTCGTGCTGCAGGCGCTGCACGGCGGCGAACACCCGGTGCTGGAACTGCGCCAGCGGCTCGCCCGCCGGCGGGGTGAACCTGAAGGGGTCGGCCCAGAAGCGTCCCAGCGCCTCGGCGTCGGTCTGCATCAGCTCGGCGGCACTGCGGCCTTCCCAGTCGCCGAAATGCAGCTCGCGCAGGTCCGGCTCCAGCCGCAATGGCAGGCCACGCTGCGCGGCGAGCTGGCCGGCAAACGCGGCGCAGCGTTGCAGCGGCGAGCTGACCAGGGCATCCCACGGGCCGGCGGCGTGCAGCGCGGCGTGCATCTGCTGCCAGCCGCGCACCGTCAGCGCGTCGTCCAAGCTGCCGCGAAAGCCGCCGCCGCGCTCGGTCTCGCCGTGGCGCAGCAGGTCGATGCGCAGGCTCACACCGCCCCTTGCGCCACCGCCGCCTCGGCGAAGGTGGCCATCTCGTTGTGCAGCGCACAGGCCTGCTGCAGCAGCGGCACCGCCAGCGCCGCGCCGCTGCCCTCGCCCAGACGCAGGCCGAGGTCCAGCAGCGGTTCGGCTTCGAGCGCCTGCAGCACCGCCAGATGGCCCGGCTCGGCGGAGCGATGGGCGAACAGCAGCCACGGCCGGCAGGTCGGGTTCAGCCGCACCGCGCACAGGGCCGCGGCGCTGCAGATGAAACCGTCCACCAGTACGGGGATGCCCTGCTGCGCGCAGCCCAGGTAGGCGCCGGCCAGCGCCGCGACTTCGAAACCGCCGAGCCGGCGCAGTGTTTCCAACGGTTCGACGCAATGCCCGGCGTGCAGTCGCAGCGCGGTCTGCACCGCCGCCAGCTTGCGCCGCACGCCGTCGCCATCCAGGCCGGTGCCCGGTCCGACCAGGGTCAGTGGCGAATGTGGCAGCAGCGCCGCGGCCAGCGCGCTGGCGCAGGTGGTGTTGCCGATGCCCATCTCGCCGCCGATGAACAGCTGCGCCGCGCTGGCTGCCGCGCGGCTCGCCGTGTCGCGGCCGGCGCCAAGCGCCTGCTGCAACTGCTGGTCGCTCATCGCCGCCTCGCGGGTGAAGTTGGCGGTGCCCGGTCCCAGACGCAGGTGACTGACGCCGGCCAGCTGCAGCGGCTCGACGGTGCCCAGGTCGATCACTTCCAGCACCGAACCCAGCCGCCGCGCCAGCACCGCCAGTGCCGCGCCGCCCCCGACGAAGTTGCGCAGCATCTGCCCGGTCACCGCCTGCGGAAAGGCCGAAACGCCCTCCTCGACCACGCCGTGGTCGCCGGCGAACACGCTGACGTGCACGCGTTCGACCTGCGGCCGCTCACACCCCTGCAGCGCCGCCAGCTGCACCGCCAGCTCCTCCAGCCGGCCGAGCGCGCCACGCGGTTTGGTCAGCTGATCCTGCCGCGCCAGCGCGCGCTCGCGCATCACCGCATCCAGCGGCTGGCATGCTCCCTTCCACCACTCATCCATCATCGCGCTCCTTTGAGAATCATCGGCAGGCCGGCGACCATGAAGGTCACCCGCTCCGCCCGTTCGGCCACGGCCTGGTGCAGCCAGCCGGCTTCGTCCACATACCGCCGGGTCAGCTCGCCCAGTGGCACCACGCCAAGCCCGGTTTCGTTGCTAACCAGGATGACCCGCCCCGGCAGTTCACCCAGGCATTCGAGGAAGGCATCGCGTTCCGCGGCGAGGCGCGCCGGGTCCTCCAGCATCAGCAGATTGGTCAGCCACAGGGTCAGGCAGTCGACCAGCAGGCAGCGCTGTGCGCCGGCCTGCTCGCGCAACACCCGGGCCAGCTGCAGCGGCTCCTCGACCAGCGCCCAGTGCGCCGGGCGGCGCTGACGGTGGTGGACGATGCGCGCGGCCATCTCGCCGTCCAGCGCCTGGCTGGTGGCGATGTAGGTCACCGCCAGATCGCTGTCGGCAGCCAGCCGCTCGGCCAGCCGGCTCTTGCCGGACCGCGCGCCACCGAGAATCAGTTCGAGCATGTCCGGCCTCCCAGCCCGCAAAGTTCGCGTAGCCGTGCGGTGTCCAGATGCGCCTCGACCAGATCGGCCAGGCGCTCGATCTCGCGCTCGCGCAGTGCGTGGTAATCCACCGTGTCCACCGTGCCCAGACCGGCCCAGCGCAGCAGCGCGGCGCAGGCGGCCGGCCCCTCGAACAGGCCATGCAGGTAGGTGCCGAGCACCTGCCCGTCGGCGCTGAGCGCACCATCGCGGCGGCCATCGTCCAGCTCGACCGCGGCGCGCTCGAGCGCTGGCCCCGTGCTGACGCCGGCATGAATCTCGTAGCCGCTGACAGCCTCGCCCTCCAGCGCCAGTCGGCCCTGCACGTTGCACAGCTGCTTTTCGGCAGCGAGCTCGGTGGTGAAATCGAGCAGGCCCAGCCCGGCGCTTTCGCCCGGCGCACCTTCCAGGCCGAGCGGATCGGCGATACGCCTGCCGAGCATCTGCAGCCCGCCGCAGATACCCAGCAGCCGGCCGCCGTAACGCAGGTGCCGGCGGATCGCCGTCCCCCAGCCATTGGCACGCAGAAACGCGAGGTCGGCGCGCACGCTTTTCGAGCCGGGCAGGATCAGCAGGTCCGCCGGCGGAATCGGCTGACCGGGACCGACGAACTGCAGATCGACCTGCGGGTGCAGGCGCAGCGGGTCGAAATCGGTATGGTTGCTGATGCGCGGCAGCACCGGCACCACCACCTTCAGCGTCGCCGCAGCCTTGCCGGCCTGGCGCGTATCGATGGCGTCCTCGGCCTCCAGATGGAAGTCGGTCAGGTACGGCAGCACGCCCAGCACCGGCTTGCCGGTGCGCTGCTCCAGCCAGTCGAGCCCCGGTTGCAGCAGGGCGATATCGCCGCGAAAACGGTTGATGACGAAGCCGCGCACCCGCGCCTGCTCGGAAGCCGACAGCAGCTCCAGGGTGCCGACCAGATGGGCGAACACCCCACCGCGGTCGATATCGGCGATGAGGATCACCGGGCAGTCCACCGCCTCGGCGAAGCCCATGTTGGCGATGTCGCCGGCGCGCAGGTTGATTTCCGCGGGCGAGCCGGCGCCCTCGACCATCACCACCCGGTAGGCCGCGGACAACCGCCGATGCGAGTCGAGCACCGCCTGCATGGCGACACGCTTGTAGTCGTGATAGGCGACGGCATCCATGCTGGCGAGCGCGCGGCCGTGGATGATCACCTGGGCGCCGATGTCGCTGTTGGGCTTGAGCAGTACCGGATTCATGTCGGTGTGCGGTGCCAGATTGGCGGCCTGAGCCTGCACGGCCTGGGCACGGCCGATCTCGCCGCCATCCGCAGTGACCGCGCTGTTGAGCGCCATGTTCTGCGGCTTGAACGGCGCCACCGCGACGCCCTGGCGGGCCAGCCAGCGGCACAGCGCGGTCACCAAAGTGCTCTTGCCGGCATCGGAGGTGGTGCCCTGCACCATCAGCGTGGTCATGGAGATAGCGTCCTCAAGGCGGTTTCGAGACGTTGCCAACCGGCTTCATCGGGCGGCAGGCCGAAGCGCAGGCTTTCGGGCTGCGCGAACAGGCGGACCAGAATGCCGCGGCGCGCCAGTTGCTCGTGCAGCCAGGCCGCCCGCGGGTCGACGCACCACTGGAACAGCGCGCAGCCGCCCAGCGGCGCCAGCGCGTGCTGGGCCAGCAGCCTGGCAAGCCGCTGGCCATCGGCCTGCAGGCGCTGACGCTGGCGTTGCTGGGCGTCGCCATCGGCGAGCAGCGCGGTGCCAAGCAGGCGTGTCGGGCCGCCGACCGACCAGGGTCCGAGCAGCTCGTCGAGGGCCGCGAGCACCGCGCGCTCGGCCAGCACGAAGCCCAGCCGCGCGCCGGCCAGGCCGAAGAACTTGCCGACCGAACGCAGCACGATCAGCCCGCTGCGCCCGGCGTATCCGGCCAGGCTGTGCTGCGGCGTGCAGTCCATGAACGCCTCGTCGACCACCAGCCAGCCGCCGCGCGCCGCCAGACTGGCGTGCCAGTGCAGCAGCTGCGCCGCGTCGAACAGCCGGCCACTGGGGTTGTTCGGATTGATCACCACCAGCACGTCGAGCTGCTCCAGCGCACGCGGCACGCCGGCTTCGCTCAGCTCCACCAGCGCATGGCCTTCGCGCTGCCAGGCGGCGGCGTGTTCGGCGTAACAGGGGGCAACGACACCGACCCGCGCCCGCCGCCGCAGACGCGGCAAGGTCTGGATCGCCGCCTGCGAACCGGCCACCGGCAGCAGCTCGGCGCTGCCGTAGTAGTCCCGCGCCACGGCTGGCAGGTCGTCGTCGGCTTCCGGCAGACGCGCCCAGGCGCTGACGGGAATGTCCGGCAGGGTCGGCGTGTAGGGCGCCACGCCGGTGGAAAGGTCCAGCCAGTCGGCGGGCGCGATGCCGTACTGGCGCGCCGCCGCGCGCAGGCGTCCGCCGTGCTCAAGCATGCAGCCAGGCTCCAAGCAGCAGCGCCAGCAGCCAGACGCCGACGCCGGCCCAGACCAGATCCAGCGCTCGCTCGATATCGCGCGCGCCCGGCGCCCTGCCCTGGCCCAGCACGGGGCGCTCGTGGCGCTCGCCGTGATAGAACGCCGGCCCGCCCAGCTCCACGCCCAGCGCACCGGCACCGGCGGCCATCACCGGCCCGGCGTTGGGGCTGTCCCACCGCGGCGCCTGGATGCGCCAGCAGTGCAGCGCGCGACGGGTCCGACCGAGCAGCGCATAGGTCAGCGCGGTGAGGCGCGCCGGCAGGTAGTTGAGGCCATCGTCGATCCGCGCCGCCGCCCAGCCGAAGCGCTCGAAGCGCGCGGTGCGATAGCCCCACATGGCATCCAGCGTGTTGCTCAGCCGATAGAGCACCACGCCCGGCGCGCCGGCGACGGCGAACCAGAACAGCGCGGCGAATACCGCATCGCTGCCGTTTTCCAGCACCGACTCGGTGGCGGCGCGGGACACACCGGGCACATCCAGCGCGCTGGTGTCACGGCTGACGATGTGCCCGACGCAGCGCCGCGCCTGCTCCAGATCGTTGCGCCACAGCGCACGTGCCACCGGCAGCGCATGGGCGCCGAGGCTGCGCAGACCGAGGGCGAGGTAGAGCAGGACGACCTCCACCAGCCAGCCTACGCCCGGCAACCGCGCGAGCAGCCAGGCCAGTGCCGTCAGCGGCAGCACCGCCAGGCACCAGGCGGTCACGCCGTGGCTGCGCCAGCCGCGTTCTTCGGGGCCATTGAAACGTCGCTCCAGCAGATCGGCCAGACGACCGAAAGCCACCAGCGGGTGCGCCCGCCTGGGCTCGCCGAGCAGCGCATCGAGCGCGACGCCGGCCAGGCAGCTCAGCGCCAGGCTCATGGCTGCTCACCCCAGCGGTCCTGATAGAGCAGCTCGGCCAGCGGTCGGCCCTGGGTCCAGCCCTCCAGCTCCAGCATCGGCGCCGGATAGAAAGCGTGCACCGGCCCGAGGCAGAGAATCGCCATCGGCTTGGCGCCGGCCGGCATGCCGAGCAGTTCGGCCAGCGCCTGCGGATCGAACAGCGAGACCCAGCCCAGACCCAGCCCTTCGGCGCGCGCGGCAAGCCAGAGATTCTGGATCGCGCAGGCCAGCGAGGCGAGGTCCATCTCCGGCAGGGTGCGCCGACCGAACACGTGCGCCTCGCGCCCGTCCATCAGCGCCGCGACCAGCAGCTCGGCGCAGTCATGGATGCCCTCGACCTTGAGCCGCAGGAACTCGGCGGAACGCTCGCCCAGCGCCTCGGCGGTGCACTGGCGCTCGGCCTCGACCAGCGCCGCGATGCGGGCGCGCAGCTCGGTCGAGGTGATGCGCACGAAGCGCCAGGGCTGCATGAGGCCGACGCTGGGCGCGCGGTGCGCGGCCTGCAGCAGCCTGGCCAGCAATTCAGGCGCCACCTCGCCGCCGCTGAAATGGCGCATGTCGCGGCGCTCGGCGATGGCCCGGTAGACGCCGGCGCGTTGTTCGTCGGTGAAGGCGTGTTCGTTCATGGTCGCAACAGGGCCGCGGCCGCCACGGGATCGGACGGCATATGGAAGTGGATGTAGGAGGCCGTCAGCCGCCCCTGCCGGTAGACGGCTTCGGCGGTTCGCCGGTAGTTCGGGCACTCGCCGCGGGCCAGCGGTTCGAGCGGCGACTCCAGCTCCGAATGATGGAAGGTGTGGCCGCGCAGACGGCCTTCCGGCAGGGCCACTTCCTGCAGCGCCAGGGCGGTCAGGCGCGGGCGCATCCGTGCCTCGCCCGGCAGCAGACCGAGCATGGGCTCACGCACGCCAGCGGTGTCGGTCAGCCCGTCGAGCAGGTAGAGCATGCCGCCGCACTCGGCAAGAATCGGCTTGCCGGCGGCGTGGTGCGCGCGGATCGCCTCGGCCATCGGCCGGTTGCGCGAGAGGCCACGCAGGTGCAGTTCCGGATAGCCGCCCGGCAGATAGAGGCTGTCGACGGCCGGCAGGCGGGTGAAGCGCAGCGGCGAGAAGAACAGCAGCTCGGCGCCCAGCGCACGCAACAGGTCGAGGTTGGCCTGGTAGAGAAAGGCGAAGGCGGCATCGCGCGCGACGCCGATGCGCACGCCGGCCAGCAGCGGCTCGACGGGCGCGACCTGCGGCGCGGCAAACGTCACTGCTGGCGGCAGTTCGGTATCCGCGCTCTGCGCCAGCGCCTCGGCGGCGGCGTCCAGGCGTGCATCCAGATCGGCCAGTTCCTCGGCCTGGACCAGTCCCAGATGGCGGCTCGGCAGCTCCACCTCGGTGCTGCGCGGCAGTGCGCCATACCAGCGCAGCGGCGCCGGCAGGCTGTCGCGCAGGATCTCGCCGTGCCGCGCACTGCCGACACGGTTGGCCAGCACGCCGGCGAACGGCAGGTCCGCCTGGAAGCTCGCCAGCCCGTGCGCCAGCGCGCCGAAGGTCTGCGCCATCGCCGAGCCGTCGATCACCGCCAGCACCGGCACGCCGAAGCGCCGCGCCAGATCGGCGGCCGAGGGGGCGCCGTCGAACAGCCCCATCACCCCTTCGATGAGGATCAGGTCGGCCTCGCCCGCCGCCTCCCACAGCAGGCGCCGCGACTGCTCCTCGCCGACCATCCACAGATCGAGCTGGTACACCGGCTGACCGCTGGCGCGCGCGAGGATCATCGGGTCGAGAAAATCCGGCCCGCACTTGAACACCCGCACGCGCCGCCCGGCCTGCGTGTGCAGGCGCGCCAGGGCGGCGGTGACGGTGGTCTTGCCCTGACCGGAGGCAGGCGCGGCGATCAGCAGCGCCGGACAATTTCTGCTATTCATCGCAGCCTCACGGGGCGGGTTGAGTCACGGTGGATGTAAAGAGCGACATCCACGCTACAGTTCCGAGGCCTGACGTAGGGTGGAGACGCTTCACCCATCCACCGAAAACGCGCCCCGTGAAGGTCTTGAGCGCCGGCATCAGAACTCCACGCCCTTCTGCGCCTTCACTCCAGCCTTGAACGCGTGCTTGACCAGGTTCATCTCGGTCACCGTGTCGGCGGCTTCGATCATCCCCGGCAGCGCGCCGCGACCGGTCACCACGACGTGCTGCAGCAGCGGCCGCGCGGCGATGTCGGCGAGCACGCGGTCCAGCTCCAGATAGCCGTACTTCAACGCGATGTTCAGCTCATCGAGCACCACCAGGCCGATGCGTTCGTCGTCGAGCAGCTCGCGGGCCACGGCCCAGGCTTGCTGCGCCTTGGCGATGTCGCGCTGGCGGTCCTGGGTTTCCCAGGTGAAGCCCTCGCCCATCACGTGGTAGCGCACCTCGTCGGGAAAGCGGCGGAAGAACGCCTCCTCGCCGGTGCTGGCCGCGCCCTTGATGAACTGCACGATGCCGACCTGCATGCCGTGGCCGAGCGCGCGGGCGACCATGCCGAAGGCCGAGCTGCTCTTGCCCTTGCCGTTGCCGCTGTGCACCAGCAGCAGGCCGTATTCGTCCTGCGCCTGGGCGATCTTCTCGTCCACCAGCGCCTTCTTGCGCTGCATGCGCGCGCGGTGCCGCTCGTCACGCGCGTCCATCAGTGCGCCTGCCGCAGGCGGTTCAGGCGCAGAGCCGAGACGATGCCGACGTGCAGCACCAGCGCGGTGCCGACGTAGAACGCCAGGTTGCCCAGATGCCGCGGCACGTACTCGGCGATGCGCGGCAGGAAGCCGGCCAGCGTCGGCTCGGGGTAACGTCCGGAGAAGAAGTAAAAACCGCCGCCGGAGAGCAGGTAGGCAACGAAGGCCGCCACCATCAGCGTCGGCACCAGCAGCGCGAGGCTGCGCAGGTCGCCGCGCTGCCAGCCGGCGAACAGCCGCCCGGCCAGCCACAGGCTGCCGTAGGCCGGCACCAGCGCCCAGTAGGCGGGCGACAGGCACCAGTCGCTGATGGTGCCGCTGGCCAGGGAGGCGAAGTCCAGCACGGAGGCTTCGGCGAACAACAGCGCGAACATCGCGCGCGGGCGCAGGTAGAAGCCGGCGAGGAAGAAGATCGACCAGCTGGCGCTGGGCAGGTTCTCGACGCTGGCGAAGTGCTGGCCGCGGGTCATGGCCAGCAGCAGGATCAGCGCGACGCCGATTGCCAGTTGAGCGCGGGTGGAAAGGACGTGCATGCGGTGCTCCTCGGGTGGGGGGTTCAGATCGCCTGGTAGCGGACGGTGAAGTACACCGCGCGGCCGGGCTGTTCGTAGGTCTGGGTGGTTTCGTAGTCGCGGTCGAACAGGTTCGCCAGCTTGAACTGCAGGCGCCAGGCGTCGTCGACGCGGTATTCGCTGCGCAGGTCCACCAGCGCGTAGCCGGGCATGCGCGTGTCGTCGGCGTTGCTGGCCTTGTCGAAGCGCTCGCTGGACGCATACAGCGAGGCGCCCAGGCCGATGGCGCCGAACTGGCGATCGACATCGAGGTTGAACTGGCGCTTGGCGCGGCGCTGCAGCAGGTGACCATGGTTGGCCTTGCTGCGGTCCTGCGGGTCCATGACGGTCAGGTTGGCGGCCACCTCCCAGCCAGCCAGCACCGTGGCGACGCTGGTCTCGATGCCGCGGATGCGCGCCACGTCGACGTTCTCCGGGCGCATGGGACTGGTGCCGGCCCAGACAATCAGGTCCTCGATCTGGTTTTCGTAGGCGTTGACGCTCCACTCGCCCCAGCCGTGGTTGCCGCGGATGCCCAGCTCGTAGCTTTGCGACTCCTCCGGCTTGACGTCCGGGTTGCCGGTGGTAAAGGCGCTGGCCGGGTAGTACAGATCGTTGAAAGTCGGCGCGCGGTAGGCGGTGCCGTAGGCAGCGGTGAGCGTCAGCGCCTCGCTCAGCTCGAAGCTGTAGCCGAGGCTGCCGGTATCGTGGGAGCCGAAGAACTCGTCCTTGTCGCGGCGCAGGCCGGCCTGCACGCCGTGCCGGCCGAAGGCAGCCTGATACTGGACGAAGTAGCCGCGGTTGTAGCGGCTGTCCTCGGCGTAGGCGTCGCTGCTGTCGATGCGGTCCTGCTGGTAGTCCATGCCGAGGCTCAGCACCTGCGCCTCGCCGACATGGAAATCGTTTTGCCAGCTCAGGCTGTCGCGGCGGGTATCGAAGCGCGAGTAGAAGGCGCCATCCTGGAAGTTGTCGCTCAGGTCCTCGCTGTGCCCGGCCTGCAGGGTGACGTCCCAGAAGGTCAGCGGCGAAAAGCGCGCGCGGCCGCTGAGTGCCTGCAGGGAGCCGTCGCTGTAGGCATCGCGGCCGCTGGTGCCGCGCGTCGAGCGGGTGTCGAAGTCGCTGTGGTTCTCACTCTGCAGCCAGCTGCCGTCGAGCTCCAGGCCGTTGGCGAAGCGATAGCCAGCGCGCAGCTGCGCGGACAGCTCGCGGTAGCCGTCGGCGTCCGGCTCGTAGGCGTCGGGTGCGCTGGCGCGCCAGGCACGGGCGTTGATGCCATCGGTGGACTCGCTGGCCACGCCGAGGTTGAACCAGCCGTTGCCCTGACCGCCAGACAGCCCGGCCGAGCCGCTGTAACTCGAACGCGAACCGGCGCCCGCCGAGAAGTACGGTTTGACGCCGGCGTCGCCGCCGCGGCGGGTGAAAATCTGGATCACCCCGCCCATCGCCTCCGAGCCGTACAGGCTGGAGCGCGGCCCGCGGACGATCTCGATGCGCTCGATCTGCTCGACCGGGATGCTCTGCAGCGCGGCGCTGCCGGACGTTGCCGAGCCGACACGGATACCGTCGATCAGCACCAGCACGTGCTTGTCGCTGGTGCCACGAATCGACACCGAGGTGCTCTTGCCGCGTCCACCATTGCTGGTGACGCTGACGCCGGCCAGGCGCTGCAGCAGCTCCGGCACGCTGCCGGCCTGCTGGCGCTCGATCTGCTCGCGGGTGATGACGCTGCTGGCCGCGATAGCCACCGGCGAGGCACCGGTCCGGCTGGCAGTAATCACCTGCTCGCCGAGCAACAAGGCGCCCTCGTGGGCCAGAGCAACGGAAGGCACGCCCAGCAGGACGGCCGCCAGGGAAAGGGAGTTGCGCATTGGATCAGGGTTCTCCGTCGTGCCCACCCGCACGACCAAAAGTCGCTGGAGACAGACGGCAGAACCCGCAGGAAGGAGGCACCCGAAGGTACGCACCCGCTCAGCGCCCGCCGCACTGTCAGTGAAATGCGACAGGCCGGTCTCCGGGCTTGCGAGCGGATGCCTGGCATCCCGAAACCGCGCCTTCCCGTGCGTGAGCACAGTGGCCGTTGCGGTTTCTCGACTCGCCTACCGTTGCGGGGGCAGCGCCGGAATCGTCATTGCGACTGGACCGGCTTCCCTGTTTCACCTCCTGACCAAGTCAGGGGGCACCTGAAGCGACGCGCAGGTTAGTCCAAGGCCGGAAGGGACGCAATCGCGAACATGTCGCAGTCAGCAGCAAACTCTGCTTGCAGATTGGACGCATCGGCCTGGAACGGCGGACGGCGAACGGCTTCGAATGCCACAATGCCCTCCATTCGCCAGGACCGACGACAGCGCCCCATGACCAGCATCGTGCAGATCTCCGACACCCACTTCGGCACCGAACAGCCCGCGGTGGTCGAGGCCCTCGAACAGCATGTACGCGAGCATCGCGCCGATCTACTGGTGTTTTCCGGCGACATCACCCAGCGCGCACGCCGCGCCCAGTTCGCCGCGGCGCAGGCCATGGTGCGGCGGCTGGAGGCCGACGGCGTGGGCCGCAGCCTGGTGATCCCGGGCAATCACGACATCCCGCTGTACAACCTCGCGGCGCGCCTGTTCAGTCCCTACGGCAATTACCGTCGCTACTTCGGCGAGCAGTTGGAACCGGTGCTCGAGGACGAGCGGATGCTGGTGATCGGGCTGAACACCACTCATCCGCGGCGGCACAAGGACGGTCGCGTCACCCCGCATCAGGTGGAAGCGGTGGCGCGACGGCTGGCCGCCAGCGACCCGGCCAAGCTGCGCATCGTGGTGGCGCATCAGCCGTTCGGCGCGATGGTGGAGAGCGATCTGCGCAACCTGCAGCACGGCGCCGCACCCGCGCTGCAATGCTGGGCGGAGCACGGACTGGATCTGGTGATGGGCGGGCACATCCACCTGCCCTACGTGCTACCGCTGTCGCGGCAGTATCCGGGCCTGACCCGGGAAATCTGGATGGTGCAGGCCGGCACCACACTGTCGACACGCCTGCGCGGCACCTCGCCGAATTCGCTGAACCGGCTGAAGCTGCAGACCGGAGCCGAGAAAGGGGTCTGCGTCGAACGCTGGGATTTCTCCGACGGGCGCTTCATACCCGCTTCGCACTTCACCCTGGGCTGGTAAGCCGCGTCACGGATTGCGCGCCAGTCGCTCCTCCTCGAGGACGCGCTTGGCACCGAGATAGGTCTTGGCCCAGTAGCGGTTGCCCAGGCTATCGAGGCGGACCGTGCCGCCGGACGACGGGGCATGGACGAAGCGCCCTTCGCCGACGTAGATACCGGCATGGCTGACGCGGCGCCCGCCATCGGTGGCGAAGAACAGCAGATCGCCGGCCTGCAGCGCGTCACGACCGACATTGGCCGAGCGCATGCGGCTCATTTCCACGGTGGTTCGCGGCAGCGCCACGCCCGCCGCGCCACGGTAGACGTAGCCGATCAGGCCGCTGCAATCGAAGCCGCTATCGGGTGTATTGCCGCCGTAGCGATAAGGCGTACCGACCAGCCCGAGCGCGCTGAACAGCACATCCTCGGCCACCGGCGAGGCGGCTTGCACGGACGGCGCGGTGATTTCAGGAGTGGGCGCACGACCGGCGCAGGCAGTCAGCAGCGCGGTCAGGACAAGCAGCGAGAGGCGAGCCGGAAAGGGCATGGCAGAGCGATCCTGGCGGTCGAAGTGTCACTCTGCCGGCACGCGGGGCGTTGCGCAACCCCGCGGCGAGATCGGTCGATCAGTTATGTGCGGTGGTATGTTCCATCGGCGCGAGCGCCAATACCCGCTTGGCCTCCATGTAGCTGGCCCGCCAGTACTTGTCGTCCAGGCTGTCGACCCGCACGCCGCCGCTGCGGCTGCTGGAGGAATGGATGAAGCGGTCGTCGCCGATGTAGATGCCGGCGTGGGTGACACGACCGCGACCACGGTTGTTGAAGAACACCACGTCGCCCGGCTCCAGCTCGCTACGCTTGACCACCGGCGCGTCGAGGTTGATCAGCTCGCGGGTCGAACGCGGCAGCTCGAGCCCGGCTTCCTTGCGGAACAGAAAACCGACGAAGCCACTGCAATCGAAGCCGGTCTTCACCGAGTTACCGCCGTAACGATACGGCGTGCCAACCAGGGTGAAACCGCGTTCGAGGATGCTGTCGGCCAGTTGCGGCAGCTGGTAGGCGGTGTCGTCGGAGAATTCCTGCTCGCCCGGTTCGACGGTGTCGAAGTCGATGGCAGCCTGATCGAAAACCTGGCCGCTCGGGGCAGAAGTGTAGGCGGTGTCCGGCTGGGTCTGCTGACCGGCGCAGGCCGTCAGCAGGGCGATGAGTGCGAGAGGCACGAGGGGTGCGAAGCGTTTGCGCATGGGCACGACCGTGTCGGGGAAATTGAAAGTGCCGGCGACTATGCCTTCAATCGCCTCGATGCGCAAATTCAATTGCCCGAAATGTGACGAATCCGCTGCGGCAAAACGTCTGACCGCCCCTCGCCAAAAAGCCGGCCGTCAGCCGCTGGAAAACGCATCGTTTTCCGCCGTGGCACGCGCCGCGAATGCCTGGCAGCGGCGCTTGCACGCCCGTATCCGAGGTTCAGCCCAGAGCGGGCGCAAGCAGAATGGAATACCCCAGCGCCAGCAACGGCCAGCCAACCAGCGGCCCCAGCAGCCAGCGCCACAGCCACAAGCGCGGCACGAAACCGACCCCATGCACAAAACCGGCGCTGACGCCCCACATCACCAGCATCAGCTGCGGATGGCTATAACCGCCCTGCCCGCCCAGCATCGCGGCCGGATGAATCAACAGCACCAGCGCCAGCGGCGCGGCCAGCAGCAACGACAGCGTGCGACTGGCCGTCCCGTAGAGCCGTCCAGCACCTATGTTGGTCACGGCTCGGCGTCCAGGTCCTGCGTGGCTTCGAGCCAGAGCGCATTGATGATGCCGAAGCTGCACGCCAGCAACACACCGAGAATCCAGGTGAAGTACCACATCGTCATTTCTCCCAGGCGAAGCGGGCGCGACGGCCCGCTCGCGCGTTTTCTATACAGGCCGTGAGGGTTCGCTTCGATCGTCTTCTGATTGATCCGGCCCCACATGCGGATGTAGCTCCACAGCGTGTAGCAAAGGATCAGCGGCACGAAGATGCAGGCCACGACAAACATGATGCCCAGCGTCTTGCGGCTCGACACCGCATCCCACATGGTCAGGCTCGATGCCGGGTCCAGGCTCGACGGAAAGACGAAGGGGAACAGCGCGAAGCCCGCCGTGCAGATAGCCCCGACGATCATCAGGCTGGTGCCGAGGAAGCTCAGCCCGCCACTGTTGCGGCTCGCACCGAACAGCGCCAGCAGCGCCCCGAGGATGCCGGCCAGCGGCGCGATCAGCGTGATCGGATAGCGACCGTAGTTGCCCAGCCAGCCGGCATTGTCCTGCGCCACCTGCTTGTGCAGCAGCGGATTGAGCGCAGCACCGGGATCGGTGATCGACACCTGGGTGAAGCCCTGGATGCCCAGCGCCAGCCAAACCCCGGCGGCGACGAAGCCAAGCAGGAACACCAGCGCGCACAGGCGCGTCGCCTGGCGCGAACGCTCGCCCAGCGCGCCATCGGTGCGCAGCATCAGCCAGGCCCCGCCATGCGCGCAGAGCATGCTCAGACTGACGATACCGCACAGCAGCGCGAAGGGGTTGAGCAGCGTGAAGAACGAGCCGTGGTAGCTGGAGCGCATCAGCTCGTCGAGCTGGAACGGCAGGCCGAGGAACAGGTTGCCGAACGCCACACCGAACACCAGCGCCGGCACCGCGCCGCCGACGAACAGCGCCCAGTCCCAGGCACTGCGCCAGCGTGGATCTTCGACCTTGCTGCGGTAGTCGAAGCCCACCGGCCGGCAGAACAGCGCGAACAGCACCAGCAGCATCGCCCAGTACAGCCCGGAGAACGCCACCGCATAGACCATCGGCCAGGCGGCGAACAGCGCACCGCCGGCGGTGATGAACCACACCTGGTTGCCATCCCAGTGCGGCGCGATGGTGTTGATCGCCGCGCGCCGCTCGTGGTCGGTCTTGCCGACGAAGGGCATCAGCGCCATGGCGCCCATATCGAAGCCATCGGTGAGAGCGAAGCCGATCAGCAGCACGCCGATCAGCACCCACCAGACCAGCTTGAGTACTTCGTAATCGAACATGGTGGTTTCCCTCAGGCGTGCGACGGGACGTGAGCCGCTGCGGCCGCGCCCTGCTCGAAGTGATAACGGCCGGTGTGCAGGCTGCTCGGGCCGAGCCGCGCGAAGCGGATCATCAGGAACATCTCCACCACCAGCAGCAGGCTGTAGAACGCCACCAGCGCGATCAGCGAACCCCAGATATCCCCCGCCGCCAGCGTCGAGGTGGACAGGTGGGTCGGCAACACCTCGGCGATCGACCAGGGCTGACGGCCATGCTCGGCGACGTACCAGCCGGTCTGCGCCGCGACCCACGGCAGCGGCAGGCTGAACAGCGCGAATTTCAGCAACCACGGCTTGCGCTCGGCGTTGCGCTTGATCGAGGCCCAGCTTGCCAGGGCGAACAGCACAAGCATGAGGAAGCCCGAGGCGACCATCACGCGGAACGTCCAGAACAGGCTGAACACATCGGGAATGGTGTCCAGTGCGGCCAGCCTGATCTGCTCGTCGCTGGCATCCACCACGTCGGGCGTGTACTTCTTCAGCAGCAGGCCGTAGCCCAGATCGTCCTTCACCTCGTTGAAGGCGGCCTTGGCCTGCTCCGAGGTGTCGCCGCCGCGCAGCACCTGCAGCCGCGCGTAGGCGAGCATGCCGTTACGGATGCGTAGTTCATGCTCGGCGATCAGGTCCTTGATGCCCTTGACCTCCTCGTCCACCGAGCGGGTGGCGATCAGCCCCAGCACGTAGGGAATCTTCACCGCGTAGTCGGTGCGCTGTGCCTCCTGATCCGGCAGGCCGAAGAGGGTGAAGCCCGCCGGCGCCGGATGGGTTTCCCATTCGGCCTCGATGGCCGCGAGCTTGGTCTTCTGCACATCGCCGATCTCGTAGCCGGATTCATCGCCGAGGATGATCACCGAGATCGTCGACGCCAGGCCGAATACCGCGGCGATGGCGAACGAGCGGCGGGCGAAGCCGAGGTCACGCTTCTTCAGCAGATAGAAGGAGGAGATCGCCAGCACGAAGATCGCCCCGGTGACATAGCCGGCCGACACGGTATGGACGAACTTGACCTGCGCCACCGGGTTGAACAGCAGCGCGCCGAAGTCCACCAACTCCATGCGCATGGTCTCGAAATTGAACTCCGAGCCGACCGGGTTCTGCATCCAGCCGTTGGCGATCAGAATCCACAGCGCCGAGAGGTTCGAGCCCAGCGCCACCAGCCAGGTCACGGCGAGGTGCTGCACCTTGGTGAGCCGATCCCAGCCGAAGAAGAACAGGCCAATGAAGGTCGATTCGAGGAAGAACGCCATCAGCCCTTCGATGGCCAGCGGCGCGCCGAAGATGTCACCGACGTAATGGCTGTAGTAGGCCCAGTTGGTGCCGAACTGAAACTCCATGGTCAGTCCGGTGGTGACGCCCAGAGCGAAGTTGATGCCGAACAGCTTGCCCCAGAACTTCACCATGTCCTGATAGACCTGCTTGCCGGTCATCACATAGACCGACTCCATGATGGCCAGCAGGAACGCCAGCCCCAGGGTCAGCGGCACGAAGAGAAAGTGATACATCGCCGTCATGGCGAATTGCAGGCGTGACAGATCTACAACGTTTTCCGAGATCATCTCGGCCCTCCCTCGGGATTGGCATCCCGCTTATCAAGCAAATGCTCGGCGACCCGCGCCGAACCGTTCTCGGGAATGCTGGGAGCATCGAACCAGATGTTTTTTATGCTTATGAGGATCGCGATCTTGACCAGCAGCACCAGCACGATGTCTCGCCGTAGCGATGACTTGAACATGCATTCCTCCCTGCTTATGCGCCGACTGTCTCGATGACGGCGGGCAGCGGCATAGCCGCAAACCCTGCACCATGCGAGACGGAAGCAGTGTCCCGCTCCACCGGAGCGCTCACAACTGCGACGGCTTGCCTCAGGCTCCGGGCGTTGCGGCGCCCTGGTGCTTGCCGTCTCGCTTGTTCAGCGTAGCCCCTGGCGTGCAACGCGCAGCGCTGTTGGCAAGCTCGGCGGGCGAGGATTCCCCGACGAGCCTCGGATTCAGCGCCGCACGGACGGCCAGCGCGGCAGACTGTCGCGCTCACGGCACCCGCAACCAGCGGCGAAAACCGTTGCCGGCGGTGCTCGAAAGCGGGCTCCAGGCGAAATCCCAGGGCGGCGGCGGCAGCTCTTCCAGCTCGGCCGGAAGAATGCGGGCGCTGCGTTGCACGCGGGGCTTCCAGTCGAACACCCTGTCGGCGCTGCCCTGCCAGCCCAGCACGATGCCCAGCGCGGCGCTGTCATCGGTCCCGGCCCAGCGCGCCGCCGCGGCCAGCATCATCGCCTCGATATCCTCGGCGTCGATCCGCTCGCGGTAACGCGAGGTCAGCAGCCAGCGGCAGGCGCTCAGATGGAAGGTCCAGTCGAGCGCGAGCTGGCACCGATAGGCCCAGGTCATGAAGTCGCGAAAGAGTGTCAGGCCGTCCGGTGGGTCGAGCTTGAGCAGCCGCGGGCAGACATCGAACAGGGCGTGCCAGTACGGCAGCAGCTTGGCGTCCAGGTGCACGAAGTTACGGGCATTGCTGGGATAGTCCGGGAACGGCAGCCAGGGGCTGGCGCGATTCTCGGTGCGGGTGAAGCGTTCCATCACGGTCATGCTGAATGGTCCTGAGCTGAGGTGCCGCCAGCTCGCGCCGGCAGAGGCCCACCCCGTAGCGCACAGAAGGCTGCGGCCGGGCGGTTCAGTGGTCAGTCAGGACGATTCAGGGCGCGCGAGGGTTGAGCGTGGGCCAGTGATGCCGCGGTCCGAGACGCTCGGCGCGCCGCAGCGGAATGCTGAGCGGCGTGCGCCGACCGGGCCAGATCAGTCCGAACAGCGCAACAAGCGCGACGAACAATGAGCTGCACAGCGGGCAATCGAACGGCAGTGTCAGGGCGGCGACGGGATCGCCGCCAAGGTCGCCCGGCGCGAAGTCGCCATCGTCGCTGAGGCAGAACAGCCCCTGCCCCATCGCCAGTTCGAAGCCGACGTGCGAGGCATGCTGCAGGCTGCAGGCGAAGCCGTTGAACAGCAGGCTGACCAGCAGCAGGCAGCCGATCAGCTGGCGGTAATTCTTGACGATGGTCATGTTTCGACTTTAGCACCACCGCCCGCCGGCCCGGCTGCGCCAAACCGTCGCAACCGCCTCAGTGGTTGACGGTGTACGCCAGCATCGCCGAGAGATGACACAGCGGCCGACCGCTTTCGGCCTGCCACTGATTGAAAGCGGCCTGCATCGCGGCTTGGTCGCGCTGGCTGGTGGGTGCCTTGTCGATGATGCCCTGCGCCTTGAGCGCGGCCACCACATCGGTACTCGGCACGAAGGTGTCCTTGCCGGCCATGCGCAACAGACGCGGCGCGGAGACCCCACCGAGCTGGCTGCCGTGCCGCGCCAGGTAGCGCCACAGACCGACGATGTCGCTGCCCGGCCAGTCGGCGAGCAGGTTGCCGAAACTGCCCTTCTCCTTCGCCACGTCGAGGACGAACTGGGCATTGCGCGGCACGCTCTTGAGCTTGCCCAGATGACGAATCAGCTGGGTGTTCTGCATCAACCGCTCGATGTGCTCGCCGCCCATCAGCACCACCTTGTGCGGATCGAAGCCGAAGAACGCCTGCTCGAAAGCGGGCCACTTCGCATCCACCAGGCTGTGCTTGAGCCCGGCGCGGAAGATGCGCAGGGCGATCAGCGACAGATAGCGGTCGTCGGCTACCGCGCGCAACGCCTCGGCACTGCTCGGTTGCGGCAGACGCGCTTCCAGCGCCGCCGCCGAGCCGAAGCGGTTGAGGCAGTATTCGTGCAGCCATTTGTAGTCATGCATGGATGGGCCTTTCGGTTGGGCAAGCGACGGCAAAGGGTGCCGAGGATAGTGAGCGGCTGCAACTGGAGCATCCAGCCGCCGGGCGAACCAGGCGCGCCGAAATTGCCCGCCGACAAAGCATCCGCTGCGCCGTAGGGTGGAAAACTCGCGAAGGGATTTTCCACCGTGAGCGCCCGCCAGACCTCAGTCGCGCAGCCGCCCGGCGGCCTCGCGCAACAGTTGTGCGGTTCCGCTCCAGCCCAGGCAGCCATCGGTGATCGAGACGCCGTAGCGCAGCTCGCCGGAAAGCGGCTGGCAGCCGTCGAACAGATGGCTCTCCAGCATCACCCCACGCAGGCTGGTGTCGCCGGCCAGGCGCTGGCTCAGCACGCTGTCGAGCACCGCCGGCTGGCGCAGCGGGTCCTTGCCGCTGTTGGCATGGCTGCAATCGACCATGATGCGCGGCGCGATGCCCTGCTTTTCCAGTGCGCGGCGAGCGGCGCCGACACTGCCCGCGTCGTAGTTGGGCGCAGCGTGGCCGCCGCGCAGCACCAGATGGGTGTCCGGATTGCCGCGCGTCTGCAGCAACGCCGGATGGCCGAGATCGTCGATGCCGAAGTGCTGATGCGGATGTTCCGCTGAACGCATGGCGTCACAGGCGATGCCCAGGCTGCCTTCGGTGCCGTTCTTGAAGCCCACCGGCAGATCCAGACCACTGACCAGTTCGCGGTGAATCTGCGACTCGCTGGTGCGCGCACCGATGGCGGCCCAGCCCAGCAGATCGTCGAAGTAGCCGGCGGCCAGCGGTTGCAGCAATTCGCTGGCGATCGGCAGGCCGCAGGCCAGGATGTCCAGCATCAACCGACGCGACAGCCGCAGGCCTTCGGCCATGTCGCCGCTACCGTCCAGATGCGGATCGTAGACCAGCCCTTTCCAGCCGACCGTGGTGCGCGGCTTTTCCACGTAGGTGCGCATCACCAGCAGCAACTGGTCGTCGAGCTCGCGCGCCAGCTCGGCCAGGCGTTCGGCGTATTCCAGCGCCGCGGCCGGATCGTGCAGTGAGCAGGGGCCGACCACCACCAGCAGGCGCGGGTCATGGCCATCGAGGACGGCGCGGATGGCGTTGCGATCGGTCTGGATACGGGCGGCGAGCGTGTCGCTCAGCGGCAAGCGCTGGCGCAGTACGGCCGGGCTGGGCAACGGCTGGGCGCTGCGGCGGGGAGGGAGTGGGTCGGCCGCGCAGTCGCCAAGGGCGAGTGGGAGGGCGGCGTTCTGGGCAGTGGCGGATGCATTCATGATCGGGCGATTCCTTCTGCCGGCGCGGCAAGGCCGCGACGGCGCTAGTCGTGTGTTCGTTCGAGTGGTGTCAGGCAGGCGTCGAAGCGGCTAAATCGCCAGTCGTAGCGGTAATAACGATCGGTGCGGTAGTAAGTGGTCATGCTGCATTCCTCGTGACGTTGGGCCGTTGGCGGCCGAAAAAACAAAACCCCCGGTCGGGTGGCCGACCGGGGGTTCGAAAACTGTCTGGTGGCGACCCTGCTTGCTAGGGCGCCTGTGGGGTATCAGGCGCGCCCGTGGCTAAACCAGTACCCAAAGTAATAACCGGCAGCGACGACCAGCCGCGCACGCAGCACCGCGACGCGAGCGGCGGCGGTATGAGCGAGGGCAGAACGGTCGAGGCTGAGCGGCATGCTTATCTCCAGAAGTGTCCGAACCATACTCCAGCGTCACGGCAGGTTTCAACCTGCGTGTTCCGGTAGGCGAAACCGCGCGTGATCGGTATCTTCGCCACCTCCGTCACGCCAGGAACGCCCGTCACATGCTCCGTCCCGCCCTGCTCTGCGCCTTCGCCCTGTATGCCGGCTGCGTTTCGGCGCAGGTGGAGGTCATGCCCGTGGAGCATCAGACCCAGGGCAAGGTTCTCGTCGCGCGCGTCACCGAGCAGGTCGCTCCCGGCGACTATCAGGCGCTGCTGCGCGGCATCGCCGCGCATCCCGGCAAGTACGCGCGCAAGCTGCTGATCCTCGACAACATCGGCGGCAGCACGCCCGAGGCGATGCGCATGGGCTACCTGCTGCGCGAAACCGGCTTCGACGCGCTGGTGCCGCCCGATGCGATCTGCCAGGGCAGTTGCATCTACCTGCTGGCCGCGGGCCAGCAGCGCACCGTGCGTGGCCACGTCGCGCTGCAGCGGCCCTATCTACCCAGCGGCGAATCGGCGCTGGCGGTCGGCCAGCTGCCGCGCCGCACGCCGCAGAACTACCTGCGCGACATGGGCGTCGACCCGCTGCTGGCGCTCGACATACAACTGCTCAACCCCGGGCAGCTACGCATGCTCAAACCACACGATCTGGCGCGCTACCGCCTCAAGTGATCCGTCGTCTCCAGCCGAAAACCCCGCCAGGCTGCCGCTGCGCAGGGCCAGCGTTCGACCGGTGATCGGAGCCGGCGGCAATCGCCGCAGGTCCGTCTAGGCTTTTTCCAGTCCCACGAACGAGCCCGCGCGAACCGGCTCCTCCGAACGATTGCGCCAAGGAGCGTGACATGAAACTTTCCACCTACCTCACCTTCGACGGTCAGGCCCGCGAAGCCTTCACTTTCTACCAGCAGGTGCTGGGCGGCACGCTGGAGATGATGACCTTCGCCCAGGCACCCGAAGCCGAGCACTTTCCCGCCGAGCATCGCGAACGGATCATGCACGTCTGTCTGACGCTCGATGACTACCGGCTGATGGCGTCCGACACCATGCCCGGCATGGACTGCGGCAGCGGCACGTACGAGGGCATCAAGGGCTGCTCGATCAGCCTGCATCCCGACAGCGTGGCCGAGGGCGAGCGCCTGTTCGCTGGGCTGTCTGCCGGCGGCCAGGTCGTCATGCCGATGGAAAAGACCTTCTGGGCCGAACGCTTCGGCATGTTCACCGATCGCTTCGGCGTGTCCTGGATGGTCAACTGCGAACACCCCTGAGGCCGACATGCCGGTGAGACTTGCGTCACCGGCGCAGGCGCATAGACTGCGCGTCGCGATGGCCCCTGTCCGTCGCCGGCCTCCGGCCGCCCCGTGAATCGAGGAGCGCACGCGCTGTGGATCTGGTCTTTCTCGGCACCTCCTCCGGCACGCCCACCCGGGCGCGCAACGTCACCGGCCTGGCCCTGCAGGAGGACGCCGGCAAGGCCTGGTACCTGATCGACTGCGGCGAAGGCACGCAGCACCGCCTGCTGCGCATGCCGCTGTCGCTGCACGACCTGCGCGCGATCTTCATCACCCATGTCCATGGCGACCATTGCTACGGCCTGCCCGGCCTGCTCGCCAGCGCCGGCATGATGGGCCGCCGGCACCCGCTGGAGATCATCGCCCCGGAAGGCATCGCCGACTGGCTGCAGGCGACGCTGCGCATGAGCCACGCCTGGCTGGGCTACGAGCTGACCTTCCATGCGGTCGAAAACCTCGGCGAGTGGCGCAGCCTGAACATGCGCGTCGCGGCAACCGCGCTGTCCCATCGCGTGCCCTGCTACGGCTACAGCTTCACCGAGGCGCGCCCGGACCCGCGCTTGAACATCGAGCGGCTGGAGCGCGACGGCGTTCCGCGCGGCCCGCTCTGGGGGCAGCTGGCACGCGGCTTCGACCTCGAACATGAAGGTCGAACGCTGCGCAGTGAGGACTACCTGAGCTTCACCCGCGCGCCGCGGCGCGTCGTCATTGGCGGCGACAACGACCGTCCGCCGCTGCTTGCCGAGGCCTGCCGCGGCGCTCAGGTGCTGGTGCACGAAGCGACGTATAGCCAGACGCTGGTCGAAACCAGCGGCAATACCTTCGGCCACAGCAGCGCCGCTCAGGTAGCGGCCTTCGCGCAGCAGGCCGAGGTGCCGAACCTGGTGCTGACGCACTTCAGCGCGCGCTACCAGCCCGGCTCGCAGCGCGGGCACTCCATCGAGGAGATCCGCCAGGAAGCGGCCGCCGCGTATCACGGCCAGCTGTTTCTGGCGCGGGACTTCCTGCGGCTGCGCCTGGGCAAGGATGGCGTTCTGCACGAGCTGGAGCCGACCTGAGCGGCGCCCATCCGGCGGCTCGTTCATCGGGTTGTTCGCCGCCGTCGGGCTCTGCGATCGATGCGGGGCTAGGCTGTGGCGACGCATCGATAACGCCTTCCCGGAGAACCGACATGAGCAAGAACCGGATTTGCCTGTGGTACGACGGCAGCGCGCTGGAGGCTGCGACCTTCTATGCCAGGACGTTTCCCGACAGCGCTGTCGGCACCGTCTATCGCGCGCCGGCGGACTATCCGGCGGGCAAACAGGGCGATGTGCTGACGGTCGAGTTCACCGTGATGGGCATTCCCTGCCTGGGGCTGAACGGCGGGCCGGCGTTCCCGCACAGCGAGGCGTTCTCGTTCCAGGTGGCCACCGACGACCAGGCGGAAACGGACCGTCTGTGGCACGCCATCGTCGACAATGACGGTCAGGAAAGCGCATGCGGCTGGTGCAAGGACCGCTGGGGACTGTCGTGGCAGATCACGCCGCGCGCACTGACGGCCGCCATCGCCCATCCGGATGGTGCCGCCGCTCGGCGCGCGTTCGAGGCGATGATGGAGATGAGGAAGATCGACATCGCCGCCATCGAGGCCGCGCTGGCCGGTTGACCGACGCGGCCACCCCGCTATTCCTCGCGCCAGCTGCCGTCACGATCGCGTGCGTAGCGATGCGCGAGCGGGAACGCCGGCAGCCAGGCTTCGCGGCGCAGCGTCCAGCTTTCGTAGGTGGGCCTCAGCTGATCGGGCGCATCGAGTGCGCCAAGGCTCACTTCGATCTCGTCGGCGCTACGGGCGAACACCGACGAGCCGCAGCGCGGGCAGAAATGCCGACCAGCGTACTCATGCGTCTCGCCCGTGATGCTCACCGCCGCCTGCGGAAAGATCGCCGCGGCGTAGAACAGCGCGCCGTGGTGCTTGCGGCAATCGAGGCAATGGCACAGGCCGACCCGATAGGGCCGCCCAGAGGCCACGATGCGCACGCTGCCGCACAGGCAGCCGCCGGTGAACTGATCCATGCCGCGCTCCTGCAGTCGCGTGAGTCAGCCGTAAACGCTAGCACTCGCCGGGCGGATTGCACCCGAGCCGGCCATCGCGAACCGTGCGGTGCTGGCAACGGACGGGTTTCGCCGGTTAAATCGGCTTTTCCACCCTTTGCCAGGAGCATCCATGAGCAACGCACGCCAGGCCCAGCATCCCATCGCCTCGCCCTTCACCGCGCGCTGGTCGCCGCGCGCCTTCGACGGCCAGCCCTTGAGCGAAGCGCAGATGCGCTCGCTGTTCGAGGCGGCCCGGTGGGCGCCCTCGGCCTACAACTTCCAGCCGTGGCGTTTCTGCTACGCGCTCGCCGGCACGCCGCGCTTCGAGGAATTCGTCGCCCTGCTGGTGCCGGCCAATCAGGCCTGGGCGCGGCATGCCGGTGCACTGGTGGCGGTGCTGTCGCAAAGCACCCGCACGGATGCCGAAGGCGCGCAACAGCCCTTCCCCAGCCATGCCTTCGATACCGGCGCAGCCTGGATGAGCCTCGCCATGCAAGCCTACGACATGGGGCTGGCCACTCACGCGATGGGCGGTTTCGATGCCGAGCGCGCGCGGCGCTATCTCCAGCTGCCGGCGAATGTGGCGATCCACGCCTTCGTCGCCATCGGCCAGCGCGGCGACGCCAGCGCCCTGCCCGAAGCGCTGCAGGCCCGCGAGCAGGCCAGCGACCGCAATTCGCAGGCGGGCTGGGTGTTCGAGGGGCCGATGGCCTGAGCGGAACCGTCGGGATCAGGCGGCGCGCTTGCCCATCTTGCGCAGCGCCCGCAGCCCTTCCAGCACCAGCACCGCGATAGCCAGCCAGATCGCGCCGTAGGTCAGCCATTGCTGCGGCGCGATGCTTTCGCCGAGCAGCAGCGATACCACCACCAGCAACACCGGCTCGACGTAGCTGAGCAGGCCGAACAGGGCGAGATTCAGGCGCTTGCCGGCGATGATCATCAGCGCCAGCGCCACCGCACTGAGCGCGCCCAGACCGAAGATCAGCACCAGCAGGCGCGGGCTCGCGGCCACCTGGCGCAGCGTCTCGCCATCGGACAGGGCGAACGCGGCGGCGACCGGCAGGCTGATAACCAGGTCCAGCCACAGACCGCCGAGGTTGGCGGTACCGATCCAGCGACGCAGGGCGAAGTAGCCGGGATAGCCGAGCGCGACCGCCAGCACCGGCCAGGACAACGACGACGCCCGCAGCAGTTCGTTGCCGACGCCAACCGCCGCCAGCAGGCAGGCCAACCGTTGCAGCCGGCTGATCGCCTCGCCGAACAGCAGCCGCCCGGTGAGCACCAGGGCCAGCGGCAGCAGGAAATAGCCGAGTGAAACATCCAGCCCGTGGCCATTGATCGGCGCCCACATGAACAGCCACAGCTGCACGCCGACCAGCGCCGAGGACAGCGGCAAGCCCAGCCACAGCCGCGGCTCGGCGGGCAACCGCGCCAGAATCGCGCGCACCTCGCCCCAGCGTCCGAAACCGAGCAGCAGCAACGCCAGACACGGCGCGGTCAGCAGGATGCGCCAGCCATAGACCTGCTGGCCGTCCAGCGGCTGCAACAGCGTGGTGTAGTAGTAGAGCGTGGCGAACAGTGCCGAGGCGCCGAGCGAACTGAGCACCCCGGGCAGGCTGTTGTGAGTGTGCATGAGCCTCCCGGCCATCCGCATGGAACGGTCGCCCCGGCGATCAGGGCTCGACCTGGCTCCACTGCTTGTTCAGGCGCTTGTCCGATACCGGCATTCGGGTTCCCAACTGCTGGGCCCACAGCGAGACGCGGTACTCCTCCAGCATCCAGCGATAGAGCGCCAGCTGCGGATCGCGCTTGCCTTCCTGCTGGTGCTTCTTCAGTCGTGCCTGGTACTGCTCCCAATAGCCGGCCAGCTCGCCGGACCAGACGCGATCACGCTGCAGCTGTGCGCCGATCTTCTCGAAGCGCTGTTCGATAGCTTTCAGATAGCGCGGGTATTCCTTCAGCCACTCGGTCGGCGTCTCGCGGACGAAGCCCGGATAGACCAGATTGCCCAGCTGCGCCTTGATGTCGTTGAGCGCCACCGCCTGGGCCAGATCGATCTTGCCCTTGAAGCGCTTCTGCAGGCCGTGCCAGTGCTTGAGGATTTCCAGCACCAGCCGCGCCAGCCGCTCGGCGTGCGTAGTCCAGTCGCCGCGCTTCTTCTCCGCCAGCGAGGCCAGCGCCGCGCCATCACGCGGCAGCTGGGCCTCACCATCGAGAACGCAGCTGTCCAGACTGGCCAAGAGGACGTCCTCGACCAGCGCGTCGATCTTGCCCATGTCGCGATACAGCAGGCCGAGTTCGGTCAGCCCTGGCAGTTTGCTGCGCAGGAACTTGGCCGGCTCGGCCAGTTGCTGCAGCAGCAGCCGCTGCAGGGCGCGACGGTGCTGCCAGTCGGCCTCGGCCTGGGTCGGGAAGCGCCCTTCCTTGACCACCCCGGCCTCTTCGACCAGCGCCGGGTAAACGGTCATCGACAATCCGGCCACCTTCGCCTGGGCCTTCTCCGCCACCTGGGCAAAGCCCTTGGCCTCGACCGGCTTCTGCTCGGCCTTCTGCTGCGGCGGCGCCAGCGCGGCCTGGCTGGCCTCGGCGAAGCGCGCGGTCAGCTCGGCCAGGTCACGCCCTTCACCGAGGAACTTGCCGCGCGCGTCGACCACCTCGATGTTCATCTTCAGGTGGTTTTCCAACCCGGCGGCCGCCTCGGCCCAGGCTTCGTCCGCCACACGGGCGCCGGTCATGCGCGTCAGTTCGCGGCCCAGCGCATCGGGCAGCGCGCCGTCGCCGAAGCTGATCTTGGAAAGCGCCGCGCCGACGAAATCCGGCACCGGCACGAAGTTCTTGCGGATCGCCTTGGGCAGGTTGCGCACCAGCGCGATCGCCTTGGCCTCGATCAGCCCGGGCACCAGCCAGTCCAGCCGTTCGCGGCGCAGCTGCGGCAACAGCGGTGCCGGCACGCGCAGGGTCACGCCGTCGCGCGGGTGGTTGGGCTCGAAGTGGTATTCCAGCGGCAATTGCAGCTCGCCGATGCGCAGGTGGTCCGGGTACTGCGCGGCAGTGACCTCGCTGGCCTCGCGGGCGAGCACGTCTTCCTCGCGCATGACCAGCAGCTGCGGGTTCTTCTGGCTCTCGCGCTTGTACCAGTTCTCGAAGCTGGCGGTCTGGTAGATATCCGCCGGCAGGCGCGCAGCGTAGTAGCCGAACAGGGTTTCCTCGTCGGCGAGAATGTCGCGGCGACGTGCCTTGGCCTCCAGCTCGTCCATCCGTTCGAGCAGCTCGCGGTTGGCTGCCAGCGCGCGGGCGCGGCTGTTGATCTCGCCGCGCACCAGGCCTTCGCGGATGAACAGCTCGCGCGCCGCCGGCGGGTCGATCGGCCCGTAGTGCACCGGGCGGCGGCCGACCACGATCAGCCCATAAAGCGTGACCTGCTCGTAGGCCACCACCTGGCCGCGCTTCTTCTCCCAGTGCGGCTCGAAGTGGTTCTTCTTGATCAGGTGCCCGGCCAGCGGCTCGATCCAGTCCGGTTCGATCTTCGCCACCATGCGCGCGAACAGCTTGGTGGTTTCCACCAGCTCGGCGGCCATCACCCACTGCGGCTTCTTGCGGCCGATGACGCTGGACGGATGTATCCAGAAGCGCCGCTGACGCGCGCCGAGATAATCACCGTCCTCGGTCTTGTGACCGATCTGGCTGAGCAGCCCGGCGAGGATCGCCTGGTGCACGGCGGCGTAGCTCTTGGCCTTCTGCGCGGCCTCGCTGGCCTCGGCCTGCTGGCGAAGGACGACGTTGACCTTGGTGTCCCTGGTGGGCGCGGGTTGGGAGGCGGCCTCGGCCGGACGCGTGGAAGAGGCTGCGCCGTCTTCCACAAGGTGGCCATCCACCGATTTTGCGGCGTTGCCGGTGGACAAGGCTTTGCCGTTGTCCACCCTACGGTCCTGGCGGGCGCCCGGCTTTTCGTAGGGTGGATGGCCGGCGCCATCCACCGCCTTACTCGCGCCGAGCTTGAGCTCGCGGGCGATCAGCAGCAGTTGCCGGTGCGCATCGCGCCATTCGCGCAGGCGCAGATAGTTGAGGAAGTTCTTGCGGCACCAGCTGCGCAGCGCGTTGGCGCCCAGCGCCTGACGCTGCTCCTCGAAGCCGCGCCAGAGGTTGATCAGCGCGGCGAAGTCCGAGTCCGGGTCTTTCCACTGCGCGTGGGCCTGATCGGCCGCCTGCTGGCGGTCGGCCGGACGCTCGCGCACGTCCTGCACCGAGAGCGCGCTGGCGACGATCAGCACTTCGCTCAGGCTGCCCAGCCGCGCGGCCTCCAGCAGCATGCGACCGAGGCGCGGATCGATCGGCAGGCGCGCCAGCTGGCGGCCCAGCGGCGTCAGCTGGTTCTCGCGATTGACCGCCGAAAGCTCCTGCAACAGGTTGAAGCCGTCGCTGATGGCCTTGCCGTCCGGCGGCTCGATGAAGGGGAAATCCTGAATATCGCCGAGGCGCAGGTGCAGCATCTGCAGGATGACCGCGGCGAGGTTGGTGCGCAGGATTTCCGGATCGGTGAATTCGGGGCGGGAGAGAAAATCCTCCTCGCTGTACAGGCGGATGCAGATGCCCGGCTCGACCCGGCCACAGCGGCCCTTGCGCTGGTTGGCACTGGCCTGCGACACCGCCTCGATGGGCAGGCGCTGGACCTTGGCGCGGTAGCTGTAGCGGCTGATGCGCGCGGTGCCGGAATCGATCACGTAGCGAATGCCCGGCACGGTCAGCGAGGTTTCCGCGACGTTGGTGGCCAGCACGATCTTGCGGCCGGATGCCGGGCGGAAGATCTTCTGCTGCTCGGCCGGAGTCAGCCGCGCATACAGCGGCAGCACCTCGGTCAGGCGCAGGTTGGCCTTGCGCAGCATCTCGGCAGCATCGCGGATCTCGCGTTCGCCCGGGAGGAACACCAGCACGTCGCCGGGGCGCTGGCCGACGCTTTTCTCGTGAGCGGCGATCTCGTCCAGCGCGGCGAGGATGCCCTGATCGACGGTCAGATCGTCCTCGACCCGGTTGCCGTCCTCGTCGGTCTCGGCGGCCAGCGGGCGGTACCAGGTCTCCACCGGGTAGGTGCGGCCGGAAACCTCGATGATCGGCGCATCGTTGAAATGTTTGGAAAAGCGCTCCAGATCGATGGTCGCCGAGGTGATGATCACCTTCAGATCCGGCCGGCGCGGCAGCAGGGTCTTGAGGAAGCCGAGCAGGAAATCGATGTTCAGCGAGCGCTCGTGGGCCTCGTCGACGATGATCGTGTCGTACTTTTCCAGGAAACGGTCGTGCTGAGTCTCGGCGAGCAGGATGCCGTCGGTCATCAGCTTGATCAGCGTGCGCTCGGTGCTCTGATCCTCGAAGCGCACCTGATAGCCCACCAGTTCGCCCAGCGGCGCGCCCAGTTCCTCCGCTACCCGCGTCGCCACGCTGCGCGCGGCCAGCCGGCGCGGCTGGGTGTGGCCGATCAGCCCGTTCACGCCGCGGCCCATTTCCAAGCAGATCTTCGGCAGCTGGGTGGTCTTGCCCGAGCCGGTTTCGCCGGCGATCACCAGCACCTGATGCTGGGCAAGCGCCGCCTTGATCTCGTCGCGCTTGGCGGCGATCGGCAGGGCATCGTCGTAGCGGATCGCCGGCACGCTCTGCCGACGCGTCTCGACCTTGGCCGCCGAGGCCTGGAAGCGCTCCAGCCACTGGGCGAGCTTGGCCTCATCGGGCTTCTTGCGCAGCTCGTGCAGCTGCCGGCGCAGGCGATGGCGGTCGGCGCTGAAGGTCTGGTCGAGGTTGTTGAACAGGGTATCGAAGGCGGGCGTTGCGTCGGTCATGGACAGCCGTGGGGCAATTCGTGAAAGGCGCGATTGTCGCAGATTTCGCACGGTGCCGAACGACGAGCCGACAGCCCTCCAATCGCACCGCGCCGGCGAACCGGCGCGGTGGTCAAGCGCTCAGACGATCAGCGCAGCCAGAGACCCCAGCGGGATTTCTCCTGCACCTTCTGCGCACGCAGGGTGGTGGCGCCCTGCGCGGCGCTGGCGGCGGCGGCAATCTCGTCGTCAATGGCCTTGGTCGACAGCGATAGCCAGCTGGTGGCGAAGGCCAGCGCATCGCCGTGCAGCTCGAGGGCTTCGCTGGAGATGTTGGCGAGGTTGTCGCATTCGTTGTGGTAGCACGGGTCGAACGCCTGCCCCGCCGCGCCACCGTAGCGCTGCGCCTGGGCCTCGCTCTTCACGTCCTCGGCGCCGGTGAACAGCCCGCCGAAGGCGATGCCGTCCTCGAAGAACTGCGCATAGTCGGAACGGAAGTCGATTTCGGTGCCTTCCGAGGGCTGGTTGCGCAGATCGAAATAGGCGCGCAGCAGACGCTCGATAGCGGCCGAGCCGGGCGGGCCCTGCAGGCCGAAGTCCGAGCCGTCGCCGTCATAGATGAAGTTGGCGAAGTTCGGCGAACCGATCATGTCGGCGTTGAGGTAGGCCTTGATGCGCCGCTTTTCCTCGTCCGGCAACTGCGTGACGTAATGGGTCGAGCCGACCAGACCGGATTCCTCCGCGCCCCACCAGGCGAAGCGCACCTTGTTCAACGGATGGGCCTTGCTCATCAGCAGTGCCATCTCCAGCAATGCCGCGCTGCCGGAACCGTTGTCGTTGATGCCGGGCCCTTCGGCCACCGAGTCCAGATGCGCGCCGACCATCACCACGTTGTCGGGATTGCCGCGACGCGTTTCGGCCAGGACGTTGTAGGTCTCGGTCTGCTCGCGGATCACGTCGACGGTCATGCTCAGCTGCAGACCGGCGGTCTGCGCCCAGGCCGCGCCGTTGTCGTAGGTGGCGAACAGCACCGGTATGCCGCCGGCGTAATCCGCACCGAGGGTGGCGCCCATCAGACCCTTGCGGTCCTCGGTATCGCCCTGGTTGAAGATCACCACGCCGGATGCGCCGGCCGCGGCGGCCAGCGTGGCCTTCTGGCCGAACGGGCAGGTGCCGCGCTGGATCAAGGCAATGGCGCCAGCGGGGAAGCCGGCGAAGTCTTCTGCCTCGCAACCGCTGGTGGAGGTGTTGCCGGCACCGAGCATGACGTCCACCGCGACCACCTGGGCGGTGACGGTGCCGGGATCGCTCTGCTCCAGGTAGGTGAAGTCTTCCTCCCAGACGTAGTTCTGCTGCTGCGGCGCCAGCGCGTTGAGCACGCCGGGGCCGGTCGGGTAGAAGGCGAGGAAGGGAAAGGCCTGCACCCGCACCCGGTAGCCAGCACGCTCCAGCTTGCTGCGCACGTAATCCACCGAGGCCTGGTAGCCCGGCAGGCCGGAGGCGCGGTTGCCGTCATTGAGGCTGGCGATGTCCTGCAGGCTCTGCAGGTGCTTGAGCACGTTGCCGGCCTGCAGGCAGCGCGGCAGACCGAGCGGCGTGCCGACCATCAGCGGCGAGCGGCAGACCGAGGCATCCGGTTTGCCGGGACTCCAGAAATCATCGAAACGCTGGGTCTCAACCGGTGGTGCGGCGAATGCCGCGCCGGTAAAGGCCATTGCGAGAGAAGCGACTACCCGTAGTGCGTTGTTGTTCTTGTGCATGGGTGACTCATCCTTGCGACGTGATTGATGGGCAGGCCGCTTAAGGCTTACACCACCACTCCCCGGTATCGGGGACGCGGCCATAGGGAGCTAGACCCGGCGGCTCACCGCTGCGTTCTTGCGTGGGCGCCGGGCGGTCATGCCGTCGGTCGGGTCGGTGGAACTCCGCGGCAACGCGACAGCGCGGCGTAGGGCGCGCACAGCCCACGCACCGGCCTGGTCGGCGGGAAGTAACGGCGGGGAGGTTTTCGGGAGGGAGTCGCAGGCAAGCCAAACGCAACGGCGGCATTGCGCCGCCGTTGCGCCACGATCAGACGCGGAACTGGCCGACCAGTTTCTGCAGGCGCTCGGCCACACCGCCGAGATCACGCGAGGTCTGCGCGCCTTGCGCGGCGTCGCTGGCCACCGTGTCCACGGCATCGGCGATGTGATGCACGCTGCGGTTGATCTCTTCGGCCACGGCGGTCTGTTCTTCGGCGGCCGCGGCGATCTGGGCGTTCATCGAGTTGATGGTGCCGATCAACGCCGCGATGGCATCCAGCGATTCGCCGGCCTGGTTCGCCTGCTGCTGGGTGCTGTCGCCCTTCTCGCCGGCGCGCAGCATGGCGGTCACGGTGTGGCTGGTGGCGCTTTGCAGGCGGTCGATCATGCCCTGGATCTCGCCGGTGCTCTGCTGCGTGCGGCTGGCCAGTGCGCGCACCTCGTCGGCGACCACGGCGAAGCCACGTCCGGCCTCACCCGCTCGCGCCGCCTCGATGGCAGCGTTGAGCGCCAGCAGGTTGGTCTGCTCGGCGATGGCACGGATCACGTCGAGCACGCCGACGATGCCTTTCACATCCTGCTGCAGCCCTTCCAGCGACTCGCCGCTGCCGCGCAGCTCAACTACCAGCTCGTGAATCTGGCGGATGCTCTGGTCGACCACCTGCTTGGCCGCCTGGCCCTGCTGGTCGGTTTCCTGCGCCGCTTCGGCCGCGCGCTGCGCGCTCATCGCCACCTCATGGGCGGCGGCGGACATCTCGTTGATCGCGGTGGCGACCTGGTCGGTTTCGTGACGCTGGCTGGCCATGGCCTGCTCGGAACGCTGCGCCTGGCTGGCCACCGCGCCGACCATGCCGGTCAGCTCGGTGGTGGTACCGGCGACCTGGCGTACCAGCAGATGAATCTTCTCGACGAAGCGGTTGAAGGCGCCGGCCAGTTCACCGAGTTCGTCCTTGCTGGTAACCGGCAGACGATGGGTGAGGTCGCCCTCGCCCTGCGCCATGTCGTCCAGACGGGCTTTGATCAGCAGCAGCGGCCGCAGCACGGCGTTGCTCATGAACACGGCGAGAATCGCCATCAGTACCAGCAGCGCCGCGGCCGAGCCGAGCATGATGGTCACCAGCACGTCGATGCGCTGCTGGAACTCGGCGCGCGCCTCTTCGACGTCGCGCTCGACGCCGTCGAGGTTGAGCGAGGTACCGAATGCCAGCTTCCACTTCGGCAGGTACTCGGCATAACCGACTTTGGGCACCAGGGTGCTGCTGGCCGCCAGCCCGAAGCTGTAATCAACGTAATGGCTGCCGTTCTGCGCGGCCGCCACCAGTTCACGGATGGCATAGACGCCATTCGGGTCGCGGAAGTCGTAGAAGCTCTGGCCGATCTTGTCGCGGGTGTTGCCCTGCAGAACGCGTACGGACTTGTCGTCGTAGCCCCAGAAATAGCCATCCTTGCCGTAGGACAGGCGCTCGAGGATCGCCACCGCCTGGTCGCGCGCCTGCATGTCGCCGTCTGCCGACGCGTCGTAGATCGGTGCCAGCGCATTGCGCGCGAGCTGCACGTAGTTCTGCAGTTCGGCACGGCGGTCGCTGATCAGGCTCTGTCGGGTGTGCTCCTCCTGCTGCTCGGCAAGGTTACGCAGCTCATACACGGCGATGCCGCTAAGCATGATCGTCAGGAGCAGGATCGGCCCGAGGGCCAGCAGCAGGAGTTTCGCGCGAAGTCGAAGATTCGAAAGCATGGCATCTATCTCTAAAGTACTAGCGACCACCGACCAAAGGTGATGGCACTTAGGTATTGCAAGAGCTTGTCGGCTTAATCCACGGGTTACTTAACCCCAACGATGAAAAAAACCTTTCAGCGTGAAGGGTCTCTCAGAAAACGCCTGTCAGTACCCGTCAGATGTGCCTAGCACCGGGGTTCCAGCGCCGCGGCGAGCATCGACCAAAAAAAAGCCCCGCGCAGCGTGCAGCTGGCGGGGCTTTTGGCGTGCGGCTCGATCAGCTCGCTTCGGCGAGCTTCTTCAATTCCTGGTCACGCAATTCCCGACGCAGGATCTTGCCGACGTTGGTGGTCGGCAGACTGTCGCGGAATTCGACGTAGCGCGGGCGCTTGTAGCCGGTCAGGTTGTCGTGCATGTGCTGCATGACCTGCTCACGGGTCAGGCTCTCGCCCGGCTTGACCACCACGAACAGCTTGATCGCCTCGCCGGATTTCTCGTCCGGCACGCCGATGGCGGCGCACTGCAGTACGCCGGGCAGCGTGGCCAGCACGTCTTCCAGCTCGTTCGGGTAGACGTTGAAACCGGATACCAGAATCATGTCCTTCTTGCGGTCGACGATGCGGATGTAGCCGTCGGCCTGGATCACGCCGATATCGCCGGTCTTGAAGAAGCCTTCGGCATCCATCACCTCGGCGGTGGCTTCCGGCCGTTGCCAGTAGCCCTTCATCACCTGCGGCCCCTTGATGCACAGCTCGCCGATCTCGCCCTGCGGCAGCTCCTGGCCGTCATCGTTGATGACCTTGAAGCGTGTCGAGGGCACCGGGATACCGATGGTGCCGAGCTGGATATGCGTGATCGGGTTGACCGAGGCTACCGGGCTGGTTTCGGTCAGGCCGTAGCCTTCGCAGATCGAGCAGCCGGTAACCTGCTTCCATCGCTCTGCCGTGGCCAGCTGCAGCGCCATGCCACCCGACAGCGTGACCTTGAGCGCGGAGAAGTCCAGCTTGCGGAAGTCCTCGCTGTTGCACAGCGCGACGAACAGCGTGTTGAGGCCGACGAAGCCGCTGAAGCGGTAGCGGGCCAGGTCCTTCATCATCGCCGGCAGGTCGCGCGGGTTGCTGATGAGGATGTTGTGGTTGCCGCTGAGCATCATCGTCATGCAATGAAAGGTGAACGCATAGATGTGATACAGGGGCAGCGGCGCGATGAGCACCTCGCGGCCTTCCTCGAGGTTCGACCCCATCAGCGCCTTGCACTGCAGCATGTTGGCGACGATGTTGCGGTGCGTCAGCATCGCGCCCTTGGCGACACCGGTGGTACCGCCGGTGTACTGCAGCACGGCGACGTCCTGGCCGTTCGGACTGGCGTCACGCACTGTCCGGCCGCGTCCCTGGGCCAGGGCATCGTTCAAGCGCACCGCCGAAGGCAGGCGGTAGGCCGGCACCATCTTCTTGACGTGCTTGACCACGGTGTTGACCAGCAGGCGCTTGAGCGGCGACAGCATGTCGCCGACCTCGGTGATCACCACATGCCTGATCCCGGTCTTGGGCAGCACCGCCTCGGCCAGATGCGCCATGTTGGCCAGGCACACCAGCGCCTTGGCGCCGGCATCGTTGAACTGGTGTTCCATCTCCCGCGCGGTATACAGCGGGTTAGTGTTGACCACGATCAGCCCGGCACGCATGGCGCCGAACACCACGATCGGGTACTGGAGCAGATTGGGCAGCTGCACGGCGATGCGGTCGCCGGGCTGCAGATCGGTGTGGTGTTGAAGATAGGCGGCAAACTCGCCGGAGAGTCGATACAGCTCGCCGTAGGTCAGCGTCTTGCCGAGACTGCTGAAAGCCGGCTTGTCCGCGAAGCGCTCGCAGGACAGTTTCAGCACTGTCTGGATATTCTGGTACTCATCGGGATTGATTTCGCTGGCAACCCCAACAGGATATTTATCCTTCCAGAAGTTTTCGGTCATGACCCTACTCCTAAGCGACAGCCTTCTTCACTGCACACAATGGCAGCTGTTTTGTTGTGTTTTGTAAACTTTTGTGCCGTGGATAGCGGCAAGAAGCCGGCCGAGGTTAGCAGCTTTGAAACTGAGCGAATAGAGCCATTTATGTACAACCAAGGCACAAAGTGACCGAATTTAAAAATTCGGTCACCACCCAGATTGGCCGTGCCAGAGCGCCTGACCGGTGGTTTCAGGCGATATCGCGCAACTCGCGCCGCAGGATCTTACCCACTGGAGTCATCGGCAACGAGTCGCGCAGGACGTAGTGGCGCGGCAGCTTGTAGCCGGTGAAATTCTCGCGGCAGTAGCGCTGCAGTTCCTCGACGGTCAGCCCCGGCTCGCGCGGCACGATGAACAGCTTGACCGCCTCGCCGGATTTCTCGTCGGGCACGCCGATGGCGGCGCAGCTGGCGACCTTCGGGTGCGCCATGACCACTTCCTCGATCTCGTTGGGATAGACGTTGAAGCCGGAGACGATGATCAGGTCCTTCTTGCGATCGACGATCCGCACGAAGCCGTCCTCGTCGATGACGGCAATATCGCCAGTGCGCAGCCAGCCCGCATCATCGAGCACCTCGGCGGTCGCCTCCGGGCGCTGCCAGTAGCCCAGCATCACCTGCGGTCCCTTCACACACAGCTCGCCACGCGCACCGAGCGGCAGCTCGCGGCCGTCGTCGTCGATCACCTTGAGCAGCGTGCCCGGTACCGGCAGTCCTACCGTACCCAGCCGCGAACGGTCGCCGTGCGGGTTGGCGCAAACCACCGGCGAGGTTTCCGTAAGGCCGTAGCCCTCGACCACGGTGCAGCCGGTCAGTTGCTGCCAGCGCTCGGCCACCGCCGAAACCAGCGCCGTGCCACCGGAATTGGTGCCCTTGAGCGCGGAAAAATCGATCCGGCGGAACTCCGGATGCGACATCAACGCGACAAACAACGTATTCAGACCGAGGAAGCCGGAGAAACGCCAGCGCTGCAGCTCCTTGACGAAGCCATTGATGTCGCGCGGATTGGTGATCAGTACGTTGTGATTGCCAGTCACCATCATGCACATGCAATTTACGGTGAAGGCGTAGATGTGATAGAGCGGCAACGGCGCGATCATCACCTCCTGTCCCTCGCGAATAACCGGGTGCCCATTGTCATCCAGTTGCTGCATGTTCGCCCGCACCTGCTGCATGTTCGCCACCAGATTGCCGTGACTGAGCATCGCTCCCTTGGCCACGCCGGTAGTGCCGCCGGTGTACTGCAACACCGCAAGGTGCGTCTGGCTCAGCGGCACCGGCCGCAGGCTGTGGCGCGCGCCCTCGCGCAGCACCGTCTTGAAAGAGACCGCCTGCGGCAGGCTGTAGGCCGGCACCATCTTCTTCACATGACGGACCGCGGCGTTGACCAGCGCGCCCTTCAGGCCGGGCAGCAGATCACCGATCTTCGCCTCGATCAGGTAGTCGATGCGGGTATCGGCCAGCACCTCCTGCACCTGCCGGCCGAAGGTATTCAGATACACCAGCGCACGCACGCCGGAATCCTGAAACTGATGGCGCATCTCGCGCACGGTGTACAGCGGGTTAGTGTTGACCACCACCAGCCCGGCACGCAGCGCGCCGAACACGGCGATCGGGTATTGCAGCAGGTTGGGCATCTGCACGGCGATGCGCTCACCCGGCTGCAGGTCGGTGTGGTTCTGCAGCCAGGCCGCGAAAGCAGCGGAGTGGCGTTCGAGATCGCTGTAGGTCAGGGTGACGCCCATGTTGGTGAAGGCCGGACGATCCGCGTGGGCCTTGCAGGCACGCTCGAACACCTCGACCACAGAGCGGTAGGCGGACATATCGATATCGTTCGGCACGCCGGCGGGACGTTTGTCATTCCAGAATTCAGGTTGCACTGTTATTAGCCTCTTGACCTGAGAGTGTCTGGCCCGTGCGGGTATTCGGGCTGAGCCGAACTTAGCAGCTCATCACCACGGTGCAAGCGCTCACCAGCCCCCATCACCGCTGTGAATCTTCCATCTCCGACCAAGTGCCCCGGACGTCGGGACAAGCTTCGCGTCAGCCACTAGAATGCAGCGCACCTTTTTCAGCCCGACCGGTGCGCGCGCTCTTCCGAGCGGGCACGCCGCCACCCCCTCTCTGCGACCAAGGACAGATACCGAGCATGAATACCATCAGCAGCACGCCCTACTCCGCGCTGGAAGTAGGTCAGACCGCGAGCTTCGAGAAGACCGTCGGCGAACGCGACATCCAGCTGTTTGCGGCCATGTCCGGTGATCGCAATCCGGTACACCTGGACGCCGAGTTCGCCGCTGGCACGCTGTTTCGCGAGCGCATCGCGCACGGCATGTTCAGCGGTGCGCTGATAAGCGCCGCCGTGGCCTGCACCATGCCGGGACCGGGCACGATCTATCTCGGCCAGACCATGAAGTTCACCCGACCGGTGAAGATCGGCGACACCCTCACCGTGCGCCTGGAAATTCTGGAAAAGCTGCCGAAGAACCGCGTGCGCATCGCCACGCAGGTGTTCAACCAGAACGACGAGCAGGTCGTCGATGGCGAGGCCGAAGTGCTGGCCCCGCGCAAGCACGAAACCGTGGAGCTGAAGGAGCTGCCGCCGATCAGCATCGGCTGATCCACCCCCTCCTCCCTGCCGCTCCGTGTCGTTGCACGGACGGCTCGCCTGACCGAGGTTTCCCCAACCTCGGCCACCGCATAAATCAAGAGCAAAAAAAAAGGCGACCTAGGGTCGCCCAAATGCCTTGCGTGCTCTTTTATCGAGCGGGATCAGCTGCGCTTTTTCTTTTGCGCGTCCCGCCAGATGAAATATGCGAATCCACCGAGGAAGGCGACCATCAGGCCGACCGTGACAACCCCTGCGAGCACCACATTATCGACGAACATGAGACCTTCCCTCCGAAGCTGTTTTGCTGTCCGATGGGCGCACGTTAATGCGCTCTTCGGCGCACGAAATTGATCGATATCAATAGCCGCAGATAGCTGACGAAAAGCGTGCCCGGTGACTGATCTGGATCAAGAAAGAAGGGGTATTTCGAGGCGGAAATCGGCGCGCTGGCCGGGTATCGCGACGGGGAAGCGGGTGCTACCGGGCGCTCGTGCAACGGCGAAATCAGCGTTTCTTCGGCTTCTTCTTGCTGCGGCTTTTCTTGACCTGCCCCAGCGGCAGCGCCTGTTCGAAGGCCTTGCGCATCTCAGCGAGGCGCTTGTCGTTCTGCTCATGAATGCGCTTGTCGCGCTCGGCGCTGAAATCGATCAGCTTGTCGTCGTCACTGCTCATGCTCGGGTCCGTGGATGGATCAGGCGAAAGGTCAGGTTGAGGCGCGGCGCCCGGACCTTGCGGGTGCGGGCGATCTGGTGCTGCCAATGATGCTGGGTCGCCCCGCCCATGACCAGTAGCGAGCCATGTTCGAGGGCAATGGAATACTCGATGCGCTGGCTGCCCTTACGCCGCAGATCGAAGCGCCGAGTGGCGCCCAGGCTCAGTGACGCCAGCAGCGGCTCGTGGCCCAGCTCCGGCTCGTCATCGCTGTGCCAGCCCATCGCGTCCTGGCCGTCGCGATAGTAATTGAGCAACACACCGTTAAATGGCTGTCCCAGCTCGTCTTGCAAGCGCTCGCGTAGCGCCGCGAGCACGGGCGTCCAGGCAAGCGGCTCGTGCTGCAGGCCGGAATAGCGATAGCTCGCCTGCGCATCGCCGTACCAGGCCACCTGCCGCGGAATCGCCACGCGGCGGCCGTAAAGGCTGATCCGCGGCTGTTGCCACGGGGTTTGCTCGATCAGTTCGGCCAGCCAGGCATCCGCCAGCGGCGCCGCGAGCCATTGCGGCAGATAGCGCAGATCGGCATCGGGCAGCGACACCGGGTCGGTCATGCGCGGCGACTGCCCGAGCCGAACAATCTGCGGCACAGCTCAGACTTCGACATCCACCCACCGGCCCTGGCGCGGGCGCTCGTCTGCATCATCGCGGGCATCGCCTTCGTTGGGGAGGTCAGGAGTCTGCTCGCCCGGCGTCGATCCGCGCCGCTGCCGCCGACGCTGCTCGTCGCGCAGCATCTGCTCGGTTTCCTGCGGATGGCGGCGGTCCAGCGCGATGGCACTTTCCCCGGCGGCCGGTTCCACCGGCGCGACGGGCTGGATATCCGGGCGCGGCTTGACCGCGTCCTGCTGCGCACTGACCGGAAAGACGCCTGAGGGAATGGGTGGCAGCATGCGTGAGTCCTGTTGCGCATCGAGGCGGATCGTTGTTTGTCACTGTAGCAGGGCCGCTACACTTGCTGTGCTTGAAGGCCGTCGGTCGTCGTCGCTCTCGACGCGGCGTTCCGTTACCATAACCGGCTTTTTTCACAGCGGAGGCAGCATGGCGCAGCAGTATCTACCGGGGCAACGCTGGATCAGCGACAGCGAGGCCGAACTCGGGCTGGGAACCATCCTGACCCACGACGGGCGAATGCTCACCGTGCTCTATCCCGCCACCGGCGAAACCCGCCAGTACGCCACGCGCAGCGCACCACTGACGCGCGTGCGCTTCGCCCCTGGCGATGAGATCACCCATTTCGAAGGCTGGAAGATGACCGTGCGCGAAGTCGACGATGTCGACGGTCTGCTGGTCTATCACGGCCTCACCGCACAGAACGAAGCCCGCACCCTGCCGGAAACCCAGCTGTCGAACTTCATCCAGTTCCGCCTGGCCAGTGACCGCCTGTTCGCCGGCCAGATCGATCCGCTGGCCTGGTTCAGCCTGCGTTATCACACCCTGCAGCATCAGAGCGCCCAGCTGCAGTCGTCGCTGTGGGGCCTGGGCGGCGTGCGTGCGCAACCCATCGCGCACCAGCTGCACATCGCCAAGGAAGTCGCCGACCGCATCGCCCCGCGCGTGCTGCTGGCCGACGAAGTGGGGCTGGGCAAGACCATCGAGGCCGGCCTCATCATCCATCGCCAGCTGCTCTCCGGGCGCGCCAGCCGCGTGCTGATCCTGGTGCCGGAGAACCTCCAGCATCAATGGCTGGTGGAGATGCGCCGGCGCTTCAACCTGGAGGTCGCGCTGTTCGACGACGAGCGATTCATCGAGAGCGACGCCAGCAACCCGTTCGAAGACGCCCAGCTCGCGCTGGTCTCGCTGGAATGGCTGAAGGACGACGAGCGCGCCCAGGATGCCGCCTTCGCCGCCGGCTGGGACCTGCTGGTGGTCGACGAGGCGCACCACCTGGTCTGGCACCCGGACGGCGCCAGCACCGAATACCAGCTGGTCGAACAGCTGGCCGAAGTGATCCCCGGCGTGCTGCTGCTCACCGCGACCCCCGAACAGCTCGGTCAGGACAGCCACTTCGCGCGTCTGCGCCTGCTCGACCCCAACCGTTTCCATGACCTGGAGGCCTTCCGCGCGGAAAGCAGCAGCTACCAGCCGGTCGCCCAGGCGGTACAGGAACTGCTCGATGACGGTCGCCTGTCGCAGGAAGCTCACGAGACCATTCACACCTTCCTCGGTGCCGAAGGTGAGGCTCTGCTCGCCGCCGCCACCGATGGCGACATCGAAGCCAGCAGCCGGCTGATCCGCGAGCTGCTCGACCGTCACGGCACCGGCCGCCTGCTGTTCCGCAATACCCGCGCCGCCGTGCAAGGCTTCCCGGAGCGCCAGCTGCACCCCTATCCGCTGCCCTGCCCGGCCGAATACATGGAACTGCCGCTGGGTGAGCATGCCGAGCTGTACCCCGAGGTGGCCTTCCAGAGCCAGCAGGACGACGGCGAGGCCGGCAACCGCTGGTGGCAATTCGACCCGCGCGTCGAATGGCTGATCGACACCCTGAAGATGCTCAAGAAGTACAAGGTGCTGGTGATATGCGCCCACGCCGAAACCGCGCTGGACCTGGAAGACGCGCTGCGCGTGCGCTCCGGCATTCCTGCCACGGTGTTCCACGAGGGCATGAGCATCCTCGAACGCGACCGCGCTGCGGCCTATTTCGCCGACGAGGAGTTCGGTGCGCAGGTGCTGATCTGCTCCGAGATCGGCTCGGAGGGCCGCAACTTCCAGTTCGCCCATCATCTGGTGCTGTTCGACCTGCCGGCGCACCCGGACCTGCTCGAACAGCGCATCGGCCGTCTCGACCGGATCGGCCAGCAGCACGTCATCCAACTGCACGTCCCCTATCTGGAAACCAGCCCGCAGCAAAGGCTGTTCCAGTGGTATCACGAGGCGCTGAATGCCTTCCTGGCCACCTGCCCGACCGGCAACGCGCTGCAGCACCAGTTCGGCCCGCGCCTGCTGGCACAGCTGGAAGACGCCGACGACGAGGCGTTCCAGCGTCTGATCGACGAGGCCCGCGCCGAGCGCGAGCGCCTCGAAGCCGAACTGCACACCGGTCGTGACCGCCTGCTGGAACTCAACTCCGGCGGCGGCGACCAGGGCAAGGCGCTGGTCGAAGCCATCGAGGAACAGGACGACCAGTTCGCCCTGCCGATCTACATGGAGCAGCTGTTCGACGCCTTCGGCATCGACAGCGAGGACCACTCCGAGAACGCCCTGGTGCTGCGCCCCAGCGAGAAGATGCTCGACGCCAGCTTCCCGCTCGGTGACGACGAGGCAGTCACCATCACCTACGACCGCGAGCAGGCCCTGGCCCGCGAGGATATGCAGTTCCTCACCTGGGAACACCCAATGGTGCAGGGCGGCATGGACCTGGTGCTGTCCGGCTCGATGGGCAACACCGCGGTGGCGCTGATCAAGAACAAGGCGCTCAAGCCCGGCACCGTCCTGCTCGAACTGCTGTTCGTCAGCGAAGTGGTGGCGCCGCGCGCGCTGCAGCTGAGCCGCTTCCTGCCGCCGTTGGCGCTGCGCTGCCTGCTCGATGGCAACGGCAACGACCTGGCCTCGAAGGTAGCCTTCGATACGCTCAACGATCAGCTGGAAAGCGTGCCGCGCGCCAGCGCCAACAAGTTCGTGCAGGCCCAGCGCGACGTCCTCGCTGCGCAGATCGCCGCCGCCGAGAGCAAGATCGCGCCGCGCCACACCGAACGCGTGGCCGAGGCGCAACGCAAGCTCAAGGCCGGACTGGACGAGGAACTGGCGCGTCTGGTGGCGCTGCAGGCGGTCAACCCGAGCGTGCGCGACAGCGAGATCGAAGCGCTGCGCCAGCAGCGCGAAGAAGGCCTGGCCGCGCTGGAAAAAGCCGCGCTGCGCCTGGAGGCGATCCGGGTCCTGGTGGCCGGCTGAGCTGAGGGCGGCGGCAGGTTAGCCTGCCGCCCGCCGAAGGCATCGGGCGTTCAGCCCTGCTCGCTACGCGCGATGCGCCAGTAGGCATCGAAACGTGTCACCAGCGCTTTCGGCTTCTCGGCAAACAGGCGATGCCCCAGTCTCCGTGCCAGTTGCTGCAGCTGCGCACGCCGACGCTCGATGCAACGCCGCAGTTGCTCGTGGGTTTGCGCCTCGCCGAACAGCTCGGGTTCGTGCTGCATCAGTTGCTGCATCACCGCCAGATCGTGATCGTCGCCCAGCGCGTCGGCGACCCGCTTGAGCTGTTCGCACCGCCGCTCCATCGCCTCCGGCCAGCACGGCGACAGCAACTGGCAGTGATACCAGTGATCCTTCACGCGCTTGCGCCACTCGTGCAGCAGTTCGTCGCTGCCGGCCTTCTCGGCACGCGCCAGGTCGCGCACGCCATCGGCATAGGTCCGCTTCAGTCCGTCGGCCAGCAGGGCGAAGCCCTTGCCCGCGAGCTGCCATTGTCTGACGTCCGCGGTCAGCGCGCGCAGCTCGCCCAGCACCTGCGCGACCTCCTCCTCGACGCCGGCATGCACCTCGCCATCCGGTGCGGCTCGCTGCTGCAGCCGCACGCGCACCTGGCGCAACGCCTCGCTGCCGAACAGCCGCCGGTTGCGCCGCGCCAGCGCGTCCCAGCTTTCCAGCATGGCCGTGGCATCGCGTGATTCCGCCAGCCGCCGGCCCATGTCGCGCAGGCGCCGGTTGTCGGTCCCGAAACGCCGGCCCAGCGGCTCGCGCACCAGTCGCAACAATGCGCGCAGCTCCTTGAAGCGCTTGCGTGCCTGGTGAATGCCCTCGGCGCGCTCCGCCGGTGCGGCGCCGAGCGCCTGGATCGCCTTGTCGATGCGATCCAGCGCAGCCTTGCGCACTTCCTTGGCGGCATTGCGTGACGGGCGTATCCGATAGGCCATGACGATCCCCCTGTGCGGCAGCCATCCGACCGAGCGGACGCCGCTCGGACTCGGATCAACCGTAGCGCTTGCGCGCCTCGATGGCCAGGCCGCTGCCGATGCTGCCGAAGCGGTTGCCCTGCGCGTGGCGCGCACCCGGCAGCAACTCGGCGACACACTGCCGCAGCGCCGGCACAGCACTCGAACCGCCGGTGAAGAACACCGTGTCGACCGCGTCATGGCGCACGCCGGCGTCCGCCAGCAAGCGCTCCAGCCCGCCAGCGACGCGTTCGAGCAACGGCGCGATGGCACGCTCGAAGCCGTCGCGGGTCAGCTCCGCACACAGCGCCGGCTCGATGCGCTGAAAGTCGATGGCGTGGGAGGCCTGCTCGGTCAGCGCGATCTTGCCGTGCTCCACCTGCATCGCCAGCCAGTGCCCGGCGCGCTGCTCGATCAGGCGGAACAGCCGGTCGATGCCGGTGGGGTCGACGATGTCGTAGCGCATGCTTTGCAGCGCCCGTTGCGAGGCCGGCGCATAGACCGCGTTGATGGTATGCCAGGTGGCCAGGTTGAGGTGGGTGCTGGTGGGCATCGGCGCGTCGCTCTTCATCCGGCTGCCATAGCCGAACAGCGGCATCACCCCGTGCAGGCTGAGCTGCTTGTCGAAATCGGTACCGCCGATATGCACGCCGCCAGTGGCGAGGATGTCAGCCTGGCGGTCAGCGACCGCGCGCCGCTCGGGCGACAGCCGCACCAGCGAGAAGTCCGAGGTGCCGCCGCCGATGTCGACGATCAGCACGCGCTCCTCGCGCTCGATGCGCGACTCGTAATCGAACGCCGCGGCGATCGGCTCGTACTGAAACGAGACGTCGCGAAAGCCGATCTTGTGCGCGGCCGCCGCGAGCATCTGCGCCGCTTCACGATCGGCCTGCGGATCGTCATCGACGAAGAACACCGGGCGCCCCAGCACCACTTCCTCGAACGGCCGCCCGGCCACCGCTTCAGCGCGCTGCTTGAGGGTGCCGAGGAACAGACCGAGGATGTCCTTGAACGGCATGGCGCTGCCGAGCACGGTGGTCTCGCTCTTCAGCAGCTTGGAACCCAGCAGGCTCTTGAGCGAGCGCATCAGCCGGCCTTCGTAGCCCTCGAGGTATTCGTTCAGCGCCTGGCGGCCGTAGACCGGCCGGCGCTCCTCGGTGTTGAAAAACACCACCGACGGCAGCGTCGGCTGCTCGCCTTCCAGCGCGATCAGCGAATCGACACCCGGCCGCCACCAGCCGACCGTGGAATTGGAGGTGCCGAAGTCGATGCCACAGGCGCGGGCGGGCGAAGCGTTCTGCATGGTGCGTACCAGACTGCCAAAAAACGGCCGCGCAGTGTACTGGAGCCGGCGCGCCGATGCAGTCCGGCTGTCGCATCCGTATGCCAGTGCTAGGCCGGCACCGCCTCGCCGGCCGCGCCATCTTCGACCATGCCCGCCGTCATTCGCCGCGCATCTGCGCAGAACGTCCGCGACGCCTGGAACAGGAACAGCATGGTCAGCAGCAACGACGCGGGGATCAGGTACATCGCCCCGTGCAGCCCCTCGGCGCGGAACGTCTCACTCATCTCTGCGGCTCCTGCCGCGAGCATCGCCGCCTGGGCGAAATGATCCGAGAGCAGCCCCACCACCACCGTGCCCATGCCACCACCGAGCAGGTACAACCCGGCGAAGAACAGCGCCATCGCCGTCGCCCGCAGACGCGGTTCGACCACGTCCTGGATCGCGGTGTAGACGCAGGTATAGAAGTTGTAGGAGAACAGCCAGCCGACGCTGAACACCGCGACGAACACGCCAACCTCGATGCGTCCGGCCAGCAGCGCGTAGCCGGTGGCGAGCGTGGCGACCAGCATGCTCACCGCCGCGAAGATCAGCCGGCCGCGGGCAAACCGCTGGTGGATGCGGTCGGCGATCCAGCCGCCGAAGGTCAGGCCGATCAAGCCGGTGAACCCGACGATGACCCCGGTGGCGACCGACGCCTCAACCAGCGGCACGGCGTGATAGCGCATCAGCAGCGGCACCATGAAGGCGTTGCAGGCATAGGTGGCGAAGTTGAATGCCAGCCCGGCCAGCACCAGCCACCAGAACGTGCGGATCGCCAGCACCTTGCGCATCGGTTGCTGCACCGGCGCCTGCGAGACCCGCACCGCCTCGGCGGCGCCGCGCTGCGGCTCGCGGATCAGGAAGATGAACAGCGCCAGCACCAGCCCCGGCACCGCGGCGATGAAGAACGGCGCGCGCCAGCTGTCGAACGCCTCGACCATCGAGCCGATGGTGAAGAACGCCAGCAGCAGCCCCAGCGGCAGGCCGAGCATGAAAATCCCCATCGCCCGCGCACGCTTGTGCGCCGGAAACAGGTCGCCGATCAGCGAGTTGGCCGCCGGCGCATAGCTGGCTTCGCCAATGCCGATGCCCATGCGCACCAGCAGAAAGCTCCAGAAGTTCCAGGCCAGGCCATTCACCGCGGTCAGCCCGCTCCAGACGGTCAGCCCCCAGCCCATGATCTTGCGCCGCGAACCGAGGTCGGCCATGCGCCCCAGCGGCAGGCCGGCGATGGCGTAGATGATGGTGAAGGCGGTGCCGATCAGGCCGAGCTGGAAGTCGTTGAGATTCCACTCCAGGCGGATCGGCTCGGCGATGATCGCCGGAATGGTGCGGTCGAAGAAGTTGAACAGGTTCGCCAGGAACAGCAGGAACAGCACGCGCCAGGCGTTCGAAGCTTGGGTGGAAGGCTGCATGACGTCGGTCTCGATTGTTCTTGTTGTAACCGGCCAGACCAGCCGGGACTCGAGCCTGACTCTAGAACCTGCCTCCCCCGTCGTCTGCGAACATCACCTGCGCTTATGCCGCGCGATGGCTCAGCGCGCCTGCCATTCGGTCAGCCAGCCCAGGCTCGCCGCGGTGCCCGCCTCGCCCGGCTTGTACTCGGCGCCGAGCCAGCCCGTGTAGCCGCTCGCCTGCAGGGCCTGCAGCGCGGTGCTGAAGTCGACCTCGCCGCTGCCCGGCGCACCGCGCCCGGGACAGTCGGCGAACTGCACGTGGCCGATGCGACCGCGCAGCTGCTCGACGCATCCAGTGAGATCCAGCCCCTGCCGGGCCATGTGATAGAAGTCCAGCTGGCCCTGGCAGTTGGGATGATTGACGCGCTCCAGCAAGGCGGCGAGATCGGCGGCGCTGTTGATCAGGAAGCCCGGCATGTCCAGCGGATTGATCGCCTCGCAGAGCACGCGGATGCCAAGCATGTCGAAGGCTTCGGCGGCCATCCACAGATTGTGTTCGAGCGTCTCCAGCGCTTCCTCGCGCGCCACGCCGTCGGCCAGCCGCCCCGGCAGCACGTTGACGCAGGCCGGGCGGACCATCAGCGCGTAGGTCAGGGCCTCCTGCAACGCCGCCTCGAACTCGGCCTGACGCTCCGGCACCGCCGCAAGCCCGGCGCCGCCCTGCATCAGATCGCCGGCCGGCAGGTTGATCAGCACCAGTGGCAGGCCGGCGCGGTCGAGCAGCCCCTTGAGCAGCACGGCCGGCAGCTCATAGGGGAACTGGATTTCCACGCCGTCGAAACCGGCGACACGCGCGGCAAGCACCCGCTCGGCCAGCGGCAGTTCGCTGAACAGCAGCGACAGGTTGGCGGCAATCTTCATGACTCGCCCTCCCGGTACAGCTGCACCAGCGTCGCCGGATCGCGCTGCAGGTTGCCCTGGCTGCCGTGCAGGCGCATCAGCTGCGCAGCGAGGCCGCTCATTGGCGTCGCCGAGCCCTGCTCGCGGGACAGTTTCACCGCGGTATCCAGGTCCTTGAGCAGCGTGCGCACGTGCCATTTCACCGGCTCGAACTCGCTGGCCGCCATCTGCGGCGCGAGGATCTGCAGCGGCCGCGAGTCGGCGAAACCACCGGCCAGCGCTGGCGCCAGCAGGCTGGCATCGACTCCGGCACGCTCGGCCAGCGCCACCACCTCGGCGATCACCAGCGCGTTGCAGGCGACGATCATCTGGTTGCAGACCTTGCTGACCTGCCCCGCACCGACCTCACCCATGTGCGTCAGCCGCTGGCCGAGCTGCATCAGCACCGGTCGCACGCGCTCGACATCCTCGACCCGGCCGCCGGCCATGATCGCCAGCGTGCCGTTCTCCGCCCCCGCGGTGCCGCCGGAGACCGGCGCATCGACCCAGCGCATGCCACTGCGAAATTCCAGCTCGGCGGCCATGTCGCGCGTCGCGCTGGGTTCCAGGCTGGAATGATCGACCAGCAGCTTGCCCGGCTTGCCGCCTTCGGCGAGCCCGCCCTTGCCGAACACCACCTCGCGCACGGCGGCAGTATCGGCCAGGCACAGCAGCACGATATCGGCAGCGCAGAGTTCGGCCGGCGTCGCCACCGCCGTGGCGCCGAGCGCAACCAGCGGCGCGCATTTGTCGGGCGAGCGATTCCAGACCAGCAGGCGGTAACCGGCCGCCAGCAGGCGGCGACACATCGGCAGGCCCATCAGGCCGATACCGGCGAACGCAAGGGTTGGCAGCGTGGACACGGGGCAGCTCCTCGGAAAACGGTGAAGGCGCCGATTCTAGGCGCGAAAACCGGTCATGGCTAAGCGCAACCGTCCGCACCTATAATCGCCACGCTTTTTCCGCCATTGAACCGGAGAACCCTCAATGCTCAAGCGCTCCCTGGCAGCCGTCGCCGGCCTTGCCCTGTCCCTGTCCGTCACCGCCATCCAGGCCGCCGAAACCCTGCGGGTTTCCGCGATCCCCGACGAAGCCCCCACCGAACTGATCCGCAAGTTCAAGCCGCTGGGCGAGTACCTGGAGAAGGAACTCGGCATGCCGGTGAAATTCACCCCGGTATCCGACTACGCCGCCGTGGTCGAAGCGCTGGCCTCCGATCGCCTGGACATGGCCTGGCTGGGCGGCTTCACCTTCGTGCAGACGCGCCTGAAAACCGGCAACGCCATCCCGCTGGTGCAGCGCGAGCAGGACGAGCAGTTCACCAGCAAGTTCATCACCGCCGATCCCGCGGTCAAGTCGCTGCAGGACCTCAAGGGCAAGACCTTCGCCTTCGGCTCGGTTTCCTCGACCTCGGGCAGCCTGATGCCGCGCTATTTCATGCTCAAGGACGGCATCGAGCCGGAGCAGTTCTTCTCCCGCATCGCCTATTCCGGCGCGCATGACGCCACCGCCGCCTGGGTCGAAGCCGGCAAGGCCGACGCCGGCGTGCTCAACGCCTCGGTGTGGGACAAGCTGGTCGCCGCCGGCAAGGTGAACACCGACAAGGTGCGCGTCTTCGCCACCACGCCGACCTACTACGACTACAACTGGACCGTGCGCGGCACCCTCGATCCGGCCCTGGCCGAGAAGATCAAGGCGGCGTTCCTCGCGCTCGACCCGGCCAACCCGGAACACAAGGCGATCCTCGACCTGCAGGCGGCCAGCCGCTTCATCGCGACCAAGCCGGAAAACTACGAAGGCATCGAGCAAGCCGCGCGCGCTGCCGGCCTGCTGAAGTGATCCTCAGCCTGAGCGGCGTGGGCCATACCCACGCTGACGGTCAGGCTGCGCTGTGCGACATCGAACTGCGGGTCGCCCAGGGCGAACGCGTGGCCATCATCGGGCCGTCCGGTGCCGGCAAAACCACCCTGCTGCGCCTGCTGGCGACCGCGTTGAAACCGCAGTGCGGCCAGCTGGAACTGCTCGGCGAGCAGCCGTGGGCGCTTTCCGTCGCGCAACGCCAGCGGCTGCGCGCGCGCATCGGGCTGATTCACCAGGCGCCGCCGCTGCCGCCGCGGCAACGAGTGGTCACTGCGGTGCTCGCCGGTCGTCTCGGCCAGTGGTCGCTCGGCCGCAGCCTGCTCAGCCTGATCTATCCGCTGGACGCCGCTGGCGCCGCGGCCGAGCTGGGCCGGCTGGATCTTGCCGACAAACTCTACATGCGCTGTGACCAGCTTTCCGGCGGCCAGCTGCAGCGCGTCGGCATCGCCCGCGTGCTCTATCAGGCGCCGGAGCTGATCCTCGCCGACGAGCCGGTTTCGGCGATGGACCCGGTGCTCGCCAACTACACCCTCGGCGTACTCAACCGCGAGGCGCAGCAGCGCAACGCCACGCTGCTGGCCAGCCTGCACGCCGTCGAGCTGGCGCTGCAGCATTTCCCGCGGATCGTCGGCGTGCGCGCCGGGCGCATCCTGTTCGACAAGCCAGCCACCGCGGTCACGTCCGAAGAGCTGGCGGCGCTGTATGCCAACGAGCAGCTGAGCCATTCGCCAATTCCGGCCGCGGCCTTCGCGCCGCCCCTGCATATCCCGCGATGCTGAACCCCACCGTCACCCGCGACCCGGCGGCGCCGGCGCGCCTGCTGCTCACGCTGGTGGCGCTGACGCTGCTGTGGCCGGGGCTTTCGCTCAGCGAGCTGGACCTCGGCGTGCTATTCGATGGCAGCAACGCCGAGACGATGGGCGTATTCCTCGCCGGCTTCTGGCCCCCGGCGCATGACCAGCCGTTCCTTGCCCTGCTGGCGCAGGCCACGCTGGAGACCCTCGCCATCGCCACCGCCGGCATGGCGCTGGCGCTGCTGATCGCCCTGCCAGGTGCGCTGCTCGCCACGCGCGCGCTGTCGCTTTCGGCGCTCAGCCGAGGCGGCCGGCCGGCATGGTGGGCACAGGCACTGCGCTGGCCGGCACGCGGCCTGCTGATCGTGCTGCGCAGCATCCCGGAAATCGTCTGGGCGCTGCTGTTCGTCCGCGCCGTCGGCCTCGGCCCGACCGCCGGTGTGCTGGCCATCGCCATCACCTACGCCGGCATGCTCGGCAAGGTCTATGCGGAAATCTTCGAGTCAGTCGATCCGCAACCGGCGCGGGCACTGCTCGCCGCCGGCAGTTCTCGCCTGCAGGCGTTCTGCTACGGCGTGCTGCCGCAGGCGACCGGCGAGATGCTGTCGTACTCGGTCTATCGCTGGGAATGCGCGGTACGCGCCTCGGTGGTGATGGGCTTCGTCGGCGCCGGCGGGCTGGGTCAGCAGATGGACCTGTCGATGCGCATGTTCGCTGGTGGTGAGGTCGCCAGCATGCTGCTGACTTTCCTCGCGCTGGTACTGCTGGCCGACCTGCTCAGCCGGCTGCTGCGCTGGAGGTTCGCGTGAAGCTCCTGGCCCGCCTGCTGATTCCGCTGGCGCTGCTCGCCACCGTGGTCGCCGCCTTCGCCTATCTGCAGCTGGACACCGCCACGCTGTTCGGGCGTGAAGGGCTCGGACAGATGGCCGCGTATGCGGCGGGCTTTCTCGATCCCGACCTGTCACCGGCACATCTGCGCGCCATCGGCCGCGGCGCGCTGGAAACCCTGGCGATGTCGGCCATCGGCACCTTACTCGCCGCCTTGCTGGGCCTGCTGCTGGCGCTACCCGCCGCCGGGCGCTTCGGCCGAGCCGCCCAGGCGGCCGCGCGTCTGCTGCTCAACGCGCTGCGGGCGATTCCGGAATTGGTCTGGGCGGCGCTGATGGTGCTTGCTGCCGGGCTCGGGCCGAACGCCGGCACACTCGCCCTGGCCCTGCACACCGCCGGGGTGCTCGGCCGGCTGTTCGCCGAGGCGCTGGAAAACACCCCGCCGGCGCCAGCCGATGCGCTGCGCCTGAACGGCGGCGGACGCGTCGTCGCCTTCTGCTACGGCACCTTACCCAGCCTGTGGCCGCAGCTGGTGGCTTACACGCTGTATCGCTGGGAAAACAATATCCGCATGGCCAGCGTGCTCGGCTTCGTCGGTGCCGGCGGCCTGGGGCAGATGCTGCACATGAGCCTCAGCCTGTTCCAGGAAGCCCAGGCCTCGACGGTGATCATCGCCATGCTGCTGATGGTGCTGGTGGTCGACGCCCTCAGCGGTTGGGCGCGGCAGCGCTGGGTGCGTGGATAATCAGCGCGTCACCCACAGGCGCACCGTCTCAGTGCACGACCGGCCGCGCGCCGCGCTCCTGTGCCAGCACCCAGGGCGCGACGACCACTGCCCATAGCTGCGGATCGCGCTCCAGCCAGTCCTGCGCCTGCGGCGCATCCATTCTCAGCAGCTGACCGCCTTCCAGCCAGGCCGCAACCTTGGCGCGATCGTCCTGCGCCACGGCGAGCGCTACCTCGACCAGATCGAAATCGTTCGCGACCCGCAGGAGCGCGCCACGGGCGAAGAACGGCTGCAGTTCTTCCCAGGTAATCGGGGCCGTTTCGCCCAAAAGCTTGGCATAGAGAGTGCTTACATCGTCGGTCATGGGAGCTACCGGAGTGAGGGGGCGGCCATCATAACGCGGCGCCGTGTCGGTCAAAACGCCCAGTTCTGCCGGCTGTGCAAAGAGAGGAGACACTTCTACACTGTGCCGGTACAGTTGCCGCACCGTTCCGGGACGATCGGCCCGTAACGCCTCTGCGACATGCAGGATCCAAACAATAATGATGCAAGTGGAGCGCATATGAAGAGCAACCAGCGTCTGTCCAAACTCGTTCTCGCCCTCGTCTTGAGCGGCACCGCCAGCTACACGCTTGCGGCCGATACTATCCGGATCGCTATGGCCGGCCCGGTGACCGGATCGGTCGCGCAATACGGGGACATGCAATTCATCGGGGCCGAGATGGCCATCGAGCAGATCAACAAGGCCGGCGGGGTGAACGGCCAGCAACTCGAGGGCGTACGCTACGACGATGCCTGCGATCCGAAGCAGGCCGTGGCGGTCGCCAACAAGATCGTCAACGACGGCGTGCAGTTCGTGGTCGGCCACCTGTGCTCCAGCTCCACCCAGCCGGCGTCCGATATCTATGAGGACGAAGGCATCCTGATGATTACCGCGGCATCCACCAGCCCGGACATTACCTCGCGCGGCTATCAGCTGATCTTCCGCACCATCGGCCTGGACAGCCTGCAGGGCCCGACCGCCGGTAACTTCATCGCCGATCACGTCAAGCCGAAGAACGTCGCGGTCATCCACGACAAGCAGCAGTACGGCGAAGGCATCGCCACCGCCGTCAAGCAGACGCTGGAAAGCAAGAACATCAAGGTCGGCCTGTTCGAAGGCATCAACGCCGGCGACAAGGACTTCTCCTCGCTGATCGCCAAGCTCAAGCGCGAAGGCGTGGACTTCGTCTACTACGGCGGCTACCACCCGGAACTCGGTCTGCTGCTGCGCCAGGCGAAGGAAAAGGGCCTGAACGTGCGCTTCATGGGTCCGGAAGGCGTCGGCAACTCGGAAATCTCCGCCATCGCCGGCCCGGCTTCCGAAGGCATGTACGTGACCCTGCCGAAATCCTTCAACGAAGATCCGAAGAACCAGCAGCTCGTCGAAGCCTTCAAGGCCAAGAAGCAGGACCCGAGCGGCCCGTTCGTGTTCCCGGCCTACGCTGCGGTGCAGGTGATCGCTGAAGGCATCGAGAAAGCCGGCACTACCGACACCGACAAGGTGGCCGAGGCGCTGCGCAGCAACACCTTCGACACCCCGACCGGCGCGCTGGAGTTCGACGAGAAAGGCGACCTGAAGAACTTCAACTTCGTCGTCTACGAATGGCACCAGGACGGCACCAAGACCGAAGCCAAGTAACTTCCATCAGCCTCGCAAAGCCCACTTGCCGTGGGCTTTGTCTTAGCGGGCGGCCCTGCCACAAGCATCGGGCCGCCTTGCCTACCTGTAATCCGACGAGCGGCCTGAACCGCAGGCCCGCCTCGAACCGGCACCGCGCGTGATCCGCGCGTCGTCGTACCGTAGTAGCGCCGCGCGGGTGTGCGGCGTGTTCGATGTGGGCAGCGCAGCCAACCGGAATGAAATTGCAGGGACTTCGGGAGAGCAGTGATGCCTGAGCTTTACCATTACCTACAACAGCTGATCAACGGACTCACCGTTGGCAGCACCTATGCCTTGATCGCCATCGGCTACACGATGGTGTACGGCATCATCGGCATGATCAACTTCGCCCACGGCGAGGTGTACATGATCGGTTCGTATGTTGCCTTCATCGCCATCATCGGCCTGTCCATGCTCGGTCTGGACGCCTTGCCGCTCCTCATGATCGGCGCCTTCCTCGCCAGCATGATCGTCACCAGCGCCTACGGCTACAGCATCGAACGGGTCGCCTACCGCCCGTTGCGCGGCAGTAACCGGCTGATTCCGCTGATCTCGGCGATCGGCATGTCGATCTTCCTGCAGAACGTCGTGCTGCTGGCGCAGGACTCCAAGGACAAGGCCATCCCCAACCTGATGCCGGGCAACTTCGTGCTCGGGGAAAGCACCATGAACGGCGTGACGATCTCCTACATGCAGGTGGCGATCTTCATCGTGACCTTCATCACCATGTACGGCCTGACGCTGTTCATCTCGCGCTCGCGGCTGGGGCGCGCCTGCCGCGCCTGTGCCGAAGACATCAAGATGGCCAACCTGCTGGGCATCAACACCAACAACATCATCGCCCTGACGTTCGTCATCGGCGCGGCGCTGGCGGCCATCGCGGCGGTGCTGATCAGCATGCAGTACGGCGTGATCAACCCGCACATCGGCTTCCTCGCCGGCATCAAGGCATTCACCGCCGCGGTGCTCGGCGGCATTGGCAGCATTCCGGGCGCCATGCTCGGCGGTCTGGTGCTCGGCGTGGCCGAGGCCTTCGGTGCCGATCTGTTCGGCGACCAGTACAAGGATGTCGTGGCATTCAGCCTGCTGGTGCTCGTCCTGCTGTTCCGCCCCACCGGCATCCTCGGCCGTCCGGAGGTGGAAAAGGTATGACGCGCAATCTTCGTACAGCGTTTTTCAGCGCCCTGCTGGTAATCGCCGTCGCGGTGCCGGTACTCGGCGTGAAGCTCACCACGGTGGGCATCAAGGTAGAGGTGCATGGTACGGACGCGCTGACGTTCTGGATCATCGCCGCGTGCGCCGTAGCGATGTTCTTCTGGCAGTTGGTGCGTACGCGCCTGCCGGCCGGCTGGGCGGCCAGCACGAGCCTGCCGAGCATTCCGGCCGGCACCGGCAACTTCCTGACCCTGCCCTCCACGCAACGCTACATCATCATCGGTCTGGTGCTGGTGGCGCTGGTGTGGCCGTTCTACGGCTCGCGCGGCGCGGTGGACATTGCCACGCTGATCCTGATTTACGTGATGCTCGGCCTCGGCCTGAACATCGTCGTCGGTCTGGCCGGGCTGCTCGATCTGGGCTACGTCGGCTTCTACGCCGTGGGCGCCTATACCTACGCGCTGCTCTCGCACTACTACGGCGTCGGCTTCTGGACGGCACTGCCCATCGCTGGTGCGATGGCCGCGCTGTTCGGTTTCCTGCTGGGCTTCCCGGTGCTGCGCCTGCGTGGCGACTACCTGGCCATCGTGACGCTCGGCTTCGGTGAGATCATCCGCCTGCTGCTGCGCAACATGACCGACCTGACCGGCGGCCCCAACGGCATCAGCGGCATCGACAAGCCGTCGCTGTTCGGCCTGTCGTTCGAGCGCCGCGCCGCCGAGGGCATGCAGACCTTCCATGAGTACTTCGGGGTGGCCTACAACTCGGTGAACAAGGTGATCTTCCTCTACCTGATCGCTCTGTTGCTGGTACTGCTGACGCTGTTCGTCATCAACCGCCTGCTGCGCATGCCGATCGGCCGCGCCTGGGAAGCGCTGCGCGAGGACGAAATCGCCTGTCGCGCGCTGGGCATGAACCCCACGGTGATCAAGCTGTCGGCATTCACCCTCGGCGCCACGTTCGCCGGTTTTGCCGGGAGCTTCTTTGCCGCGCGCCAAGGGCTGGTGTCGCCGGAATCCTTCACCTTCATCGAGTCGGCGATCATTCTCGCCATCGTCGTGCTGGGTGGCATGGGCTCGCAACTGGGCGTGATTCTCGCGGCCATCGTGATGATCCTGCTGCCCGAGCTGATGCGCGAATTCAGCGAGTACCGCATGCTGATGTTCGGCGCACTGATGGTCCTGATGATGATCTGGCGTCCGCAGGGTCTGCTGCCCATGCAACGTCCCCACCTGGAGCTGAAGCAATGAGCCGCCCGATTCTAGAAGTACGCGGCCTGAGCATGCGCTTCGGCGGTCTGCTGGCCGTCAACAATGTGGCCCTGAACGTACAGGAAAGACAGGTGGTCTCGATGATCGGCCCCAACGGCGCCGGCAAGACCACGGTATTCAACTGCCTGACCGGCTTCTACCAGCCGACCGCCGGGGAGATTCTCCTCGACGGCACCCCGATCCACGGCATGCCGGGCCACAAGATCGCCCTCCAGGGCGTGGTGCGCACCTTCCAGAACGTCCGCCTGTTCAAGGACATGACGGCCGTGGAAAACCTGCTGGTGGCGCAGCACCGTCACCTGAACACCAACTTCCTCGCCGGCCTGCTGAAGACGCCGGCGTTCCGTCAGAGCGAGCGGGACGCCATGAACTTCGCCGCGCACTGGCTGGAGCAGGTGAATCTGACCGATATCGCCAACCGTCCGGCCGGCACCCTCGCCTACGGACAGCAGCGCCGACTGGAGATTGCCCGCTGCATGATGACGCGCCCGCGCATCCTCATGCTCGACGAGCCTGCAGCCGGCCTCAACCCGAAGGAAACCGAGGATCTCAAGGCTCTGATTGCCCTGCTGCGCGAGGAGCACGGCGTAACCGTTCTGCTGATCGAGCACGACATGAAGTTGGTGATGAGCATTTCCGACCACATCTACGTCATCAACCAGGGCACCCCCCTGGCCGACGGTACGCCGGAGCAGATTCGCAACAATCCGGACGTGATCAAAGCCTATCTGGGGGAGGCGTGAGCATGCTGTCTTTCGAAAACGTCTCGACCTTCTACGGCAAGATCCAGGCGCTGCACGACGTCAGCATCAACGTCGAGCGGGGCGAAATCGTCACGCTGATCGGTGCAAACGGTGCCGGCAAGTCGACCCTGCTGATGACGCTCTGCGGCTCGCCGCAGGCCGCCAGCGGCAGCATCCGTTATGAGGGCGAGGAGCTGGTCGGCCAACAGAGCTGCGACATCATGCGCAAGAGCATCGCCGTGGTTCCCGAGGGGCGCCGGGTGTTTGCGCGCCTGACCGTCGAGGAAAACCTTGCCATGGGCGGGTTCTTCGGCAACAAGGCCGACAACCAGCAACAACTGGACAAGGTACTGCACCTGTTTCCCCGTCTCGAGGAACGCCTCGCGCAGCGCGCCGGCACCATGTCTGGCGGCGAGCAGCAGATGCTTGCCATCGGTCGTGCGTTGATGAGCAAGCCGAAGCTACTACTGCTCGACGAGCCGTCACTAGGCCTGGCGCCGATCATCATCCAGCAGATCTTCGACATCATCGAGCAGCTGCGCGAGGATGGCGTGACCATCTTCCTCGTCGAGCAGAACGCCAATCAGGCACTCAAGCTCGCCGACCGCGGCTACGTGCTGGAGAACGGCCACATCGTCATGCAAGGCAGCGGCGAACAGCTGTTGAACGATCCTAAGGTGCGTGACGCCTATCTAGGCGGGTAACGGTAATCGCGCAGAAAAAAGCCGGGCAATCGCCCGGCTTTTTCACTTGCAGCGAATGCTAAAGGGTCAGGCCTTCGGCAGGGTCACTCCGCGCTGGCCCTGGTACTTGCCGCCACGATCGCGGTAAGACACCTCACAGGGCTCATCGGACTGCAGGAACAGCATCTGCGCCACACCCTCGTTGGCGTAGATCTTGGCCGGCAGCGTGGTGGTGTTGGAAAACTCCAGCGTCACGTGGCCTTCCCACTCCGGTTCCAGCGGCGTGACGTTGACGATGATGCCGCAGCGCGCGTACGTGCTCTTGCCCAGGCAGATCGTCAGCACATCGCGCGGGATACGGAAGTACTCGACAGTACGCGCCAGAGCGAAGGAGTTCGGCGGAATGATGCACACCGGCCCCTTGACGTCCACGAAGCTCTTCTCGTCGAAGTTCTTCGGGTCCACAGTCGCCGAATGGATGTTGGTGAACACCTTGAATTCATCGGCGCAGCGCACGTCGTAACCGTAGCTGGAGACGCCATAGGAGATCAGTCGCTCGCTGCCTTCGGTGCGCACCTGGCGCTCGACGAAGGGCTCGATCATGCCGTGATCCTGGGCCATGCGGCGAATCCACTTGTCCGATTTGATGCTCATGGCTGACGTCCTGAATAGGTTAATGGTCCTGCGAAGAGGTGCATCTTACCGAGCCTGGCACGGGTGTTCAAAGCCTGGCTACTGGCACGCCGCAACGGCCGTCGCAGCCAGCTGCGGCCGCACAGCGAAGAAATCCAAAATAAAGCTCGCTTTGCTCCAGAAAAACGGTATTGTTACTGGGCTGCTGCTGCATGTGTCACCGTGAATCGCTACATGTTTAGATTTCGATCCAAATATCGATACGACTCCTATCTCCTTGCACACAGTGATGTTCGGGCCTTTTAGCCCGCACTTTATTCTTCAAAACTTGGTTCAAGGAGACATCAAATGTCCAATCGCCAAACCGGTACCGTTAAGTGGTTCAACGATGAGAAAGGCTTCGGCTTCATCACTCCGCAATCCGGTGACGACCTCTTCGTACACTTCCGCGCCATCCAGGGCGACGGCTTCAAGAGCCTGAAGGAAGGTCAGCAGGTTTCCTTCGTCGCTACCCGCGGCCAGAAGGGCATGCAAGCCGAGGAAGTTCAGGTTATCTAACCTGTCCCTCGCGTTGAAAAAACCTCGCCTCGGCGAGGTTTTTTTGTGCCTGCGATTTGGCTTCGCGCCGGACGGAGGTGGCCGCAGGCGCCTCCATCATTCAAGCACAACGATCCCGCATACCACTTCGTGCGGCTGTGCCGCCGCTGCCCATCCAATCTAGGAGAAGCAGCGACGCTGCCCGGCGGATCAGTCGTCGGAAACCATAATCTTCGGCATCGACTGGGCGATGATCTGCCCGCTCTGTGCGATGCGCGCGCCGACCGTGCGGGCGATCTCTTGGTAGATCATAGCGATCTGGCTTTCCGGGTCGGCAATTACAGTCGGCGTGCCCGCATCGGCCTGGCTGCGGATAGCCATCGACAGCGGCAGCGAAGCCAGCAGATCGACGTTGTACTGCGCCGCCAGTTTCTCGCCGCCGCCCTCGCCGAATAGATGCTCGGCATGACCGCAGTTCGAGCAGATGTGCACGGCCATGTTCTCCACCACGCCCAGGACCGGGATGTTCACCTTGCGGAACATCTCCACGCCCTTCTTCGCATCCAGCAACGCCAGATCCTGCGGCGTGGTGACGATCACTGCGCCAGTCACCGGCACCTTCTGCGCCAGCGTCAGCTGGATATCGCCGGTGCCCGGCGGCATGTCGATCACCAAGTAATCCAGGTTGTCCCAGGCGGTCTGGGTGACCAGCTGCAACAACGCGCCGGACACCATCGGTCCGCGCCAGACCATCGGGGTCTTATCGTCGGCCAGAAACGCCATCGACATCACCTGCACCCCGTGGGCCTGCAACGGCACGAAGGCCTTGCCATCACGAATCTGCGGACGCGTGCCCTCGGCGATGCCAAACATGATGCCCTGGCTCGGCCCATAGATGTCGGCGTCCAGCATGCCGACGCGTGCCCCTTCGCGCGCCAGCGCCAACGCCAGATTGGCGGCGGTGGTGGATTTGCCGACGCCACCCTTGCCCGAGGAAACGGCAATGATGTTCTTCACGTTGGCCAGTGCAGGCACTTGCTCCTGAGACTTATGCGCGCGAATCACGCAATCGACCTGCACGTCGGCACGGGCGACACCATCCAACCCCTCGATCGCCATTGCCAGCATCTGCGCCCAGCCGCTGCGAAACAGCCCCGCGGCGTAGCCCAGTTCGAGCTGAACGCTGACGCGCTCACCCTGAACGTCGATCGAACGCACGCAACCGGCACTCACCGGATCTTGGTTCAAGTGGGGATCGGTGTACTGGCGCAGTACGTTTTCCACAGCTTCACGGGTGACGGACATGGCTACTCCCAAGAAAGACCGAGCAAATCAGGCAGGCATATTACCGCGCAGTCAGCCGCCAGCCCACCGCAGCCGAAACGCAGCAGTTGCAGAACGCCGCGCGCCGGCTGCGCGGATGAAAAAAAACCGACACCCCTTTATAGTTGCAGCCTTTCTTTCGCAATTCCGAACGCAGACCTCATGTCCGAAGCCCGCCAGATTCTCGTTACCAGCGCCCTGCCCTATGCCAACGGTTCGATCCACCTCGGCCATATGCTCGAGTACATCCAGACCGACATGTGGGTGCGCTTCCAGAAGCTGCGCGGCAACCAGTGCATCTACGTCTGCGCCGACGATGCCCATGGCTCGGCGATCATGCTGCGCGCGGAGAAGGAGGGCATTACCCCGGAACAGCTGATCGCTAATGTGCAGGCCGAGCACAGCGCCGATTTCGCCGACTTTCTAGTCGATTTCGACAACTTCCACTCGACCCACGCCGAAGAAAACCGCGAGCTGGCCGAGCTGATCTACACCCGCCTGCGTGATGCCGGGCACATCGCCACCCGCTCGGTGACCCAATACTTCGATCCCGAGAAGGGCATGTTCCTCGCCGACCGCTTCATCAAGGGCACCTGCCCCAAGTGCGGCGCCGAAGACCAGTACGGCGACAACTGCGAGAAATGCGGCGCCACCTACGAGCCCACCGAACTGAAGGACCCGCGCTCGGCGATCTCCGGCGCCACCCCGGTGCTCAAGGACTCCAAACACTTCTTCTTCAAGCTGCCGGACTTCGAGGCAATGCTGAAGGAATGGACGCGCAGCGGCACGCTGCAGGAATCGGTGGCCAACAAGATCGCTGAATGGCTGGACGGCGGGCTGCAGGAGTGGGACATCTCCCGCGACGCGCCCTATTTCGGTTTCGAGATCCCCGGCGAGCCGGGCAAGTACTTCTACGTCTGGCTGGACGCGCCGATCGGCTACATGGCGAGCTTCAAGAACCTCTGCAAGCGCCGCCCGGAACTCTCCTTCGATACCTTCTGGAGCAAGGAGTCGAGCGCCGAGCTGTACCACTTCATCGGCAAGGACATCATCAACTTCCACACCCTGTTCTGGCCGGCCATGCTCGAAGGCGCCGGCTACCGCAAGCCGACCGCGGTCAACGTGCACGGCTACCTGACGGTGAACGGGCAGAAGATGTCCAAGTCGCGCGGCACTTTCATCAAGGCACGCACCTATCTCGAACACCTCAACCCGGAATATTTGCGCTACTACTACGCGTCCAAGCTCGGCCGCGGCGTCGACGACCTCGACCTGAACCTTGAGGACTTCGTGCAGAAGGTCAACTCGGACCTGGTCGGCAAAGTGGTCAACATCGCCAGCCGCTGCGCCGGCTTCATCCACAAGGGCAACGACGGCGTGATGGTCGACGCCAACCCCGAGCCGGAACTCTGGGCCGCCTTCCAGGCCGCCGCGCCGAGCATCGCCGAGGCCTACGAGGCGCGTGACTTCGCCCGCGCCATGCGCGAGATCATGCACCTGGCCGACCGCGCCAACGCCTGGATCGCTGACAAGGCCCCGTGGGCGCTGAACAAGGTCGAGGGCAAGCAGGCCGAGGTGCAGGAAATCTGCGCATTGGGCGTCAACCTGTTCCGCCAGCTGGTGATCTTCCTCAAGCCCGTGCTGCCGAACCTGGCTGCCGCCGCCGAACAGTTCCTCAACGTAGCGCCGCTGAACTGGAACGACCACGCAACGCTTCTGGCCAACCACAAGCTCAACGCCTTCACTCCGCTGATGACCCGCATCGAGCCAGCGAAGATCGAGGCCATGATCGAAGCCTCCAAGGAAGACCTCGCCGCGAGCGAGCCCGCCGCTCCCGCAGGCAACGGCGAACTGGTCAAGGAGCCGCTGGCCGCCGAGATCAACTTCGACGCCTTCGCCGCGGTCGACCTGCGTATCGCGCTGATCCAGAAGGCCGAGTTCGTCGAGGGTGCCGACAAGCTGCTGCGCCTGACGCTGGATATCGGCGACACCAAGCGCAACGTCTTTTCCGGCATCAAGAGCGCCTACCCGGACCCCAGCAAGCTCGAAGGCCGCCTGACCCTGTACGTCGCTAATCTGGCGCCGCGCAAGATGAAGTTCGGCATGTCCGAGGGCATGGTGCTGGCCGCCGGCCCCGGCGGCAGCGAAATCTACCTGCTCAGCCCGGATAACGGCGCCAAGCCGGGTCAGCGCGTCATGTAACCCGGCGTCGCGTGCCGGCGCCAACCACCGGCACACGACGCCCGACTTCAACGGAAACGCCATGAGCGAGCCTGTCGAACCTTCCCGCTGCCCGCTCTGCGGCCAGCCCAACCAGTGCGCCGATTGCGATCCCGACGCGCAACAGCCGTGCTGGTGCATGTCGGCCACCATCGCCCAGGACGCCCTCGAACGCGTCCCCGCGGCACTCAGGAACCGAGCCTGCCTCTGCCCGCGCTGCGCCCGCGGCGAAGCCCCAGTCAACACCTGATGCGCCTGGACCGCTACCTCGCCGGACGCGCGCAACTCAGCCGCCAGGACGTCCGCCGCGTGCTCGTCGAAGGTCGCGCCCGGGTGAATGGCGAGGTGATCCGAACGCCGGACCGGGAGGTGCGTCTGTTCGACCGCATCGAACTCGACGACGCACTGCTGCAGCCCGGCAAGGCCGCCCGCTACCTGATGCTGCACAAGCCAAGCGGCTGCGTCAGCGCCACCTGCGACCCGACGCACCGTACCGTGCTCGACCTGATCGAGGAGCCGGACAAGGCTGACCTGCACATCGCCGGCCGCCTGGACTTCAACACCACCGGGCTGATGCTGCTGACCAACGACGGCCAGTGGTCGCGCCGCCTGACCCAGCCGAGCAGCCTGCAGGGCAAGGTCTACCTGGTCGACACCGAGGACGAGATCGACCCCAGCTGCATCGAGGCCTTCGCCAGGGGCCTGTACTTCCGCTTCGAGAACCTCACCACCCAGCCGGCCCAACTGGAACTGCTCGGCCCACGCCGCGCCCGTCTGACCCTGCACGAAGGCCGCTACCATCAGGTCAAACGTATGTTCGGCCACTTCCGCAACCGGGTCACCGCCCTGCACCGCGAACGCATGGGACCCGTGCAATTGGACCCAACCCTCGCGCCCGGACGCTATCGCCCGCTGACCACCGAGGAAATCGCCCAGATCTAGCCCGGCACCGTCCGCTCACCAGAAAAAACCACCAACGCCCTTCATTTCACCCAGAGCTTCTGGTAAAAAGGCACCCCTCAGCGGGCGTCGTATAATGGCATTACCTGAGCTTCCCAAGCTCATGACGAGGGTTCGATTCCCTTCGCCCGCTCCAGATTCTACGGGGCCTCTATCGAGGCCCCTTTTTATTTGGTGACAGTTATGGCGACAGTTGCGGGGATTGCGAGCCTCACCAAACTGTCACCAAACCAGCCCGCAACCAACCAAATCGAGCGTCTAAGGTCTATGCAGAACCCCTGTATCAGGACTTTGGAACAGCCATGTGCGGACGAATAACTCAGTACCGCTATCCCATCGAGTACACCGAGCCGCTCGGGCTAACGGTGATGAGCGGCTTGGATCCGGTACCGATCGGCCGGTACAACGTGCCTCCGCAGTCGAAGGTTCAGCTACTGCATCAGGATGAGGATGGTTTGCGCATGGAGGGTGTGCGCTGGGGATACGCCCCATTCTGGGCGCAAGGGAAAAGGCCGCCGGCGATCAACGCCAGGGTAGAGACTGCCGCGACGAGCAAGTTCTTTCGCGACATCTGGAGAACCGGCCGCGCCATCGTGCCGGCGGACGGCTGGTATGAATGGAAGAAGGACGTGGCCGACCCGAAGGTCAAGCAGCCCTACTACATCACGCTGCGCACGGGCGAGCCGATGTATCTAGCAGCGCTTGGCCAGTTCCCGCGCGACGGCCATATCGAGGCGCGCGAAGGTGACGGCTTCGTGATCATCACCGCATCAAGCGGAGCGGGCATGCTGGACATTCATGACCGCCGGCCGCTGGTGTTCTCGCCCGAGTGCGCCGCTCATTGGCTGGACCCTGACCTTTCGCTAAACGAGGCCGAGGACCTGGCGACTGAGCATGGCCTCTGCATTGAGGAGTTCGACTGGCATCCCGTCAGTCGGGCCGTTGGCAACGTGAGAAATGATGGGGCGCAGCTGATCGAGCGCATCAGCGATCCACTGCTCTAGCCGATCATCTGCCGCGCTGCCCCGAGTGATAGACTCAAAATACTGTATGCGAATACAGTATTTGCATGGACTTATCTGACCTCTCGTTCAAGCGCCTCAGCGTTGGCCGCTGGCTTGCCGCCTTGCATGACTACCACGTCTGGCGTCAGCTGGCCGACGAGCACTATGCCTATTTGCGCGACCGAGCGAACGAGCTGCTGCAACTCGGCGAGATTACTCGCGAGACACGCAACCGCCTTGCGCTCGCCGCCTACGAGCAATACCAAGCGTATGCCCGCTTGAACGCTGAGGCGGCCGAGCGTTACCACTGGCACTACACCTATCAGGTCTTCGAGGGCGATCAGTTGGTTGCAACGGTCGGCCCGGAGGGCCATTTGCAATGCCCCAACATGATGCTGCTGGGCTGTATTCGGGATGACCCTTTCCAAGGTTTGCAGCTCACCCGCAGCGTGGACTACAGCACCGAGGTGATCGGCAAAGTCGAGGGGCTACTAATCAAGCGCACAGATGGAACGGTGTGGCGTCTAGCGCTGAGCAACGCACCGGCCAAACGCTGGGGTGCTGATCCGTACTAGTGAGACCGCCGGCTGTTATCGATCGGTATCGAACGCCACCACGCCCTCGCCAAGCGGAATCCACTCAGCCTCGGGTGCGCCCGGTTTACAGATTGCGATCTGCGCTTTGGCGCCGACCTTCGGCTCAGCTGGGGAAATGGCGGCGTGGCGATAAGGCGTGTAGTCCGGGGGACTCATGTAGGAGCTGGCGGACCGATGAAACTCGAAGATGCCGTGCTTGCCGGAGCTGCCAATCTGGCGATCGAGCGTATAGGTCAGGCCCCCGTCCATCCGCAAAAGCAGCATAAGTTCCCCCAAGCAAAGCGCCTCATGATACGCCTATTGGCTGCCCTGCTCGGCGTTAACAGCCCGAACGGCCCTCGCCCACTGCTGCAGGTAGGCCAGCTTCTCCTGGTCGCTGATCATTCCGGCTCGGATATCCCAAACAGCGCGTCCAGCTGCTGCACTGAGTTCGACGCTGGCTGCATCGCCCACGCGGCCGGCGCTGGTGGCGGCGGACACGACGGCGTCGGCTCGGGCAATCTTGACGTCGATTCGCAGCCGGCGGCGCTCATCATCAGCAGAGCTATACAGGCGCTCAAGGCGATCGTTTTCGGTGAGTGCATGGTTCAGTTTCTCGGTTGATTGTTGGTCGGCGTCGGCCAGGCGCCGCTCAAGGTCCTGCCGATCGGCCTGTTGCTTGAGGATGACCTCGGCATTGGCCTCGGCTACCTGTCGCAGGAACGCCTGGTGATCCGCGGCTTGCCTGACCACCGTGGCATGCGCATGCGCGGCGTCAGACTGCGCCGATAGCACCCGGACTTGCTGCCCGCCGGCCACAACAGCCAGAGCCAGCACCCACCAGGCCCAGCCGGGCACGAACTTCAGCCAGGCGGTCATGCGAGCGCCCCTCCTGCTTTCGAGTACGCAGCCAACAGACTGCTGACCTTATGCTCATGCTGGCCGTACCCAGCCCCGGGCAGAGATGCCCAGCGGCTACGGCATTTGTGGATGGCATCGGTGATGCGACCGGCCTTAATGTCATCCAGCGCCTTGCATTCGCCGATCAGCTGCAGAGCGACCAGGTCCTGGTTCAGGGGGGTAAACCCTCCCGAAAGACCGAGCTGCTTGCGGTAGTGGTCCCAGTACCGCGCAAGGATCTGGTATCGGCCCGCAGCGGTGGACTTGATGCCAAGTGCAGGTAGGTTGACCAAGCGTCGCGGATGATCGGCGTAAGAGTCGAACAGTGAACCGCCGACAATGACGTCATAGCCGTGATCGCGCGTCGGCTGACGACCATCGTCGGTGCCTTCAGACCATGCGATCAGGTCCAGAAATGCGAGCATGTTTGTGCCGCCCGCTTGGGCAGCTGATATTCGAGGCATGGTTAATCTCCGGGCAAAAAAAAGCCCGCCTGGAAGCGGGCTCAGCCAATTGCTGCTGCGTTAGAAGACGCCGAGTTCTTTATGGATGCGATATGCGTATGCGTACGGCCCAAGGGATCTTCGGACGCCTACGAACTTAGGAGTGGCTGACAGCTTGAATTGACTAACGACTGCTGCGGCACTTGAGAGAACTGCTGAGCTTAGCGGCATAACCGCCTCAAGCAGCAGCGTGCCCACCGCGGCGGCCGTTGCTGCATTGGCTGCAGCCTTCGTCAGATCAGGCGCAAACTCAATCCGTTTATCTGCCAATGCCACTGGAAACTGCCACTCCCTCGATACAGCCAAAACGTCCCGGGTGGCTTTATCAATCTCTTGCATGGCGAGATAGATGAACTCTTCAGGGTCGTTGGATAGCAGAGCAAGACTATTCAAACGTTCAAGCTCAGCACGCAGCAAAAGCAATTCGTCGCGACGCCGATGTTTAAACTCTAATATTTCTGCTAACGGCACATCTCCAGCCGGAACAGGGATGCATTTGACGAGGTCAACGCCCAACCCTCGGGGGCGCGCCGCTTCTTCTCTATCAAAAGAGATTGAGTTTGGTCCCTCTAGCAACGCCCACGCGCGCGGATTTTCTCGCGAGAGATCTTGATGTGCAGCGAGGACCCCCGCGAGCATGCCCTGCGCTGCACAACCGTCGATGCTGTAGTCCGGTCGAGAAAGCACTCCCGCACTTTCCAAATATTCTGAATCAGGCCCACCATCTACATAGATCAGACGCGAAGACGGCCATACGATCCGATCCCAAAACAACAAGGCGTAGCGAAGCTCTTCTGGATGAAGCCCGCCACCAAGTTGGATTTGCTCACCATCGATGCGCATGGGATTGGTGAGTATTACCCCTCGGAACTTCTGTTCCTCCCTAATCTTTCCGAACAGTGGATCGGACATCCTGCGTCGTTTAGCCTCTCCCACCGCGCCACCTCTTTAAATGGCAAATTGCTACCCCTAATTTATGCCAAGCCCTACGCAATGAACAGCCGCGCAAACACCGCCGGCACGTTCCCCTTGTCGAGAAACACCGACCCGCCTGGGCCTTGCTGGTAAATCTCGACGCTGCACTCCACGTTGTTACCACCACCTGCAGTCCGTCCAAGCCGTCTCTAAGCGGAAATTCGCCCGCCTAAAGCCGGCATCCAGAAGTCGTTATTCGTCCACACCCCCGGCAGGGTCGTCAGCCACAAATTGACTTCGGTTTTATCCTTGGTGAACTCCAGGCCAATGGCTGCGCGCTGCTGGTTGCTAACCACCAACTCGGTGGCGAACGGGCTCACCAAAAAATAGGCGTCATTGCCGAACAGCCAGGGGGTTCTCCAGCCCTGCACCTGCAGGCCTGTCGTGGTGGTAAAGCTGCCCTTGTAGGTCCAGGCGCCTGCCGGGCCGATCAGCCTGGCCATTTTCTGCCCGCTGTCGAACGTCTTGCCACCGGCGGCGTCCCACAGGCGCAATCCGAACCGCTCAGCGCTCAGCGTAGGGCGCATGCCAGCGGCAAAATACTTGCCGGTGTGCGCGTATTGGGTATTGCGTCCGCGCACGCGAAACCCCGTCCAGTTGCCCGCCGACCCCACCGGCCGCACCAGTGACATATCCACCCGCCCGGCATTGACCGCTGCCACGTCAGGGTTGAGGAAGATCAGCGGCGGCGCCTGGGTGGTGATAGGCGCCGGGAATGCGTTAAACGTGCCGTCGCCACTGGTCGAGCCGTAACCGGCATAGGCGCCTTCGGCCAGCACATTCAGCACGCCGTATTCGGAATCAAGCTGCACGTTGCTCGAATCACCGCGCGCCAATAGTCCAAAGGTCATCGGAAGAACACCACGTAGAGATAAGCGGGAACCGGGGCATAGTTGTAATACGAGCTGGTGTTTGGCCGGTCCTTCTGGCTGGCCCGTACCGTCACCACCTCGCCGACAACATCCACCACCGGCAGCGAGGCGTAGTCAGGATTAAATGCAGCAGGCACCACGAACGCATCGCCGACCCCCGGCGCAAGACCTGGAATGGTGAAAGAAACACTGCCGCCACTGGCCAGCGCCACGTACTCGATACGCGCAATCCTGAACGTCCAATTGTCGGTATCCAGTCGCAGCGCGCCGGACTCATTCCAAACCCTCAGTCCGAAGCTCATGCGTCCAAATCCCCCAACTGCACGCGCAGCGCATTGGCCGCGTCGAATACCTTTAGCGCCCGATGCGTCATTTGCATGCGCCCCTGCCCTGCCACGCTGCCGTTGATTTCAAAGGTGCCGGTCTTGTCCAGCCGCCACCCCTGCTGGCCGGCCACATAGTTGGTCGACTGCAGCGCCGTGGCGATCTTGGCCATGTCGATGGTGCCGTCGCCGATCACCGCCGAATTGATGAACACCTGCCCGCCCTGAATCACGAACGGCGTGGTGATCTGCCCGTTGGCCACGTTGATGACCGCGAACCGATCCGCCTGGAACAGCACCTGACTCTGCATGCCCTGCGGTGTGTTCTCGATGCCCAGCCCCATGCCGGCGGCGTAGTACTGGCCGTTACTGGTAACGCCCAATTTCACCGAGTACATCGCCTGCAGCTTGCCATCCGTGGTCGCCTGCGCCTGGCTGACGGTCTGCACCGAGGCCGAGGCGCTATCGGCCTTGGCCTGCGCTGTATCGACGCGGGACGCCAGCGCGCTGTCGGCCGTCGCTCGGGCCGTCTGCTCGGTGCTGATCGCCGCGGCGTTCTGCCCGACCAGGGCCGTCACCGTGTCGATGCGCTGCGCCAGGGCCATATCCTCGGTGGCGCGGGCGGATTGCTCCGACCACACCCCCGCCAGGACCGCAGTGCTGCCCGCCGACCAGCCCGCATCACCCGCCAGTGGCGGGTTGACCTGGGCAAACACCCCGTCCAGCCGCTCGGCCTGGGCCTGCAGCCCCTGCTCGGTCTGCTCGATGGCGGCGGTATTCTGCGAAACCTGCCCGGCCAGGGCGTTGGCAGCCTGCACCGCCTGGCCAATATCCAGCCAGTACGTGGCATTCGGCGGCGGCGTTTCGGCCGGCACCGGCGCGGTGGCCTGATACAGCCGCTGGCCACCGCGCACCGTTTCGCCGGTGGCGTAGGTCTTCGCCGGGTCATAGGCCAGCACGTCGGCGACCTGCTGCAGCCGCTCATTCACCGAGCCGGGGCCGCTGCCGTCGATCAGGTCGAGCCGGTCCTGCAGGTACTGGCCAAGCTCGGTTTCGCTGATCTGCCCGGCGATGGCGTCGAGAATCTTGGTGGCGTCGGCACTCGCCTGCCCCATGACCCAGGCCGACCAAGGCCCCACGTTGCCGCTGCGGTCCACCAGGCGACCACGGAAATGGAAGGTCGCGCCCGCCGCCAGCCCCGCCATGGTGTGGCGGTTGTGCGGGTAGGCGTAATCGCCCAGGTGCATGGCACCCTCGGCGCTCGGGCTGGTGTTGTACTCGATTTCGGTGCGCTGGGTGTCGGCCGCGCCTTCGGGCGGAAAGGCCCAGGCCAGGCCGATGCCGAACAGCTCCGGCGTGGTCGTCAGCGAGGCCAGCGCCGGCGGGGCGCCCTCCTTGCCGTTGAGCTGGGTTTCCGCGCTGTACGCGGCCAGCGAGGCCACACCAATCGGATTGACCGCGCGCACCCGCACCAGATAGCGCCCGGCATAGATGCCCGGCACCTCGAAGCCCAGAGCCGATGTGCGCGGCACTGCCAGCCATTGGCCGTCATCCTTGCGCCATTCGGCTTCATAGGCCACCGCACCCGGCGCGGCCTCCCATTGCGCGCGCAGGGTGGTGATGGCCAGGCCCTGATCGACATAGCTGAAACTCTCCAGCGTCACGCCCGTGGGTGGTGCCTGCACACCAGCCGGCACCACGGATACCGGGCGCTGCTCGATGCGCGCGCCGGTGTCGACCGCGCCGTGTTTGCTCGGGTCGTACTGCACCCCGACAATCTCGAACACGCCCGCCTCGGGCCGGCTAACCCGCGTCACGCGGTAGAGCTGAATGGCCAAGTCGGCCGCGTCCAGCGCCCACACCGATTGTGCCCGCGGCGTCTCGCTGTATTCGGTCGTTACCGTCACGGTGCGCCCGGTCACGCTCTGCACGGTGCGGCCTTCGGCCACGCCGCTCGGCAGGTTCAACACCAGGCGGTCGCCGACCTGCACCTGGGCGTCACGGTCGAGGGTGATCTGCCGGCCGGACACCAAGCTGATGCGCCCACCCAGCGGGCGACCCGCCAGCAGCTCGTCGGCCACGCCGATGACCCAGCCCGGCCGGGCCAGCACACCGTCGAGCCCCACGCGAAAGGTCACCATGCGGTCGGCGGCGTTGGTCAGCAGCAGCCAGCGGCCGCGGCGGTTGGCCTCGCTGCGGCGGGTGCAGCCGATGGCGGTAATATCCTGCTTGTTCACGCCGTAGCGGCGCACCAGGGCGTTATCGGATACCGGCTCCACGTCGGACTGGTAGGCATTGGCCGGCTCGTCGTAGCTGACCAACGCCATGCTGTAGCGGTTTTTCTGCTGCCCGCCGGCGTAGCTGAACCCGCCCACCACGCCATTGGCGCGGCTGTACACGTAGTCGACCGGGCGCGGCATGTCCGCCTCGGCGACCATCTGCGTGCCGTCCCAGTAGGTCATGCCGCGGAAGATCGCCGCCAGGTCGCGTAGCACCGTCCAGGCCTCGGCCTGGCTTTGGATGTACACATTGCAGGTAAAGCGCGGCTCCTGCCCGCCCTGCCCGTCTGGCACCAGTTCGTCGCAATACTGGGCAATGCGGTACAGCGCCCACTTGTCCACCTGATCGGCCGTGATGCGCCGCCCCAGGCCGAAGCGCTTGGCCAGCACCACGTCATACCAGACCCAGGCCGGGTTATCCGTCCAGGCCCATTTGAAGGTGCCGTCCCATAGCCCGGCATAGGTGCGGGTGGCGGGATCGTAGTTGCTCGGCACGCGGATCACGCGGCCGCGCGTCTCGACTGCAACCTGCGGGATGCTGTCGAACTGCGCGGCGTCGAATTCCACATACAACAGCGCGGTGTTTGGGTAGCGCAGCTTCGCGTCGATGACCTCGGTGATGGCCTCCACGCGCATGGTGTCGGCCACCTTGTTGCCGTCCTGATTGGGCGTCAGGCGGCGGACGCGCGCTTGCCAACTGCTGCCGGCCGGCAGGTCGACGCGGTGCGTGCGCTCATATTTTGTGGTGGTCTTGCCGTTGACCGTGTAGGTGCTGACCTCCTGCCAGCTGCCGCCATCGGTGGCCACGTCAATGGCGTAGTCGATGCGGTAGCCCACCACGTCGCCGTTGTCTTTCTGCTGCTGCAGCGCAGGCCACGACAGGCGCAGGCGCACCGCCGACAGCTGCGGGTTGGTGATGGCGCGCACCCAGGGCGTACCACTGCGCAGCTCAACGCCGACGCCGATTTCGTTTTCCACCGCCGGCAGGCCGGCGATGTGTTCCTGATGCGGCGTGCCGGGGCGGAACTCCCAGCGCACGCCGGGGAAGTTCTCGGAGCCATCCGGGCCAATCAGCGGCGTGCCGTCCAGATAGATATCGCGGCCGTCCAGGGTGCCGGCCGCGTTGCCGGCGAACTCGCCTTCGCCCAGGCCGATCAGCACTTTGGCGTAGGCCGTCGACTGCACGCTGTCTGGCGCTTCCACCGGGGCGCGCGGTTTTTTCTCGCCACCCTTGCGGCCGTAAATCGCTGCTGCTGCGCTCATGCGGGGGAACCTCGAAAACGAAAAAGCCCGGCGCATGGCCGGGCTCAGGGAAGGGGAAACGTGCGGGGTTACAGCTGGTCTTCGGCGTAGATGCCGCCGGAAATGATCGCCCCACCGATGCGGCGTTTGCCGTACAGCAGGCCGACCGGGTTGCCCTGGGCGGTGGTGTTGACCGCCCCGCCGAAGGCATACGACGGTTTGTTTTCCGGCGCCTCGCGGCCGGACAGGCCGGTCGCCTGGGGCGCGAGCATCTGCGCCACGCCGCCGGCCATCATTCCGGCGCCGGCGGCGACTAGCCAGCCCTGCCCGGTGTACACGCCCACCGCCACCAGCACCGCGCCCAGCACGGTGGAAAATACGCCACCGTTCTTGCTGCCGATGATCACCGGCGCAATGCGGATATCCCCCTGCCGGCCTTCCAACTGCAGCTCCTGCTCGGTCAGGTTGCGCCGGCCGTAGAACACCGCATACGTCAGCCCTCGGTCGGCGCTGGTGGCCAGGTATTGCTCGAAGCCAGGCAGCTGCGCGCACAGCGCGCGGATCGCCTCGGCCGGGCTCGCCACGGCCAGGCGAAACACCCGGCCGAAGCGCGCACCCAGCACGCCGTAAAGGCGCACGGTTCGCAGTTGATTCATGCCGCCCCCTTGTAGCGCACCACCAGCGCGGTGCGGTCCAGCCAGTAGCCGCCATACGCCACCCGGCCGCTCGGGCGGCCATACAGGTGGTGCAGCAGCTGCCCATCGCCCAGGTACACGCCGCCGTGGTTCACCGCCGGCGCCTGCACCTGCATCAGCACCACGTCGCCACGCTGCAGCGGACCAGTGGCCACCTCGAACCCAGCCTGCTCGAAGCGCTCCAGATAGTGGTTTTCGCCGTTGTGCCACCAGCCATCCGCGCGCGGAAAGTCGGGCAGCGTGATGCCGTATTCCAGCTGGTAAAAGCCGCGGATCAGCCCATAGCAGTCATAGTCGGTGCCATGCACGAACGGCCGCCCCTCCAGCGGGGCCACGCCCTCGCACGGGGTCAGCACGTTAAGGTCACCCTCGGGCCAGCTCAGGATGTACCAGGGCACCGTGCCGGCGTTGCACAGCGCCACGTCGGCTGCACTGGCGCGGCTGGTAGCGTCGGGGTGTGAATGCACCACACCGACGATGGCGCCCAGGTCTTCGGCGGCGGCGTAGTCGGCCGGGTCCAGCTCGAAGCGATCGGCACCGGCGGCGCCCTCGGCCAGGTTGCGGCAGCGCACGTACTGCTGGCGGCGGCCGATCTGCACCACCAGGCCGCAGCACTCGCGCGGGTACTCGGCCGCCGCGTGCGCGCGCACGGCTTTCAGAATGTGTTTTCGCATGGTCATTGCCTCAGCAGGCCGGCGCCAGGGAAGCCGCCGTGTGGCAGCGGGTTGTTCGCGCCGAAGCGCGCTTTGCAGTCGCTCAGCAGGCCGCCGCAGCGGTCGCGGGCGGGGTCATCGGTTGGGTTGCCGTCAATGTCGGCCACCGGGCCGCCGGTGTAGCCGCAGTCGGGGCCGCGGTACTCGCCGCACATGGCCCAGTCGCACAGCCCGTGAATCTGCCGCGCCGGGATCTTCTGCCCCTGCACGTCCGCCGGCGAGCTAAGCGCAAAGGCCACGGCCTCGCCGTTCTCGCCAGTCTTCTGCTCGATGTACCAGGCCTGGGTTTTCTCCTGGGTCGGGTCGGCGGTCGGGTTGCCACCCTCGAAGTTCACCGCGTCGAGGTAGTGGGCAAAGGTGGTGCGCACCGTGACCCGCGCCTGGGCCAGGTCATCGAACAGCAGGCACAGCGCGCTGATCGAGCCGTCAAGGTTGCCCACCGTCAGCGTCGGCGAAGGCGCAGGGCCGTCGCCGTCCAAGGCGAAGCCTTCGCCCTTCACCGGCCAGGCGCGGTATTCCTGCCCCTGCCACCAGATCGACTTGGCGCGCAGCGGCTCGGGGCTGTTCGCCGCGGCCGCCAGCTCGGCCGGCGTATGCGCTACGCGGTGGCCATGAAAGTGCAGCACGTCGCCACCGAACGCCGTGCAGTCGATGACGTACAGCGTCACCTCGGCGCCGGGTTCCAGCAGCTGCACATCGGCATTGATGCCCATCGGTCACTCTCCAGAAACAGCAAGCCCCGCACGGGGCGGGGCTTCGGGTGGCGGCGTGACGGGTGACGGCGGCGAATGCTCGCGCGCCAGTTCGCCCAAGTACGCCAGCTGGCAGTGCCGCAGCTCGCCCACGCGGTCGCGCCAGAACAACGCATTGATCAGCCGTTCAGCCAGCCGCCAGCGGCGTTTCGCCGGCGTGCGCAACTGGGCGCTACGGTAGGCCCGGCTCGACAGCGTTTCGTCGACGTAGCCCCACAGCAGCGCGTTGGCGAGCTGGTCCAGGGCGATCAGCAGGGCCAGCCAGTACGGCCGGCGGCCATAGCGAGCCACGTAGGTGGTCAGGTCCAATTTATTCATGGTCGGCCACCCACAGCCGCGCCTGTTCGGCGCCGGCCAGCTTCAACGCCTCGGCCAATTCGGCGGAGCTGGCGTCGATGGTGGTGTTATCGGCCAGTACCCACGTCACGGTCGCGCCGGCGCCCGCTTCCTGCAGGCCGAGGATCGCGCGGGCCATACGGGCCTGGCTGGTTTCGTCGCCGTCGAAGGTGCGGCCGCTGGCGGTCGTTACCTTGATCGCGCGCACCGCCTCGGCGCGGCGCGTCTTCCATGCCTCGCGCGCCGCTTGTGCGGCCTGCTGGGCCTTGTCGTCAGCGGTGATCAGCTGGGAATAGTCGATGTTCATGCGTTACCTGCTCCCAGTGACTCATCCATTTCCTGCTGGTAGGCCAGCCCCTGGCCCTCGTCTACGTCGTCGGGACCGGGTTCAGGCTCAGGATCGAACGGCAGCGGGATCGGGCCGTCTTGCGTGACGGTCACGGGCTCAGGGAACGCCACGGCGCGGGATGGGTTCGGGCCGTGCGGCAGGTATAGCGTCAAATGCAGCTCGCCCTCGGTACGCGAGACAGGGCCGGCGAAATGCTCCGACACGATGGCCTCGGCGGGCAAAGTTCCTCCCTCGGGCAGCGGCGAGAAATCAAAGGCCACGCCGTTCAGGGTCAGCACGTCACCGGCGCGGGAGGCAATAAGCGGAGCAAACTGGCCGGGCTGCGCCGCGAAAGGGAAAAGCGTAATCCGCATGTGCAACTCCTAGTTAGTTATGCCAGCGGCCGATTGCAGCAACAGTGGCCGAACGACCGGCGGTTGCACTCAGGTAGAAACCCGCAATGGTTGCCGCGGCAGTAGAGCAAATCGCGCCGCCCCACATGATTGCCGAGTTCAGCTGAACAAAAGCGAGCGGCGGCGCCGAAAAACTGGCAGGGAATGGGACCGAATAGGTATTGGAGCGGAACAGCCCCCCGTATGCGATGTTGATATCCATCGCCGCGAGCGAGCAGATACAAATCTGCAATCCGCCCGCGAAACGCCAATATTCCCCGCTGGCGTTTATACCGTATTCAACCAGGGCACCCGTGGGCACTCCCCCGGCCTGTGAAACGATGCCGACAATCGCAGCCACCGCCGCCGACCCAAGCCCGAACTGACTTCGCGCCGCCGCCTTCTCGGTGGCCGTGCCGGGCAGCGAGGCTTTGTACAGCTCGGCGGTGTTCGCGTTGATCTTCTCGAACGCCGTTCGCGCGGTGTCGCCACCGGCACCGCTGCCGGCAGCGCCGAGGTCGATGATTTGTTGTGTCATGCTGCCCTCACGGGTGATAGGCCGTCTCGAAGGTGACGGCTAGGGTGTAAACCTTGCCGTGTCCGGTCAGGGTCATTTCGCCGCGCCGATACAGGCCCAGCTCACCAAGCGGCGGCGTCCACAAAAAGGCCTTGGCCTTACCGTGGCGCCGCAGAAAGTCGCGGATCGGCAGGACATACTCCGGTCGCCCCTTGAAGCTCAGCGGCCAGCTGTGCGACGTACTGTTGATGCCATCGCCGACCACCTGGGCATAACCATCGGCAAACTGCGCCACCCGAGTGCGCTCGTCCTCGGTGCCGGTGGCGCCCAGCTGCGGCGACCATGTGAAGGTTTCCAGGGGCATTAGCCTCTCCCATTCAGGTGGCGGCCGATGGCGCCATCGGTGCGCAGATCGCGGGCCAGCAGCTGGCGGTATTTCTGCTCAACGAAACGGCCGATTTCCGCGCCGAACTGCTCCATGCCCGGCGGCGTTTCCGCCTGCGCCGTGCCCTCGTTGCTGATCTGGATAAGCACCTGCACCGGCGCCGCCGAAGCACCGCCCTCGTTGGCCGCCGGCTGGCGGGCGAGAAAGGCTTTCAAGTCGCCATTGGTGCGCCGGTCGACCACCCGTTCGCCCTGATCGAGCAGCCAGGTGCCCTCGCGCGGGATGTTGTCGATGCCGTCGTGCGCCATGCCCATGATCGACGTAGCGGCGATCATCCCGACCGACGCATACCCCAGGCCGCGTATCAGCGAGGCCGCCGGGATACCCATGATCGGCCCCAGTTCCAGGGCCTTGGCCGCGGCGACTTCGGTGCTGACCATCGTTTGCGCGATGGCCGCCGCCTTGCTGGCCAGAAACAGCACCTTGTAGGCGGCCGAGCCCTCGCCGGCCATCTGCTTCATCATGTCCGCCGCGTTACCCGTCACGTCGGCGAACACGCCAAGGGTGGCGACCTTGTAGGCGTCACCCATGGCCGCCAGCCGCGCGTTGCTGGTGGCGGTGATTTCCTCCACCCGCGCGGTGTGCTGCGCCTCGTTGATCAGCTTTTCATCGAGAAAGGCTTTCTGCCGGGCCAGCTCGTCGCCGCGCCACTTCTCCAGCTCCTTTTGCGCCTCGGCAACCTTGATCAGCTCGCCGGCCGGGCCGCCCACGCTGGCATCGAGCCCGCTAAAGGTCGGCGCCTTGCTGATGGCCGCCTTACTGAACTGGTCGCGCGCAGCGTCGTACTGCTCGGGCGTCACCCCGCCGGCGGCGCGTGCTTCGTTGAGCAGACGCACACGCTCGCGCATCTGCGACAGCAGCCGTTCCTCGGCGGTCTGCGCGCCCTCCATCAGGCTTTTGTAGGCCTGCTGGGCGTCGAGCGCATCTTTCGCCGCGGCAGCCCGTTCGAGTTCGCTTTTCTGCGCCGCCGTCAGCGCCTTTAGCTCGCCTTCGGTGGTCGCGTAGCGGATGCGCGCAAGCTCGGTGCTTTGCCCGTGCATGGCGACCTGCTGCTGCAGGGTGGCCAGGGTGCGGGCGTGGGCGTCGTTCAGCTGCTTGACCGCGCGGGCGGCTTCCTCGGCGCTGCTCTTGGCGGCGCGGGCGGCTTCCTCCCGCTCGGTTTTCAGCTGCTGCTCAGCGTCCACCGCGGCGGCTGCGGCGCGGGCACGCTCGGCCAGCACGCGGCCGGCGGCGGTGTCCTCCAGGCCATCGGCCAGAATCTGCCGGTTGACCTCACCCAGGGCGCTGGCGTCCTTGAGCTTGGCGGTCTGTTCGGCGAGGCCGGCAATCTTCTTTTCCCAGCCGCTGGCCAGCTCGGGCGACAGGCTGACCACGTTTTCCATCGCCGCGCCAAGGCCCTGCATCTGGCCTTGCAGTAGCTGGGTCCGGTCGCCTATCTCTCTGGACTGGCGTATCCAGTCCACGTAGCTGGCGGCCAGCTGCTCGATCTTGCCGCGGTATTCATCCGTAGGCCCCACGGCCTCGATCAGCGCCTGGGTGGCTTCGTCCACATCCATGCCGGCACGCACGCGGGTGCCGAACTGCTGCGTAGCCGCTACGCGGTCACGCCGCGGGGCGCTGAAATTGTTGCTGTACTGGTCGGGCGCGCTGGTGATCTGGCCGATCCCGGCCAGGGCATCGCGCGCCGCCTGCTGCGCCTGCGCCTGCTGCTGCAGCAGGTTGTTGATCATCGGCCGGCGCTGTACGTCGGCGAGCTTTTCCCATTCCTCGCGCAGCTCTGCGATGGGGCGTTTCAGGTCCACCGCGGCGGTGGCGGCCTTGTCGCCGTGGTCGGCGAACAGCAGGAAACTGGCCGCCGTACCGGCCGCCAGGATAGCCAGCCCCATCGGGCCGCCCAGGGCGCCGAGCAGCCCCGAAACGGCGCGGCTACCCACGGCCGCGGCGCGGCTGTAGGCGGTCTGTGCCGTGGCCTGCGCCAGGGTCGCCTCGCGGTCGGCCAGCTTGGCCAGGCGCAGGCGCGACAGCGCGGCGGTGTGGGCATCGGTAAAGCGCGTCGCCTGGGCGTGCGCCTGGGCGCTGGCGAGTTCGGCCTGCGTCACCCGCACGGCGGCGGTGGCAGTGTCGAGCTGGGCTTTCGCGCGGCCGACGTTGGCGCCAATGGATGCGCGCACGGCGTTGATTTCCGCCAGTAGCGCAGCGGTCGAGGTGGCCGCCCATTTGGTCAGCCCACCGGCGCCGACCGCCAGCACCGCCACGGCCAGGCCGTCGAGGTTGTCGGTTAACAGGTTGATCAGTTCGGCCAGGTTGGCGGTGGCGCCGCTGGCTTCGTTCTGCTCACCCAGCCAGCGGGCGTAATGGTTGGACAGCCGGGTAAGCGCATCGGCCACCGTGGTCGGCATGGCCTCGGTCTTGTCGGCGAGTTCCTGCTGCTTGCTGATCAGCGCGGGCAGCCACTTCGACGTGACCAGCTCGCCATTGCGCGCCATGTTTTCCAGCTCGGCGCTGGTGACGCCCAGGGCCTCGGCCAGGGCTTCGACGATGGCCGGGGCCTTGGTCAGCATGGCCTGCCACTGGTCGCCCTGCAGCTTGCCCAGCGCGACCGCCTCGCCCGCGGCCTTGATGACCTCGGTGGTGCTTTCGGCGTTGGTCGCGCTCAGCGTCAGGCCCGAGGCCAGCACGTCGACAAAGCCGGTGACGGTTTCGGTCGAGTAGCCGAGGTCGCGCATGCGCTTGGCCGAGGTGATGAACAGTTCGGCTTGATCGCTGTAACGCTTGTAGGTCCGGTCGCTGATCTCCATCAGCTTCTCGGAGACGGCGCGGTATTCCTCCTGCGAGGTGGTGGCCATCTTCAAACGCGACGCCACCTGCCCCCAGTTGTCGGCCTCGGCCACGGCATTGCCGACCGCCAGCGCGCCGAGCATGGCGCGGGCGTAGTTGCCGGCGTTGGCGGTCAGCTCCGACAGGGCGCTGTTCTGCGCCTGGATCGCCGCCTGCTGCGCCCGCCACCCGGCCGATGCCTGGCGGTTGCCATCGCCAATGGTGCGCAGGTAGTTGGCCCCCATGCGGCTGGCTCGCGCCATTTCCCGCTGATAGGAACTGGTTTCAGCCGAAACGCTGACCACCAGCGAGCGGAGCGTTTGTCCAGACATGGGCATTCCTCAGAAACAGAAAAGCCCGCACGGGGCGGGCTTTTGGAAGTACCGAGCGTTCAGCTTTTACAGCCTGACGCCCAAAGTTGCGCGAACGCATCCGGTGGCATATCCGCTTCCGTCATCACCATTGATTCGCTGATGACCACGAAGCGGCGGAAGCCGCCAAACGCGCCGAACGAGTTGCGGGCATTAACCTCGCCGCATAGCCCGCGCTGATTGCGAAACTCTGCCGATGACGGGTCTTTCAAGGTTCGGCGCACGGCATCAGCTGCCACACGATTCAGTTTGACTTCACGAAGCTCGGCAGCCTTCTGCGCCTTTTCTTCCTCGCTTTGACAGCCGAGCAGCAGCACAGCGGACAGCACCAGACCAAGTTTCCGCATAGGTATCCCTCCCAAAAGGCGGCACTCTAACATCACTCGATCTGGGTGCTCTCCGTCACAGCCGCACGGCCGCGCAGGAAGGCAAGGAAAGTTTCGGCAGCGTCAGCCGGCTCCGCATCTTCGGCGGCCTGTTCGTCGCTGACACGCGCCCAGGGCGGCAGCATGTCGGCAGCCGAGACTTTCGCGCCGGCCGCCTGCAGCGGTGCCGCCGCGATGATGGCCCCCATGACATCATGCCGCATATCGCTGATCGGCGATTCGCGGTCATAGGCGCGCCACAGGTTGAATTCCTCGACGGGCATCTGATCCAGCTCGCCGAGGGTCTTGCCCAGGCGAAGGCACAGGGTCAGCGCGAAGGCCAATCCCGGCTCCGCCTTTAGCCGTTTCCCGCTTCGTCCACCGGATCGGGTGGCGCCTCGCCCTTCTCGGCCATGCCGATGCCGCTTAGCTCGAAGGCCTTGGCGGCGAGGCGGTCATGCACGGCGGAAAAGGTCGCGGCCACCTCGGCCACATCCTGGGCACGCTGGACCGGCTCGGCACTGAACACCGGCGAGCGGTTCTCGTCGTGCAGGCTGGCCACCACCACGAACGCATAGAGCGCGTCGATGCCGAAGGCTTCCCAGGGCTCGCGCTCGCGCTCGGCATCGGCCTGGGCATCACCCTCGGCCAGCGCCGGCGACAGCAGGGCCGCCATGCGGTTGTACTCGCGCCACTCGCCGAGTTTCAGGCCGCGCACCACGACCTTGGCGCCCCATTCGGGCACGTCGACGACTTCGCTTTTCAGGTTGCGGAACGGGTCCACCACCTGGGCGCGCAGCGAGGCAGCGGGCGCCGCCTTGCGGGCCGCCATTACGGGCCCACCACGGGATCGGACCAGATGACCTTGCCACTCACGCGAACCATGAAGGTTGCGGCCAGCACGCCACCGGCCGAAGCCTTGTAGGTGTATTGCTTGACGAAGCCCAGGAACTTGCCGGTGGAGCCATCCTTGTGCTTGATCTGGAAGGCGCGCAGGGCGGCGTCATCCTTGGCCTTCATCACGGCCTTGTGCGCGGGGTCGGTCTGCGCCCAGTTGCCGGCCAGGGTGACGTTGGCCGAGTCGGACAGGCCGCCTTCGTATTCCTTGGCGTCACTGGCGAAGGTGGTGGTTTCGTGCTCGTCGGTCTGGCCGTCCTGCAGGTCGATATCCTTGATAACGACATTCAGCTCGACGTATTCCAGACCCGCACCGGCGGGGTCAGTCTGCGCGGTATCAGTCATGCCCAGTTCAAGGCCGAGCGCCGACTGGCTTTTCGATTTCTTCGCGGTCATGCGGGTTACTCCTCGGGGGTTAGGGTGTATTCCCAGCGGATGCCGTAGAGGTCGCTTTCGCGGTCATCGGGCAAGCGCTGGACGCCGCCGCAGCCAAAGCCGGGCGCGGGTTCGCGGGTCAGTTCGTCGAAGGTGGCCTTGGCCAGTTGCAGGGCCTGCAGGTGCTCGGCGGCCCATACGTCGACCTGCACCTGGGCGCGCGCGGAGCCATCCGGCCCGCCGAAGGTGAAACCCTCGGTTCCATCCACGACGCTATAGGTGATATAGGGCGCCTCCGTGCCCGCGGGCGCGACGCCAGGAAACACCCGCCCAGCCGCCAGCGGCCCCAGGCGGGCATAAATGGATTCTTCAAGAAACATGGTTGCCTCAGAGGCCGGTGATGGCCTTGTCGATGCCAGCGGCCAGGCGGCTGATGGCGGCGCCCTCGATGGCGGCCAGGTTGGCGTCCCAGGTCGGGCGGATAAACGGGGCGGCGATCATGTGCCGGGTGCCCAGCTCGATGAACCGCCAGTAGAACGGGGCCAGCTTGTCGCTACGCGGGGCGCTGATCCTCACGCCCGCCACGGCTTCGCCGGGGGTATCGCTGCGCCGTGCCACGGTGGCCACGGTGCCGCGCTTGAGCTTGCCGGTTCGCACCGGGGCGGACTCGCGCACCTTGTCGCGCGCCACCCGCGCACCGGCCAGCACGGCCTCGCGCGCAACCTTGCGCTGCAGGGCCTGGCTCAGCTGCAGGAAGTCATCGCCCAGGGCGTCGAGGCCGATCACGTCTAGTGATACGTCCATCAGTGGCGGCCGCCGTGCTTGCTCTGCAGGTGCTCAAGCAGCGCAAGCTCTAGCGATTCAGGGAGGTCGGAGCCGTCGACGCACACAGCGCCGCGCGACTCAATCCGCACCGCACCGGCGTGAAGGGTCAGGCTGGCAGTCGACGCATTGTTAGCTTTATGCGTGACAGTAACGGCGCTGCACATTCGGGAGATATCCAGCCCATCCAGCTCGACGCGGGCGCGCGTGCCCTCGCCTATCACGACAATCTGCGTCGGCTTCTTCTGCTTGATCATGGTTTCACCGTCTTGCACATCAGGCGCAGCCACTGGCGGCGTTCATCCGGCAGCGGGGCGACGATTTCCAGGGTGGTGCCGTGATGCGTCACGCGCAGCCCGGCGGTAATTTCTGCGCGGTAGCGCATGCGAATCTCGAAGGTGACTTCCGACTGCTCGGCGCTGGCGGCCAGAAACGCCCGGCCGGATACGCCCTTGACCTCGGCCCAGGGCCGGCAGAACTCTTCCCATTCCGTTATCGGACTTCCGGTCGTGCCTGGGACCATCACGGGCCGCAATATCATGACCTTGTTGCGTAGGGTTCCGGCTCGCATATCAGAACCTCGGCGGTAGGGTTATTTCAGCCAACAGGGCATCCATGTAGCTCGAGGGAAGCTCAGCGACGATGGTGCCGACGATGAGCGTTTCCCGATTCTCAAAGGCCGTCGCCGCATGCATCAGCATCCAGCTTTTCACGCCCGGGTAAGCATCCAGATCGACCCCGGCGCTGTAGCGGATCACCAAGCGCCCCGGAGGACGCCCGGCAGGAAAGATGAGGAAGCTTTCGCGGGCGCTGTGCTGTAGCACATGCGGCACCTGCAGGGCGGTCAATGAGCCGTCGCTTTCGCGCACGCTCACCAACTGCACTTCCTTGACCTGCCCCACGTCGAGGGCGTGGCCGGAGCCGTAGGCCGGCGGCCACTCCTCCTCATAGGTGGCTTCACGAATCGCCGCACCGGTACGCGCCTCGCACTGGGCCGTTACGCCAGGGATGATGATCATCTCGATCAGCTCCGGCTGCAGGTCTTCGACTTCGACCCGGCATTGCCGGGCCACTTCTTCGAGCGTCAGAACCGGCGGACCGGTGTAGGCGATTCGCTTGGCCATGGCTTAGGGCTTCTTGTCTTCGTCGACGGCGGCGTTATCGCCGGTTTTGTTCTCGGCGGTGTTGTCACCAGTGTTTGCAGCTCCGGCCGCGCCGCCCTTGGGTGCGGCAGGCTGCGTGGCCGTGGCGCCCTTACCCTTGGCGTACGCTTCCGCCACGCCCGCTTCGATCAGCTGATCGGCCTTTTCCTTGGCGAACCCGGCTACTTCGTTCGGGCCGTAGCCCTGCCAGGGTTTCTTGAACTTGATGATGGTCGGCTTGCTCATGTTGGAGTCTCGCTTGGTTCAAGGGACGCCCCGCCGGCTGGCGGGGCAGTCAGTTACATGCCGGCACCCCAGGTGACGCCAGTACCGATGGCGATCGACTCGACATGGCGCGGGCCGAAGTCGTGCTTGCTGATCACGCGGATCAGTGTCTGGTCGCGCTGGAAGGCGCTGACCACGTTGCCTTCGCCGTCCTTGTAGGAGGCCTCGGTGCTGATGGCAATGGCCAGCTGCTCGACCTCACCGATGTAGCAGTCGGCGAAGTTGACGAAGTAGATTTCGGACTCGTTTCCGCCCACGCCCAGGTTGGTCGGGATCTGCGTGCTGAGCGCCCACTTGTAGCCCTTGAGCAGACCGGCATCGATTTCCGGATAAGCCTTGTTGCCGTTGCCATCGCGCAGACTCTGCAACCAGCGGATGGTGCGCGGGTGCATCAGCCAGCCGCACGCGGCCAGGTCGACGTTGGCCACCTCCAGGCGCAGCATCAGGCCGCCGAGGAAGGTATCGACGTCAGCCAGGGTGACGCCGGCAGGCTGCGCCACGATGTGGCCCGCCGGTGCCCAGTAGCGCAGGCCCTTCGGCAGCGGATCGACACCCGAACCGCGAATGAAGTGCAGGTCCTCGGAGAGGCCCATGCTGGTGGCCAGGTCGCTACTGACCAGCGCATCGACGCGCGGGTTGACGCCGGAGAAGGCCAGCAGGTCGTTGGAGATCGGCACGATGGCCGCCGCCTTCTTGGCCGACAGCTTGAGGTCGGCGAAGGTCATCTCGGTCAGCGGGATATCCTGCTCGGTACCGATGTAGCTGACCGAGGTATTGCCGTTGATACGCGGCAGGGTCATGTTGCCGTTGTTCAGCGGCAGGCTGACCGCCCCCATGCGACGAACGACCGACTTCGGACGCAGCGACTCGATGACGCCGGAGCTGAAGTTCTCCGGCACCAGCACACCGCCGGCACCAGCGGTCACGGTGGAAAGCGCCATGTGTACATCGGCGCCGAAACCGTTCACCTTGGCCAGCTCTGCAGCCTGCTGCTGGTTGCCCTGGGCCTGAACCAGCAGGCGCACCATCTGCGCCATGGCCACATCGGGCTTGGTCGGCTGGTTGTACGGGCCTTCTACACGGCTGCCCGGCGGGCTGTTAATGCCCTGAGCGCTTTCGTTCACCGGTACGGCGGCGGAAGCGGCAGCACGCTCCGCGCTTTCGGCACGGCTGATCTTGTCGGACAGGGTGTTGATCTGTGCTTCGAGCTCGCCGAACTTGGCCAGCTGCTCGGCATTGAGGCTGGTACCGTCAGCCTCGAGTTTGGCCAACGCTTGCAGCTCGGTGTTGAGCTGGGCGCGTTCGCTTCGCAGTTGAAGTACTTTGGACATCGGGTGTCTCCTGGGCATGAAAAAGCCCGCACGGGGCGGGCTCGGGTTAGCTGCCGCGAACGCGGTCAGAATCGGGTTTGCAAGTCGGCTGCGGCTGCGCGCATGCCAATCCGCGACGGGCTGCGCTGGGTGCGTGCCTGCGCGATGGCCTGCGATATTTCATCCACCGCCTGCTGCGGGCTTTGCAGCCGATCGGCAAGCCCCGCCGCGATGCCAGCCTGGCCGCGGTAAAGGCCCGCCTGGGTGTCGATGACCTGCTGCACGGACAGCCCCCGGTAATCGGCCACGGCGTTGACGAACAGCTGATAGCTCTCCTGCACCAGGTCATTCAGCACCTTTAGCGACTGATCGCTGAGCGGCTCGTGCGGCGTCAGGTCGTTCTTGTGCGAGCCGGCGTAAACGGTGGTCACCTTCACGCCGAGCTTCTCGTTCATCTGGCTGCGGTCGTAGTGGCTGGCGATGACGCCAATCGAGCCGACCCCGCTGGTCTGGCTGACCACGATCTCGCTGCAGGCCGCCGCGATGATGTAGCCGCCGCTGTAGCCGCTGAAGTTGATCACCCCGGTGATCGGCTTTTGCTGGGCCATGGCACGAATATCCGCAGCCAGCTCGAAGGCACCGGTAGCGGCGCCGCCGGGGCTGTCGATGTCCAGCACGATGTGCTCGACCATCGGATCAGCGACCGCTGCGCGAAGCTGCTGGCGAAGCCCTTCGTAGCTGGTCATGGTTTCGCAAGGCTGCAGGTGCGCCCCGCGGCTAACCAGCACACCGTGCACATCGATGACCTGAATGCCGGTGCGCGCGATGGTTTGCCGCCGGCCTTCCTCAGCCAGCGCCAGGCGGTCGCTGTGCCCTTCGTCCTCCATCATCCGGGCGCCGTCACTGGCACCGATGTTGACGATATTCAGGCTCATCGCCTGGTTGGCCCAGCGCACACCCAGTTCGAGCATGTCCGGGGTAATCAGCAGCGGCTGGTTGAAGAGCAGGCTGGCTGCTCTGAGATAGGCTTTCATTGCGCCAGAATCCTCTCGATTTCAGCGTGCTGCAGTTCGAGCTGCGCGCGGACGTTGGGGTTGTTCAGGTCAGGCATGCCCTTGCCGGCATCGACCATGTTCAGCGGCTGCAGGTACACATCACCGCCGGCAACCGGTGGCATGTTCTCTAGCCGCCGAATGTCGTTAACGCTCAGCCAGCCCCATTGGCGGCCAATGGCGTACGACTCGTAGCGGCTCTTCTGGTCGCCGCGCAGCAGGCCGGACAGGTTGAATTCGATGAAGTGATCACGCCGATCCTTGGGCAGCAGGAAGTCACGCATCATCGATTGCTCGTGACGCTTGACCCACGGCAGCAAGGCGAACACCACGAACTGGATCAGCAGCTGTTCCAGGGTGTTGTAGTTCGACTTCTCCAGATCGTTGACCATCGGCAGCGGGATCTTGTAAATCCGCGCTACGTCGGTGCCGCTGAGCTTGAGGATGTTGACGATGTCCGCATCGACGTGGCTCATGCTGATCGGCTTGAAGGCCATGCCTTCCTGCAGCAGCGCGACCTTCTTGGCGTTGTCCATGCCGCCGTACTTGTCACCCCACTGATCGAGGATGCGATCGATGCTCGCCTGATCCTTGATCGGCGGCGCCTCGCGGGGCCGCTCGATGACGCCGGAAACCGCCGCACCATTGGCGAAGCTCTTGCCGGTGTACTGGCGTACCGCCTGCGCCAGCCCCACCGCTTCGGCGTGCAGCTCGATGGGCGACAGGCCGGTGTAGTGGTTGACCGTGTGCCAGCGAACATGGTGAACCATGCGCATCGGCAGGCGCTCCGGATGGTTGCCCACCTGGTAGCAGGGCAGCATGTCGCCGCCCTTGTAGGTGATCACCTTGCTGGTATCCAGCGGCCAAAGCGCAGCCACGTTGCCGTCGTCGCGCCGTTCGATCAGCTGGAAGCCGTTGCCGCGCAGGCCGGCGGAGAGCTGGGTGCACTCGCGCAGTTCATACGGCGTTTGAAAGCCGTTGGGCTGGTAGCGCAGCACGTCGTACAGCGGATGGTTGATGGCCGCTTCGCGCTGGCCCTGCCCTTGCCGGCGGTACAGCTCGAGCGGCAACTGGCCGATGGATTCGGCGAGCAGGGTGACGCAGTTCTGCAGCACCGGGATGCCCAGCGCCGTTTCCGGCGTGACGACCATCCCGCTGCTGTTCTTGCCGCGGCCAATCAGCCCGCGCCACCAGTCGTTGCTTTCGGTGACGCTGCCGCGCGTGTCGCCGAGAAGGCTGGAAAAGAACATGTCAGCCCCCTTTTGCGCTGAGTTTGGCAGCAGCGCGGTCGGCCAGATAGGACCAGCCGAGCAGCCCACCACCGGCCACCATCAGCGCGGCGGGGATGTTGAGCAGGGCGACGCCCGCCACCAGCAGGCCGAACCCAACCAGGCCAGCCAGCCAGGAAAGCACCATCAATTTCATATGCCCGTGCCTTCTTCGTAGATTGAGGTGCCGCTGTTCACGCTGCCCGCGCCGCTGCTGCCGGTGGCCATGATTGCGGCGACGATGCCGTCGATACGGCCGATCGCCTTTTGCTTGTCCACTTTGCGGTTGCCCGCGGGGTCTGACACGGTGATGGCGTTGCCAGCGTTCCAGGTCAGGACCGGGTTGCCGTCGTGCCGCAGCGTTTCGACTTCCGCCGCCTCGCGCGGTACCAGTTGATAGTCGCCGGGGTCGAGGTCGAGCACGTCAGGTTCCGCAACGGTACCCAGCAGGCGGCGCTCGAACTCATCCACCGCCGGCCCCATGTCCTTGAAGCCCTGGCCGAACGGGGTCAGCTCGGGGAGCGTGATGCCGTGTTCGTTCATCAGCTCGCGCAGGTCTTCGATGCGCCAGCGGTCGTAAGCGATCTGGTGCACCTCGAAGTAGTCGCAGATCGTCTGCAGCCGGCGCAGCACATGCAGCTTGCTGATGGCCTTGCCCGGCGTGGTTTCGAGATGGCCGTCCTTGATCCAGACGCTGTAGGGCACCTTGTCGCGGCGCTCCCGCTCCTCAAGCTGATGGTCCGGAATCCAGAAGTACGGCAGCAGACGCCAGTGCGGGTCGGCCTCGATCGGGTAGAACAGCAACACGAACGCCGTGAGGTCGGTGGTGCTCGACAGGTCGAGTCCCGCCACCGCTGGGCGATTGCGCAGCAGGCGCATGGGCACGCGCTCTTCGGCTGCGCTCCATACGTCCCAGCCGATCCAGGGGTTGTCCGCCTGGGTCCACTGGCAGAAGTTCAGGCGGCGCACGACCGCCTCTTTCGCCGGAAGGCCTCGCGCTTCGGCCACCTGCTCGCGCAGATACTTTCGGCCGGGAATGCCCTCGGTTTGCCGCTCTGGATCAGCTACGAAGTCCAGCGAGGGGTTGACCTTCGCCCAGCAGCTCTCATCGGTGAACGGGTCGTCGCCTTCGTCCAGGGAGCAGATGAAGGCGAACAGGCTGTCGTTGTCCTCGATGCCAGCGCAGATGCGTTTGCCCAGTTCGTGGTACTGACCGCAGACGCTGTTCTTGTCGCTGCCGCTGTTGGTGATCATCACGATCATGGCGCGGCGGCGGTTCTTCGTGCCGGCGCGCATCATGTTTACGGCGGTGGCGCTCTTGTGCTCGTGCAGCTCGTCCAGCAGGCCGATGTGCGGACGCGGGCCGGACTGACCATCGTCCGAGCTGATCGGCCGGAAGAAGCTATTGGTGCTCGGGTAGAACAGGTTCCAGACCTTCTCATCCCGGCCCGATTGCACCAGCCGGCGCACCAGCGCGGGCGACATGTTGACCATGCTCACCGCATCGCGGAACAGGATCATCGCCTGGTCGCGCTTGGTGGCGGCTGCGTAGATCTCGGCGCGCTGCTCGTCGTCGGCGACAAGGCCGTAAAGGCCGATGCCACCCACCAGCGGCGACTTGCCGGAGCCCTTGCCCGTCTCGATGTAGGCCATCCGGAAGCGGCGGTAGCCATCGACGGTGTACCAGCCGAACAAGCTGCCAACCACGAAGGCTTGCCAGGGCGCCAGCACGAAGGGTTCGCCCTCGTACTCGCCGCCGTTCAGGCAGAGCACTTCCTCGAAGAAGCCGAGCGCCTTGTCAGCTGCGGTCTGATCCCAGACCAGTCCGCGCAGTTCGGCAGTATCCCGGTCGCGCAGATGGCGCTTGCAGGCGTTGCGTACGTCAGGCCCGGCGACCAGCTCACCGGCCAGCACCGCCTGGGCGAATGCGGTTACGCGGTCAGCTGAAGTACTTGGCGGCAGCGTCTCGTTGTTCATTGGGGAATAGCTCACCTTGCGGGGCCGCCGCCTTCATGTTGCGGCGGGCCATCGGCGAGAAACCAAACAGGGCGCCGGCGGCGTTCGCGCGCTTCTCGGCGTCGTTGGCCAGCTGCCGCCACACGCTGATCTGCTTGGCGCCAGTGGCGAATGTCTGGATGTCGCCACTGCATTCGGCCTTGGCGTTGTGCTCGGCGATCAGCCGGCGGAAGCGCTGCCAGTCCGCCACCGCTTCGCAGTAGGTGGCCAGCGCCATCATGTCCAACTTGCTGATCCAGCCGAGGGTAAGCAGGTCCGCAACCACGCGATCCCACTCGGCCGCAGCCTCGGCGCTCAGCCAGTCAGGCTTCGGCGGTGCGTCGACCGGCACGGCCGGCTCCAGCACCTCGGCCAGCAACTGGTCGGCGTTCTTTTTGCTCGGGTTACCCTGCAGCAGGTGCAGGTGCGCCGGCTTGCCCGGGCGTCCCGAGTTACTGTTTCCGGCCATAAATAACCTCTGATGCGCTTCGTTTTCCGGATACCCCCCCCTCTCCATTTTTCCCGCCGTTGCACACGGAGTTGGGGGACTGGTCTAGAGCGGGTCGGCGGCTGAATTTTTCACCCCCCCTACCCTGGGCGGTGCCAGTGGTGGCGCGGGTCGAGCGGCCGGCCATCGTTGCCGCAGCCAGACTGACGCCCCGACTTCTCGAAGCGCTGCTTGTCCGAGCTGTGGCAGTTGGTGCACAGCGACTGCCAGTTATCCCGCGACCAGAACAACTTCCACGCTGCCGCAAGGCGCTCGGGATCACCGCTCGCCTTCGCTTCCTTCAGCCGGGGCGGCGTCTTGTGGTCCACCACCTGCGCCAGCACCGGGCGGGCGGGGCTGCTGCACCCCCCGCAAAAAGGGTTGCGCCTCAGGTGATCTTCACGGGCCAGCTGCCACCGGTAGCCATACCCGCGTGACGCAGCCGTGCCGCGCCGGTCAGCCCTGCCGCTCGACATTGCAGACTCCCGCCTTCTTGGCCAGGTAGCGCGCATAGATGCCACCGGCGATGTCAGCGCCGATCAGGCCCACGGCGATGCCCATCGCGCCGGCCAGCAGATAGTCCTGCTTGAGCCAGTAGACGAACATCAGCATCGACACACCGAACAGCGCCGAGCTGCCGAAGCGCAGCAGCACCCGCTTGACCAGCACCCCGACAGCCACACCAGCAGCCTCGGCGCGCCACATCTCGCCAGTCAGCCCGGCAAGCGCGACAAGGATCAGCATCCACGCCGGCAGGTCCGCCAGCGACTGCTGCATCTGCTGTTCGGTCGACATGCACCGCACTCCTGAACTGCGAATAAAAAAGCCCGCATGGCGACGGGCAAGGGCGATGGCGGCGCCATCAGCCAGAAAGGACAAAGCCCCGCACGATGGCGGGGCTTTGAGAGGTGACCGGCAGGGGAACCGGCCTTTGCCTGACACAGCAAGTTAGGCTCGTTTCGGTCATCGCCTTGGCGCTGCTCTGACCTGTTATGCGCTTTGTACCCCCCGACTGCGGCGGCGTAAACGGTGAGTTAACGCCACCCGGCAATGCTCCGGTTATCTAATGCTTATCTGCCGGTTATCTCCCGCCAATGTGGCGGAAGGAACTAAGCCACGTAACGCCCACCATGCACGCTCTGCATCCTGCGGCGGTATTCCAGCTCTGCCCTCACCCGCTCGTGCAGCTGCTGCACCCGGTCGTGATAGGTACGCTCCGAGCCTATCCGCACCCGTCGCATCTGCTGCTTAATCGTCGGGATCGGGTCAGGCAGGTAGCGCACCATCGCCAGCTTCACCAGCTGTGTCTCCAGGCAGAACGGCGGGCGGGTCGTGTTCCCAGCCTGCCGCCAGGCCTTCGCCAGCTTGCGGTCCTGCACCAGCCCCGCCTGCTTGAGCGTCCCGATGGCAGCATCCACCTCCTCGGCAACCTGATCGACCGCGCCCGCCAGCCCCATCGAGCCGCGACCAGAATAGGGGATCATCCCGCCGTACTGCATCGCCGCTGCCAGCGGTGACGAACCCGACGCACCAGGCGAACCCAGCCCGCCACGGCACCGCTCTCCCCAGTGCTGCAACAACGCCTCGACTGCCTCAATCACGGCCCACCTCCCCTGCAAAACCAACCCGACACACAAACGCCCAACCCAACACAAACCCGACACACTCAAAACCCTTACAAATCAATGCCTTCAAAGCATCTGTGTCGGGTGTGTTGGGTTTGTTGGGTTTTTCAGACCTCGCATAAGAAAAAAACAATGCCGCCTTCGAAACAGCCAAACGAATCGGCGCATGCACGCCTGCGCGCGCGTCGAACCCAACACACCCCGCACACACGCCGCAAAGCCCCGCCGTTTCTAGCTCCGCGCTGTGTTGGGTCGCAAAACCAAACCCGACACAACCCAACACACCCGACACACAATCGCACGCACTCATGCTGCCTTCCCCTTCACATGATCCCAGCCATCCACGTCCCAGCCCGCCTCACGCGCCTTTGCACGCCAATCCTTCACCATCTGGCCGAGCGCAGCGCTCGTCAGAGATGGGGGCAGGGAAGAGTTCGGATCGTCAGGGATGAAGAACGCGCCAAAGCGCCGTGAGTTGCCATCCGTCCAGGGGATCGGTCGCGCCGTCTTCTCCACCTCGGAACTGATGAACAGGCTGAACTTCGTCTGGCTCATCGCGTGTTCCCGGTTGCGCTGGCACCACTCGAGGAACAGCGAATAGAGGTCGCTCGACAGGCAGCCACCCCACAGCCCGCGCCCCAGCTCCTGCGCACGCCACTGGTGCAGAAAGGTCTGCCAGCCGGCCCGGCTCAACGCCACCAGGCGCTGCCGCGCATCGGTATGCGGCGGGCGCGTCCGCTCGTTGAAGTCGCCCAGGTCGACCGCCAGCAGCCACGCATACAGCGCCGCAACACCACCATTGGCCAGCTCGCGCCCGATCGCCTGCTGCCGCTCCGGCGGCAACGTCTCCTGTGGCCACATCACCAGCAGCCGGCGGTCACTGTCACTGATCGGCCACGGCAGAATCTCGTTCGAGAGGAACACCGCATTCATATGGTTGGCTTCCTCCCAACCATTGATGAACTTCGACTCCATCCGCACCGTCTTGCCCGTGATCAGATGCTTGATCTTGCCCACCTGGTTGTAACGCTGGTCGCGGCTGACGACTTCCTCGAACACCGCCCACAGCTTCCGGCTCTGCCACGCGTTGAAGTTCGACTCAAGCTGCGTCTGCCCCACCGTCGCCGCGTACTGCCCATACAAAGCACCCATCGTGTCCGCGAAGAACAGGCTCTTGCCCGAACCCTCCATCACCGAATGCATCAGCACAGCGGTGTCCAGCTTCGCGCCCGGGTGCTGCAACGGAAAGGCCAGCCACTTCGTCAGCCAGTCCAGCGCCTTGCCGTCGTGGTTACAGAGAAACGAGATCAGCCAGCGCAGGTTCTCGCACGCCGCGTCATCGCGCACCGGCTCCAGCGGCAGCCCCTCGAACGTATTGATGTACGTCGCCGGGTCCTTCGTCATCGTCGGGTCGAACACGATGTGGTCCACGTCCACCGTGCGGCGCTCGGCACTGTTGAGCCACAGCGCATAGGCATCGCCCAGCGCCATCTTCACCGCGCCTTCCGGGATGCGCCGCTTCTTCTCGCGGTCCCACACATCCTTCGTCCCGTCGATGTACACATAGCGCTCGGTCGGCGGCATGCCCAGCGCACCGGCCTTCTTGCCCGCCATGCGCCGCGCCTGCTCGATCTCGCGCACCGCATCGGCGGCGATCAGCTTCTTGTTCGTGTCATCCAGCCAGGTCTTCGCCAGCGGCTTGCCCACCAGCGCCTCGAAGGCGGTCTTCTTCATCGCCGCTTTCTTATCCTGGTCCCATACCTGCGTCGTGCCCTCAACCAGCGCAAACCGCCGCAGCACCTGCTCGGGCGTGAAGCCCGCCCCCTGCCCCCCGGTGTCGGAGGAGCCGGCCGGCGCAGCGGCTGCGTCAGCGGATGGGGCCGGGGAAGGCTTGCCAGCAGCAACAGCCGCATCGAGCTGCTGCGCGACCGCCTCCAGCCCCCACGCCACATGCACATCGTTCCAGTCCTGCCCCGCCTCGCCTTCGGCCGGCAGCGTCGGGAAGGCAGCAATGCCGCCCACCTCACCCGCCGCCGCTTCCGCCTTCTTCCGGCCCGGGTTGCCGGGCTTCGTCGGATCATCGTCACCGGCAACCACCAGCAGCGTATCCGGGCACTGCGCCATCAGGTCACGCGCTACCGCCGGCATGTTGCCGGAGTCCAGCGCCATCGCCACCGGCCAGCCCATCGCCATATGCACGCTCGCCGCCGTCGCATAGCCTTCGGCCTCGCCGATCACCGGCGCGCCGTCCAGGTCACCCAGCACATGCCAGCAACCCGCCTTGCGCCCGTACTTCGGGAACAGCTTCGTGCCCTGCTCGTTGATCGCCTGCAGGCTCCACAGCTTCCCCGCCGCATCGCGCAGCGGAATGGCAATGCTGCCCTTCTTGAACATCAGGAAGCTGATCGAATCCGGTCGCGGCTTCGGCAGGTTGGCGAAGAACTCCCGCGTCTCACTCCCCACCCACACATCACAGCGCTGCCGCTCGTCATCGATGGAAAGCACAACCGTGTAATGGAAGTAACCAACGCCAAAAGCCCCCACCTGTTTGCGTTCCAGGTAGGGGCTTTCGCCTTGCGGCTTGCAATGCTTCGTCCAGATCAGCTCGCAGGCGCTGGCCACCGCCTCACGCATAACCGAGGCCCTGGCTTCGTCCGCTTCGATCTCAGCCTGCCGCACCGCCCGCCGGGCTTCCGCCTCGGCATTCAGCCGGCGTTTCTCCTCGGCGGTCATTGGCTCCCGGCGCGGCCGCCAGCCGTTGTCCTTGGCCAGCTTGATCACCGTGCCCATGCCCGTGCCGGCCTTGCGGAAGCTCCGCCAAACCGTCTTCGCATCGCCTGCGTTATACCCAGCGCCCGACGCGCTCCAAGTATCCCAGGCGTCAAAGCCGGCACTGGCGAACTCCGCCTTGATGCCCATGCCCACTTGCAACCAGGTATCGCGGTCATCGGCGGGGATGTACTGCAGCAGCTCGGTCAGGTCGGCCAACGTCAGCGGTACGCGCTCAACCACGCCGCACCCCCGCATTCCGCTTATCGATCACCTGCTGACAGTCAAAGCACATGCGGCAACCCTTCACCGCCTCCTGCCGCGCCTTCGGTATGTCGCAACCGCATTCCTCACACTCGGTCAGGCTCTCACCCTGGTACTGCACGCGGCTTGCGATAAGGCGCTGCAGCTCCTCGGCCTGCTCCCGCTGGGCACGTTCGATCAGATGCTCATCCATGGCACACCGCCTCCGCTTCCATCGCCTGCTCAGCGCCCGCCACAATCCCCAGGATCTCGCCGATCATCTTGTTCGCGTGGTAGCGCAGCGCTTCCACCTCGTGCCGCTCCCAGCAATTGTCCTCGGCGCCATCGTGCAGGCTGCCGACGAACTCGCCTTCGGCCTGCAGCAGCGCGCCCAACGCCTTCAGCGCATCGCGCGTAGCCGGTACCGGCTGCGGCACGAACGCCACCGCGCCGGCCGGGCGCACCAACGCCGCCAGCAGGCGCGGGTCGCGCGTGGTCGCCACAATCTCTTCAAGGAACTCAGGGTGCAGCGGGCGGTTGCCCGTAGGGTTGACGCGCTTGCTCAGCTCGTCGGGGTCGATGCCGATGGTCAGCGCCACCGCGTTCTGCCCACCCACCGCATCGCGCGTGGCGCGGTACAGCGCCTGGCGGGTGGTCAGCACCGGGCCGGCGCCCGGCAAAAGGTCTTTACGGCTCATAGCGTTAATGCCCCTGTAACGCTGTAGCCAACCGCCGGGCCGTTGCCCTACAGTTCACCTACAGCACGCGACCCTCATGACTGCTGTGTCCACGGGTCGCGGGTTGAGGTAGCCGGCTGGTAACCGGTTACCGGACCGTCGAGGCTGGGGTTCTTGCTGTGGTAAGTGGGTCCCCAGTTCTCGACCTCTATACAAGCCTGCCGCCGTAGCGACAGGCTTTTTGTGTTTCTGGGCTGCTTGCCCGGCGCCGGCCCGATGGCGTTGGTAAGACTCTCGGGCCGGCTCCCGCCTGATACGTGTGCTGCGGTGCTGTGTCCTGGAGGCGGGCTGTGATTCTGGTTAGGCGCGGCGTTCGCCTTGGCGCCGCTCTCCGCGCCTACGCTCCGCCTGGCGGCGGTCAGCTTCGAAGCCGGCGCCACCGCTCTTCTCGGCATAGAGCTTTTCCAGCTCCTTACCGATGCAGTAACGGAGTTCAGCGCCATTCAGCGCCCGGAAAACGGTCGGCTGAGTAACGCCAATAGCGTCAGCGATGCCTTGCTGGGTCATCCCAGCTTCGATAAGCGCTTTCAGCATTTCAGTGATCGAGGGAGTAGTCATGACAAAGGAATGTATCCGGCTACGCATTGAGGAAGATAATACGCATCGGAATTGTCAGCCGCAATACGCTTTGCATAATTCGCAAAGGAATAATCTCGGCATGGCTATTTCGATCGGTCACATCGCCGCCACGCTGGCGGCAAGGCGCGAAAAGCTGGGCTGGAGCGAGACAGAGCTGGCCAAGAGAGCCGGCCTTAACCAATCCACCGTGCACCGCATCCTCAAGGGTGAGTTCCAGAACCCGCAGATCAATTACATCGAGCGCCTCACTCGCGCCCTTGGGTTGGACATGGCCGAAGTGCTCGGCCTCCGCCAGCCCGATCCGCAAACCTTAGACTCGACCTTGGGGCCTGGGCCCGCCTTGCATCAACGCGTACCTCTGATTTCATGGGTGCGCGCCGGAGATTTATGCGAGGCGATAGATTTGTTTGAACCTGGATTTGCCGATGATTGGCTCGACTGCCCGTTTCCCCATAGCTCGTCTGCTTTCTGTCTAGAAGTGAGAGGGCTAAGCATGTCGCCAGAGTACCGGGCAGGGGAAATCCTTCTAGTCGAGCCAGACATTCAGGCGATGCACAACGATGACGTTGTGGTGAGGACCCCAGAAGGGCAGGTCACTTTCAAACGGCTGCAGAAAACAGAAGACGGCACATATCTCCTGGCCCTGAATCCAGAGTTTCCGAATCGAATTCTTCACATGCCAGACGACACCTCGATCTGCGGAGTAGTGACTGGCTCGTGGGTGAATAGGAAGCGACGCTAGGCGCCGCCGAATCAATGCTCGGAACAAGGCGGGCTGACAGAAATTCAGCCGCTACCGCAGGGATAGCTATGCCAGATCGAATAACTGCTGAAGAGATCATTCGCCAAAGCGAACAAGGGGTTTCGGTGCGCCCCTTTCTGGTACGAGCCGATGACGGGTGTAACTATTTCGTCAAAGGTTTCGAGCGCACCGGCGGGCCCGGCTTGATTTCCGAGGTAGTAGCAGCCGAAATCGGCGCTCATCTGGGGTTGGCAATACCACCCTGGCGCATCATGGACATTCCGCAGCCGCTAATCGACTTCAGCACGATTCCGAACGTAACTGATCTTAACGGCGGCCCTGCGTTTGCTTCGCAGCAGGTCTTAACCGCCAGTGAACTGACCTGGGCAGGTGTAAAAAAGATACCGGTCGATCTAAGACGTCGGGTACTGATTTTTGACTGGCTGATCCAGAACGGCGACCGCTGTCTTGGAGAGCACGGAGGGAATGTGAATTTGCTGCTCGATCAAGAGGGAGCTCTTGCCGTGATCGACCACAATGCGGCATTCGAGCTACAGCTTTCTCATGATGAGTTCTGCCAATTCCACGTCTTCCGGGACCTGATTGGCTCCGAGCGCGACGACCTGCTCGCTCGACTGAAATACACCCCTGAGCTTGACGCAGCGCTGGCGGATTGGGGTAGGATCGCCGCCCTTCTGCCGGACGAATGGCTGTATCGTGACCGGGACCACGTGGATGAAACTGAACCCACGCTGGCGAAGCGGCTCGAAATGCTGCAAAGGTACAGGGCAGAGCTCTTCTGGGGGCAGCTATGAAACTCGTGTGTAACTACTCCATCCTGCGCTTCTTGCCGTATCCAGAAACGGGCGAGTTTGTGAACATTGGCGTCGTGCTGATCGCCAACACAGGCGAACTTCGCTTCAAGATCATGAGCAAGCGCCAGAGGGTCACACAGTTCTTTAGCACGCTAGACCCTACGGTTTACCTGCGCGCTCGGCGAGAGATGCAGCTAGATTTGGCCCGCCTGGCCGCGTGCTTTCCCGGCGATGGGGCTAACCTGCCACTGCTCAAGAATACGTTCCTGCACCTAGTACACCCGCGCGAAACGATGATGCGCTTCAGTGAGCCGGGGACGGTAATGAGCGAGAACATTGGTAACACGCTCGAGACGCTGTTCGACCATTACGTGAACCATAGCTTCGCCAATAAGGAGTACCACGAAAAGCATCTAGAGCGGCAATTAGGCAACCTGCTGGCGACTTTCAATCTTCGGCAGCGCTACGCCGCGGATCGCCGACTTGGAGATAGCACATATAACGTGCGCTTCCCCTTCGTCTTATTCCAAGCGGAGCGGGCGGTGCAAGCTATCAAGCCGCTCTTTCTCGGACAAGCCGAACCGTCGAAGATCTATGAGCACGGGGACGGTTGGCTGATGAAGGTCAAGCGCCTGGCGCGTGGAAACCAGCTGCCTGGCGATACGCTGTTCCTCGCTGAGCCACCCGCCGGCACCTCCGCTAAGCTGCTGCAGGCCTACAATGAAGTGACAACCGAATTGGCAGATCTGGAGGGTGTGCGAGTAGTGAACAACCAGGCACCGGACCGAGAAATACTCCGCTCGATTGAACATGGCCTGCCTATCGTGCATTGATAAACAACCCCGCCCAGCGCGGGGTTTTTTCTGCGCGTCTGGATGTCCCGAAGATGCACCAAACCAAATACGCATTTTTATCCCGATACGTATTGACTGAGACAATTCGTTAACGGATTATTGCCGCGTACCCACTTACCACGGGATCGCGACAATGGACACAGCACAGCACAGCAGCTCCCGCTGCCCGGTCTTCCTGCACCCGGCAGCGGCATCCAACCCTTTCACCGTACGCCGCATTGAACGTGAAACCGGCCTGACGGCTCACGTCACCCTGCGCGCTGCAGAACTCAAGCGCCACACCCTGCCCGCCCTCGAGGACTTCGGCCCGTTCGGTGGTGCAGCATGAGCACCTTCTCCCTCACCAGAGGCAGCGAAGCCGCCCTTGGCATGCTCGCCAGCCAGGCAGGCAGCGAAACCCTGCTGCTGACCCAGCCAGCACGCGAGCTGCGCGCCGAGCTCAGCATCGAGCCCTTCACCAGCGCCAGCGGCGATCAGCTGCTGGCCGTGCTGTTCATGCGCGAGCAGCGCCACAGCATGACCCTCCAGCGCAACGACGGCGCCAACGCCCAGCACCTGGCCGATTGGATCGAAGCCGTAGCCAACGGCACGGTGGATACAGCGGAGGCCGTTCCGCTGCGCACCGAGCCGAGCGACCTGCAAGCAGCAACGACCGCATTCAATGCTGCCGCGCGTGAGCTGAATGCACAGGCAGAGCCGGCACCGACGCAGCCAGAGCAAAGCAAGCTGGAACCGGCGCTGCTCAAGATTTGCGCGGAATGGGACCGCCAGAAGCGCCTGTTTCCTGAGCTGAGCAGAGACGCCTGGATGGACCTCGCAATCGCGGAAGCCCGCTGCGCCTTGTCGGCCACCAGCCCCACAGCCTGAGGCCCGCCACCATGAACCGCACCCTCGACCAGGCAGCCGCCGTGCTCGGCATTGGCCCGCGCAAGCTGCGCGCCCGTATGCGGGAGCTAGGCCTGCTCAACCACGCTGGCGAGCTCATCAGCATCGAGCGCAGCCGCGGCCGGCTGTTCGTCGACACCCGCAGCCGCTGGAACCCGGCCATCAGCACCTACAGCCATTACGGCGTGGTCATGGCCACCGAAAAGGGGATCGGCTGGCTGGCCGAGCAGCTGGGCATCACCGTCACCAAGAAGGACGACGCCGCATGACAATCTCTGCCAACCAACACGCAATCGGCGCGCTCAAGCTCACCAGCCTGCATCTGGACCACCCCAGCGTGGTACCCGCCACTGTGCTGCGCGACGCCTGCGCCGAGGCCATCGCCCTGCTGCGGCTCAACCACCCGTGCGCCGCTGACCTGGGCAGCTTCTTCTGCAGCCTGCTCGCCGTCACGCCGCGCGGCTACATGCCCTACGTCACGCTGACCACCGACCCGGCCACGCCCTACGCCTGCGTCATCACCGATGCCGCCGGCAACATCGTCGACCGCCAACTGGGCAAGACCATCGAAGGCATCACCGAACTCATCCGCCTGCGCCACACCGCGCCCAGCCCGGCACGCACCACAGAGGGGCGCGGGGAGATCGGAGGGGCAACACCGTGAGCAGCACCTACCAGCAACTGCTGCGCCGCTACGACCGGCCCTGCCTGCCGCTGGACGAAGTGCGCGCCGAGTACCTGCCGCACATCGGCGACGTCGAGTCGCTGATCAAGCTGATTCACCAGGGCCGCGTCCGCCTGCGCTACACCCGCACGGACGTCACCCGCAAGGCGCCACCCGTTGTTTACCTGCGCGATCTGGCCGCCTGGCTGGACGCCCACGACCCGAGCAACACCCAACCCGCCACTGACCAGGTGGCGTAACCAACCGCAACAAGGACACAGCAAATGAAAGCAACCGACACCAGCGAGTTCATCAACAGCCTCAACGCCGGCGTGTTCGCCGACCAGATAGGCCGCGCGCTGTCCGACGTCGCCGGCCGCGACGAGCCGCAGCTCAAGCTGCGCTGGGTCGGGGAAGAAGCCCAGCGCGAAGCGTTCGCACGCGAGTTCAAGGAGGTGCTTGAGCAGGAAGTGGGCGGCAGCGTGCCGCTGAGCATCGGCACCTTCAGCCTCGGCAAGTAAGCGCAGCACCTACCCGCCGGCCTTACCAGCCGGCGGTTCTACATCAGAGGGACACAGCAATGAACTTCACCACCATCCAGATTCTGGCCTTCGTCGGCGCTGTCGCCGCCATGGCCATCGTCTTCGGCCTTGGCTACCTCGAAGGCCGCCGCGCGGCGCGGCAGAACCTTGAACACCTGGCCACCGCCAACCGTCAGCTGGTCGACAACCTGCGCCACCGCGCCGAACGCGCCCAGCACGAACACACCATCAGCCGCCTCAACGCTGCCCAGGCACTGGAGCACCTGACCGAGGAGCTGGACGCCCTGCGCACCGAACTTGCCGACGCCCAGCGCCGCGCACTCACCGCAGAGGACGCCGAAACCCTCGCCGAGATCGCCGCCAAGCTCAACCTGGCCGCCACCGTGTTCACCAAGATGGGCTCCGAACAAGGCGCCCACGCCAGCAAGCTGGCCCTCGCCGCTATTGCCATCGCCGACCGTTACTGGAACACCACCCCGCTTTCGACCTGGGAGCGCGTGGACGCCACCCTCGGCACGCAGCCTGCTGCGATGTGTATGTGAGGCGGCCATGAAGAACCTCTATCGCCTCCACCCTCAGCCGGCGTTCAACTTCAACGGCCTGGTCATCGACAACTTCGCCGGCGGCGGCGGTGCCTCCACGGGCATCGAGCTTGGCCTCGGCCGCCCTGTCGACATCGCCATCAACCACGACCCCGAAGCCGTGGCGATGCACGACATCAACCACCCCCACACCAAACACTTCTGCGAATCGGTCTGGGAAGTCGACCCGCGCGTTGTCGTCGACGGGCGCCCGGTCGATCTGTGCTGGTTCAGCCCGGACTGCAAACACTTCAGCAAGGCCAAGGGCGGCGCCCCGGTGAAGAAGGAGATCCGCGGCCTCGCCTGGGTCGCCATCCGCTACGCCGCCACGGTCAAGCCGAAGGTCATCATGCTGGAGAACGTCGAGGAGTTCGTGACCTGGGGGCCACTGGCCACCGATGGCCGCCCCTGCCCGAAGAACAAGGGCCGCACCTTTTCCAGCTTCGTCAACGCACTTCGCCGCCTCGGCTACCAGGTGGACTGGCGCGAGCTGCGCGCCTGCGACTACGGCGCCCCGACCATCCGCAAGCGCCTGTTCCTCATCGCCCGTTGCGACGGCCAGCCCATCGTCTGGCCCGACCCAACCCACGGGGACCCGGCGAGCGAAGCGGTCAAGGCCAAGCGCTTGAAGCCGTGGCGCACCGCCGCAGAGATCATCGATTGGTCACTGCCCTGCCCGTCGATCTTCACCCGCAAGAAGCCACTGGCCGAGAACACCCTGCGCCGTATCGCCCGGGGCATTCAGCGCTATGTGATCGAATCGAACCAGCCCTTCGTTGTTCAGGGCATGGCGCCCTTCATCACCGAGCACGCCAACGGCAGCACCCAGCGCAACATGCCGGCCGATGCACCGCTGCGCACCATCTGCGCCCAGGTGAAAGGCGGGCACTTTGCGCTCGTATCGCCAACCTTGGTGCAGGTAGGCTATGGCGAACGCAAAGGCCAAGCACCCCGCGCGCCGGGGCTCGACAAGCCACTCGGCACCGTTGTCGCCGGTGGCGGTAAGCATGCTCTCGTCGCCGCCTTCCTTGCCAAGCACTACGGCGGCAACTACACCGGTCCGGGAAGCAGCCTCGAAAGCCCGCTGCCAACCGCGACCACTGTCGACCACAACGCGCTGGTGACCAGCCACCTGGTGAAGCTGCGTAACAACTGCATCGGCCAGGCCCTGCGCGAGCCCATCCACACGCTAACCACTGGCGGCCATATGGGCGAAGTGCGCGCTTTCCTGCTCAAGTATTACGACACCGGCATCGGCCAGCCGCTGACTGACCCGCTGCATACCGTCACCACCAAGCACCGCATGGGGCTGGTGATGGTGAAAGGTGAGCCCTACCAGATCGTGGACATCGGCATGCGCATGCTCGAGCCGCACGAACTCTTCGCCGCCCAGGGCTTCCCGGCCGACTACATCCACGACCGCACCGCCGGCGGCAAGAAGCTCAGCAAGGCCGCTCAGGTGCGAATGTGCGGCAACAGCGTCTGCCCACCGGTAGCCACCGCCCTCGTCCGCGCCAACCTCAGCGCGCAGCAGCTCGGGGAGGAGGCAGCATGACCTACTCGATCTTCTACAGCACCGAAATGCCGAACGACACAGCCCAGGTCAGCGGGCGCTTGCCACGCAAGCCGCAGCGCTGGTTGATGGAGTGGCTGGTAAAAACGCCGGACGGCAAGACCCACGTCGACAACTCCCGCACCATCCAGCGCGCCACCTATGAGGAGGTGAACGCGATCATGGGCGCCATCATCGACGACATCAAAGCCGAGATCGGCGACCTCGCCACGTTCATCAGCTACCGCCTGACCTGCCACGGCGGTACCAAGAAGCATCGCAAGGGAGGGAAGCGCCGTGGTCGCGCTTGAGGGATACCTGCGCGAGGAGCAGGTGCTGGAGGTCACCACCCTGTCCCACGCCACGCTCTGGCGCGAGATCAAGGCCGGGCGCTTCCCGAAACAAGTCCGGCTTTCGCCGGGCCGCGTCGGTTGGCGGGCATCCGATCTGCGCCTTTGGCTGGAGGACCCAGAAGCGTGGAGCAATCAGGCGGCGTGACGGCTACGGCTTCACGCCAGCCACATCTACAAGCCAGGTAGCCCAATCCTCGAGGCCCTGGCTTTTTTCTTTCAGGTAGTCGTAGCGGTCATAGTGCTTCGACGAAACATCGCTGAACGCATGCCCCTGGATGCGATCGCGCAATTCCTTGCTGATCCCCGCTACACCCATCAGCGTTTTGCAGGTGCGCCGCAGGTCGCGCAGCGTGAAAGGCGTCTTGAACGTATCCGGATGCCGCGCGCATAGCTTGGTCACCGCCCGCGACACGGACTGAACGTTGATCGAATTGTTCTTGTACCGGCCCATGAACGGAAAGGCCTCATCGCCGGAGATCGGTTTCAGCCGCTCCAGGCATGCGCGGCTCAGGCCGTTGAACGGCACCACATGAATCTCGCGCTCGCCTTCTACGCCCTTCTTGCTGCGAATCATGTAGTAGTCGTCGCGGTACATCGTGCGGTCTGACGCCACCACCTGCTCCGGCCGCTGCCCACCGCTGGCGATCAGGAACTTGATCAGCTCCGCCGTGACCAGGCTCAGTTCCTCGGGCAGCAGGTTCCACAGCGCCGCCAGCTCTTCCTTGCTCAGCACACGCTGGCCCGGGCGCTCCCAATCGCCCTGCACGGGAATGCTCGCCACCGGGTTATAGGTCAACCCGAACCGAACTTTCGACTTGAGGTAGTCCCGCGGGTTGTATTCCTGGTTCAGCCCGTGCTGGAACGCCGCATGCAGCTGCGACCGCACCCGGTTGCAATAGGTGGTCACCTTCGCCTTGATCATCGCGGAAATAATGTCGCGGATATCGCCGGGCTCGATGGCACTGGCCAGCTTCTTCACCAGGTGCGGGAACGGCTCAGAGACATAGTGCTTGAGCGACCATTCCACGTTGCCGGCCGAGGCCGCACCTTCGGCTTTCAGCTTGGCCACATACGAATCGATCAGGTTCTGCAGCGTGCCCTCCGCTTCACTCTGCGGCGACGCACCTTTGCACTTGTCCCGCGCAACGGTGAGCGACATCGTTGGCCACACACCGAGCTTGCGCTGCTTCTTCTTGCCGGCCACGAACCACTGGTAGTAGAACTCCTTCGTGCCGTTGGCGCGAACCTTGAGCAGCAGCACCCCTTCCCCGCGCGCCCCGCGCCCGTCGGACATCACATAGTCGCGGTCTTCTGGCTTGAGCGAACGGATCTGCTTTTCGGTTAGCATGCGTGACAGTTTCCGGTGACAGTTGTCCCGAACTAACACGAAATTCGGCGGGACAAATTGAGACTGAGCCGGAAGCCCCAGCCCATACAGGACGGGGATTGTAGCGCCTTTACGATACCTCGCGTTATACCCTGATATTTGGCCCGTTATAGATTCCCAAGCTCATGACGAGGGTTCGATTCCCTTCGCCCGCTCCAGACACCACACAAAAAAGCCCTGTTCTACAGGGCTTTTTTATTTCGTGGATCCCCTTCCTCCTCGCTGCCTCACCCGACCAAGAATTCCAGCACGCGCTGGGTGAAGGCTTCGCCAGCCTCGACGCTCGAGAGGTGGGCGGCTTCGAAGACTGCCAGTTCCGCGCCGGCAACTTGTGTCTGGATGAACTGGCCATGTTCCACGGTCGTTACCGGATCCTTGGCGCCGCAAACCACCAGGGTGGGCACTGTGATGCCGGCTAGTTGCTCACGGAAATCTGCGTCGCGCACGGCGGCGCAGTTGGCGACGTAGCCGTCCGGCGAGGTGCTGGCGATCATGTCGGTGATGCGCCGTGCAACGTCAGGCTGCTGTTCGGCGAAGCCAGGAGTGAACCAGCGCGCGATGGAGGCGTCGCGCATGTCGCGCATGGCTTGCTGCTGCCCGTTGAGTACCGTCTTGATGCGGTCGTTCCAGACCTGTTCGGTGCCGATCTTCGCAGCGGTGTTGCACAGCACTAGGCGCTGCAGCCGCGGGCCGGCATGGAGCGCCAGCCACTGGCCGATCAGGCCGCCCATCGACAGCCCGCAGAAGGTAAAACGCTCAATTCCCAGCCCATCGAGCAAGCCCAGCACGTCGCGGCCCAGCTGTTCGATGCTGTAGGGGCCAGGGCTGACGCTCGATTCACCATGGCCGCGGGTGTCGTACCGCAGCACGCGAAAATGTTTGGCGAAGGCCGGAATCTGCTCATCCCACATGCCCAGGCTGGTGCCCAGCGAATTGGAGAGCACCAGCACCGGCAAGCCTTCGGCGCCATCGAAACGGTAGTTCAGGCTGGCATCGGCCAATTTCATGGTCGGCATGGTCATTTACTCTTTTCAAACGTGATGTTCGGCCGACGTATCGTTCAACGATGCGGCCGGCCGGGATAAAGATGCGTCGAATCCGAGGCTCGGCTGGGGCGCGCCCGCTCAGCAGTGAGCGCTCACGCCAGAGCAGACTCTAGCGTGCCTGCCTCAGACCCGCTCCACCGCCAGCGCCAGGCCCTGGCCGACGCCGACACACATGGTCGCCAGGCCGAGCTTGCCGCCGGACTTCTCCAGCTGGTGCACCGCGGTCAGCACCAGGCGCGCGCCGCTCATGCCCAGCGGGTGGCCGAGGGCGATGGCGCCGCCGTTGGGGTTGACCCGCGCATCGTCGTCGGCCAGGCCGAGCTCGCGGGTCACCGCCAGGCCCTGGGCGGCGAAGGCTTCGTTGAGTTCGATCACGTCGAACTCGTCCACCGCCTTGCCGAGGCGCTCGCAGAGCTTCTTCACCGCCGGCACCGGGCCGATGCCCATCACCCGCGGCGCGACACCGGCGCTGGCCATGCCGAGCACCCGGGCGCGCGGCTTGAGGCCGTATTTCTGCACTGCCTCGGCACTGGCGAGGATCATTGCCGCCGCGCCGTCGTTGACGCCCGAGGCGTTGCCGGCGGTGACGGTCTTGCCCTCGTCGTTGACCGGCTTGAGCCTGGCCAGGGCCTCGGCGGTGGTGTCGGCACGCGGGTGCTCGTCGGTGTCGACCAGCGTCTCGCCCTTGCGGGTCTTGATGACCACCGGGACGATTTCCTCGGCGAAGAAGCCGGCCGCCTGGGCCGCCGCGGTACGCTGCTGGCTGCGCAGGGCGAAGGCGTCCTGGTCGGCGCGGTTGACGTGCCAGTCATCGGCGACGTTGTCGGCGGTCTGCGGCATGGCATCCACGCCGTACTGCGCCTTCATCAGCGGGTTGACGAAGCGCCAGCCGATGGTGGTGTCCTCGATCTTCTGGCCGCGGCCGAACGCGCTGTCGGCCTTGCCCATCACGTAGGGCGCGCGGGACATCGACTCGACGCCGCCGGCGATGGCCAGCTCCAGCTCGCCTGCCGCGATGGCGCGAAAGGCGGTACCCACCGCATCCATGCCCGAGGCGCAGAGACGGTTGAGGGTCACGCCCGGCACGCTGTCCGGCAGCCCGGCGAGCAGCGCGGCCATGCGCGCGACGTTGCGGTTGTCCTCGCCGGCCTGGTTGGCGCAGCCCATGAACACCTCGTCGATCGCCGCCGGGTCGAGCCCGGGGTTGCGCTCGAGCAGCGCCTTGAGCGGGATCGCCGCCAGGTCGTCGGCGCGCACTGCCGCCAGCGCGCCGCCGAAGCGGCCGATGGGCGTGCGCACGGCATCGCAGATGAAGACGTCGCGGCTCATTCGTCACCTCCGGCCTGGCCGTGGGCAGCCGCGGTGCGGGCTTCCAGGGCGCGCAGTGCTTCCAGTTCCTCGGCGCGCGGCGCTTCGGTGGTGGCGACCTGTTCGGCGAAGCGGATCGCCCAGCCGGTGTTCTCGATCACCTGCTCACGGGTCACGCCCGGGTGCAGCGCGGTGACGACGAACTCGTGGGTGCCGGCTTCGGGCTCCATGATGCACAGGTCGGTGATGATCGCCACCGGGCCCTTGCCCGGCAGGCCGAGCTGCTTGCGGTGCTCGCCGCCTTCGCCGAAGCCGACCGAGGTGATGAAGGCCAGCTTGTCGACGAAGGTACGGTGCGACTGCTTGAGGATGATCAGCACTTGCTTGGCACTACCGGCGATCTCCGGCGCGCCACCGGCGCCGGGCAGGCGCACCTTCGGCTGGTGGTAGTCGCCGATCACGGTGGTGTTGATGTTGCCGTACTTGTCCACCTGCGCGGCGCCGAGAAAGCCCACGTCGATACGCCCGCCCTGCAGCCAGTAGCGAAAGATCTCGCCGGTCGGTACCACGGTGTCGGCGGTCTCGGCCAGTTCGCCGTCGCCGATGGACAGCGGCAGCACCGAAGGCTTGGCGCCGATCGGGCCGGATTCGTAGATCAGCACGACTTCCGGTGCATGGGTCAGGCGCGCCAGGTTGGCGGCCTTGGACGGCAGGCCGATGCCGACGAAGCAAACGCTGCCATTGCCGAGGCGGCGGGCGGCGGCGACGGTCATCATTTCATTGGTGCTGTAGGCGCTCATCAGTTGGCCTCCCCTGCGAGCTTTTGCTTGAACTCGGCGAAATCAGCCGTGCCGCGGATGTAGTTGTCGATCCAGCCGTTGAACGCCTCGCGATCGCGGGCGATCGGGTCCCAGGCCTGATAGAAGCGGTTGTCGCGCTCGTAGTAACCGTGGGCATAGGACGGGTGCGCCCCGCCCGGCACCCGGCAGACCGCGGTCAGTGCCCAGGTCGGCAGCACGCAGGCGTTCATCGGCGCGTTGAGGTCGTCGACGATTTCTTCGACGGTGACGATGCAACGCCTGGCAGCCAGCGCGGCCTCCTTCTGCACACCGAGGATGCCCTGGATCAGCACGTTGCCCTTGCGGTCGGCCTTCTGCGCGTGGATCACGGTGACGTCCGGGCGCACGCTCGGCACGGCGGCCAGCACTTCGCCGGTGAACGGACAGGTGACCGACTTGATCAGCGGGTTGACCTTCGGCAGGTCGGAGCCGGCATAGGCGCGCAACACCGCGAACGGCAGGCCCGAGGCGCCGGCGACGTAGGCGTTGGCGAGGTCGGCGTGGCTGTGCTCCTCGATCTCCAGCGGCTGCGGCCACTGCTTCTCCACCGCATCGCGCAGGCGGTGCAGCGAGCCGACGCCGGGGTTGCCGCCCCAGGAGAAGATCAGCTTCCTGGCGCAGCCGGCGCCGATCAGCAGGTCGTAGACCAGGTCCGGCGTCATGCGCACCAGGGTCAGCTCCTGCTTGTTCTGGCGGACGATCTCGTGGGCAGCCGCAGTGGGAATCAGGTGGGTGAAGCCTTCCAGGGCAACCGTGTCGCCATCCTGGATGAAGCGCTCGACGGCTTCGCGGAGCGAGAGGAGTTCAGCCATGAGTCGAATCTCGTGTGGTTTTCATTACGCCGGATGCGTTGGAGAAAACGGTAACGGTCCAACTCACGCCTAACAATCCGATAATCGACATACCGTTCGATTATCGAACCGATTAGCACCTTCACACCAAAGCAAGATTTGCGACGCCGCGCACCGGCCGCGAGGTCCGATCGGCGCTGCATCAATGAAACAGCCGCGTGCTCAATTCGCGACTGGCTTCGAGCAGCACCGGCAGGAAACGCGTCTCCAGTTCCTGACGCGAGACACGTCCGGCATGGGTGCCGACGTTCAGCGCGGCAAGCACCTGGCCGGCAGAATCCTTGAGCGGAACCGCCAGCGAGCGCAGCCCGACTTCCAGCTCCTGGTCGATGATGACCCAGCCCTGATGGCGGATTTCCGCGATGTTCGCCCGCAGTGCCTCGGGCGTGTGCAGGGTGCGGCTGGTCTTGACCTGCAGGTCGGCGCGTTCGAGGTACTCGTCGAGCGCCGTGTCGTCCAGCGCCGCCAGCAGGATGCGGCCCATCGAAGTGCAGTACGCCGGCAGTCGACTGCCCACCGACAGGTCCACCGAAATGAGCCGCTGCGGCGTGGCCGAGCGCGCGACGTAGAGCACTTCGTCACCTTCCAGCGTGGCCATCGAGCAGGCTTCGTGCAGCTGCTCGCTGAGCCGGTCGAGGATCGGTTGCGCGCTCAGCGCCAGCGGCGTGGAAGACAGGTAGGCATGCCCCAGCGTCAGCACCTTGGGCAAGAGCGAATAGGTGCGCCCGTCAGTGGTGACGTAGCCGAGCTTCATCAGCGTGTGCAGACAGCGACGCACGGCGGCACGGGGAATTTCCGTGCGGTGGCTGATCTGCGCGATGGTCAGGTGGCGCTTGCGCTCCTGGAAGGCGTGGATCACCGCCAACCCGCGCGCCAGCGAGGTCATGAAATTGGGATCGCCGGTCAGCGCCTCGATGCGCTTGGCCGGCGAGGCGACGATGGGTGGCGCCAGCGCGGCGGGATGGATGCGCGTGTCGTCGGTCATGGCGAGGCTCCGGAAGGCGGCTGGCAGTCGGGCGATTATCGACAGCTTGCTCGATAATCGCCACTCCACTCGCCCTGAGCCGCGCGAAGTTCAGACCCGCAACGCGGCCCGCTCCCGCATGGCTTCAGTGCTCGCGTCGGCCGTCACGCTGATGTTCACGCCAGCGCCCTTGCGGCTGCGCTTTGTACAAGCCGGCACGGTGCGTCGGCTTGCCCTGCGGCCTGGGCTCCGGCGCGCGACTGTAGGATCTGGTCGGGTGCCGTCTGTCGCCGTCGAAACGTCGGTCGTGCCGGTCATAGCGATAGTCGCCGCGGTCATGGCGGCCGTCGTAACGACGGTCGTAGTCACGCGCGTGACGGTCGTAGTAGCGAACCGACGGTGCGTAGCGGCGAGAGTCGTGGCGGTCGTAGTAGTAGTAACGCGTCGGATAGCTCGAGTGACGATGATCCTGGTAGCCGCCGTAGTAATACGGCCGGTGATAGTCATGATCGCCGTGACCGTAAACCGTACAGCCACCGAGCAGGCTCAGCGCGAGAAGCAACAGGGGGAGTCGGGGCATGATTGCCTCCTGAGAAACAAGGCCGGCGTAGCGACCCTGTCAGAGCGGAACGCGGCGGGCGATGCGCCCGCCATCAAGGTCAGCAGTTGCCCTTCTTCGCCTGCCCTGGCGGACAATGCGGCGGGCCGCCATGCCCCACATCGCCGATATCGATACCGATACCCGGCAGACGCAGGCTGCAGCCGGACATCAACAGGGCCGCCAGCGCAACAGCAAGCAGGCGCGCGATCATTTAGCAGCTCCCTTTCATGCGATGGCCTGGCGGGCAGAAGCCACCACCGCCGTGACCATGACCACCGATATCCAGATGCACCGCGTCGGCATCGCCGATACGCGCATGCACACCCGGCGCGCTGAAACTGCAACCCGTCAGCCCCAGCGCTGCACTGAGTAATACGACTGTCCAGATTCTCATCGAGATACTCCTTGATTCTCAGCGGGCCATCGCCCGATCCACCCGCGCCCGCAATGCGGGGCTGGGCGAAGAATCAGACCGCAAACGAAACGGTCGCGTTCCGTTACGGGGTATTAATTCTTTCTCGATCAACGGCGTGTTCGATTGCGTTTACCGATCACGGCACGCGCGCGAGGGAGAGAGAGCCTGCAGCGGATATCTTGGAAGGTCACGCGCGGTTGCGCCGGTTATGAGCAGCCACCGCGGCGGCAGGATGCGGACGGCGAACGGGCACACGCCGATCGGCCCCGGCCGCGAATCGGGCATGGGAACCGATTCGCGACGCGGCCGGTGAGGTCGTCAGCGCTTCTTCGCGGCTTTGCCGTTCTTGCCGAGGATGTGCGAGAACACCGCGTGCAGGTCGCCCGAGGCGCTGTCTTCTTCGAGGTTGAGCTTGCTGTCGATGTGATCCATGTGATGCAGCATCAGGCGCACCGCCAGATCGGTATCGCGGGCGGCGATGGCATCGATCAGCTCGTTGTGCTCGTCGTAGGAGCAGTGCGAGCGGCTTCCGCTTTCGTACTGCGCGATGATCAGCGAAGTCTGCGAGATCAGGCTGCGCTGGAAGCTGATCAGCGGGGCGTTCTTCGCCGCCTCGGCCAGCTTGAGGTGAAACTCGCCGGACAGCCGGATGCCGGCGCCGCGGTCGCCGCGGGCAAAGCAGTCGCGTTCGTCGCTCACCATCTGTCGCAACTCGGCCAGCTGGGCGTCGCTGGCGTGCTGTACCGCGAGCTCGGTGATCGCACGCTCGACCAGCCGGCGGGCGAAGAAGATCTGCCGCGCCTCGTCGACACTCGGGCTGGCCACCACCGCGCCGCGATTGGGTCGCAGCAGCACCACACCCTCGTGGGCCAGGCGCGACAGTGCACGGCGAATGATGGTACGGCTGACGCCGAAGATTTCCCCCAGCGCTTCTTCGCTGAGCTTGGTACCGGGGGCCAGCCGCTGTTCGAGGATGGCGTCGAATATGTGCGCGTAGACGATATCGTCCTGGGTTCCGGTCCGGCCCTTGCCCGCGCGGGTTGGTTTCTTCAGCGGCTGCAGTTGTTCGTTCATCGAGAGTTCGCATCCTGGTGTCGGCAGCGCAACTTTACTGTGTTCCGCGAGCCGCTGGCAGTTCGCCGAAGCAGATTGGCGAAAATGACGCACCCCACGATTGTGCACAATCCATCACGTGAAATGCTCTGGAACGCGCATCGCGGTACTTTGGCCACTCGCTTGGCGAGGGGTCGAAACCGCCGCACGGTCCGGGTATCAGTATCGTACCGTCGCGCTTTGCCCGAATATTCCACCTTTGGTTAGATGCGATCAACGACATCCGACGCGGATTTTATAACCAATCCGCGTTTGCTTTTTTTGTATACAACATCATAATCGCGACACGCCTTTCTGACCTTTCAGTCAACTTGAGACAGATCGAGCGCACCCATCACCCGCCCTCGGGAGCACTCAGGCTCTGGGTGATCGACAACAAGAACGATGAGGAACACCCAGTGGAAAACATCACGCAGGAACAGCGGGCCACCCCGGCGCAGCACCGGGCGCCCGGCCGACTCGATCGCTTCTTCAGGCTCAGCGAACACCGCACCAGCGTGCGCACCGAGCTGCTCGCAGGCCTGACCACGTTCGTTACCATGGCCTACATCATCTTCGTCAACCCGAACATCATGGCCGAAGCCGGCGTGGACCACGGTGCCGCCTTCGTCGCCACCTGCATCGGTGCGGCGCTGGGCTGCTTCCTCATGGGGCTGTATGCCAACTGGCCGGTCGGACTGGCGCCGGGCATGGGCCTCAACGCGTTCTTCACCTACACGGTGGTCGGCGAGATGGGCTACAGCTGGCAGATCGCGCTGGGTGCGGTGTTCATCTCTGGCGTGCTGTTCGTCTTCATGAGCCTGTCGAAGATCCGCGAATGGCTGCTCAACAGCATCCCGATGAGCCTGCGCTTCGCCATGGGCGCCGGCGTCGGCCTGTTCCTCGGGTTGATCGGCCTGAAGACTGCCGGCATCGTGGTGGACAGCCCCGCCACCCTGCTGACGCTGGGTTCGTTCGGCGAGCCTTCGGCGCTGCTGGCGGGCATCTGCTTCCTGCTGATCGCCGTGCTCAGCCATCGCAACGTGTTCGGCGCGATCCTGATCGCCATGCTGGCCGTTACCGCCATCGGTTGGGGCCTCGGTCTGGTGGAGTATCGCGGCCTAGTGTCGATGCCGCCGAGCCTGGCGCCGACCTGGCTGGCGATGGATATCCTCGGTGCGCTGGACGTGGCGATGATCAGCGTGATTCTCGCCTTCCTCTTCGTGAACATGTTCGACACCGCCGGAACGCTGATGGGCGTCGCGCATCGCGCCAACCTGGTGGATGACGAGGGCCGCATCAAGGACCTGTCGCGCGCTCTGAAGGCCGACAGCACCTCCAGCGTGGTCGGCGCGTTCGTCGGCTGCCCGCCGGTGACCAGCTACGTGGAAAGCGCCTCGGGCGTCGCCGCCGGCGGCCGCACTGGCCTCACCGCGATCACGGTCGGCGTACTGTTTCTCGCCGCGATGTTCCTCGCCCCGCTGGCCGGCATGATTCCGGCCTACGCCACCGCCGGCGCGCTGATCTATGTGGCCATGCTGATGATGAGTGGCATGGCGCACATCGACTGGAAAGATCACACCGACACCATCCCGGCCATCGTGACCGTGGTGATGATGCCGCTGACCTTCTCCATCGCCAACGGCATCGCCCTGGGCTTTCTCACCTATGCCACGCTGAAGCTGTTGACCGGCCAGCGCGATAAGGTGTCGATCAGCCTGTACGTGCTGTGCGTGATCTTCATCGCCAAATTCGCGTTCCTCTGAGCGGGGTACGCATCACCGCCTCGTCGCATCGCGGCGGGGCTTTTGCATTTGTCAGGAGGAAGTGATGAGTCTGGAAACCTGGTTGTTGTATGCGAGTGCGGCGCTGGTGGTGATTCTGATCCCCGGTCCGCTGTCGCTGCTGATGATCAGCAACAGCCTGAACTATGGGGTGCGCCGTTCGTGGCCGGCGTTTCTCGGCGGGGTCACCGCCTCGATCCTCCTGCTCAGCGCCTCGGCACTGGGGCTCGGCGCGATCCTGCTGGCGTCGGAGCGACTGTTCAGCACGCTCAAGCTGATTGGTGCGCTGTACCTGTTCTATCTCGCCTGGCAGAGCTGGCAGGAGGCACGCCAGGCCCCCGCCGCGCGATCAATCGAAACCCCGGCACTGGCACCGCGCTTCGGCCGGCTGTTCGGACGGGCGTTCATGCTGGGCGGCAGCAACCCCAAGGACATCCTGTTCTTCGCCGCCTTCCTGCCGCAGTTCCTCAGCGCCGAGCAGCCGCTGCTACCGCAGTTGCTGGTGATGATCGCGACCTGGGCGGTGCTCGATCTGTGCTGCAAGCTGGCCTACGGGCTGGGCGCGCAAGGCGCAGCGCGGTACCTGCGCACCGGACGCGGGCACGTGTGGTTCAACCGCACCAGCGCGGCGCTGTTTGGGGGGGCGGGGGCGGCGTCTCTGATGAGTCGGTGACCTGGCTGGCTGGGTAGCGGCGGCTCGGGCCGCGACGCATAGCAACGCCTCAAGTTCTCTCGGCTGGCCAGAGGGGTCGCAGGGTGGAAAACCATGCAGCGTTTTCCACCTTGGTGGGTTTCGGCGCGTGTCTCGGTGTGTATGACGTCGCGCTTTCCTCGGCTCGGGCTACAGGTTGCGCCTCGCACGGCGCCTCACTTTTCTTTGCACGCGGATCGCCGCCCGGCGCAAAGAAAAGTAAGCAAAAGAAAGCGCGCCCCTTCATCCGGGTCCGGGAGCTGTGCTCCCAGACGTCCCTCCTTCCGCCAGCACTCCGGGGACCGGCGTACAAGGGCCATCCCTGGCCCTTTACGCCTCTCGCGGCATCCATGCCGCTCGCTCCCCTGCGTGCTGGCTCCACTCGGCCTGCTGCAAGGGGAAAGTGGTGTCGCCTGCCGGGCTGTGCAGGGAAAAGCGAAAAGCGAAGCCGGCTTTCGATCCTTCAGGCGACTCGGACTCCCTTCCCCTTCAGGAGGCCGAACGCAGGCGTTACGCAGGGGGACGCGAGGCATGGACGCAGAGCGAGGAACGAAGGACGGGGCCGCCCAGGCGGGACGTCCCTTCGTGACGTGCCCCTGGAGCAATGCCGGAGTGAGGGAAGTCTGGTCGCGCAGCGGCCAGACCCGGATGTAGGGGTCGCGTTCTCTTTGGTTACTTTCTCTTGGCGAGACAAGAGAAAGTGACGCCATGGGAGGCGCAACCCGTAGCCAGAGCCAAGGAAAGCGCGACGTCATCCACACCGAGACACGCGCCGGAACCCGTCAAGGTGGAAAACGCTGCGCGGTTTTCCACCCTACGATTCACCGACACCATAGGAAGCTAACGCCGAGCAACGCGCGACCTGTAGCCCACACCGCGCGCCTCCACCCCCCATAAAAAACCCGCCACAAGGGCGGGTAAAAAGGGACTCAGGGAGAGTCATTGCACGGCAAACGGAATCAGCTACCCCGATAGGTGGAATAGCTATACGGCGAAATCAGCAGCGGCACGTGATAGTGATCCTGCCCGGCATCGATGCCGAACCGGAGCACCACTTCATCGAGAAACGCCGGCGCTCCCAGCGTCACACCGCGGCGCCGGTAGTAATCGCCCGCCTGGAAATGCAGCTGGTAGACGCCCGAGCGGTAATCGCCCCCTTCCAGCAAGGGGCTGTCGCAGCGGCCGTCGGCATTGGTTTCGCGGGTGGCGACCAGCTCCAGGCCCTGCCCCTCGACGCGAAACAGCGTCACCTTGATGCCGCTACCCGGACAACCGTGCGCCGCATCCAGTACATGTGTGGTCAAACGTCCCACGAGCACCTCCGCTTGTTTGAAAGTGGGTTGAGGATAGCCAAGCCGGCGCAAAATATTCAAGACAATATTCGTATATTTTGTATACACAAAAGACACGCCACGCTTTCCACCCTCCGCCCTATCACCCATCGCATCGGCAGCGCTTAAGCCAGCGGTATATAGCAGACTGCCATAAGACGGCAGGCGGCACGCTCGGCGTTTTTATGGTTTACATTGGGTAATCTATTTTGTATACAATCAGGCCATCCGGTCGCGCTGCTGCGACCCGCCATACAGGACCCATCGCCGTGAGCGCCGACTACCCCCGCGACCTAATCGGTTACGCCAGCAACCCGCCCCATCCCCAATGGCCAGGCGAGGCCCGCATCGCCCTGTCCTTCGTACTCAATTACGAGGAAGGCGGCGAACGCTGCGTGCTGCATGGCGACAAGGAATCCGAGGCCTTCCTCTCCGAGATGGTCGCCGCGCAGCCGTTGCAGGGCGTGCGCCACATGAGCATGGAATCGCTCTATGAATACGGCAGCCGCGCCGGCGTGTGGCGTCTGCTCCGGCTGTTCAAGCGCCACGACATTCCGCTGACCATCTTCGCCGTCGCGATGGCCGCCCAGCGTCATCCAGAGGTGATCAAGGCGATGGTCGCCGACGGCCACGAGATCTGCAGCCACGGCTACCGCTGGATCGACTACCAGTACATGGACGAGGCCGAGGAGCGCGAGCACATGCTCGAGGCGATCCGCATCCTCACCGAACTGACCGGGGAACGCCCGCTGGGCTGGTACACCGGCCGCACCAGCCCCAACACCCGGCGCCTGGTACGCGAGGAAGGCGGCTTCCTCTATGACTCCGACACCTACGACGACGACCTGCCCTACTGGGACCCCGATTCGGCGCCGGTCAAACCGCATCTGGTGATTCCCTACACGCTGGACACCAACGACATGCGCTTCACCCAGGTGCAGGGCTTCAACAGCGGCGACGACTTCTTCAATTACCTGAAGGATGCCTTCGACGTGCTCTATGCCGAAGGCTGCGAAGGCGCGCCGAAGATGCTGACCATCGGCATGCACTGCCGCCTGCTCGGGCGCCCGGCGCGCATGGCCGCGCTGGCCCGCTTCATCGACTACGTGAAGGGCCATGAGAAGGTCTGGTTCGCCCGCCGCGTCGATATCGCCCGCCACTGGCACGCCACTCACCCCATGACTGCGGAGCGCAACGCATGAGCGCGTTCAAGACCATCAAGCCTTCGACTCTCGACCGCGACGCCTTCGTCGCCGCCTTTGCCGATGTCTACGAGCACTCGCCGTGGGTCGCCGAAACCGTCTTCGACGCCGGCGTCGACGCCACGCTGGACGACGTCGAGGTCATGCACCGCCGCCTGTCGCAGGTGATGCTCGCCGCCGACCACGCCACCCAACTGGCGCTGGTCAACGCTCACCCGGACCTCGCCGGCAAGGCCGCGATTCGCGGCGAGCTGACCGCCGCCAGCACCAGCGAGCAGGCCGGCGCCGGCATCCACGAATGCACCGCCGAGGAGTTCGCCCGCTTCACCGAACTCAACGATGCGTACAAGGCCAGGTTCGGCTTCCCCTTCATCATGGCGGTCAAGGGCAGCGACCGGCACCAGATCCTCGCCGCGTTCGAGGAGCGCATCCACAACAGCCCCGAGCAGGAATTCGCCCGGGCGCTGGCGGAGATCAACAAGATCGCCCGGTTCCGGCTGGAGGCGATGTAACAGGCAATACCGCAACACAGGCAACAAAGGCAGAAACCGCTCAATTCCAATCAGGGCAGATGACATGAAAGCTTACGCCGCACCCTTCGAAAAATACGTCAACCTGGCCGACGCCCGCCTGGGCACCCGTGCCATTTCCGTCACCGATGACTGGTTCGCCGATGTCAACCGGATGTTCCAGCCCGGTCCGGCCGTATGGAAGGAGGGCGTGTTCGATGACAACGGCAAGTGGATGGACGGCTGGGAGTCGCGCCGCAAGCGCTTCGAGGGTTACGACCATGCGGTGATCCGCCTCGGCGTGCCGGGCTGGATCAAGGGCGTGGACATCGACACCAGCTTCTTCCGTGGCAACGTACCGCCGTCGGCCTCGCTGGAAGCCTGCTTCGTCGCCGAGGGTGATCCGAGCGATGACACGGTCTGGACGGAAATCCTCCCGGCGGTGGACCTCAAGGGCGACAGCCACCACTACCACGAGATCGCCTGCGAGCAGCCGGTCAGCCACCTGCGTTTCAACATCTACCCGGACGGCGGCGTGGCGCGCCTGCGCGTACACGGCATCCCCTATCGCGACTGGTCGAGCATCGGCAACAACGAGCAGGTCGACCTGGCCGCCGCGCTCAACGGCGGTCGCGCGCTGGCCTGCTCCGACGAGCACTTCGGCCGCATGAGCAACATCCTCAACCCGAACCGCGGCGAGAACATGGGTGACGGCTGGGAAACCGCCCGCCGCCGCACGCCGGGCAATGACTGGGTCATCGTCGCCCTCGGCCATCCGGGCCAGATCGAGCGCATCATCGTCGATACCCTGCACTTCAAGGGCAACTACCCGGACAGCTGCACCATCCAGGCGGCCTACGTGAAGGGCGGCACCGACAGCCAGATCGAGACGCAGAGCCTGTTCTGGCGCGAACTGCTGCCGAGCCAGAAGCTCTCCATGCATGCCGAGCACGAGTTCGTCGAGCAGATCGCCAAGCTCGGCCCGGTAACCCACGTGCGCCTGAACATCTTCCCGGACGGCGGCGTCAGCCGACTGCGCCTGTTCGGCAAGGTGGCCCGCTGAGCCACGGGTAGGGCGGCGCGCGTCGCCCTGCCATCCATCCCATAACTAACGAGAATGCCATGCGTACGCTGACCATCGAACCGCTGACCAAGGAAGCCTTCGCCCCCTTCGGCGACGTCATCGAGACCGAGGGCAGCGACTATTTCATGATCAACAACGGCTCCACCCGCCGCTATCACAAGCTGGCGACGGTGCAGACCGCACAGCCGGACGATCGCGCCATCATCAGCATCTTCGCCGCCGAAGCGCTGGAGATGCCGCTGGTCATCCGCATGCTGGAGCGTCATCCGCTGGGCAGCCAGGCCTTCGTGCCGCTGCACGGCAACCCCTTTCTGGTCGTGGTCGCGCCACTTGGCGATGCACCTGTACCGGGCCACGTCCGCGCATTCGCCAGCAATGGCAGGCAGGGCGTCAATTACCACCGCGGCGTCTGGCACCACCCGGTGCTGACGATCGAAAAGCGGGATGAATTCCTGGTGGTCGATCGCAGCGGTTCTGGCAACAACTGCGACGAGTACTTCTTTACAGAGGATCAGCAACTCCTCCTCGACCCCCAACCCTAATAAGAAAGCCCGACCGTTCTCTGCGAAGGTCGGGAAGAGGTGCGTAAAAATGGATGCTCATCTGACCGAATGGCTAAACCTGGGAATCCGCTGGATTCACATGATCGTCGGCATCGCCTGGATCGGTGCTTCGTTCTATTTCGTCTGGCTGGAGAACAACCTCAACCGCAGCAACCCGCGCGAAGGGCTGTCGGGTGACCTCTGGGCCATCCACGGCGGCGGTATCTACCATCTGGAGAAATACAAGCTGGCTCCCCCGCAGATGCCGGAGAACCTGCACTGGTTCAAGTGGGAGGCCTACACCACCTGGCTGTCGGGCGTCGCCCTGCTGCTGGTGGTCTACTACCTCAACCCGAGCCTGTACCTGATCGCACCGGGCGTCGAGCTGTCCCCCGCCGCTGCGGTGGCCATCGGCTTCGGTTCGCTGATCGTCGGCTGGTTCATCTATGACCTGCTCTGCGATTCGCCGTTGGGCAAGACCCCGGCGCTGCTCGGCCTGGTACTGTTCGTGCTGGTGATCACCGCCTGCTGGGGCTACACGCAGATCTTCAGCGGCCGCGCGGCCTACATCCACACCGGCGCGCTGCTCGGCACCATCATGGTCGGCAACGTGTTCCGCATCATCATGCCGGCGCAGCGCGCACTGGTCGCCGCCATCGAGCAGAACCGCACGCCTGACCCGGTGCTGCCGGCCAAGGGCCTGCTGCGCTCGCGGCACAACAACTACTTCACCCTGCCGGTGCTGTTCATCATGATCAGCAACCACTTCCCGAGCACCTACGGCAGTCAGTACAACTGGCTGATCCTCGCCGGTCTGGCGGCACTCTCGGTCCTGGTGCGGCACTTCTTCAACACCCGCCACGACAGCAACCGCTTCGCCTGGGCACTGCCGGCAGCAGCCGTCGGCATGGTCTGCCTCGCCTTCGTCACCACGCCGAATCGCCAGCCGACCGCGCCGAACCTCGCCGCCACCCCGGCCGAACGCGCCAGCGCAGCGGCCGCCGCCCATGCGCAGAGCTCGATGTTCGAGGAGGTCACCGAGGTGATCCACGAGCGCTGCACCGTCTGCCATTCGGCCAATCCGAGCAGTCCGATGTTCAGTGCGGCGCCGGCTGGCGTGATGTTCGATACCCCTGAGCAGATCCGTCAGCAGGCCGCGCGCATCCATGCGCAGAGCGTCGCCAGCCAGATCATGCCGCTGGGCAACATCACTCAGATGACGCAGGACGAGCGAGACCTGCTTGCCAGCTGGATCGCCCAGGGCGCCAGCATCGAGTGACACCCCCGGGCCGTACCTCTTCGGGTACGGCCCGATCATTCCTATAAAAGCCAACGCTGCACGACGAAATACCCGGCCCCTTCTCGAGGGCGCTATCGCGAAAGCCAACAACAAGAATCGCCCGAGGTGTTTTGATGAACGACCAGAATCCGCCCGCCGAGCGGCGGTTGCCGCCCCTGCAACTGCTGCTGGTGAGCCTGCAGCACGTGCTGCTGATGTACGGCGGCGCCGTTGCCGTGCCGCTGATCATCGGCCAGGCGGCCGGCCTGTCGCGCGAGGAGATCGCCCTGCTGATCAATGCCGACCTGCTGGTGGCGGGCATCGCCACGCTGGTGCAATCGCTGGGGATCGGCCCGGCCGGCATCCGCATGCCGGTGATGATGGGCGCCAGCTTCGCCGCGGTGAGCAGCATGGTGGTGATGGCCGGCATGCCCGGCGTCGGTCTCACCGGCATCTTCGGCGCGACCATCGCGGCCGGCCTGTTCGGCCTGCTGATCGCCCCCTTCGTCTGCAAGATCGTGCGCTTCTTCCCGCCACTGGTAACCGGCACGGTGATCACCTCGATCGGCCTCTCGCTGTTCCCGGTGGCGGTCAACTGGGCCGGCGGCGGCAGCGGCGCGACGCAGTTCGGCGCGCTGCACTACCTGGGCGTGGCGACTGCGGTGCTGGTCACGATCCTGCTGATCAACCAGTTCATGCGCGGCTTCTGGGTCAATGTCTCGGTGCTGATCGGCATGGCGCTGGGCTACGTGCTGGCCGGCATGCTGGGGATGGTCGATCTGTCCGGGCTGGCGCAGACGCCGGGGCTGCAGGTGGTGACGCCGAACCACTTCGGCGCGCCGACCTTCTCGCTCGCGCCGATCCTGTCGATGTGCCTGGTGGTGGTGATCATCTTCGTCGAGTCGGCGGGCATGTTCCTCGCGCTCGGGAAGATCACCGGCGAAAGCGTCGACCCACAGCGCCTGCGCCGCGGGCTGCTGTGCGACGCTGGCGCGACCTTCTTCGCCGGCTTCATGAACACCTTCACCCACTCCTCGTTCGCGCAGAACATCGGCCTGGTGCAGATGACCGGCGTGCGCAGCCGCTATGTCACGGCACTGGCCGGGGTCATCCTGATCAGCCTCAGCCTGCTGCCCAAGGCGGCGTTTCTGGTTGCCTCGATTCCGGCCGCGGTACTCGGCGGCGCCGGCATCGCCATGTTCGGCATGGTTGCCGCCACCGGCATCAAGATTCTCCAGGAAGCCGACATCGCCGACCGGCGCAACCAGCTGCTGGTGGCCGTGAGCATCGGCCTGGGCATGGTGCCGGTGATCCGTCCGGAGTTCTTCGCCCAGCTGCCGCAGTGGATGGAGCCGATCACCCATAGCGGCATCGCCGTGGCGACCATCAGCGCGGTGACGCTCAACCTGCTGTTCAACGTGCTCGGCGGTACCGAGCGCAGCCTGCTCACCGGCGCCAGCCACTAGTACCCCGCCCGTCGATCACGAAGCCCGCCATTGGCGGGCTTCGTACTTTTCGCGAAAACGAATTGCGATCGATCATCCACGGATTCGCCGGCTTGGCTAAAATGCGCGCCCCGCCACCGCCGCCGGACACCTTCCCCGATGATTGAAGCCAGCTGGATCGCCTTCGCCTTCACCCTGGGCCTGATCGCCCGCGCCATCGGCCTGCCGCCGCTGATCGGCTACCTGGGCGCCGGCTTCGCCCTGGCGGCAGTGGGCGAGCACGTCGGCGTCGGCCGCCAGGACGGCGTGATCCTCCAGCATCTCGCGCACCTTGGCGTGCTGTTGCTGCTGTTCACCGTCGGCCTCAAGCTCAAGTTGGGCAACCTGGCGCGCCGCGAGGTGATCGGCGGCAGCCTGCTGCACTTCGCCATTTCCAGCGTGCTGGTGCTGCCGGCGATCGTGCTGGTCTTCGATGCCAGCTGGCAGGAGAGCCTGCTGCTGGCCATCGCGCTGTCGTTCTCCAGCACCGTGCTGGCGGCCAAGGTGCTGGAAGGCAAGCGCGAACTGAAGGCCTTCCACGGCCGGGTGGCGATCGGCGTGCTGATCATCCAGGACCTCATTGCGCTGGTGGTGATGAGCCTGGCGGCGGGCCAGGTGCCGTCGCCCTGGGCGCTGCTGGTATTTCTGCTGCCGCTGCTGCGTCCGCTGCTGTTCCGCCTGCTCGATCACAGCGGCCACGAGGAGCTGTTGGTCCTGCTCGGCCTGATGCTGGCGCTGGTGGTTGGCGGCATGGGTTTCGAGGCGGTCGGGCTGAGTTCGGAACTCGGTGCGCTGGCCTTCGGCGCCATGCTCGCCAAGCACAAGCGCGCCACCGAACTTTCCAACTCGCTGTGGGCGATCAAGGAAGTGTTCCTGGTCGGCTTCTTCCTGCAGATCGGCATCGGCGGCCTGCCGGATACCAACGCGATGATCTTCGCCACGGTCGTGGCGCTGCTGCTGCCGCTCAAGGGCATGCTGTTCTTCTTCCTGTTCCTCAGCTTCCGCCTGCGCGCACGCAGCGCGTTCCTCAGCGCCTCGAGCCTGACCAACTACAGCGAATTCGGCCTGATCGTCGCCAGTGTGGTATTGCCGCAATGGCTGACGCCGCTGGCGATCAGCGTGGCGCTGTCGTTCGTGATCTCCGCGCAGCTCAACCGTATCGTCCACCCGGCCTATGAACGCCTGGCCAAATGGCTGATCCCGCTGGAACGCAATACCCGCCATCCCGACGAGCAGCCGGTGTCGCTGGGCGATGCGCAAATCCTGGTGATGGGCATGGGCCGGACCGGGCGCGCTGCCTACGATCACCTGCTGCGCAAAGGATTTCGCCTGGTCAGCCTGGACTCCGACCCGGTGATGGTCGAGCGCAACGTCGCCGAAGGCCGCAACGTGTTCTTCGCCGACGCCGAGGACCAGATGTTCTGGCAGAACCTGCAGATGAACGACGTGAAGGCCGTGGTGCTGGCGATGAACGATGCCGAGGCGAAGATTATCTCCACCACCAAGCTGCGCTCGATCGGCTTCAAGGGGCTGATCGTCTCCCACGCGCTGTACGAAGACATCGCCGAACGCATCCAGGCGGCCGGCGCCGATCACACCTACCTGACCATGACCGAAGCCGGCACCGGCCTCGCCGAGAACGTCGCGCGGGAATTGCTGCCCGAAGAGGTGCGGCCCGCCGCCGAACGATTGGTCGGATGAACGGCAGGAATAATTGTGCACAATCCGTACATCTTGTTGTTTAAAACACTGTGCACAGGTTGTTATAGTCTGCCCATCCCGCGTTCCCTCTCGCTGTGCGGCGCGCGGGTGTCGGAGGCGCCGTGAAGCCTCTCAAGCCGAACAACAACAAATAAGGCAGGCTTAACCATGACCGCAATCCGCAGCGCTGCCGCTCGCCATCGCCGTACCGGCCGAGCAGCCCATGCCCACCCGCCCGATTTCTTCCACGCATCCTCGTCTTCCGACGATGCGTTCGCGGCGCCATCGCTTCGCGCCCTTGCGCCGCCCGGCGCATCACCGACAATACGCGCCGCTCACTGCCCGGCTTCACGCACGAAGATTTCCACAGGGACCACCACCATGCATTTCAAGACCGCCCCGCTCTGCCTCGCCCTCGCCGGCAGCCTTCTCGCCGCCCCCGCGATGGCCGGTGATGCGCTGCTCTGGCAGGACAACAGCCTGACCTACCTGTACGGCAAGGATTACAAGATCGACCCGGACACCCAACAGACCATCACCTTCGAGCACGCCAGCGGCTGGACCTGGGGTGACATGTTCCTGTTCGTCGACAACATCTGGTACAACGGCCCCAACGGCAACGACGGCCACACCTACTACGGCGAGTTCAGCCCGCGCCTGTCGCTGGGCAAGATCAGCGGCCAGGACTTGTCGTTCGGCCCGATCAAGGACGTGCTGATCGCCGCTACCTACGAGCGTGGCGAAAGCCAGGCCGACGGCACCCCGAACCAGAACTACCTGCTCGGCCCGGCGGTGGACCTCAACGTACCCGGCTTCGACCGCCTGGCCCTGAACCTCTACTACCGCAAGCCCGACGGCAGCACTGGCAAACCCTCCGGCCAGTGGCAGCTGACTCCGACCTGGGCGATGACCTTCCCGGTAGGCAAGTCGGACATCCTCTTCGACGGCTTCATCGACTGGGTGATCAACGACGCCGGCTCCGAACGGCGCGGCGACTTCATCTCGCGGAACCTGCACATCGTGCCGCAGATCAAGTACGACCTGGGCAAGGCGCTGGACTACACCCCGGGGCGGCTCTATGTCGGTATCGAGTATGACTACTGGTCGGACAAGTACGGCATCGAGGACGGCGGCTACGTCAGCCGCAACTTCGTCGGCAAGACTGATCAGAACACCTTCAGCGCCATCGTCAAGGCGCATTTCTAAGGTCTGATGCGGGCCGGATGCGGCAAAGAAAAAGGCGACCTGCGGGTCGCCTTTTTCGTGGTTCGGCCAGTGTTGTCGTAGAGCACGATTACCGAGCGCACTCGGTAATCAGCGTGCTGCAAAGCGGTCGCCACGCGCCGGCAATCCGCCCCTACCAGCCCACCAGCAACCCCTTACAACCGGAAACTCCCCATCTGCCGCCCGAGGTCCTCGGCCAGCTGCGACAACGCCTGGCAGTCGCTGCGGCAGGCCTGTACATCGCGCGCCGTGGCCTGGGCCAGGTCGGCGATACCCTGCACGTTACGGGTGATCTCCTCGGTGACACTGCTCTGCTCCTCGGTCGCCGCGGCAACCTGGGTGTTCATGTCACTGATGGCCTCGACCTGCTCGGTGATCGCGCCCAGCGACTGACCGGTGCGCTGGCTGGCCTGCACACCGGTGCCGGTGGCTGCCTGCCCGGCGTGCATCGAGGCGACGGCATTGTCGGCGCCGCTCTTGAGCCGCTGGATCATCTGCTGGATCTCGTCGGTCGAGCCCTGCGTGCGGCTGGCCAGCGTGCGCACCTCGTCGGCGACCACGGCGAAACCACGGCCCATCTCGCCCGCCCGTGCCGCCTCGATGGCCGCGTTCAGCGCCAGCAGGTTGGTCTGCTCGGAAATGCCCCGGATAACCGCCAGCACCTGATCGATCGACGCCACCTGCTGCGCCAGTTCGGTCACCGAGCCGGCCGCCTCGCCGATCTCGCCGGACATCTTCTCGATATGCGCGATCGACTCGCCGACCACCCGGCGCGCCTGCACGGCCTCGTCACGCGCGCCTTGCGAAGCCTGCGCCGCGCTGCTGGCATTACGCGCGATCTCCTGCACGGTCAGCCCCATTTCATGCACGGCGGTGGCCACCATGTCGGTCATCTCGTGCTGGCGGCCGGCACGCGTGGCGGTGTTGTCGACCACCTGCGCGACCTGGCCGACGGCGCTGCGCAGCCGCTCGCTGGTGGTAAGCACATCGCCGATCAGTTCACGCAGGCTACCGAGAAAGCGGTTGAAGCCGCGCGCCAGGTCGCCCAACTCATCGGCTCGGCTTTCATCGAGACGCCGCGTCAGGTCACCACCGCCGCCGCCGATCTCCACCAGCGCCGCGGTTACCTGGCGGATCGGTCGCACCAACCCGCGCGCCAGCAGCACGATCACGCCAAGGAACGCCAGCCCGACGGCCGCACCGATCAGGCTGGTGATCCACAGCGTGCGCCGTGCTTCGCCGAAGATCTCGGCTTCGGGCACCTCGCTGACCAGCCACCAGCCGAGCGCTTCCAGCGGCTGCGCCATCGCCAGGAATGCCTCGCCGTCGCGCTCGAAGCGCACCACCTTGCCGCCGCCGCTGCGCAGTTCGCCGGCCGCCGTATCGCCGGTCAGCTCGGCCAGCGCCACGCGGTCGTTGTTTTCGTTGCGCGGATGCACCTTGACCCGGCCGTCGGCACCGACCAGATACACCTCGCCACGCTCGCCGAAGCGGAAATTGGCCACCAGCTCGGACATGCTGCTCAGGCTGTAGCCCAATCCGGCGACGCCGAGGGTGCGGCCATTGGCGCTGATGCGCTGGTTGATGAACAGCGTCGGCTGGCGAGTGGTCTTGTCGATGTCGATCTCGAAGCGTTTATCCACGCCGCTGTCGATCAGGCTGTAGAACCAGGCGTCGCCGGCCGCTGCGCGCGACAACGTGCGGCTCAGGCCGGTCTCGGAATAGTAGTGGCCGCTGTCGAGCACGGCGATCGAGGTCGTCAGTGCGTTCTGCTGCGTCTTCACACCTTGCAGGTAGCGGCCGATGGCCTGCGCCTCGCTCGCGTCCTCGCCGGCCGCAAGCCAGTCATGCACCAGCGTATTGCCGGCAATCCCGGCCGTTGCGGTAACCGGCCCGCTGAGCGTGCGCTCGATATCGTTGCGGATGGCGGTGATGTTGGCTGGCAGGGCTTCGCCGATCAGGTAGCGCTCGGCAAGCCGGTCGACGGCCGAGGCATACACCAGGATCACGATCAACAGGCTGGCCAACAGGGCCGCGCCCATGCTGACAGCCAACTGCCATTGGATACTGCGTTGCATGAAGCGCATGGCATGACTCCGACTTTATAGGTATTAACGATTATTCTGTGGACAATCTTGTATACCGAGAGCACAGCTCGGTAAGTCGCTATCGGCCTGCGCAAGCGTTTACTTGAGACCGCTCGTCCATTACCAAACCCCATGCGGTCAAGGGTTGATGGGGCATATCCGGTTTGCGCGCCGAACACCACCAATGGGATAGCGCGCTCGTCACGACACTACCTGCGGAAGCGTTGTCCGATGAGTGGAACCTCTCAACGATATTAATGTATACAATCTTAATAAACTTTGTCTGGAGAATTTCGATGCCGATGCCTGCCTGGTGGCTACTCGCCCTTCCCCTGCTCGCGGGTGCGATGTTGCCGCTGCAGGCCGGGATGAATGGCGAGGTGGCACGCCAGCTCTCCAGCGTGATGAACGCCGCGCTGGTGTCGTTCGCCGTCGGCACGCTGGCGCTGCTGTGCATCGTGCTGTTCCAGCGCGATCCGCCCACGCTGCAGGGGCTGCGCGGAATCACCTGGTGGCACTGGAGCAGCGGCCTGCTCGGTGTCTTTCTCATCGCCACGGCGGCGTACGCCGCGCCACGCGTGGGCGCCTCGCTGTTCATGGCGTCGCTGCTGGCCGGGCAATTGCTGATGGCGCTGCTGCTCGACCAGTTCGGCTGGGCCGGCTATCGCCAGGCGCCGATCAGCCTGAGCAAGGTGGGCGGCATGCTGCTGGTGTTCACCGGCGTCTGGCTGATCCGGCGCGGATGACCGCACGACTCCGCATCAAGCACCTGCGTGCCGTGCTGGTATGCCGGTGCGCAACGCAGCGCATCGCCGGTCGCGCGCGGGTTCGTATCGCAGTGATTGATGAGAGGAAAAAGCTGTACACCTGACTGAGCGCACTCGGGTGCCGAATCGCCCCTGCAGTTCGCCCTTGTTGGAACCGCCTCGCTGCAGCAGAATTTCCGCACTTTTGCCCAGCGCTCGTCATTGAGCAGTCCCGGGTCGGTACCGACCGGCCCCGCCGCGGAAATCGAACAATCCATGTCCAGTATCCGAGAGCGCAACAAAGAACTGATCCTGCGTGCCGCCAGCGAGGAATTCGCCGAGAAGGGCTTCGCCGCCACCAAGACCAGCGACATCGCCGCGCGCGCCGGGCTGCCCAAGCCCAACGTCTACTATTACTTCAAGTCGAAGGAAAACCTCTACCGGGAGGTGCTGGAGAGCATCGTCGAGCCTTTGCTGGAGGCCTCGGCACCGTTCAACCAGCCGGGCCACCCGGCGGATGTGCTGCGCGCCTACATCCGCACCAAGATCCGCATCTCGCGCGACCACGCCTGCGCCTCGAAGGTGTTCGCCAGCGAGATCATGCATGGCGCGCCGCACCTGTCGCCGGAGCGCACCGCCCAGCTCAATGCGCAGGCGGCGCACAACATCGCCTGCATCCAGCGCTGGATCGATCAGGGCCTGATGAGCCGGATCGCCCCTCATCACCTGCTGTTCAGCATCTGGGCGGCGACGCAGACCTATGCCGATTTCGACTGGCAGATCAGCACCGTCACCGGCAAGGCGCAGCTCGACGACGCCGACTATGACGCCGCCGCCGAAACCATCATCCGCCTGGTCCTCAAAGGCTGCGAAATCACCGAGCCAGCCGCACCGTCTGCGTGACGCCTGAGGATCAGAACGCCAGCCGCACACCCACGGTCAGGTTGCAGCCCGGTAGCAGCACCTCGTCCTTGATGAAGGAGGTGTGCTGACGCGCCTTCTCGTCGAGCAGGTTGTTGGCTTTCAGATAGAGCAGGTAGTCGGTCTGCTCCAGCGAGCCGCTGTAACCGAGGCTGGCGCCGAGCATGTTGTAGCCGCCGGTTTCGCTTTCGTAGTCGGCCAGTTCGTCCTGACGCTGCACGCGGTAGAACTCCAGCTGGCCGTTGAGCGCCGGGGTGAAGCTCTGGTCCAGCCGCACGCCCAGGCGGTCGGCCGGAATGCGCGGCAGGTCGCCGCCGCCATCACGCAATTTGCCGCGCACATGGTCGCCGAACAGGGTGAAGGCGGTGGCGTCAGTGGCCTGGAAACGTACCTCGCCTTCCGCGCCGGTCAGCACCGCGTCCTGCTGGCGGTATTCGATTTCGCGGTAGCCGCCGCCGATGTCGTGGCCAGTGTCGGCGGCATAGATGAAGTCATCCACCTGATTGCGGAACAGGCTGAAGCTGAACGTGGTGCGTCCGGCGAACTTGCGCAGGGTCAGCTCGGCGTTGTGCGAGGTTTCTTCTTCCAGATCGAGATTGCCCAGCTCGACGGTACGCGTGGCGGCATGCGGACCGTTGGCGTACAGCTCCTCGGCGCTGGGCAGGCGCTGCGAGCGCGACAGCGAGAAGCCCAGCGAGTACTGCGGGACGAACGTCCACACCGCGCCGGCGGACAGCGAAGTGCCACTGTGATCGGTATCCGGGCGGCCGTCGGCGTCGATGTCCTGCCATTCGTGCCGCAGGCCAAGCTCGTAGCGCCAGGCTCCCGCGGTGTACTCCTCGAGCAGGAACAGGCCGTGGTTGCGCGTCAGCGTCTGCGGTATGTAAGCCTCTTCGCCGAGCGCCTCGAAGTCACGCCGCAGGGTCTGCGCACCGAGTACACCGCGCCAGCCGAACAGCGGCTGGTGCGTGAGTTCCAGACGCGCATCGGTGGCGTCGTTGGTGAAACGGGTGCCGACTTCACCGCCCTCAATCTCCTCGTGCTGGTAGTTGCTGTGGCCGACGCGCAGGCGTGCCAGTGCGAAGCCCGGTAGCGGGTCGCTGAGTTCGCCGCGCAGGTCCCAGCGCTTCTGCCGCATGTCGACGTAGGGCACCGCGCCTTCGTGATCATGGTCGTGCTCGTCGTCATGATCGTCATGATCGTCATGGCCGCCGCAGTGCCAATCGCTGCCGTGGGTGTGGCAGTCGGCATGCTCGTGGGCCAGCAGCCCGTAGCGATTGTTCTGTTCGCCGTAGGCCGCGCCCAGGTAGCCGCGCTCGCCGATGTAGCTGGCGCCCAGAGTGAAGCTGTCGGTGTCGTTGTAGGAGCCGGCCTGCTTGTTCGGCGAACCCGGGATCTCGTACTCGTCGGCCTGGCGCTTGGTGCCTTCGGCACGCACGGCGAAGTTGCCGCTGCCGGCAGTGATGCCGAACACGCCGGCGCCTTCGTTTGCCACGCTGTTGGCACGTAGCTCGAGCTCGCCTTCGTAGCCCTTCTCCGGGATGTAGGTGGGAATCTTCCGGTCGATCACGTTGACCACGCCGCCAATGGCACCGCCGCCATACAGCAACGCTGCCGGTCCTTTGAGCACCTCGATGCGCTCGGCCAGCAGCGGTTCGCTAGTCACCGCATGGTCGGGGCTGATGGTCGATGCATCGAGCAGCTCCACACCGTCGCTCAGTACCTTGACCCGCGCGCCATCCAGCCCGCGAATCACCGGCCTGCCCACACCGGCGCCGAAACTGCTGGAACGCACCCCGGGCAGGCTTTCCAACGTTTCACCGAGGGTTGCCTCGCGGCGCAGCAGCAGTTCGTCCCCCTCCATGACCGCAGCCGGCGTGGTCATCTCGTGGCTCTGTCTATCCAGCCCGCTGGCGCTTACCACCACCGGTTGCAGTTCGAGCGGATCGGCACCCCAGACAGACGCCGGCAGCGCAAGACCGATGGCCCAGGCCAGGGGGTGAAGCTTCGATTTCATGTGACTCTCCAGACTGTGACGGTTGCTTGCAGAACCGCGAAAAGGCAGCGCGCCGCCTCTTCCAGAAGGCAGGCGCGGTGGCGCGGGGCGGAGAATCTAACATGTTATATCGTATCAATTAAGAATCTTTTTCCCTCCGCACGTACAACCCGGCGCGGGTATCGGCGGTCCGAAGAGAAACAGCTACGGCCCATGCGCTTCACCGACCACCCGAGGAGACACCGACATGAGCGTTCAAATCGACACCACCAGCGACACTTGCACCGCCGTGATCGCCGGCCACACGCACCGCTGCGCCGTCGCCGATACCCGCGTCAGCACCGACCCGCAGGCGCGCATGTCGGTCCTGCACATAGACGGCGCGAGCATCCATGTGCCCGAAGAACAGGCCGAACACCTGATCGCCGCGGGCGCCAAGGACGACCGCACCAACCTGATCGTCGACGACTGACCCAGCGGCTGGGGCTTGGGGCCGCATCGGCAGGACGGCTATCCTTGGCACTCCCCTGCAACCGGTGCCGTCCATGTCCTTTCCCCGTCGTGCGTTCGTTCCCACCGCCGCGCTGCTGCTCAGCGCCTGTGCGCAGCAAGCACCCAGCACGTTGACGCTGGAGAACCATCCGAGCCATTGTCAGCCGCTGCGGTTGAGCGCCGGCCAGGAGTTCAACCTGCGCCTGCCGAGCAACCCCACCACCGGCTTTCGTTGGACCCTGCGCGCTGACGGCGCGCCGCAGCTGAAACTGCTCGGTCCCGAGGTGTACACGGTGCCCGAGGAAGCAGGCCTGGTGGGCAGCGCCGGCGTATCGACCTGGCGTTTCCGCGCCGTGGCGCCCGGAGAGGCCCTGCTCGCCCTCGATTACGCCCGACCATGGGAAATCGGTGTCGCCCCGGCCCAAACGCTGGACTGCCGCATCCGCGTCGATCGGTAGCCTGCCAAGCCAAACCACTCACAGCCGCCCCCGCTTCCGCCCGGCAGAAACCCGGAAAATCGCCTATACCAAACACAGGGATCGTCAGCTGTCGGGGGAAAGGGAAATGGACGGCTTCAGAGCGTACCCGTTGTGCTGCGCACTGGTCCTGCTGGCCGGTTGCGGCAACCTGCTACCCAGCGAGCGAGCGGAGGTCAGTTCGACTTTCCGCGATTATCTGGACGCCGAAACCAGCTTCGAGCGCGCCATTCCCGGTCGCACCACGCGCAGCGAGCTGTTCACCCTCGGCTTCGATCCGCAGCAAGGTGGCAATGGCCGGATCCTCTCGTTCCTCGACGTGCGCATGCTGTTCGTGCAACCGAACATTCCCATCGATTACCTGCCGGACAGCCTGGTCCGCTGTCTGGAGGCCAAGGAACGCTGCAACGGCTACGCCTTCGAGTTCACCCAGACCGACAGCCAGCGCGTCGGCAGCTTCTGGGCGGACGTGCTGAACTTCCGCAAGAATCGCCAGGTGCAGGGCTGGAACCTGCGCGCCGTGTTCGTCCTGGTGGACGACGTGCTGGTGCACAAGGTCAGCAACGGCGAGCCGCAGATCCGTCGTTATCAGGTCCAGCGCAACCCGTTGGGGCCGCTGCAGGGTGCCGGCGAGTTTCTTTCCGATCAGCTGAAATGAGCGAACGGGCGCTGCACTTGGGCTAAAATGCGCGCCTTTTTTGCTTAGCCCGGAATGCAGCCGTGACGCAACTCCCCGACCGCATCTACGCCACCCCTCAGGCGCGGGTCGCCGATTTCGTGTTCAACGAGGACGTGGTGCGCGTCTTCCCGGACATGATCAAGCGCTCGGTACCTGGCTATCCGGCGATCGTCGAGAACATCGGCGTGATCGCCGCGCAGTTCGCCCAGCCAAACACCTACCTGTACGACCTGGGCTGTTCGCTGGGCGCGGTGACCCAGGCGCTGCGCCGCCATGTGAAGGCCGACAACTGCCGGGTGCTGGCCGTGGACAACTCCGCGGCCATGGTCGAGCGCTGCCGCGAGTACCTGCATGCACAGGATTCCATGTTCCAGGAGCTGCTTCCGGTCGAGGTGATCGAGTGCGACATCCTCGCGCTAGAATTTCAGCCGAGCTCGCTGGTTGCGCTGAATTTCACCCTGCAGTTCATCGCCCCCGAGCAGCGTCCCGCACTACTCGGCGCCATTCGCCGGGCACTGGTGTCGGGCGGTGCGCTGATCCTCTCGGAGAAGCTGCGTTTCGCCGATGAAGGCGAACAGCAGCTGCTCACCGACCTGCATATCGCCTTCAAACGCGCCAACGGCTACAGCGAACTGGAAATCGCGCAGAAGCGCAGTGCCATCGAGAACGTGATGAAGCCGGACAGCCTGGAAGTCCATCGCCAGCGCCTGTTGGATGCCGGTTTCTCCAAGGTTGTGCCCTGGTTCCAGTGCCTGAACTTCGCCTCGCTGATCGCCCTGCCATGAATCTCGACCTGACTCCCCTCGCCTGGCGCCTGGCCGGCACTCCCCTGGCCGCCTGGGCCAATGGCGTGCAGCAGCAACTGAACGCCAAGCTGGAAATCGGCCACGGCGACTTGCCACGCTGGCGCCGCGCCGTCGACGCGCTGCCCGCGCTGACGCCTGCGGCAATCGAACTGCGTGACGGTTTTCGTCTGGAGGCTGGTTGCGACGACGCGACCCGTCAGGCGACCCGCGAAGCCCTGATGGGACTCTCGCCTTGGCGCAAGGGGCCGTTCGAGGTGTTCGGCGTACATGTGGATACCGAGTGGCGCTCGGACTGGAAGTGGCAGCGTGTCGCACCGCATTTGGATCTGGTCGGCAAGCGCATCCTCGATGTCGGCTGCGGCAACGGCTACTACATGTGGCGCATGCTCGGCGCCGGCGCCGACAGTGTGGTCGGCGTCGATCCCAACTGGCTGTTCTTCTGCCAGTTCCATGCGATGAAGCGTTACCTGCCGGAGCTGCCGGTGTGGCACCTGCCGTTCGCGCTGGAAGAGTTACCCGCGAGGCTCGAAGGCTTCGAGACCGTATTCTCCATGGGAGTGCTCTACCACCGCCGCTCGCCCATCGACCACCTGCTCGACCTGAAGGACTGTCTGATCCGGGGCGGCGAACTGGTGCTGGAGACACTGGTGGTCGACGGCGACGAAAACACCGCGCTGGTGCCCGAGGACCGTTACGCGCAGATGCGCAACGTCTGGTTCCTACCTTCAGTGTCCGCACTGGAACTCTGGCTGCGCCGGGCTGGCTTCGTCGACGTGCGCTGCGTGGATGTCAGCGTGACCCGCGTCGAAGAACAGCGCAGCACCGAATGGATGCGCTACCAGTCGCTTCCCGACTTTCTCGATCCGCAGGACCATAGCAGGACCGTGGAGGGCCTGCCGGCGCCCATGCGCGCCGTGTTACTGGCGCGCAAGCCGTAGGCGAAAAACGCGCGAAGCTCTTTTCCGCCGCTGCGCACCGGCTCAACCCCGCGCGGCGGCCGCGAGTATCAACTGCTTCATTTCCGCTACCGCCTGCTTGAACCCGACGAACAGCGCATGCGCAACGATGGCGTGGCCGATGTTCAGCTCGTTGATTCCGCGGATCGCGGCGATCGCCTCGGTGTTGTGATAATGCAGCCCGTGCCCGGCATTGACGATCAGTCCGTGACTGAGCCCGGCCTCGACGCCTTCCCGGATGCGCGCCAGCTCGCAGGCACGCTCGGCTGCACCGTGCGCGTCGGCATAGCGGCCGGTATGCAACTCGATGGCTGGCGCCCCGATGCGCGCCGCCGCCTCGATCTGCCTCGGGTCGGCATCGATAAACAGCGAAACCTCCGCGCCGCAAGCATGCAGGCGCTCGACCGCAGCGCGGATACGCGCTTCCTGGCCGGCGACATCCAACCCACCTTCGGTCGTCAGTTCCTGACGGGTTTCCGGCACCAGACAGACATGCTCCGGGCGCAGCTGCTCGGCAAAGGCGAGCATGGCCTCGGTGACGCCCATCTCGAAGTTCATCCGCGTCTGCAGGGCGTCCTTCATCAGCAGCACGTCACGTTCCTGGATATGCCGGCGATCCTCGCGCAGATGCACGGTAATGCCGTCAGCCCCGGCTTCTTCGGCATCCAGCGCCGCCTTGACCGGATCCGGGTAGCGCGTGCCACGCGCTTGGCGCAGCGTAGCAACATGATCGACGTTGACGCCGAGCAGAATTCGATTGGCTTCAGTCACGCGGGGCCTCCTTCAGATTCATGAACAGTTCGCGGCTGACCAACGGTCGACCGCCCAGATGCGGTGCCAGGGCCTGACGCATCAGTCGCTTGGCGGCAGCGAGCGCGCCGGGCACCTGCCAGTCGGCCTCGGCCATCGCCAGCAACTCGGCTCCGCTGAACAACCCTGGCTGGAACGACTCGACCGATTCGAGTCCGGCGTCAGGCAGCAGCCGGTAGAGACGCTGCGGCTCGATCGGCCGGCCAGCGATATCGGTCGCAAGGGCGAAACCATAGCCCAGCTCGCCGAGCAGACGCCATTCGAACGCTCGCAGCAACGGTTCCAGCGGCCGGTGCGCCGCCAGCGCCGGCAGCGTGGCCACGTAATGCTCAAATAGCGCCGGATGGGCATCCTCGGCTGGCAGCAAGCGGATCAGCAATTCGTTGAGGTACAGCCCGCCGAACAGCGCCTGACCATCGAGCCAATGAGCCGGCCCCACGCCTTCGAGGCGAGCGATGGTCTTGAGGTCCGATTTGCCGCGAAGCTCCACCTCCAGCGAGACGAAGGGGCGAATCAGACTGCCGGCCTTCCCGCGGGCCGCACGCATGACCGCGCGCAGCCTTCCCTGCGGGGTGAGCAGATCGACCAGCGCGCTGCTTTCCTTGTAGGGCCGGCTGTGCAGAACGAAGGCAGGCTGGGGAGAGGTGAAATCCATCGATCAGTGACGCTCGCGTAGAGCCGGCAGTGAGCGCGCCTGCCGCTGGTGGGGCTCGTCGCTAGGGCGTCAGTTATAACCCAGCGAATGCAGCGCGCGCTCGTCGTCGGACCAGCCGCCTTTCACCTTGACCCACAGGTTCAGCATGACCTTGGAGTCGAACAGCACCTCCATGTCCTTGCGCGCTTCCTGGCCGATGCGCTTGATGCGCTCGCCCTTGTCGCCGATGATGATCTTCTTCTGCCCGTCGCGCTCTACCAGAATGAGTGCGTGGATATGCAGGACGGGGCCTTCCTGCTTGAAGTCCTCGATCTCCACGGTGATCTGGTACGGCACCTCGGCGCCGAGCTGACGCATGATCTTTTCGCGCACCAGTTCAGCGGCGAGGAAGCGACTGCTGCGATCGGTGATCTGATCTTCCGGGAAGAAGTGCTCGCCCTCCGGCAGCCGCTCGGCAACGAGTTGCTCCAGTGTTTCAAGGTTCTGCCCATGCTGCGCGGAAATCGGCACGATCTCCGCATTCGGCAGTTGCTCGGCGAGCCAGCGCAGGTGCGGCAGCAGCTCAGCCTTGTCTTCGATGCGGTCGGTCTTATTCACCGCAACGATCAACGGCCCGGTAACGTACTGAACCCGTTCGAGCACGGCCTGATCTTCGTCCGTCCAGCGCGTGCGGTCGACGACGAAGATAACCACGTCGACATCCTTCAGCGCCGAGGCGGCGGTGCGGTTCATGTAGCGATTGAGCGCCGTCTCGCCGTTCTTGTGCAGACCGGGCGTATCGACGTAGACCGCCTGCACAGCACCTTCGGTCTTGATCCCGAGCATGTTGTGGCGGGTGGTCTGCGGCTTGCGCGAGGTGATCGCCAGTTTCTGCCCGAGAATGTGGTTCAGCAGCGTCGACTTGCCGACGTTCGGCCGCCCGACGATGGCCACATAACCACAACGACTGACGTTTTCCGATTGCAGCTGTTGGTCAGTCATTTCCGTTCTCCACGCCGAGGGCGATCAGTGCGGCTGCCGCAGCAACCTGTTCAGCGATGCGGCGACTGGCGCCCTGCCCGCGCGTCTTGTCCACCAGCAGCGCCACCTGGCATTCCACGTAGAACGTTCGGCAGTGCGGCTCGCCCTGGATATCCACCACCTCGTAACGCGGCAACTCGCAGGCGCGGGATTGCAGAAACTCCTGCAGTCGCGTTTTCGGATCCTTGTTGGTATCGACCAGAGTCAGACCCTGCAGCTCATTGGCCAGCCAGGCGAGAACGCGCTCGCGCGCGGCCTCCATGCCGGCATCCAGGTAGATGGCCCCGATCAGCGCTTCAAGAGTATCGGCAAGAATGGATTCACGGCGAAAACCACCGCTCTTGAGTTCGCCGGAGCCCAGCCGGAGGTGGTCGCCGAGTTCGAAACCACGCGCCAGCACCGCCAGGGTCTCGCCTTTCACCAGACGCGCCCGCAGCCGCGACAGCTGACCTTCCCGCGCCTGGGTAAAGTGATGAAACAGTGCTTCGCCAGCGATGAAGTTGAGGATCGCATCCCCAAGAAACTCCAGGCGCTCATTATTGCGCCCGGCGTAGCTGCGATGGGTCAGCGCCAGAAGCATCAGCTCCTGATCCTTGAATTGGTAGCCGAGCTTGCGCTCGAGGCGGGCTAGCGAAGTGCTCACGGCATCCTTAGGCGATAGTGTTTGTCGAAGTTGGCCACCAGATCGAGATTGCGGATCAGCGGCTCGCGTTTTTCGTACTTCAAGTGCGCTCGGAATTCGTTTTCCTGGATCTCGACCTTGAGTACTTCTTTCAGATTGATGTCCTGAATACCGTTGACCTGCATGCCCTTGCTGACATGAGTATAGAACTCGCCCACGCTGCGGATTTCCGCTGCCGTATCGGTTTCAACGGACTGGATGATTTTGTCCATGGACATGTAGTCAAAGTAGTGAGGAAGCATCTTGAATGCCGTGCTGGCCAGAAATGCTACCAGCGCCAACACCATGATCCAGCTGAGCATGGACAGCCCTTTTTGCGAATGCGCAAAACTCATGTCGACCTCTATGTCGTTGCGATACCCACCGATCGGGGCAGCGCCACTATAAACAGCCATGTGCTGGCGCGGAGGCCATAATTCACAGCTTAGTGAATCAGCCCCACGCGGGAGAAATGCGGCAGATTACTGAACTTCGGATCCGGCCAGCTCATCCATACGGCGAATGCCTTACCGACGATATTGCGATCCGGGACCATTCCGGCCAATGCAGAGGGGATAGCGTCATCCTGCCAATAGCGACTGTCGTTCGAATTGTCGCGATTGTCGCCCATCATGAAGTAATGACCTTGCGGAACCGTCCACTGGCGACTGGGCTCCATCCGGTATCGCCCCATTTCCTTGCGGATCAGATGCTCTACCTCGCCCAGCTTCTCGCGATACAGACGCGCACTGCCCAGACTACCCGGCTCGTCGCCGACCAATGTCTCGGCCACTAGCTGATCGTTGACATACAGTCGGCGTTCGCTGCTGTAGCGAATCACATCGCCCGGCAAGCCGACCACCCGCTTGATGTAGTTGACGTTCGGATCGCTCGGATAGCGGAACACCATGACGTCACCCCGCTGCGGGTCGCTCACTTCGACGATCTTGGTATCGATCACCGGCAGGCGAATGCCATAGGCAAACTTGTTGACCAGAATGAAATCGCCCACTTCCAGCGTCGGCTTCATCGATCCCGAGGGAATCTGGAACGGCTCGACAAGAAACGAGCGCAGTACCAGCACGATCGCCAGCACGGGGAAGAACGACTTGCCGTACTCGATCAGTACCGGCTCGCGACTGAGCGCTTCGAGCGTAGCCGAATCGATCGCACCATTGCGCCCCTCATAACTGGCGATGGCGGCACGACGCCTGGGTGCGAAGAACAGCACATCACTCAATGCCAGCAGCCCACAGACAATGACCGCAAGGACCAGCACCAGCGGGAAATTGATCGACATATCAGCTATCTACCTTCAGTACCGCGAGGAACGCCTCTTGTGGAATCTCCACGCTGCCGACCTGCTTCATACGCTTCTTGCCCGCCTTCTGCTTCTCCAGCAGCTTGCGCTTGCGGCTGACGTCACCGCCGTAGCACTTGGCGAGCACGTTCTTCCGAAGCGCCTTGACCGTCGAGCGCGCGATCACCTGTCCGCCGATGGCCGCCTGAATCGCCACGTCGAACATCTGCCGTGGGATCAGCTCCTTCATCTTCTCCACCAGCTGGCGGCCCTTGTATGCCGCGTTGTCGCGATGGACGATCAGCGCCAGCGCATCGACTCGCTCGCCGTTGATCAGTACGTCCAGGCGCACCAGATTGGCCGGCTGGAAGCGGTCGAAACCGTAATCCAGCGAGGCATAGCCGCGGCTGGCAGACTTCAGGCGGTCGAAGAAGTCCATCACCACCTCGTTCATCGGCAGGTCATAGCTGACCTGTACCTGACTGCCGAGGAAGTGCATGTCGCGCTGCACGCCGCGCTTCTCGATGCACAGGGTGATCACACTGCCCAGGTGATCCTGCGGCACCAGAATGTTGGCGCGGCAGATTGGCTCGCGCATCTCGGCAATCGAGGCCAGATCAGGCAGCTTGGACGGGTTGTCGACATAGACGGTGTCGCCGTTCTTCAGCACCACCTCGAACACCACCGTCGGCGCGGTGGTGATCAGATCCAAGTCGTACTCGCGCTCCAGGCGCTCCTGGATGATCTCCATGTGCAGCATGCCTAGGAAACCGATACGGAAGCCGAAACCCAGCGCGTCGGAGCTTTCCGGCTCGTACTGCAGCGCAGCGTCGTTGAGCGTCAACTTCTCGAGCGCATCGCGAAAGTCTTCGAAATCATCCGAACTGACCGGAAACAGGCCGGCGTAAACCTGTGGCTTGACCCGCTTGAAACCGGGCAACATTTCGACGTCGGGCGTTGCGGACAGGGTCAGGGTGTCGCCCACCGGGGCGCCCTGAATATCCTTGATGCCGGCGATGATGAAGCCCACCTCACCGGCTTTGAGATCAGCGGTGGCAGTGTGCTTCGGAGTGAAGACGCCAACGCTGTCGACCTGATGGATCTTGCCGGTCGACTTGACCAGAATCTTGTCGCCTTTCTTCACTCGCCCATGGCGCACCCGTACCAGCGAGACCACACCGAGATAGTTGTCGAACCAGGAGTCGATGATCAGCGCCTGCAACGGCGCCTCGATATTCCCCTCGGGCGGCGGGATGACCTGCACAAGGCGCTCGAGCACATCCTCCACCCCCATGCCGCTCTTGGCGCTGCAGGCCACGGCGTCGGTGGCGTCGATGCCAATGACGTGTTCGATCTCTTCCTTGACCCGCTCCGGCTCGGCCTGGGGCAGGTCCATCTTGTTCAGCACCGGCATGACCTCGAGGCCTTGCTCGATGGCGGTGTAGCAGTTGGCCACCGACTGCGCCTCGACGCCCTGCCCAGCATCCACCACCAGCAGCGCGCCCTCACAGGCGGCCAGCGAACGGCTGACTTCATAGGTGAAGTCGACGTGGCCAGGGGTGTCGATGAAGTTCAGCTGGTAGGTCTTACCGTCCTGCGCCTTGTAATGCAGGGTCACGCTGTGCGCCTTGATCGTGATGCCGCGCTCACGCTCGAGATCCATGGAATCGAGGACCTGAGCCTCCATCTCGCGTTCGGACAGGCCGCCGCAGATTTGAATGAACCGATCAGCCAGGGTCGACTTGCCATGGTCAATGTGGGCGATGATGGAGAAGTTGCGGATATGACTCAGGTCACTCACAGCTGAACACTCGAAAAATGCCGCAGGCCGATTGCCCGCCGAAAATAGCCGCGAAGTTTAACTGATCGGCCCCGCAAGCGCCACGCGCCCAACCGTCTCGACACTCATTCGCAGAACGAAGACGCAAGAAAAAGGGCGGCCATAGCCGCCCTTTTCTCCAACTTGACGCCTGCGTCATTCCGCCAATTTGAAGGTGATGAAGCTTGCACGCCCCTGACGCAGCACCCGCATCGATACCGAACGATTCTTCGGCAACTGTGCGGCCACCCGACCGAAGGTCTTGGCTGAATCGATGGCCTGGTTGTTCAGGTGGGTTATCACATCACCCGGACGCAGACCGATCATCGCAGCCGGACCATTTAGAATTTCGGTGATGACCACCCCGCCCTGCAGATCCAAGCTGGCGCGCTGCTCCGCAGTCAACTCGGAAACCTTGACACCTAGACGGTTGTCGCTCTGTTCCGGCCCGGCGCCCGCCGCGGCAATTTCGTCGCCCTCTTCCGGTAGCGCACCGATCTGGACATTGACCTCGCGCCGCTCACCTTCGCGCACGACTTCCATTCGAGCGGTACTTCCCGGCTTGAGCGCACCGACGAGGTGCGGCAGATCGGCCGACATGATGATGGGCTTGCCATTCATGCTCAGAATCACGTCACCCACGCGCAACCCACCGCGGGCAGCCGGGCCACCATCCATGACCTGGGCTACCAGCGCCCCGGCCGGACGTTCGAGGCCGAACGACTCCGCCAGATCCTTGTTCACCTCCTGAATGACCACGCCCAGCCATCCGCGACTGACCTTGCCCTCTGTACGCAGCTGATTGGCGACGTCCATTGCCACATCGATCGGGATGGCGAAGGACAAGCCCATGAAGCCGCCGGACCGGGTGAATATCTGCGAATTTATCCCAACGACTTCACCCGCGAGATTGAACAGCGGACCACCGGAGTTGCCTGGATTGATCGCAACATCGGTCTGAATGAACGGCACATAGCTCTCATTGGGCAGACTGCGACCGGTTGCGCTGACAATGCCTGCGGTCACGGTGTGATCGAAGCCGAACGGCGAGCCAATCGCCAACACCCATTCGCCAACCTTGAGCGCACTGGAATCACCCAGCTTGACGGTCGGCAGCCCCTTGCCCTCGACCTTCAACACGGCAACATCGGTACGCGGATCGGCACCAACCAGCTTGGCTTCCAACTCACTGCGATCGGGCAGACGGACAATGATTTCGTCGGCATCTGCAACGACATGATTGTTGGTCAGCACATAGCCATCAGCGGAAATGATGAAGCCCGAACCCAGTGATTGGGCCTCGCGCTGCTGGCCGCGGCCATCAGGTAACTGAGGAATACTGCGCTCGAAGAACTCCCGAAAGATCGGCGGCAAGCCCTCCAGATCTGGAATCTGCGCTGACGCGCCACGTGTCGGGAGTTTCTGCTTGGTGCTGATATTGACGACTGCCGGGGATGCGCTCTCTACCAGCGGCGTGAAATCCGGCAGCGCCGCTTGCGCGATAACCGCCTGCCCCAGCAACGCCAGCCCCGCCAAAAAGGCGAAGCAGCTGTTTCGATTGAACATGAACTAGCCCCCACTGACGAACGAACGGAAAAACTCACGGCATGCCAGACGAACCGGCGAGCATGGCCCGCAGCACCACGGGTTGCAGGCTCGGGTCGTTCGCCACGCGCTGACTGCGCAGGCGCACGATGCCCCAGGCGATAACGAATCCACCCAACCCTGTCGCGATGATCCAAGGCTCGCTAGCCGACCACTGCGCCGCCACCGAGGCGGCAACCAGCAACATGAGCAGGGGAAAAAGATAGACAAGGAGCGCCCCACGCAGCAACACGCGCTCCTCGATACCCAGCACGACGGCGTCACCGACCTGCAGCTGCAGCGCCGATACCGCGCGGATCAACCCGCTTCGCTCGTGCACGTCCAGGCGCTCCACCAGTCCCTGCCCGCAGCCGTTTTTTGCAACGCATCCTGAACAAGTGCTGCGACGCTGCGTCTCGACCCATACAGCCCCGGGCTCCACAGCGACAACGCGCCCCTGCTCTTCGATCATTGCGAGGCCGCGCGCATCGAAAGTGCCACGCGCTCAGCAGTTCCGAGCGGGATCTCACCCACGACAGTGACCATCACATCGCCTTCCGGCGTGCTTATGCGCTTTGCAACTGACGCAGTCGGCCCCATCTGACTGCGAGCGTCGCTGACCGTCGCGTCGCCCAGTGGCTCGAGAAACACGGAAAAACTCGTCAACCCGTCACCGTAGGAAAGCCAAGAAACCGATTCGCTGGAAACTGGACTCGGCCGCACATCCGCACCCTGCAGCACAAAACCAGGTGGTAACCAGTCGGAACGCCAAGCCGTATCGACCTTACGGGGGGCGTCCTTGAGCGAGACACTTTCACAGGCCGGCCCCTGACGCACTGACTGCGCATCGGCCGCGTCGGGTTCGAAACGGGTAAATTGAAACCGCTCAAGCAGCTGGCCCTTGTCGCTCAGCATGAGCGACTTGAGCGGCAGAGCCGTTTCGCGGTCGAGATGAAGCTCGAAGCTGTAACGATGCTGGTCTTTGGCCAGCACCCCCAGCGCAACCGCAGGACGGCCGGCTACACGAGATTCGCCCATCAGACGAAATTCGTACCACTCCGAAAGCGCCTTCACGTCTAGATGCCGTTCATCCCAACTGCCCTGGCGGTCGACCTGGGTCGTCAACCCGTCAGTGGCGCATTGCACCTGACCGTCGCGCCGTACAACCTCTATCGCCGGCCCGTCGAGCTGGAGCATGCGTTCCTGCAGGTGCCCTTCTTCGACCCGTCGCCAGATCGCATGGCTGGAAAAACTGCCATTGCGCTCGTAGACGAACGTGCCCGCATAATTCTGAGTCCGTTCCGCCTGGGCAAGCTTGCTCATCCACGTTCCGGCATCAACAGCGAAGGCCGGCATCGATAGCCAGCCTCCGAACATCACACACAGCGGTAAGACGCGCATGCTTCTCCCTAACGTTCTTCCATACTCGCGGCGCGCGCATACGGCAGTGCACCCTCGGCACCACTACCAAATGCCGCCTGCTGTGCGTGTTGACGCACATAGGACGGCAGCCGCTCTTCGTGCCAGCGCTCCACCGGAGCCGTCTGAGCTGCCGTCTGCGCCGGCGCCTCGGCCTGTCCTTCGCTGTAGCCAGCCAGAACCGCCGGTCCCTGCCCGACCTGCGGGACGGCGAGGACGGGCTGAGCGGCCTGTTGCGCCATCTGCGGACCGGCAACTTCGCTCTGATTGTACAGACGAACACCTGCCAAAACGGCCACGGTAACCGAAGCCGCTACCGCCAGACGCCCAAGGCCACGCCAAGGCGAGCCTTGCGGCTTGACCGGCACGGCCTCGTCGGCCAGCGCTGCGGACACCGCGGCCGCAATGTCCAGACGCGGCTCGAGCAACTCCTTGTGCATGGCAGCACGGGCAACCTGGTAGCGCGACCAGGTCGACCGCATCTCACCGTCATCACCTGCGGCGAGTACACGACGTAATTCCAACTCGTCCGCTTCGTTATCCATCACCGCGGACAGCGATTCATGCAGGGCTTCACGACTCATGGCGGTTCCTCTCTTGGCTGTCGCCGCTGTCTCAGGACTCATGCAACAAGGGTTGCAACGCTTTATCTATGGCTTCGCGCGCTCGGAATATCCGAGAGCGCACCGTTCCTACGGGACACTGCATCACGCTCGCGATGTCCTCGTAACTAAGACCATCAAATTCACGCAACGTTAGAGCGGTGCGCAAATCTTCGGGAAGCAACTGAATGGTCCGATGTACCGTATCTTCGATTTCGTCCCGAAGCAGCGAACGCTCGGGAGACTCGATATCTTTCAGGGCGTGATCGCCCTCATAAAACTCGGCATCTTCGGAACTCACATCGCTGTCCGGGGGACGCCTGCCACGCGCCACCAGATGGTTCTTCGCCGTGTTGATGGCGATGCGGTACAGCCACGTATAAAACGCACTGTCGCCGCGAAAATTTGCGAGTGCGCGATAGGCTTTGATGAAAGCCTCTTGCGCCACATCCTGGGCCTCATGAGAGTCATGTACGAAACGCACGATCAGACCAAGAATCTTGTGCTGGTACTTCAGCACAAGGAGATCGAACGCTCGCTTGTCGCCCCGCTGCACTCGCTCAACCAGCTGCTGGTCCTGCTCCTGGGTCAGCATGTAAACGCCTCCGTTCTGCCGAAGGGGTACCGCTCACACCAGCAAACCGACCTGCCAGAATAGACACGGGCTCTACGCAAAAGTTCTCCCCCTACTAGCAAGCTATCCTGCAATACCTGACGGCGATTGCACCCTGGTGTCGCAATCGAAATTCGCGGTCTATGCCGCCCTGGTGTCCCTGACAAACCGGACTGTCGTGCACCAAGAGCCCGGTCTGCATCCACAACTATTTATTGAGCGAATCCGGACCGAAAAAGTTCCATTGGCTCAGCAACATATAATTCCGGCCACTGTCTCGTCGCAGGCCTCGCTCTATATACTACGAAACGATTTCTCCGCGGAACTCGCTCATGAGCCACCATCATCGGTACGACGTATTAGTCATCGGTAGCGGGGCCGCCGGCCTGACGCTGGCGCTGAACCTGCCAAGCCATCTGCGCATCGCCGTGCTCAGCAAGGGCGAGCTCGCCAACGGCTCGACCTACTGGGCCCAGGGCGGAGTCGCCGCCGTACTGGATGACACCGACACGGTGGAATCCCACGTCGCCGATACCCTGGTGGCAGGCGGAGGACTGTGTCGCGAAGAAGCGGTGCGCTTCACCGTCGAGCACAGCCGCGATGCCATCAAGTGGCTCATCGAACAAGGCGTACCCTTTACTCGCGACGATGCACCGAACCGCGAGGATGGCGGCTTCGAGTTCCACCTGACACGCGAAGGTGGCCACAGCCATCGGCGCATCATCCACGCCGCAGATGCCACTGGCGCAGCCATCTTCAATACCCTGCTGGCTCGCGCCCAGGCCCGAAGCAATATCGAATTGCTACAGCAGCGCGTCGCGGTGGACCTGATCACCGAGCGCAAACTGGGCCTTGCCGGCAAACGCTGCCTCGGCGCCTACGTGCTGAACCGCAACAGCGGTGAAGTGGAAACCTTCCAGGCCCGCTTCGTCGCCCTGGCCACCGGCGGCGCCGCGAAGGTCTATCTGTATACCAGCAATCCCGACAGCGCCTGTGGCGATGGCATCGCCATGGCCTGGCGCGCCGGCTGCCGGGTAGGCAATCTGGAGTTCAACCAGTTCCATCCGACCTGCCTGTACCACCCGCAGGCCAAGAGTTTCCTGATCACCGAAGCCCTGCGCGGCGAGGGGGCGCTGCTCAAGCTACCCAACGGCGAACGCTTCATGCCGCGCTTCGATCCACGCGAGGAACTGGCGCCACGCGATATCGTGGCCCGCGCGATAGATCACGAAATGAAACGTCTGGGCATCGACTGCGTCTACTTGGACATCAGCCACAAGCCGGCCGACTTCATCCGCGGCCACTTCCCGACGGTCTACGAACGCTGCCTGACGTACGGCATCGACATCACCCGCCAAGCCATCCCAGTAGTTCCCGCTGCGCACTACACCTGCGGCGGAGTGGTGGTCGACCAGCATGGCCGTACCGATATTCCGGGGCTGTACGCGATAGGCGAAACCAGCTTCACCGGCCTGCACGGGGCGAATCGCATGGCGAGCAACTCACTGCTCGAATGCTTCGTCTATGGACGCGCAACCGCCGAGGACATGCTTCGCCAATTACCGGAAATAGAGTTGGCGGGCGACCTGCCAGCCTGGGACGCCAGCCAGGTAACCGACTCCGACGAAGATGTGATCATCGCGCACAACTGGGACGAGCTGCGGCGTTTCATGTGGGACTACGTCGGCATCGTGCGCACTAACAAGCGCCTGATGCGCGCACAGCATCGGGTCAAGCTGCTGCTGGATGAGATCGACGAGTTCTACTCCAATTACAAGGTCAGTCGTGACCTTCTGGAGCTACGCAACCTCGCGCTGGTCGCCGACCTGATGATTCGCTCGGCGATGCAGCGCAAGGAAAGCCGCGGCCTGCACTTCACCCTCGATTACCCTGAGCAACTGCCGGTGGCGGTCGATACTATTCTGCAGCCGCCCACCTATTGCGACTGAACTTCAGCCGCACCCGCAAACGCCGGTGTTCCCCCGCCGGCAGCGCGTCGCGCGCAATGCAGACTCCACGAGTGAGGCGCTGCCCCGGCAGACGAAAACGCAGCACTACCGCAGCGGGCAACGCCAGGCTGTCGGGACGCAAATGGATCGGCTGCCAGCCAGTTCGCTTCGACCACAGGCTCCAGCCGCCATCATCGTGGCGCAGACCGCGCCAGGCGGCAGGACCGCTTAACAGAATGGACCTTGGCAGGACCCACGCTGCATGCGCGGCGCCGAACGTCCACAACGGAATCTTGAGCGACAGCGGCGCCGCCGACAGTCCGATACCGGCCAACGCCAGCCCCAGTACCAATAGATAGAGTCCCAGCAGCAGGCGCGACGCCTGCCAGTGGCACTCGAAGGGTGGATTACTGCGGCTGGACACGATCGAGGATCATGCGAACCATGCGGCGCAGGTCCTCATCCTCGGGTTCGCCCCGTTGCATGAACCAGCCGAACAGATCCTGATCCTCGCAGCTCAACAGCTTGCGATAGCGCTGCTGATCCGCCTCATCCAGCCCCGGATAGACTTCCTCGACGAACGGCACCAGCAGCACGTCCAGCTCCAGCATGCCGCGGCGGCTCTGCCAGAACAGGCGGTTGAGTTCAGATTGATCGACCATGCGACGGCTCCTTCGAAGGGGGCCGGCATTATAGCGACAGCCGCCGGCAAGCGGCACGCCGACGACGGTCTATTCGTACATCGCAGCCAGTGCAGGGCGGCTGCCTTTTCGCAGCCGCCTGCTATGATGGCCGCCCGGATTTCTCACGGCGACCGACCATGACCGACACAGCCTATTTTTGCGTCCTGTCGCATGAAGGCGTCCTTGCCGTACGCGGCCCAGACGCCAGCAAGTTTTTGCAGGGTCAGCTGACCTGCAACCTCAACTATCTCGATCACCACACCTCCAGCCTCGGCGCCCGCTGCACCCCGAAGGGGCGGATGCAGTCGAGCTTTCGCATTCTGACCGAAGGTGACGGCCTGCTGCTGGCGATGGCCAGCGAGCTGCTGCAGCCGCAGCTCGCCGATCTCGGCAAGTACGCAGTATTTTCCAAGTCGCAGCTCAGCGATGAAAGCGCGCTCTGGTGTCGCTTCGGTCTGAGCCAGGGAGACGGCGCCCTGGTCAGCCTCGGGCTCGAACTGCCGCAGGACGCCAATCAGGTGGTACGCGGCAATGGTCTGATCGCGCTGCGTCTGGCCGACGGACGCGCCGAGCTGTGGTGCAAGGCGCAGGAGGCCGAGCAGGTCCGCCTGCGCTTGAGGGCCCAGCTTGCCGAAGCCCCGCTCGAGCGCTGGCTGCTCGACCAGATTCGCGCCGGCGTGGGCCAGGTCTTCGGGACCACGCGCGAGCTGTTCATTCCGCAGATGATCAATCTGCAGGCGCTGGGCGGGGTCAGCTTCAAGAAAGGCTGTTACACCGGGCAGGAAATCGTCGCGAGGATGCAATACCTCGGCAAGCTCAAGCGCAGGCTGTACCGCCTCGCCGCCGATGGCGCGCAGAGCGAACTGCCGGCCGCGGGCGTCGAACTGTTCTCGCCGGTGCACGGCTCGAGCGTGGGCGAAGTCGTGCTGGCGGCAACCAGCGGAAACGGCATGGAACTGCTGGCCGTGGTCCAGGAAGACGCCGTCGCCGACGGTCGCATCTTCCTCGGTTCGCCCGATGGCATACCGCTGAGTCTGCTCGACCTTCCCTATACCTTGAACGCCGACCAGGAAATCCAGCGCTGAAGCCCGTATAAACGGCAGTCACGGCCGGCAGCGCACCGCGGCTGGTCATGACGCAGCACTCCACCACTGAAGGAATCGCATGAGCACCCTCGCCGACAAGGTTCAACGCGAACTGACCCGCGCCATCGAGAACGACGAACTGATTCTTCCGACACTGCCCGAGGTGGCGCTGCAGGTGCGCGAAGCCGCAGAAGACCCGGACGTCAGCATCATCGCGCTGAGCAAGGTGATCGGTAACGACGCCGCGCTGACCGCTCGCATCATCAAGGTGGTCAACAGCCCACTGCTGCGCACCAATCGCGAGATCACCGATCTGCAGATGGCGATCAGCCGCCTGGGCATCAATTACACCTGCAACCTCGCCACCGGCCTGGCAATGGAACAGATGTTCCAGGCCACAACCGATGTGGTCGACCGCAAGATGCGGGAGGTATGGAACAAGAGCACGGAGGTGGCGGCCATCAGCCACGTGCTGTGCCGGCACTACACGCGCCTGCTGCCTGATCAGGCGACGCTGGCGGGCCTGGTGCACCAGATCGGCATCCTGCCCATCCTCACCTATGCCGAGGAGCACAGCGAGCTGATGGCCGATTCCATCAGCCTCAATCATGTGATCGACCGCATCCACCCGCTGCTTGGCGAAAAAATCCTGCGCGCCTGGGACTTTCGCGAGCCGATTGCGATCGTGCCCGGCCAATACAGCGATTTCACCCGAAACTCGCCGACGGTCGACTATGTCGACATCGTGCAAGTCGCCACGCTGCAAAGCTACCTGGGCACCAATCACCCCTATACGCAGCTGGACTGGAGCCAGATCCCGGCGTTCGCCAAGCTCGGCCTGGACCCAAGCACCTTGCTCCAGGAAGACGAGGACCTCTCGGCCGCGATGGACGCGGCGATGAGCATGCTTCAGTAAGCGGAACCGACCTGCCCGCGCTAGACGTGCGCGGGTAGCTGCCAGTCGATCGGTTGCATACCGTGCTGCCGGAGAAACTGGTTGGTGCGGCTGAAATGGCCATTGCCCAGAAAACCGCGATGGGCCGAGAGCGGCGAAGGGTGCGCCGACTTGAGAATGAGATGGCGGGTTGGGTCGATCAGCCGCGCCTTGCTCTGCGCATGCGCCCCCCAGAGCAGGAACACCAGATGCGGCCGCCGCTCGCTGACCACCTCGATGATTCGATCGGTGAAGCGCTGCCAGCCAGCGCTTGCATGCGAGCCGGCATTGCCCTGCTCCACCGTCAGCGAGGTATTGAGCATCAGCACGCCCTGATCCGCCCAATGCTGCAGATAGCCGTGACCCGGCGGATCAATGTTCAGATCGCGCCTGAGCTCCTTGAAAATGTTCTGCAGCGACGGCGGTGGCGCAACGCCCGGCTGCACGGAGAAGCACAGCCCATGAGCCTGGCCGGGGCCGTGGTAGGGGTCCTGTCCGAGAATGACCACCTCAACCCGCTCCAGCGGCGTCGAATTCAGCGCATTGAAGATCAGCGGCCCGGGTGGATAGATGACTTTGCCAGCGGCTTTCTCACGACGCAGGAAAGCAGACAGCTCGTGCATGTAAGGCTGATCGAACTCCTCACGCAGCGCATCCCGCCAGCTCGGTTCGAGCTTGATTCGATCATCCTGGGTCATCGGTTCACCTTTGCTTGCGACGGAGCTGCCGCACCCTAGAAAAGCCGCGGCGCGCTGTCAACGCAAACCCCAACGCCGCCTCAAACCGATGCGTTGCCTCGGGTCAACAAGGCGAAAGTCTAAACGCGATCAAAATGCTGCCGCAGTCACATTGGCGCCGCGAAGCATCCCCCGAGGTAATGACGCCCGTTCAGCGTCGGAGTAAAAAGCGGCAATTGCCAACAACCATAACAAGTAAGCAAGGAACTCCCGCGATGAAACGGACTACCCTCCTGGCGCTCATGCTGAGCTGCTGCGCTGCGGTCCAGGCAGCCGATCCCATCAAACTAGGCCTGAACTACCCCCGCACCGGTAGCTATAAGGAAGAGGGCCTCGCCCAGATGCGTGGCGCGCTGCTGGCCATCGACGAAATCAATGCCCGCGGCGGCGTGCTTGGCCGTCCGCTGGAGCTGATCAGCCGCAACAGCGCCTCGCGCCCGGAAAAGGCGGTCGCCAACGTCGACAAGATGACCGACGAAGGCGCAGCGATGCTCTTCGGCGGGGTGTCCAGCGCCGTTGCGATCGCTGCCAGTAAGCGCGCCAAGGAACATGGCCTGCTGTACTTCGGCACCCTGACCTACTCGAACGACACGACCGGCAAGGACGGCCATCGCTACATGTTCCGCGAGTGCAACAATGCCTGGATGAGCGCCCAGGTGCTGGGGCAATACCTCAACCAGAATCTGCCGGGGAAACGCTACTTCTATGTCACCTCCGACTACACCTGGGGCCACACCAGCGAAAGTTCGCTGCGCCAGGCCACCGGCACCACCGACCAGACCAAGCACCCCGGAGTGAAGACCGCCTTCCCCGGCGCCCGGCTGTCCGACTATCGCAAGGCCCTGCAGCAGGCGGCCAACAGCGACACCGAAGTGCTGGTGCTCGTGCTGTTCGGCGAGGATCTGGTGCGCGCCATGCGCATCGCCGATGAACTGGGCCTGAATACCAAGATGCAGATCGCTGTGCCCAACCTGACCCAGAGCATGGTCGAGCTTGCCGGTCCGGACATCATGCGCGGCGTCCTCGGCACCGAGCCCTGGACCTGGCGCGTTCCCGAACTGGAAGGTTCCGAACGCGGGCAGGCCTTCGTGCGCAATTTCGACGAGCGCTACCAGACCCATCCGTCCAGCTCCGCCGCCTCGGCGTACAGCATCGTGCATCAATGGGCCGACGCCGCCACACGCGCCCGCAGCATCGCCAGCGAGTCGGTAATCGCCGCGCTGGAAAACCATCGCTACAAACTGCTCAAGGACGAGCAGCACTGGCGCAGCTTCGATCACCAGAACGTGCAGACGGTGTATGCCGTGCGCGTCAAGCCGCGTGAGGACGTGCTCAGGGACCGTTTCAAGCAGGACTACTTCGAAATCGTCCATCGCCTCGATGGCGACCAGGCAGCGCCTACACTTGCCCAATGGCAGGAAGAGCGGCGCAGCGCCGGACAGGCCAACGCCCTGCAGTAAGCACCTCGGAAACGGGCCGCCAGCACAGGCGGCCCGCCTTCGCGGATGGGGCGATCCCCCAACGGCTCGCGTTCCTCGCTGCCTTAATAGAGACGCCCCGCTGCGCATGCCGGCGGGCATCGCCGAGGACGACCACATGAGCACCGCACTCGAACCGTATCAGTCCGGGGTCTTCGATCTGACCCACAAGCTGACCGTGGAAAAGCACGGTCACACCGCCCTCATCACCATCAACCATCCGCCGGCCAATACCTGGGATCGCGAATCGCTGATCGGCCTCAAGCTGCTGATCGAGCATCTCGACCATGACGACGACATCTATGCGCTGGTGCTCACCGGCCGGGGCGCCGAATTCTTCAGCGCCGGCGCCGACCTTCAGCTGTTCGCCGATGGCGACCGCCTGCGCGCACGGGAAATGGCGCGCCGCTTCGGCGAAGCCTTCGAAGCGCTGCGTGACTTTCGCGGCGTCACCATCGCGGCGATCAACGGCTACGCGCTCGGCGCCGGACTGGAGTGCGCGCTGGCCTGCGATCTGCGCATCGCCGAACAACATGCGCAGCTCGGCCTGCCGGACGCGGCAGTCGGCTTACTGCCCTGCGCCGGTGGCACCCAGGCACTGGCGTGGCTGGTCGGCGAAGGCTGGGCCAAGCGGATGATTCTTTGCGGGGAACGCATCACTGCCGAAACGGCACTGCGCATCGGTCTGGTCGAGCAGCTCGCAGAGTCGGGCGAATCACGTGGGCATGCCCTGCTGCTGGCGGCTCGCATCGCCCGTCAGAGCCCGGTGGCAATCCGCGCGATCAAACCGTTGATCAATGGCGCGCGCCAGCGCCTGCCCGATACTTTCGCCGCCGCCGAGCGTGAAGCCTTCGTCGAACTGTTCGAGGCCGAGGACACGCTGGAGGGCATCAACGCGTACCTGGAAGAGCGCGAGCCTCGCTGGCGCAATCGCTAACACCACGCGGCGCGTTCAGTAACGCTCATAGCGGTGGCGATAGTCGTAGCGGCGCTGCTGCAGCGAGCGATAGTCGCGCCCGTCGCGTATCAACGGCGGCCGCTGCTGGTAATGCCGATCCTGCCAGTAGTACGGCCGCCCCGTTTCCCAATGCCGCTGATAATAGCGTGGCGGCAACTGCCCCTGATAGCGCGGGGGCAAATTGGGCTGATGACGCGGGTAATACGGATACGGATTACGCGGATCGTAGCGATACGGCGGCACATCACCGCGATGGATTGGCGGGTTCGCTGGCGCCCACACGCGATTGTCACGATCGGCCTGCGCTGGCGCCAGCCACACCAGACTGCACAGGAGCAACACGACACGAATGTTCATCTGCCACCTCCGAAGCGCAAGGCACCCATCCGTCGGTTTGACCGCGGCCGGCGGCATCCGAATGCGGACGGGCAAAACGTTGCAATGGGCGCGTTCGCCACCGCGACGGCCAGCCGCAGCTTGTTTGCCTGCGGTGGCTTCCCGATAATAGCGGCCCTTCAGCCTCATGGCTCCGCAGCGCGCGACGGAATTTCTGATGACCGAACTCGCCCTGATCATGGTTAGCGCCATCCTGGTCAACAATTTCGTACTGGTACAGTTCCTCGGCCTATGCCCGTTCATGGGCGTCTCGAAGAAGATCGAGACGGCCATCGGCCTGTCCCTGGCGACCACCTTCGTGCTCACGCTGGCGGCGATGTGCAGCTACCTCGTGCAGCAGTATGTACTCAAGCCGCTGGACCTGGAGTTCCTGCGCACCATCAGCTTCATTCTGGTGATCGCGGTAGTGGTGCAGTTCACCGAGATGGTGGTCAACAAGACCAGCCCGCTGCTCTATCGCGTGCTGGGAATCTTCCTGCCGCTGATCACCACCAACTGCATCGTGCTCGGCGTCGCCCTGCTCAACGCCAACAAGAGCGAATTCACTTTCCTGACCGCCACCGCCAACGGGTTCGCTGCCGGACTCGGCTTCTCGCTGGTGCTGGTGCTGTTCGCCGCCATGCGCGAGCGCATTGCCATCGCCGACGTGCCCCGGTCGTTCCAGGGCGCCTCCATCGGCCTGATCACCGCCGGTCTGATGTCGCTGGCGTTCATGGGCTTCACCGGGCTGATCAAGCTATGAGCCTGGTGCTCGTGGCGGTCCTCGCCCTGCTGGCGCTCTGCCTGGCGTGCGGTGCGATTCTCGGTTTCGCCGCGGTGCGCTTTCGTGTCGAGGGCGACCCCATTGCCGAACAGATCAACGCCCTGTTGCCACAGACCCAGTGCGGCCAGTGCGGCTATCCCGGCTGCAAGCCCTACGCCGAGGCGATTGCTGCCGGCGACAAGATCAACAAATGCCCGCCCGGCGGCGAAGCGACCATCCAGGCGCTGGCCGACCTGCTGGATGTCGAAGCCGAGCCGCTGGATGCCGAAGGCGGCGAGAAACCGCAGATGGTTGCCTATATCCGCGAGGCCGAATGCATCGGCTGCACCAAATGCATCCAGGCCTGCCCGGTGGACGCCATCGTCGGCGCGGCGCGGCAGATGCATACGGTGATCGTCAGCGAATGCACCGGCTGCGACCTCTGCGTCGAGCCCTGTCCGGTGGATTGCATCGAAATGATCGAACTGGGCAGCAACCTGCAGAGCTGGAAATGGGATCAACCGCTGGCGCCCGGCCAGTTGATCGGCACGGATCGGGAGCAGGCCGCATGAGTATCACGTCGAAGAGCGGCGCCGGCGTAGCACGCACAAGCCATGCGGACGCCACGAAAGTCTGGGACATTCCCGGCGGCATTCACCCGGCTGAGCACAAGACGCTGTCCAACCGCACGCCGATCCAGCCGGCGCCGCTGCCCAAGCAGCTGATCGTGCCGCTGGCGCAACACCTGGGCGCACCGGCCGAGTCGTGCGTGCAGCTTGGCGAGCGCGTGCTCAAAGGGCAGAAGATCGCCGATGCGGCAGGCCTGATCAGCGCGCCAGTGCATGCACCGACTTCGGGCGTGGTCAGCTTCATCGGTCCGCAGCCTTACCCGCACGTATCCGGCCTGCCCGGCACCGCGATCGTCATCGACAGCGACGGCCTGGAGCAGTGGACCAAACTGCATCCGCAGTCGCATTACCGCTCGGTCGAACCCGCCGTGCTGCTCGAAATCATCCGCCAGGCCGGCATCAGCGGTCTTGGTGGCGCGGGCTTTCCCGCCGCGGTCAAGCTGGGCGCACGCACCACGCAGAAGATTCACACCCTGATCATCAACGGCACCGAATGCGAGCCGTACATCACCGCCGACGACCTGCTGATGCGCGAGCAGGCCGAACAACTGGTGGCCGGTATCGAGATTCTTGCCTATCTGGTCGAACCCGAAGCGATCCTCATCGGCATCGAGGACAACAAGCCCGAGGCCATTGCCGCCGTGCGCGCGGCGGTCGGCGAGCGGCCATTCACTATCAAGGTGTTCCCGACCAAGTATCCGTCGGGCGGCGAGAAACAGCTGATCCAGATCCTCACCGGCGAGGAGGTGCCCAGCGGCGGCCTGCCGGCGGACATCGGCATGCTTTGTCAGAACGTCGGAACCTGCGTGGCCATCCACGATGCGGTGCTGCTCGGCAAACCGCTGATCTCACGCATCACCACGCTCACCGGCGAAGCCCTGGCACGCCCGATGAACGTCGAGGCGCTGATCGGCACGCCGGTGCGCGAACTGCTGGAATTCGCCGGGCTCGACCCGGCCCGCCTCGATCGCCTGCTCATGGGCGGCCCGATGATGGGCTTTACCCTGCCCAGCCTCGACGTGCCGCTGATCAAGACCACCAATTGCCTGCTGGCCGTCACCGCCGCCGAGCTGCCGCCACCCCCACCGGCGCTGCCATGCATTCGTTGTGGCGAGTGTGCCGAAGCCTGTCCCGCCAGCCTGCTGCCGCAGCAGCTGCACTTCTTCGCACTCGGCCACGAGCATGCGCAGCTGCGCGCGCACAACCTGTTCGACTGCATCGAATGCGGCGCCTGCGCCTACGTCTGCCCATCGAGCATTCCCTTGGTGCAGTACTACCGGGCGGCCAAGGCGGAAATCCGCGAATTGGAGCTCAAGCAGCAGAAAGCCGAACACTCCAAGCAACGCTTCGAGCTGCGCCAGGAGCGCCTGCGCCGCGCGGAGGAGCACAAGGAAGCAGAGCGCAAGGCCCGCGCCGAGAAAGCCGCACGCGCCAAGGCAGCGCAGACGCCGTCCGCCGGAGCGCCAGCACAGGACGATGCTGTCGCCGGCAAGAGCAGCCCGTTGAGCGACGAGCAGAAGCGCCTGAAGATCGAGGCCAGTCTGGCCCAGGTCGCGCTGAAGAAGGCCGAAAAACAGCTGGCGGCCCACGCCACTGAAGAACTGCAGGTGCAGGTAGCTGAACTGCGGCAAGCCGCCGAAGCCGCACAACGGACGCTGGCCGCTGCCGTACCGCCGGCTGCGCCCCAGCCCGCGGGGGACGAAGCGCTGAAAAAAGCCAAGATCGAGGCCGCGATGCTCCGCGCTCAGATCCGCAAGCTCGAAAAAACCGAAACCCCGGACGACGACCAGCAGGCCGAGCTGGCCCGCCTGCGCCAGCAGCTGCACGCAGCCGAGACGGCCCTGGCGGAAGCTGAAAGCGCCGCGCCCAGCGCACCCGCCAGACCCGCAGGCGACGAGGCGCTGAAGAAAGCCAAGATCGAAGCCGCGATGCTCCGGGCGCAGATTCGCAAGCTGGAAAAAATCGAAGCCCCGGACGACGACCAGCAGGCCGAACTCGCCCGCCTGCGCCAGCAGCTGCACGCAGCCGAGACGGCCCTGGCGGAAGCTGAAAGCGCCACGCCCAGCGCACCCGCCAAACCCGCGGGCGACGAGGCGCTGAAGAAAGCCAAGATCGAACTAGCACTCAAGCGCGCCGAGCTGAAGAAAGCCGAACAGGCGGGCTGCGCGGATGCTGAGCTGGCCCGCCTGCGCGACGCCCTCGCTGCCGCCGAGCAGGCCCTGCATGCCGCCGAGGCAGACTCCGGAAAGCCCGCACCGGTCCTGTTACGCACCAGCAAACCGGGCGTCGACGAACGCTTGCGCGAATTGAAGACCAACGTGGCGTTTGCCCGCGCCGACCTGCGCAAGCTCGAACGCGACCCGGCCAGCGCCGCAGCCAGTCTGGAATCGGCACGCGCCCGTCTGCAGGCCGCCGAGCGACGCCTGGCCGAGCACATGGACGGCTGACGAGGCCGCACCAAACACACCCTCATGGTCGCGCCGGCAGCGGCGCCACCGCACAAAACCACAGGAACCACAGCACCAATGGCCCTGCCCCGCATCACATCGCCCCATGCCCAGGGCGGCAACCGCACCCAGCGCGTCATGCTGCTGGTGCTCGCCGCGACGCTGCCCGGCGTGATTGCCCTGACTTGGCTGTACGGCGCCGGCACGCTGATCAACCTGTGCTGGGCCAGCGGCGTGGCGCTGGCCTGCGAAGCGGCCATCCTCCAGCTGCGCGGCCGTCCGGTACGCTTCTTCCTGCGCGATGGCAGCGCATTGGTCACCGCCGTACTGCTGGCGCTGGCGCTGCCGCCCTACTCCCCCTGGTGGCTGACGCTGATCGCCACCGGCGTCGCCATCGTCTTCGGCAAGCAGCTGTATGGCGGGCTGGGGCAAAACCCGTTCAACCCGGCGATGGTCGGTTATGTAGTCGTGCTGATCTCCTTCCCGGTGGAGATGACCACCTGGCCGGTGCCCCACGGCGTCGGTCTTCTGGACGGACTGCGGCAGATTCTCGGCGTCGGCGCGCTGCCCGACGGCTGGAGCCAGGCCACCGCGCTGGACGTGCTCAAGCTCAACAACCGGTTGACCATCGAGGAGCTGTGGCGCAACCCCGCCTTCGGGCATTTCGGCGGAATCGGCTCGGAGGTGGTCAATCTCGCCTTCCTCGCCGGCGGCCTGTTTCTCCTGCATCGGCGACTGTTCAGCTGGCACGCACCGGTCGGCATGCTCGGCGCGCTGGCGCTGATGAGCCTGCTGTTCTGGAACGGCGCCGGCTCCGACAGCAACGGCTCGCCACTGTTCCACCTGCTCAGCGGCGCCACCATGCTCGGCGCTTTTTTCATCGTCACCGACCCGGTGAGCGGCGCCACCAGCACCCGAGGCCGACTGATCTTCGGTGCCGGGGTCGGCATCCTGGTGTATGTGATCCGCGCCTGGGGTGGCTATCCGGATGGCGTCGCCTTCGCCGTGCTGCTGATGAACCTCGCAGCGCCGACGATCGACTACTACACGCGCCCGCGCACCTACGGCCATCGCAAGGCCGAGCGCGGCTTCAAGCTGGGCGAATGACATGATGCTTCCGGAAATCAGCCGCTCGATGCTGAAGAACGCCGCCGTACTCGGCCTGTTCGCCATCGCCACCGTGGGCACCGTCACGCTGCTGCAGCAGGGCACAGCCGAACGCATTCAGGCCGCCGAGCGTGAGGCGCAGGTTCGCGCGCTCGGCGAGATCCTGCCCCCCGGCAGCTACGACAATCATCTGCTCGACAACGTCGTCGAGGTGCATGATCGGCTGCTGGGCAACCGCCAGCCGCTGCCCGCCTACATTGCCCACAAGGATGGTCAGCCGGTTGCAGTCATCCTCCAGGCCACCGCGCCGGACGGCTACAGCGGTGCCATCCGCCTACTGGTCGGGGTGCTCACTGATGGCCGCCTGGCCGGCGTACGCGTCCTCAGCCACCGGGAAACCCCAGGCCTGGGCGACAAGATCGAGTTGGCGAAAAGCGACTGGATCCATGCCTTTGCCGGCAAGTCGCTGAGCGACCCCGACGAAGCCGCTTGGGCAGTGAAGAAGGATCGGGGCGACTTCGACCAGTTTGCCGGCGCGACCATCACCCCGCGCGCCGTGGTCGGTGCGGTGCATCGCGCGCTGCAGTACTTCGATGCGCACAAGAGCGAACTGCTGCAGGGCACCGATACCGCTGCGGACGCCGCGGCCGCTCCGGCTGACCAGCCCGCCACCACCATCCACTCGCGTGCCGGCACGGCAACCAGCGACGAGCTGCGTGCCCGCGAGCCGGCCGTTACGCCGAAAGGGAGCACGCCATGAGCACACCCAGCTACCGCGAACTGACCCTCAACGGACTGTGGAAAAACAACCCCGGCCTGGTACAGCTGCTGGGCTTGTGCCCACTGCTAGGCGTGAGCAACTCGGCCGTCAACGCGCTGGGCCTGGGGCTGGCGACCATGCTCGTGCTGACCTGCTCGAACATTGCCGTATCGCTGGTGCGCAGCGTGGTGAATACCGCCGTGCGCCTGCCAGCATTCGTGATGATCATCGCCGCGCTTACCACCTGCATCGAGCTGCTGATGCAGGCCTTCACCTACGAACTGTACCAGATTCTGGGTATCTTCATTCCGCTGATCACCACCAACTGCATCATCCTCGGTCGCGCCGACGGCTTCGCCGCCAAGCACAAGCCGCTGGTCGCCGGCTACGACGGACTGGTGATGGGCCTGGGCTTCTGCCTGGTGCTGGTGGTGCTCGGCAGCATCCGCGAACTGCTCGGCACTGGCGCGCTGTTCGCCAACATGCAGCTGCTGCTTGGCCCGCTGGCCGCCAACTGGCAGATCACGCTGATCAGCGACTATCAGGGCTTTCTGCTGGCGATTCTGCCGCCCGGCGCCTTCATCGTGCTGGGCCTGCTGATCGCGCTGAAGAACCGCATCGACGAACAACTCGCCGCCCGCGCCGCGGCGCGCGAACCGAAGGTCGCCGCAGCGAGCCGGCGGGTGCGTGTCACCGGGGTCATCGAATGAAGCTGCCTGAATGAATGCCACGAAACGCCGGGAGATCTTCCGTCGCCTGCACGAAGACAACCCCGAACCCAAGACCGAGCTGGCGTACAGCACGCCGTTCGAGCTGCTGATCGCCGTGATTCTTTCCGCGCAGGCGACCGATGTCGGGGTGAACAAGGCCACCGCCCGGCTGTTTCCGGTAGCCAATACCCCGGAAGCGATCTACGCCCTCGGCTATGACGGGCTCTGCGAGTACATCAAGACCATCGGGCTGTACCCGAGCAAGGCGAAGAACGTCATCGAGACCTGCCGGATTCTGGTGGAAAAGCACGGCAGCCAGGTGCCGGACAACCGCGAAGACCTCGAGGCGCTGCCGGGCGTCGGCCGCAAGACCGCCAACGTGGTGCTCAACACGGCCTTTCGTCAGTTCACGATGGCGGTTGATACGCACATCTTTCGCGTCAGCAACCGTACCGGTATCGCGCCCGGCAAGAACGTGCTCGAGGTCGAACGCAAGCTGATCAAGTTCGTGCCCAAGGAGTATTTGCTGGACGCCCACCACTGGCTGATCCTGCATGGCCGCTATGTCTGCAAGGCACGCAAACCGCAGTGTGGCAGCTGCCGTATCGAAGACTTGTGCGAATACAAGCACAAGACATCAGACGATTGAGCTGACTCGACAAATCCTTCTCTTACGATTGAAAAAATCTTTTTTACCGAGCCCGGGTTTGCCGCTATAAGGTGCGCCAAAGCGCCCAGTAGCCTTGGAGTGAACACGTGGCCGAGAAAGAAGATATCCAGATCGAAGACGATTTCATCGCCGAAGACGACGACGAAACCACCGATGCCCCCGCCGAAGTCGCCAAGACCAACCTGACCAAGCGCCGCATCATCGACAACCTGCTCGAAGAGCGACGTCTGCAGAAGCAGCTCAACGACTTCGATTTCGACCTGTAATAAAAAAGCCCCTTTCGGGGCTTTTTTATTGGTCAGTCGCGGCGCTGCGGCGAGAGCAGCTCGATCTTGTAGCCATCCGGATCCTCGATGAACGCCAGGATGCTCGAGCCATGCTTCATCGGCCCCGGCTCACGGGTGACCTTGCCGCCACGGGCACGAATGTCCTCGCAGGCCTTGTAGACATCCTCTACCTCCAAGGCGATATGGCCGTAGCCGTCACCCAGCGCGTAATGCTCCACACCCCAGTTTTGGGTCAGCTCGATCACGCTGTTGTGCGCCTCGTCGCCATAGCCGACGAACGCCAGGGTGAACTGCCCATCCGGGTAATCCTTGCGGCGCAGCAGGGTCATGCCTAGCACTTCGGTGTAGAAGGCGATGGATTTGTCCATGTCGCCAACGCGCAGCATGGTATGCAGCAGTCTCATGGGTTGGTTCTCCTCGCAGATACGGTGCATAAAGCAAGACCCCGGCGCAAGGCCGGGGTCGGGTCAGGCTCGGTCCGCGTAGCTTATCAGAGCGGCGAACGACCTTTGCCAGCGGCGATGCGCATGCGCAGGGCGTTCAGCTTGATGAAGCCACCGGCATCGGCCTGGTTGTAGGCGCCGGCATCATCCTCGAAGGTGGAGATGCGGGTGTCGAACAGGCTGTCGTCGGACTTGCGGCCGGTGACGATGACGTTGCCCTTGTACAGCTTCAGGCGCACCACGCCGTTCACGTGCTCCTGGGAGGCGTCGATCATGGTCTGCAGCATCTGCCGCTCGGGGCTCCACCAGTAGCCGTTGTAGATCAGGCTGGCGTACTTGGGCATCAACTCATCCTTCAGGTGAGCCACTTCGCGGTCCAGGGTGATCGACTCGATGGCACGGTGGGCCTTGAGCATGATGGTGCCGCCGGGGGTTTCGTAGCAGCCGCGGGATTTCATCCCCACGTAGCGGTTTTCCACGATGTCCAGGCGACCGATGCCGTTGGCGCCGCCGATTTCATTGAGCTTGGCCAGCACGGTGGCCGGGGTCATCTCGACGCCGTCGATAGCGACGATGTCGCCCTTGCGGTAGGTCAGCTCGATGTAGGTGGGGACGTCGGGCGCCTTCTCCGGGGAGACGGACCAGCGCCACATGTCTTCTTCGTGCTCGGTCCAAGTGTCTTCCAGCACGCCGCCTTCATAGGAGATGTGCAGCAGGTTGGCATCCATCGAATACGGCGATTTCTTGCCAGCTTTGGCGAAGTCGACCGGGATCTTCGCCTTTTCGGCGTAGGCCATCAGCGTTTCACGGGAAGTCAGATCCCACTCGCGCCAGGGTGCGATTACCTGTACGCCCGGCTTGAGAGCGTAGGCGCCCAGCTCGAAACGCACCTGGTCGTTACCCTTGCCGGTGGCGCCGTGGGAGATGGCGTCGGCGCCGGTCTCGTTGGCGATCTCGATCAGGCGCTTGGCGATCAGCGGGCGGGCGATGGAGGTGCCCAGCAGGTATTCGCCTTCGTAGACGGTGTTGGCGCGGAACATCGGGAACACGAAGTCGCGCACGAATTCTTCGCGCAGGTCGTCGATGTAGATTTCCTTGACGCCCATGGCCTGGGCCTTGGCGCGGGCCGGCTCGACCTCTTCGCCCTGACCGAGGTCGGCGGTGAAGGTCACCACTTCACAGTTGTAGGTGTCTTGCAGCCACTTGAGAATCACCGAGGTGTCCAGGCCACCGGAATAGGCCAGAACCACCTTCTTAATGTCCGCCATGCCATCAGCTCCACGGTTGTACGGAAAACCGTGGATTCTACCGATCACGGGGCTGTATTTACAGGGGCGCGCGCCTCAGCTGGCCGGCGTAGCTGGCGCCGTCGCCGCGGTCTCGGTGACCGCCTCGCGCTCCAGGCGCAGCGTCACGCGGCGATTCTTCGCCCGTGCCGCGGCGCTGTCGTTGCGTACCAGCGGATAGCGCTCGCCATGAAAGCGCAGGGTAATCTGCGCCTCCGGTACGCCGTTGGCCTGCAGGTATTCCTGCACCGCCACCGCCCTTCTGCGCGACAGGTCACGATTGGTCAGGCGGTTGCCCCTGTTGTCCGAATGCCCGTCGAGCACGATGCGATTGACGCTGGGATCGGCCTTGAGGAACTGCAGGATGATGTCCAGCTTGGCCCGTGCGACATCGTCCAGCACCACATCTCCAGACGGAAAACCGACCTGCGACTGGCGCACCTGATCGTAATTGACCGGCAGCAGCTTGGCCGCGCAGGCGCGATAGTCCTCGTAGGCCTTGGCGAATCGCGCCGGCAGCAGGCGCACCTCCAGCGTTTCGCCGCCGTGCAGGGTGCGGTGACGCACGACCGGGCTACGGCCTTCGAGCAGCCCGCTGAGCAGGCGGCCAGCCTGCAGATGCGAGCTGTTGAACGGAATTTCGCCGCCACCGACCGATACCACGCCCAGGTTGATATCCCCTCGCGCCGGCTGCCAGGGCGCCGCAGCCGCGAAAAGCGTGGCCGATCCAGCACCCAGCCAGCGCTGCGGGGACTGCAGACGGAAGATCGCCTCCTCGCCAGCACGCCGGACGAACTGTCCACTACCGAATCCGGCGATCGGCTGGCTCAGGCGGCACTCGAACTGATCCCCCTCGACATGCCATTGCACCCGCTCCAGACGGGTCTGGAAGGTGATGGCATCGGCCGGGGAGGCCAACAGGCAGCAGAGCACGAGCGGACGCAGGCGCACGGGAAACTCCGGAGAGAATGCATTCCTAGGGGGTATCGGAGCGGCGCCACAAAACTTGAGCCATCCCCGCCCACGCTAGCTCCGGCTGCGGGGAGCGACACGTGCCGCCGGCAGGCTTTTCCGGTAGCATTCGCGCACGTTTCACCCGCCAGGAAACCCGCATGTCCGACCGAATCACCCTGCTGCGCCCCGACGACTGGCATATCCACCTGCGCGACGGCGCGGTGCTATCGCACACCGTGGCCGACGCCGCGCGCCAGTTCGCCCGCGCGATCATCATGCCCAACCTGGTGCCGCCAGTACGCAACGCCGATGAAGCTGCCGCCTATCGCCAGCGCATCCTCGCCGCCCGCCCGAACGGCAGTCACTTCGAGCCGCTGATGGTGCTCTACCTCACCGACAGCACCAGCGACGAAGCCGTGCGCGCCGCCAAGGCCAGCGGCTTCGTGCACGCGGCCAAGCTCTACCCTGCCGGCGCTACGACCAACTCGGCATCGGGCGTGACGCGGATCGACAACATCTTCCCGGTATTGGAAACGATGGCCGAGGTCGGCCTGCCCCTGCTCGTGCACGGCGAGGTGACGCGCAGCGAAATCGACATATTCGACCGCGAGAAGCATTTCATCGACGAGCAGCTGAGCCGTGTGACCGAGCGCTTCCCGCAACTGAAGGTGGTGTTCGAGCACATCACCACACGCGATGCCGTGCAGTTCGTCGAGGCGGCCGGCGCCAATGTTGGCGCCACCATCACCGCCCACCATCTGCTGTACAACCGCAACCACATGTTGGTCGGCGGCATTCGCCCGCACTTCTTCTGCCTGCCCATTCTCAAGCGCAACGTGCACCAGGAAGCGCTGCTGGATGCTGCCACCAGCGGCAATCCGAAGTTCTTCCTCGGCACGGACTCGGCGCCGCATGCCCAACATGCCAAAGAATCCGCCTGTGGCTGCGCCGGCTGCTATACCGCGCATGCGGCCATCGAGCTGTATGCCGAGGCCTTCGAACAGCGCAACGCGCTGGACCGGCTGGAAGCCTTCGCCAGCCACTTCGGCGCCGACTTCTACGGCCTGCCGCGCAACACCGAGCAGATCACCTTGGTGCGCGACGCCTGGGAAATGCCGGCCAGCCTGCCGTTCGGCGAGCAGCAGCTGATTCCGCTGCGCGCCGGGGAAATCCTGCGCTGGCGCCTGGAGGCAAGCCGATGAGCGACGAGCATTTCGACGACGAGCTGGACACCAACCAGCCGGGCCGCCCTCGTTCGCCAATGGCGCGCCGCTTCCGCGGCTTCCTGCCCGTCGTCATCGACGTCGAGTGCGGCGGTTTCAACTGCGCCACCGACGCCTTGCTGGAAATCGCTGCGGTGACCATCGGCATGGATGAGCAGGGCCTGCTCTATCCGCAGGAAACGCAGTTCTTTCGTGTCGAACCGTTCGCCGGCGCCAACATCGAGCCGGCAGCACTGGAATTCACCGGCATCAAACTCGATCACCCGTTGCGCATGGCGGTCAGTGAAGACCACGCGCTGCACGAGATCTTCCGCAATGTGCGCAAGGCGGTGAAGTCCAGTGGCTGCAAGCGGGCGATTCTGGTCGGTCACAACAGCAGCTTCGACCTAGGCTTCCTCAACGCGGCGATTGCCCGCTGCGATATCAAGCGCAACCCGTTCCATCCATTCTCCAGCTTCGACACCGCCACGCTCGCCGGCCTTGCCTACGGCCAGACCGTGCTGGCCAAAGCCTGCCAAGCGGCCGGAATCGATTTCGACGGCCGCGAGGCACACTCTGCACGCTACGACACCGAGAAGACCGCCGAGCTGTTCTGCGGGATCGTCAACCGCTGGCGGGAAATGGGTGGCTGGGAAGAGTTCGACGAATAACGCCGCAGCGACATCCGCCGCAGCGGCGAGGCGTTTACAACGCTCTCGCTAGAACGCAAAAGGCCAGTCTCTCGACTGGCCTTTTGCATTGCTGCGCTCCGCTTACAGCGGCTTGCCACGATTACCATGCTGGCCGACGAAGGCCTGAACCGCCTTCAACTCATTGGCCAGCACCGTGCAGCGCTCAGGCCGCTCGAACAGATCGGCCAGATGCGCCGGCAGCTCGAGCGCCTTGCCCACTCCGGCCTTCTGCACCGCCTCGGGGAATTTCACCGGATGCGCGGTGCCGAGCGTCACCATCGGCACGCTCAGGCTGCGCCGACATTCACGCGCGGCGCGCACGCCAATGGCAGTGTGCGGATCGAGCAACTCACCGGTTTCACGGAACACTTCAGCGATGGTCGCGCAGGTCTGCGCATCATCCACTGCGAGCGAATCGAACAGCTTGCGTGCCTCGGTCCAGCGGTCTTCCTCGACCGACAGCTTGCCACTGGCCCTGAACGCATCCAGCAGATCAGCCACGGCCTTGCCATTGCGCCCGTGCAAATCGAACAGCAGGCGCTCGAAGTTGGACGACACCATGATGTCCATCGACGGCGACAGCGACGGGTGCAAGGTGTCCTTGTCGTAGCGGTTGCCGGACATGAAGCGGTGCAGGATGTCGTTGCGGTTGGTGGCGACGATCAGCTGGCTCACCGGCAGGCCCATGTTCCGCGCCAGGTAGCCGGCAAAGATGTCGCCGAAGTTGCCGGTCGGCACCGAGAACGCCACCGAGCGTGCCGGACCACCCAGCTGCAGCGCCGCATGGAAGTAGTAAACGATCTGGGCCATGATCCGCGCCCAGTTGATCGAGTTGACCGCCACCAGCCGGGTGCCCTTGAGGAAACCCTGGTCGGCGAAGCTGGCCTTGACCATCTCCTGGCAGTCGTCGAAGTTGCCTTCGATGGCGATGTTGTGGATGTTCTCGCCAGCGATGGTGGTCATCTGCCGGCGCTGCACTTCCGACACACGGTTATGCGGATGCATGATGAAGATGTCGACGTTCTCGCAGCGGCGGCAACCTTCGATGGCGGCCGAACCGGTATCGCCGGAGGTCGCACCCATGATCACTACGCGCTCACCGCGCTTGGCCAGCACATAGTCAAGCAGGCGACCGAGCAGCTGCAGGGCGAAATCCTTGAACGCCAGGGTCGGGCCGTGGCACAGCTCCAGCACCCACTCGTTACCGTTCAGCTGGCGCAGCGGTGCCACCGCAGCGTGGGCAAATACGCCACCTTCGCCAGTGGCGTAGGTCTGCTCGAGAATCTGCTTGAAATCGGCATCCGGAATGCTGCCGCTGACGAACGGCCGCATCACCCGGAAAGCCAGCTCGTGGTACGGCAGCCCCGCCCAGGAGGCGATCTCCTCGACGGTGAAGCGCGGCAGGTTTTCCGGCACATAGAGGCCGCCGTCGCTGGCCAGACCGGCCAGCAGCACATCTTCGAAATTCAGGGCCGGAGCCTGGCCGCGGGTACTGATGTAGCGCATTTTGCAAACCTTCGGTTTGAGCCTGAAACCGCAAGCAGCAAGGCCTACGGCTCGTCAGCTCCGGTTAGTTCAGTTGTTCGACGCGAATCCGCACGACCTTGTCCGCCACGTCGTCGAGCGCTTCGAGCGCAGCAATCGCGTCATCGATGCGCTGCTCGACAACCCGATGGGTGACCAGAATCACCGGCACCAGACCATCATGCTCCTCGACTTCCTTCTGCATGATCGACTCGATGTTGATCCCGCGTTCGGAGAGGATGGTGGCGACCTGCGCCAAAACGCCCGGATGATCCTTAGCCTGGATGCGCAGGTAGTAGGCGCTCTCGCAGGCGGCAATCGGCAGGATCGGATGATCGGACAGCGAATCCGGCTGGAACGCCAGATGCGGCACGCGATTATGCGGGTCGGTGGTCAGCGCGCGGGCGACATCGACAAGATCGGCGACCACCGCCGATGCGGTCGGCTCCATGCCGGCCCCGGCGCCGTAGTAAAGCGTGCTGCCCACGGCATCGCCATTGACCATCACCGCGTTCATCACGCCGTTGACGTTGGCGATCAGGCGATCGGCGGGAATCAGGGTCGGGTGCACCCGCAGCTCGATACCCGCTTCGGTGCGACGGGCCACGCCGAGGTGCTTTATGCGGTAGCCCAGCGCCTCGGCGTAGTTGACGTCCGCGGTGGTCAGCTGGCCGATGCCCTCGGTGTAGGCTTTGTCGAACTGCAGCGGGATGCCGAAGGCAATGGAAGCCAGGATGGTCAGCTTGTGCGCGGCGTCGATGCCTTCGACGTCGAAGGTCGGATCGGCCTCGGCGTAACCCAGCGTCTGCGCCTCCTTGAGCACGTCGACGAAGGCTCGCCCCTTTTCGCGCATCTCGGTGAGGATGAAGTTGCCGGTGCCGTTGATGATCCCGGCCACCCAGTTGATACGGTTGCCGGCCAGCCCTTCGCGAATCGCCTTGATCACCGGAATGCCGCCGGCCACCGAAGCCTCGAACGCGACGATCACGCCCTTCTCGCGGGCTTTGGCGAACAGTTCGTTGCCGTGGACGGCGATCAGCGCCTTATTGGCGGTAACCACGTGCTTGCCGTTATCGATGGCCTTGAGCACCAGCTCGCGCGCCAGCGTATAACCGCCGATCAGCTCGACGACGATATCGATCTCGGGATTGTTGACGACGTCGAACACGTCATCGGTTACCGGGGTGCCTGTGGTGTCGCACTTGGGGTTTGGCTGGCGAGTGGCGATCTGCGCGACCTCGATGCCACGTCCGGCGCGGCGGGCAATCTCTTCGGCGTTGCGCTTGAGCACATTGAAGGTACCGCCACCGACGGTTCCCAGCCCACAAATGCCAACTTTCACCGGTTTCAAGCTGCACTCCCCCATTTTACGGCGATCGGCCGGGGGCACCGGCCGAACAAAAGAGTCGCACATTACGAAGGGCGCCGCCGTTAGTCAATCGGCCATCGCGCGGCATCGACACCGTGCAGGCCCAGCCGCCGATGCCACTGCGTCAGCGACTCATCCAGGTGTGCGCTGAGGCATTTGTTGCCGCTGGCGATGTCGTACCGCTCCCAGCCAGAGCACGAGCCCAGCATCGGGGGGCATGTGTTGCGGCTAATCGTGCCTCGATCCGCTAAAGCATGCGGATGAATCGGCTCGGAGCAGTTGTCAGTTGGCCTGCAGCGCCAGTTCCGCCAACTGCGGTGCCGGCTGATAACCGGGAATCATCTGGCCGTCGGCGAGGATAATGGCAGGCGTGCCCTGTACGCCGATCAGCTGACCGAGAGCGTACTGCTTGGCAATCGGGCTGTCGCAGCTAGCCTGCGGCACATCCTTGCGCGCCTTGGCCAGATTCATCGCCGCCTGGCGATCCTTCGCACACCAGACACTGGTCAGCGTGTTGGCACCGTGGCTACCCATGCCTTGGCGCGGAAAGGCGACATAGCGCACCTCGACACCCAGACGGTTCAGCTCGGGAACCTCGCTATGCAGCTTCTGGCAGTATCCGCAATCGGTGTCGGTAAAGACGGTGATATGGGTTTTCGGATTCTTCGGCGCGAACACCACCATCTCGCTCGCCGGAATCGCGTCGATCTCGCGCGCGACCGACTGACTCTGCGCCTGTTCGGTCAGATTGACTGCACGGCCGTCCTGAAAACGATAGAGGAAGCCCTGCAAGACGAACTGGCCGTCGGCGCTGGCGTAAAGCTGGCGACCGCCCTTCAGCTGCACCTGATAGAGCCCCGACATCGGACTTTCGGCAATCGCCTCGATCGGCAGGTCCGGCTGAGCCGTTTGCAGCGTCTTGCGAATCGCCTGATCAGGGTCGGCAGCGAAGACGAAGGTACTGGCCAGGCTGGCGGCCACGACGGTGAACAAACGAATCGCGCCCATGAAAGCTCCTGCAACGACGGTCGAGAAAAAGGCGTACAGCCTACCACAGCAGCCGCCTGCAAACCGTCGCGAGCCAACCGACAGATACAAACACCGAAGCGCGTCGCAGATTGGCGCAACTCTCCTCGACACCATGCTCAGCTAGCCCCGCGGATGGTGTTCGGCATGCAGCGCCTGCAGGCGCGCACGCGCGATGTGCGTATAGATCTGCGTGGTCGACAGATCGCTGTGACCAAGCAGCATCTGCACGGTGCGCAGATCGGCGCCATGATTGAGGAGATGCGTTGCAAACGCATGCCGCAGGGTATGCGGCGAGATGGCGGCAGCGATCCCGGCCTGCCTGGCATGCAGCTTGATCCGATGCCAGAACGTCTGGCGCGTCATCGGATCGCCGCGCCGACTCGGAAATTCGACGTCGCCCAGCTTGTCGCCGAGCAACAGGCCTCGCGCGTCGCGACGATAGCGCTCCAGCCAGTACATGGCTTCATCGCCCAGCGGCACCAGGCGCTCCTTGTTGCCCTTACCAAAGGTGCGTAATACACCCTGGCGCAGACTGATTTGCTCCTGACGCAAACCGACCAGCTCACTGACGCGCAGGCCGCAGGCGTAGAGCACCTCGAGCATTGCCCGGTCGCGCAGGCCGAGCGCGTCGCCAATATCCGGCGCAGCCAGCAGCGCTTCGACGTCGGCCTCGGACAGGGCCTTGGGTAGCGATCGGCCCAGCCGCGGCAGATCGACCCTCAGCGTCGGATCGATCTCCACCACGCCTTCACGCAGCAGATAGCGATAGAAGCCACGCAAGCCGGAGAGAAACCGCGCGGTCGAACGCGCCTTGTAGCCATTGGCCAGACGCCAGGCCAGGTGATCGAGAATGGCGTCGCGGCCCGCGCCGACCAGGGAAGCCCCACGCTCCGCGAGCCAACCATTGAACAGGGCAAGGTCGCTGCAATAGGCGTCGCGCGTATTGTCCGCCAGACCTTTCTCCAGCCACAGCGCATCCAGAAAACGATCGATGATCGGATCGTGTAGTGCCGGCATATCGAGACTCTCGTCAATTACTCGCGAATCCGCCACTCGGCACAGCGCGTGCCTCACCTGCCATTAACGCTGGTGTTGGGGCATAAAAAAAAAGCAGCCCTTAGGCTGCTTTTTTTACATCGAGAAATGCGTCCTCAGGACAGCTTTTCCTTGATGCGTGCGGCCTTGCCGGACAGATCGCGCAGATAGTACAGCTTGGCCTTGCGTACGTCGCCGCGGCGCTTGACGCTCAGGCTGTCGACGACCGGGCTGTAGGTCTGGAAGGTACGCTCGACGCCCACACCGTTGGAAATCTTGCGGACGGTGAAGGCGCTGTTCAGGCCACGGTTACGCTTGCCGATCACCACACCTTCAAAGGCCTGAAGGCGCTGACGATCGCCTTCCTTCACCTTCACCTGGACGATCACGGTGTCGCCAGGGGCGAACGCCGGGATTTCTTTGTTCATCTGCTCAGCTTCGAGCTGCTGGATGATCTTGTTGGTCATGCTGTGCTCCTAAGACAAGCCCTTATGGCCCGCCATCGATACGTTGCGTTAACTATCGTCCCGCTGGCGGATGTACTCCTCCAGCAGCTTCTGTTCTTCTCCAGAAAGCGAGCGGCTATCCAGAAGATCGGCACGGCGTTCCCAGGTTCTCCCAAGGGACTGCTGCAAACGCCAGCGCCGGATGTGTTCATGGTTGCCGCTGAGCAGCACTTCAGGAACACGCTTGTCCGCATACACCTCAGGTCGCGTGTAATGCGGACAGTCGAGCAGGCCGTCAGTAAACGAATCCTCCTCGGCGGAATCAGCATGGCCCAACGCTCCGGGGAGCAGACGGGTCACTGCATCGATCAGCACCATCGCCGGCAGCTCGCCACCGGACAGCACGTAATCACCGATCGACCATTCCTCATCAACGTGCGCTTCGATGAAACGCTCGTCGATACCTTCATAGCGGCCAGCGATGAGGATCAATGCCTCCTCCTTCGCCAACTGCCGGACATCCGCCTGTTTCAGCTGACGTCCCTGGGGCGAAAGATAGATCACCTTCGCCACTTCACCAGCTGCATGACGCGCATCCATCAAGGCGCGCTCCAGCGGCTGGATCTTCATCACCATTCCGGGGCCACCACCGAATGGTCGGTCATCCACGGTCTGATGACGATCCTCGGTGTAGCTCCGCGGATTCCAGCAGCGCAACTGCAAGAGCCCCTGCTTGACCGCGCGACTGGTTATTCCGTAATCGCGGATCGCAGCGAACATCTCCGGAAACAGACTGATGACTTCAACGCGCAAACCAGACATGAGGCTCAGAAGTCCGCATCCCAGTCGACCCGCATCTCGCCCAGCTCCAGATCGATGCGCTGCACGCACTGATCGGTGTAGGGCAGCAGTCGCTCCCGATCGTCCAGGCTGCCGGCACAGGGCTTGACCACCAGGACGTCATTGGCACCGGTCTCGAGCAGATGATCGACCACGCCGAGCAGCTGCTCGAGCTGGTTGATGACCTTCAACCCCTGAAGCTGGTACCAGTAGTACTCATCGCTGGCCAGCGCTGGCAGTTCCGCACGTGGAATGCAGATTTCGAAATCCGCGTAGGAACGCGCGACCTCGCGATCATTCAGCCCTTTCAGCGACGCCACCAGGATCTTGCCCTGAAGGCGGCCTGTGACCAGCTCGACCTGCTTGACCTCGTCACCTCGCCGCAGCGTCCAGTGACGGTAGTCGAGCAGATTGTCGATCGGATCGGTAAAGGAGTAGACCTTTACGTCACCTCGCACGCCATGCACCGAAACGATCTTGCCGATGACGATCAGGTCCTCGGCCGGAGCAGACGATGCGTTCATGCGATTCAGGCAGCAGCCTTGGCAGCTTCCTTCAGCAGCTGAGCAACACGCTCAGACGGCTGAGCGCCCTGGCTCAGCCAGTACGCTGCGCGCTCCTGGTTCACCGAAAGCTTCACTTCCGCACCGCTGGCGATCGGATTGAAGAAACCGATGCGCTCGACGAAGCGACCATCGCGCGCATTGCGGCTGTTGGTCACGGTCAGGTGATAGAAAGGGCGCTTCTTGGAGCCGCCACGGGCGAGACGAATAGTTACCATGTGAACATCGTTCCTGTAGTCGGTGCTAACTTAAGGCACACACTTAAAATGGGCCTAGGCCCGAAAGGCCGCGCATTTTACGAGTAAAAGCGACAACCTTCAAGCTGCCAGCCACAAGTAATCCCGGCAAGCGGGGCCGTTTCCAGACGACCCGTCGCGCAAAATACCGCTGCAGCTCAGAACTTCGGCATTCCGCCACCCGGGAACATGCCGCCCATACCGCGCATCATCTTGGCCATTCCGCCCTTGCCGGTGACTTTCTTCATCATCTTTTGCATCTGCTTGTGCTGCTTGATCAGTCGGCCAATGTCCTGCACCTGGGTACCGGAGCCCAGGGCGATGCGACGCTTGCGCGAACCGCTGATGAGATCGGGATTGCGGCGCTCGGCGGGCGTCATCGAGTTGATGATCGCCTCCATCTGCTTGAACTGCTTTTCCGCCGCACCTTGGGCGTTGCCCATCTGCGCAAGGTTAACGCCACCGATGGACGGTAGCTTGTCCATCAGTCCGCCGAGACCGCCCATGTTCTTCATCTGCTGCAACTGGTCGCGGAAGTCCTCAAGATCGAAGCCCTTGCCCTTCTTCAGCTTCTTGGTGAGCTTCTCGGCCTTCTCGCGATCGAGGGTCTGCTCTGCCTGCTCGATCAGGCTGAGCACGTCGCCCATGCCGAGGATGCGCGACGCAATGCGGTCAGGATGGAACGGCTCGAGCGCATCGCTCTTCTCGCCCATGCCGAGGAACTTGATCGGTTTGCCGGTAATGTGGCGTACCGACAGCGCGGCACCGCCACGGGCATCGCCATCGACCTTGGTCAGCACCACGCCGGTGAGCGGCAGCGCCTCGCCGAAGGCACGGGCGGTATTGGCGGCATCCTGACCAGTCATGGCGTCCACCACGAACAGCGTCTCGGCAGGACTGATCGCCGCATGCAGCGCCTGAATCTCGGCCATCATCTCGGCATCAATGGCCAGACGGCCGGCGGTATCCACCAGCACCACGTCGATGAACTTCAGCCGCGCCTCACGGATCGCCGCCTGGGCGATCTCCACCGGCTTCTGGCTGATATCAGAGGGGAAGAAGGTCACACCCACTTCGCCAGCCAGCGTTTCCAGCTGCTTGATCGCCGCCGGGCGGTAGACGTCGGCCGACACGACCATCACCGACTTCTTCTTGCGATCCTTGAGCAGCCGCGCAAGCTTGCCCACGGTTGTGGTCTTGCCCGCACCCTGCAGGCCCGCCATCAGCACCACTGCCGGCGGCGCAACATTCAGCGCCAGATCCTCGTTGGCGGCGCCCATCAGCTCTTCGAGCTCGGCACGCACGATCTTCACGAATGCCTGGCCCGGCGTCAGGCTCTTCGACACCTCAGTGCCGACCGCACGCTCCTTGACCTTGTTGACGAACTCCTTGACCACCGGCAGCGCGACGTCGGCCTCCAGCAGGGCCATCCGCACCTCGCGCAGGGTGTCCTTGATGTTGTCCTCGGTCAGCTTCGCCTTGCCCGTGACATGGCGAAGGGTTTGTGACAGGCGATCGGTTAGGTTTTCGAACATGAGGCGTTCCACGTTGGATGTGGTGAAGGCGGCGATTATAGAGACTCGGGGCATCCGGCCGGTACCCCGACAATGATGCTTTTCATGTAAGCGACCTCCCGCCGCTTTTGCACCTTGGGGGTTTGTGCCACACTCACGGCCTTTCGAGTCGCTACCAGAACCTATGCACCCTCTGCTGCCCAGCCTCACTGCCGCTCTTCTCTATGCTGGCGTCACGGGCTATCAAAGTTTGCGTCTGGCACAACGTTCCGTCCCGGACAAACGCCTGTTGCTCGTGCTGGGCGCGTTGGCGCTGCTGGCACACGGCGCCAGTCTGTTCATGCAGCTGCTTTCGCCGAGCGGCCTGCACCTGGACTTTTTCAACGCCTCAAGCCTGATTGCCGCTGCGGTGATCCTGCTGATCCTCCTGGCCCTGCAACGGATGCCGGTGGAGAACCTGCTGGTGCTGCTGTTTCCGCTCGGCTGTCTGACGGTGCTGTTCGCTCAGTTCGCACCGACCGGCACCGCGCCGGCGATTACCGAAGAAGCCGGCATCCTGGCGCACATCCTGTTGTCGATCCTGGCCTACGGCATGCTCACCATCGCGGTGTTCCAGGCGCTGTTGCTGCTGCTGCAGGATCACCATCTGAAGAACAAGCACCCATCCGGTCTGATCCGTAACTTCCCGCCGCTGCAAACCATGGAAAGCCTGCTGTTCGGCTTCCTCTGGGCCGGCTGGCTGCTGCTTTCGGCTTCACTGCTGTCCGGCTGGCTGTTCCTCGACGACCTGTTCGCCCAGCACCTGGTGCACAAAACCCTGCTGTCGGTGATCGCCTGGGTGGTCTTCGGCCTGCTGTTGTGGGGCCGCCACCAACTCGGCTGGCGCGGCTACAAGGCCATTCGCTGGACCCTGGTCGGCTTCTGCCTGCTGATGCTGGCGTACTTCGGCAGCAAGCTCGTTCGCGAATTCATCCTGCACATCTAGGTACTCAGGACAGCCACGTGGAACATCTACATCCCGGCCTGGTGGTCGGACTGCTGGTCTTCCTGATCCTGTGCTCCGCATTCTTTTCCGGTTCCGAAACCGGAATGCTCAGCCTCAACCGCTACCGTCTGCGGCATCGCGCCAGAGAAGGTCACCGTGCGGCCCGTCGCATCATCGACCTGCTGGCGCGGCCGGATCGGCTGCTGGGCACCATTCTGGTCGGCAACAATTTCGTCAACATCCTTGTCTCCTCGATCGCAACAGCGACTGCCGTGCAGCTGTGGGGCGAAGTCGGCATCGCCATCGCCACCCTCGGCGTGACGATCCTGCTGCTGATCTTCGGTGAGATCGCACCCAAAACTTTTGCTGCGCAGCGCCCCGAGGCAGTGGCCTACCCTGTCAGCCTGGTACTAGCCGCACTGCAGAAGCTGCTATTCCCGATAGTCGCGCTGCTCGGCTGGATCAGCAACGGCATGCTCAGATTGCTTGGGGTCGACCCGACCGCCAAGCGCAGCGACAGCCTGTCCAGTGAGGAGTTGCGCAGCGTAGTGCGTGAGTCCGGCAGCGATCTGCCGCTGAATCGCCAGAGCATGCTGCTCGGCATTCTGGATCTCGAGCGGGTGACGGTGGACGACATCATGATCCCGCGCAACGAGGTCGCGGGCATCGATCTCGAAGACGATCTGGAAACCATCATCGGCCAGCTGCGCACCACCTCGCACACCCGTCTGCCGGTGTTCCGCAAGGACATCAACCAGATCGAAGGCATCATCCACATGCGGCACATCGCCCGCCTGCTCAGCCATGATCAGTTGACCCGCGACAGCCTGCTCGAGGCCTGCAGCCCGCCGTACTTCGTGCCGGAGAACACGCCGCTCTCCACCCAGCTGCTCAATTTCCAGAAACAGAAGCGCCGCATCGGCATCGTCGTCGACGAGTACGGCGATGTGATGGGAATCGTGACCTTGGAAGATATCCTCGAAGAAATCGTCGGCGAGTTCAGTAATCAGGACACCCTGCGCAGCCCGGACATCCATCCGCAGGACGACGGCACACAGGTGATCGATGGCGCCGCGTACCTGCGCGAGATCAACCGGGCACTCGGCTGGCAGCTTCCCTGCGACGGGCCAAGAACCCTCAACGGACTGATTACTGAAGCCCTCGAACACATTCCTGACAGCGGCATATGCCTGCAGATTGGCCGCTATCGGCTGGAAATCCTGCAGGCTGCGGACAACCGGGTGAAAAGCGTTCGCGCCTGGGCCATCGAGCCGCCTCGAGACGAGTAAGCGGCTCCCGCCCCAAAAGCCTATCTAGAGTTGAATCTTCACCGCTGCAGCGGCGCGTTTTGCCTTTGTGCGCGCCGTCTCGAGCGACTCGTCGCGGGCCAGCGCCACCCCCATGCGCCGTCGACCGCTGACACCCGGCTTGCCGAACAGCCGCAGCGACGTGTCCGGCTCACACAGCGCGCCTTCCAGATTACCGAAGCAGACCTCGGTCGACTCGCCCTCGGCCAGAATGACGGCCGATGCAGAGGGGCCAAGCTGGCGAATCGCCGGAATCGGTAGGCCGAGAATCGCCCGCGCATGCAAGGCGAACTCCGAAAGGTCCTGCGAGACCAGCGTCACCAGGCCGGTATCGTGCGGCCGCGGCGAAATCTCGCAGAACCAGACCTGCTCGCCCTTGATGAACAGTTCTACACCGAACACACCACGACCACCCAGCGCGTCGGTTACCGCCAGCGCAATACGCTCGGCCTGGGCAAGCGCCACAGCGCCAACCGGTTGCGGCTGCCAGGACTCCTGGTAATCGCCCTTTTCCTGCCGGTGCCCGACTGGCTGGCAGAATGTGGTGCCACCGGCATGCCGCACAGTGAGCAGCGTGATCTCGTAATCGAAATCGATGAACCCCTCGACGATGACCCGCCCGCGCCCGGCGCGTCCGCCGGCCTGCGCGTATTCCCATGCGGTGTCGATGTCCGCCTCGCTGCGCAGCAGCGTCTGCCCCTTGCCGGACGAACTCATCACCGGCTTGATCAGGCAGGGAAAGCCCAGCGCCACTGCCGCCGCCCGGCATTCCGCCAGCGAGTCGGCGAAATGGTAGGGAGACGTCGGCAGGCACAGCTCCTCCGCCGCCAGGCGTCGAATGCCCTCGCGATTCATGGTCAGCTGAGCGGCTCGCGCAGTCGGAATCACGGTAAAGCCTTCGGCCTCCAGCTCGACCAGCGTGGCCGTGGCAATGGCCTCGATCTCCGGGACGATATAGTGCGGCTGCTCCCGCTCGATCACAGCGCGCAAAGCCGCGCCATCGAGCATATCGATCACATGGGACCGATGCGCCACCTGCATGGCCGGGGCATTGGCGTAGCGATCCACCGCGACCACCTCCACGCCCAGACGCTGCAGCTCGATCACCAGTTCCTTGCCGAGTTCGCCGGAGCCGCACAGCAGGACGCGTGTGGCGCTGGCAGTCAGCGGGGTGCCAATTCGGGGCATGGAAGTCCTCGTCATTCGTGAGTCAGCGGCGCGCGACACGCACGCCTAAATCAGTTGTCCGCTGGCGCGGGTCCGCTCGGCGCACTGGCGCAACACCTGGCGGCGCTCGTCGTTATCCATGAGCCCCCAGCGCCGAATCTCGTCGGCGCTGCGCTGGCAGCCCACGCAAACGTCGTCCTCATCGAGCGCACAGAGGCTGACGCAGGGCGAGCCAATAGGCTTGTCGCTGTCGCTCACTCGTCCGCCTCCAGCTCGCGCGCGTAGCGCTGGGCGTTGTGTACGTAGTGAGCAGCACTGGCTTCGAGCATCTTCTTCTGCTCCTCGCTCAGTTCGCGCACCACCTTGCCTGGCGAGCCCACCACCAGCGAGCCGTCAGGTATTTCCTTGCCCTCGGCAATCAACGTATTGGCGCCGATGATGCAGTGATTACCAATCTTCGCGCCATTGAGGATCACCGCATTGATGCCGATCAGGCTGTAATCGCCGACGCTGCAGCCATGCAGCATGGCGTTATGGCCGACGGTGACACCGGTGCCCAGCGTCAGCGGATGCCCCATGTCGGTGTGCATCACGCTGCCATCCTGAACGTTGCTGTTCGGGCCGACATGGATCAGCTCGTTGTCGCCACGCAACACGGCGCCGAACCACACGCTCGCCCCCTCATCGAGACGAACCTTGCCGATCAGCGTCGCCGTCGGAGCAACCCAGCTCTGCGGATGGGCTTGGACGCGCGATTCTCCCAGACGGTATTTCACATGCAGACCCTCTCTGAATTCCGATGAAAAAGGCGCGCGGCGCTGGCTCTCAGCGCGCGGTGCGCCCGGTGAGATCGATGAAGGACGCCGAGGCCTTGCGCAGCTCGATGCCAGCGTCGTACACCAGATTGACCAGTTCGACGATCATGATCGCCGTCAGCCCCCAGATCTGGTATTCGCCATATCGGTAAGAAGGGATGTACCAGCTCTGCCCCTGGTAATCGATACGATGCGTGACTTCGCGCGGGTCCTGGCAGAAGAAGCTCAACGGAACGGAGAACACCGAGGCGATCTCCGCGTCGTTGGCGCGGTACTCCACGTAATCGGGGACGATGCCGACGTAGGGCGTGACATGAATGCCGTGCACCGAAATCAGGCTGCTCAGCGGCCCGATGACTTCAACCATGCCCGGCGCCAAACCGACCTCCTCCTCCGCCTCGCGCAACGCTGTATGCATGAGGTCGCGATCCTCCGGATCGCGGCGCCCCCCGGGAAACGCCACCTCGCCGCCATGCGTCGACAGCCCGCTGGCGCGCAGTGTCAGCACCAGCTCCGGATCCTCGCTTCGGGTGATGGGCATCAGGACGGCCGCCTCGGGCAGTCGCCCTTCCGGCTCCAGAAGATGCGGGGAGTAGTCGCGCACCCGGCGAAGAATGGTATCCAGCATAATCATCTCAATTCATCTTTGACCGGCATCATGGCATGAAAGGCGCAACCGCCCAAGGCCCGCCGCAGCGCCCTGTACGCCAGCCTGAACGGCGTGCCTGACCAGCGCGAAGGGCCATTGCGCGGAGCCGATGGCCCGGCTTGTGTATTCCGTAGCAATGACCCGCAAAGCGCCTGGAATGTTGCAGCCTGTCGCGCCGCTCGCCAATGCGCTGGCGACATCCCAATCCGCAGAGCCGGCGCCAGAGGCTGGCACGACGCACTTCCGGTCGGCCCGCCTTTGCGCGCATCCGCCGGTAACCTAGAATGTCGCCTCACTGACCGGGTGCAGCAGACCCTCCCGGTACACGAGCAGGCGCCATGCCCTCACCCGACCCCAGGTCTGATGTCGTCGTATTGCAGGAAGAGTTCAGATGCGCTGGCTGTTCGCCGTTTTCTGTTTCACCTTCGCCACTCTCTCCCATGCCACTGCAACGCCGCATCTGGACGGGGCGTCGATCGACAAGGTGCTGGTCATCAAGTCCGAACGCCAGCTGCATCTGCTCAGCCGTGGCAAGACCCTCAAGAGTTATCGCGTCTCGCTCGGCAAACAGCCGGCCGGGGCCAAACTGCGCCAGGGTGACCAGCGCACTCCCGAAGGGCTCTACTGGATCGATTGGCGCAAGCCCAGCGACAAATTCAATCTGTCCATGCACATCTCCTATCCCAACGCCCGCGACCTCGCTCGCGCCGAGGAGCAGGGCGTGCCGCCCGGCGACATGATCATGCTGCACGGCACGCCGCTGGACGAGGAGTATCCCGAGTGGTTCTTCCACACCCTCGATTGGACCGAGGGCTGCATTGCGCTGAAGAACGCCGACATGCAGGAAATCTGGCAGTTGGTGCGCAACGGCACGCTGATCGAAATTCGGCCTTGAATCACCGCGGGCGCCTTTGACGCCCGCCTTCGTTCCCTCAGAACTGCATGTCGGACAGACGCCAGACATCGAACGCTGGCGTTTCGTAGGGGTGTGCCTTCTTCAACGCCTTGACGCTGTCGTGAATGAGCTCGTCGGCAACCACCAGCTCGACCTTCCATTCAGTGACCTGTTGCACCTGCCCCAGTTGCCCGAGAAAAGGCTGGCTGTTCTCCAGCGGACGGTACTGGCCATGCCCGAGCGTCTGCCAGCAGCAGTTATCGTAAGCGCCGATACGGCCGGCACCGGCTGCGAACACTGCTTTCTTGACTGCATCCAGATGGCTCTCCGGAACGTAGAAACACAGCTTGTACATCGGGTTCTCCAGACGGGAGGTGGACCAGTGCCCACCGACAATGGATGGCATTTTGGCATGACGATGCACAGCGAAACGGTGCGGTCGATCAAAGCTAAGACGCGGTAAGACGATACGGGTTCACCTCGGAGACAGCACCTAGACGCAAAAAAGCCCGATGGCCACAGGGACCATCGGGCTTGTGCGTTATGGATCGATCCGCGTGATCAATCCACCCAGACGCGGGCGTTGCGGAACAGGCGCATCCAGCCGCCGTCTTCGCGCCACTCGTCCGGGCGCCAGGAGTTGGTCACGGCACGCACCACCCGCTCGGGGTGCGGCATCATGATGGTCACTCGGCCGTCACGACTGGTGAGGCCGGTGATGCCGCGCGGCGAGCCGTTGGGGTTGGCCGGGTAGCGCTCGGTGACCTTGCCGTGATTGTCGATGTAACGCAGCGCCACGGTGCCGGACAGATCGGCCTGCAGCAGAGCCTCCTCGCTGGCAAACTCGGCATGCCCCTCGCCATGAGCGATGGCGATCGGCATACGCGACCCCGCCATGCCTTGCAGCAGGATCGACGGCGAATCCTGCACCTGGACCATCGCTACGCGCGCCTCGAACTGCTCCGAGCGGTTACGCACGAAGTGCGGCCAGTTCTCGGTGCCCGGAATCAGCTCGTGCAGGTTGCTCATCATCTGGCAGCCGTTGCACACGCCGAGAGCGAAGCTGTCCTTGCGCTCGAAGAAGGCCTGGAACGCGTCGCGCGCGCCGGCATGGAACAGGATCGACTTGGCCCAGCCTTCGCCAGCGCCGAGCACGTCGCCGTAGGAGAAGCCGCCGCAGGCGACCAGCCCCTTGAACGCCTCGAGGCTGACGCGTCCGGCGAGGATATCGCTCATGTGCACGTCCACCGCGGCGAAGCCGGCCCGGTCGAACGCCGCCGCCATTTCCACCTGGCCGTTGACGCCCTGCTCACGCAGCACCGCCACCTGCGGGCGCACGCCACGCTTGATGTACGGGGCGGCAATGTCCTGATTGACGTCGAAGCCGAGCTTGACGCTGAGGCCGGGGTTGTCTTCCTCGAGCAGCGCATCGAATTCCTGATCGGCACAGTCGGCGTTATCGCGCAGGCGCTGAATCTGGTAGCTGGTCTCGGCCCACTGGCGCTGCAGCAGGCGACGGTCGCCACTGAACACTTCGCTGCCGGCAAGACGGATCGACACATAACCGTTGTTGGTCGGCTGACCGATCACCGCGACGCAATCGCCGAGGCCGGCGGCGCTGAACTGCGCCAGCACGATTTCGGTATCGTCCTGACGCACCTGGATGACCGCGCCCAGCTCCTCGCTGAACAGCACGGCCGGCACATCGTCGGCGTCGTCCAGCAGGCCATCGAGATTCAGGTCGAGGCCGCAGTGGCCGGCGAAGGCCATTTCCAGCACGGTGGTCAACAGGCCGCCATCGGAGCGGTCGTGATAGGCCTGCAACAGGCCATCGGTGTTGAGGCCCTGGATCACCGCGAAGAACGCGCGCAGGTCCTCGGCATCATCGACATCCGGCACTTCGCGGCCGAGCTTGCCGTAGACCTGGGCGAGGATCGAGCCACCCAGGCGATTCTGTCCACGACCGAGGTCGATCAGGATCAGGTCGGTGGCGCCCTTGTCCAGCCGCAGCTGCGGGGTCAGGGTCTGGCGGACGTCGACCACCGGCGCGAAGCCGGACACGATCAGCGACAGCGGCGAAGTCACGCTCTTCTCGGCGCCCTCGTCCGACCAGCGCGTCTTCATCGACATCGAGTCCTTGCCCACCGGGATGGTCAGGCCCAGTTGCGGGCACAGCTCCATGCCGACGGCACGCACGGTGTCGTACAGCCGCGCATCCTCGCCCGGGTGGCCGGCAGCGGCCATCCAGTTGGCCGACAGTTTGATATCGGAGAGTTTCTCGATGCGTGCCGCGGCGAGGTTGGTCAGCGTTTCGCCGATCGCCATGCGCCCGGAGGCCGGCGCGTCGAGCAGGGCCAGCGGCGTGCGCTCACCCATCGCCATCGCCTCGCCGGTGTAGACGTCATAGCTGGCGGCGGTCACCGCGCAATCGGCCACCGGAACCTGCCAGGGGCCGACCATCTGATCGCGCGCCACGAGGCCGGTGATGCTGCGGTCGCCGATGGTGATCAAAAAGCTCTTGCTCGCCACCGCCGGGTGGCGAAGCACGCGGCCCACGGCCTCGTCGAGGTAGACCGACGCGGCATTGAAATCGTCGCCCAGCTCGGCTTCGCGCTGCGCGCTGCGGTGCATGCGCGGCGCCTTGCCGAGCAGCACGTTGAGCGGCATGTCCACCGGCTTGTTGCCGAAATGGCTGTCGGCGACGGTCAGGTGCGCTTCCTCGGTGGCCTCACCGACGACCGCAAAGGGGCAGCGCTCGCGCTCGCAGATGGCGGCGAAGCGCTCCAGATCGGCGGCATCGACCGAGAGCACGTAGCGCTCCTGGGACTCGTTGCACCAGATCTCGTGCGGCGCCATGCCGGGTTCGTCGTTGGGGATGTTGCGCAGCTCGAAGCGACCACCGCGACCGCCATCGTTGACCAGCTCGGGGAAGGCGTTGGACAGGCCGCCGGCGCCGACGTCGTGAATGAACTTGATCGGGTTGTGCTCGCCCAGTTGCCAGCAACGGTCGATGACTTCCTGGCAGCGACGCTCCATTTCCGGGTTGTCGCGCTGCACCGAGGCGAAGTCGAGGTCCGCCGAGCTGGTGCCGGTGGCCATCGACGAGGCCGCGCCGCCACCCAGGCCGATCAGCATGGCCGGGCCGCCGAGCACGATCAGCTTGCCGCCGACCGAGATCTCGCCCTTCTGCACGTGGTCTTCACGGATGTTGCCCATGCCGCCAGCGAGCATGATCGGCTTGTGGTAACCGCGCACTTCCTCCCCGCGCGGCGTGTCGATCGCCTGCTCGAAGGTGCGGAAATAGCCGGTCAGCGCCGGGCGGCCGAATTCGTTGTTGAACGCGGCGCCGCCCAGCGGGCCTTCGATCATGATGTCCAGCGGCGTGACGATGCGCTCGGGCTTGCCATAGGGCTGCTCCCAGGGCTGCTCGAAACCAGGGATGTTCAGGTTGGAGACGGTGAAACCGGTCAGGCCGGCCTTCGGTTTGGCGCCGCGACCGGTCGCGCCCTCGTCGCGGATTTCGCCGCCGGAGCCGGTGGAGGCACCCGGGAACGGCGCGATGGCGGTCGGGTGGTTGTGCGTCTCCACCTTCATCAGGATGTGCACCGGCTCCTGGCTCGCGGCGTACTCACGCGTCTCCGGATTCGGATAGAAGCGGCCGGCAACATTGCCGACGATGACGGCGGCGTTGTCCTTGTAGGCCGACAGCACACCCTCGTTGTGCAGCTGGTAGGTGTTCTTGATCATGCCGAACAGGGACTTGTCCTGGCTTTCGCCGTCGATGTCCCAGCTGGCATTGAAGATCTTGTGGCGGCAGTGCTCGGAGTTGGCCTGGGCGAACATCATCAGTTCGATGTCGTGCGGGTTGCGCCCCAGCCCGGTGAAGGCCTGCACCAGATAGTCGATCTCGTCTTCGGCCAGCGCCAGGCCCAGCTCGACGTTGGCCTTTTCCAGCGCGGCGCGACCGCCGCCGAGCACATCCACGGCAGTGAGCGGCTTGGGCTGGGCATGGCTGAACAGATTGGCGGCTTCCTCGAAGCGGCCGAGCACCAGCTGGGTCATGCGGTCATGCAGCGCGGCGGCGACGAGCTCGGCGTCGCTGTCGGACAGCTCGCCCTGCACGTAGTAGGCGATGCCGCGCTCCAGGCGCTGAATCTTCTCCAGGCCGCAGTTGTGGGCGATGTCGCTGGCCTTGCTCGACCAGGGAGAGATGGTGCCGAAACGCGGCACCACCAGGAACAGCCGACCGGCTGGCTCCTGCACCGGCACGCTGGGGCCGTACTTGAGCAGGCGGGTCAGGACCTGCTGCTCTTCCGCGCCAAGCGCGCCAGAAACCTCGGCGAAATGGGCGAACTCGGCATACAGCCCGCTCACGGCGGGGACCTTCTCGGTCAGTTGTGCCAGGAGCTTGCCGTGACGGAAGGCGGAAAGAGCGGGAGCGCCGCGCAGAATCAACATCGTCGGAACAGCCTCGAAGAGGGGAGCAGTCGGGGCGCGTATTCTAGCCCATGACGGCGGTCAAAGGGGCAGCGACCCGCTGCAAGCGCAGCCGCCGTCGAGCGCCCGAGCCCGACCGACGCTAACGCGCAGCGCCCTGCTGGGACTCGATGCCACGCCAGACGCTGTATTTGCCCACCGGCCGCTTCATCGGCAGGCGTTTGACCTCCTCCAGACTGTGCGTATCGAACACGATCACGGCACCGTCATCGCGCCACAGGCTGGCCAGCGCGTAGCGGCCATCGCGGGTGAATTCGACGTGCGCCAGCGTATCGCCCGGCTCGGCCGCGAAGTGTCGCGCGACCTCCAGGGTTTCCCGGTCGATCGTCTGCAGCACATGCCGCGAATCGGCCGCCAGCATCGAATCGACGAACAGGTAGCGACTGTTCTCATGGCCGGCGAGGAAAAAGCCCGGCCCCTGCAGGGCGATGCGTTGCACCAGTTCGCGCCGCTGCGGGTCGACCACCGCAACTTCCGGCAGCTTGAGGTTGGTGCTGGCCATCAGCGTCACCCCCTGGCGGCGCCAGGTGACGGCCGTGCCCATGTGCGGACGCCCCTGCAAAGGCAAGCCGCCGATTCGCTGGCGCGCATCCAGGTGGATCACCTGCACCTCGCCCTGCGGCGACACGCCGAACAGCTCGGCCTGATCCGGATTGAAGAAGAAATCATCCAGCGGCGCGTCCAGCTCGATGCGTCGTGGATTGAGATACCCCGTGACGAAGGTGCCCTCCCGATACTGGAAGTCGTGCACCAGGCCGATCGCCATGTCTTCGGCCTGCGGGTCGTAGCTGACCTCCCACAACTCCGCGATGTCCTTCATCGCCACGACGAACGACCGTCGCGACGGCACGCTGTAGACCGCCGACACCCGCGAGCTGTGCTCCGCCTTCTGGTCGAGAGCCGGCATCGATTTGAGCAGGTTCAGGTCGCCATCCAGCAGCACCAGGGTATGGGGCTGGTAGTTGGCCACGGCAACGTGCTCGCCCGTCGGGTCGACGGCAATGTTGCGGGTGTCCAGCCCCGCCCGCACCTCGGCCACGACCTCCAGCGTCCACAGGTCGTACTTGGTCACCCAGCCGTCGCGGGACACGAAGAATGCGTAACGCCCGTCGCGGGTGAATTTCGGGCTGCCATGCAGCTGCGCCCGGGTGGCGAAACGATGAAAGGGCTCGAGCTTGTCGCCATCGAGGATCGAGATGTGAGAATCGCCGGTCTCGACCACCAGCATCAGCCCCAGTGGATCGGCCTGGTAGACCGGCGCCTGCGCCGTCGTGGCCTCGCGCAGCAGCTGGCGGGAAGCGCGGATGTCCTCCTCGCTCCACGACTCCTGCCCCTGCGCGGCGGTGGCCAGCAGGCTCGCCAGCAGCCAGGCGACGAGTCCCTGCAGCGACCGCGTGACGCCACCCTTTCTGCACTTGGACATGACCGTTTCCCGAACCTCGATGATGGGCAGCGATTACATGCCAGGCGCAAACGCAACCCCATGACCGGCGTCAACCGAAGGCCAGGCGCCACTGCGTGGCGGTGTACGCCCTGCCCTCGCGCAACTCAATGCAGGATCTGGCTGAGGAACAGCTTGGTCCGGTCGTTGACCGGGTTGCTGAAGAACACCTCCGGCTCGGCCTGTTCGACGATCTCGCCGCGGTCCATGAAGATCACCCGGTCGGCCACGGTGCGGGCAAAGCCCATCTCGTGAGTGACGCAGAGCATGGTCATGCCGCTCTCGGCGAGGGCGATCATGGTATCCAGCACCTCCTTGACCATTTCCGGGTCGAGCGCCGAGGTCGGTTCGTCGAACAGCATGATCTTGGGTTTCATGCACAGCGCACGGGCGATCGCCACGCGCTGCTGCTGGCCGCCGGAGAGCTGGCCGGGATATTTGCCGGCCTGCTCCGGAATGCGCACCCGCTCCAGATAATGCATGGCGATTTCCTCGGCCTGACGGCGCGGCAGCTTGCGCACCCACATCGGTGCCAGCGTGCAGTTCTGCAACACCGTCAGGTGCGGGAACAGGTTGAAATGCTGGAATACCATGCCGACTTCGCTGCGAATCGCCTCGATCTGTTTGAGATCGCTGGTCAGCTCGACGCCATTGATGACGATGCGCCCCTGCTGATGCTCCTCCAGCCGGTTGAGACAGCGGATCGTGGTGGACTTGCCCGAGCCGGACGGTCCGCAGAGTACGATGCGCTCGCCCTGGCGCACGCTCAGGTTGATGTCCTTGAGCACATGGAACTGGCCGTACCACTTGTGCACGCCCTGCATCTGGATGACCGGCTCGCTCGCCTGCTCCGGTCGTGCCACGGTATCGCTCATAACCCTCTCCTAGTTCCTGTGACCGGTATCGAGCTTGCGCTCCAGGTGCATCGAATAGCGCGACATGCCGAAGCAGAACAGCCAGTACACCAGCGCGGCGAACACGTAACCCTCGGTGGACATACCCAGCCAGGACGGGTCCGCCGTTGCGCGCTTGATGCTGTTGAGGAAGTCGAACAGGCCGATGATGATCACCAGGCTGGTGTCCTTGAACAGCGCGATGAAGGTGTTGACGATGCCGGGAATCACCAGCTTCAGCGCCTGCGGCAGGATCACCAGCAGCATGCTGCGCCAGTAGCCCAACCCCATCGCCGCTGCGGCCTCGTACTGCCCCTTCGGAATCGCCTGCAGACCGCCGCGCACCACCTCGGCGATATAGGCCGCCTCGAAGAAGATCACCATCAGCATGGCGCGCATCAGCTTGTCGAGGTTCATGCCCTCGGGCAGGAACAGCGGCAGCATCACCGAAGACATGAACAGCACGGTGATCAGCGGCACGCCGCGCCAGAACTCGATGAACGTCACGCACAACACGCGGATCGCCGGCATGTCGGAACGCCGCCCCAAGGCCAGCAGAATGCCCATCGGCAGTGCGCCGGCGATGCCCACGGCGGCGATGACGATGGTCAGCATCAGGCCGCCCCACTGGCTGGTGGGCACCGTCTGCAGGCCGAGGAAGCCGCCATGCAGCAACCAGAACGCCAGCAATGGGTAGATCAGCAGATAGGCAAACCCGTAGCGCACCTTGTGCGGCATCTGGCGCAGGAAGAGTGGCGTCGCCCCGATGATCGCCAGCCACACACTGAGGTCGACGCGCCAGCGCAACTCGGCGGGATAGAAGCCGTACATGAACTGGCTGAAGCGCGTCTGCACGAAGACCCAGCACGCGCCTTCGCGCGTGCAGTCGGCGCGGGTTTCGCCGGTCCAGTCGGCGCTGAAGATCGCCCAGTCCAGCAGCGGCGGAATCACCAGCCAGACCACATACAGCCCCAGCAGAGTCAGCAGCGTGTTGCCGACGCCGGAGAACAGGTTCGCCCGCAGCCAGCCGATGGCGCCCAGGTTGCTCGAGGGCGGCGGCAGGTCAGGCTTGAAACGATGAGTCGTCATGGCTCGGCCCTCACCGTTCGATCAGCGCGATGCGCCGGTTGTACCAGTTCATCAGCAGCGAAATGCTGATGCTGATGGCCAGGTACACGCTCATGGTGATCGCCATCGTCTCGATCGCCTGACCGGTCTGGTTGAGCACCGTACCGGCGAACAGCGAGACCATGTCCGGGTAGCCGATGGCCGCCGCCAGCGAAGAGTTCTTCGCCAAGTTGAGGTACTGGCTGGTCAGCGGCGGGACGATCACCCGCAACGCCTGCGGAATGATCACCAGCCGCAGCGTCTGCCCGGTCCGCAGCCCCAGCGATGCTGCCGCCTCGCTCTGCCCGTGGCTGACCGCCTGGATGCCGGCGCGCACGGTTTCGCCGATGAACGCCGCCGTGTAGACCGCAAGCGCCAGCACGATCGACACCAGTTCGGGAATCACGATCCAGCCGCCGCGGATATTGAAACGCTGCAGCTGCGGCACCTCCCAGTCGAACGGCGCGCCCCACAGCAGCACGCTCAGGGCCGGAATCGCCACCAGCAACCCCAGGCTGGACCAGAACAACGGAAACGCCTGCCCGGTCGCATGCCGCCGCGCGCGGGCCCAGCGCGCCAGCACCACGATGGCCAGCACCGCCACCAGCAGCGCCAGCCAGAACGGCCAGAAACCCTCCGCGGCGCTGGGCGCCGGCAGCTGCACGCCGCGGTTGTTTAGAAAGATCACACCGCCCAGGCTCAGGCTGTCGCGCGGGCCGGGCAGCGGACCGATGACGGCGAAATAGACGAAGAAGATCTGCAGCAGCGGCGGGATGTTGCGGAACGTCTCGATATACAGCGTCGCCAGCTGGCGAATCAGCCAGTTCGACGACAGCCGTGCCACGCCTAGCGCGAAGCCGATCAACGTCGCGAGGATGATGCCGATGACACTCACCAGCAGCGTGTTGAGCAGCCCGACCCAGAACACCCGGCCGTAGGAGTCGCTCTCGCTGTAGTCGATCAGGTGCTGGGAAATGCCGAAGCCGGCGGCATTGTCGAGAAAGCCGAAACCGGACGTGATACCGCGATGGGCCAGATTGGCCTGCGTGTTGACGAACAGAAACCAGCCGAACGCAACCACCGTGACCACCGCCAGCACCTGGAACACCCAGGCACGCACACGCGGATCGGTCAGCGGCGAGCGTCGCGCCAGCCTTGATTCAGTGCTGCGCATCGAAAGCCCTCGTGCGGCACTGCCGGAACGCCGCGCGCGCCGTCAGTGCCGTTCCCTGGAAACGGGCCGGCAGCGCATGCGGCCGGCCCCGGATACCTCAACGCACCGGTGGTGCGTACTGCAATCCGCCCTTGTTCCACAGGGCATTGAGGCCGCGCTCGATCTTCAGCTCGCTACCGGCGCCGACGTTGCGCTCGAAGATCTCGCCGTAGTTGCCCACCTGCTTGACGATCTGCACCGCCCAGTCCGCCGACAGCTTGAGGTCCTTGCCGTACTCGCCCTCACCGCCGAGCAGGCGCGCCACGTCCGGGTTCTTGGTTTCCTTGGCGGTCTTCTCCACGTTTGCCGAGGTCACGCCCAGCTCTTCGGCGTTAAGCATGGCGAACAGCGTCCAGCGCACGATATCGAACCATTCCTCGTCGCCCTGGCGCACGGCCGGGCCGAGCGGCTCCTTGGAAATCACCTCGGGCAGCACGACGTACTGATCGGGCTTGGCCAGCTTGATGCGCTGCGCATAGAGCTGCGACTGGTCGGAGGTCAGCACGTCGCAGCGACCGGACTCCAGCGATTTGGCGCTTTCGTCGGAGGTGTCGTAAGTGATGGGGGTGTACTTGAGGCCGTTGGAGCGGAAGTAGTCGGAGAGATTGAGCTCAGTGGTGGTGCCAGCCTGGATGCAGACGGTGGCACCGTCCAGCTCCTTGGCGCTGCTGACCCCGAGTTCCTTGTTCACCAGAAAGCCCTGGCCGTCGTAATAGGTCACCCCGGTGAAATTCAGCCCCATCGCCGAGTCCCGCGAGCTGGTCCAGGTGGTGTTGCGCGACAGCATGTCGATCTCGCCGGACTGCAGCGCGGTGAAGCGCTCCTTAGCCGTCAACGGACTGAACTTGACCTTGCCGGCATCGCCGAACACCGCGGCCGCCACCGCGCGGCAAACATCCACGTCGATTCCCTTGTACTGCCCCTTGGCGTCGGCGAAGGAGAACCCCGGCAGTCCGTCGCTGATGCCGCATTGCACGAAGCCCTTCTTCTTCACGGCATCCAGGGTCGCCCCGGCATGCGCCGCCCCGCTGATGGCGAACAGCGTCGCAGCACTCAGCACGGCCAGTGTGGATTTCACCCTCATCATCGAAACCTCCAGTTTGCTTTCTTATTCTCGGGTCGGGTCATCTGCCACCTCACGAACGCTTCGGCGAGCGCGTGACGGCAGAGCCAGACCTGAGTCTAGTCGCAGCTGAGTGATCGGCAATGTCGTCGATCTGCCCTGATCTCGCCGCCTGCGAAGCTGCCCGGCACGCTGGCGGCGACGATGCAGGCGATTGCAAGCGGCGTACCAGCGTCCGCAACGCCAGCCGGCGCGGCGCCACGGGTGCACCCGCGCCGCACAACCGGGTAACCTCGCACGACTTTCACCACGGGCGATCCGCCCGCGCCCCAAGATAGGGCGATGCCGTCCTCAGTCGCCGGAGCCATCCCATGAGCGAACCCCTGATCCTCGAACCAACCCGGCAGGCCGATGCCTGTGTCATCTGGCTGCACGGCCTGGGCGCCGACCGCTATGACTTCCAGCCGGTCGCCGAAGCCCTGCAGCAGCGTCTGCTCAGCACCCGCTTCGTGCTGCCACAGGCGCCGACCCGCCCGGTCACCATCAATGGCGGCTGGCAAATGCCCAGCTGGTACGACATCCAGGCGCTGAGCCCGGCACGCGCGATCAATCGCGACGAACTGGAAGAGTCCACCGAGCTGGTCATCCGCCTGATCGAGGCGCAGCGCGACAGCGGTATCGATCCGGCGCGCATCTTCCTCGCCGGCTTCTCCCAGGGCGGTGCGGTCGTGCTGCATACCGCCTACCTGCGCTGGCCGGGCACGCTGGGTGGCGTCATCGCGCTGTCCACCTACGCCCCGACGTTCAGCGAAAACCTCCAGCTCGCCGAAACCGCGCGCCGCCAGCCGGTGCTCTGCCTGCATGGCAGCCGTGACGACGTGGTGCCGCTGCCGATGGGGCGCGCCGCCTATGAATGCCTGCAAGCCGCGGGCGTCGCGGCGTCCTGGCGGGACTACCCGATGGGCCATGAGGTATTGCCGCAGGAAATCCGCGACATCGGCGAGTGGCTGGCCGAACGCCTGGCCTGAAAATCGCCCCCGGCAAAGCGAAGCGGCGCGGCCGACGTTGCAGAGCTACGCTTGTCGAAAGGCCGAATGCTTCGGAGTCGTTGCGCGTGACGCACGCCCGCCAGTTCGCGGCGCGTGGGAGGGGGCGCGATGAGTACCGCCAGAGAGTGTCGCCGCGATACGGGCCTGCGGCGATGAAGCTGCTCCAGCAACCGGTTGACCTGCTGCAACTGAGCCAGATGCGCTTGATGCAGCACGTCGACATCGCCCATCTGCGCATGCTCGCCGATCGGTTCGAGCTGTGCGAAATGGCAGTCGACGAGGTCCTGCTGTCGCCACGCAGCGTCAACCGCTTCCTTTATCTGCTGCTCGAGGGGCAGCTGACGGTCTATCTCGACACGCTGGACAGCCCCGCGCTGCGGCTGATCGAGCCCTGCGAATGCGCCGGTGAAGTCAGCTTCATCGATCGGCTGCCGCCGCCTACCTATGTCGTCGCCAGCCAGCCGAGCCGGCTGCTACGCCTGCACAGCCGCGACTTCGCCTGCCTGACAACTTCACCCCGGCTCATGCGCAACCTCGTCGGCCTGCTCTGCGAGCGCGTTCGTCTGAGCGACCGGCTGATCATCGACAGCGAGCACAACGCGAACGTCGACATGCTCACCGGCGTTTTCAACCGGCGCTGGCTGGAGCACATCTTCGAGCGCGAGCGCGCACGCTGCGCGTTCAGCCAGCTGCCGCTGTGCCTGCTGATGCTCGATGTCGATCATTTCAAAGCCTACAACGACAAGTACGGCCACCTGGCTGGCGACCACGCACTGCTGATGGTCGCCCGCACGCTGGGCGGCCAGCTGCGGCCCAAGGACAGCCTGATCCGCTTTGGCGGCGAGGAGTTCGTCATCCTGCTGCCGGAACTGGATTCGGCCGAGGCCCGGCTGATCGGCGAGCGGTTGTTGCGCAGCATCGAGCAGGTCAGCACCTTCGACACCGCCATCGGCAACCTGCCGGGAGTCACCGTGTCTATCGGGCTGGCGCAGATGCAGGCGGACGACGAGCTGAACAACCTGATCGATCGCGCCGACAAGGCGCTCTACCAGGCCAAGCAACAGGGCCGAAACCGGCTGTGCGTTTGAACGACGGCGCTGTCAACCCGGAAAAGGGCCAATACTTCGCCACGCCTGCTTCTTGCATTACACTGGCGCGCGAATTTCCCATTTGATGAACGAGAAGGCCGTGCTCAAAGCACTCAAGAAAATCTTTGCCAAGGACGAGCCCCAGCCGGCGCCCACAGCGCCCGCCGCCAGCAGCTCCGCCGTCGACACTGCCCAGACGCAGAACCCTCAGCCCGCGCAGCCGGACACCCAAAAAGCCGAGCGCGCCGCTGACAAGCCGCGCCGTCCGCGCCACAGCAAGCCCGCCGCCCCGGCCTGGAAGCTCGAAGACTTCGTGGTCGAGCCGGTCGAAGGCAAGACCCGCTTCCATGACTTCAAGCTCGCCCCCGAGCTGATGCACGCCATCCAGGATCTGGGCTTCCCGTACTGCACGCCGATCCAGGCGCAGGTGCTGGGTTTCACGCTCAAGGGGCAGGACGCCATCGGCCGCGCGCAGACCGGCACCGGCAAGACCGCCGCCTTCCTGATTTCCACCATCACCCAGTTGCTGCAGACGCCGCCGCCCAAGGAGCGCTACATGGGCGAACCGCGCGCGCTGATCATCGCGCCGACCCGCGAGCTGGTGGTGCAGATCGCCAACGACGCGCTGGACCTGGCCAAGTACACCGGCCTGAACGTGATGAGCTTCGTCGGCGGCATGGACTTCGACAAACAGCTCAAGCAGCTCGAATCGCGCTTCTGCGACATCCTGGTTGCCACGCCCGGCCGCCTGCTGGACTTCAACCAGCGCGGCGAGGTGCACCTGGACATGGTCGAGGTGATGGTGCTGGACGAGGCTGATCGCATGCTCGACATGGGCTTCATCCCGCAGGTGCGCCAGATCATCCGGCAGACGCCGATGAAGGGTGAACGCCAGACCCTGCTGTTCTCCGCGACCTTCACCGAGGACGTGATGAACCTCGCCCGCCAGTGGACGGTGAACCCGGCCATCGTCGAGATCGAGCCGGAAAACGTCGCCAGCGACACCGTCGAACAGCACGTCTATGCGGTGGCCGGCAGCGACAAGTACAAGCTGCTCTACAACCTGATCAGCCAGAACGACTGGACCCGGGTGATGGTCTTCGCCAACCGCAAGGACGAAGTCCGGCGCATCGAAGAACGTCTGACCAAGGACGGCATCAGCGCCGCGCAGATGTCCGGTGACGTACCGCAGCACAAGCGCATCAAGGTTCTGGAAGGCTTCCGTGAGGGCAAGATTCGCGTCCTGGTGGCCACCGACGTCGCCGGTCGCGGCATTCACGTCGACGCCATCAGCCACGTGATCAACTTCACCCTGCCCGAAGATCCGGACGATTACGTGCACCGCATCGGTCGTACCGGCCGTGCCGGCGCCAGCGGCACTTCGATCAGTTTCGCCGGCGAGGATGACGCCTTCGCCCTGCCGCCGATCGAGGAGCTGATCGGGCGCAAGATTCACTGCGAGATGCCGCCGGCCGAGCTGCTGGTGCCGGTACCACGCAGCCGGTGAGGCTCACGGAAAAACAACGGGCGAAGCTGCGGCTTCGCCTTTTTTCTGTGCGCTGCGTCGGGCGTGACCCAAGTCAGCCGGTCACCACCGAAACGGAACTACCGTACAAGTACTGACGGCACGTACAAGGAGATTTCATGGATAACCTCGACTGGCTGCTGCTGCTCATCCTCACCGGCTTCGTACTGCTGTGCGCAGGCTTCGCCAACCGCGACCGGCAATGGGGCATCGTGCTGCTCAGCCTGGGCATCATCGTCATGTTCTCCACGGTGTCGTTCAAGCTATACATCGCGCTCCACTGATCACCCGGCCGCAGCGGCCAGCACCGACGTCGGCGGTGCTCAGCGCTGCCAGCGCTCGGCGGCGGCCTGATCGCTGTGGCGCCCATCGACCCAGCGTTCGCCGTCCGGCGTGTTCTCCTTCTTCCAGAACGGTGCACGGGTCTTCAGGTAATCCATGACGAAACGGCAGGCATCGAACGCCGCCTCGCGATGTGCGCTGGTCACACCGACGAACACGATCGGCTCGCCCGGCTCCAGCGAGCCGACGCGGTGCAGCACGTCGATGCTCAGCAGCGGCCAGCGCTCCTCGGCCTCGGCGATGATCTTGCCCAGCGCCTTCTCGGTCATACCCGGCGCGTGTTCGAGGAACATGCCGGCGACGTCGTGCCCGTCATTGAAATCGCGCACGTAGCCGACGAAGGCGGCGACCGCACCGATGCCCAGATTGGCCGCGTGCAACGCGTTCAGTTCGGCCCCCGGATCGAAGGCCGCCTGCTGTACCCGAACACTCATTTCAACCTCCGGTCACGGTCGGGAAGAATGCCACTTCATCGCCATCGACGAGCGGTTCGTCCAGGCCGCAGAGCTCCTGGTTGCGCGCGCACATCAGGTTCTGCTCGCCGAGCACTTCCCAGGCGCCGCCGCGGGCCAGCAGGCGCTGGCGCAAGTCGTCCAGGCAGGTGAGCGACGGATCCCAGTCGAAGCGTTCGCCATCGCTGCCCAGCGCCTCGCGGTAACGGGCAAAAAACTGTACGCAAATCATGCCTGCACCTGCCAGTGGCCGCTCTTGCCGCCGCGCTTTTCCAGCAGGCGCACACCCTCGATGCACATGCCGCGGTCGACCGCCTTGCACATGTCGTAGATCGTCAGGGCGGCAACACTGGCTGCGGTCAGCGCTTCCATTTCCACCCCGGTCTGCCCGGCCAGCCGGCAGGTGGCGCGGATCAGCACGCTGTCCTCGCCTTCGGCCTGCAGCTCGACCTTCACGCTGGTCAGCAGCAGCGGATGACATAGCGGAATCAGTTCGTAAGTCTTCTTCGCCGCCTGGATGCCGGCGATGCGCGCCACGGCGAATACGTCGCCCTTGGGATGGCCGCCCTGCTGAATCATCTGCAGCGTCTGCGGCAGCATCCGCACGCGCGCCTCGGCCGTCGCCTCGCGCGCGGTGACGGCCTTTTCGGTCACATCGACCATGCTGGCACGGCCCTGGGAATCGAGATGGGTGAGCATATGACGCTCCTGGCTGGGAAAGTCGCGAGTCTAACCCAGCCAGCCACGCACGGCCCGCTCCCGGAAGGGGTACCACCGACACCCCTTCGCAGCGACCGCGAGCTACATGTGCGCCTCGGCGTACTCGGCCAGGATCGAACGCGGCACGCCCTGCAGGGTGATGTGCACGCCGTGGGAGAAGTCCTTGAAGCGCTCCGTCAGGTAGGTGAGGCCGGAACTGGTGGCCGACAGATAGGGCGTATCGATCTGCGCCAGGTTACCCAGGCAGACCACTTTGGAGCCGTTGCCGGCGCGGGTGATGATGGTCTTCATCTGGTGCGGCGTGAGGTTCTGGCACTCGTCGATGAGGATCAGGCTCTGCTGGAAGCTGCGCCCGCGGATGTAGTTCAGCGATTTGAACTGCAGCGGCACCTTCTGCAGGATGTAGTCGATGCTGCCGGGGGTGTTCTCGTCGTCCATGTGCAGCGCTTCGAGGTTGTCGGTGATCGCGCCGAGCCAGGGCTCCATCTTCTCCGCCTCGGTACCGGGCAGGAAGCCGATGTCCTCGTCCAGCCCCTGCACGCTGCGGGTCGCGATGATGCGTCGGTAGCGCTTGCTCACCACCGTCTGCTCGATCGCAGCGGCCAGCGCCAGGATGGTCTTGCCTGAACCGGCCGCGCCCGACAGGTTGACCAGGTGGATATCCGGATCGAGCAGGGCGAACAGCGCCAGCGCCTGATGGATGTCACGCGGACGCAGGCCCCAGGCCTCCTGATGCAGCAGCGGCTCCTGGTGCATGTCGAGCAGCAGCAGCTCGTCTTCCTTGATGCCCTTGATCCAGCCGACGAAGCCCTGCTCGTCGAGGATGAACTCGTTGATATGCACCGCCGGCAGGTTGTCGATCAGCTGCACGCGATGCCAGGTACGACCGTGCCCCTGATGGGTCTCGACCTTGCTCACGCGGTCCCAGAACGAGCCGCTCAGGCTATGATAGCCGCGCGACAGCTGACCCACGTCGTCGACCAGCTGATCGGTGTGGTAATCCTCCGCGGCCACGCCGCAGGCCCGCGCCTTGAGGCGCATGTTGATGTCCTTGGTGACCAGCACCACCGGCACACCGGGCCGCTGTTTGCTGATCGCGACCACCAGGTTGATGATCTTGTTGTCGTTCAGGTCCTCCGGCAGGCCATTCTCCAGCCGCTGGCTCATCAGGATGGACAAGCTGCCGCGCGCCCCGCTCTTGTCGCGCTGAATCGGTACGCCCGCCTCCACCTCGGCGGGCGTGGCATTACCGAGCAGGCGGTCGATCAGGCGAATCGCCTGGCGACACTCGGCGGCGACACTGTGCTTGCCAGTTTTGAGTTGATCGAGTTCCTCCAGCACGGTCATCGGTATCGCGACCTGGTGCTCCTGGAAGTTGAGCAAGGCGTTGGGATCGTGGATCAGGACGTTGGTGTCGAGAACATACAGGGTGGGCTGAGTCGCGCGGGATCTGCCGAAATCATCCATACCGATCACCTTTTCGTTGGGTCAGTCGACGGAGAGCCATAGGCGCTCCGCCGCAGAAAGACCACCGTGCTGGCAGATGAACGGGCTTGGGAGGCGGGGTTCGGGGCCACCCAGGGGCCGCCACCTGTGTCGCAGGGTTCGGCGGTCTGATTCGGTAATAACCCAAAACCGATGACGGGCAAAAGCGTTTTTGTGCGATTTCCGCTTTTATTGCCCGTATCGACGGAACGCCCTTGGCGTGCGGAATCCAGCCGACTACAGTCGGGAATCCAGGTGCGCCGATTCGCCGCAGCGGTTTACCTCGGCGGTCACGTGCACCAGCTGCGACAGGTCCTGCAGGGCACGCTTGTAATCGTCGGCGCTGTAGTCCTGATGCGTGACCACGCTGAGGATGCAGCTGTACTGGGCGCGGCCCACGCGCCACAGATGCAGATCGGTCACCTCGGTATCCGGCACCGCTTCCAGCTGCCTGCGCACACGGCGTACCAGCGGATCGTCCATTTCCCGATCCAGCAACGCCTTGGCGGTCTCCACCAGCAGACCCTTGGCCCAGACCAGGATCACCAACGCGCCGATCACGCCCATCAGCGGGTCCAGCCACCTCCAGCCGAAGAACTTGCCGCCCAGCAGGGCCACGATCGCCGCCACCGAGGTCAACCCGTCGGTCAGCACATGGATGAATGCGGCGTGACGATTGAGATCGCGCCCATGCCTGGACACAGCATGCTCATGCTCATGCTCATGCTCATGGTCGTGGTCGTGGTCGTGGTCGTGGTCATGGTCATGGTCGTGGTCGTGGTCGTGGTCGTGGTGATGATCATGAGCGTGGCCATGATCATGTCCATCGTGCAGCAGCCAGGCGGACGCCAGGTTCACCAGCAGGCCGATCACCGCGACCCAGAGCGCCTCGTCAAAGCGAATGTTCGCAGGCGACCAGAACCGCAGCAGCGACTCGATGATCATCATCAGCGCGATGCCAACCAAGAACAGCGCGCTGGAAAAGCCCGCCAACACCTCGATCTTCCAGGTACCGAAGGCGAAACGCCGATCATCGGCATAACGCCGGGCCAGCATGTAGGCCAGCGCTGCCAGGCCGATCGCCACCATGTGCGAGGACATGTGCCAGCCATCGGCGAGCAGCGCCATCGAGTTGAACCAGTAGCCGGCGGCGATCTCCACCACCATCGTCACGCCGGTAAGCAGCGCCACCGCCCAGGTCTGGCGTTCGGCGCCCTGCTCCAGCGGACGGTAATCATGTGAGCTTTGCCAGTTCGAGTGATCGCACGTGCTCATACCGCCTCCTCATCATCGGGCGGGCGTAGCTTGCACCTTGCCCCCCGGACAAGGTCAACCGCCGTCAATGGCCACGATCGCTGGAGCCGGGCTCGCCATCGCGCCTAGAATCGCCGCTGCACACAGGAGAGCAACTACATGCTGATGGTGATTTCCCCAGCCAAGACCCTCGACTACGAGACTCCACCGGTAACCCAGCGCTTCACCCAGCCCGAACACCTCGAGCATTCGCAGCTGCTGATCGAACAGCTGCGCGACTTCTCGCCGGCACAGATCGCCGAGCTGATGCACCTGTCCGACAAGCTGGCGGCACTGAATGTCGCCCGCTTCGGCAGCTGGAGCACGCCCTTCACCCGCGAGAACGCCAAGCAGGCCCTGCTCGCCTTCAAGGGCGACGTCTACACCGGACTTGCCGCACAAGACTTTTCCGAAGCCGACTTCGACTTCGCCCAGCAGCACCTGCGCATGCTGTCCGGACTCTACGGCCTGCTGCGACCGCTGGACCTGATGCAGCCCTATCGCCTGGAGATGGGGACGAAACTCGCCAACGCGCGTGGCAAGGACCTCTACGCGTTCTGGGGCGAACGCATCAGCGAATGGCTCAACCAGGCGCTGCAGGCGCAAGGCGATCAGGTGCTGCTCAACCTGGCATCCAACGAGTACTTCTCGGCCGTCAAGCGCAAGGCGCTGCAGGCGCGGGTAGTCGACGTGGACTTCAAGGATATGAAGAACGGCCAGTACAAGATCATCAGCTTCTACGCCAAAAAGGCTCGCGGCCTGATGGCACGTTACGTCATCAAAGAACGCATCCAGACGGTCGAGCGCCTGCGCGACTTCGCCTACGAAGGCTATCGCTTCAGTGCGGCCGACTCCTCGGACGACCACCTCGTGTTCCTGCGCGACACTCCTACCGCCTGATCCGCCACGTGTGGCGCGCCGCGCCGCACGCCTCCCGAGCGCGTCGTAGCTCCGGTACGACGCAGCTCCGCCGCCCCCTCTCCTCATGCTGGCCGATCAACGGTTCTCCCCGCGGGAACTATCGAGCGACGCCGAGAATCATAAAGCGCGTACCGACAACTCCAGACTGGAAAGGAACGTCGCACATGAACGTGCTCGGGTTCTCGAACATTGACCATTGCCAGCCGCTCCAGCGGCTGGCGACACGATCGGCAACGGCGCGCGGTGCCGCCCGAATTCAGACGGGCTCCGCTTCAGCGCTGACCCAGCCCGGCAACCGCGCCCGGCCTGCCCCCGTCGTCACGCACCAGGCAGCCATCACACGGCTGACCCGCCGCGTCGGAGCATCCGCGCCAAGCGCAGGTGACTCGCGCCACGGCCGAACACGCAGTCACTGCCTACGTTCTGCGCGCCGACCACGCACCTGATCCCGCTCGACCCATCCCATTTTCCCGAGCATGCCAACGGTGTGCTCGCAACAGAACGCTCTAACGATGCAGGAGAGACGACATGATTCCGGTAATTCTTTCAGGCGGTAGCGGTTCGCGACTGTGGCCGCTCTCGCGCAAGCTGTTCCCCAAGCAGTTTCTCGCCCTTACCGGTGAGCAGACGCTGTTTCAGCAAACCGTCGAGCGCCTGGCCTTCGAGGGCATCCAGCAGCCGCTGCTGGTGTGCAACAAGGAGCACCGCTTCATCGTCAAGGAGCAACTGGCCGCACGCAAGCTGGGTGTCCAGGGCATGCTGCTCGAACCCTTCGGGCGCAACACGGCCCCGGCGATCGCCATCGCCGCGATGAAGCTCGTCGAAGAAGGCCGCGACGAGCTGCTGCTGGTGCTGCCGGCCGATCACGTGATCGACGACCAGCGCGCCTTCCAGCGCTCCCTGGCCCTGGCCACCAACGCCGCGGAAAACGGCGAGATGGTGCTGTTCGGCATCCCGGCGACCCGCCCGGAAACCGGCTACGGCTACATCAAGTGCGATCCGAACGACGCCAGCGGGCTGCCGGAGGGCATCAGCCGCGTCAGCCAGTTCGTCGAGAAGCCGGACGAAGCCCGCGCGCAGAGCTATGTCGAATCGGGCGACTACTACTGGAACAGCGGCATGTTCCTGTTCCGCGCCAGCGTGTTCCTGGAGGAACTGAAGAAGCACGACCCGGACATCTACGACACCTGCTGCGTTGCGCTCGAACGCAGCACCCTCAATGGCGACGAGCTGCTGATCGACCCGGCGACCTTCGCCTGCTGCCCCGACAACTCCATCGACTACGCCGTCATGGAGAAGACCAGTCTCGCCTGCGTGGTGCCCATGTCCGCCGGCTGGAGCGATGTCGGCTCCTGGTCGTCGATCTGGGACGTGCATAACAAGGACGCCAACGGCAACGTGCTCAAGGGCGACGTGATCGCCGAAGACACCCGTAACTGCCTGGTTCACGGCAACGGCAAGCTGGTCACCGTGCTGGGACTGGAGGACGTCGTGGTGGTGGAGACCAAGGACGCCATCATGATCGCCCACAAGGACAAGGTGCAGGACGTCAAGAAACTCGTAGCCCGCCTCGATGCACAGGCGCGCCCGGAAACGCAGAACCATTGCGCCGTGTATCGCCCGTGGGGCTGGTACGACTCGGTCGACATGGGCGGACGCTTCCAGGTCAAGCGGATCTGCGTCAACCCGGGCGCCAGCCTGTCGCTGCAGATGCACCACCATCGCGCCGAACACTGGATCGTCGTCTCCGGTACCGCCCAGGTGACCTGCAACGAGAAGACGTTCCTGCTCACGGAAAACCAGTCGACCTATATTCCGGTCACTTCGGTACATCGTCTGGCGAATCCGGGCAAGATTCCGCTCGAGATCATCGAAGTGCAGTCCGGAAGTTATCTCGGCGAAGACGATATCGAACGCCTGGACGATGTTTACGGTCGTACCGAGGGTGTCGAAGCCAAGGTCGCTCGCTGACCGAAGTTTCACGCCGAATAAAACCCGCGCATCGCCGCGGGTTTTATTTTGCTGCAAAGTAAAGTCACCCAATCTCCACGATCCGGCGCATAATGCGGTCTACTGAAGCATGGCAAGTCCGCAGCGAACTCATGCGACATGCGTTTTCCGCGTTCCAGAGTCCACAGGTTTGCTTCAAAACCTTTTGCCAGTTCTTTGAACTGCTGCCCGTTTTTCAAGCCCGAATGCAGGAAGAGATGCCAGACGGCAGAACTTCCCCGGCATTACAACGCCTGAAAAGATGCACGCGGGCCGCGGCGCCGCCGCATTCGATTGACGGTACGGCAATATACCGCTTCAGCACCCTACTCATTCGTACACAAACAGACAGGTCCAATTACGTGACAAAAGAACAACTGCGCATCGAACTCGAGCGTCAGGCGCAGCGCTACCAGGATATCTATGGCGGCGAAGTTACAACTTATGCAGCCAAGACCGAGCCGGAGCGCAAACCCTGGCGCAAGAAGGCAACCCTGCAAGATCGAGTTTTCCAGGAAGAACTGCAGAAGATGGAAAAAGAAAAAGCCCGGCAGGAAGTAGACGCGCAAAGCTGATAAGCCCGGCGACTTTCAATACACGGCCGGAACCGCGTGCCGGATATCGATAGCCGCTGAGTACCCGCCGCGGGCAATCAGTGGCCACCGTCACTCAGCGCTTGCTACCCAGCAGTGAACCAAGCAGGCCGCGCACGATCTGCCGGCCGATCTGGCTGGCCGCCTGATTCAAGGCACTCTTGAGCACCCGCCCGGCGAAGTCGCCGACCGCACCGCCTTCGCTGCCGCGCTTGCCAGCGTTTGCCGGCGCAGGCTCAGCCTCGGCGGCCTGGCGTGCCCGCGCCGTCAGCATCTCGTAGGCCGATTCGCGATCGACCGGCTGGTCGTACCGGCCACGCAACGGCGAGCGCGCGATTAGCTCGGCACGCTCGGCCTCGCTCAGCACGCCCACGCGCGATTGCGGCGGCGCTATCGCGACCCACTGCACCATCGCCGGCGTGCCCTTGGCCTCCAGACCGCCGACCAGCGCCTCGCCGATACTCAGTTCGGTGAGCACTTCAAGCGCGGAGAATTCCGGGTTTTCGCGGAAGCCGTCGGCCACCGAGCGCAGCGCCTTCTGCTCCTTCACCGTAAACGCCCGCAGGCCATGCTGGACGCGCAGGCCGAGCTGGGCCAGCACATCGTCCGGCAGGTCGCCCGGCGACTGGGTGACGAAGTAGACACCCACGCCCTTGGAGCGGATCAGCCGCACCACCTGCACCAGACGCTCCTGCAGCGCCTTGGGCGTGTCGTTGAACAGCAGGTGCGCTTCGTCGAAGAACAGCGCCAGAAGCGGCCGGTCCTGATCGCCGCGTTCGGGCAGCTGCTCGAACAGTTCGGCGAGTAGCCAGAGCAGGAACGTCGCATAAACCTTGGGCGCCTCGTGCACCAGCTGGCTGGCGTCGAGCAGGTGGATGCGCCCGCGACCGTCGCGGTCCGGCTGCAGCAGGTCTTCCAGCTGCAGCGCCGGCTCACCGAACAGCGCCTCGGCGCCCTGTTGTTCGAGCGTCGCCAGGCGCCGCTGCAAAGCCTGCGACGAGGCGCCGGTGAACAGCGCACGATCCTCACCGAGCACCTCGGGATGGTCGCGCAGGTGCCCCAGCAGCGCCTTGAGGTCCTTGAGATCGAGCAGCAGCAGACCTTCACGATCGGCTACCTTGAACGCCGCGTAGAGCGCCGCCTGCTGGCTGTCGGTCAGCTCCAGCAGGTTGCCCAGCAGCAGCGGCCCCATCTCGCTGAGCGTGGTACGCAGCGGATGACCACTGCGACCCTGCACATCCCACAGCGTCACCGGATAGGCGCGCGGCTGGTGCCCCAGCCAGGGCATGCTGGCGATGCGCTCGGCGATCTTGCCCGTCGGCGCACCGGCTGCCCCCAGACCGCTCAGGTCGCCCTTGATATCGGCGGCGAACACCGCGACTCCGGCATCACTGAACTGCTCGGCCAGGCGTTGCAACGTCACCGTCTTGCCGGTTCCGGTAGCGCCGGCGATCAGCCCGTGGCGGTTGGCCAGGCGTAGCGGGTGGAGGCTGGGCTGGCCGTGGGCGTCGGCGCCCAGTACCAGATGATCGGCGAATGCTTCCATCAAGGGGTTCTCCAAGGCGGGGAAACGCGCGCTCAGTCGAGCGCGTCGTGGTCGCGACCAGCCGGTCGCCCGGTGCCACGCGCGACATCGGCAGGTGCCTGCTCATCTGCGGCGCGCAGGCGCTCCCAGAGTTCGGCAGCGCCGGGAAAGTCGGTGCCCAGTTCGGTGCCCAGCGCAGCGGGATCGTAGCGTTGCGTACAGCCACTGCCGATGATCGGCGGCGCCTCGGCAGTGGCGCGTGCGAGCGGGTCGGTCATGGCTGCTCCTCGATCAGTTGAATACCAGCGTCTTGTTGCTGTGGACCAGCACGCGGTCCTGCAAGTGATAGCGCAGGCCGCGCGATAGCACCATCTTCTCTACGTCCTTGCCCAGCCGCACCATGTCCTCGATGCTGTCGCGGTGGCTGACGCGCACCACGTCCTGCTCGATGATCGGCCCGGCGTCCAGCTCCTCGGTCACGTAATGACAGGTCGCACCGATCAGCTTCACGCCACGCAGCGACGCCTGATGGTACGGCTTGGCACCGACGAAGGACGGCAGGAAGCTGTGGTGGATGTTGATCACGCGCTGGGCGAACTCTTCGCACAGCTCCGACGGCAGAATTTGCATGTAGCGCGCCAGCACGATGACGTCCGCCTCATGTTCACGCACCAGCCGGGTCACTTCAGCGAATGCCTGCTCCTTGCGGGCCGGATCTACCGGCACATGGAAATAAGGAATGCCATGCCACTCGACCATGCTGCGCAGATCGTCGTGGTTGGAAATCACGCAGGGGATGTCGCAATCCAGCTCGCCGCTGTGCCAGCGATGGAGCAGATCGGCCAGGCAGTGCGATTCGCGGCTGGCCATCAGCACCACGCGCTTGCGCCGCTCAGAGTCGGTGATGCGCCACTCCATCGAGAACTCGCGGGCAATCGGCGCGAAGGCCTGGCGGAAACCATCCAGATCGAACGGCAGCGAATCGGCGCGAATCTCGTGGCGCATGAAGAACCAGCCACTCTGATGATCCGAATGGTGGTTGGCTTCGGTAATCCAGCCGTTATAGGTCGCGAGGAAATTGCTGACCTTGGCCACGATGCCGACGCCGTCGGGACAGGCAATAACCAGCCTGAAAGTGCGCATTAAAGATGACTCCGCTCTAAACAAAAGACGCGGCATTCTAGCCCAGCCACCAACTGGCGCCCATCGGGGCAATCGATGGATTATCAGCCGTCGGCCATGCGCCCGACCGGATCGCTTCGCCGCTTGGTAAGCGCATAGTCGTTATAACTAGCGAATCTGCCTCGGTGCGTTAAGGCAATTATCAAAGGTGCTTAGCTTTTCGCCGCACGCCTTGAGTTGTACGCACCCCTTTTATTGGCAGCAACGCGCGCCGCGAAGAATGATTTATATACAAATAAAAAATACATTTTCCAGCGGCGGCTATATTTACTTGCAGATTGTGCATGACTATGATTGACGCCACTTGCGTACACCCTATCCCAAGGAAGCCATATGTCTCTCATTAGTGAATACCGCGCCACGGAAGAAGCCATCAAGGAACTTCAAGAGCGGCTGAAATCCCTCTCTGCCGATGACAAGCTGAAGAAGGAACTGGAGTTCGAAGGCAAACTGCGCGAACTCATGGGCGAATACCAGAAGTCGCTGCGCGACATCATCGCCCTGCTTGATCCGGACGCTCGCAGCGCCAAGACTCCGCGCGGCGCAGCCAAGGCGCCGACCGCCAGCAAGCGCGCACGCCGGGTCAAGCAATACAAGAACCCGAATACCGGTGAAGTTATCGAAACCAAAGGCGGCAACCACAAGACTCTGAAAGAGTGGAAAGCCAAGTGGGGCGCCGACACCGTGGAAAGCTGGGCAACTCTGCTCGACTGATTCCTCGACGAAATAACAGAACGCCGCATCCCTTCCTGGGGCTGCGGCGTTTTTGTTTGCCTGTCGAAACTGTTCAGTCGGTTATTGCATAGCGCTCGCGCAGCTGCTGTACATGGCTGCGCCACTGCTCCAGTACTTCGGTCTGCGCGGCAGTTGCCGTGGCCGCGTATTGTCGAAGTCCTTCATCGAATTGCTGCAGGGTATTCGGCGCACCGTGCTGCGCCTCGATCAAGCGCTGCCGGCAGAAGCTCGCCCACCGCTCCCGCTCGGCCACTGACAGCGTTTCGGGAAAGTTGCGCGCGCGGTAGCGAAACAGCAGCTCAGCCAGACGCGGATCATCGAATGGCCAGCTGCGCGCGGCACATTCTGCCGCCGAGAGACTACGCACCTGCTCGCACAGCCGCCGATCACGGTCGCCGAGAAAGCCATCGTAGAGTTGCTGCTCGGGGTCGAGGCACTCCTCGAAGGTTTCCTGTTGGTAGATCTGCCCCAATTTCGGCAACCAAGTATTCCGGGTTTGGCTCAGCAGGCGGGCACGCTGCAGGCACTGTGTCAGGTCGAGCTGCAGACGCGCCAGGTCACCTTCGCGCAGCACGCTCAACGGCGCCAGCACCGGGCAACGATTGACGTGCACCAGCTTCAACGGCACGGGCAGCGCCCCTGCGGCCAGCTCGTCGCGGCGGGTATACAGACGCTCGCGCAGGGTCTGTGCGCTTTCATCGCAGAGCACCGCCGGCTCGGCCTGCAGGTCACAGACGATCAGCGCATTGCGGTTGAGCGGATGCCAGGCCAGCGGCAGCACCACGGCCAGATAATGACGCTCGGCCGAAAAGCGCCCCGACACATGCACCAGCGGCTTGAGCAGCTCGATCTGATCCAGCACCGCCGGCTTGCGCCGCAACTGATACAAATAGTCGTAGAGGCGCGGCTGCCGGTCGCGCAGCAGCCGCGCCAGCGCGATGGTGGCGCGCACATCGGACAACGCGTCGTGCGCGTGCAGGTGTTCCAGCCCGTTGGCGACCGTCAGGCGGTCGAGCTTGAGGGTCACCCGACCGTTCTCCTGCGGCCACTCGATGCCCTCCGGGCGCAGCGCATAGGCGGTGCGTATCAGGTCGATCAGGTCCCAGCGGCTATTGCCGCCCTGCCACTCGCGCGCGTAGGGGTCGAAGAAGTTGCGATACAGGCTGTAGCGCGTCATCTCGTCGTCGAAGCGCAGATTGTTGTAACCCGCGCCGCAGGTGCCGGGCAGCGCCAGCTCCTGGTGCAGGCGCGTGATGAATTCGGCTTCGCACAGTCCGCGCTCTTGCAGGATGCCCGGCGTGATACCCGTCACCAGACAGGCCGCCGGGTGCGGCAGGATGTCGTCGGCGGGGCGGCAATACAGGTTGAGCGGCTCGTCTATCTCCTCCAGCGCCTCGTTGGTGCGAATGCCCGCGACCTGCAACGGCCGGTCGCAGCGCGGCGAAATGCCAGTGGTTTCGTAGTCGTACCAGAAGATGCTCGAGGTCACGCGAAGGTCCTTCTTAATCATCGGCCGCCAGTCTAGCAGCGGTAGAAAACTACCTGCGTAGCCATTGCGGGGTTTTGCAAGGGCTGCCTCGCCTATGTTTTTCATCAGCCTGCTAACAGTGCCACGCACGCCACAGCCGCAGCCGGCACGCATTGATCCGGTGGGCGATTGCCGCATAGCATCAGCCTCCGCCGCGCGCACAGAGCCCACGTCTTGCCCTCCTCCCAACCATCCTCGCCGCTGGACAACCGCCATCGGGTCGAAACGCCCGAGGGCATCGACCTGCTGCTGCGGCCGGCCGGGCTGGTGCCACGCGCCCTGGCGTTCACCGTGGATCTGGCGCTGCGAGCGGCGATCCTGCTCGCGCTGTTCCTCGGTTTCGGCCTGCTGGGCAAGTTCGGCAGCGGGCTGAGCGCGCTGCTGCTGTTCCTGGTGCAGTGGTGGTACATGGTGCTGTTCGAAGTGCTCAACCAGGGACGCACGCCCGGCAAGCAGTGGCTGGGCCTGCGCGTGGTGCACGACGACGGCACTCCGGTCGGCTGGGCCGCTTCGCTTACGCGCAACCTGCTGCGTTTCGTCGACATGCTGCCGTTCGGCTATTTCCTCGGCGCCCTGAGCTGCCTGGCGCACCCGGCATTCAAGCGCCTCGGCGATCTGGCCGCCGGCACGCTGGTGGTCTACGCCGAGCGCCCCAGCGCGCGCCCCGCCCTGCCGATCGTGGAAGCACAGCGGCCACCGGTCGAACTGGATCGTGACGCCCAGCGCGCGCTGCTCGATTTCGCCGAACGCCAGGCATCACTGAGCCCGGAGCGTGCCCAGGAACTGGCCGCGCTGCTGGCCGAGCCCCTACACTTGCCCGCCGCGCAGGCCGTATCCGGCTTGCTCGCGATGGCCCAGGGGCTGCTGCGCGTGACGCTGAAGCAGGAGGCGTTCGAGCAGCGGCACCAGCCCGAATGGGAGCGCTTCGATGCCCGCCTGGACGCGCTCGAACGCGGCCGGTCTGCCGCCGACGAGGCGATGGACTTCCCCGCCGCCTACCGCCGGCTATGCCAGCAACTGGCCCTGGCCGAGGAACGCGGTTACAGCAGCCCGTTGCTGGAACAGCTGCGCCGGCGGGTGCTGCGCGGCCATCAGCAGCTCTATCGCCAGCGCAGCCCACTGCTCGGCCGGCTGCTGAGCTTCGTCCTTGGCGGCTTCGCCCGCCTGACACGCGAGGAATGGCGCGGCGTACTCGCCGCCAGCCTGCTCTTCTACGGCAGCCTGCTGGGCATGGGCGTGCTGGTCTATGCGTTCCCCGAGCTGGCCTACAGCGTGCTGTCGGCCGATCAGGTCGCCGAGATGGAAACCCTCTACGACCCCGACGCCAGCCGGCTCGGGCGCTTCGGCGAGCGCGGCTCGGCCGAGGACTGGATGATGTTCGGCTACTACGTGATGAACAACATCGGCATCGCCTTCCAGACCTTCGCCGGCGGCCTGCTGCTCGGCGTCGGCAGTCTGTTCTTCCTGGTGTTCAACGGCCTGACCATCGGCGCGGTGGCCGGGCACCTGAGCGAGATCGGCTACCACCAGCCGTTCTGGTCGTTCGTCATCGGTCACGGCGCCTTCGAGCTCACCGCCATCACCCTGGCCGGTGCGGCGGGCCTGAAGCTCGGCGCAGCGCTGCTCGCTCCCGGTCGACTGCGCCGCGGCGAGGCACTGCGCCAGGCTGCCGAACGCGGCGTGCGGCTGGTTGCCGGCGCCACGCTGATGCTGTTGATCGCCGCGTTCATCGAAGCGTACTGGTCGTCGATGACCTATGGCCCGGCCGGCGTCAAATACGCGGTCGGGGCCCTGCTCTGGCTGCTGGTGGCGCTCTATTTCCTCTTCGCCGGCAGGAATCGCCATGCGTCCGGCTGAAGCGAACCTGACCATCCGCCCGCGCAGCGCCTGGGAAGCGCTGGACCTGGGCACGCTGCTGGTGCGACGCCATGCCGGCGTGCTGATGCTCGCCTGGGCCGCGCTGACACTGCCGGTGTTCGGCCTGCTCAGCGCGCTGTGCTGGGAGCAGCCCAGCCTGGCGTTGCTGCTGTTCTGGTGGCTGAAACCGCTCTATGAACGCCTGCCGCTGCATATTCTCTCGCACGCGGTCTTCGGCCAGACGCCCGGCGTGCGCCAGAGCCTGCGGGCGCTGCCCGGCGTGCTGCGCCCGCAGTGGCTGGCCAGCCTGACCTGGCGCCGCTTCAGCTCGACGCGCAGCTTCGATCTGCCGGTGCTGCAGCTCGAAGGGCTCGCTGGCGCGGCCCGCCAACACCGCCTGGCGGTGCTCGGCCAGCGCGAGCGCAGCGTGGCGCGCTGGCTCACGGTGGTCGGCATGCACCTGGAAGGCGCGCTCTGGCTCGGCCTGCTGGCGCTGCTGTATTTCTTCCTGCCGGCGCAACTGGCCTACGACAGCTGGAGCTGGGAGGATCTGCTGCGCGCGAACGATGACTGGCTGTGGCTGGAGCACCTGTCCAACTTGCTCTACGTGCTGGTGCTGATTGTCTGGGAGCCGATCTACGTCGCCTGCGGCTTCAGCCTCTACCTGAATCGCCGCACCCGGCTCGAAGCCTGGGACCTGGAACTGGCCTTCCGCCGCCTGCGCGCACATCTGCTGACGGCACTGCCGGTGCTGCTGCTCGGCCTCTGCCTGCTATCGCCGAGCACGCCCGCGTGGGCTGCTAACGACAGCGCTGCCACCCCCGCAACCGCCACCGCCCCGCTGAGCCGCGACGATGCCCGCCAGCGGGTGCGCGAGCTGCTCGATCAGCCGCCTTTCACCCAGCGCGAAACCGTCACCCGCTGGCGTTTCGCCGAGTCCCCGGCCGATGCCGAACCCGACATCCTGGCTCGCCTGCTGGAGAATCTGCTGCGGCTCGACTCGTTCTGGCACGGTCGCGAACGCCTGACGCTGCTGATCGAGACCCTGCTGTGGGGCGCGCTGGCACTGCTGGTCGCGTTGTTGCTGTGGCACCGCCGCGACTGGCTGCAGGCCTTCGGTCGCCGCTTGCCGCGACCGCGCAAACGTCACCAGCCGCCGGCTCAGCTGTTTGGCCTTGCCGTGACCCCGGAAAGCCTGCCGGACGACGTCGCCAGCGCGGCCGAACGGCTCTGGCCGACGCAGCCTCGCCAGGCGCTCGGCCTGCTCTATCGCGCGATGCTCAGCCGCCTGCTGCATGACCATCAGTTGCCGCTCGTGGCCGGTCATACCGAAGGCGAAGTGCTGGAGGCCGTGCGCATCCTGGCGCAGCCCGAGCTGAACTCCTTCGCCGCAACCCTCACGCACCACTGGCAAGGCCTCGCCTATGGCCGGCAGGTACCCGACGACGCAGCATGGACCGCGCTGTGCGCCGGCTGGCGCCGGCTGTTCGAACGGGAGCCGCAGCCATGAAACGACGCCTGCTGATCTTGCTCGGCGTGGCGCTGGCGCTGCTGGCCGGCGCGGGCCTGCTGACGACGTTGCAGCCCTACGACGAAGTCGTCGACCGCGGCCCGGCCGCGCAGGCACGCGCCAACCCCTTTCTGGCAGCCGAACACTTTCTCGCCGATATCGGCCGCCCGGTCAGCCACAGCGAGCACCTGGCCGAGCTTGACCAGGCTCCGGCCAAGGGGCACAGCCTGCTGCTGCTCGGTGATCGCGGCCAGCTGACGCCGCGGCAGACCCAGCGCCTGCTCGATTGGGCTGCGCGCGGCGGCCACCTGCTGTTCGTCGCCGAGCGGCTATGGAACGAAGCGGACGGCAAGAGCGGTGACCTGCTGGCAGACCGCCTCAATCTGCAGCAGTACACCAGCGAGAACCGCGATACCGCAAACGCCCAGGGCGAATCGACCAGCGACGAGCAGCAGCCGCAACTGACGCGGCTCTATCTGGACAACGAAGCCAGCCCGGCCTTTCTCGCCTTCGATACCGGCTTCCACCTCTACGATGCGGACAAGCGCGCCCATGCCTGGGCCAACAGCGCCGGCGCCACGCACATGCTGCAGCTGCGTCACGGCGAGGGGCTGGTCACCGCCCTGACCGACGCCTGGATCTGGCACAACGACCGCATCGGTGAATACGACCATGCCTGGCTGCTGTGGTACCTGACTCAGGACAGCCAGGTCACCCTGGTCTACCGCGCCGATCACCCGGGGTTGCCCAGTCTGCTGCTGCGTCACTTTCCCGAGATGCTGACCGCCCTTCTGCTGCTCGTCCTGCTCAGCGCCTGGCACTTCGGCCAGCGCCACGGCCCGCTGCAAGCGCCGGCAGGCCGTGCCCGCCGGCGGCTGCAGGAGCACCTGCTGGCTTCGGCGGAGTTCATTCAGCGCCACGGCGGGCGCGCGGTGCTGCTGCAGCGCCTGCAGCAGGACATCCTGCAGCGCGCCGGCCGGCGTCATGCCGGTTTCGACCAGTTGCCGGCCGCGCAGCAGCACGAATTGCTCGGCACGCTGAGCGGACTGCCGGCCGGCTCCATCGAACAGGCCATGCGCCCGGCGGCGGACGCCAGCGCCATCGACTTCACCCGGCAGGTCGCCGACCTGCAAGCACTCAGGAATGCCCTATGAGCGAATCCCATGCCGAACCCATTCCCGGCGCCACCGCCAGCCCGCGCCAGCGCGCGAGCCAGCTGGCACAGGCGCTGCGCGAGGAACTGCGTAAGGCCCTGATCGGCCAGGACGCGGTCGTCGACGGCGTGCTGACCGCCTTGATCGCCGGTGGCCACGTGCTGGTCGAAGGCGTGCCGGGCCTCGGCAAGACTCTGCTGGTGCGAGCCCTGGCCCGCTGCTTCGCCGGCGAGTTCAGCCGCATCCAGTTCACCCCGGACCTGATGCCCAGCGACGTTACCGGCCACGCGGTGTACGACCTGCAGAGCGAGCAGTTCAAGCTGCGCAAGGGGCCGGTGTTCACCAACCTGCTGCTGGCCGACGAGATCAACCGCGCCCCGGCCAAGACCCAGGCGGCCCTGCTGGAGGTGATGCAGGAACGCCAGGTGACGCTCGAAGGCCGTGCGCTGGCCGTGCCGCAGCCGTTTCTGGTAATGGCCACGCAGAACCCCATCGAGCAGGAAGGCACCTACCCGCTGCCGGAAGCGGAGCTGGACCGCTTCATGCTCATGCTGCGCATGGACTATCCCGACGCCGATGCGGAGCTGCGGCTGGTGCGCCAGGTGACCCGCTCGGCCCGCGCCGACATGCTGGATGTCAGCGCGCTGCGACCACAACTCAGCGCCAAGGACGTGCTGGCATTGCAGAAGATCGCCAGCGACCTGCCGCTGGACGACCAGGTGCTCGACTACGCTGTGCGCCTGGCGCGTGCCACTCGTGACAGGCCGGGGCTGGCGCTGGGCGCCGGGCCACGCGCCTCGATTGCCCTGGTGCGCGGCGCACGGGCGCGAACGTTGCTGCGCGGTGGCGAGTTCGTCACGCCGGACGACGTCAAGGCCTGCGCGGCGGATGTGCTGCGCCATCGCGTGCGGCTGACGCCGGAGCTGGATATCGAGGGGCTGTCGGTGGATCGCGTGCTGCGCCAGCTGCTCGATCAGGTCGCGGCGCCGCGCCTGTGAATCGTCTGTCTGCCCGCTACCGGGTGCGACCGTGAGCCCGTCCGTGCGCCTGCTCGTTGCCGTCGCCGTACTGCTGATGGCGGGCCTGCCACTGGGCGTGCTCGATGCCCTCGGCCATGTACCGGCCAGCGGCTGGCGCTCGCTGTGGTGGGGGCTGCTGCTGGCGCTCGGTCTGCTCGCCGCCGTCGATGCGCTGCGTTTACGGCGCATTATCACGCCGCAGATCGAACGCCAGCTGCCGGCGCGCCTGCCGCTGGGACAGTGGAGCGAGGTACACCTGCAGCTGCAGCATCGCGGTGCCGCGCCGCTGCAACTGGAAATCTTCGACCACCCGCCGGCGCAGATGGCCTTCGAGCAGCTGCCGCGGCGCGTTTCGCTGCGGCCCGGCGAGCAGTGCGCATTCAGCTACCGGCTGCGTCCGCTGCAGCGCGGGCAATTCACCTTCGCCCGTTGCGAGATCCGCCTGCAGTCGCCGCTCGGCCTGTGGCGCGGCAGGCGCCTGCTGGAGCTGCCCGGTAGCACCCGCGTCTACCCCGACTTCGTGCAGCTGCACGGCGCCGGCCTGCAGGGCGTCGATCACTGGTTGAGCCGGCTCGGCGTGCGCCAGCAGCCACGCCGCGGCCTCGGCCTGGAATTCCATCAGCTGCGCGAATTCCGCGACGGCGACAGCCTGCGGCAGATCGACTGGAAGGCCACCGCGCGCATGCGCACGCCCATTGCGCGCGAATATCAGGACGAGCGCGACCAGCAGATCGTCCTGCTGCTCGACTGTGGCCGGCGCATGCGCAGCCAGGACGACGAACTGGCGCATTTCGACCATGCGCTCAATGCCAGCCTGCTGCTGGCCTATGCCGCGCTGCGCGAGGGCGACGCGGTCGGCCTGCAGACCTTCGCCAGCGATGCGCCACGGCATGTCGCCCCGGCCAAGGGCCAGGCGCAGCTCGGCCGGCTGCTCGACAGCGTCTACGATCTGCAATGCACCCTGCAGCCGGCCGACTTCGCCGCTGCGGCCGATCAGGTGCTCGCGCACCAGCGGCGGCGCGCGCTGGTGATCGTGCTGAGCAACCTGCGCGACGAGGATGACGACGAACTGCTAACCGCCATGCAGCGCTTGGCGCGTCGGCATCGGGTGCTGCTGGTCAGCCTGCGCGAGGACGTCCTCGACCGCGTGCGTCAGCAGCCGGTGACCAACCTCGACGACGCCCTCGGCTACTGCGCAACGCTGGCGCATCTGGAACGGCGCGAGGCCCTGTCTTGGCGCCTGATCGCGCACGGCCTGCACGTGCTGGACGCACGTCCGCGCGAGGTGGCGCCGGAGCTGGTCGGCCGTTACCTGGCCTGGAAACGCGCCGGCGTGCTCTGAACCGCGCCGTCAGCGCCCGCAGCAGCAGTCGTGATCGGGCGAGCGATCAGCCGCGAAGGGCGGCGGCTGGATCAGCGGCGCATGCGGGCTCGGCTGGAAGCTGAAGTAATGATGCAGCGCGGCGATCATCTCCATGATCTCGGCCGGCGGCGTGATCAGCTCGAAGCCGGTGTCGTAGCTGCCGGGGGTAACGTCCTCGCGCGACCACAGGCTGATGGCGCTGAAATCCACGAAGCGCAGCTGACCGACCTGTCCGGGAATCTTCAGGCGCATGTCGAAACGTTCCTGCAGCATCATCGGGTAGCGGCTGATCAGCATCAGGCCACCCTCGGAGAGGTTGCCAATGAAGCCCAGCGGCTTGTCGGTATGGCGATTGAACACGTTCAGGTAGTACGGCAGCTGGTGCCGCTGGATGCGACGCTGATTCGAGATATTCATGGTTCGAGCCTGCCTGTGCGCACGCCCCTGCCACTGCTTCCAGTTCGCTCAGTCACATCGTTCGCGAATACGGCTGGCCAGTTGCTGCCGGGCTTTCTCAATGTCGTTTTCACTGTAGTAGACGCGCTCACCCGTTGCATCGGTACGAAAGTAACGCCCGCCACGCTGCAGCACCTCTAGCTCCTCACGCAGCCCCTGACATTCACGCTCGCGCTGCGCCCGCTGCTGTCCTGCCCGCTCGCCGGCGACCTGACGCTCCTCGCGCCGCGCCTCGAAAAACTTCTCGCTGCGCTGTTCGCGCTGGCGCGTTGCCTCATCGCGCTCGACCACCTGCGGTTGTACGTCGACCCGCTCGGCGCCCGCCGCCGGACGCTGACCGAAGTGCACCTGGCCCTGAGCGTCGGTCCAGCGGTAGATCTCGGCCGTCGCCAGCATGGGCGCCAGGGCCAGTAGCAATAAAAGCACGCGCATCATTCGCTCCGTGGATGAGCTGTTCGCGATACGTTTCAGGGTCGGACTGGATGGCTGATCGCGGGTTCGACGGGTTCATAGTGCCCGAGCTGGCGCAGCGTCTCCAGTCGCGCAGCGGCGCGGTAGGCGTATTCGCTGGCCGGGTAGCGCACGCGAATGAAGCGGTAGGTCTGCGCCGCATCGACGTACAACCCCTGACGCTCCAGGCACTGGCCGCGCAGCAGGGAGATTTCCGGCTGCACCTCGCCACGCCCGCGCGTGCGGCGCTCGGCCTGCGACAGGGCGAGCATGGCGCCCCCGCAGTCGCCGGCCTCGTAACGGCTGTAGGCCTCGTTGAGCTGGCGGTCTACGGCGTGCTGGCTGCTGCAGCCAGCGGTGAACAGGGTCAGACAGGCAATGATCAGGGTACGCATGGATGGCTCCTCCGGAGCCGGCTTATCGACCGCGGGGCGGAAAACTGCAGGCCGTCCGGCGGCCTTTCGCGCGGGTAAAAGAGTAGTGCCGCATAACGATGACTACAGCGAACGAGCATAGTAGCCTCGCGGCCAGACCGAAAAAGGAGCCATCGAATGACACCGCGTCGTACCAAGATTGTCGCCACCCTGGGCCCGGCAAGCAGCTCGCCCGAAGTCCTGGAAAAGATGATCCTCGCCGGGCTGGACGTCGCCCGCCTGAACTTCTCCCACGGCTCGCCCGATGAGCATCGCGCCCGTGCCGAACTGGTGCGCACCATCGCCGCCCGCCACGGCCGCTTCGTCGCGCTGCTGGGCGATCTGCAAGGCCCGAAGATTCGCATCGCCAAGTTCGCCAACAAGCGTATCGAGCTGAAAGAAGGCGACCGTTTCCGCTTCTCCGTCACCCACCCGCGTGATGCCGGCACTCAGGAAGTGGTCGGCATCGACTACCCGGATCTGGTCAAGGATTGCAGCGTCGGTGACGAATTGCTGCTCGACGACGGCCGCGTGGTCATGCGCGTCGATGCCGCCACCGCCGACGAACTGCACTGCACCGTGCTGATCGGCGGTCCGCTGTCGGACAACAAGGGCATCAACCGCCGTGGTGGCGGCCTCACCGCACCGGCGCTGACCGCCAAGGACAAGGCCGACATCAAACTGGCTGCCGACCTCGAACTCGACTACCTGGCCGTGTCCTTCCCGCGCGACGCTGCCGACATGGACCTGGCCCGCCGCCTGCGCGACGAGGCCGGTTCCAGCGCCTGGCTGATCGCCAAGATCGAACGCGCCGAAGCGGTCGCCGACGACGAAGCCCTGGACGGCCTGATCCGCGCCAGCGACGGCGTGATGGTCGCGCGTGGCGACCTGGGCGTGGAAATCGGTGACGCCGAGCTGGTCGGCATCCAGAAAAAGATCATTCTGCACGCGCGGCGCAACAACAAGGTGGTGATCACCGCGACCCAGATGATGGAGTCGATGATCCACAACCCGATGCCGACCCGCGCCGAAGTGTCCGACGTCGCCAACGCCGTGCTCGACTACACCGACGCGGTGATGCTCTCGGCCGAGAGCGCCGCCGGCGAGTACCCGGTGGAAGCGATCAAAGCCATGGCGCGCGTGTGCTGCGGCGCCGAGAAGCATCCGACCAGTACCAAGTCCGGTCACCGTCTGGGGCAGACCTTCAGCCGCTGCGACGAGAGCACGGCGCTGGCGGCGATGTACACCGCCAACCACTTCCCGGGCGTCAAGGCCATCATCAGCCTGACCGAAAGCGGCTACACCCCGCTGATCATGTCGCGCATCCGCTCGGCGGTGCCGATCTTCGCCTTCTCGCCGCACCGCGAAACCCAGGCCCGCGTGGCGCTGTTCCGTGGCGTGCAGACGATCCCCTTCGATCCGGCCGTGCTGCCGGCCGACAAGGTCAGCCAGATGGCCGTCGAAGAGCTGCTCAAGCGCAACATGGTGCAGCCCGGCGATTGGGTGATCCTGACCAAGGGCGACAGCTACCACGACAGCACCGGCGGCACCAACACGCTGAAGATCCTCCAGGTCGGCGCTCCGCTGAACTGATCGACCACGCGAGCCGGCCCGCCGGCTCGCGCCTTCCCTTGCAACCCATGGCCGCTGCGCATCGCAGTTCAGCCCCCGCTCAATCCCCCGCTCACGTTCCGCTCGATGAAGGTGTCGCTGAACACCTGTCCGCGCGGCAGGCCGGCCAGAAACAGCCGTCGGCAGCACGCGGCAACGAAATCGGCATGACCGCAGACCAGCGCAATTTCCTGTCGCGACGCGATTCGCAGTGCCTGATCGCTCCACGGCTGATCCGCGTCGAGCCACTGCACGTCGAGATCATGCTGCTGCGCGAGCTGCAGCAGCGGTTCGGCCAGGTAGGAGGTACCGTGTGTGCGATGCAGCAGGCGGATCGGCCCGGCATGGCCCTGGCGCAGCGCCTCGCGCAGCACCGCCCACAGCGGTGCCAGGCCGGTGCCGCTGGCAAGCAGCAACAGTGGGCGCTCTGCCCAGTCCGGATCGTAGTGCAACGCGCCACCGTGCAACTGCCCCAACCGCAAGCCATCGCCAGGGCGCAGGCGGCGCGCCGCCTCGCTGAAGGCGCCCGGGCGGTGACAGTCGAGGTGGAATTCCAGCCAACGATCGTCGTCCGGCAGGCTCGCCAGTGAGTAGGGTCGCGCGATGCCGTCCGGCGTCCACAGCAGCAGGTGCTGGCCGGCGCGGTAGCGCAGCGGCCGCTCGGGCAACAGGCGCAGGCGCAGCACGTCACGCCGCAGCCAGTCGACCGCCTGCACCTGCGCCGCCAGGCCATCGCGCGCCGGATCGAACAGTTCCACCTGCAGATCGCCATCGATCCGGCACTGGCAGGCCAATCGCCAACCCCGCTCGCGTTGCGTGGCCGGCAGCGCCTCAGGGCGCGCATCGAGCGGTTCGCCGCCGCGACAGCGCACCATGCAGGCCTGGCAGCTGCCCGCCCGGCAGCTGTAAGGCACGCGCAGCCCGGCCGCATTCAGCGCATCAAGCAGGTTGCTGCCAGCCGCTACCGTCCAGCTCCGGCCGGCACAGACCAGCTCAGGCATTGTCGGTCGTCCAGGCCGCCTCGCAGCGGTTGCGCCCGCCGCGCTTGGCGCGATACAGCGCCTCGTCGGCGCGCTGCAGCGAGGCATCGAGATCGTCGCCGGCGTTGAGCAGCGTCAGCCCGACCGACAGGCTCAGCTGCCCCACCGGGATGCCCGGATCGACCGGCTGGGCGTTGGCGAACGCCTCGCGCAAGCGTTCGCAGCAGATGCCGAACTGTTCGGCGTCGGTGTCCGGCAGCAACAGCACGAATTCCTCGCCGCCGTAGCGGGCCAGCACGTCACCGTCGCGCAGGCAGGCCCGTGCGATCGCCGCGAAGGTTTGCAGCACCCGGTCGCCAGCGGCATGACCGTGCACATCGTTGATCCGCTTGAAGTGATCGAGGTCGATCAGCGCCAGGCCGATCTGATGCCCCTTGCGCAGCCGCGCCAGCTCACCTTCGGCGATGCGCAGGAAACGCCGGCGGTTGTAGAGGCCGGTTAGCTCGTCCGTGGACGCCAGGTCTTCGAGCTGGCGCAGCATGCCGCGCAACGTGTCCTGGTGGACCTGCAAGGCAAAGCGACGCTGGCGCATGCGCTGACGCAGCTGGTAGACGTAGTTGACGAACAGGCACATCCACAGCAGCGTCACCAGCAGCACGGACGCCTCGAGCAGGAACGCCGCCGGCTCGGCGAGGCGCCCCAGATGGAAGTCCAGCAGGTTGAGCCCGACGAAACTGAGAAACGCCAGCACGGCATAGCGGATGAAGATTTTCGGCGGCAGGAACACCGCGAACATCAGCACCAGCAGGTAGAGCACCAGCAGAGAACCGCGCGCGCTACCTAGGTTGAACAGCAGGCAGGTCAGCCACAGCAGCGCCACCAGCACCTGCGGCTCGGTCAGGCTCGGGTCCCGGAAGCGCTGGTTGAAGCCACTCCAGAACAGCGCCAAGAACACCAGCTGGCTGATCACGATGAGCAGCGAGCTGCCCAGCGCGACGGAGACCGGCGCGGTATAGAAGCCCGCTGCAACCGACACCCAGGTCAGCGCCAACGCCAACCCGTAGGTCAGCGCCGCCAGCGCGAACCGTTTCATTACCAACTGCTGCAACGCCTGCTGATCAAGCTCGACACGCGCACTCATAGGGATCCGTCCCGCCGTGGCAATGGGTCGCACTCTACGCCAGCAAATTTCAAAAACCTAGCCAACATCCCTTCGCTCCCGGTCCATCCGTGTACCCGCCAGCCCGACGAGTTATACTGCCGCGCCCTTTTCACTCGGCACGCCGACTGCCACGCTCGACGCGCCGAATCCCCGCCCCGTCAAGAGGACGCGCTGCATGACCGTGATCAAGCAAGACGACCTGATTCAAAGCGTCGCCGACGCTTTGCAGTTCATTTCTTACTACCACCCCGTCGACTTCATCCAGGCGATGCACGAAGCCTACCTGCGTGAAGAATCGCCGGCCGCGCGCGACTCCATGGCGCAGATCCTGATCAACTCGCGCATGTGCGCCACCGGTCACCGGCCGATCTGCCAGGACACCGGCATCGTCACCGTGTTCGTCCGTGTCGGCATGGACGTGCGCTGGGACGGCGCCACCATGAGCCTGGACGACATGATCAACGAGGGCGTGCGCCGCGCCTACAACCTGCCGGAAAACGTCCTGCGTGCTTCGATCCTGGCCGACCCGGCAGGTTCCCGCAAGAACACTAAGGACAATACCCCGGCCGTCATCCACTACTCCATCGTTCCCGGCGACAAGGTGGAAGTGGACGTCGCGGCCAAGGGCGGCGGCTCCGAGAACAAGTCGAAGATGGCCATGCTCAACCCGTCCGACTCGATCGTCGACTGGGTGCTGAAGACCGTGCCGGAAATGGGCGCTGGCTGGTGCCCGCCGGGCATGCTCGGCATCGGCATCGGCGGTACCGCCGAGAAGGCCGCGGTGATGGCCAAGGAAGTCCTCATGGACCCGATCGACATCCACGAGCTGAAGGCCCGCGGTCCGCAGAACCGCATCGAGGAGCTGCGCCTGGAGCTGTTCGAGAAGGTCAACCAGCTGGGTATCGGCGCCCAGGGCCTCGGCGGCCTGACCACCGTGCTCGACGTGAAGATCATGGACTACCCGACCCACGCCGCCTCGCTGCCGGTGTGCATGATCCCCAACTGCGCCGCCACCCGCCACGCGCACTTCGTGCTCGATGGCTCCGGCCCGGCCAGCCTGGAAGCGCCGTCGCTGGACGCCTACCCGGAAATCGTCTGGGAAGCCGGTCCGAGTGCACGCCGCGTCAACCTCGACACCATCACCCCGGAAGAAGTGCAGAGCTGGAAGCCGGGTGAAACCATCCTGCTCAACGGCAAGATGCTCACCGGCCGCGACGCCGCGCACAAGCGCATGGTCGACATGCTGAACAAGGGTGAAGAGCTGCCGGTGGACCTCAAGGGTCGCTTCATCTACTACGTCGGCCCGGTCGATCCGGTTGGTGACGAAGTGGTTGGTCCGGCTGGCCCGACCACTGCCACGCGCATGGACAAGTTCACCCGGCAGATCCTCGAAAGCACCGGCCTGTTGGGCATGATCGGCAAGTCCGAGCGCGGCCCGATCGCCATCGAAGCAATCAAGGACAACAAGGCCGTGTACCTGATGGCCGTCGGCGGCGCCGCCTACCTGGTCGCCCAGGCGATCAAGAAGTCCAAGGTGCTGGCCTTCGCCGAACTGGGCATGGAAGCGATCTACGAGTTCGAGGTGAAGGACATGCCGGTCACCGTGGCCGTCGACACCAAGGGCGAGTCGGTGCACATCACCGGCCCGGCGATCTGGAAGCAGAAGATCGCCGACAGCCTGGCGGTGGAAGTGCAGTAAGCGCCTCAGCGGAACGAAAAGCCCGGCCTAGTGCCGGGCTTTTTGCTTTCACATCGCGCAAATCAACCGCGGCGGCGCAGCTGCACGAACAGCGCTTCGACCTTCTGCCGTGCCCATGGCGTGCGGCGCAGGAACGTCAGGCTCGACTTGATGCTCGGCTCGCTCTTGAAGCAGCGGATATCGACGCGCTGCGCCAGCCCTTCCCAGCCGTAGTGCGCCTGCAGTTCGACCAGCATCGCCTCGAGGGTGATGCCGTGCAGTGGATTGTTCGGGGCGCTGCTCACCTGCGGTTCTCCTTGTTAGCTGACGAAAGCCTGGCCGCCGGCGGGCGGCGGCCCGGCATGCTACAGGGTTATCTCGGTGCCGAGCAGCTTGAGGAAGCCCGCCAGCCACGCCGGATGCGCCGGCCAGGCGGGCGCACTGACGAGATTGCCTTGCGTGTGCGCCTGATCCACCGGGATGTCGACGTACTCGCCACCGGCCAGCTTCACTTCCGGCGCGCAGGCCGGATAGGCACTGCAGGCGCGGCCCTTGAGCACGCCGGCGGCGGCCAGCAGCTGCGCGCCGTGGCAAACCGCGGCAATCGGCTTGTTCGCCGCATCGAAGGCGCGCACCAGCGCCAGCACCTGCTCGTTCAGGCGCAGGTACTCCGGCGCGCGGCCACCGGGAATCACCAGCGCGTCGTAGTCCTCGGCGCGCACGGCGGCGAAGTCGAAGTTCAGCGCAAAGTTGTGGCCGGGTTTCTCGCTGTAGGTCTGGTCGCCCTCGAAGTCGTGGATGGCGGTGCGCACGGTCTGGCCGGCCTGCTTGTCCGGACACACCGCATGCACGCGGTGGCCGACCATCTGCAGCGCCTGGAACGGCACCATCGTCTCGTAGTCTTCGGCATAGTCGCCGACCAGCATCAGGATGTTCTTCGCTGCCATTGGATCGTCCTCTTTTCCAGATAGGGAGCTGCGCTCCGGTGCAGGGCGGCCATCGGCTGATCAGCCGCCGCGGTTGAAGATGTTGACCAGCAGGCGATCCAGCCAGCCCCACATGCGCTGATACAGGCGCATGTGCAACGGGCGGGCATACCAGCTGCGCAGGTCGATTTCCTGGCTCTGCTGGAAGTCGCGCTCGAAGCTCTGCACGACCTGCTCGGTGAGCGCCGGATCGATCGCTTCGAGGTTCGCCTCCAGGTTCCAGCGCAGGTTCCAGTGATCGAAATTGCATGAACCGACGCTGACCCAGTCGTCCACCAACACCATCTTCAGGTGCGAGAAGTGTGGCTGGTATTCGTGGATGCGCACGCCGGCGCGCAGCAGCCGCGGATAGAAGCGCTGTCCGGCATAGCGCACCGGCGGATGATCGGTGTTGCGGCTGGTCAGCAGCAGGCGCACCTCCACCCCGCGCCGGGCCGCGTAGATCAGCGCACGGCGCACCTTGCCGGTAGGCAGGAAATAGGGTGTGGCCAGCCAGATGCGCGTCTGCGCGCGCCGCAGGTTGTGCAACAGGCTGTGCAGAATGTCGGTGTGCTGGCGCGCCGCTGCATAGGCCACCCGACCGAGACCCGAGCCGGTCGGCAGCAGCGGAATCCGCGGGATCCTGCGCGGCAGCGGCAGCTGCCAGATGCGTCGGCGCTGGCAGTTCACCCACTGCGCATCGAACAGCGCCTGCCAGTCCTGCAGCAGCGGCCCGCTCATCTCGACCATCACCTCGTGCCAATGCTCGTCCGGACGTTGCGGGTTCCAGAACTGATCGGTGGCACCCGCGCCGCCGACGAAACCGGTGCAGCCGTCGACCAGCAACAGCTTGCGGTGGTCGCGGTGCAGGTTGCGGAACTTCAAGCGCAGCGCCAGCGGGTTGTACAGCCGCAGCTCAACGCCCGCTGCGGCGAGACGGTCGCGGCTGGCCTGGCCCATCTTCAGGCAGCCGAAGCCATCGAACAGACAGCGCACCCGCACGCCCCGCTCCGCCACTGCCAGCAGCACCTCGAGCAGACGCTCCAGGCAGCGGCCGTCCTCGACCAGATAGAGTTCCAGATCCACCCGCCGCTCGGCTCGGGCGATGGCCTCGAGCATCGCCGGAAAGAACTGCGGGCCGTCGATCAGCAGGCGAAAACGATTGGCCTTGCGCCAGGGAAATACCGAGCCGGCCAGCATCATCGACGACCGGTCTCGGTGGATACGCCGGCAAGGGCAGGCAAACGAAACAGTGTCATGAAATCCTTTTTCCGATCGAGTCGCCGCGAGGACGGCCATGGCGGCGGGGCTGAGGCCGGGGCAGCTTAACCAGTCCGCCGGTCCCGGCAAAGGGCCGCCTCCGGCCCCGCGCGGCGCGCTGGCGAGCCGGCCGGCAGATATCGCCGCCCGTCTATATAGGCGCGCCGCCGCGAGCCGAGTTCCCCTGAGTCTCCGCCTCCGTGCCTGCCAGCCCCAGCTGCAGCCAGGCCTTGCGCAGTCGCTCGGCCTGCGCGCCACGCGCCAGCCCGAGCACGCCGCGGTCGCGCAACCACATCGCCGACCAGTCGCCGGGCGTCGCCGCCAGCGCACCTTCGAGTTCCGTCTGCAGCGCGGCAAACTGCTCGCTCAGCGCCGCCAGCAGCACGTGTGTGACGGCAGCCTCGACCGGCTGCCGTGCGACTTCCGCTGCGCTGGCCAGCAACCCGACCAGGCGCAGCAGCAGCGCCTGCGACCAGCGATGCTCCAGTGCCACGCCGCACAGCCAGCCGAGCAGCGCGACCAGCACGTAGAGGTCCTCGTGCGTGCGAAATGGTTTGACGTAGTCGTCCCAGCCGTCGCCCGGCAGGCGCTCGCCCATGGCCTCGACCAGCACCAGCCGCCCATGCGCGATGTCCGGCAGCAGCGGCAGCGGTGCGCCGGCTTCGAGCAGCACCCCGCCAGCGTCGGCCGCGAGCAGGTACATGCCCAGACGCGGCGCATCGCCGATGCGTTCTTCGCGGGCCGGCACCAGCAGCCAGGCGGCCGCATCGCCGGCGGTGACGAAATCCTTGCGGCCGTCCAGACGGCCGTCGCGCAGGCGGGTGGTCATGTCGGCCGGGCGCAACCGCCGGTTTTCCGTGGCGCAGAGTGCGCCGAGCCCCGCCGGTGCGTCCGTCCACAGTGCCCGCAACGCCTGCTGGTAGCCGGCGAGAAAGGCCAGCCCCGGCGTCGCCGCCAACCGGCCACCCAGCAGCGCGCCGGCGAAGGGTGCGGCGCCGGCCGTGCGCTGCTGCACCGCGGCGTACCAGTCGTCCAGACGCCCGCCTGCCGGCAGCCGCGCCAGCGGCCCCAGCCATTCATGCCAAGCCATATTCCCTCCCGAACCGCCCGCTGCGGGCGTCACCCAACCATCACCGATCCGTCACAGGCGTGACACGCCAGCTACCTAGCCTGACCCGGCCATCAGATCGACCGAGCGCAACCATAACAACCAGGCGCCGCCGATTACCAACCCGCCACAGCCGGGCGGAACAGGAGTAGACAGCATGAACGCCATCGCTCACCCCCGCAGCACCCGTCAACTGCAGGCCGAACGCCTGGTCGGCACCGCCGCCCTTCGCGAAGCCCAGGCGCTGCGCTACCGCGTGTTCAGCAGCGAGTTCGACGCTCGCCTGCAAGGCGCCGAGTTCGGTCTGGACATCGATGACTACGATGCGCATTGCAGCCACATCGGCGTGCGCGATCTGTCCAGCGGCGCACTGGTCGCCACCACGCGCCTGCTCGATCACCTCACCGCGCGGCGCATCGGCCATTTCTACAGCGAGCAGGAGTTCAGTCTGCACGGGCTGGCAGCGCTGGACGAGCCGGTGCTGGAGATCGGCCGCACCTGTGTCGATCCCGCCTATCGCAACGGCGCAACCATCGCCGTGCTCTGGGGCGAGCTGGCCGAGGTACTCAACCAGGGCGGCTACCGCTACCTGATGGGCTGCGCCAGCATCTCCATGCGCGATGGCGGCGTGCAGGCGCAGGCGATCATGCAGCGCTTGCGCGAAGGCCATCTGAGCACCGAGCTGCTGCGCGCCGAACCGAAGACGCCGCTGCCGCCGCTGGAGCTGGCGGCGAACGTCACCGCGCAGCTGCCGCCGCTGCTCAAGGCCTACATGCGCCTGGGCGCGAAGATCTGCGGCGAGCCGTGCTGGGACGCGGACTTCCAGGTCGCCGACGTGTTCATCCTGCTCAAGCGCGACGAACTCTGTCCGCGTTACGCGCGGCACTTCAAGGCGGCAGTGTGATGCGGCGACTGCGCCGCTACCTGCGGCTGGCACGGATCGCCACGCTGTTGTTGGCGGGCCTGGCGCTCGCCAGCGCCATCGAGCTGGGCCGGCGGATCGGCGTGCAGACCTCGATGGCGCGCAAGCAGCGCCTGACCTGCTGGTTCCTCGCCCGTCTGGCGCGGGCACTGCCGCTGCGCGTGCGGATCATCGGCGACCGGCCGCGCGAGCCGATGCTGTGGGTCGCCAACCACATTTCCTGGAGCGACATTCCGCTGCTCGGCGCCCTGCTGCCGATCTCCTTCCTGGCCAAGGCCGAGGTGCGCCAGTGGCCGGTGCTGGGCTGGCTGGCGCAGCAGGCCGGCACGCTGTTCATCCGCCGTGGCGCCGGCGATGCGGGACGAGTCAGCCGCGAACTGGCCGGCCACCTGCACCACGGCCGGCATCTGCTGATCTTCCCGGAAGGCACCTCGACCGATGGCAGCACCCTGCGCACCTTCCATTCGCGACTGTTCGCCTGCGCGGTGGAATCCGCCTGTCCGGTTCAGCCCGTTGCGATTCGCTATCTGCGTGACGGCCAGGCCGATCCGCTGGCACCGTTCATCGGTGACGACGAGCTGCCCGCGCACCTGCTGCGCCTGCTCGACGCCGAGGTGGCGGAGGTGGAAATCCATCTGCTGCCGCCAATTTCCAGCCACGATCGCAGCCCGCGCGAGCTGGCACGCCAGGCGCAGGAGGCGATCGCCCTGACGTTGTTCGGCGACACCCCGCAACTGCAGCGAGCAGCCTAGCGCCGGCGGCCGGCAACTGGTTAAGCTCGGCCGATGAACTACCTCGCACACCTGCATCTGGGCGGTGCCCAGCCGGCTGAACTGCTCGGCAGCCTCTACGGCGACTTCGTCAAGGGACCCCTGCAGGGCCGCTGGCCGGCGCAGATCGAAGCCGGCATCCGCCTGCACCGACAGATCGACGCCTTCACCGACAGCCATCCGCTGGTGCTGCAGGCCAAGGCGCGCTTCCCGGCCGCGCGGCGGCGCTACGCCGGCATCCTACTGGACCTGTTCTTCGATCACTGCCTGGCGGCCAACTGGCCGGACTATTCCAGCGAGCCGCTGGAGCAGTTCACCCTGCGTGTCTACCGCGTGCTGCAGAACGAGCCACAGCTGCCCGGCAAGCTGGCATTGATCGCACCGCGCATGGCGGCGCAGGACTGGCTCGGCAGCTACCGCGAGTTCGCCGTGCTGGAGCAGGTGCTGGCAGGCATGAGCCGCAGGCTCAGTCGCCCGGAAGGCCTCGCCGGCGGCCTGGAGGAACTGCAGCAGCTGTACGCACCGCTGCAGGATGACTTTCGCGCCTTCTATCCGCAGCTGTGCGCCTTCGCCCGCCGCGCAGCGGGCTGAGCGCCGGTCTCAGCCGCGCAGGATTTCGGCGAAGCGCGCCAGCCAGGGCTCGGCGTCGACTTCCGGCGTGACCGTCTCGCTGCCATCGATCCGCAGCATTTCCTGCACTTCCCGCACGCCGAGCTCGGCGAACAGTTCGCGCACCAGCTCGCCGCCGCCGCAGAATGTATCGCCATAGCTGGCGTCACCCAGGGCGATCACCCCGCCGGGCAGCCCGTGCCAGGCCGGAAACTGTTCGCGGATGGCCGAATACAGCGGCACGAAGCTGTCCGGCAGCTCGCCCATGCCGGTGGTGGAGGTCACCACCAGCAGCGCTTGCGGCGCGAACTCCAGCACCTGTGGCAGTTGTGCGCGCGGGTCGTGCCAGGCATCGAAACCGGCGGCCTTGAGCTGGCGCTCGGCATGACGGGCGACGTCCTCGGCGCTGCCGTAAACGCTGCCGGAAAGGATGGCGACTTTCATGAGGGGATCTCCGCAAATTGAAGCCGGCCATTATGCCGCAAGGCGCGCGCCTGTCGGACATCGCGGGCGGCGAATCGGCAAAATCCGACAACCGTACTGAACTATTCTTGGAAATCGTGATCACAGCGCGCAACAAACCGCCCGGCACGGATCGCCGCGCCGCGGTCGTCGGCGCCCGCCGCGCCGACTCTTCGAGGAAGCGACATGGCCGAACGGACAGTCCTGACCAGCGATGAGCTGGCCTTCATCAACAAGCTCATGCATCGCGCGGCCAACGGCCATGGCGAGCGCACTGCCGGCTTTCGCCTCGACGGCGGAGCGCAGTCCAACGAACTGCTGCTGGCGCTGGCGACCCACGCAGAGCTTTCGCTCGAAGCGAAAACCGCCGAGTTCCGCATGAGCTTCCCGGTGCAGATCAAGGAGGACGAGTTCCACAGCCTGCATCTGCATCTGGCGCCGCCGGTCATCTTCGAGCGCGGCCCGATCAACCGGGCCTGGCGCCTGCACCTCGAACAACCGCTGGCGCTGCTCAAGCGCGACGGCGAGGCAAGTCCGCTGCGCGTCTGCGAGCTGTCCTCGCACGGGTTGCTGGTCAAGGCCGGCAGCGGGCGCAAACCACCCAAGCATTTCCACCTTTGTCTGGCACTGCCCGACGACACGCCGCTGGAAGTCGAGGCGCACCGGGTGCGCGAAATCGACGACGGTTTGGCGGCCTACGAGGTGGAGTTCAACGGCGAACAGGATGCCGAACGCATCCGCAGCTTCCTTTACCGCCAGCATCGGCGCCTGCACCCCGAGTCGTCCGCCGATCTGGTGTAAGCTGGACGGCCAGCGCTGCACACCGGCATGACGGCAGCGCCTGACCGACCGAGGCGCCCGATGAGCCAATCCCCGCTTCCCATCCTGATCACCGGCGCCGGCCAGCGAATCGGCCTGCATTGCGCCGAGCGCCTGCTCGACGACGGCCATCCCGTCATCATCAGCTACCGCCGCGAACGCGAAGGCGTGGCGCATCTGCGCAGCCGCGGAGCGATCACGCTGGCCGCCGATTTCGCCGATACCGCCGGCATTCTGGCCTTCATCGAAACGCTCAAGGCGCACACCGACGGCCTGCGTGCCATCGTGCACAACGCTTCCGAATGGCACAGCGAAACGCCCGGGCAGGAAGCCGAGCTGTTCCAGCGCATGTTCAGCGTGCACATGCTCGCGCCATACCTGATCAACCTGCACGGCGCCGCGCTGCTACGCCACGGGGGCGCGGCGGACATCGTGCACATCGGCGACGACGTCACCCGTCGCGGCAGCAGCAAGCACATTGCCTACGCGGCGAGCAAAGCCGGGCTGGACAACCTCACGCTGTCGTTCGCCGCCAGCCTGGCGCCGCAGATCAAGGTCAACGGCATCGCCCCGGCACTGATCCAGTTCAATCCCGACGATGACGAGGCCTACCGGCGCAAGGCCCTGGCCAAATCGGCTCTGGGCATCGAGCCCGGCGCCGAGGTGATCTACCAGAGCCTGCGCTATCTGCTCGACAATCCCTATGTCACCGGCACCATCCTCACGGTGAACGGCGGCCGCCACCTGATCTGACCCGCCTACAAGGAGACCCCATGCCCAGACTGGAACCCTCGATGGCGCGCATTCGCGTCAAAGACCTGCGCCTGCGCACGTTCATCGGCATCAAGGAAGAGGAAATCCTCAACAAGCAGGACGTGCTGATCAACCTGACCATGCTCTACCCCGCCGCCGATGCGGTGCGTGACAACGTTATCGATCACGCCCTGAACTACCGCACCATCACCAAGGCAATCATCCGTCACGTCGAGGACAACCGTTTCGCCCTGCTGGAGCGCCTCACCCAGGAAATCCTCGACCTGATCATGCAGCACCCGCAGGTGCGCTATGCCGAAGTCGAAGTCGACAAGCCCCACGCGCTGCGCTTCGCCGAGTCCGTCTCGATCACCCTGGCCGCGCACCGCGACTGAAACGCGACGGTCCAGCGCCTCGCGCGACGGCGCTGGCGAGGCTGGTCGCTGCCCAGTACCGAGGTTATGATCCGGCCCACCTCAGCCAACGCCGAGAAGCAGACATGAACGAGCAAGAACGCACCGAACTGGAAGCCGCCGCCTTCCGCCGCCTGGTCCAGCACCTGCGCAGCCGTCCGGACGTGCAGAATATCGACCTGATGAACCTCGCCGGCTTCTGCCGCAATTGCCTGTCCAAGTGGTACAAGGCCGCCGCCGACGACCTCGACGTCGCCGTCAGCGTCGACGAGGCGCGCGAAGAGGTGTACGGCATGCCCTACGCCGAATGGAAGAAGCGCTACCAGAAGGAAGCGACGTCCGAGCAACAGGCCGCCTTCGACAAGGGCCAGAAGCCATGAGCAGCCTCAAGGACTTCCGCGCCAGCCTGCGCAACCGCAACCACCCGTTCAGCGCCACGCTCGCATTCATCGCTGAGCACTACGACTACCAGCCGAGCCGCTTCATCAACGGTGGTGTGGAAAACGCCGCGGGGGAGAACGAGGGTTCCTGCAAGACGCTGGGCCTCGCGCTGCTGGAAGGCTTCTCCACCGAGGAAGCGCTGCTGGCCTTCGGCGAGCATTACCAGGCCGTGCTGGCCTCACCGACCGGCTCCGACCATCGCAACATCCGCGCGCTGATGGAAACCGGCCTGCCGGGCGTTCGCTTCGACCGGCAGCCGCTCAGCCGGCGCTGAGCACCGCGTCGCCAGAAGAAAAAAGGGCCATTCCAAAGCGCTAGGGGAAGGCTGTGAGTGGATGACCCTTGGGAAACCGATGGCGCCACTCTAGGCGCCCCGCGCTGCCCGGTAAAATTCAACCCGTCCATCCTCACCATAGACCTAACCTATCCCTCCCCGGTGCGACTTTGCGCCGTCGGGCAAAGTCGGTATGGTCCCGTCGTTTTCCTCTGCTGGAGCTTGCGCATGTCGTTGCCCGCCCTTTCCGGCCCGCAGTACCTTCGTGAGGGCCTGAAACTAGTCCTCAGCCCGGGGTTGCGGCTGTTCGTGCTCCTGCCGCTGACCGTCAACGTGCTGCTGTTCGTCGGCCTGATCTGGCTTGCCATGCGTCAGTTCGGACTCTGGGTCGAGGCGTTCATGCCGAGCCTGCCGGACTGGCTGACCTTTCTCGAATATCTGCTCTGGCCGCTGTTCGTCGCGCTGGTCGTGCTGATGGTGTTCTTCACCTTCACCCTGCTCGCCAACGTCATCGCCGCGCCGTTCAACGGCTTCCTCGCGGAGAAGGTCGAGGTGGTGGCGCGCGGTGAGGATACGGCGCCGCCGTTCAGCTGGGCCGAACTGCTGGCCATGCTGCCGCGTACCCTGGCCCGCGAAGCGCGCAAGCTGGCCTATTTCGCGCCACGCGCGCTGGCGCTGCTGCTGCTGTCGTTCATTCCGGTGCTGAACCTTGTCGCCGCGCCGCTGTGGCTGCTGTTCGGCATCTGGATGATGGCGGTGCAGTACATCGACTATCCGGCGGACAACAACCGGGTGAGCTGGACGGAGATGCTGACCTGGCTGCGCCAGCGCCGCTGGCAGAGCCTGAGCTTCGGTGCGGTGACCTATGCGGCGCTGCTGGTGCCCGGCCTGAACCTGCTGATCATGCCGGCCGCGGTCGCCGGAGCGACCCTGTTGTGGGTCCGAGAGGGTGGCCAAAGTCACGCGCTGGCCAAACGCCCGAGCTAGCGCCGGGCGAAAAAGAAAAAGGCCGGAACGCCGCAAGCGTTCCGGCCTTTTTGCATCGCGACGAATGCGTCAGGCGAGCGTCTTCAACGCCTCGCGGCTGAATGGCAGCACGTCCTGCATCCGCCCTTCGCGCACTTTCTGCGCCCAGTCCGGATCGACCAGCAGCGCACGCCCCACCGCGACCAGATCGAATTCCTGCCGGTTCAGGCGCTCCAGCAGGCCTTCGATGTTCGCCGGTTGAGCGACCTTGTCGGTCTTGACCATGTACTGCAGGAACTCGTCGTCCAGGCCGACGCTGCCCACGGTGATCGTCGGCTTGCCGGTCAGCTGGCGCGTCCAGCCGGCGAGGTTCAGCGGTGAACCCTCGAACTCCGGCTCCCAGAAACGCCGCGTCGAACAATGGAAGATGTCCACACCCGCCGCTGACAGCGGCGCGAGGAATTCGCCCAGCTCCTCGGGGGTCTGCACCAGCCGTGCGCTGTAGTCCTGCTGCTTCCACTGCGAGAAGCGGAAGATGATCGGAAAGTCCGGCCCTACTGCCGCGCGAACCGCCTGAATCAGTTCGATGGCGAAGCGCGAACGGTTGGCCAGGCTGCCGCCATATTCGTCGGTACGCTGGTTGCTGCCGGCCCAGAAGAACTGGTCGATCAGATAACCATGAGCGCCGTGGATCTCCACGCCGTCCATGCCGATCGCCTGGGCATCGCGGGCGGCCTGGGCAAACGCGGCGATGACGTCCTGAATGTCCTGCTTGGTCATGCCGTGCACGACGACTTGGCCATCCTTGAGCTTTTCCATCGGGCCGTACCCCGGCACGCTCGCCTCCGGCTCGGTGCCGATGCGGCGCACATTGCCGACGTGCCAGAGCTGCGGAACGATGCGTCCACCAGCGGCGTGCACGGCATCGACCACCTGCTTCCAGCCGGCCAGTGCATCGGCGCCATAAAACCGCGGAACCTGCGGATAGCCGTTGGCGGCCGCGTGCCCGACCGTGGTGCCCTCGGTGATGATCAGCCCCACCCCGGATGCCGCCCGCCGCCGGTAGTACTCGACCACATCGGCGGTCGGCACGCCGTTGGGCGAGAACGAGCGGGTCATCGGCGCCATCACCACGCGGGTCGGCAGGTGCAGCGAACCCAGCTCGAACGGCTGGAACAAGGCATTTGCGGTAGCGGTCATGCGACTCTCCTGTTGTGTGTGTTGCGACGGTGCCGGGCGCAGGCTCACTGGCACTCCAGCAGCCGCGCCAGCTGATCGAGAAAACGCTGCAGCGGCGTCACGCTGCCGCTGACCTTCATGCGCAGCAGCGCGCCTTCCCAGGCGTTGCCGATGAATTCGGCGATGGCGGCGCAATCGCTGTCGGCGGCTATTTCGCCCTGACGGCGCGCCTGTTCCAGGCAGTCGGCCAGCAGCTCGACCGATTGCCCGAGAATCGCCAGCACCTTCTGGCCGATGGGCGGACACAGCTCGGCCATCTCGAAACTCAGGCTGCCGATGAAGCAGTGGTATTCGGGCTTTTCCTGGCGAGAGAAGTGCGCGGTCAGCTCGCGGTAATAGGCGAGGATGCGCTGGCAAGGGGTGCCGGGTGCCTCGTTGAGCGCCACCCGGTAACGCTCGAGGCGCGGGCGATACAACGCCTCGAGCGCTTGCAAGGCGAAGTCTTCCTTGCTGGCGAAGTAGTGATAGAACGAGCCCTTGGGCACGCCCGCGGCCTGCACGATCTCCTGCACGCCGGTGCCGTGATAGCCGCGACGGATCATCACCTGGGCACCTCTGGCGAGGATCAATGCGTGCTTGTCGTTGCGGGTCTGAGTGGTCATGCGGCGAGGATATGACCGGTCGTCTCGTCAGCCTAGGATCATCACCCGGGCTTATCGGCCACGATGTGTTACGAAGGCGCTACCGGCTTTCCCGGCGAGCGCGCAATCCCGAAACCCCGGCGCCCGTTGCAGGCGCCGGGGCGTGGGGATCAGGGCAGCGCCGCCTCGATCGCCTGGATCAGCGCCGGGTCATCCGGGCTGGTGCGTGGCGAGAAACGCGCCAGCACGCGGCCGTCGCGGTCGACCAGGAATTTCTCGAAGTTCCAGCTGATGTCGCCAGGAAAGTCCGCCCCCTCGCCTGCCAGCAGGCGATACAGCGGATGGCGTTGCGGCCCGTTGACTTCGAGCTTGCCGGTCAGCGGGAAGCTGACGCCGTAATTGAGGCTGCAGAACGCACGAATCTCTTCGTCGCTGCCTGGCTCCTGCGCGGCGAACTGGTTGCACGGCACGCCGAGCACGCTGAAGCCACGCTCGCGATACTGCTGGTGCAGCCGCTCAAGGCCCGCGTACTGGGGCGTCAAACCGCATTGCGAGGCGACGTTGACCACCAGCGTGAGCTTGTCGCCGAACGACGCCAGCGGCAGCTCCTGACCACCCAGCCCCGGCAGGACCAATTGATGAAATGCGCTCATGTCTTCCCTCCAGACAAAAAAAACGCCCCGGCCGCAACCGGAGCGCCTTCTACACGATCAGCTCGACCTGGCGCGGTCTCCAACGACCGGCGCCGCGGGCGTGCCAATCAGTGGTGATGACCGCCTTCGCCATGCACGTGGCCGTGGGCCACTTCTTCCTCGCTGGCGTCGCGGACGCTGACGATCTTGACGTCGAAGCTCAGGCGCTGGCCGGCCAGCGGATGGTTGCCGTCGACGATCACATCGTCGCCCTCGACGTCACGGATGGTGACGATCTGCATACCGCCATCCGGACCGGAGGCATGGAACTGCATGCCGACTTCCAGTTCGTCGACGCCTTCGAACATGGCGCGGTTCAGCGTGGCGACCAGCTCAGGGCTGTACTCGCCGTAAGCGTCCTGCGGCTCGATGGTGACCTGGATCTGGTCGCCGCCCTGCTTGCCTTCCAGTGCCTTTTCAAGGCCGGGAATGATGTTGCCTGCACCGTGCAGGTAGACCAGCGGCGCGCCGCCGGCGGAGCTGTCGATCACCTCACCGGCGTCGTTGGTGAGGGTGTAGTCGATAGAGACAGCCTTGTTAGCGGCGATCAGCATGGGCTCAAACCTTTGCTTGGGAAAATGACGACACAGTCTAACCGCGCGCCAGGCCGAATGTGAACCGACGGCCGAGCAACGGACAGTGTGGTTCTCGACGAGCTAATCGTGTAGTGCCATCGACAGCCCGACTACAACCTTTGGATGGCATCGCTTTTACTGTGGTTATGCAAGAATCCGGCTGCCTGAGATTCTTTTGTCACTTCATATCAATAACTTTCAGTGAATCAAGGAGCACCGATGCCGGCTCGTAACATCCTGGTGATCAACTGTGGCAGCTCGTCGATCAAGTTCGCCCTGGTCAACGAAGCGCAAGCTACCTTCCCGCTGCAAGGTCTCGCCGAATGCATCGGTACCGCAGAGGCTGTCATCCACTTCGAGAGCGCCGCCGGCAAGGAAAGCGTCAAGGTACCGAATGCCGACCACCAGGCCGCGCTCGCGCAGATCCTGCCGCGCGTCGAAGACGCCGCCGGCGGTCATCTGGACGGCATCGGCCACCGCGTGGTGCACGGCGGCGAGAAGTTCTTCGCGTCCACCCTGCTCACCGACGAAACCCTGGCCAGCATTGAAGCCAACATCCAGCTGGCGCCGCTGCACAACCCGGCCAACCTGAGCGGCATCCACGCGGCCATCAATCTGTTCCCCGAACTGCCGCAGGTCGGCGTGTTCGACACTGCGTTCCACCAGACCATGCCGCCGCATGCCTACCGTTACGCGATCCCGGGCTTCCTCTACGAGGAGCACGGTGTGCGCCGCTACGGCTTCCACGGCACCAGCCTGCGCTTCGTCAGCCGACGCGCCGCCGAAATGACTGGCCTGCCGGTGGAAAACAGCGGCTGGCTGGTTGCTCACCTCGGCAATGGCTGCTCCACCTGTGCGGTGCAGAACGGCGAAAGCCGCGACACCAGCATGGGCCTGACTCCGCTGGAAGGCCTGGTGATGGGCACACGCAGCGGCGATGTCGATCCGAGCCTGCACTATTTCCTCAACCGCACCCTCGGCTGGGATCTGGCCAAGATCGATAACCTGCTGAACAAGGAAAGCGGCCTGAAGGGTCTGTCCGGCCTGTCCAACGACATGCGCACCCTCGCCGACGCCCGCAACGCCGGCCATCCGGGCGCCGTGCTGGCGTTCGAGGTATTCTGCTATCGCCTGGCCAAGTCGCTGGCAGCCATGTCCTGTGGTCTGGACAGCCTGGACGGTCTGGTATTCACCGGCGGCATCGGCGAGAACTCCGCTGCCGTGCGCCAGCGCACCCTCGAGCACCTCAAGCTGCTCGGCTTCAAGCTTGACGACGCGGCCAACGCCCGCTGCACCCGCGGTGTTTCCGGCGAGATCCAGGCCGAAGGCAGCCGCCGCATCCTGGTGGTGCCGACCAACGAAGAGCGCCAGATCGCTCTGGACACCCTTGCGCTGCTCGACGCCTGATCCGACCCCGACAGGCGGGATGCCTGTCTCGCAGGCCCGGAGACCGCAAGGTCACCGGGCCTTCGCTCGTCCCGCCTGCGGCCCCGCATTCTGCAGCCAGAGCTCCCCGCTCCCCTGAAGGAGAACCCATGCACACTCTGTTTCTAGCCCCAACCGGTTTCGGCGGCGGTCTGAACTCCGTCAGCCTCGGCCTGATTCGCGCGCTCGAAAGCGCCGGCCTGAAGGTCGGTTTCTTCAAACCGATCGCACAACCCTTCCCGGTCGACCAGGGCCGTGAACGCTCCTGCATCCTCGTCGAAAAGACCCTCAACCTGCCCTCGCCCGAACCGCTGGCGCTGGAACAGGTCGAGCGCCAGCTGGCCGACGGCGAGCTGGACCTGATGCTCGAGGAAGTGGTCAGCCGCTTCCAGCATGCCGCTGCCGGTAAGGACGTGGTCATCGTCGAAGGCATGGTGCCGACCACCAGCTCCGACTACACCTCGCGCATCAATACCCAGTTGGCCAAGAGCCTGGACGCCGAGATCATCCTGATCGCCGCCCAGGGCAAGGACAGCCTCAAGCGCATGGCCGAGCGCATCGAAATCCAGGCGCAGCAGTTCGGCGGCGCCAAGGACCCGAAGGTACTCGGCGTGATCCTCAACAAGGTCAAGAGCGAGGACGGCGTGCCGGCCTTCATCGAGCGCCTCAAGGAACACCTGCCGCTGCTCGGCAGCTCCGACTTCCAGCTGCTCGGTGCCATTCCCTTTGCCGAGGAACTCAACGCGCTGCGTACCCGTGACATCGTCGAACTGCTCGGTGCGCAGGTGCTCAACGCCGGCGAAGCCGATCAGCGCCGCGTCGGCAAGATCGTGCTGTGCGCCCGCGCCGTGCCGAACACCGTGCAACTGCTGCGCTCCGGCGTGCTGGTGGTAACGCCGGGCGACCGTGACGACATCATCCTTGCCGCCAGCCTGGCCTCGCTCAACGGCGAGAAGCTCGCCGGCCTGCTGTTGACCGGCGACTTCACGCCGGACCCGCGCATTCTCGAGCTGTGCAAGACCGCCCTGGCCGGTGGTCTGCCGGTGATGATGGTGAGCACCAACTCCTATGACACGGCCAACAACCTGTTCGGCCTGAACAAGGAAACCCCGTCGGACGACATCGAGCGCGCCAGCCTGGTCACCGACTACATCGCCAAGCACCTGCATCCCGAAGTCCTGCACACCCGCTGCAGCGTCCCGCGCGCCGAGCCGCGTCTGTCGCCGGCCGCATTCCGCTATCAGCTGGTCAAGCGTGCGCAGGACGCCAACAAGCGCATCGTCCTGCCGGAAGGCAACGAGCCGCGCACCATTCGCGCCGCGGCCATCTGCCAGGAGCGCGGCATCGCTCGCTGCGTGCTGCTTGCCAAGCCAGCCGAAGTCGAGCAGGTCGCTCGTGAGCAGGGCATCAAGCTGCCCGCCAGCCTGGAAATCCTCGATCCGGATCTGATCGCCAACCGCTACGTCGAGCCGATGTGCGAAATGCGCAAGGCCAAGGGCCTGACGCCCGAGGATGCCCGCGAGCAGCTGAAGGACACCGTCGTGCTCGGCACCATGATGCTGGCGCTGGACGAGGTGGACGGCCTGGTTTCCGGCGCCGTGCACACCACCGCCAACACCATCCGCCCGGCGCTGCAGCTGATCAAGACCGCGCCGGGCTACAGCCTGGTGTCCTCGGTGTTCTTCATGCTGCTGCCGGACCAGGTGCTGGTCTATGGCGACTGCGCGGTGAACCCGAACCCGAGCGCCACCGAGCTGGCCGAAATCGCCCTGCAGAGTGCCGAATCGGCCGCCGCCCTCGGCGTGCCGCAGCGTGTGGCGATGATCAGCTACTCCACCGGCAGCTCCGGCAGCGGCGCCGAAGTGGAGAAGGTCGCCGAAGCCACCCGCATCGCCCAACAGCGCGCACCGCAGCTGCCGATCGACGGCCCGCTGCAGTACGACGCCGCCTCGGTACTCAGCGTCGGCAAGCAGAAGGCGCCGGACAGCAAGGTCGCCGGCCAGGCTACCGTGTTCATCTTCCCCGACCTGAACACCGGTAACACCACCTACAAGGCCGTGCAGCGCAACGCCAACTGCCTCAGCGTCGGCCCGATGCTGCAGGGCCTGGCCAAGCCGGTGAACGACCTGTCGCGCGGCGCGCTGGTCGAGGACATCGTCTTTACCATCGCCCTCACCGCACTGCAGGCGGCCAGCCAGAAAGCCTGACGCCAGCGTCACCCAAAAGCCCGCCCGCGCCTCGCGTGGGCGGGCTTTTTACTGCCGCTTCAGATAGTTACAGATGCCTGCATAATCGCTACTCTTGGCGACTCGACTCAGCCGTATCGACGAGCCAGCCATGCTTAGCTTCCTTCCCGCGCCGCTGCGCGGCGTGCTTTCCGCGCTTCTCCTCGCGCTCAACACCCTGTTCTGGTGCTGGCCGCTGTTCGCCCTCGCCCTGCTCAAGCTAGTGCTGCCCTTCGCGCCGATCCAGCGCACGCTGCGCTACGGCATGCATTGGATCGCCGAATCCTGGATGGCGGTGAACAGCTTCTGGATGAACCTGGCGCGGAACGTCGACTGGGATGTCCAGGGCCGCGAGCTGGTCGACATGCACCATTCGTATCTGGTCACCAGCAATCATCAGAGCTGGGCCGACATTCTGGTGCTGCAGTACCAGCTCAGCCGCCGCATGCCGATTCTGAAGTTCTTCCTCAAGCAGGAACTGATCTGGGTGCCGGTCATCGGCCTGTGCTGGTGGGCGCTGGAATTCCCCTTCATGAAGCGCTTCAGCAAGGAATACCTGGCCAAGCACCCGGAAAAACGCGGTGAGGATCTGGCCACTACCCGCCGTGCCTGCGAGCGCTACCGCACCAATCCGGTGTCGGTGTTCAACTTCCTCGAAGGCACGCGTTTCACGCCAGCCAAGCACGACCAGCAGGACTCGCCGTTCCGCCACCTGCTCAAGCCGCGTGCCGGCGGCATCGCCTTCGTGATCGACGCGATGGGCGAGCAGCTGAGCGCGCTGGTCGACATCACCATCCACTATCCCGACGGCCGTCCGAGCTTCTGGGACCTGCTCGCCGGGCGCATCCGCCAGGTGGTGCTACGCATCGAGCGGCGGCAGATTCCGGGCGAGTTCCTCGGCCGCAATTACGATCAGGACGAAGCGTACCGGCTGGCGTTCCAGCAGTGGGTCAACCAGCTGTGGACCGCCAAGGATGCCCAGCTGGCCAGCCTGCACGCGCAGTTCCCGCCGCGCTGAGGCGTCTCAGCGCGACTCCCAGCTCACCCGCGCCGGAAAGGCGGTTGCCTGTGCCGGGGCGACCGCCGGCGAAACCAGGAAGCCCTGCATCACATCGCAGCCGTTGGCCAGCAGCCACTCGCGCTGCGCCAGGCTCTCGACGCCTTCGGCGATCACCTCCAGCCCCAGGTTGCGCCCCAGGTCGATGATGGCATTGACCACCGCCGCATCGCGCGGCGAGTCGAGCATGTTGGTGATGAACAGACGGTCGATCTTCAACGTGTCGAGCTCGAAGTGGCGCAGGTAGGCCAGTGACGAGTAGCCGGTGCCGAAATCGTCGATCGCCACGCGGACCCCGAGCTTGCGCAGGCGCCGCAGCTTGTCGCAGCTCTGCTCCAGATCCTGCATCAGCGTGCCTTCGGTGACCTCCAGCTCGAGTTGCGCCGGCAGCAGCTGGTACTCGTCGAGCAGGCGCTGCAGGCTATCCAGCAGGCCGGCGCGGGCAAACTGCACCGGGCTGACGTTGACGCTGAGAATCAGCCCGTCGTCGAGCGCCTGCGGCCACAGGCGATGCTGGTTCAGCGCCTCGCGCAGCACCCAGTCGCCGACTCGCTCGATCAGCCGCGTCTCCTCCAGCAGCGGAATGAACACCCCCGGCTCAACCTGCCCACTCTGCCCGTTGGGCCAGCGCAGCAACGCCTCGAAACCCCGCAGGCGGCCGCTCTCGAGCATGATCTGCGGCTGGTAGGCCAGCTCGAAATCGTTGCGCTCGATGGCGCTGCGCAGGTTCTCCTCCATCATCAGGCGGGTGTGGGCCCGGCCGTTCATCTCGTCGGAGAAGAAGCGATACTGCCGACGCCCGGCACGCTTGGCCTCGTACATGGCCATGTCCGCCGAGCGCAGCAGCTCGTCGACGCTCTGCCCGCTGTCGGGGAAATGCGCGATGCCGATGCTCGCGCCCAGGGTGACTTCGGTGCCGTCGACGCGGTGGCGCACCGAGATCAGCTCGATGAGCTTCTCTGCCACGCGCGCCGCATCTTCTGGTTGATCGAGCGAGTCCAGCAGCGCGGTGAATTCGTCGCCGCCCATGCGCGCGATGATGTCGTAGGGACGCATGCAGGTTTCCAGCAGCCGCGCCACCTTGCAAAGGATTTCGTCGCCGGCGTCGTGACCGAGCGAATCGTTGATGCGCTTGAAGCCGTCCAGGTCGATGTAGAGGATCGCCATGCGCTTGCCGTTGCGGTCGACCCGCGCCAGCGCCGACTCCAGCGCCTGGTGGAAACCGCGGCGGTTGAGCAGCCCGGTCAGCGAGTCGGTCACCGCCTGGGTTTCCAGCTGCACATGGAGATTGCGCACCACCGACATATCCAGCGCGATGACCACCATCGAGCGTTGCTGGCGTGGCAACGGCGAGCTGGACAGCGCCACCGGCAGCGTCGAGCCGTCGCTCCTGTAGAGCTGCGCCTCGTGCAGACGGTAGGTCGCGCCGTTGCGCCAGTGCTCGTAGAACTCCGACTCGCGCCACGACACGCCAACCTCGGGCACCGCCAGATGCGCCAGCAGAGCGGTGCCCTGCAGGTCCTCCACGCGGGCATGCAGCATTTCGGCGATGGCCGGATTGGCGAAGGTGACGTAGCCGTCCTCGCCCACCACCAGGATGCCCTCGGCGGCGTTGCTCAGCACCGAGGCGTTGAACGCCCGGGCGCTGTCCAGCTGCTGGGAGAGCAACTGCAGGTCGCGACGGTTGTGTTCGTGCGCCAGCAGCGTGTTGATCTTGTGCTTGAGCACCTGCGGATCGAACGGCTTGAGAATGAAGTCCACTGCGCCGCTGGCGTAGCCGCGCAGCACCGACTCGCGGGTGTGCGCGATGGCCGAGACGAAGATGATCGGCGTGTAGCGCGTATGCGGGCTGCCGCGCATCAGCCGGGCGACCTCGAAGCCGTCCATGCCGGGCATCTGCACGTCCAGCAGTACCAGCTCGACGTCCAGTTCGAGCAGCGCCTTGAGCGCCGCCTCGCCGGAGTTGACGCTGTGCACCTGCCAGTCGCCGTCGCCGAGCAGGGCCTCCATCGCTACCAGGTTGGCCTCGCGATCATCCACCACCAGCAGCGTACGGCTGCGCGGTTGCGTCTTAAGCTGCGCTCTTCCCATAGAGGCCCTCCCGCATCGCTGCGCGCGCGTGCACGCGGGCACCCTCGCACGTAACGGCGCCGTACCTGTTTGCGGCAACTCCAGCGTCTACTCCCACCGCTCCTCTACTCCTCTTCAGCCTTGCCCTGCTCCGCCTGCAGCCCCAGCCAGTGCTGCAGCAGCGTCGCCAACGCGGCACGCTCCACGGGCTTGGCCAGCACATCATCGGCACCGAGCGTCAGGCAGCGCTGGCGCTGCTCCGCGCCGGCATCCTCGACGAGGGCGATGATCGGCACCTGACAACCGTGTTCGCCCTTGAGCGCGGCGGGCAACATCACACCTTCCGCGTCCGCTCGGCTCATGTCCAGCAGCACCAGATCGAAGGCACCCTCGGCAAACCGCGCCAGCGCCGACTCGGCACTGGTCACCGGCTCGACCTGCAGTCCCAGCTGGTCGAGATCGGCGCTCAGCGAATAGATCAGCCGCACGTCGTCGCCGACCAGCAGCACCTGGCGGCCCAGCTCCGGCCGCGGCGCCTGCTGCATCGTCTCGGGTCTGTCCGTCGCGGTGGCCTGGCGCACCAGCTCGCCGATGCGCTCTGGGCTGTCGGATTTCGCCAGCAGCACCGCCGAATAGCGCCGCAGGCGCTGCAACTGCTCGTCGTCCAGCGGCGCCTGGCTGCTCACCAGCACCAGCATGCCCTGCAGCGGTCGCAGACGTTCGAGCGCTTCGAGCAGCTCCAGACCGTTGTCATCGGCCAGGTCGAAATCGATGGCCAGCGCACTGAACGCCTGCTCGGCGAATGCCAGGCGCGCCGACTCGCTGCGCCCGGTGGCGGTCACGCTGTAGCCCAAGTTCTCGAAGCATTCGCGAATCTGCCGTCGCCGCTGCGGATCGCCTTCGACCAGCAGCAGGCGCAGCGGGTTGTGGCCTTGGCGGCGCAGCTCGATGAACAGCTGTTCGAGCGTCACCCGCTCGACCGGCTTGGTCAGGTAACGCGCGTCATCGTCGTGCCAGTCGCCCGGTTGCGGCACGCTGGAAATGATCGCGACCGGCAATCCCTGCAAACGCTCGTCGGCGCGCAGCTCGCGATAGACCTGCCAGCCGCTGATATCCGGCAGCAGGATGTCGAGAATCACCGCGGCGAAACGCCGTTCGCGCAGCATCGCCGATCCTTCGTTGCCGGTGGCGCAGCGCGTGCTGACGAAGCCGTGGCTCTGGCCGACTTCATCGAGCAGCGCGGCAAACGCACCATCGCCCTCGACGATCAGCAGGCTCGGCTCGTCGCCACGCGGCTGCACGGCGTCCGGCAGCGCCGGTCGACGCTCCGGCAGCGGCAGCTCGACGGTGAAGCGCGAGCCCTGCCCCGGCTCGCTCTGCAGCTCGATCCGGCCACCCAGCACGGCGACCAGCTGCTGGGTGATCGCCAGCCCCAGGCCGGTGCCACCGTAATGCCGGCTGATCGAACCATCGATCTGCTGGAAGGCCTGAAAGATCCGCTCATGCTGGTCCCGCGCGATGCCGATGCCGGTGTCGCGCACCTCGATCTGCAACGTATCGCCGCCACTCGCCCCGTTTTGCGCGAGGCAACGCACCAGCACCTGCACCTCGCCGCGCTCGGTAAACTTCAGCGCATTGGTCAGCAGGTTATGCAGGATCTGCCGCAGGCGCAGGCGGTCGCTTTCCAGCCGCTCGGGGACGTTCGAGGCAACATCCAGCGTCAACTTCAGGCCCTTCTGCTGCGCCATCGGCGCCAGCGCCGCCTCGGTCTCGGCCAACAGGTCGCGCAGATTCAGCGGCTCGAGCTTGAGCTGCAAATGTCCGGCCTCGATCTTGGCCAGGTCCAGCACGTCGTTGATCAGCTGCAGCAGATCGTGGCCAGCGCGGTAAATGATGTCGGCATGCCGTACCTGCTTGTCGGTGAGATTGCCGCCACCGTTCTGACGCAGCTGGTCGCTGAGGATCAGGATGCTGTTGAGCGGCGTGCGCAGCTCATGGGACATGTTGGCCAGAAATTCCGATTTGTAGCGATTGGCGACCACCAGCTGGTCGGCCTGGTCACGCAGGCGGCGCTCGGCCGCCTTGCGATGGCTGATATCGATGATCACCGCCTGCACCAGCTGCTCGTCGCCGCTGCGCAGCGGCGACAGGCCGATCTCCACCGGCACCTGGCTGCCGTCGCGATGGCGGCCGAACAGCTCGCGGTTGCCGCCCATCCGCCGCGGTTCGGGGTGCGCGGCGTACTCCTGGCGAACGCCGCGGTGGGCTTCGCGCGCCGCTTCCGGCAGCAGCAGTTCGACCGGCTGGCCGAGCAGCTGCTCGCGCTCATAGCCGAACAGCAACTCGGTCTGGCGATTGACCATGACGATGCGTCCTTCGCTGTCGACCAGCACGAAGGCGTTGGGCGACGCCTCGACCACATTGCGGAATCGCTCTTCGTCGCGCTTGCGCGCCTGCAGGTCGAGCAGGTTGAGCACGTAGTAGCGGGCCTCGTCATGGTTGAAGCTGGTCAGGCTGAGCGCAACCGGCACCGGCGTGGCGTCCTCGCGCAGCGCCTGGGTTTCCTGCTGATGGAGCCCGCTGCGCTGGGCCAGCGAATCGTCGCTCAGCAGGAACGGCAGATAGCGGCTGACCCGCTCGCCGGCCAGCAGCCCGGCGTTGGAGCCGAGCAGGCTGGCAGCGCTCTGGTTGGCCAGTTCGATCCGCCCGGCGGCATTGCACAGCAAGGTGGCCACCGGCAGTTGTTCGATGAGCTGGCGAAAGCGCGCCTCGCGTTCCTGCGACTGCACGCTCAACCGCTGGCTGGCCTGCAGCGCGCGCTCGCGCAGATAGAGATAGCCGCCGATCAGCAGCGAGAACAGCGCGGCCGCGAGCAGTGGCGACACCAGATCGAACGTGCGATTGCTGTGGCGCAGCACCGCTTCGTACTCGGGTGTGCTCGCCACCTTCAGCTGCCAGCTGCGGCCATACATGTAGATGTTGCGCGTGCGCTGGAAGCCGGCCTCCTCATTGGCCGGTCGGCGCCCGGCGAGCAGCGGTACGTCCGGCGCGGCGGCGTCACGCAGCTGCAGCTGCAGCGCGCTGCTGCGCGAGCCGAGGATGCCTTCCATCAGGTCGGTCACCCGGAAGGCGCCATGCAAGGTGCCGACAAAGGCGCTGCGCCGCTCCTCCTCAGTGGTGGTCGGCGCGTTGGCGCGGTACAGCGGCAGGTAGAGCAGCACGCCGGTCTGCACGTTCTGCTCGGTCTCCTGCTTGAGTCGCAACGGCCCGGTCAGGACCGGATTGCCGCTATCGCGCGCCGCCGCGGCCGCCTCGCGGCGGAACGTCTCGCTGAACAGGTCGAATCCCAACACCCGACGGTTGCGCCAGTCGACGGGATGGATGTAGTCGACGATCAGGTATTCGTCGCGCACGCCGGGCGGATACATGCGAAAGCGCTCGCGTCCGGACTTGCGGATCGCCTTCAGTTGCGCCTCGATCGTCTGACTGGTGGCATAGCGCGCCAGCGCCACGGCCTGGATGCCCGGGTAGAAATCCTGCAGCTGCAGCTGATCGGCCGCGCGCATCCAATCGTCCAGGGAAACGCTGTCGCTGCCCGCGACCAGCCCGGCGACACCGCGCAGGACCATTTCATAGGCACGCATGCGCTCGCGCAGCGTGTGCTCGATGTCATCGACGGCAAAGGTGAAGCGCTGTTCCTGCTCGATGCGGTTGCGCGTTTCCTGAGCATGCCATTGCCAGCCGATCCATCCACCGAGCCCCGCCATCAACGCCAGCGTGACGAACAAAGGCAGCCAAGGCTTGCGGGAATGGAGAGCGGGACGATCATCCATTCGACCTCCTCTGCGCCATTACTGGCGTGCTTCAAGTGCTTGAGAGTCACGAAGCGGACAGAGGTTCCGTGCGACGAACGGAGGGGCGGATTTCATGACGCCGGCTTTCCGGCAGCGGCGGAGCCATTGCGGCTCCGCCGGATATTGCGGGGGTTACAGCGGACGCAGATTGATCTCGACGCGGCGGTTCTGCGCGCGGCCGGCGGCCGTGTCGTTGCTGGCGATCGGCTGGCTCGGGCCGACACCCGAGGCGGAAATGCGCGAGGACGGCACGCCGTTGCTGATCAGGTAGGACGCCACGCTCTGCGCGCGACGGTTGGACAGGTCCTGGTTCAGCTGCAGCGAGCCGGTGCTGTCGGTGTGACCGACGATGTCCACTCCGTTCTTGTCGAACTCCTTGAACACCTGTACCAGCGAATTCAGCGTCGGATAGAAGTTGCTGGAGATGTCCGCCGAGCTGCTGGCAAAGGTGATGTTGCCCGGCATGATCAGGGTCAGGTTGTCGCCCTCGCGCTGCACCTGTACGCCGGTGCCCTGCAGCGTCTGGCGCAGCTTGGCTTCCTGGGTGTCGACGTAGTAGCCGTAGCCGCCACCGGCCGCGCCACCGACTGCCGCGCCGATCAGCGCGCCCTTGGCGCGGTCCTTCTTGCTGGAAGTCGCCGCACCGATCACCGCGCCGCTGACCGCCCCGATGCCGCCATAGATACCCGCCTTGCCGGCTTCGCGCTCACCGGTGTAAGGGTTGGTGGTGCAACCGACCAGCAGGGCAACGGCCACCGCAGCGGCGGTCAAGTTCAGCTTTTTCATATGGACTTCCTTCGTTTCGTCAGTGACCAGGGCGCGCAACATGCCGGCGCTCCCCGAACGCAGCGCTAGATTAACACCGGCCAGCGCCGCAGGACTGCAACCAAGGCAGCAGAACCGCGCGGCGCGCGGCGCACCGGTTCATACCTGCCGCTGCAGCGCCCGCCCTTGGGCGAGATAGGCCGCGAACTCCGCCTCCGGCACCATGCTGCCACCGGTTCCCCAGACCAGATGCGTCGCGCGCGCCAACCGCGCCGGATCGACGCCGATCCGCTGCAGGTAATCGGGCGCGCGCAGCACGCGCTGCAGGCCCGGCATCCCCGCCAGCGCCGAAGGCTCCAGGCGCACCTGCTCCAGCTCCCAGGCGCTGGCCAGCAGGCGCGAGAGCGTCTCGTCCGTGACCGTGTAGTAGCCGTCGATCAGCCGTTGCATGGCCCTGCCGACGAAACCGGACGGCCGCCCGACCGCCAGCCCATCCGCGGCAGTGACGTTGTCGATGCCGAAATCCTGCACGCTGACCGCATCGTGCAGCCCGCTGTAGACGCCCAGCAGCATGCACGGCGAGTGGGTCGGCTCGGCGAACAGGCAATGCACCGCATCGCCGAAGGCCAGCTTGAGACCGAAGGCGACCCCGCCGGGGCCGCCGCCGACGCCACACGGCAGATAGACGAACAGCGGGTGTTCGGTATCGACCAGGATGCCGGCCTGCTCGAACTGCCGCGCGAGGCGCTCGGCGGCGACCGCGTAACCGAGAAACAGCTGCGGCGAGTTCTCGTCATCGACGAAATAGCAGTTCGGATCGCCCGCCGCCTGTTCGCGCCCCTGGGCCACCGCGACGCTGTAGTCCGAGGCGTATTCGACCACCGTCACGCCGCTGGCCCTGAGCCGGTCCTTCTTCCATTGGCGGGCGTCCGCCGACATGTGCACGGTCGCCTGAAGGCCTAGCCGGGCACTGACAATGCCGATCGACAGGCCGAGATTGCCAGTGGACCCGACAGCGATACGGTAGCGGCCAAAGAACGCCCGGGCGGCGTCGCTGGCCAGCGCGGCGTAATCATCGCCGGGACGGATCAGGCCGGCTTGCAGCGCGAGATCTTCGGCGTGCTTGAGCACTTCATGAATACCGCCGCGCGCCTTGATCGAGCCGGAGATGGGCAGCTGGTTGTCCGCCTTCAGCCACAGCGCGCCGCCCGCGGCCACGCCGATCTCGTCCAGCAGCTGGCGCCCCAACGTCGGCAACGGCACCAGCGGCGATTCGATGATGCCGCCGGCCGCCGCGGTTTCCGGGAAGACCTTGGCCAGATAGGGCGCGAAGCGCTGCAGGCGGGCGCTGGCCGCGGCAACGTCCTCCGCCGTCAGGCCGACATCGGCCAGTGCCGTCGCGGTCGGTGCGATGGCCGGGTTGAACCACGTGGTTTCGCGCAGGGCCAGCAGCTCGCTGAGCAGCGGATGGCTGGCGCACCAGGCTTCGAGTGTCTTGCCGTGAATCATCGGAGGGCTCCTGTCGACGGTGTGTACCGACCCTAACAGGAGCCACCCACCAGCGTCAGCCGCAGCGTCAGAGCGCCGAGATCGCCGCGTGCCCCTCCTCCAGCCAGCGGGCGATATCCAGGCGGATGCGCTTCTTGTCCAGCTTGCCGACGCTGGTTTTGGGAATCTCGCCGACCACCGCGATCTGCTGCGGCACCGCCCACTTGTTGATATGCCCCTGCGCCACGGCGGGCTCGAGGAAGGTCTTCAGCGCCTGGGCAGTCAGCGTCTGTCCTTCGCGCAGCACCAGCAGGGCGAACGGCCGCTCGCCCCAACGCTCGTCCGGCACGCCCACTACCGCCACTTCGCGGACTGCCGCGTGCTGGCTGATCAGCCCTTCGAGCGCCAGCGAGGAAACCCACTCGCCGCCGGTCTTGATCACGTCCTTGAGGCGGTCGCGGATATCGATGTTGCCCATCTCGTCGATCACTGCCACATCGCCGGTGTGCAGCCAGCCGCCCGCCCAGAGCTCCTCGCTCTTCTCCGGCTCGTTGAAATAGCCCTGGGTCAGCCAGGGCGCGCGCAGCACCAGTTCGCCTTGCGCTTCGCCGTCGGCGGGCAGGAAGCGGCCATCCGGCGTCTGGATCGCGGCGTCCACCAGCACCACCGGCACGCCGGCCTTCAGCTGATAGGCGATACGGGTCTCGTCATCGGCGGCGAGCAGCTCGTCGTTAATGTGCGCACCGGAGATCAGCGGGCAGGTCTCCGACATGCCGTAGGCGGCAATCAGGTTCATTCCGCGGGCACGAGCCGCGTCGTAGAGCCCGCGCGTCAGCGCACTGCCGCCGATGGTGATCTTCCAGCCGGCAAAGTCCACGTCCTGCGCGGCCTTGGCATTGAGCAGCATCTGCACGATGGTCGGCACGCAGTGAGAGAAGGTCACCTGCTCGCGGCGCCACAGCTCGATAAGGAAATCCGGGTCGTAGCGCCCCGGATACACCTGCTTGAGGCCAAGCATGGTAGCGACGTATGGCAGGCCCCAGGCGTGTACGTGGAACATCGGCGTGATCGGCATGTAGACGTCGCCAGCGCCCATCAACTGTGGGTTCTCGCGACAGCCGACGGTCACCGCCGCCGCCAGCGTATGCAGCACCAGCTGACGATGGGTGAAGTACACGCCCTTCGGATTACCGGTGGTGCCGGTGGTGTAGAAGGTGGTGGCGACCGAATCCTCGTCGAAGTCGGGGAAGTCGTAATGCGGCTCGGCCGCCGCCAGCAGGCTTTCATATTCGCCTACGCAGCCCGGCAGATCAGTCGTGACGGCCTCGCCGTCGGTGAGCAGCAGGGTCTTCTCCACGGTGCTCAGCTGCCCGGCGATGGCCTGGTAGAGCGGCACGAACTCGCTGTTGACCAGCACGAAGCGGTCCTCGGCGTGATTCATGGTGTAGAGGATCTGGTCCGGCGACAGGCGCACGTTGATGGTGTGGACCACCGCGCCGATCATCGGAATGGCGAACATGCATTCGAGGTAGCGGTGGCTGTCCCAGTCCATCACCGCCACCGTATCACCCGCTTTGACGCCAGCGGCGGTCAGCACGTTGGCCAGCCGCGCGATGCGCTGGTTGAGTGTGCGGTAGTCGAATCGCAGCCGGTCGCGGTAGACGATCTCGCGGCTGCGCTCGTAACGCAGCCCCGACAGCAGCAGGCGCTTGATCAACAGAGGGTACTGATAGGCGCTCGCGGCGGGCTTGATCACGCGGGTCTGCAGCATGAGGGCATCCTTTTTCTTGGAGTTGTAGGTGCACTCTAGAGCGTCGCAAGCGGGGCAAAATCAGTCCAAAGTAGGATTTTTCCGTCGAGCGGCCATGGCGCTTCAGCCAATTTCGCTGAGTGCCAGCCGTGCGCCGAGCGCGATCAGCACCGCTCCGGTGGCGCGGTCGAACCAGTGCCCCATGCGCGCAAAGCCAGCGCGCACGCGGGCCCGGCTGAACAGCCAGGCCACCAGCAGGAACCAGCAGATCGTCGCGATCGCCAGGTAGGCGCCGTAGCCGGCCTGCACCAGCAGCGGCGTATCGTGGTCGATCACCACCGTGAATAGCGACAGGAAGAACAGCGTGGCCTTGGGGTTCAGGCCGTTGGTGACGAAGCCCATGACGAAGGCGCTGCCGGCCGAACGCGCAGGTCCACCAGCACCCGTTACCTCGGTCAGCGCCTGCGGCCGGGCACGCAGCGCACGCCAGCCCAGATAGAGCAGATAGGCCGCCGCCAGCCATTTGAAGAGGTTGAACAGGACGATCGACTGCGAGACGATCAGGCCGATCCCGAGCAGCGAGTAGGCGACGTGCAGGAAGATGCCGCAGCCGACGCCCAGCGCCGTCCAGCTGCCGGTCCGATGCCCCTGCGTCACGCTCTCGCGCACCACCACCGCGAAATCCGGTCCGGGGCTGGCCACGGCGAGCAGATGCACCAGCGCCACGGTCAGAAACTCCATCCAGTACACGATCAACCCCTCGCTCATTCATCTCGGGCTGTATTTTCGACCAGTCCGTGCCACTCCGAAAGGTACAGTTGATGACCCTTTATCGCGCCGTTTTCCTCGATCTCGCCCCGCTTGACCAGGGCGATCTCGATCTCGCCCCGCTGCGGGCCGCCTTCGACGAGCTGATCTGCCACACGCAGAGCGCGCCGCAGGAGATCGTCGAGCGCCTGCAAGGCGCGCAGGTGGCGATCGTCAACAAGCTCGCCCTGACCGACGAAACGCTCGCCCGCTGCCCCGATCTCAAACTGATCCTGATCGCCGCCACCGGCACCAACAACGTCGACCTGGAATCGGCGCGCCGCCGCGGCATCACCGTATGCAACTGCCAGGCGTACGGCACGCCGACGGTGGCCCAGCACACGCTGATGCTGCTGCTGGCACTGGCTACCCGCCTGCCGGACTACCAGGCCGCCGTAGCCAGCCGGCGCTGGCAGCAGAGCGGGCAGTTCTGTCTGCTGGATTTCCCCATCGTCGAGCTGCAGGGCAAGACGCTCGGCCTGCTCGGCCACGGTGAACTCGGCAGCGCCGTGGCGCGCCTGGCCGAAGCCTTCGGCATGCGCGTGTTGACCGGCAACCTGCCGGGGCGTCCGCCACGTCCGGGACGTCTGGATCTGGATGAGCTGTTGCCGCAGGTCGATGCGCTGACGCTGCATTGCCCGTTGACCGAGCAGACCCGCAACCTGATCGGCGCGCGCGAACTGCAGCTGATGAAGCCGAACGCGTTTCTGATCAACGCAGCACGCGGCGGCCTGGTCGACGAACAGGCGCTGGCCGACGCCCTGCGTCGTGGCCATCTGGGCGGCGCAGCCACCGACGTGCTGACCAGCGAACCGCCCAGCGATGACAATCCGCTGCTGGCCGCCGACGTGCCACGGCTGATCGTCACGCCGCACAGCGCCTGGGGCAGCCGCGAGGCACGCCAGCGCATCGTCGGTCAGCTGGCGGAGAACGCCACGGCATTCGCCGCCGGCACGCCGACGCGGCAGGTGAACTGAAGCGCCGAGCGCTGATGGCGGTGGGCAAAGGCTGTTAAGCTCGCCGCTTTTTCCGGAGGCCCCATGGATCCTCGAAGCGAAGTGTTGCTGCGGCAGGCGCAGCTGTTCGACGGCAAGCTGCTGCTGGCCGGACTGCCGGCCGACGACCTGCTCGGTCAGCTGCCGCAGGCGTCCGGCTGGAGCTGGCATGCCGGCGAGCAGCAGCGTCTGCAGCGGCGTTTTGCCGGACGCTGCAGCTTCGGCGTCGATGCGCCGGCCGGTGACTTCCAGGCCGCCGTGCTGTTCCTGCCCAAATCCCGCGAGCTGACCGAGTACCTGCTGCAGACGCTGGCGGCGCGCCTCGCCGGGCGACCGCTGTACCTAGTCGGCGAGAAACGCGCCGGGGTGGAGCGCGCCGCGCGCCAGCTGGCCGCCTTCGGCCATGCACGCAAGCTCGACAGTGCGCGGCATTGCCAGCTCTGGCAGGTGCAGGTCGAGCAGGCCCCGGCCCATCCCGAGCTGAGCGCGCTGGCCGAACGCTTCCAACTGGAGCTGGCGGACGGTCCGCTGCAGGTGGTCAGCCTGCCCGGGGTGTTCAGCCATGGCCGGCTGGATCGCGGCAGCGCCCTGCTGCTCGAACACCTCGACGGCCTGCCCGCGAGCGGCCGGCTACTGGACTTCGGCTGCGGCGCCGGCGTGCTCGGCGCCACGCTGAAGCGGCGCTATCCGCAGAGCGAGCTGTTCCTGCTGGACGTGGATGCCTTCGCCCTCGAGAGCAGCCGCCTGACCCTGGCCGCCAACGGTCTGGAGGCGCTGCTGATCGCCGGCGACGGCATCGACGCCGCGCCGTTCGAGCTGAGCGCCATCGTCAGCAATCCGCCGTTCCACCACGGCGTGCACACCAGCTACGAGGCCAGCGAAGCGCTGCTCGAACGCGCCGCGCGGCACCTGGCCGCCGGTGGCGAGCTGCGTCTGGTGGCCAACGCCTTCCTGCGCTATCCGCCGCTGATCGAAGCCCATCTGGGCCACTGCCAGACCCTCGCCGAGGCCGACGGTTTTCGCATCTACCGCGCCGTACATCAGCCGTAGCGGTTGCGAAACCCGTAGCGCTTGGGCAAACTCGCGCCCGTCCCTGGGGGAGTAGTCTCGGGCGAGCGCCAGCCCGCCTGGCATGCGTCAACACACTTGATCGGCAGATCATGGCGCATGCGACCCGCGCGATCGTGACCACCACGTTTCGCCTCCGGTTTGACAAGACCCATGACATGAACACCTGGCCCGGGGCGGGCAGGTCGTGCATGTCATGGTGTTCATGTCGACCCGCCCTGAGGAATAGCGCTTGGAATCGTTCTTCATCCCCACACTGATCGTTGCGCTCGCCGAGATCGGCGACAAGACGCAGCTGCTCGCCCTTCTGCTCGCCGCCCGCTATCGCCGCCCCTGGCCGATCATCTGGGGCATCGTGGTCGCCACGCTGGCCAATCACGCCGCTGCCGGTGCTGTCGGCAGCTGGGTTTCGGGGCTTTTCTCGCCCGCCGCCCTGAGCTGGATTCTCGCCGCCTGCTTTGCCGCCGTCGCGCTATGGACGCTGGTGCCCGACAAGCTGGACGAGGATGAAACCAAGCTGGGCCGCCCCTACGGCCCCTTCGTCGCCACGGTGATTGCCTTCTTCATCGCCGAGATGGGCGACAAGACGCAGATCGCCACCGTGATGCTCGCCGCCCAGTACCCGGACTTCCTGCTGGTCATTCTCGGCACCACCGCCGGCATGCTGATCGCCAACGTGCCGGTGGTACTGGTCAGCCACTTCGCCGCCGACCGCCTGCCGCTGACGCTGATCCGCCGCGTGGCCGCCGCCGGCTTCGGTCTGCTGGCGTTGTATGCCGTTTACGAGGCGCTGAAGCTCAGCGGCATGCTCTCAGGCTGATACGCAGCGCAAATCCGCGAATCGGGGGAGCTGCTAGAGTGCTCAGCCGCAGCACCCAGCACCCCGAGGAGACCGGCTGCATGTCAGCGGATGGACGCAAGAAACGAGTCTGCACTCATATCGATCTGAGCTGGAACAAGGGCCGCCTGGCCCTTTCCGAGCAGTTGCAGAGCCGCTATTTCAGCTACAAGAGTTCGCTGCTCAGCCAGCCGCTGAACGCGGCCGGCTTTGCTGAGCTGGTGCGCGCCGTTCGCGGCGCGATGCCGGACCTGGAAGTGATGGTCGATGAGTGTCTCTGCGAAGGCCACAAGGTCATCACCACCAGCACGGTGATGGGCACCCTGACTCAACCGCTGCTGGGCTGGCCGGCGAGCGACAAGATTCTCGCCATCGCGGCGGTCAGCACCTGGACGCTGAACAGCGCTGGCGACATCGAGGAAATCAGCACGCTGATCGATCTGGAAAATGCGCGCCTGCAGCTCGGGCTGCATAGCGCGCTCTCCGGTTTTCTGCCGGCCAGCTGAGCGCCAGCCGGGCGCTAGTCAGCGACGCGCCTGCTCGTACAGCGGCATCACTTTCGGGATATTGGCCTTGAGCGTCGCGGTACGCGTGCTGGAAGACGGGTGGGTGCTCATGAACTCAGGCGGCGCCGAACCGCCCGCCGAGGCCATTTTCTCCCACAGGGTCAGCGCCGCGTTGGGGTTGTAGCCGGCGCGCGCGGCCAGCTCCAGGCCGATCAGATCCGCCTCGTTCTCGTTGCCCCGGCTGTTGGGCAGCGTCATCAGGTATTCGACGCCCATGTTCGCCAGCTGCAGGCTGCCGCTACCGACACCCATCGCCGAACCGAGCTGGGTGGCCATCTGCACACCATAGGCCTTGGACATCGCCTCGCGGCCGTGCTCGCGCAAGGCGTGGGCGATCTCGTGGCCCATCACCGCGGCGATCTCGTCGTCGCTGAGCTGAAGCTTCTCGATCAGCCCGGTGTAGAAGATGATCTTGCCGCCCGGGCCGCAGTTGGCGTTGAGTTCCGGGCTGTCGATGACGTTGACCGCCCAGTCCCACTGCGCCGCATCCGGGCGGAAAACCGGAACCTTGGCGATCAGGCGCTGGGCGATGGCGTCGACGCGCCGCGTCATTGGCCCGCTCTTGGCCAGCACGCCCTTGCTGGAGGCTTCGCTCAGCGTCTGCTGATACGACTGGGCATACATCTGGTTGACCTGTTCGGTCGACAGCATGCTGAACATGTACTGCTTGCGGTCGACACCGACGGCACCGCCGCTGGTGGTGTTGACGGCCTGGCAGCCGGCCAGCAGCGCGGCGGCGATCAGCACGGACAAGGGTTGCAGCTTGGGCATGGAGCGTTCTCCGGGGAAACTGCGCGGTAGATTAGAGCGGCGTCGACGCTCAGGCAACCGAGGCTGTTGGGCGGCCGCCGGCGGCGGTTCGACAACCGGTTGACGACCGTTCGACTGCCTCAGTTGGCCGGCGTCAGGCACTCCGGCGCATCGAGTTGCGGGTCGTTGACCAACGTCGCCAGCGGGCGCTCGCGCAGTGGTGGCTGCACCTGACCGAGCAGTGCCTGCAGCGTCTGTGGCGAAGCCTGCGGGTCGAGCCAGGCGGCCTGCGCGGCCTCGTCGAGAATCAGCGGTCGCCGCTGGTTGGCGGCCGCGACGGTGACCACCGCGGCGCTGAGGTAGGTGTAACCCTCCACCGGATAGGCCTCCCACAGCGCCGCGAAGTACATCAGCGAGCCTTCGGCGGTCATCCAGTACGGCCGCTTGCGCGCCGTGCCGCGCCATTCATAGAAGCCGTTGGCCGGCAGCAGCCCGCGGCGCAGGCGGAAGGCTTCGCGGAACATCGGCTGCTCGGCCAGCGTCTCGGCACGCGCCTGCGCGGGCGTGCGGGTCAGGTCGCTGAGCCAGGCAGGCGTCAGCCCCCAGCGCACGCGATCGAGCCTGAGGCCGTCCTCACACCTACGCAACAGCAGCACCTGTGCGCCCGGCGCAAGGTTCCAGTGCGGCGCCTGGTCGGCGGGAAACCCGGGCAACGCGGCAAACGCCGGGCTCCAGCGGAAAAAGGCATAGCGGCCACACATAACGGCACTCGTCAGCAGATCAGTTCGCCGGGATAACTATGCGGTTCATCATCCGGCAGCGGCAACGCGCCATTGTACGCGGCGATCAGCTGCTGCGCCCTCGCCGCGTCGCGGTCCGCCACCATCAGCCCGAGCAGGCCGATCGCCGGCAGCTCGCCCACCGCCCCGACCAGGTGGCCGCCGGCAAGAAACGCCTCGACGCCCTCATCGGCCAGCATGCCGGTGAGCATCTGCGCCTCCAGCAGGTCGCGCGGCTCGTAGATGCGCTGCATCACTCGTCCTCCCGGCGAACCTGCAGCTGCCAGTCTTCGCCATCGACGCTCAGATCGAATACCGCCGGCCGGCAGCACACCGGACAATCCTCGACGTACTGCTGATCGCCGCCGCTCAGATCGAGCAGCGCCTCGGCCGGTTCGCCGCAGTACGGACATTGGTAAAGCTGTGATTCCAGCATGGACGTCTCCCTCGTGACTTGCCGCTATAATCGCCGTCCAGTTTCAGCCCACTACCGCAACTCGCCGTGACAATCCGGCAGGCACGGCCGGACAGCAGGCTCGGGGCGCATCCGCGTTGGCGCGGGTCATGCGCCGTCGCCTTCCTACTGTATAGCGCGTCCGTGTCGCAGTGAGGTCGCGCGGTCTTGCGCCGTTTCCTTCCAACCAGAGAGCATGATGGACGAATTCGAAGCCATCCGACCCTATGCCGACGCCGAAGTACCGGCAGTCATGTCCCGCCTGTTCACCGATCGGGACTTCCTCGACATCCTGCTGCGCTTTCGCTTCCCGCGGCTGGCCAACACCTTCGGCTGGCTGCTCAAGCCGATCATCGCCCATCGTCTGCGCCGCGAATTCGCCACGATCGATTCGGTCGACGCGCTGCAGCACAAGATCGAAGCCTACGTCGACCGGACCATCGAACGTGCCACCGACGGGGTGACCTATTCGGGCGTGCAGCACCTGCAGCCCGGACGCGCCTACCTGTTTCTCGCCAATCACCGCGACATCGTGATGGACCCGGCCTTCGTCAACTACGCGGTCTATCACGCCGGCATCCGCACCCCACGCATCGCCATCGGCGACAACCTGCTGCAACGCCCCTTCGTCAGCGATCTGATGCGGCTGAACAAGAGCTTCATCGTGCGCCGCTCGATCACCGCGCGACGCGAGAAGCTCGCGGCTTACCAGGTGCTCTCGGCATACATCAACCACTCCATCCGCGAGGACGGCGAGTCGGTATGGATCGCCCAGGCCGAGGGGCGCGCCAAGGACGGTGATGATCGCACCGACTCGGCCATCCTCAAGATGCTGCACATGAGCCGCAAGGACCAGTCCTTCGCCGAGGTACTGGCAGCGCTGCAACCGACGCCAGTGGCGATCAGCTACGAATACGACCCCTGCGACCTGGCCAAGGCGCGCGAGCTGTACACCCGCGCCACCACCGGCAGCTACACCAAGGCGCCGGGCGAAGACGACGCCAGCATCGCGCTCGGCATCACTGGCTACAAAGGCCGGGTTCACGTGCACTTCGGCGCACCCATGAGCCAGGTTGCGGATGACCCGAAGGAGCTGGCCGCCGCCCTCGACCGCGAAATCCTCTGCGGCTACCGGCTGTTTCCGGTGCACTACCTGGCGTACCGCATGTGGGACGCGCAAGACCCGGCGATCAGCGTGCCGAGCGCGGCCGAGCTGTTCGAACCGGCCGAGCTGCAACGCGCCGAGGCGCAGTGGAGCGCGCGCCTGGCCGCCTGCCCGCCCGAGCAGCAACCCTACCTGATCCAGCAGTACGCCAACCCGGTGCGCAACCAGTACCGTCTCAACGCTGGCCTGCCCCTCTGAGTGGGGCGCCGCGCCGGCGCTCCCGCTGTCCATGCCGTGCCGTGCCAATTGGCAAGAGGCACGGCTGCATTATTGATGCCGTTGATGCCCCGCCCTTCGCCGGATCGGCTTGACGTGGGGGCTCCCCGCCCTCACCCTCCGAACACCCCCGAAGGGGCGAACTAGAGCCTCCGCCCAGGCGGCGAAGGCAATCGAGGGGCCCGTTACCAGCCTGCGCCGCGTGCGATGAGGGTTCGCATGCGGCACCGCGCAGGCATCTCGCCGGGACACAACAACAAGGATCACAGGACCACAACGATGCGCACGACACTTTTCAGATTGGGGACTCTTACACTCGCCCTGCTGGCCGGCAGCGCCAGCGCGGCAGTATCCGAGGCAGACGCCGCCAAGCTCGGCGACAGCCTGACCCCGGTGGGCGCCGAACGCGCCGGTAATGCCGCCGGCACCATTCCGGCCTGGACCGGCGGCCTCCCGGTGGATGCCGCACCGGTGAGCGCCGAGGGCTTCGTCGGCGACCCGTTCGCCGCCGACCAACCGAAATTCACCATCACCGCGCAGAACTACGAGCAGTATCAGGACAACCTGAGCCCCGGCCAGATCGCCATGCTCAAGCGCTATCCGCAGAGCTACCGCCTGCCGGTATACGAAACCCGCCGCAGCGCCGCGCTGCCGCAGCACATCTACGACGCCGCGGCGCGCAACGCGCGCAACACCACGCTGGTGCGTGGCGGCAACGGCCTGGAGAACTTCGACACGGCGCTGGCCTTCCCGATCCCGGAGAACGGCCTGCAGGTGGTCTGGAACCACATCACTCGCTACCGCGGTGCCTCGGTGCGCCGCGTGATCGCGCAGGCCACACCGCAGGTCAACGGCAGTTACAGCCTGGTCAAATTCATCGACGAGGTGGTCTACGCCAACACCCTGACCGACTACAACGCCGAAAAGCACGGCAACGTGCTGTTCTACTTCAAGCAGCAGGTGACCGAACCCTCGCGCCTGGCGGGCAACGTGCTGCTGGTGCACGAAACCCTCGATCAGGTGAAAGAACCGCGCATGGCCTGGATCTACAACGCCGGCCAGCGCCGTGTGCGCCGCGCTCCGCAGGTGGCCTACGACGGGCCCGGCACTGCGGCCGACGGACTGCGCACCGCGGACAATCTGGACATGTTCAACGGCGCGCCGGATCGCTATGACTGGAAGCTGGTCGGCAAGCGCGAGCTGTACATTCCCTATAACTCCTACCGCCTGGACTCGCCGCAGCTGAAGTACGACGACATCGTCAAGCCCGGCCATATCAACCAGGACCTGACGCGCTACGAGCTGCACCGCGTCTGGGAAGTCGAGGCGACGCTCAAGTCGGGCGACCGCCACATCTACGCCAAGCGCCACCTGTTCATCGACGAGGACACCTGGCAGGCCGCGGTGATCGACCACTACGACGGTCGCAACCAGCTGTGGCGCGTTGCCGAGGCGCATGCGCAGCAGGTCTACAACGTGCAGGTGCCGCTGTATGCCGTGGAAACCCTGTATGACCTGATCTCCGGGCGCTACTTGGTGATGGGCATGAAGAACGAGGAAAAGACCCCTTACACCTACAACTACAAGGCCAACTCCAACCAGTACACCCCGGCCGCCCTGCGCAACGCCGGCGTCCGCTGAGGCACGTGAACAGCGCCCCGGGACGGGGCGTTCATTCCGCCACCCAATCGTAGGAAACGAAAAAGCCCGCAACTGCGGGCTTTTTCATGGGTGCGGCAAGTGCCTGATCAGCGCTTACTGCGCCAGCAACTGACCGATGTTCTGGTCCTTGAACACACGGGTCAGCGCATCGCTCAACACATCGCTGACCAGCTTGGTATTGGTCTGCTCGTTGGGCGCCATGCCAAAGCGCTGATTCAGCGAGGCACCATAGCGCCCGCTGTAGCGGCGACCGGAGTTCTGCACGTCGACGCGCAGGGTTGCGCCGATGTTGGCCTCGGTGACGTACAGGCCTTCCTTGGGCGACTGGTACTTCAGTTCGGCCAGAGTCAGCGTCAGTTGCGGTGCGTTGTAGGCGTTGGGTGAAGGCGTGAAGCCGAGCAGGCGCACCGCCGCTTCAGTCTGCGCCTGCAGCTTGGGCAGCAGTTTTTCGCTCGGCACGATCACTGCGCTGGTTTCCGGGTAGAGGCCGCCGCGTGTGCCCAGCGTGGGCGACGGACGTCCGTCGACGACCCGCACGACGACCGGCTGGCCCCGGCCGACCGGATTGATGGTGCCCAGCAGTTTGGGGTTGGGATCGAGCTGCTGCGGGCTGTGGGCACAGCCTGCGAGAGCCAGTCCAATAACCGCGGCAAGTCCGAACAACAGGCGCTGCAGCATGCTGTTTTTCTCCAAGTGAGGGGGATGACGAACGCGGCGCAGTATACCGGGCGCATCCGTACCCCGACAGTGATGCGCTTCAGACCGACCGCCCGGCTGACGCGTTCCGTCATTCGCCTGTCATCGACACCTGCGATAAAGCGCGCACCGCTTCCATCGAGGTGCCCGACCATGAACTTCCTGCGCCGCCTGTTGCGCCTGCGCTCACGCCAGCACTATGCATTCGTCGACGAGCAGGGCTGCTGCCGCATGCTGTGCACCGCCACCAACCGCCCGCGGGGCCGCCAGTGGATCGAAGTGGGCGAAGTCCGGCTCGACTGGATCGGCCGCCCGCTGCCGCACGACGCGATCCTCGCTGGCCGCTGAACCGGCCAGAGCCGCAACAGCTGCATAAAAAAACCGCTCTGCCTCAAGGAGACAGGGCGGTTTTTCGTTCAACCAACGAACGTGGCGAATGTCAGTCCGCCAGGCCCAGACGCTTGTCCGACAGCGCGCTGATCTCGCGATAGGCCGTTGCGTCGCTTTGCAGCTGGTCTTCGCGTGCCGGGAATATCTCGCCCAGCTTGCTCGACCAGGCCTGCGACCGGTACTGCTCGGGGAAGCAACGCTCGATCAGCTCGAGCATGATCGAAACCGTCACCGAGGCACCCGGCGAGGCGCCGAGCAGCGCGGCGATGCTGCCATCATTCGCGGCGACCAGTTCGGTACCGAACTGCAGGATGCCGCCCTTTTTCGGATCCTTCTTGATGATCTGCACGCGCTGCCCGGCGATCTCCAGACGCCAGTCCTCGGCCTTCGCCTCGGGATAGAAACCGCGCAGGGTTTCCAGGCGATCTTCCATAGACTGCATCACTTCCTTGATCAGGTAGCGGGTCAGGTCCATGTTGTCGCGCGCCACCGCCATCATCGGGCCGATGTTGCTGGGACGGATCGACAGCGGCAGGTCCATGAAGGAACCGCGCTTGAGGAACTTGGTGGTGAAGCCGGCGTAGGGTCCGAACAGCAGGGACTTCTTGCCATCGACCACGCGGGTATCCAGGTGCGGCACCGACATCGGCGGGGCGCCGACCGCGGCCAGGCTGTAGACCTTGGCCTGGTGCTGAGCGACGATTTCCGGGTTGTCGCAACGCAGCCACTGACCGCTGACCGGGAAGCCGCCGAAACCCTTGCCTTCCTCGATGCCGGACATCTGCAGCAGCGGCAGTGCCGCACCACCGGCGCCGAGGAACACGAAGCCGGCAGCCACTTCACGGGAGTCGCCGTTGCGGGTGTTCTTGATGTCGACCTTCCAGCCGGACGCGGTGCGCGCCAGCCCGGTGACCTTCTGGTTGTAGGAAACCTTGACGCCGGCGCTGCGCGACAGATAGCTGAGCATCTGGTTGGTGACTGCGCCGAAGTTAACGTCAGTGCCGTTCATCGCACGGGTTGCGGCGATCGGCTCGTCGGCCGCGCGTCCCGGCATCATCAGCGGCATCCACTCGGCCAGCGTGGCACGGTCTTCGGAATAGACCATGTCGGAGAAGGCGTGGTGGGTCTTCAGCGCATCGAAGCGGCGCTTGAGGAAATCGATGTTCTTGCTACCGCGCACGAAGCTCAGATGCGGTACGGCATTGATGAAGTCGCGGGGAGAGCCGAAGCCTTCGCGATCGGCGAGATATGCCCAGAACTGCTTCGAGACCTCGAACTGGGTATTGATATGGACGGCCTTCTTGATATCGATCGTGCCGTCCTTGCTGTCGGGGGTGTAATTCAGCTCACAAAGCCCCGCGTGGCCAGTACCGGCATTGTTCCAGGGATTGGAGCTTTCGATGGCTCCGGATTCCTGCAGTTCGACGATCTCAAGCTTGATGCTGGGGTCGAGTTCCTTGAGCAATACCGCGAGGGTAACGCTCATGATGCCGGCCCCCACCAACACCATATCCACTGCTTCGCTATCGTGTTGCGTCATTAACGCGTTCTCCAGAATCACAGCATTAAACTGTCACGTCCGCAGTACGCGGCCGCGTATAACCCACCAGCCAGACGGCCAGAAACGGAGGAGGTCTCTGTATCCGCTGCTCGGGATATCTGTGCCCGAGAACAGGCGAGAAGAACGCCTGCCAGCTGTTGGAAGGACGGCTTTTGGCTTCCTTCCTGACGCCTCGATCGGACCGGAGCGGGGTTAGACCCAGGCTCTACAGCCGGATGCGGCGAAAAAAACGATTTGCGAATCCTGCAGGCGATCGATACCGGGTGCGCCATGCGCTCACCGATCACCGAATATCCATTGCGTAGGTGCAGCCTCGTCAGCCACGAGCCGCTTCGATCACCTCGATGTACGGCCGCGCCTGATGCTGATCGGCGACCAGCTCGATGAAATCCCGCCCCTTGGCGTCACGTGCGCCGAGATCGTAGCCGGCGGCCTGGAAGAAACCGATGTAGCGCTCGAAGTCATCGATGCGCAGGCCGCGATAGGCCTTGATCAGCTTGTGCAGCGACGGCGGCGTATCGTCAGCCGGTTCTGGCAGAAGAAACAGTTTGATCGCTTCGTCGCCGATCTCCTCGCCGATCACCTGCTTCTTGTCTTTACGCATGTCAATTCTGCTCCGCGGTTTCTCACCGGGGCGGCAGTTTACTCCTCGCGGCCGGCACGCTCAACGCGCCAGGGCAGCTTGCGACCAAGGTCGTACTCGCAGCGGCGTACGCGGACGGAGGATTACCATCGATCCGAGCGCCACGCCGGTGCTTATACTGCTGCATTGCGTACAAGGAGCGTCACGGCATGAACCTACCGCCTCTATTCGCCGCCTGGCGTCAGACGCTACGCCTGGGTTACGGCCCCGCGCAGCTGCGTGGCGATCTCAGCGCCGGCCTGACCGTCGGCATCATCGCCATTCCGCTGGCGATGGCACTGGCGATCGCGGTCGGTGCGCCGCCGCAGCACGGCCTGTACACGGTATTGATAGCCGCGCCACTGATCGCACTGACCGGCGGTTCGCGCTTCAACGTCAGCGGCCCGACCGCCGCCTTCGTGGTGATCCTGCTGCCGATCACCCAGCAGTTCGGCGTCGGCGGTCTGCTGCTGTGCACCATGCTGGCCGGGCTGATTCTGATCGCGCTCGGCGTGCTGCGTGCCGGCCGGCTGATCGCCTTCATTCCTTATCCGGTCACCCTGGGCTTCACCGCCGGCATCGGCATCGTCATCGCCACGCTGCAGGTCAAGGACCTGTTCGGCCTGACGCTCAGCGAGCAGCCTCAGCACTACGTCGACCAGGTCGTCCTGCTGGCGCGCTCGCTGCCGGGGGCGCAGGTGGGCGATGGGCTGGTCGCGATCGTCTGCCTGGCCGTTCTGATTCTCTGGCCACGCTGGGTGCCGCGCGTGCCCGGCCATCTGGTCGCGCTGACAATCGGCGCACTGGTCGGTCTCGCTCTGGAATCGTCCGGCATGCCGGTCGCCACGCTGGGCGAACGCTTCAGCTATGAACTCGATGGCATCCGCCATCCGGGCATCCCGCCACTGCTGCCGGACTTCACCTGGCCGTGGCTGCTTCCGGGCCCGGATGGCCAGCCACTGCAGCTGACTTACGAACTGTTCCGCCAGCTGCTCGCCCCGGCGTTCGCCATCGCCATGCTGGGTGCCATCGAATCGCTGCTCTGTGCGGTGATCGCCGATGGCATGACCGGTAGCAACCACGAACCCAATGGCGAACTGATCGGCCAGGGCCTCGGCAATCTGATCGCCCCGCTGTTCGGCGGCATCACCGCCACTGCCGCCATCGCACGCAGCGCCGCCAACATCCGCGCCGGCGCGTTCTCGCCATTAGCGGCGATCATCCATGCCGGCGTGGTGCTGGTGGCGATTCTCTGGCTGGCACCGCTATTCAGCTATCTGCCGATGGCCGCGCTGGCGGCGCTGCTGCTGATGGTGGCCTGGAACATGAGCGAAGCGCCGCACGTCGTGCATGTGTTGCGCATCGCGCCGCGCAGCGACGTGCTGGTGCTGCTGACCTGCCTGGTGCTAACCGTGCTGTTCGACATGGTGCTGGCGGTGGGCGTTGGCCTGCTGCTGGCCGCCGGACTGTTCATCAAACGCATGAGCGAGCTGACCGACACCGGCCAACTGTCACGCGATCAGCGTCGCGTCCTGGCCGACCTGCCGGAGCACGTGGCGGCCTATGCCATCCGCGGTCCGCTGTTCTTCGGCGCCGCGGAAAAGGCATTGGGCGCACTGCGCCGCTTCAACCCCGAAGTGCGGGTGGTCATCGTCGACATCAGCGCCGTGCCCATGCTGGACATGACCGCCCTGGCGGCGCTGGAGAACGTGCTGGTGGATTACCGGCGGCTCGGCGTCACGCTGATTCTCAGCGGTAGCAATGCCCGCGTACGGCTGAAGCTGCGGCGTGCCGGTATTCACCGGCTGCCGGGTCGCCTGCTATACGTGCGCGATCTGACCCAGGCGCGGGAGAAGGCCCTGCGTCTGCTGCAGGATGAGGACAAACCGCTGCCGCAGCCGGCCTGAGGGCCGCGCGGCAGCCAATGCCACGGTGATGGTCAGCCGGCGTACTTCTGCAGGTTGGCCATCATTTCCCGCAGCGCCTCAAGGTTGTCCGCCGGATGCGCTGCGTCTTGGAAGTCACAGATGCGCGCCCAGTAGGCGGCGACGTCCTCGGCAGCGAAACCAGTGCGCGGATCGAAGCCAACGCCCAGGCTGCGCTCCCAGCGCACCTTGCCCATCCAGCCGCCACCCACCTCGAACAGCCCACCACTGTCCTGGCATTGCTCGCTGGCGAGATACACCACCAGCGGGCTTACCAGCTCGGGCTTGAGCTTCTCGAATACCTGCGGCGGAATCAGCCCCTCGGTCATGCGCGTACCGCCGGTCGGCGCGATGGCGTTGACCAGGATGTTGCTTTTGCGTCCCTCCAGCGCCAGTGTGCGGGTCAGACCATAGAGGCCGAGCTTGGCCATGCCGTAATTGGCCTGGCCGAAGTTGCCGTAGATACCCGAGGTGGACGCGGTGAAGATCACCCGCCCGTGCCCCTGCTCGCGCATCAGCGGCCAGGCGGCGCGCGTGACCTTGTAGGCGCCCTCGACGTGCACGCGGTAGACCAGATCCCAGTCGGCATCCTCCATCTTGTGGAATGTACGGTCACGCAGGATGCCGGCGTTGTTCACCACCACGTCCACGCGCCCGAAGCTATCCAGCGCCTGCTCGACGATACGCTCGCCGTCAGTCACCGAGTCATGGTTGGCCACCGCGGTACCGCCGGCCTGGCGGATCTCCTCGACGACCCGATCCGCGGCGGAACTGCTGGCGCCGTCGCCCTGGGCGGTCCCGCCCAGATCGTTGACCACCACCCGCGCGCCGTGCCGGGCGAACAGCAGTGCGTGGGCGCGCCCCAGGCCGCCACCAGCGCCGGTCACGATGACCACTTTGTCTTCAAAACGAATGGGTTGCGTCATGGACTGCTCCTCGGTCATGAATGCCGCGAGTCTCCCTGTCGCCCGGCGCCGCGACAATCAAACGCCTCGAAATGAATGGATCGGCATAACGCTCGACGATGCGCTGATCGTTTTTTGTACCGTAGCCACGCAGCCCAGATATCACGGCGCTTCGCCCGTTTTGCCAGCAGTTTATCCACAGCGGCATCCACAGTTTTCGGGGATAACAATTTGCCCGCATGCTCCCATGGCGACGTCCGTCGGAAAGCTGCAAACCACTGATTTAACTGGCGTTACACGGCTAACAAGCCGATCGATCAAAAATCGAACAGACGGTTACAGGCCAGGCGCCATCACCTGGGCAGGCATTGCTCCAAAGGTTATCCACAGAACGCTGCACAGTTCACGGGGATAACACGATTGCCGTATAGCTATTACGGCCATGGCATAAATCAACCGGCCCACGAGCGGGCCCGGGCTTATCCTTCAGCTGCCAGTCACAGCCCGGAGTTACGCCATGATCAGTCGTGCCATCTTGCAATGCCTTTTCGCTAACTATGCCTCGGCGGTCAGCGGTACATGCGCGGACGAATGAGCCCATCGAAACCATTGCTCAAATTTCATCCACCAGGCCGCAGCCCGCATGCTTCGAGGCATGTGGCGCTGTTTGCCCAACTTATCCACAAATAACTGCACAGCAATCGTGGCTAACAGGTTTCGTGCTGCAGTCGTTGCCGTGACGTTCATTCAACGCACTGTTCAAAAAGCGAGCAACCGCGGCAAGCGCCCACCGTTGTTGGGGTGCACGCATCCATGCAGAAGTTACCCACAAGGTAGCGCACAGCATGAGTGGATAAGCCTGGGCCTGCGCTGATTTGTCCCGGCCGGTTCGGGCACTGCCGGGGCGACCACGCGGTCACAACCGGGTCGGCCTTGCCGGCGGCGGACACTGTCCGTCTTCCAACAACCGATCCGGAAAAAAAAGAATGAAATACGCCCTCTCCCTGATCATCGCCACGGCGGCGCTGCTGCCATTCACCGCGCAGGCCGCCGACGATGCCTGTCCGAGCAGTAGCGAGGACGATATCGCCGCATTGTTCACGCAATGGAACGCAGACCTGCGCAGCGGCGATCCCAAGCGAGTAGTTCAACGTTACGCCACCGACTCGCTGCTGCTGCCGACCTTGTCGAATACCCCACGGGAAACCGCAGCGGGCAAGGAAGACTACTTCTCGCATTTCATGGCCAAGCGTCCGGACGGGCGCATCGACTCGCGCATGATCCGCATCGACTGCCGCACCGCGCTGGATACCGGGCTCTACACCTTCCGCTTCGGTGACGGCTCGGCGGTGCAGGCACGCTATACCTTCACCTACCGGTGGGATCCGCAGCAGGCGCGTTGGCTGATCAGCAGCCATCACTCGTCGGCAATGCCCGAGCGTGCCGCTACGACGCCCTGACAACCCTCTTGACCGGCCCGTCGCAGCGGGCCATTGTGCCGCCCGCATGTGCGGGCAGCATGGCTGCCGCATACAATTCCCGCATTCCCGTATTGTCCAACCGGATAAACCCACCGGCTCGAAGTGATCCTCGCATGCGCCTGAAAGCCCGCCTGGCGCTGCTGATCGACCGAATCAGCGCGCTGCTCCGTCGTTTCCCCGGCACCGTTGCGCTGTTCGGTTTTTGCTCGGGCGTGGCCAGTTTCCTGCTGGTCGAGCGCCACGCCGGGCTGGCCAAGGGTATCGCCGTCATCATGCTGGTGAGCTGGGTCTGGCTGACGCTCGAACACAGCCTGCGGCGCAGCCTGAAGCGCTGGTTCGGCTGGCAGTTGCCGGCACCGCTGCTGCGCTATGCGACGCAGATGGTCCACCAGGAAAGCCTGTTCTTCATCATCCCGTTCTTCGCCATCACCACGACCTGGAACAGTGGACAGGCACTGTTCACCGGCCTGCTTGGCGGCGCGGCGCTGATCTCGCTGATCGATCCGCTGTACTACCGCTGGCTGGCGCCACGCCGCTGGGTCTACCTGGGCTTTCATGCCGTAACGCTGTTCGCCGTGCTACTCACCGCACTGCCGATCATCCTGCATCTGTCCACACCGCAGAGCTATCAGCTGGCGCTCGCCGTGACGGTGCTCTTGGCCTTGCCCAGCCTGGGCAGTTTGTTCCGCCAATGGAACTGGCGCAGCCTGCTTGGCATCGTCGGTCTGGCCGTCGCGCTCGCCGGCGCAGGCTGGCTCGGACGCACCTGGGTACCGCCGGCGTCGCTGTGGCTCACCGATGTCGCCGTGACGACCCAGCTGGACGACCGCCAGCGTAAACCCGGCAAGGGTCTGCGCCAGCTCAGCAGCGCCGAACTGCACGCCACCGGCCTCTACGCCTTCACCGCGATCAATGCCCCGCGCGGGCTGAAGGAGCGCATTTACCACGAGTGGCTGCACGAAGGACGTCAGGTCGACCGTATCGCCCTGGACATCAGCGGCGGTCGCGAAGCCGGCTACCGCGCCTGGACGCACAAGCGCAACTTCCCGCCGCAATCGGCCGGCAAGTGGCGCGTACGGGTGGTGACGGAAGCGGGTCAGATGATCGGCATGTTGCGCTTCGAGGTCAGCGAATAGCGAACGTCCGCTCGCGCCGCCACTCCTAACGAGAAAGCGCAGCGTGAATCGGAGGCTGACATGGACTGGTGGGATATCGTTGCCCGGACGATCGCCGCGGAATTCGCGGATATCCCCGATCTGGACGAAGCCGTGCGCGTCGCCATGCGCCTGCTGCTCGCCGCCTTGCTGGGCGGCCTGCTCGGCTACGAGCGCGAACTCAGACGCCGCGCTGCCGGCCTGCGCACGCACATGCTGGTGGCGCTCGGTGCCGCGCTGTTCGTGCTGGTGCCGGTGCAGGCCGGTGTGGAGGTTTCGCGGGTGATGCAGGGCATCATCACCGGCATCGGTTTTCTCGGCGCCGGGACCATTCTCAAGGGCACTTCCATCGAAGACGTGCAGGGGCTGACCACCGCCGCCAATATCTGGATGACCGCAGCCATCGGTGTCGCCGCCGGCCTCGGCCACGAAGCGACCGCGGTGCTGAGCACGTTGCTGACGCTGCTGGTGCTGCTGCTCATGCCAACGGTGGAACGCCACGCGGCGCACAAGCGGAACGACACGCCCCCGTCCTGACGAACGCGCGAACGATGAAGCAGCCAGGGGGGTCGTAAATCAGACAGTCCGCGTCCCGGAGCCGAGACCATGCCCGCTGCCCGCCCCTGTTTGATCGCCACCACCTTCGCCCTCGCCCTGGGCGGTTGCGGCGATACCGCAAAGACGCCGGCCGAAGCCGGCTATGGTCCTGATCCGGCGCTACCGGCGCCGAACAAGACGCTGTTGCCAACGGTCAACATCGCCCCAGCCAAAGGCTGGCCAGAAGGCGGCAAACCACAGGCCGCACCCGGGCTGGAAGTCGTCGCGTTTGCCGACGACCTGAAGCATCCGCGCTGGATTCACGTGCTGCCCAATGGCGATGTGCTGGTCGCCGAAGCGGATGCCCCGCCCAAACCGGAAGGCAGCCAAGGCATCCGCGGCTGGATCATGAACAAGGTCATGGCCCGCGCCGGCTCGCGAACACCGAGCGCCAACCGCATCACCCTGCTGCGCGACCGCGACGGCGACGGCCAGCCGGAACAGCGCAGCGTCTTTCTCGAAGGACTCAACTCACCGTTCGGCATGGCCCTGGTGGACGGCCAGCTGTACGTCGCCAATACCGACGCCCTGCTGCGCTTTCCATACCGGGACGGCGCCACGCGCCTGGAGCTGGCCACCGGCGAGAAGGTCGTCGACCTCCCGGCAGGGCCGATCAATCACCACTGGACCAAGAACGTCATCGCCAGCCGGGATGGCACGCGGCTGTACGTCACCAGCGGATCGAACAGCAACGTCGCGGAAAACGGCATGCAGGCCGAGGAAAACCGCGCCGCGATCCTCGAAGTCGACCCGCAGGCCAAGACCTTGCGCCTTTTCGCCTCAGGGCTGCGAAATCCCAACGGCTTGGCCTGGCAGCCCGATAGCGGCCAGCTGTGGACGACCGTCAACGAGCGCGACGAGATCGGCAGCGATCTGGTTCCCGACTATATGACCTCGGTACAGGAAGGCGGCTTCTATGGCTGGCCCTACAGCTACTACGGCCAGCACGTCGACAAGCGCGTCGAGCCGCCGCGCCCGGACCTGGTCGCCAAGGCCATCGTGCCCGACTACGCGCTGGGCGCGCATACCGCGTCGCTGGGCCTGGCCTTCTACGAGGGCGATCTGCTGCCGGAGCGCTACGCCAAGGGTGCTTTCGTCGGTCAGCACGGCTCCTGGAATCGCAAACCGCTCAGCGGTTACAAGGTGGTCTTCGTGCCGTTTCGCGACGGCAAGCCCGCCGGGCCGGCCGAGGATGTGCTGACCGGTTTCGTCAACCCGGACGGCGAGGCGCAGGGGCGTCCGGTCGGCGTCGCGGTCGACCGCCGTGGGGCGCTGCTGGTGGCCGATGACGTCGGTAACCGTGTCTGGCGCGTGACCCCCACCCTGACTCAAGACAAGCACGCGCAACCACGCGAAGGAGATTCCGATGGCCCGCGGTGACAAATCCAAATACACCGACCAGCAGCAGCGCAAGGCCGAACATATCGAGGAGAGCTACGAAGAGCGCGGCGTACCGCCAAAGGAAGCTGAAGCGCGCGCGTGGGCCACGGTCAACAAGCAATCCGGCGGCGGTGAGCGCAAGGGCGGCGCGGGCCGCAAGAAAAGCGAGACGGCCAAACGCGCCGATCGCAAGGACTCGGCACACCGGGCCGCGCAGACGCGCGCTGGCGATTCGCCCAATCGCGGCTCGGCACGCCAGCGCCGCGGCGCAGCCAGCACGTCGCTCGCTGAGATGACCCGCGACGAACTGCTGCAGAAGGCCCGCGAACGTGACATCCGCGGCCGCTCGAAGATGCGCAAAGCCGAATTGCTGCGCGCATTGAGCTGAGCGAACACATGCAAGCACCCGAACGCCCGATTACGCCGGATCCCGCCACTAACCCAAAGCGCGAGGAGCCGGGCGAGCCGCTGCCGATCGACGATCCCGGCCAAGCGCCACCGGTCGAAAAGCCGCCTGCGCGTGAACCTGGGCAAGCAACGCGTTTTCCACGGCATAAAAAAAGCCACCCGAAGGTGGCTCAAGAATACTAGGAAGGAGGTATCGCTTAGCCGGCTGCCGCCGGACGCATGTAGGAGATCGGGGCGGTCTGCGCATCATCGAAAGTGACCAACTCCCACGCATCCTTCTGGGCCATCAGGGTGCGCAGCAAGCGGTTGTTCAATGCATGCCCGGACTTGAAGCCACGGAACTCGCCGATCAGGCTGGTGCCCAGCAGATAGAGATCGCCGATGGCATCCAGGATCTTGTGCTTGACGAACTCGTCCTCGTAACGCAGGCCGTCTTCGTTGAGCACGCGGTTCTCGTCCACCACGATGGCGTTATCCACGCTGCCGCCGAGCGCCAGATTGTGCGAGCGCAGGAATTCAATGTCGCGCATGAAACCGAAGGTTCGCGCACGGCTGACTTCCTTGACGAAGGAAGTGCTGGAGAAATCCACGCTGGCGGTCTGGGTACGGCCCTTGAACACCGGATGGTCGAAATCGATCTCGAAGCTCACCTTGAAGCCGTCGAACGGCAGGAAGGTCGCACGCTTGTCGCCCTCCTCGACGGTGACTTCGCGCTTGATGCGAATGAACTTCTTCGGCGCGTCCTGCTCCTGCAGGCCGGCTGACTGAATCAGGAATACGAACGGCCCGGCACTGCCATCCATGATCGGCACTTCCGAGGCGGAGAGTTCGACGTAGGCGTTGTCGATTCCCAGCCCGGCCATTGCCGAAAGCAGGTGCTCCACTGTGTCGACCTTGACGTCACCGTTGACCAGCGTCGTGGACATGGTGGTTTCGCCGACGTTCTCGGCCCGCGCGGGAATCTCCACGGGCGGGTTGAGATCGGTGCGACAGAACACGATTCCGGTATCCACCGGCGCCGGTTTCAGGGTCAGGTAAACCTTCTCTCCCGAATGCAAGCCGACGCCAGTGGCGCGAATGATGTTCTTCAGGGTGCGTTGTCTGATCATGGCCTTTGGTTCGCTATTGCACTAGTTGCGAATTGTTTTCAACAATTGCCGGCGATAATAGCAGATGCCAACTTTGCTGAACACCAATCACAACAATACTCCTGATAACTTCAGTCAATCGGCCTGACGACGCAGAAACGCCGGGATGTCCAGGTAATCCAGATCCTCTTGCGGGTTCAGTTTGGCGGCAGTGGCCGCGGCATGGGCCTGGTTGCGCATGACGGTCGGACGCTCCAGGTCACGGTAGTTGACTGCCACCTGCTCTTGACGCGGTGCAATCGGTGCGGACGGAGCAACCGAAGCCTGCAGGGTATTGTCGATGACCTTGACCGGCTTCTCATTACGCGGACCCAGGCCGGTAGCGACCACGGTGACGTGCAGCTCGTCGCGCATATCCGGATCGATCACGGCGCCTACCTTGACGGTAGCCTCATCGGAAGCGAAGGCTTCGATGATCTCGCCGACCGCGGCGTATTCGCCCAGCGACAGATCCAGGCCGGCTGTGATGTTCACCAGGATGCCGCGAGCGCCCTGCAGGTTCACATCTTCCAGCAGCGGGTTGCGGATCGCCGCCTCGGTGGCCTCGCGCGCACGATTCGGGCCGGTAGCGCAGCCGGTACCCATCATCGCCATGCCCATCTCGCCCATGACGGTCTTGACGTCGGCGAAGTCGACGTTCATCAGCCCCGGACGCTGCATGATGTCGGAGATGCCGCGCACCGCCCCGGTCAGCACGTCGTCAGCCTTGGCAAAGGCGGACAGCAGGCTGGCGTCCTTGCCGAGGATGGTCAGCAGCTTCTCGTTGGGAATGGTGATCAGCGAATCGACGCATTCGGACAGCGCGCGAATGCCCTCGTCGGCCACCTGCATGCGACGACGGCCCTCGAACGGGAACGGACGGGTGACCACTGCAACGGTGAGGATGCCCATTTCCTTGGCCACCGAAGCGATGATCGGCGCAGCGCCGGTACCGGTACCGCCACCCATGCCGGTGGTGATGAACACCATGTCGGCACCTTCGAGCACCTCGGCAATGCGCTCACGATCTTCCATCGCCGCCTGGCGACCGATGTCCGGATTGGTGCCGGCGCCCAGGCCCTTGGTGATGGCCGAACCGAGCTGCAGCACGGTGCGCGCCTCGATCTTCTTCAGTGCCTGCGCATCGGTGTTGGCACAGATGAATTCCACGCCTTCGACGTTGTTGCGCACCATGTGATTGACGGCGTTGCCGCCACCACCGCCGACGCCGATGACCTTAATGACTGCACTCTGCGGGGTATGATCTACGAGTTCGAACATGGCCCTCTCTCCTTCCAGCTTTCTAGTTTTGGGTTGCCGCGTACTGTTAGAAATTGCCCTGGATCCAGCCCTTGAGCCGGTCCAGAACAGACGTTTTGGGTTCTTCGTTCAGGCTGCCGGTGCCACGCGGACCGACGCCATCGACCTGCTTCTGCACGCCGTAGAGCAACAGGCCAACGCCCGTCGCATAAATCGGGTTGCGCACCACATCATTCAGGCCCTTGACCGTATGCGGCACGCCCAGGCGTACCGGCATGTGGAAGATTTCCTCGGCCAGCTCGACCGCGCCTTCCATCTTCGACGTACCGCCGGTGAGCACGATGCCGGCCGGAACCAGGTCCTCGTAGCCACTGCGGCGCAGCTCGGCCTGGATCAGGGTGAACAGCTCGTCATAGCGCGGCTCGACCACTTCGGCCAAGGCCTGGCGCGACAGCTCGCGCGGCGGGCGATCGCCGACGCTGGGTACCTTGATGGTTTCGCCGGCACCGGCCAGCTTGGCCAGCGCGCAGGCGTAACGGATCTTGATTTCCTCGGCGTACTGCGTGGGGGTACGCAGGGCCATCGCGATGTCGTTGGTGACCTGGTCGCCGGCGATCGGAATCACCGCGGTGTGGCGAATCGCGCCTTCGGTGAAGATGCAAATGTCGGTGGTGCCGCCGCCGATGTCGACCAGGCACACGCCCAGTTCCTTCTCGTCGTCGGTCAGCACCGCATGGGCGGAGGCCAGCTGTTCGAGGATGATGTCGTCCACTTCCAGGCCACAGCGGCGCACGCATTTCTCGATGTTCTGCGCGGCATTCACCGCACAGGTCACCACATGCACCTTGGCCTCCAGGCGGACGCCGGACATGCCCAGCGGCTCGCGCACGCCCTCCTGGTTGTCGATCACGTAATCCTGCGGCAGCGTGTGCAGCACGCGCTGGTCGGCCGGGATTGCCACGGCCTGGGCGGCATCGAGCACGCGCTCGAGGTCGGCGGTGCTGACCTCACGGTCGCGGATTGCGACGATGCCGTGCGAATTCAGGCTGCGGATATGGTTGCCGGCAAGGCCGACGAACGCCGAGTGAATGCGGCAGCCGGCCATCAGCTGGGCTTCCTCGATGGCGCGCTGGATCGACTGTACGGTCGACTCGATGTTCACCACCACGCCCTTCTTCAGGCCGCGCGACGGGTGAGTGCCGATACCGACGATTTCCAGATCGCCGTCGGCCGTGACCTCGCCCACCAGCGCGACCACCTTGGAGGTGCCGATATCGAGACCGACGATCATCTTGCCGCTTTGCACGCTAGACATGTGTTTCATTCCTCAATTCTTCGCCGCGACGGTCACGTCCGTCGCAGTCGGGATCGGTTCACGCCAGGCGACGGCGAGGCCGTTGGCGTAACGCAGGTCGATCCTTGCAATTTTCTCGCTTTGTGCCTGCAACGCCTTTTGATAGATGGCATTGAAGCGGCGCATTTTTTCCACTACGTGGTCCCGTCCCAGCAGCAGCTCGATGCCCTGGCTGGTGGTCAGGAACCAGCTGCCACGCTCGCGCAGTTCCAGACTCGCGATGGAAAAGCCCAGCGGCCGCAGCATCTGGCTGAGCATCTGGTACTGCTGCATGACCCGCTGCTGAGCCCGCTTCGGACCATGCAATTGCGGCAAGTGTTCATAATGATTGAGGTTATTCGGCGCAAATGCCTGGCCACGGTTGTTCAACAGCGCTTCGTCGCCCCAGCGAGCAATCGGCAGCTGTTCCTCGAGATTCACCTGCACCTGGTCCGGCCACACACGGCGCACTTCCACATGGGCGATCCACGGCATCTGCTCGAGATCGTGACGCATGCCGTTCAGATCAACCTTGAAAAAACTCGCATCGACGAACGGCGCGATACGCTGCTGCACCGCCTCGCGCGCCACGTAGCTCAGCTCGCCCTGCACGCTGACCTTGGCGATCGGCCGGTCAGCGTAGGGCAGCAGGCGCTCGCCCAGCTCGTACAGACCGAAGGCCAGGCCGACGAGCAGCAACGGCCAGACGGCACGCTTGAGCCCTGTCAGATTCGGCCGCGGCAGCCGTGCGGACAGTGGCTCGCGGGCCACCAGCCGGGTGGCCCCACGCGGCGCCGGCTTGCGCAGCGCACGGCCGCCTCCCGGTTGCGAGTGACGCAGCGTGGTGATCATCTCAGTTCTCCGCTCCGACGCTGTCGTCGAGAATGCTCAGCACCAGTTGCTGGAAATCCAGCCCCGCCGCACGCGCCGCCATCGGCACCAGGCTGTGGTCGGTCATCCCTGGTACGGTGTTCACTTCCAGCAACCAGAAGTCGCCGTTGGCGTCCTGCATCACGTCGACCCGCGCCCAGCCGCGTACGCCGACCGCTTCGCAGGCGCGTGCCGACAGCTCCTTGAGCTGCTGCTCACGCACCGGATCGAGCCCGCAGGGAATGCGGTACTGGGTGTCGGAGGCCAGGTATTTGGCGTCGTAGTCGTAGAAACTATGCGGCGTGCCCAGGCCGATCGGCGGCAATACTTCGCCGCGCAGCACCGCAATGGTGAATTCCGGGCCCTGGATCCACTGCTCGACCAGCACCTGCGAATCGAAGCGACTGGCCTCGCGCCAAGCGGCCACCAGCGCCTCGACGTCGTCCACCTTGGCCATGCCGATGCTCGAGCCTTCATGGGCCGGCTTGACCATCAGCGGGAACCCCAGCTCGACGGCCGCGGCGTGGCAGTCCTCGACGCTGGCCAGCGCGGCGTGACGCGGAGTAGGCAGGCCGAGGCTCTGCCAGACCTGCTTGGTGCGCAGCTTGTCCATCGCCAGCGCCGAGGCCAGGATGCCGCTGCCCGTGTAGGGGATGCCGGCGCACTCCAGCAGACCCTGCATGCTGCCGTCCTCGCCGCCACGTCCGTGCAGAACGATGAACGCACGGTCGATACGCTCGCGGTCAAGACGCTGCAGCAGATCGTCGCCGACATCGATACCGAAGGCATCCACGCCGGCCGCCTGCAGTGCCTGCAGCACCGCCGCACCGGATTTCAGCGATACTTCGCGCTCGGCGCTTTTGCCGCCGAACAGCACGGCGACCCGGCCAAACGCCTGCGGGTCACGGGTCGAATGCAGGGCGCTCATGGTTGTTTCCTCGCGGTGCCTTCGGCATCGCCAAACAGGGGACTCTTGATCAGTTGCGGGGCTACGCCGCCGATATCGCCGGCACCCTGGCAGAGCAGAATGTCGCCGGCGCGCAGCAGCGGCTTGATGATCGATGCCAGGTCGGCGCCTCGCTCGACATAGATCGGATCGAGCTGGCCGCGCTGACGGATGCTGTGGCAGAGCTGACGGCTGTCCGCCCCCGGAATCGGCTCTTCGCCGGCCGGGTAGACCTCCATCAGCAGCAGCACATTGGCGTCGGCCAGTACCTGCACGAAATCGTCGTAGAGGTCGCGGGTGCGGCTGAAACGGTGTGGCTGATAGACCATCACCAGCCGGCGCTCCGGCCAGCCGCCACGCACGGCCTTGATCACCGCCGCGACTTCACGCGGATGGTGGCCGTAGTCGTCCACCAGCATCACGCTGCCGCCTTCGACCGGCAGCTGACCATAGACTTGGAAGCGCCGGCCGACGCCCGCGAATTGCGACAGGCCCTGGATAATGGCCTCGTCATCGATGCCTTCGTCGGTGGCGATGGCGATGGTCGCCAGCGCGTTGAGCACGTTATGGGTGCCGGGCATGTTCACCGACACGTCCAGCGGTTCGCAGCCGGCGCGCAGCACGGTGAAATGGGTGCGCATGCCTTCCTGGCGGATGTTGATGGCGCGCACGTCGGCATCTTCGCTGATGCCATAGGTGGTGGTCGGCCGGCCGATCTGCGGCAGGATCTCGCGCACCACCGGGTCGTCCACGCAGAGCACGGCCAGCCCGTAGAACGGCAGGTTGTGCAGGAACTCGATGAAGGTCTTCTTCAGCTTGCCGAAATCGCCGCCGTAGGTGCTCATGTGATCGGCGTCGATATTGGTGACCACCGCCACCATCGGCTGCAGGTGCAGGAAGCTGGCGTCGCTTTCGTCCGCCTCGGCGATCAGATAGCGGCTGCCGCCGAGCTGGGCGTTGGTACCGGCGGCGGTCAGCCGGCCACCGATGACGAAGGTCGGATCCAGGCCGCCCGCTGCGAACACCGAAGCCAGCAGGCTGGTGGTGGTGGTCTTGCCATGAGTGCCGGCGACCGCGATGCCGTGGCGGTAGCGCATCAGCTCGGCGAGCATTTCCGCGCGCGGCACCACCGGAATGCGCTGTTCCAGCGCCAGAGCGACCTCGGGATTGCTGGCATTGATCGCGCTGGATACCACCAGCACGTCGGCGCCGGCGACGTTACCGGCCTGGTGGCCGATGAAGATATGCGCGCCGAAACTCTGCAGCCGCTCGGTGCTGGCCGATTCCTTCAGGTCCGAACCGGAAACTTCGTAGCCGAGGTTCAGCAGCACCTCGGCGATGCCGCACATGCCCACGCCGCCGATGCCGACGAAATGGATGCGGCGGATGCGCCGCATGCGCCGGACTTCAGCCTTTACCGCAGCCGGGGACTTAGCCATTGGCCACCTCCAGGCAGATATCGACGACGCGCCGCGTCGCATCGGGTCGCGCCAGCCGGCGAGCGGTGGCGCCCATGACCTTGAGTTTTTCCGGGTGCATCAGTACCTCTTCAAGCTGCTCGGCGAGGGCGGCAGCATCGGTCTTGGCTTGCGGCAGAAGGACGGCCGCGCCCTCCTTCGCCAGATATTCGGCATTGCGCGTCTGGTGGTCATCGATAGCATGCGGCAGCGGCACCAAAAACGACGGCAGGCCCGCGGCGGCCAGTTCGCAGACGGTCAGCGCGCCAGCGCGGCAGATCACCAGATCGGCCCAGGCATAGGCGCGCGCCATATCCTTGATGAACGGCGCCACTTCGGCGGCGACGCCGGCTTCGGCGTAACGCTCGGTAGTGATGTCGGCGTGCTGCTTGCCGGCCTGGTGGAACACCTCTGGGCGCAGCTCGCCCGGAACACGCGCCAGCGCAGCAGGCAGCAGCTTGTTGAGCGGCTCGGCGCCCAGACTGCCGCCGAGGACCAGCAGGCGCGGACGGCGATTGACCAGGGCATCGCGCGGCGTCTCAAGAAACAGCTCCTCGCGCACCGGATTACCGGTGGTGCGACGCTTGTCGCTGGCCTTGAACGTATCCGGGAACGCCTCGCAGACACGGCGCGACAGCGGGACCAGGCTGCGATTGGCAGTGCCGGCGACGGCGTTCTGCTCGTGGATGATCAGCGGTACGCCGGCGAGCCAGGCCGCCAGTCCGCCCGGCCCCGTGACATAGCCACCCAGGCCGAGCACGCAGACCGGCTTCAGTTCGCGGATGATCCGCCGCGCCTGCAGCAGCGAGCGCACCAGCTGCAGCGGCGCCTTGAGCAGGGCCATGAGGTTCTTGCCGCGCAGTCCGCTGACCTGAATCAGATGCAGTGGCAGACCGGCGGCCGGCACCAGCTCGTTCTCGATACCACGCGGCGTACCCAGCCAATGCACGGCATAGCCGCGCGCCTGGAATTCGCGGGCGCAGGCCAGCGCCGGGAATACGTGGCCACCGGTGCCACCGGCCATGATCAGCACGTTAGCGGCCACGGGCGACCTCCTTGGCGGCTGGCGCCTCCTCGAAATCGGCTTCGCTGAACTCGACATCCTCGCTGCCGAGTACCGTGCGGCTTTCCCATTCGATACGCAGCAATAACGCCATGCTCGCGCAGGTCACTACCAGCGAGCTGCCGCCATAACTGAGAAACGGCAGCGTGAGTCCCTTGGTCGGCAGCAGGCCAACGTTCACCCCGACATTGATGAGGAATTGCCCCAGCCAGAGGAATGCCATGCCCCAGGCGACGTAGGCGGCGAAGAACTGACGCGCCTTCTCGGCCTGCAGGCCAATGTACAGCGCGCGCACGCCGACGAAGGCAAACAGCAGGATGGTCAGCAACGCGCCGACCATGCCCAGCTCCTCGGCCAGCACGGAGAACACGAAGTCGGTGTGCGCCTCGGGCAGGTAGAACTGCTTCTGCACGCTGTTGCCCAGCCCGACGCCGAACCATTCGCCGCGGCCGAAGGCGATCAGCGCCTGGGTCAGCTGGTAGCCGGCGCCGTACTGGTCGGCCCACGGATCGGTGAAGGTAATCAGGCGCTGCAGGCGATATTCCTGCGTCTGCACCAGCACGAACACCGCACCGACCGCCGCCGCAACCAGCAGGCTGAAGCGGATCAGGCCGACGCCACCGAGGAACAGCATGGCCACCGCCGAGCCCATCATCACCACGGTGGCGCCGAAGTCCGGCTCCATCAGCAGCAGGAAGGCCATCGGCAGCAGTACCAGGAACGGCTTGGCGAAGCCCCAGAAGCTCTCGCGTACCTCTTCCTGGCGACGCACCAGATAGCCGGCGAGATAGATCACCACGAACACCTTGGCCAGCTCGGACGGCTGTACGTTGAACGCACCGAACCCGATCCAGCGCATCGAACCGTTCACTTCGCGGCCGATACCTGGGATCAGTACAAGGATCAGCAGACCAAAGGCCGCCAGCAGCAGCATCCAGTCCAGCCGCTGCCAGGTCGAAACCGGCACTAGTAGCATCAGGCCGGCGGCGCCCAGGCCGAGCGCGACGTACACCATGTGGCGGGTCATGTGATACAGCGCGTTGCCCGAATTCACCGCCGCCACTTCCGACGAAGCCGAGGTGATCATCACCAGCCCAAGGCCGAGCAGCGCCAGACAACCGGCCAGCATCGGGAAGTCCAGATCCAGGCCGCGAGGGCCGAACAGCGGTGAAGGCGCACCACGCAGGAAGGCAAACATCAGACGAGCGCCTCCACCGCAGCGGCGAACAGGCGACCGCGCTCCTCGAAGTTCTTGAACATGTCCAGGCTGGCGCAAGCTGGCGACAGCAGCACCGCATCACCAGCCGTGGCGCAGGCCGCCGCCTGTTGCACGGCCTCTTCCAGCGTGCGCACGCGCAGCAGCGGCGCGGCGCCGTCCAGCGCGGCGGCCAGCACGTCGGCATCACGTCCGAGCAGAACGACCGCACGACAGTAGCGCGCGACCGGTGCGTGCAGGGCGGAAAAATCCGCACCCTTGCCATCGCCACCGGCAATCAGCACCAGCTTGCCGGGGATGTCCGCACCCAGCCCGTCGATAGCCGCCAGTGCAGCGCCGACATTGGTGGCCTTGGAGTCATCGTAGAACGCCACGCCGCCGCGCTCGCCGACCCACTGGCAGCGATGCGCGAGACCGGCGAACGAACGCAGCGTCTGCAGCATTGCGTCGAACGGCAGGCCAACCGCATGCCCCAGCGCCAGCGCCGCCAGCGCATTGGCCTGGTTGTGTGCGCCGCGAATCTTCAGCTCGGTGACCGGCATCAGCGTCTCGAACTGGAACGCCAGATACTTCTCGCCACCCTCCTCGAGCAGGCCGAAGCCCTTGAAATCCGGTTTGCCGAGGCCGAACGACCAGACCGGCACATCCTCGCCGATCAGCGGGCGGCTCAGGCGGTCGTCACGGTTGATCACCACCTGCCGGGCACCGCGAAAAATGCGGTGTTTGGCCTGATGGTAGGCCGGCAGCCCGCTGTAGCGATCCATATGGTCTTCGCTGACGTTCAGGCAGGTGGCAACCTCGGCGTTCAGCTGGTCGGTAGTTTCCAGCTGGAAGCTCGAAAGCTCGAGCACGTACAGCTCGACCCCATCATCCAGCAGATCGAGCGCCGGCGTGCCCAGGTTGCCGCCCACGGCGACCTTGCGGCCAGCCGCGGCTGCCATCTCGCCGACCAGCGTGGTCACGGTGCTCTTGGCGTTGGAGCCGGTGATGGCAACGATCGGTGCTTTCGCTTCCCTGGCAAACAGGTCGATATCGCCGGAGAGCTTCACGCCGCGCGCGGCAGCCGCCTGCAGCGCCGGGGTGGCGATCGCCAGGCCGGGGCTGACCAGCAGTTCGCTGGCGCGACAGAGGAATTCGACGTCCAGCTCGCCGCAGCGCACTTCCACGCCGGGGTACTGCGCCTTGAGCGTGGCCAGCTCCGGCGGATTCGCGCGCGTGTCGGCGACCGCGAACGGCAGACCACGGCGCGCCAGATGGCGAACCACGGACATGCCGCTCTTGCCGAGGCCGACAACGATGCGGAACTGGTCGGAAGCGATCAGCACTCTCTATTACCTCAGTTTCAATGTGGCCAGGCCGACGAGCACCAGGATCACCGTGATGATCCAGAAGCGCACGATCACTCGGGGTTCGGGCCAGCCCTTGAGTTCGAAATGGTGGTGGATCGGAGCCATGCGGAACACGCGCTTGCCGGTCAGCTTGAAGCTGGCGACCTGGATCATCACCGACAGGGTTTCCATCACGAACACGCCGCCCATGATGAACAGCACTACTTCCTGGCGAACGATGACGGCGATGGTGCCCAGCGCGGCGCCCAGCGCCAGTGCGCCGACGTCGCCCATGAAGACCTGGGCCGGATAGGTGTTGAACCAGAGGAAGCCCAGGCCGGCACCGGTCAGCGCACCGCAAAACACGATCAGCTCACCAGCCCCCGGCACATAGGGGATCAGCAGGTACTCGGCGAAATTCATGTTTCCCGACAGATAGCAGAAGATGCCCAGACCGCCACCGACCATGACCGTCGGCATGATCGCCAGGCCATCGAGGCCGTCGGTGAGGTTCACCGCGTTGCTCGAGCCGACGATCACAAAGTAGGTCAGCACGATGAAGCCGATGCCCAGCGGAATCTCGATGTTCTTCAACAGCGGCAGGATCAGCGTGGTTTCCACCGGCGTCTGCGCGGTCATATAGAGGAAGACCGCGGCGCCGAGGCCGAACACCGACTGCCAGAAATACTTCCAGCGGCTCGGCAGGCCACGCGAGTTCTTCTCGATCACCTTGCGGTAGTCGTCGACCCAGCCGATGGCGCCGAACAGCAGCGTCACCGCCAGCACAACCCAGACGTAGCGATTGGACAGATCGGCCCAGAGCAGCGTGCTGATGGTGATGGCGCTGAGAATCAGCGCGCCGCCCATCGTCGGCGTGCCGGACTTCGACAGGTGCGACTGCGGGCCGTCGGTCCGCACCGCCTGGCCGATCTGGCGCAGCTGCAGGGTGCGGATCAGCCAGGGGCCCATCCACAGCGACAGCACCAGTGCGGTGAGCACACCAAGAATCCCGCGCAGGGTCAGGTACTGGAAGACCGCGAAGCCCTTGTGGAACTGTTGCAGGTACTCGGCGAGCAGCAGCAGCATCAGTGTTTCTCCATGACGACATCGCTCAGGGCGGCGACAACCTTGTCCATCGCCGCGCTGCGCGAGCCCTTGACCAGAATGGTGGTGTTGCCCTGCTCGCTACGCAGCGTCTCGATCAGGCTCGCCTGATCGGCGAAATGCCGGGCTCCGGCGCCGAATGCAGCTACTGCACGCGCCATCAGCGGACCGACTGCATAGAGCACATCGACCTTGCCGCGCGCATAGGCGCCCACGTCGCGGTGCGCCTGTTCGGCCCATTCGCCCAGCTCGCCCATGTCGCCAAGGACGAGAACGGTACGCCCGGCGAATCCGCTGAGGACGTCGATCGCCGCGCAGATGGAAGCCGGGTTGGCGTTGTAGCTGTCGTCGATCAGGCGCGCGCCGTTGCCGAGCATCTGTGCGACGCCGCGCCCTTTGACCGGCTGCAGGTTCTGCAAGCCTTCGACGATGGCCTGCGGTGCGACACCCAGCGCATGCGCCGCAGCGGCGGCAGCCAGGGCATTGGCGACGCTATGCCGACCGAGCAGGTTGAGCTGAACCCGGACGGCTGCGCGCGGGCCGGTGAGGACGAAATTGGCGCAACCGCGCACATCGAAGGCGATCGATCCGGCATGAAAATCGGCCAGCGGGCTCTGCAGCCCAAAGCTGACGATGCGCTTGCCGGCAGCGCGTGCGGCCCAGCGCGGATATGCCTTGTCGTCACGATTGAGTACCGCGATGCCGTCAGCCGCCAGGCCGTCGAGGATTTCGCCCTTGGCTTCGACGATCTTGTCGGGGCCGCCAAATTCGCCGACGTGAGCAGTGCCGGCGTTGGTGATCAGGCTTACCTGCGGACGAACCAGACCGACGGTATAGGCGATCTCGCCCAGGCGGGACGCGCCCAGCTCGATGACCGCCGCGCGATGCCGAGGGCCGAGCTCAAGAAGCGTCAATGGCGCACCGAGATCGTTGTTGAGATTGCCACGGGTCGCCAGCACGGCATCTTCGCCGAAGGCGGCGCGTAGAATGCTGGCAAGCATTTCCTTGACGCTGGTCTTGCCGCTGGAGCCGGTAATCGCGGCCACCGGACCATCGAAGCCGTCGCGGCTCAGCGCGCCGAGCCGTCCAAGCGCCAGACGGGTATCTGCCACTACCAGCTGCGGCAGCGACACGTCCGCTATCTCGCGCTCGACCAGTGCCGCGACTGCGCCTTTGACCGCCACCTCGGCGAGATAGGCATGGCCGTCGAAACGCGCACCGCTGAGGGCAACGAACAGCTGCCCCGGCTCGATGGCGCGGCTGTCGGTGCTAACCGCAGCAAAGACAGCATCGGCACCGACCAGCCGGCCCGAGAGCGGAAGAGTCAGCGCGCTCAGGCGCATGGCGTCACGCATCATGCTTCTCCCAGGCGGCCAGGGCCTTGCGAGCTTCATCCAGGTCGGAGAACGGCTGACGCACGCCGCAGATTTCCTGATAGTCCTCGTGCCCCTTGCCGGCCAGCAGCACCACATCCTCCGGCTGCGCGGCGGCAATCGCCGCGGCGATCGCAGCGCCACGTCCCGGGCGGAACTGGACCCGCTCCGGCTGGGCGAAGCCCTGACGAATGTCTTCCAGAATTTGCTCGGCCGGCTCGTTGCGCGGATTGTCGTCGGTCGCCACCACCCGATCGGCCAGCCGTTCGGCGACCTGCGCCATCAGCGCACGCTTACCGCGGTCGCGCTCGCCACCGCAGCCGAACAGGCAAACCAGTTGTCCGCGTGCATGCGGACGCAGGGCGGTAAGCACCTTTTCCAGCGCATCGGGCGTATGGGCGTAATCGACCACCACCAGCGGCAGGTCGCCGCCGCCCAGGCGCTGCATGCGACCGGCCGGGCCGTGCAGCTCCGGCAGCACGGCGAGAATTTCATCCAGCGGCCAGTCCATGCCCAACAGCGCGCCGACGGCTGCCAGCACGTTGCTGACGTTGAAGCGCCCCAGCAGCGGACTGCGCAGCGAGCGCTCGCCCTGCGGCGTGATCAGTCGCGCATGAATGCCGTCGTCGTCCAGCTGCGGCTCGGGGCAGTACAGATCCGCCGAGGCGTCCTCCAGGCTGTAGGTGATCAGGCGCGACTCTTGCGGCTGCGCAGCCAGGCGACGGCCGAAGGCGTCGTCCAGATTGATCACGCGGCAGCGCAGCCCCGGGATATCGAACAGGCGCGCCTTGGCCGCCGCATAGGCTTCCATGCTGCCGTGGTAATCCAGATGGTCGCGCGACAGATTGGTGAATACCGCCACGTCGAACGCCAGCGCGGCCACGCGGCCCTGCTCCAGCCCGTGCGAGGAGACTTCCATCGCCACCGCGCGCGCTTCGTGCTGCTTCAGGCTGGCCAGCGTCGCCTGCACGCCGATGGCGTCCGGCGTGGTGTGGTAGCCCTGCTCGAGCTCGCCATGAAAGCCGTTGCCCAGCGTACCGATGATGCCGCAGCGCTCGCCGAGACGATCCAGCGCCTGCGCGACCAGTTGGCTGACACTGGTTTTACCGTTGGTGCCGGTCACTCCGAGCAGATGCAGGCTGCGGCTCGGCTCGCCATAGAAGCGGCCGGCGATTGCCGACAGCTGGCTGGCGAGCTGGCGAACCGGCACCAGCACCGCATCGCCGGCCGGCTGCAGCGTAGCGCCTTCGGCTTCATAGGCAACGGCCGCCGCGCCACGTGCAATGGCGTCGGCGATATGGCTGCGACCGTCGTGCTGCAGACCGGGAACGGCGAGGAACAGGTCGCCCGGCAGCACCTTGCGGCTATCGAGGGTCAGCTCGCGGATCAGCACGGAACTGTCGGCCTGGGGCAGCAGTTGATTCAATGGCATCGGCATCAGCCACGCCCTCCCTTGCTCATGGTCGCCTCGGCGGTCTGGACCGGCGCCGGCGGCGGCAGATTGTCCGGAGCCACGTTCATCAGGCGCAGCGCCCGCGCCATCACCTTGCCGAACACCGGCGCGGCTACCAGGCCACCGTAGTACTGCCCCTTGCTCGGCTCGTCGACCACCACCACGGCGGCGATGCGCGGGTTGGACAGCGGCGCGACGCCGGCGAAGAACGAGCGGTAGGCGTCCTTGGTGTAGCCACCGGTGCCGGAGATCTTCTTCGCGGTGCCACTCTTGCCGCCGACGTGGTAACCCGGCACCTGCGCGCGCGCGCCGCCGCCGCCTTCTTCCTCGACGACGGCCTGCAGCATCTTCAACACGGTGCTGGAAATTTGCTTGTCGATGACCTGTACGCCTTCCTGCGTCCGGTCCAGGCGCAGCAGCGACAGCGGCACGTTGACGCCTTCGTTGCCGAGCACGGCGTAGGCATGCGCGAGCTGCACCGCGGTTACGGAAAGGCCATAGCCGTAGGCCAGCGAGGCGGTTTCGGCATCGCGCCACTTGCGATGATTGGGCAGGTTGCCAACGCGCTCGCCAGGAAAGCCCAGGCCGGTGTCCTGGCCGAAACCGGCCTGCTGCATCACCGTGTAGACCGGTTCGGCACCGATATCCAGGGCGATCTTGCTGATGCCGACGTTGCTCGACTTCATCAGAATGCCGGTCAGCGTGAGCATGCCGCCACGCGAGACGTCGCGAATGGTGTAGCGACCGATGCGCATCCAGCCCGGCAGGGTGTTGACCACCGAATCGGGCTGGTATTTGCCGGTTCCCAGCGCGGCCGCGATGCTGAACGGCTTGACGGTCGAGCCGGGCTCGAACACGTCGATCATCGCGCGGTTACGCATTGCCGCCGGCTGCAGATTGCGACGGTTGTTGGGGTTGTAGGTCGGTTGGTTGGCCATCGCGAGGATTTCGCCGGTCTGGACGTCGACCATCACCAGGCTGGCGGCCTTTGCGCCGTATTCCTGCACGACATTGCGCAGCTCACTGTGAGCCAGATATTGCAGACGCAGATCGATCGACAGGGCCATCGCCTTGCCCGGCTTGGCGTTCTGGACGACCTGCACATCCTTGATCAGACGCCCGCGACGGTCCTTGAGCACCTGCCGCTTGCCCGGCACGCCCGCCAGCCACTCGTCGTAGGCCAGCTCCATGCCCTCGCGGCCGCGATCGTCGATGTCGGTGAAACCCACCAGATGTGCGGCCACTTCGCCGGCCGGATAGAAGCGGCGGAACTCTTCCTGCGCATAAACGCCGGGAATTTTCAGGTCGAGCACGGCCTGGCCCTGCTCAGGCGTCAGGCCGCGTACCAGGTAGGTGAATTCGCGCGTCGCCAGCTGCTGCAGGCGCTCGCTCAAGGCGGTGGGATCCTGCCGCAGCGCGGCGGCCAGTTCCGGCCAGCGCGCGCGCGCAGCCTGGAGCTCCTTGGGATTGCCCCACAGGGTCGTGACGGGGGTACTGACGGCCAAAGGCTCGCCATTGCGGTCGGTGATCAGCCCACGATGCGCCGGAATAGGAATATGCCGCACGCTGCGCGCGTCACCCTGGCCCTGCAGGAACGCCTGGTCCATCACCTGCAGATCGACGATACGCCAAGCGATCACGCCGACCAGCAGCGCGAGCAGGGCCAGGACGATACGAAACCGCCAGGGATACAGCGCGCCGTCGAGTTTCATGGCGCCACCAGCTGCACGTCCGCCGCCGCGGGGATGTGCATCTTCAATTGCTCGGTAGCCAGCGCCTCGATACGGCTGTGAGCGGTCCAGGTGCTCTGCTCCAAAATCAGTCGCCCCCACTCGGCCTGCGCTTTATCGCGCACGCTCAGCTGGGCGTACATCTCGTTGAGCAGCTGGCGATTCCAGTGCGCGCTGTAAGCAACCGCAATAGCAGACAGCAGCACGCAGACGAACAGAACCAGCATGAGCAAGCTGCCACGCGGCATGGCGGAAAGCCGGCGGCTCATCGCGCTTTCTCCGCGACGCGCATGACGGCGCTGCGCGAACGGGGATTCGCACGGACTTCGGCTTCGGAGGCAAACTGTGCCTTGCCGATCAGTTTCAAGCGCGGTTCGAAAGGTTTCGGCATGACCGGCAGGCCTCGCGGCAACTGGTCCGCCTCGCCCTTGGCGTGACGCCGCATGAACTGCTTGACGATGCGATCTTCCAGCGAATGGAAGCTGATCACCACCAGCCGGCCACCGACCTCGAGCGCTTCGAGGGCAGCATCCAGCCCCGCCTCAAGGTCACCCAGCTCGTTGTTGATATAGATGCGCAGCCCTTGAAACGCACGGGTCGCCGGATTCTTGCCTTTCTCCCAGGCGGGATTGGCGTCAGTCAGGACCTTGGCCAGATCAGCCGTGCGCTCGAACGGCTTTTCCGCGCGCCGCTGCACCACGGCACGCGCCATGCGCTTGGCGAAGCGCTCTTCGCCGTAATCCTTGAAAACCCGGGCGATATCGTCTTCGTTTGCCTGGGCGATCCACTCGGCCGCGCTGACGCCTCGCGACGGGTCCATGCGCATGTCCAGCGGGCCGTCATTGAGGAAACTGAAGCCGCGCGCCGGATCGTCCAGCTGCGGTGAGGAAACCCCCAAATCCAGCAGGATACCGCTCAGCGTACCGGTCCAGCCGCGCTGCACCACTTCGTCACCGAGCTCTGCAAAGCTTCGCTGCACAACGACAAAGCGGCCGTCTTCGGCCGCCAGTGCTTGCCCCGTAGCGATCGCTAGCGGGTCCTTGTCGAACCCCAGCAACCGCCCCTGCGGGCCAAGCTGTTCGAGCAGCAGCCGGCTGTGCCCACCGCGCCCGAAGGTACCGTCCAGATAGCGACCGTCCGGCCGCACGGCCAGCGCCGCGACGGCTTCGTCGAGCAACACGGTGATATGTCGCAGCTCGCTGATCTGGCTCACAGGATTAGGTCACGTAGTTCTTCCGGCAGACCGCCGGGTTGCTTGATGGCCGCCAGATCCGCGTCGGAAATCGCGTTCCAGTCGTCCTCGTTCCACAGTTGAAACTTGTTCAGCTGCCCAACCAGCATCGCGTGCTTATCGAGCCGGGCGTACTCGCGCAGGCGCGGCGGCACCAGCACGCGGCCGCTGCCATCCATTTCCACGTCCACAGCGTTACCGATGAGCAGACGTTGCAGCCGACGGGTTTCTTCGCGCAGCGAGGGCAGCTCACGCAGCTTCGCCTCGATCAACTCCCATTCGGGCAACGGATAGATGCACAGGCAGCGGTCAACCGCGTCGATCGTGACGATCAACTGGCCTTCGCCACGCGAATTCAGCTCGTCACGATACCGACTGGGCATAACTAGCCGGCCTTTGGCGTCGAGACTGATGGCGTTGGCTCCGCGAAACACGGCTGCGCTTCCCCTGAATTAGCTATCCATGCCCATATAAACCCACTTCGTGCCACTTCCTACCACTTGGGCGCACTATAGAAATGCCCGCCCCCCACCGTCAAGGCGAGCCCGACGGGAAAAACCCTTATGGCGCGGTTATTTAGCGTCGCTAAGCGAGACAGGCGGAATAAAAGGACGGATTCTGAATAGCAAAAGGGATACGACAGAACGAATTACCCGACAAAGTTAAAGTACTTTGTTAAGAGCAATAATCTTTCGGAATAATTGGGGAGTTGTTGGAGCGCAGGAAAATCGGAGAGTCGATCTGTAAGCCGGGTTCTGTCGAGGACAGCCATTCCTCTACGACAGCCATCGCTGACTGCCTCTAGCAACCTACCCGGATCCAGCGCGGGCCACGCCAATGGATCCCTATTTGGTCTTGCTCCAAGTGGGGTTTACCTAGCCACGGACTGTTGCCAGCCGTGCGGTGCGCTCTTACCGCACCTTTTCACCCTTACCGGCGCCGAAGCGCTTAGGCGGTTATTTTCTGTGGCACTTTCCGTAGGCTCGCGCCTCCCAGGCGTTACCTGGCACTTCGCCCTATGGAGCCCGGACTTTCCTCCCTCCCCTTTTGCCGGAACAAAAAGAGACAGCGACTGTCCGATCGACTCTCCGGCCGCCAGAGTACCGTCGCGCGCAGAGCGCTGCAAGGCAGACCGATGCGCAGCGGTCGCGCAATCCAGTGCCGCGACCACCTCAAGCCTTGCGCTCAAGTGCGAGCTGGTAGAGCAGATTCTTGCGTACGCCAGTGATCTCGGCGGCTATCGCCGCAGCCCGCTTGAGCGGAAGCTCCCCCAATAGCAAGTCGAGCACACGTAGCACCTCGGCACTGATGGCCTGGTGGTCCTCCGGCGCTTGCCAACCGGCTACCAGCAGCACGCATTCGCCACGCTGCTGGTTGCTATCGCTCGCGATCCAGGTGCGCAACTGCCCGAGCGGCAGCCCCTTTAGCGTCTCGAACGTCTTGGTCAGCTCACGACAGAGAACGGCGGACCGATCGGCGCCAAAGATCGCCTCGAGATCCTCCACACATTCCAAAATCCGATGCGGCGCCTCATAGAAGATCAGCGTGCGCGGTTCCTCCCTCAACAACTCCAGCCGCGCTCTGCGACCGGCAGCCTTGGCCGGCAGAAATCCTTCGAAAATGAAGCGATCTGAGGGAAGCCCGGCCGCCGACAGCGCCGCAATCAACGCACACGCCCCCGGCACCGGCACCACGCGAATACCAGCCGCACGTGCTTGCCGCACTAGGTGATAGCCAGGGTCCGAGATCAGCGGCGTACCGGCATCCGAAATCAGCGCGATATCGTCGCCCGCCTGCAAACGCTCAAGAAAACGTCCGCCCTCGTCGCGCTCGTTATGCTCATGGCACGCCGCCAAGGGCGTGGCGATCCCGAAATAGGACATCAGACGCGCCGAGTGGCGAGTATCCTCGGCGGCGATCAGCGCGACCTCGCGCAACACTCGCAGCGCCCGCGCACTGATGTCTTCCAGGTTGCCGATGGGCGTAGCGACCACATAGAGCGTACCCGCACCGGAATTCGCAGCGACGGTGGCAGTCACAGGGCTTACCTCATCACAAAAGCAAGCATTGTAGCCCTATTGCCTGCCGCAACATCGCGACCGCGCCGGTGCTTGGGTACAATCCGCGCATTTCGCCATTGCCTTCAGGAACGATTACATGATGGCTCGCCTACGCCCGCTGCTGATTCTCGGCCTCGTTGCACTACTCACGGCCTGCGCCAGTTCCCCCTCATCCACGCTGGGTGAGCTGCCGCGCACACCGCAGGCCACGACGCAGCAATTGTTGCAGCAGGCCGATCAGAGCGATCCTGCGAAAGCCGCCGAGTTGCGCCTGGCAGCGGCCGATCAGAGCCTCGCCAAGGGCGAGACAGCACGGGCCCGAGGCATTCTCGAACAGGTGCCACTGGACAACCTGAAGCCCGCCCAACAGATCTTTGCCAGCACCCTTTTGGCCGAAATCGCACTGAGCGAGGGGCAACCACAACAGGCTCAGCAAGCACTGGCGCATCCGGCTTTCGAGCGCCTCGGTGAGCTGCCGGTCGACCAGCAAATTCGCAGCCAGACGGCTCGCGCACGGATGCTGGAAGCCAACGGGCAGACGCTGGCCGCCGCACGTGAGCGTATCTTCACCGCCCCGCTGCTCAGCGGCACCGCAGCAAAGGAGAACCATGAGGCGATCTGGACCCTCCTTTCCGCACTACCGGCCGGGGAAAGCCAAGGTGCTGGTGGCGATACCGATCTCGACGGTTGGCTATCCCTCGCATCAGCGGTGAAACAGGCCGGCACCCTCACGCAGCAGCAACGTGCGATCGACAGCTGGGTTGCGCAGCACCCTCAACACCCCGCCGCCAAACAGCTGCCGGCGGCGCTCGAGCAGCTGCGCCAGCTCGCCGATCAGCCGCTTACGCACGTCGCCCTCCTGCTGCCGATGCAGGGCCAGCTGGCGTCCGTGGCGCAGGCGTTGCGCGACGGCTTTCTTGCTGCGCACTTGCAGGCCCAGCAGGCAGGCGCAGCCGACTTGCGGATCGAACTCTACGACAGCTCGCGTATTTCCTCGTTGGACGAGGTCTATCAGCAGGCGCAAGCAGATGGTGTCCAGCTCATCATCGGCCCACTGGAAAAAGATCTGGTACGCCAGCTAAGCGAGCGCGAGCGTCTGCCGATCACAACGCTGGCGCTCAATTATAGCGACGCAGGACAGAACACACCGCCACAACTGTTCCAGTTCGGCCTGGCAGCCGAAGACGAAGCGCGCGAAGTAGCCCGGCGCGCATGGGCGGACGGCCATCGCCGCGCCATAGCCTTGGCGCCACGCGGCGAATGGGGTGCGCGCATCCTCGCAGCCTTCCGTCAGAGCTGGGAGGATGCCGGCGGTACGCTGGTCGCCGCCGAACCGCTGGCAGAGCCAGTGGAACTGGCCAACCAAATTGCCGCACTGCTCCAGCTGCGCAACAGCGAATCGCGCGCGCAGAGCATGCAGAACACGCTCGGCAAGGATGTGAGCAGTCAGCCCACACGTCGCCAGGATGTCGACTTCATCTTCCTTGCGGCCACTCCGCAGCAAGCCCAGCAGGTCCGCCCGACGCTGATCTTCCAGTACGCCGGCGACATCCCGGTTTACGCCACATCACACCTGCACGCGGCAAATCAGAACCGTACCCAGTATCTCGATCTCGACGGCATCCGCTTCGCTGAAACACCGTGGCTACTCGATCCACAGCTCCCGCTGCGCCAACAGATCGAGCGACAGTGGCCGCAGGCCGCGGGCAGCCTGGGACGCCTGTACGCAATGGGCGCCGATGCCTACCTGCTCGCCCCGCGACTGAATCAGCTGCTGGCGCTGCCGAATACGCAGCTGGACGGACTGTCTGGCACACTGAGTCTCAATCCGCAGCAACGCATCGAACGTCAGCTGCCTTGGGCGCAATTTCGCGACGGTCAAGTCGAACGCCTGCCACTCAATCCTTTGCCATGAGCGAACACCTGGCGCGGGGGCGCAGCACCGAGACCCTGGCGCACGATTATCTCGTCCGCCAGGGGCTGCGTCTGCTGGCACAGAATTGGAGCTGCCGCAGCGGAGAGCTCGATCTGGTCATGCTGGACGGCGATACAGTAGTATTCGTCGAGGTTCGCTACCGACGCCACGCGGCCTGGGGTGGCGCTGCCGCCAGCGTCGATAGCCGAAAACAGCAAAAGCTGATCAGAGCCGCCGAACTGTTTCTGCAGCAAGAGGCTCGCTGGGCTAAGTACCCCTGCCGCTTCGACGTCATCGCACTGGATGCCGGCGGGCCGATCATGGATCAGCACTGGATCCGCAACGCCTTTGACAGCTGAACGCTCACCACAGCGCGGCATTCGAGCACGCTTACAGCAAGCCTCCCCTGGCTTGCCCATCATTGAAGGTCATCCATCGATGGATATGCAAACCCGTATTCGGCAGCTTTTTCAGGCCAGCATCGACACCAAACAGCAAGCGATGGGCGTCCTCGCGCCCAGCATCGAGCAAGCCGGACAGGCGATGGTTAACGCGCTGCTCAGCGAGGGCAAGATTCTCACCTGCGGCAATGGTGGATCGGCCGGCGATGCCCAGCATTTTTCCTCTGAACTACTGAACCGCTTCGAGCGTGAACGCCCGAGTCTGCCCGCCATCGCGCTGACGACTGATAGCTCGACGCTGACTTCTATCGCCAACGATTACAGCTACAACGAGGTTTTCTCCAAGCAGATACGCGCGCTGGGCCAACCGGGCGATATTCTGCTGGCGATTTCCACCAGCGGTAACTCCGCGAATGTGATCCAGGCCATCCAGGCCGCGCATGACCGGGAGATGCTTGTGGTGGCCCTTACCGGACGAGACGGCGGTGGTATGGCTTCGCTGCTGCTTCCGGAAGATGTCGAAATCCGGGTACCGGCCAACGTTACCGCGCGCATCCAAGAGGTCCATTTGCTGGCCATTCATTGCCTGTGCGATCTGATCGACAATCAGCTGTTTGGGAGTGAAGAATGAAAGCGCTGCGCCTGCCTGCATTCCTCGGCCTGTGCCTGCTCGCTACAGGCTGCAGTTCGGTATTGAACGCCACGCGCGAAGAGCCGATTGCAGACAATCGCGGCACTCGCACTATCGGCAGCACCATCGACGACTCGCTGATCGAAACCAAGGCGGCGGTCAATATCGCCAAGGCCCACGTCGATCTTGACCAGGGGTCGCATATTGTCGTCGCCAGCTACAACGGCGTCGTTCTGCTGGCCGGGCAAACGCCGCGCAGCGATCTCAAGCAGATGGCCGAGCAGGCGGCTAGCTCCGTGCAGCGCGTAAAGCGCGTCCATAACGAGCTGCAGGTACTGCAACCGTCATCGGCCCTGGCGCGAAGCAACGACACTTGGCTGACAACCAAGATCAAGGCTCAGATGCTCGCCGACAACAGCGTTCCGGGCTCGCGCATCAAGGTGATCACCGAAAACGGAATCGTCTATCTGCTGGGCCTGGTGACCCGCCAGGAAGGCAATCGCGCCACCAGCGTGGTGCAAGGTGTCGGCGGCGTGCAACGCATCGTCAAGCTCTTCGAATACATCGATTAACGATCAGTCAGCAGGTGGCCGAGCTGCGGAAAGCACCTCGGCTGCCACGTGAGCAGAAACGAAACGGTCGCTTTCCGGAGTGCGAGAGAAACCGCAAGCACCTCAGCAGCTCCCGCCTTTCGGCGCGCTTAGCCAACCTCGCCCCCGATTCCGCCGATTCCGCCGCCCTTACTTAACAACCTTCAGACTCGGCCGACCCGCCGGACGCTGGCCGCCCTCGCCATCCACCGCGCCGCCCCCATCAGCAGGCGAATCGTCCGGGGATGTCGGCTCAATCTCAAAGACCATACCTTGTCCGTTCTCGCGCGCGTAGATGGCCATCACCGCACCAGCGGGAATGTACAAGGAATGCGATACACCACCGAAGCGCCCCTCGAAGCTTACCGCCTCATTGTCCATTTGCAGATTGCGCACCGCACTCGGCGCCACATTCAGCACGATCTGACCGTCGTTGGCAAAACCGGCCGGAATCTGCACCCCGCGGTATTCGGCATCGACCAACAGATGGGGCGTGCAATCGTTATCAACAATCCATTCGTAAAGCGCTCGGACCAGATAAGGGCGACTCGAATTCATGTGAAAGCCTCCTTCAACGCATAGTGCGCTCAATGGATGAAACACTAGCCTGGAAAGCCTCGCGGGCGAAGTTGCGCTCCATGTAGTCAAGCAACGGTCGGGACGCTCGCGGCAGCTCAACTCCGAGCACCGGCAATCTCCAGAGAATCGGCAACAAGCAGCAATCGACAACGCTCATCTCATCGCTCATGAAGTACGGCTTCTCCGCGAAAACCGGCGAAACACCGCTCAGGCTTTCCCTGAGCTCCTTGCGCGCCTGCGTGCGCGCCTCTTCACGGGTACGCCGATCCAGGATGCGGTCAACCAACGAACACCAGTCCCGCTGGATACGATGCACCAGCAACCGCGTGTGGGCGCGCGCCACCGGATAGACCGGCAGCAGCGGCGGGTGCGGATAACGCTCCTCTAGATATTCAAGGATGACCCCTGGCTCATACAGCACCAGATCACGGTCAACCAGCGTTGGTACGCCAGCGTAGGGGTTCAGCTCGGCCAGCCTCGCCGGGCACTGCCCCGCCTGAACATCAATGACCTCGACAGCGACGCCCTTCTCCGCAAGCGCAAGGCGCACTCGATGAGAGTAATGATCGGCAGGATCGGAATAGCAGGCCAAGCGGTTGGCTGCAGCCATAGGTCCTTCCTCATGCGGTTATCCGAAAGCAGAAAAAACACGCGCGCCCATTGGGCGCGCGTGAGGTGCAGCTTGAACAGCAGAGTACTTAGTGAACGTCTTTCCAGTACTCGCGTTTGAGCAGGTAGGCGAACACGAAGAAGAATGCCAGGAACAGCAGCACGTAGGTGCCGATGCGCTGACTTTCCAGCTTGACCGGGTTGGCCGAGTAAGCCAGGAAGGTCACCAGATTCTTGATCTTCTCGTCGTACTCCGCCTCGCTCAGGGTGCCAGTACCCGGCTCCACAATCATCTGATCGCAAGCTTCCTGAGTGATCGGCGTGCCGGTCAGCGGATCGAACTGCTTGCGTCCGTCCTCAACGACCTGCACCTGCTTGCAACCCATTACGCGGCGGCCCTGCAGCGGTGCCAGCACGTGCGGCATACCGACGTTCGGGAACACCGTGTTGTTGACCCCGTATGGGCGGGCCGGGTCTTCATAGAAGCTGCGCATGTAGGTATACACCCAGTCATTGCCACGAACGCGCGCAACCAGCGTCAGATCCGGCGGCGGAGCACCGAACCAGACCTTGGCGTCTTCGGCCTTCATGCCGGTCTTCATATGATCACCGAACTTGGCGCCAGTGAAGACGACATTCTTCATCATGATGTCTTCCGGAATTCCGAGATCGGTAGCGACACGCTCATAACGCTGATACTGCGTTCCATGGCAGCCCATGCAGTAGTTGGCGAACGTCTTCAGACCATCCTGCATCGCGGCCTTATCGGTCAGATCGATCTCGACCTTGTCCAGGTGAGGCTCGGTGCCGGCCGCGAACGCAAAGACCGGCAGAATCGCGAGAATCAATGCAGCAAATTGCTTTTTCATCAGCCATCCACCCTTTGCGGAACCACTTTGGTCTTCTCGAGCCGGGTGTAGAACGGCATCAGAACGAAGTATCCGAAGTAAATAACAGTACAGATCCGAGCCAGCAACGTGCGCTCCGGAGTAGGCGCGAGAACACCCAGAACACCCAGGATCACGAAGGCGATGCAGAAGGCCAGCAGCGCGATCTTGCTCATCCAACCCTTGTACTTCATGGACTTGACCGGGCTGCGATCGAGCCACGGCAGCACGAACAGCACCGCAATCGAAGCCCCCATCGCCACTACGCCCAACAGCTTGTCCGGAACCGCGCGCAGAATCGCGTAGAACGGAGTGAAGTACCAAACTGGTGCAATGTGCGCAGGTGTCTTAAATGCGTTAGCCACCTCGAAGTTCGGCTTCTCGAGGAAATAGCCACCCATTTCAGGGAAGAAGAACACGATGGCGCAGAAAACGAACAGGAACACCACCACACCGACGATGTCTTTGACGGTGTAATACGGATGGAACGGAATACCGTCCAGCGGTACGCCGTTTTCGTCCTTGGTCTTCTTGATGTCGACGCCCAGCGGGTTGTTCGAACCGACTTCGTGCAGCGCCAGGATGTGCAGCACGACCAGCCCGAGAATCACGATCGGCAGAGCAATCACGTGCAGTGCAAAGAAACGGTTCAGCGTGATGCCGGAGATCAGATAGTCACCACGGATCCACTGAGTCAGATCGTCGCCGATGACCGGAATGGCACCGAACAGCGAAATGATCACCTGGGCACCCCAGTAGGACATCTGCCCCCAAGGCAGCAGATAACCCATGAAGGCTTCGGCCATCAGCGCCAGGTAAATCATCATGCCGAAGATCCACACCAGCTCGCGCGGCTTCTGGTACGAACCGTAGAGCAGACCACGGAACATATGCAGATACACCACCACAAAGAACGCCGAAGCGCCGGTGGAGTGCAGGTAGCGGATGATCCAGCCGTACTCCACGTCGCGCATGATGTACTCGACGGACGCGAAGGCGCCTTCGGCCGAAGGCTCGAAGCTCATCGTCAGCCAGACACCGGTCAGTATCTGGTTGACCAGAACCAACAGAGCCAGCGAACCAAAGAAGTAGAAGAAGTTGAAGTTCTTCGGCGCGTAATACTTGGACAGATGGTCTTCCCACATTTTCGTCGCGGGGAAGCGGGCATCGACCCATTCCATGAACTTGCTCATCAGGCTTTCTCCTGGTCCACGCCGATAATGATGACATTATCGGTTTCGTACGTGTGCGGGGGCACCGGCAGGTTCAACGGAGCGGGCTGCGCCTTGTAAACACGTCCAGCCATGTCGTACTTGGAGCCATGGCAAGGACAGAAGTAGCCGCCCAGCCAATCAGCACCGAGGTCAGCCGCTGCCACTTCAGGACGGAAGGACGGCGCGCACCCCAGATGGGTGCAAAGTCCGACGACCACCAGCAGTTCCGGCTTGATCGCACGGTTCTTCGGATCGACATATGTCGGCTGCACCGACGCCTTGGACTCAGGGTCGGCCACCTGAGGAGTCAGCTTCTCCAGATTGCCGAGCACCTCCTCGGTGCGACGCACGATAAATACCGGCTGACCCCGCCACTCGGCGACCATCTGCTGTCCCGGCTCGATTTTGCTGACATTCACTCTCACCGGTGCACCGGCAGCCTTGGCCTTGGCACTCGGGAACCACGATCCCACGAACGGGACCGCGGCACCCACCGCTCCTGCAGCACCTACCACCGAAGTGGCGGCTACGAGGAAGCGACGCCGGCCAGCATTCACGCCGTCATTGCTCATTCAGTCGTCTCCCATCAGCTTCTTATGACCTGCTTGGAAGCAGGCATTTACTACGTAAAATCGGGCCGCGAAAAATTCGCCAAATGGTAAAGAAAAGCCCCCCTCCTGACAAGGCAATAGCCTGACACAAATCGGCTGGAGCCCTACAGGATCGCGGCCTCCGGCGCGCGACATGCTGTCGCAGCGAATACCTCGCCCATAAAAAAACGCCCGGACCTTGCGGAGCCGGGCGTTCTTTTGAAGCGCTTGTTAGCGCTTGGAGTACTGCGGACGCTTACGCGCTTTGCGCAGGCCGATCTTCTTACGCTCTACCTCGCGAGCATCGCGAGTAACGAAACCAGCTTTGCGCAGCGGGCTACGCAGAGTCTCATCATAAGAGATCAGCGCACGGGTGATGCCATGGCGGATAGCGCCAGCTTGGCCAGTCACACCGCCACCAAGAACAGTAACGTACACATCGAACTTCTCGGCAGTGGCAGTCAGCTCGAGCGGCTGACGAACCACCATGCGCGCGGTTTCGCGACCAAAGAAGTTATCCAGCTCACGATTGTTGATCGAAATCTTGCCAGTACCCGGACGCAGGAAAACGCGTGCGGTTGCAGTCTTGCGACGGCCAGTGCCGTAATTTTGAGTCGCCGACATAATGAACTATTCCGTTAAATCTTCAGTTCTTGGGGCTGCTGAGCGGAGTGCGGGTGGTTGGCACCCTTGTACACCTTCAGCTTACGATACATGTCGCGACCCAGCGGGTTCTTTGGCAGCATGCCTTTTACCGCAGTCTCGATCACGCGCTCGGGCGCCTTGGCGATCAGCTTCTCGAAGTTGATCGACTTGATGCCACCCGGAAAACCGGAGTGAGAGTAGTACATCTTGTCGGAAGTCTTGGCACCAGTAACACGCACCTGCTCCGCGTTGATCACAACGATGTAGTCGCCGGTATCGACGTGCGGGGTGTATTCCGGCTTGTGCTTGCCACGCAGGCGGCTAGCGATTTCGGTTGCCAGACGACCCAGGGTCTGGCCGGCAGCGTCGACGACGAACCAGTCGCGCTTGACGGTTTCCGGTTTAGCAGTAAAAGTCTTCATTCGTTATAGCCTCAGGGGCCGCCCTGAAAATAAGACGGCGAATCTTACTGAATGGTGCTCGCCCTGGCAAGGCCAGGACAGCCGGAAACAGACGCTATCGGGGGCTCGGGTCAGCGCGTCCGCTACGGCGGTGATTCGGCAGGCTAGGCATCCCCTGCCTTCTTTGTGTCACCAGGCTAGGCATCCCCGGCGACAGGCTGCGGAATTATCCTGATTGCCGTAGAAATAGCAACCGCCTTTTTGCCCATCCGACCTGGCGCGCCTTGTGATGCACCCCTACGGCAATATCATCTACCCCCATCGTGTTAGCGTTTCGACGAACGCGAACACCCAATGACACCCGCGCCACCTTGTCGCTAAGCTGCGCGCTTCTGAAACAGATGCACGCAAACTAAATACCGAGGATCGCCTTCAATGATCTCTGCGCACCTGCTCGCGCCGGCTAGCCTTCTTGCGGGCTGGTTGATCTATGCGTTCGCCCTGCTCTGGGCTGCCTGGCGCGCGCCGTGGGTTGAACTGTTCAGCGACACAAGGCGCCAGCACTTGTTGTTTGGCGCCATGCTGGCGATCTTCCTGCTCTGGCTGGTGCGGCGCGACTTCGACTCCGGACTGTCCTTCCATTTTATCGGCCTGACCGCCGTTACGCTTTTGCTTGATTGGCCGCTGGCCATCCTCGCCGCCTTCAGCGCGCAACTCGGCCTGACGCTCACCGGTCACCAGCATCTGATCGCACTGGGCATGAACGGCGCGCTGCTGATTCTTATTCCTGTGCTGATAACCGTAATCTGCGCACGTCTAGTCGAACGGGCTCAACCGCGCAACCTGTTCGTCTTCATATTCTTTTCCGGATTCTTCCCAGCGGCACTGGCGGCGATGTTCTGCGTGCTGGCCTCGCTGGGCATACTGCTGGTGGACGGGAGATATCCCATGCCTCCTTGGCTGGAGGACTTCGCAGGTTATCTCTGGCTGGTAATGTTTCCGGAAGCCTTCATCAACGGCACCGCTGTCACCGCACTGGTGGTTTTCTGCCCGGACTGGCTGGAACGTTTTAACCGCAGCCGCTACCTGCAAGCACCTTGGAAAGATGAAGAACGCTAGCCTGACACTGCAAGCTCCGGGTTCTGCTACCCGGCGCCAGATCAATGCTCACGCAGCGGCAGATCAGCAGAGAACAGCTCATCTTCTACCCCATCACCGGGGACTGCATGCTCTTCAGCGGCCCACGCCCCAAGATCGATCAGTTTGCAGCGTTCGCAACAGAACGGCCGGTGCGGACTTTGCTCCCCCCACTCCACCGGCGCCCCGCAGGTAGGACATATAACGCTGATCGCGGTCACTGCCGACCTCCTCGTAACGTCAGATAGAAACAGTGCAAGCGTTCCACTTCCGTCTGCAGCCAACCCAGGTCGCGATCATTCAGCAACACATCGTCGGCGTGACGCATACGCTCCTCGCGCGAAGCCTGCACCTTGAGAATAGCCCGGACCTGCTCTTCACTAATCCGGTCCCGCCCTACGGTGCGCTCGACCTGCAGTGCCTCCGGAACATCTACCACTAGCACGCGATCTACCTCTCGGTACTGTCCTGATTCCACCAGCAAGGGTGAAACCAGGATCGCGTACGGCGATTCGGCCTTGGCCAGATGCGCGGCAACCTCTGCACGAATCAACGGATGCAACAACTGCTCGAGCCAAACGCGCTCACTTGGATCCAGGAAGATCCGCTCGCGAAGCGCCGCTCGATTCAAAACCCCTTCATGCAGTACGCCCGGGCCAAAATGCTCAACGATTTGCTGCAACGCCGGACGCCCCGGCTCCACCACCCACCGAGCAGCCTGATCGGCATCCACCACATGTATGCCGAGGCTGGCGAAATGGTTGGCCGCCGCAGTCTTGCCGCTGCCAATACCGCCGGTCAAACCGAGAATCCAAGGCTTCATCAACACATCCACGCAATTCCAATGGGTTCGCAGTAGTACTCACTCAGCACGCCAATGCAAGGCGCGGCCAGCCTTTACGCCCCAAATTTAAACGGCGCAGGCTCACATATGCGCGAACTGCAGATAGCCACGAGTAATGGAATCACCCCACAACAACGCAATCCACCCGGCAATGGCCAGATAAGGCCCGAAAGGAATCGGCGTGCTCTGCGCAGCACGGCGTATGCGCAGCAGGATGCTGCCAAGCACCGCCCCTACCAGCGAGGACAACAGAATGGTGAGCGGCAGCACTTGCCAACCGCCCCAAGCACCGATCATCGCAAGCAGCTTGAAGTCGCCGTAACCCATGCCCTCCTTGCCGGTAACCAGCTTGAACAGCCAGTAAACCGTCCCCAGACTCAGGTACCCGGCGATCACTCCCCACAGCGCGTCTACCGGCGAGACAAAAAGGTCACCACTATTAACGATCAGCCCCAACCAGAGCAGCGGCAGCACCAGCGAATCCGGCAACAGCTGATGATCGATATCAATCAGACTCATCGCCAGTAGCCCCCAGGTCAGCAACAGCATGGCGCCTGCCTGCCAAGTAAAGCCAAAGTGCCAAGCCACGTAACCCGAGAGAAGCCCGCAAGCAAGCTCAACCAGCGGATAACGAGCAGGGATAGGCTTCTTGCAAGACGAGCATCTGCCCCGCAGCGCCATCCAGCTCAGTAACGGAATGTTTTCCCACGACCGAATCGCATGCGCGCAATGCGGGCATCGCGAAGGCGGCAGGAACAGGTTGAACGCCGCCCCAGCCGATTCGGGCGGCAGCTCCAGAAACTCCCGCGCCTGCGCCTGCCACTCGCGCTGCATCATGATCGGCAGACGATAGATGACCACATTGAGAAAACTGCCTACTAACAGGCCGAGCAGCCCCGCACACAAAACAAAGGCCAGCGCACGGCTGGCCAGAAATTCAAGCATCATCGATCAGCCGACCACGCTGCCCAGCTGGAAGATCGGCAGGTACATCGCAATGATCAACCCCCCCACCAATACACCCAGGACAGCCATAATCATCGGTTCCATGAGCGTGGTTAGGTTGTCCACCATATTATCAACCTCAGCCTCGTAGAAGCTCGCCAGCTTATCCAGCATTTCATCCAGCGCGCCGGACTCCTCGCCGATTGCCGTCATCTGAATAGCCATCGTTGGGAAGATTCCAGTGGTGCGCATGGAGAAATTGAGCTGTACGCCCGACGAGACATCGCTACGGATCTTCGTCACCGCATTACGAAACACCACGTTACCCGTGGCACCAGCCACTGAATCCAGCGCATCCACCAGCGGCACACCAGCCGCGAACGTGGTAGACAGCGTTCGCGCGTAACGCGCAACCACCGACTTGTAAAGAATATCCCCGACTATCGGCAACTTGAGCAGTAGACGATCGAGCGAGTCGCGAAACTTCTCCGACGACTTGTAGACATGCTTGAACACGAATGCTGCGGCAAACATCACCGCGAACACTACGTACCACCACTCCTGCAGCCAACGCGAAAGGTAGACCACCATCATGGTGAAAGCTGGTAGTTGGGCGCCAAACCCTTCGAATACGCTCTCGAACTGTGGAACCACCTTGATGAGCAGAATCGCCGAAACGATGATCGCCACCACGATCACCGCGATCGGGTAGGTCATGGCTTTCTTTATCTTCGCCTTGAGCGCTTCGGTTTTTTCCTTGTAGGTCGCCACGCGATCCAGAAGCGTTTCCAGCGCACCGGACTGCTCGCCAGACTCGACCAGATTGCAATACAGGTCGTCGAAATATTGCGGTTTCTTGCGCAGCGAGCCGGCGAAACTGTTACCCGCAGCCACTTCTTGCTTGATCTCGTCTACCAGCTTGCGCATGTTGGGGTTGTCGAAACCCTCGCCGATAATGTCGAACGACTGCAAAAGCGGAACTCCCGCTTTCATCATCGTTGCCATCTGCCGGGTGAACAGCGCGATATCCATCGGCTTGATCTTCTTACCCGAACCGAACAGCGAAACGGCTTTCTTGCGGACCTTTAGCGGATTGATGCCCTGCTTGCGAAGCTGCGCCTTGATGAGCGCGGGACTTTGACCAGTCAACTCACCTTTAACCTTGCCACCTTTTCTATCGGTGCCCTCCCAGGTGAACACACTGGTTTTCAACGCTTTTTCCGCCATGGTTAATCCTTGGTCACGCGGTTGACTTCTTCCAGGCTGGTGACGCCATGCATGGCCTTAACCAGTCCCGAAGTGCGCAGATCATTGAAACCATCTTTGCGCGCCTGCTGGGCGATATCGATGGAGTTACCTTCTTCCATGATAAGCCGCTGCAAGGCTGGCGTGATTTTAACCACTTCATAAATACCGACACGTCCCTTGTAGCCACCCTTGCAACTGTCGCAGCCCACTGGACCAAATAGTTTGAATGTGCCGATCTTCTCAGCCGGAAACCCCTCCTTGAGCAGCACCTCGCGCGGCACTTCAACCTCTCTCTTGCACGCCGAGCACAGCTTACGCGCCAACCGCTGAGCGATGATCAGGTTGACCGAAGTCGCAATGTTAAAAGCCGGCACACCCATATTGCGCAGGCGTGTCAGCGTTTCCGCTGCGCTATTGGTGTGCAGCGTCGACATCACCATATGCCCGGTTTGCGCCGCTTTGATGGCAATCTCGGCGGTTTCAAGGTCGCGAATCTCGCCGACCATGATGATGTCCGGGTCTTGACGCAGGAAAGCGCGCAGCGCTTGAGCGAAATCCATACCCTGACGCGGATTGACGTTGACCTGGTTGATCCCCTCCAGGTTGATCTCCACCGGGTCCTCCGCGGTAGAGATGTTCACGTCAACGGTATTGAGGATGTTCAGGCCGGTATACAGCGAAACCGTCTTGCCCGATCCCGTAGGGCCAGTCACCAGGATCATGCCCTGCGGCTGCTTTAGGGCGTTCATGTACAGCTCTTTCTGGGCGTCCTCATAGCCCAGGGCATCGATCCCCATCTGCGCGCTGGCCGAATCCAGAATCCGCATCACGATCTTCTCGCCCCACAGCGTGGGCAGGGTGTTCACGCGAAAATCAATGGACTTGGTTTTTGACACCTTCATCTTGATTCGCCCGTCCTGCGGCTTACGCCGCTCGGCGATATCCAGACTGGCCATGACCTTCAGTCGCGCCGAAATCCTGCTGACCAACTGCACCGGAGGGCGGGCCACCTCGTGCAACATGCCGTCGGTACGAAACCGCACGCGATAGGTCTTCTCGTAAGGCTCGAAGTGCAGGTCGGACGAGCCACCCTTGATGGCATCCAGCAACATCTTGTTGACGAAGCGCACCACCGGCGCGTCATCGGCCTCGCTGTGCTCCGCGCCATCATCCTTCGCCTCTCCAGCCACCTCAACATCTAGGTCATCCAGATCCGAGCTGCTCAATCCGTCCAGTGCCGTGGCGGCCGATTCGAAGAACTTCTCGATGGCCTCGCCTAGCTTGTCATCCTCGACCAGCACGCCTTCGACCGAGAGTCCGGTATTGAACTGGATATCGCTGATAGCCTGATGATTGGTCGGGTCCGATACCGCCACGTACAGCTTGTTGCCACGGCGCTGCAGCGGTAGAGCGCGGTGCTGGCGCACCAGCTTCTCACTGACCAGATCGCGCGGCTGGGCATCTTTATCTAGCGCCGAGAGATCGAAGAACGGCACGCCGAACTGGTCGGCAGCGATTTCCCCAAGCACACGACTCTTAACCAGCTTGTTCTGTACCAGCCAGGTCACCAGCGACGACTGATTGCGCTGTGCCTGCAGTTGCGCCTGCGCAGCAGCCTTTTCATCCAACTGGCCTGCCAGTACCAACTGCCGGGCGAGACCACCGAGAGAAACAGTTTCGTTCATGAAAGCGAACCAGAGGCGGGAGAGAATCGCTGCCTTATAACCTAGTTCGAAGAGCGAGCCAAACCGACAAAAACCGTGTGGCGTTTTTTGTCACTTGCTGACGAGCGCAGCCGTAGTGACTGCCATTCGCCCGCCTCGGCGCCCAGGCCTATCAAGAATCGTGGAGGAGCACCGTGGCCGAGCAAGGATGGCGACGAAAAACGGGTAAACGCCGCCACACGGCGCCCGCCACGTAAAACCAATCCAGATCGGGAAGACCAAATAGTGAGCCAGCGCACACCCTTGACCTCACCTCGAACTATCCCGCCACGCCTGGCATAGAAGCTGCTCCTGTTACGCCGGGTCCAAGACCTTACCAACACAGGAGCTTTTCCATGAAATCCATCAAGAAGCAAAAAGGTTTCACCCTGATTGAATTGATGATTGTAGTTGCAATCATCGGCATTCTGGCTGCTATCGCTATTCCGCAGTTCAACGAATACCGCGCAAAATCCAATGACACTGTCGCAACGGCCGATGCAAAAAATTCCATCAGCGTTTTAGCAGCCGCCCAGCTTTAAGGAGCACATAACATGAAAAAATACCTAATCGGCTTGGCCATGGCCACCAGCATCTTTGCCGCAAACGGCTATGCAGCAGAAATCAAATCCGGCACTCCAATTACTGCAGACGCTGCGGGCTGCGAGCTTCTCTCCCAGGAAGTAACCATTAATCTTTCGAGCAATGTCTTTGGCGCCTTCTCCTGCCAAAAAGCAAACAATGTAATCAAAGTCGCCACCTGTCATAAAGGCGGCAACCGTAAAATCGAAACAATCAAGTGCGCCGTAGTAGACAAAGACGAAGCGGGTAACTCGGTATGGAATGATTCGTCCTGCAAATCCACCGATGACACGTTCGAGTCTCAAAATTTCGGCAAAGCTGCATTTGCAACCACCGCTGGCGGAAGCGTTGCAGCAAAAAGCCTGTCTGGCTTTTGCGATAGCGCAACTCCGCTAGAAGCCGCTGTTAAGTAATAATGGAACTACGCTTAGCAGCGCAAGTGAAGAACGCAACATACGCGAAGGCGCTCTAACGTTATCCAAACCAGAAAGGGGCGCGCAGCCCCTTTCTCCATGAGACTAAAATGAAGCACTCATCAGCATTCACCTTCATTGAAGTGCTAATTACTGTTGCCATAATTTCTACGCTAATCGCGATTGCCATTCCTAGGTTTTTTGAGCTCCAAGCAACCAGCAATGACACCTCCGCATGGGCAGACGCCAAGAACTCAATAAATATCTTAGCAGCAAGCAAAGCGAGATAATCCACCAGCATTGAATAATACAACGAATCAACATTGGAGCTAAAATTCCGAAAGATTCGCACATGGTAATTTACTCATGGCAGCCTCTCCCGATGTCGTAATCGCCTTTCGCCTCGCATCTCGCGCTCGCTTTGCTTGGCTAGCGGCAAGCTCTCTGCTGGCACTGACCATTGCAGTGTTTCTTTCCGCACAGTTCAGCGGTCGTCAGCCCGCCACCGTGGCGCTGGATATCGGCCTGTCATTGCTACGACTACTGTTGCCTCTGATACTCGTCCTGACGACCCAGGAACTGCTGTCGCGCGAATTTGACCGTCGCTATATCCTCAATACGCTTTCCTATCCTAATCCGCGACGCAATCTGTTGCTGGGTCGCTTCGCCGCCGTTGTAGCCCTGACGCTCGGATTGTTGGTGCTGTTGGCCGCCGCGCTGGCGCTGCTGGTCTGGTTGATTGGCCAGAATTACGCACAAGCAACGCCGGTTGCCTTGGGCCCCCAGTATCTGGTTACGATTGCTTTTATCGCCGTTGATCTACAGTTGCTTGCGGCAGTCGCCAGTTTGCTCGCGGTGGTCGCGTCCACACCGAGTTTCGTCCTGATCGGCACGTTCGGTTTCATGCTGGTGGCGCGCTCGTTCGGCGCGATTGTCGAGCTGCTGACCCGCAATACCGCTGTGGTAACCGATGCGGAAAATTATCGATCCGGCATCGGGCTTCTGGGCTACTTGTTGCCCGACCTGGGCGCGCTGGATGTGCGCATGATCGCCCTGTATGGCCGAATGGAATTGCTGCCGGCCGACTGGCCTTGGCTGCTGTTGTCTTGCCTAGTCTACACGGTCGGCCTGCTGGGACTGGCGGTATGGGCATTGCAGCGTAAGCGTTTCGCCTGACATGCGTACGCATCGCTCGCTGAATGTCGCCCTGCTGGGTTTCGCGCTGTTCGCAGCCCTCGCCATTTGGCGCGCCCAACAACCGGTAACGCTGACACCGGCCTTCTTCGCCGATCGCGTGGTAATTCCCGCGCCATTGCTGGTCGTCCTGCATGGCGGTGACCGCTTTCTGGCCGCCGATCTCGAAACCATGCGCCTGGCTGCGACTGGCATGGATGATCGCGGTGTGGATACCGGTTATTTGGTCCGTGCCCAGCGCGAAGTCGCCCGCCTCAACGCCTGCCATGAAGACAATTACTATCTTGCCAACGGCCTGCTCACCTGGGGCGGCGCCGTGGAGCAGGGCAATGACGTGCTGCGCGCTGCGGTCGACTGCCGCTTCTGGGATGAATTTCCGCCGTTCTTCTATGGCATCAACCTTTCCTTCTTTCAGCGCGATAAAGAAGCCGCGGCCCGTATGCTGGAGATCGGCGCGCAGCGTTCAACAGGTAATGCCGCGGCCATGCGCAAGCTGGCGATCATGCTGCGCGCCGAGCAGTTCGCCAACGAGCGCCTGGCACTCAATTACCTGATCCAACAACGCGACAGCACCTCAGACCCACAGCTTCGCGAGATGCTGGACAAGCGTGTCATCCGCCTGCAAGGGCTACTCATGCTGCGCGAAGCGCAGCGCCGTTTCGAGTCCACATATGGTCCTCTGACCCATCTGGAACAGCTGGTCGAAACGCATATCCTCGACAACCTACCTGCCGATCCATTGCGCCTTGGCTATGAACTGCGCGGCGGACAGGTCGAACTGAAAAAACTGAAGATTGCCGGATTGGAGGAATAGCCTTGAGCGCAGCCGTGGAATTCAAGGGCGTCAGCCATACCTTCCGGACCAAGGGCAAGCGGGTCGAGGCTGTACGCGATGTAAGCTTCCGCCTGGATGAAGGGGAAGTATTCGGCTTCGTGGGCCCCAACGGTGCGGGCAAGTCCACCACGATTAAAATCATGCTGGACATCATCAACGACTATCAGGGCCAAGTGACGCTCTATGGCAGCGATGCGCATCGGGCCGAAGCTCGACGCGGCATGGCTTACGTACCGGAAGCGCCAGCGCTTTACGACCAATTCACGCCGCTGGAAATACTGCGTATGGGGCTGTCGATGTACGGCATCGACCGTAGCGACTCCGAAGCCTGGTGCATGCAGTGGCTGGAGCGCTTTTCCATCGCCGAGTACGCCAAGCGGCGCATCCGGCATTTGTCCAAGGGCAATGTTCAGCGCACGGCGTTGGCCCACGCGATGGCCGTTCAGCCTCGGCTGCTGGTGCTCGACGAGCCGCTGTCCGGACTGGATCCGGTAGGGCGCAAGGATGTGGTCGACATTCTCAACGACTACAAGCAGCAGGGCGGCGCGATCTTCTTCACATCGCACGTTCTCCACGATGTTGAACGCATCGCCGATCGGTTCGGCTTCATCAACAAGGGCCAATTGCTGACGGTACGCTCACCACGCGAGTTGGCGGCCGAACGGGCCGACCATTTCGTTGTGCGTTACCAGGCCGACCAGCCGCTTGGGCAGAGCTGCGTTGCGCTTCGCCCCGGTGAGTATGAATCCGAAATGGCGCAGCACGAACTCCCCAACGCCATTGCCCACCTCAACAATACCAGCGGACACTTGCTCGCCATCCAGCCGGTAATATCGTTGGAAAGCGTGTTCTTCCGCATTCTCGCCGAAGCTACCTGACTGCCACCGCCCTCTTCGCGCCTGCGGCTAATCCAAACCGTTTACGCAGGAGTCGACCTGGGCGCCCTGACGGCCACCTACTCGTAAAAAAGAACGCCCTGCATTAGCAGGGCGTTCTTTCTTCTGTGCGGCGTTTTAGATCGCCCCACGCTCACGCAGCAGCTGGATCACCAGCGTTGCGCCCTCCTCCACCGTTGAGGTTTCGGTATCGACCACCAAGTCCGCATTCAGCGGAACGTCATAGGGGAAGGACTCGCCGGGGATGTTGTCATCGCCGGCCGCATACAACCCCTGCGGATCGCGGTGGCGGCAGATTTGTGGCGAAGCCTGGACGTAGACAGTAATCAGCCGGCCGGCGCCGACAAGTGCCTTGGCCTGCTCGCGCCCCTCGGCATCCGGGGCGACGAAGGCCGCGAGCGTCAGCAGCCCAGCTTCGTTGAATTGCTTGGCAACATGTGCGGCGCGGCGCCAGTTCTCGGTGCGACCGGCACGGTCCTGCGGCAGCCCTTTGTTCAGATCGTGGCGCAGGTTCTGACCATCGAGCACGTACACGGCACGCCCCATGTCGAACAGTTTGCGCTCCACGGCATACGCCAAGGTGCTCTTGCCAGCGCCGGACAGGCCGCTGAACAGCACGGTCGCCGGTTGCTGCCCGAAACGTGTGGCGCGCTCCTCGGTAGAAACGTGGGCCAGCATCCCGTGGTGGGCGCCGGCACCGTGAGTAACCGGATCGGCGATGATCATGCCGGCGCCGACGGTGCCGTTGCTCAGCCGGTCGATGACGATGAAAGCGCCGGTGGTGCGGTTCTGTGCGTAGCCGTCCAGCGCGATCGGCGCGTCCAGACTGACGCGGACCTTGCCAATCTCGTTGAGCTGCAGGCTGCTCGCCGCAGCTCGCTCCAGCGTATTCACGTCCACGCTGTGGGCGATGCTGGCGATCGAACCCGGCACGTAACTGGTGGCGCGCTTGATGTCGTATTTTTTGCCCGGCAGCATCGGCTCCTCGCCCATCCACACCAGCATCGCGTCGAAGCTATCGGCGATACGCGGGCGATTGTCGGCATGCACCAGCATGTCGCCGCGCGAGACATCGATCTCGTCTTCCAGCGTCAGGGTGATGGCCTCGCCCGGTGTGGCCTGCTCCAGCTCACCGTCGAACGTGACGATGGATTTGATGCGGCTGGTCTTGCCGGACGGCAGCACGGCGATCTCGTCGCCCTTGCGCACGATGCCGCTGGCCAGGGTACCGGCGAAACCGCGAAAGTTCAGGTTCGGTCGATTGACGTACTGCACCGGGAAGCGCAGGTCGCCCAGATTGCGATCTCCGGCGATCTCGACGCTTTCGAGAATCTCCATCAGCGACTGGCCTTCGTACCAGGGCGCGCGTTCGCTCCGATTGACCACGTTGTCGCCCTTGAGCGCCGACATCGGCACGAAGAACAGCGAGGTCGGCTGCAGTCCGATGCGCTCGGCGAACGCCAGGTAGTCGGCCTTGATGCGCTCGAACACGGCCTGATCGAAGTCCATCAGGTCCATCTTGTTGATGGCCACAACGATGTGCTTGATGCCCAGCAGCGAGGCGATGTAGCTGTGGCGGCGAGTCTGCGTCTGCACGCCGTAGCGGGCGTCGACCAGGATGATCGCCAGGTCGCAGGTGGATGCGCCGGTAGCCATGTTGCGGGTGTACTGCTCATGGCCGGGGGTGTCGGCGATGATGAACTTGCGCTTGGCAGTGCTGAAATAGCGGTAGGCGACATCGATGGTGATGCCCTGCTCGCGCTCGGCCTGCAGGCCGTCAACCAGCAGTGCCAGGTCAACGTCGTCGCCGGTGGTGCCGACCTTCTTGGAGTCCTTGGTGATGGCCTCCATGTGATCTTCGTAAATCATCTTGGAGTCGTGCAGCAGGCGCCCGATCAGGGTGCTCTTGCCATCGTCGACGTTGCCGCAGGTAAGGAAGCGCAGTAGCTCCTTGCGCTCGTGCTGGGCCAGGTAGGCGAGGATGTCCTCGCTGATCAGATCGGATTGATGAGACATGGTGCGAAATCCTTAGAAGTAGCCCTGGCGTTTCTTTTCTTCCATCGAGCCAGCCTGATCGTGGTCGATCACGCGGCCCTGGCGCTCGGAAGTACGGGTCAGGAGCATCTCCTGGATGATCTCCGGCAGCGTCGTGGCGGTGGATTCCACCGCACCGGTCAGCGGGTAGCAGCCGAGGGTGCGGAAACGCACGATCTTCTTAGTGATGCGTGCCTTCTCGTCATCGGACAGGTGCTCAAGGATGCGCTCGTCGTCGATCATGATCAGCGTGCCGTTCTTCTCGATCACCTCGCGCTCTGCGGCGAAGTACAGCGGCACGATTGGAATCTGCTCAAGGTAGATGTATTGCCAGATGTCCAGTTCGGTCCAGTTGGACAACGGGAAGACGCGGATCGACTCGCCTTTCTTCACTTTGCCGTTGTACACGTTCCACAGCTCGGGGCGCTGGTTCTTCGGGTCCCAGCGGTGCTTGCTGTCACGGAAGGAATAGACGCGCTCCTTGGCGCGGGACTTCTCTTCGTCGCGGCGCGCACCACCGAAGGCGGCATCGAAGCCGTACTTGTCCAGCGCCTGCTTAAGCCCCTCGGTCTTCATCACATCGGTGTGCTTGGCGCTACCGTGGGTGAACGGGTTGATGTCCTGGGCGATGCCATCCGGATTGACGTGGGTGATCAGGTCCAGGCCCATCTCGGCGACCATCCGCTCGCGGAAGCGGTACATTTCCTGGAACTTCCAGCGCGTATCGACATGCATCACCGGAAAGGGCAGCTTGCCGGGGTAGAAGGCCTTGCGCGCCAAGTGCAGCATCACGGCCGAATCCTTACCGATGGAATAGAGCATCACCGGGTTGTCGAACTCCGCGGCAACCTCGCGGATGATGTGGATGCTTTCCGCCTCCAGCTGTTTCAGATGCGTCAGTTTGTCGACCATGTCTACTCGCGGTTTGTGCAGATGAACGGCGCAGGGCCGTGGAAAGGCGCCAACTCTAGCACGCGCCCCGATTCTAATCAGGGCGTCAGTTAGATCGAAATCTTATAGATTTATAGCCGCAGACCTGCGCGCAACGGCGCTTGCGCTAGACGCAGAATCCGGCCGTCAGGCCGGGTTGGCGCAATCGATGAAGCGGTGCTCGATGCCGAATTGCGCGGCCAGATAGTCGCCCAGCGCCTGCACGCCATAGCGCTCGGTGGCGTGATGCCCGGCGGCGAAAAAGCTCAGTCCGTTCTCACGCGCGATGTGCACCGTCGGCTCGGAGATTTCGCCGGTCAGGTAGGCATCGACGCCGGCGGCCACCGCCTGCTCTATGTAGCCCTGGGCGCCGCCAGTGCACCAGGCGATACGCTGGATCGGTCGCTGCCCATCAATCAACAGCGGTTCGCGACCGAGCGCTTGGTGGACCTGGCGCTGGAATTCCACCGGCGACATAGGCGCACGCAGCGAGCCGACCAGCCCCACCGATTTCGGATTATCCGGCTCCAGCGCCCCCTCGACGCGCAAGCCCAGCACCCGCGCGAGCTGCGCGTTGTTGCCGACTTCCGGATGCACATCCAGCGGCAGGTGATAGGCGAGCAGACTGATGTCGTGGTTCAACAACGTCTTCAGCCGCCGCTGCTTCATGCCGACGATGCGCGCATCCTCGTTCTTCCAAAAATAGCCGTGATGCACCAGCACCACGTCAGCCTGCGCCTCGACCGCAGCGTCCAGCAGCGCCTGGCTGGCCGTCACGCCGCTGACGATACGCCGCACCTGCGCCAGGCCTTCGACTTGCAGACCGTTGGGGCAATAGTCGGCGATCTTCGCCGCATTCAGATAACGATCGCACTCGGCGACCAGTGTCGTAAGCGCAACGGACATGCGCACCTCTCGAATTCAATGGGAAAGCGAACAGATTCTGCGGCAGCGAAGCTCGGCCGGACGCACTCGTCTGAGGCATCTCGCAAACACCGCGATACTGCAGAGCGCAGCTGCATTTCGTTTGCAGCTTCGTATAATGCCGCCACCTTAAAGGGGCGCTCCCTGCGCTCGCAACCTGTCCGGATCCTTCGCGATGCTCAATGCCCTGCGTTTCATTGGCTGGCCGCTGCTGGTAGGTATTCTCGTCGCGCTGCTGCTCATTCAACGCTACCCACAACTGGTCGGCGGTGCCGCTGAGAGCTACACCCTGGAGCGCGCACCGCAAGCCATCGCGACGACTCCCGGACCGAATTCCTATGCAGCGGCCGTCAGCGGAGCCGCACCGGCGGTGGCCAACCTGTACACCACCAAGGTGGTCGAGAAGCCGCAACAGCAGCCGCTGGCGAAGGACCCGGTGTTCCAGCGCTTCTTCAGCGACAGCCTGCCGCGCCAGCGCCGTATGGAATCGAGCCTCGGATCGGCGGTGATCATGAGCCCGGAAGGCTACCTGCTGACCAACAACCACGTCACCGCCAACTCGGAACAGATCGTGGTGGCGTTGCGCGACGGTCGGGAAACCCTGGCCCGGGTTATCGGCAGCGACCCGGAAACCGACCTGGCGGTGCTCAAGATCGACCTGGCCGAACTACCCGTGATCAAGGTCGGGCACTCCGACAGCATCCGTGTCGGCGACGTCGCCCTTGCCATCGGCAACCCGTTCGGCGTCGGCCAGACAGTGACGATGGGCATCATCAGCGCCACCGGGCGCAACCAGCTGGGCCTCAATACCTACGAAGATTTCATCCAGACCGACGCTGCAATCAACCGTGGCAACTCGGGTGGCGCGCTGGTGGACGCCAACGGCAGCCTCATCGGCATCAACACGGCAATCATCTCCGAGTCCGGCGGCTCACAAGGCATCGGCTTCGCGATCCCGGTGAAGCTGGCACTGGAGGTGATGACGTCGATCATCCAGCACGGCCAGGTCATCCGCGGCTGGCTGGGCGTCGAGGTGCAGTCGCTGACGCAGGAACTGGCCGAGTCGTTCGGCCAGGAAGGCCGCCCGGGCATCGTCGTCGCCGGCGTCTATCGCGATGGGCCGGCTGAGCGCGCCGGATTGCAGCCCGGCGATCTGATCCTGAGCATCGACGGTGAACAGGCCAGCGACGGGCGCAGCTCGATGAATCAGGTGGCGCGCACCCGCCCTGGTGACAAGATCGACATCGACATCCTGCGCAATGGCAAGCCGCTGACCTTCACCGCGGAGGTCGGCATGCGGCCGCCGGTTGCGGCCACCACGCCGAAGCCCACCAAACCCGAGTAGCGCGTCGCTGCCGGCAGGCCCGTGTTATGCCGGCTGGCAGAGCCCGCCCAATGCCGCCAGCAGCGCCTGGTTCTGCTCCGGCGTGCCAATGGTGATACGCAGGAACTGCTCGATGCGCGGCTGGCGGAAGTGGCGCACGATCACGCCCTGCTCGCGCAATCCGGCGGCAAGCCCGCCGGCATCGTGCAGCGGATGGCGGGCGAAGATGAAGTTGGCGGCCGACGGCAGCACCTCGAAGCCCAGTGCCGTCATCGCCGCGACGACCTGTTCACGACTGGCGATTACCTGCTGGCAGGTCTGCTCAAAATATCCACGATCCTCGAATGCCGCGGCGGCACCGGCAATGGCGATGCGATCCAGCGGGTAGGAGTTGAAGCTGTTCTTGATCCGCTCCAGCGCCTCGATCAACTCCGGATGGCCGACCGCGAGACCGACGCGCAAACCTGCCAGCGAACGCGACTTGGACAGCGTCTGGGTCACCAGCAGATTCGGATAGCGGTCGATCAGCGCGATGGCCGATTGGCCGCCGAAATCCACATAGGCCTCGTCCACCAGCACCACGGAATCACAGTTGACCTGCAGCAGCCGCTCAATGGCGTCTAGCGGTAACAGGCAGCCGGTCGGCGCGTTCGGGTTGGGGAAGATGATGCCGCCGTTCGGGCGCGCGTAATCGGCCACGTCGATGCGGAACTGTTCGTCCAGCGCGATGGTTTCGTAGGCGATACCGTAAAGCCCGCAATAGACCGGGTAAAAGCTGTAGGTCACATCGGGGAATAGCAGCGGACGTCCGTGCTGGAACAGGCCGTGGAAGGCATGTGCAAGCACCTCGTCGGAACCGTTGCCAACGAACACTTGGTTCGGCTGCACGCGGTAATAGTCGGCTACCGCCTGCTTGAGGCGTTCGCCGTTGGGGTCGGGGTACAGGCGCAGGTCGTCGCTGACTTCCGCCTGCATCGCTGCGATCGCCTGCGGCGACGGGCCGTAGGGGTTCTCGTTGGTATTGAGCTTGACCAGCTTGCTCAGCTTCGGCTGTTCGCCCGGGACATAGGGCACCAGGTCCTTGACGAAGGGGCTCCAGAATCTGCTCATCCGCCCTTCTCTCCTCGAATTCGATCTGCTTGGCGTCGATGGAAAACCACACGGTGTTTTCCACCAAGTGAGGTGTGGTGGAAAAGGCCTGCGGCCGTTTCCACCCTCCGGCTTACTTGATGCGGTACTCGGCGCTGCGCGCGTGAGCGGTCAACGACTCGCCGCGAGCCAGTACCGATGCGACCTTGCCCAGCTGCGAAGCGCCCTCGGCCGAGCAATTGATGATCGACGAGCGCTTCTGGAAGTCGTACACACCCAGCGGCGAGGAGAAGCGCGCAGTGCCGGAGGTCGGCAACACGTGATTGGGGCCGGCGCAATAGTCGCCCAACGCCTCGGCGGTGTAGCGCCCCATGAAGATCGCTCCGGCATGGCGGATCTGCTCCAAGTACTGCTCGGGATTTTCCACCGACAGCTCCAGGTGCTCAGGAGCGATGCGGTTAGCCACTTCGATGGCCTGGGCCATGTCGGCGACCTGGATCAGCGCGCCGCGGCCCTCGATGGAGGTACGTGCAATCTCGGCTCGCTCCAGCGTCGGCAGCAGGCGGGTAATGCTCTCGGCGACGCGATCGAGGAACGCCGCGTCCGGGCTGACCAAAATCGACTGCGCATCCTCATCGTGTTCGGCCTGGGAGAACAGGTCCATCGCGATCCAATCCGGGTCGGTCTGACCATCGCAGACCACGAGAATCTCCGACGGACCGGCGATCATGTCGATACCAACCTGGCCGAACACATGACGCTTGGCCGTGGCGACGTAGATGTTGCCGGGGCCGACGATCTTGTCCACCGGCGGTACGCTTTCCGTGCCGTAGGCCAGCGCAGCCACAGCCTGCGCGCCGCCGATAGTGAACACGCGATCCACCCCGGCGATGCATGCCGCGGCCAGCACCAGTTCATTGACCTCGCCGCGCGGGGTCGGCACCACCATTACCACCTCGGGCACGCCGGCAACCTTGGCCGGGATGGCATTCATCAGTACAGACGACGGATAGGACGCCTTGCCGCCCGGCACGTAGAGGCCGGCGCGATCCAGCGGAGTGACTTTCTGTCCGAGCACCGTGCCATCGGCCTCGGTGTAGGTCCAGGAATCCTGCTTCTGCCGCTCGTGATAGATACGCACTCGCTCGGCCGCCAGCTCCAGCGCCCTGCGCTGCTCCGGCGTGATGCGTTCCAATGCCTGCTCGAGGCGCGCACGCGGCAGGATCAAGTCGGCCATGCCGGAGACTTCCAGACCGTCGAAGCGCTGGGTCAGCTCTACCAACGCCGCATCGCCGCGTGTACGCACTGCCTGGATGATCTCCAGCACACGCGCGTTCACACCGTCGTCGGAGACGCTTTCCCAGCTCAGCAGATGATCCAGATGCCGGGCGAAATCGGCATCGGCAGCATTGAGTCGGCGGATAGCGGCGGGAACGGTCATGGCGGGCCTCATGGTTGGCTAGGCATCGGGAACTGCTCGTGGTCGTTGTGTACACAACGACCCGAAGATCAGGCTCTAAAGCGCCGCTAGATTAGCAAGCCGACCGCGTGCGCACCCGAGATTTTCGGCTATGGCACGGATAGGCGCGAGCAGGGCGGCGCCGAGGCAGAAGTCAGTGCGGATGTCGCTCGACGGCAGCACGCAGCGAGTCGATCAGCGCCTGGATGCGCGCATGCTGCATCTTCATCGACGCCTTGTTGACCACCAGCCGCGAGCTGATGGTGGCGATCAGCTCCTGCGGCTCCAGGCCGTTGGCACGCAAGGTGTTGCCGGTGTCGACCACGTCGATGATCTTGTCGGCCAATCCCACCAGCGGCGCGAGTTCCATCGAGCCATAGAGCTTGATGATGTCGACCTGGCGACCTTGCTCGGCGTAGTAACGCTTGGCGACGTTGACGAACTTGGTCGCCACCCGCAGCCGTCCCTTGGGCTCCGGCGCACCGACCTTACCCGCGGTCATCAGCTTGCAGTTGGCGATCTTCAGGTCGAGCGGCTCGTACAGCCCCTGGCCGCCGTATTCCATCAGCACGTCCTTGCCGGCGACGCCGAGGTCCGCCGCGCCGTGTTCGACATAGGTCGGCACGTCGGTGGCACGCACGATCAGCAGGCGCACGTCATCCTGGGTGGTCGGGATGATCAGCTTGCGGCTCTTGTCCGGATTCTCGGTGGGCACGATGCCCGCAGCCGCGAGTAGCGGCAAGGTATCGTCAAGAATGCGGCCTTTGGATAGGGCGATGGTGAGCATGAAGCGTTTTCCTTGAACGGCAACGGCCAACCTGAAAGGACGGCCACATGACCAACTGCGATCTCGCAAGCGAGCGTCATGCACGGCAGGAACAGGCCAGAGAGCAGAGTTTACGATCCGTAAAAGAGCATTCCGAGCCTGTTTTCAGCGCCACATGACCGCCGCGGGACGGATCGCTATCAGCCCGGAACGCGGCGAATCTTCGCCCCCAGCAACTGCAGTTTCTCCTCGATGCACTCGTAGCCACGGTCGATGTGGTAGATGCGATCGATCAGGGTGTCACCCTCGGCTACGAGGCCGGCGATCACCAGGCTCGCGGATGCGCGCAGGTCGGTCGCCATCACCGGCGCGCCCTTGAGCCGCTCGACCCCGGTGACGATGGCGGTGTTGCCTTCGACGAGAATCTGCGCGCCCATGCGGTTCATTTCGTAAACATGCATGAAGCGGTTTTCGAACACCGTCTCGATCACCGTGCCGGTACCTTCGGCGATGGCGTTGAGCGCGATGAACTGCGCCTGCATGTCGGTGGGGAATGCCGGGTACGGTGCGGTACGCACGTTGACGGCCTTCGGCCGCTTGCCCTTCATGTCCAGCTCGATCCAGTTACTGCCAGTGTCGATGTGCGCGCCAGCTTCCACCAGCTTGTGCAGCACGGCCTCGAGCAGCGTGGCGTCGGTATCCTTCAGGCGCACACGACCGCCGGTCGCTGCCGCGGCCACCAGATAGGTGCCGGTCTCGATACGGTCGGGCATGACGCTGTAACGGCCGCCACCGAGTCGCTTGACGCCGTCGATGACGATGGTGTCGGTGCCCGCGCCGGAAACCTTGGCTCCCATCGCATTGAGGAAATTGGCCAGATCGACCACTTCCGGCTCACGCGCGGCGTTTTCCAGCACGCTGCGACCGTTGGCCAGAGCAGCGGCCATCATGATGTTCTCGGTGCCGGTGACGCTCACGGTATCGAAGAAGAAGGTTGCGCCGCGCAGGCCGCCGGCCGGCGCCCTGGCCTTGATGTAGCCGCCTTCCACCTCGATCTGCGCACCCATCGCCTCAAGACCGCGAATGTGCAGGTCTACCGGGCGCGAACCGATGGCACAACCACCCGGCAGTGCCACTTCAGCCTCGCCGAAGCGCGCGACCATCGGGCCGAGCACCAAGATTGAGGCGCGCATGGTCTTGACCAGCTCATAGGGAGCGACCAGTGTCTTGATGCTGCTGGCGTCCACCTCGACGCTGAGTTTTTCGTCGATGACGGGCTGTACGCCCATGCGTCCGAACAGCTCGATCATCGTGGTGATGTCGTGCAGGTGCGGCAGGTTGCAGACGGTGACCGGCGTGTCGGCCAGCAGGGTCGCAGCCAGAATCGGCAGGGCGGAGTTCTTCGCGCCGGAAATGCGAATCTCGCCATCGAGGCGAGCGCCGCCGGTAATGATCAGTTTATCCATGAATGTTCCCGTAACCCGCAGGCTGGAAGCTCTGACGAAGGGCGTGGCGCGGTCTTCGCGACGCGCGCGGCCTGGAATGTGAATCGCCTCGACCGCCGCTCAGGCGCGCGAGGCCCAGTCGGCACGACTGAAGAATTTCATGGTGACGGCATGAATGCTGCCATCGGCGATCCACGGATTGAGATGAGCGTAGATCTGCTGTTGCCGCTTGACCGGCCCCAGGGCCGCCAGATCGTCGCTGATCACATTGAGCTGGAAGTTGCAGCCTTCGCCTTCCACTTCCACCACCGCTCCGGGAAGCTTCGCTTCCAGGAAATTCTTCACTTCTAGGGCCTGCATGTTCAACCTCGATCGGCGCAGGACGCGCACGGGCCGGCCATCATACAAAAAAGCCCGGAGGCTGCGAACCCCGAACCGCGCCGGCAGGACGCGGTTCGTCTTATTCCAGCGTTTCGGCTGCCTGGTCGCGTTCAGAGCGCCGCGCATGCCGGCCGCTGTCGCTTTGCACCGCAGGGAAACGCGACGACGCAAAGCGCACCACCAGGATCGCCAGCGCCAACAGCAGGATCGCACCGGACACGTAGACGACCCCCATGTCCGGGCGATGGTGATGGGAAATGTCGGAGATCAGCAGGCGGGTCAGCGCGGTAATCGCCACATAGATCAGGAAGCGCACCGGCATGTGATTGGTCTTGAAATAGATGCCGACCATCGCGCCCAACTCGAGGTAGATGAACAGCAGCAGAATATCGTCGACCGTGATATGACCCTTCTCGACCATGCCGAGGAAGGCCAGGAAAGCCGCCCACGCCGTCACGCCACCGATGGCGAACAGCGCAAGATAATGAAAGCCCTCGACGAGCAAGTTGCCCAGCGCTTCGGCCAGGCCATGAAGCTGGTCGCGCATGCGTTCGGCCCAGCGCAGGCTCATGTGTCGCTCCCCGTAGACGCCGCATCCAGCGGCAGGATGTCCAGCAGCCCGGAGACCCGGGCGATTTCCAGCATGTCGGCCGGCATCCCGGTGATGCGCACCGGACGCTGTGCCGCCCGCGCGTCACGCATGAAGGCCAGCAAGAGCGACAGGCCGACGCTGCTGGACTTCTCTACCGCCGAGCAGTCGAGCAACAGCGCCGCGCCCTTCTCTGCGCGAATCAGCCCCTGGCCCTGCTCACGCAAAACCGGACCGGTACGCAGATCAAGCACACCGAGCAGACGCAACGTTCCGCCCGGCAGGCTTTCGATGCGCCCGTCATTCATCGCCGCTGGCCTGCTGACCGGCCGAAGTGTCCTTAGCGCGAGCCACTACCTCGGCCCAACCGTCGATGGTCTTGTCCAGATCGCCGCCATTCTTCTGCATCGAGTCGGCAAACTGGTCGCGGAACAGCTTGCCGATATTGATGCCGTTGATGATCACGTTGCGCACACGCCATTCGCCATCGTTAACCATCGTGTAGGACACCGGGTAGACCTCGCCTTGGCGCCCGACCACTTCCATGCCGACACTGGCGCGCTTGCCGTCCTGCTTGCCGGTCGGCGGCAATACGCGGATCTGCTGGTTGTTGTATTCCAGCAGGGCGTTGCCATAGAACTGCATCAGGCTGCGCTTGAAGTTTTCCTGAAAGCGCGTCATCTGCTCGGGCGTAGCGCTACGCGAATATTTGACAGTCATGATGCTGCGCGAGATGCCTTCGGCATCCACGACCGGACCGAGGATGCCGTTCAGCGCGTCGTAAAACGCCGAAGGATCGCTGCGGTACTGCTCCTTGTTTGCTTTCAGATCGGCCAGCAGCCGATCGGTGGTCTGCTGAATCAGCTGGTGCGGACTCACCGCAGCCTGGGCAAACAGCGGCAGTACAGTCAGCAGAACCAGCAGCCCGCGACGCAGGGCAGTCATCATTCGAAGCACTCCTTATTCCTTGTTAACCGAGTTGAGCAGGAACTTGCCGATCAGGTCTTCGAGCACCAGCGAAGACTGGGTGTCGCTGATCGTGTCGCCATCACCGAGAGCCTCCTCGTCACCGCCGACGCTGATACCGATGTACTTCTCGCCGAGCAGGCCGGCAGTAAGGATCGAGGCGGTGGAATCGACCGGCACCATGTCGACATCCTGCTGTATTTCCATCGTCACGCGACCGGTGAAGCTATCGCGATCCAGATCGATGGCGGTGACCTTGCCAATGGTCACGCCGGCCATGGTCACCTTGGATCTGACCGTCAGACCGGCAATATTGTCGAAATAGGCATACACCTTGTAGGTATCGGCATTGCCGACACTCAACCCGCTGACCCGCAGCGACAACAGCAACAGCGCCAGCAGACCGGCTAGCAGAAACAGGCCGACACCCATTTCCAGTGAGCGGATACGCATCAGAAATCTCCAAACATCAATGCGGTCAGAATGAAATCGAGGCCCAGCACTGCCAACGAGGCGTATACCACGGTACGCGTCGTGGCCCGGCTGATTCCCTCGGAGGTCGGCTCGCAGTCATAGCCCTGGAACACCGCGATCCAGGTCACCACCAGCGCAAACACCAGGCTCTTGATCACGCCGTTGAGCACATCCGAGCGGAAGTCGACACTGTTCTGCATGTTGACCCAGTACGAACCCTCGTAGACACCGAGCCAGTCCACGGCAACCATCGCCCCGCCCCAGATGCCGACCACGTTGAAGATCAGCGTCAGCAGCGGCAACGAGATGAAGCCTGCCCACAAGCGCGGCGCGATGATGTACTTGAGCGGATCGACACCGATCATCTCCAGGCTCGACAACTGTTCGGTGGACTTCATGTTGCCGATCTCGGCCGCCAGCGCCGAGCCCGCACGGCCTGCAAACAGCAGGGCCGTAACCACTGGCCCGAGCTCGCGCAGCAGCGTCAGGGCGACCATCTGGCCGACCGCCTGCTCCGAACCATAGCTACTGAGGATGTTGTAGCCCTGCAGCGCCAGAACCATGCCAATGAAGATGCCAGACACGACGATGATCGCCAGCGACAACACGCCAACTGCATAGAGTTGCTTCATCAGCAGCGCCAGGCCGTTGCGCAGCCCGCTACGGCCGAACAGCGCGTGGACCAGAAAGATCGTCGAACGCCCCAGTGCCGCAAGCACATCGAGCCCCGCGCGGCCGAGCAGCGCGATCCTGTCCAACAGCGAACGCTTACGCATCGGCGCCTCCCAACAGGTCATCAGCATAGGCCGGCGCAGGAAAATGGAACGGAACCGGGCCGTCGGCCGAGCCCGTCATGAACTGGCGGATGCGCGGATTGTCCGACTCCATCAGCTCGGCCGGCACACCCTGGCCAAGCACCTGACCATCGCCGACCACATAGATGTAGTCGGCGATCGATGCGGTCTCCGCGAGATCGTGGGACACGACGATACTGGTGATTCCGAGCGCATCGTTGAGCAGCCGGATCAGCCGCACCAGAACGCCCATCGCGATTGGATCCTGACCGGCGAACGGCTCGTCGTACATGAGAATCTGCGGATCCAGCGCGATTGCCCGCGCCAGCGCCACGCGACGCTTCATCCCGCCGGACAGCTCGTCGGGCATCAGCTCGACGGCCCCGCGCAGGCCAACCGCCTGCAGCTTCATCAGGACGATATCGCGGATCATCTCCTCCGGCAGACGGGTGTGCACCCGCAGCGGGAAAGCGACGTTCTCGAACACATCGAGATCGGTGAACAACGCACCGCTCTGGAACAACACGCCCATTTGCTTGCGCATGTCGAACAGCTCGCTACGCGAAAGACTCGGCAGGTTGTTGCCGGCCACCCAGATTTCGCCACGATTCGGCATCAGCTGGGCGGCTATCAGACGCAGCAGGGTCGTCTTGCCGCAGCCGGACGGGCCCATGATCGCAGTGACCTTGCCGCGCGGAATGGCAATATCGATATTGTCGAAGATACTTCGCTCACCGCGCATGAAGGTCACTCCCTTCAGCTCGACAGCGAAGTCGTTGCAGGCGCTCATCTGGTCTCCTTGCATGCAGTCTGCGAAACAGACGGCTCCCGACCGCTGCGGGATACTTTCTGCCATGACCGTTTTCGGCGGCGCACTATAGCACCGCCCCCACGGCGACCCAACCGACCGGGGGTTTCCGGACATGTCCAGCGCAGACACTGCCCGCCTCCGACGTCGCCATCGCGGCCTATGCATGGGCATTTTTCTCATCAGCGCGCGCACGATTGGCGCTATAATCGTGCGCTTTTAATCGGACGATCGCGCCCACGATGAGCCAGAGCAGCCTACTGATCGACACCGCGCAACGCACCATCCAGCTGGAAACCGAAGCCGTCGAACAGCTTCGCAGCCGCATCGACGAACGCTTCGTGCATGCCTGCGAGCTGGTCCTAGCCTGCAAGGGACGCGTGGTGGTGGTGGGCATGGGCAAGTCCGGTCACATCGGCCGCAAGATCGCCGCGACGCTGGCCAGCACCGGCACCCCGGCATTCTTTGTACACCCGGCCGAAGCCAGCCACGGGGACATGGGCATGATCACCCGCGACGACGTGGTGCTGGCGCTGTCCAACTCCGGCACCACCAGCGAGATCGTCACCCTGCTGCCACTGATCAAGCGCCTTGGCCTCAATCTGATCAGCATGACCGGCAACCCCGAGTCGGTACTGGCCAAGGCAGCGGCAGTCAATCTAGACGCCAGCGTGGCGGTGGAAGCCTGCCCGCTCAATCTTGCCCCCACCTCCTCGACCACCGTCAGTCTGGTACTCGGCGACGCACTCGCCATCGCGCTACTCGAAGCGCGCGGCTTCACCGCCGAGGATTTCGCATTTTCACATCCAGGGGGCGCGCTTGGCCGGCGCCTGCTGCTCAAGGTCGAACATGTGATGCATACCGGCGAGCGCCTACCCAAAGTCGAGCGCGGCACCTCGCTGCGCGACGCCCTGCTGGAGATGACTCGCAAAGGGCTGGGCATGACCGTCGTGGTCGAACGCGATGGACGCCTCGCGGGAATCTTCACCGACGGCGACCTGCGCCGCACCCTCGACAAGGGTATCGACGTGCGCCAGTCACTCATTGACGACGTCATGACTGCTCGCGGCAAGACAGCCAATGCCGACATGCTGGCCGCCGAAGCGCTGAAGATCATGGAGGACCACAAGATCAACTCGCTGGTGGTGATCGACGACGCAGGGCTTCCGGTCGGCGCGCTGAACATGCACGACCTGCTACGTGCGGGAGTGATGTGATGCAACAGGACCTGCTGCAACGCGCTCGCGACATCCGTCTGGCGATCTTCGACGTCGACGGCGTATTGACCGACGGCCGCCTGTACTTTCTCACTGACGGCAGCGAATTCAAGACGTTCAACACACTGGACGGCCACGGCATCAAGATGCTGATCAATTCCGGCGTGCGCACCGCCATCATCAGCGGCCGCAAGACCCCCGTGGTCGAGCGCCGCGCCCAGAACCTCGGCATCCAGTATCTCTATCAGGGGCGCGAGGACAAGCTGGTGGTGCTCGACGAGCTGCTGACCGAACTGGGGCTGAGCTACGCTGAAGTCGCCTATCTGGGCGACGATCTGCCCGACCTGCCGGTGATCCGCCGGGTCGGCCTGGGCATGGCCGTGGCCAGCGCCGATGCCTTTGTGCGCCAGCATGCCCACGGCGTGACCCGAGCGCGCGGCGGCGAAGGTGCGGCCCGCGAATTCTGTGAGCTGATTCTGCACGCCCAGGGCAACCTGGTGGCCGCTCAATCGGCCTACCTGTAGAGGTTCCGATGCTTCACAAACTGCGCTTTCCCGCCCTGCTGATGCTGATTGCCGCCCTGCTGGTGGCAGTCGGCTACTGGAACATCCGTCCGGAAAGCTTCATGCTGCAGCCGGCAGCGGTCGCCACCGCGGAATCGCCAATCGATTTCTACGTACTCAACGCCCGCACCGTGCAGTTCCAGCCGGATGGCAAGCGTCACTACGAGCTGACCGCGGACAAGATGGAGCACCTCAAGGCCAGCGACGTCAGTCTGCTGACGCGCCCCGACCTGTATGCCTACCGCGGCACGGAACTGCCCTGGCATGTTCGCAGCGAGCGCGGCGAGGTTGCCGCCGGCGGCAGCGAAGTCGAGCTGATCGATCAGGTTCGCGTGGAGCGTACTGACGCCAAGGGCCGCCCCACCATCCTCACCACCAGCCGGATGACGGTCTGGCCCGAGAAGGATTATGCCGAAACCCGGCAAGCCGTTAGAATCGAGGCCGCCAATGGCGTCACGACGGCCACGGGAATGAAAGCGTATCTGGATGATGGCAGGATGCACCTGCTGTCCAATGTAAGAGGCAAGCATGAGCTGCGTTAAGACCCTCCCCCTCCTGCTCGGTTTGAGCGCATTGTTGCTTGGTACCACTGCCTCGGCGCTGCCAGAAGACCGCAACCAGCCGATTCGCGTTCAGGCCGACACGGCCGAACTGGACGACCAGCAGGGCGTGGCCGTCTATCGCGGCGACGTGGTGATCACCCAAGGCACGATGAAGATCACCGGCGATACCGTGACCATCACCCAGGACGGCAACGGCGATGTCGAGGTCTTCACCTCCATCGGCAAGCCTGCCTACTATGAGCAGAAGCCGGCGGTCGACAAGGAGATCGTCAAGGCCTACGGCCTGACCATCCAGTATTTCGCGGCGAACGAGCGCATCGTGTTGATCGACCAAGCCAAAGTGGTGCAGGAAGGCAATACCTTCGAGGGCGAGAAGATCGTCTATGACACCCAGCGACAGATCGTCAACGCCGGCCGCGCCACCAACACCGCGGTGACCACGCCACAGCCACGCATTGACATGGTCATCCAGCCACGCAAGAAAGAGCAGCCGGCGGAGCAGGCGCAGTAATGGCCGTACTTAAAGCGCAGCACCTCGCCAAGAGCTACAAGAGCCGCCAGGTCGTGCGCGACGTCAGCCTATCGATCGAGAGCGGGCAAATCGTCGGCCTGCTTGGCCCCAACGGTGCCGGCAAGACCACCTGTTTCTACATGATCGTCGGCCTCGTGGGTGCCGATCAGGGGCGTGTGCTGATCGACCAGCAGGACGTCACTCACCTGCCCATGCATGGTCGCGCCCGCGCCGGTATCGGCTACCTGCCGCAGGAAGCCTCGATCTTCCGCAAGCTTTCGGTGGCGGACAACATCATGGCCATCCTGGAGACGCGCAAGGATCTCGATCGAGCCGGCCGCCAACAAGCGCTCGAAGCACTGTTGCAGGAATTTCACATCAGCCATATTCGCGACAGCCTCGGCATGAGCCTGTCCGGCGGCGAACGACGCCGGGTAGAAATTGCCCGCGCCCTGGCCACGGCGCCCAAGTTCATCCTGCTGGACGAACCTTTCGCCGGCGTCGACCCGATCTCCGTGGGCGATATCAAGCAAATCATCCACCACCTCAAGGCCAAGGGCATCGGCGTCCTGATCACCGACCACAATGTCCGCGAAACTCTGGATATCTGCGAAACGGCCTATATCGTCAATGACGGCCAGCTGATAGCCGAGGGCGACGCCGAAACCATCCTGGCCAACCAGCTGGTCAAGGAAGTCTACCTGGGCCACGAATTCCGCCTGTGAGCGGTCCGGCACGTCGGTTTTTTTGCGTGACCCAACATTTCTGGCCTAGGCAAAGGCTTCGCTGGCAGGCATATAATTTGCTTTCATTCGGCGCCTAGCGCCTATTGGGAACGGGCGCGGTTGCGCCGGCACATAAGGTTCGAAGTCCTCTGCCATGAAACCATCGCTAGTCCTGAAGATGGGCCAGCAGCTGACGATGACGCCGCAGCTGCAACAAGCCATACGACTGCTGCAGCTTTCCACGCTGGATCTGCAGCAGGAAATCCAGGAAGCTCTGGATTCCAACCCGATGCTCGAACGCGAGGAGGATGGCGACGACTTCAGTCACGCCGACCCCATGGCTGAAGCCGCCGATCAGAACGGTGAAGGCCCCTCGGCCAGCCAGACGAGCAGCGACAATCTTTACGAAGAACCCACGCATAACGCCGACAACCTGGAAGAAGGCGACTGGGGCGAGCGCATTCCTAGCGAACTGCCCGTCGACACTGCCTGGGAAGACATCTACCAGACCAGCGCCAGCAGCCTGCCAAGCAACGACGATGACGATTGGGATTTCACCACCCGCACCTCCAGCGGCGTCAGCCTGCAAAGCCATCTGCTCTGGCAGCTCAACCTGGCGCCGATGAGCGATACCGACCGGCTGATCGCCACGACCCTGATCGACTGCATCAATGACCAGGGCTATCTGGAAGAAAGTCTGGAAGAGGTGCTCGAGTCGCTGGATCCCGAGCTTGAGGTCGAGCTCGACGAGATCGAAGTGGTGCTCCACCGTATCCAGCAGTTCGAACCTGCCGGCATCGGTGCCCGCAACCTTAGCGAATGCCTGCTGCTGCAACTGCGCCAACTGCCCGAACAGACCGCCTGGCTGGAACAGGCTAAGCAACTGGTGAGCAATTACCTTGATGTGTTGGGTAATCGCGACTACAGCCTGCTGATGCGCAGGATGAAGCTCAAGGAAGACGAGCTGCGCCAGGTGATCGAGCTGGTACAGAGTCTCAACCCCCGCCCCGGCTCGCAGATCGAGGCCAGCGAGCCAGAATATGTGGTGCCAGACGTGATCGTGCGCAAGCACAACGACCGCTGGCTGGTGGAGCTGAACCAGGACGCCATGCCGCGCCTGCGTGTCAACGCGCAATACGCCGGCTTCGTCAAACGCGCTGACTCCAGTGCCGATAACACCTTCATGCGCAACCAGCTGCAGGAAGCGCGCTGGTTCATCAAGAGCCTGCTCAGCCGCAACGAGACGCTGATGAAGGTCGCCACGCAAATCGTCGAACATCAGCGCGGTTTTCTCGATCACGGCGACGAAGCGATGAAACCCCTTGTGCTGCACGACATCGCCGAGGCGGTAGGCATGCACGAATCAACCATCTCGCGCGTGACCACGCAGAAATACATGCACACGCCGCGGGGTATTTACGAGCTGAAATACTTCTTCTCCAGCCACGTCAGTACGGCCGAAGGCGGCGAATGCTCGTCCACCGCGATTCGCGCGATCATCAAGAAACTGGTCGCCGCGGAAAACCCCAAAAAGCCATTGAGTGACAGTAAGATCGCTGGTCTACTGGAGGCACAGGGCATCCAGGTTGCCCGTCGCACAATCGCCAAATACCGTGAATCGCTTGGCATCGCTCCCTCAAGCGAACGCAAGCGACTATAGTGCGGCCAGGTTGAATGTTTCGGCGGCAGGTCCTGTACCGGCCACCTTCGCAGCAGGCAATTAGGAGAAGCAGTATGCAAATCAACATCAGCGGTCTTCATCTGGAAGTAACTGACGCCCTGCGTAGCTATGTCGAGGAGAAATTCGAGCGGCTGTCCCGCCACTTCGATCGCATCATCAGCATCCAGGTGATCCTGCAGGTCGAGAAGCTCAAGCAGAAGGCCGAGGGCACACTGCACATCGCCGGTCGCGAAGTGGTGGCCAACGCCGAACACGAAGATATGTATGCCGCCATCGATCTGCTGGTCGACAAGCTCGATCGCCAGCTGATCAAGCACAAGGAAAAGCAGCTCGACCACACCCAGGGCGTAGTGGCTCGCTGACTCGCATCATGATCCGACTGGAATCCATCCTGACCCCTGGGCGTTCCTTGGTGAACGTCCCAGGCGGCAGCAAGAAACGCGTCCTCGAGCAGATCGCCAAGGTGATCGCGCAGGACCTGCCCGACCTCGATGCACAGGCCATCTTCGAGAGCCTGATCGCCCGCGAAAAACTCGGCTCCACCGGTTTCGGCAATGGCATAGCCATTCCGCACTGCCGCATGGCGGGCTGCAATTCGCCGCTCAGCGCCGTGCTGCGTCTGGAAGCACCGGTGGATTTCGACGCCATCGATGGCGCCCCGGTCGATCTGTTATTCGTTTTGCTGGTACCGCAAGCGGCGACGGATGAACATCTCGAATTGCTGCGCCAGATTGCCAGCATGCTCGACCGCGAAGACGTCCGCCAGCGCCTGCGTGAAGCCCCCACCAACGACGACCTTTATCAGGTCGTGGTCGATGTGCAAAACGGCCAGTAGATGCGCCTGATTATCGTCAGCGGCCGCTCCGGATCGGGAAAAAGCACCGCCCTCGACGCTCTGGAGGACAACGGCTTCTACTGCATCGACAACCTCCCGGCCGGCCTGCTCCCTGAGCTGGCCGAACGTGCCCTACTCCACACCGAGCTGCTGCAACCGCAGGTCGCCGTATCCATCGATGCACGCAATTTGCCGAGCCAGCTCAAGCGCTTCCCCGAACTGCTCGACGAAGTACGGTCCCGTCATATCCAGTGCGACGTGATCTACCTCGATGCCGATGACGAAACCCTGCTCAAACGCTTCTCGGAGACTCGCCGGCGTCACCCGCTGACCAACGACAAGCGTTCGCTGGCCGAGGCGATCCGCGACGAAGAGCTGCTGCTCGCTGCGATCATCGACCATGCCGACCTCAAGATCGACACCACGCACCTGAATCTCTATCAGCTGCGCGACACGCTCAAACTGCGCCTGCTCAACCAACCCGAGCCCGGCACCGCTTTTCTCATCGAATCGTTCGGTTTCAAACGTGGCATGCCGGTAGATGCGGATCTGGTGTTCGACGTGCGCTGCCTGCCGAACCCTTACTGGAAAGCTGAGCTGCGTGACTATTCCGGTCTCGATCAACCGGTCATCGACTATCTGTCCGCGCAGCCGGACGTTGACGAGATGTTCCAGGACATTCACGGCTACCTGAGCAAGTGGCTGCCCCGCTTCGCCGCCAGCAATCGTGCCTATGTCACGGTCGCCATCGGCTGCACCGGCGGTCATCACCGCTCCGTTTATTTGGCCGAACGCCTGGGCCAGGCGCTCAAGGCGCCCTTGAAGAATCTGCAGGTCCGCCACCGCGACATAGCCTAGGACGAACAGCCCCATGCCCGCCCGCGACGTCACCATCATCAACAAGCTCGGCCTGCACGCTCGCGCGGCCGCCAAGTTCGTCGGCGTAGCTAATCGTTATCCATGCAGCATTCGCGTCGGACGCTGCCCGGACACTCTGGTGGATGGCAAGAACATCATGGCGGTCATGATGCTGGCTGCCAGCAAGGGCACCGCCCTGCATCTGCAGACCGAGGGTGACGAAGACGAGGCCGCCCTGGCCGCACTGATCGCACTAATCGAAGATTATTTCGAGGAAGGCGAATAGCGCCTGGCGCCCCGGCGAGCGGAATTATTCCTGCTCGCCGCCCAGATTCCACACCATGGCGCCTTGTCGTCAGGACGCCCGTGACGCCCTCTCTATTTCCCCGCGACCGTCATCCGCTCGATAAGCACCGAGCCGGTGCGGATGTTGCTGCGAGTCTCGGTATCGCAGCCGACGGCAACGATCTGGCGGAACATGTCGCGCAGGTTGCCGGCGATGGTGACCTCCTGTACCGGGAACTGGATTTCGCCGTTCTCCACCCAGTAACCGCCGGCACCACGCGAATAATCACCGGTCACCAGATTCAGCCCCTGCCCCATCAGTTCGGTCACCAGCAGGCCACGCCCCATGCGCCGCAGCAGCGCGGCCTGGTCTTCCTCGCCGTGACTGACGAACAGGTTATGCACGCCGCCCGCATTGGCGGTGCTCGGCAATCCTAACTTGCGCCCGGAATAGGTCCCCAGCACATAGGAGATCAGCTGGCCGTTCTCCACAAAGGGCTTGGCATAGGTCGCCAGGCCATCGCCATCATAGGAGGCACTGCCCAGCGCCTGAGCGAGGTGCGGACGCTCGTCCAGACTGAGCCACTCGGGAAAAAGCGTCTGCCCCAGGGCGTTCTCCAGATAGGACGCCTTGCGGTAGAGGTTGCTGCCGGAGATCGCGGCGAGAAAGTGACCGAACAGCCCGGTCGCCAGATCGGCCGCGAACAGCACCGGCACCTCGCACGTCGGCACCGGTCGTGCCCCCAGGCGTCTGACCGCACGCTCGGCGGCGCGGCGCCCGATGCTCAGCGGATCGGCCAATGTATCGGCGCGACGGCTGACGTCGTAGTAGTAGTCGCGCTGCATCTGCCCGGCATGCTCGGCAATCATCACGCAACTCAGGCTGTGGCGCGTGCTGCAATAACTGCCGATGAAGCCGTTGCTGTTGCCGTAGGCGCGGCAGCCTTGATGGGTATTGAGGCTGGTACCGTCGGCATTGCGGATGCGCGGATCGACTGCGAACGCCGCCTCCTCGCAGCGCAGCGCCGTTTCGATCGCCTGTTCGGGGGAAACCGACCAGGGATGGAACAGGTCCAGGTCCGGGAGCTCGCGCGCCATCAGCGCCGCGTCGGCAAGCCCGGCGAATTCGTCTTCGGACGCATGCCGCGCAATGGCCAGCGCAGCAGCCACTGTTTCGCGAATGGCTGCGTCGCCGCTGCCCGTGGTGCTCGCCGAGCCCTTGCGCTGACCGACGTAGAGCGTAATACCGAAGCCCTGGTCGCGATTGAACTCGACGGTTTCAACCTCGCCCTGGCGCACGGTGGTCGACAGCCCCTGCTCCATCGACACCGACACCTCGCTGGCGCTGGCACCCTGCCGACGCGCTTCCTCGATGATGCGCTCGACTTTCTCGCGCAAGCCCGGCTCGACCTGCGGACCGATGCCTTCTACTTCACTCATAAGAACTCCCATGCCCCGCATTCGATCGTGACCCAGCCCGCCGACGGCAGAGCCGGCCCGGCAAGGCTGCTGTTATCATGGCGGCATTTCCCAATGGACCATCCCCATGCCTGAATACTCCGACGACGGCGTTTTCGACGAGAAGAGCAAATCCCAGGTCAAACGCGAGCTGCATGCGCTGCAGGAACTGGGCGAACGCCTGACCACGCTCAAGCCCGACCTGATCGAACGCCTGCCGCTGAGCGACGCGCTGCGCAAGGCACTCGCCGACGCGCCCAAACACACCGCACACATCGCCCGCAAACGCCACATCCAATACATCGGCAAGCTGATGCGTGGACAGGACATCGACGCCATTCTGGCTCTGGTCGACCAACTCGACGCCTCCACCCGCCAGTACAACGAACGCTTTCATGCCCTGGAGCGCTGGCGCGATCGCCTGATCGCCGGCAACGACGAAACGCTGGAAGCCTTCGTCACCGATTACCCCGACACCGATCGCCAGCACCTGCGCGGCCTGATCCGCCATGCCCAGCATGAAGCCGCGCGCAACAAACCGCCGGCGGCGAGTCGCAAGATCTTCAAATACATCCGCGACCTCGATGAAACCAAGCGCGGCCTGAAATAAGCCAGACCGCACGCCTTCCTGCCGCCTCCAGCGGCTTCAGGCGCCCGTTCCGCCGACGGTGATCTCGTCGATCTTCAGCGTCGGCTGACCGACGCCCACTGGCACCGACTGGCCATCCTTGCCACAGGTGCCGACGCCACTGTCCAGCGCCAGGTCGTTGCCGACCATCGACACCCGCGTCATCACCTCCGGGCCGTTGCCGATCAGCGTCGCACCTTTGACTGGCGCAGTGATCCGCCCATCTTCGATCAGATAAGCCTCGCTGGTGGAGAACACGAACTTGCCGCTGGTGATATCCACCTGGCCGCCACCAAGACTGGCGCAGTAGAGGCCGCGCTTGACCGAACGGATGATCTCCTCGGGATCGCTCTCGCCGGCCAGCATATAGGTGTTGGTCATGCGCGGCATCGGCAGGTGCGCGTAGGACTCGCGGCGGCCGTTGCCGGTAGGCGCGACACCCATCAGGCGCGCATTCAGCTTGTCCTGGATGTAGCCCTTGAGCACGCCGTTCTCGATCAGCGTGGTGCACTGCGTCGGCGTACCCTCGTCATCCACGCTGAGCGAGCCGCGCCGATCGGCCAGGGTACCGTCGTCGACGATGGTGCACAGCTTCGAAGCCACCTGTTGACCGATACGCCCGCTGTAGGCCGAACTGCCCTTGCGGTTGAAGTCGCCCTCCAGCCCGTGGCCGACCGCCTCGTGCAGCAGCACGCCGGACCAGCCCGGCCCGAGCACCACCGGCAAGCTGCCGGCAGGTGCCGGCTGTGCCTCGAGATTAACCAGCGCCTGGCGCAACGCCTCGCGCGCATAGCCCATCGCGCGGTCCTCGCTGAGGAAATACTGGTAGCCCAGCCGTCCACCGCCACCCTGGCCGCCCCGCTCGCGGCGGCCGTTCTGTTCGACGATCACGCTGACGTTGAAACGCACCAGCGGCCTGACATCGGCCGCCATGCCGCCATCCATGCCGGCAACCAGAATATGTTCCCAAACGCCCGCCAGGCTCACCGTGACCTGCTTGATGCGCGGGTCGAGCGCTCGCGTGGCGACATCGATGCGCTTGAGCAGCTCGACCTTTTCCGCCCGGCTCAACCCGTCCAGCGGATTCTCCTGGCTGTACAGCGGCGCAAAGGCCGCCCTCGACAGCACCCGTACGCTGCCCTGCTGACCGCTACGGGCAATCGAACGGGCCGCCTGCGCCGCCTGGCGCAGCGCCTCGGCGGTGATCGCATTGCTGTAGGCGAAGCCGGTCTTCTCGCCGGACAACGCGCGAACACCAACGCCCTGCTCCAGGTGGAAGCCGCCCTCCTTGACGATGCCGTCCTCCAGCACCCAGGACTCGCTGACCTGGTCCTGAAAATACAGATCGGCCGCGTCGATACCCGGCCCGGCGAGTTCCCCCAGCAGCGCAGGCAGGTCGTCAATGCCCAGGCCGCCGGGAGTCAGAAGCCGCTCGACGGCGGGCAACAGCAGTTCACTCATAGTCACTCCAAACTCGCCGCGACCAGGCGCGGCACTTCAAATCGTCGGTGGCCGGTCAGCGGCATGCGCTGGCGGATGGCCAATTGCTCCGCGGCATCGCGCCGGGCCGTCAAGGCAGCCTCGCCATCGGCCTGCTCGCACAGGATGCGCCCCCACGGGTCAACGATAGACGAATGACCGTGGGTCAGGCGGCCGCCGGGATGAGCACCACCCTGCGCCGCGGCCAGCATATAGCACTGCGTCTCGATGGCCCGCGCACGTACCAGCGTTTGCCAGTGCGCCGCGCCGGTCACTGCGGTGAACGCCGAGGGCACGCTGACCAGCTCGGCGCCGGCCAGCCGCAGCGCCGTATACAGCTCGGGAAAGCGCAGGTCGTAACAGACTGTCATCCCCAGCCGCCCGAGCGGCGTATCGACCACTACCAGCCCATCGCCCGACGCGTAGTCGTCCGACTCACGGTAGCGACCGCGATTATCCGGGACGTCCACATCGAACAGGTGCAGCTTGTCGTAACGTGCAACCCGTTGCCCATGCTCGTCGAACAACAGCGAACAGGCGTGTGGCCGGGCCTGCGGCTGATCGTCCGGCGGCAACGGCAGTGTTCCAGCCACAATCCATAACCTGAGGTCGCGCGCGGTCTGTTTCAACCACGGCAGGATCGGCCCCTCGCCTGCCGCCTCGGCACGGCCGAGCGCCGGCAGATCGCTACGGCCCATCGCCGCGAAGTTTTCCGGCAGCACCGCCAGCCGCGCGCCGGCTGCTGCGGCCTGTTCGAGCAGAACCCGCGCGCTGAGCAGGTTGGCCTCGACATCGGCCTGGCTGACCATCTGAATGACTGCGAGCGACATGGCAGGTACACCGATCATGCGGAGAAGAACCGGCGGCGACGCTAACGCGCCGCCACCTCAATTGGGCTTTTCGAAGGGCTTGTCGAAGCTGATCTGCGGCGACTGCCAGGGACCCTCGACGTTGTACTGAACGCTGGCGAACCGGGCAACCTTGTCGCCCAGCAGCTTGTCGACCACGAACAACGCGCCGCCGACCGCCGGCGCGCCGACGATCAACGCCGCCAGCGGCAGGTTGTTGCTCACCGGCAGCGTGACCAGCAGCTTCGCATCGATGCGGTCATTCACCATATCCAGCGTGCCATTGAGTTCGAGATTGCTCGATGGCCCGGTCACGGTTATCGGCTCGCGGGTGCGGTAGATTCCGTCGCTGGCCTGCAGCTCGCCGCCCATGCGGTCGTAACTCAACCCCTTGCCGAACAGATCGGAGAAATCCAGGCGCAGCCGCCGACCGATCGAGTTGAAGTTGAGCAGACCGAACACCCGCAACGCCTGCGCGCTCCCTTCGACTTCGACGAACTGGCCCTTGCGCAGCCGCGGCTGCATATTGCCGGAGAAGCGCGCCAGGCCGAACCAGGCCGGCGAGCCCGGCCAGCTGCCATCGACATCCATGCGGAAGCGCTCGCTGGTGGTCGAGGGAGCAAAGCCCCACGCCAACAGCACATCCGCCAGATTGCCCCCGGACAGTCGCCCCTTGAACGCGCTGCGCCCCGCACGCCACTCGCCGGCGCCCTCAATGCGCAATCCTTTCAGATTCAGATCCAACGCCGAGAACGCCACGCCATTGGCTACCGGGCGCATCTTCAGCGCCCAGCGGCCCAGCGGCGCCTCGCCCTGCACCACCTCGGCGACGGTGATGTCCATCGCCGGCAGACGCGTCGGATCGACATCGGCCAGCGGATCGCTACGCTGCGCCGGCTCGACAGTCGGTTCGGCGGCAGGCAGGCGCAGACGCTGCAGATCTGCCACGAGCGGCGCACCCTCGCCATCCGGCAGCTGCACCGTCCCGTTGATCAGATCGCTGCGCAGGTTGAGCGTCCAGGCATCGGTCGCTCGGCGCAGTTCGACACCCAGCGCGTCGATATGCGTGCCGAAGCCATCGAAACGGCCGATATCCAGCTGTGCTTCGCGCAGCAGGGGAACCGTCGTCGAGCCACCGGCGGCCGGCAGATAGCGCTCGCGCACGCTTTGCCACGCCTGCCAGTCGAGCTGCTCCAGCCGCCCGCGCACGCGCAGACCGCGCGCCGTCGGCAGTGCCGCCGCGCCGGCGCCGAGTCGCAATTCACCACGACCGGCCTGCCAGTCAGCCGCCGGCGCCGCGAAGTTCAGGGAGGCGAGTTCGCCATGCTGCACGGCGTAGCGCCGCTCGGCGCCCTGCAGCGTCATACGCAAGGTAGTGTCGCGCCGCTCGCCAGCCGGCTTGCCGAAGGGTGCCGGCAGCTCGATGGCCAACCCGGCCAGCGAAGAGTCGAGTTGCAGGCGGCTATCCGCGCCGGCCAGATCCAGACGCAGCTGATAGGGCAGTTCGCCGCTGGCCGGCAGCGGCTGCTGCAGCCCCAGCCAGGTTGCCAGACGCTGCAGAGCGATATCGCCCTGCGCTTCGATCCGCGTTGCCGGATTACGCCGGTCGCCGGTCGCCACGGCACTGCCCCGGACCGGCCGCCCGAACAGCTGCGCGCGGATGTCGCGGGCGCTGAAGCCGGCATCGGTGTCATAGCGGAACTGACCGGAGAGCTGAGCGAAGTCCAGCTCCGGGCTGGCGATGTGCAGCGTCGCCGCGCGGCTGGCGAAATCAACCAGGACGTGCGGCGGCTCGCCCTTGGCCAGCGGGATCAGCAGCGCCAGCGAGCCGTCCAGCTCACCCTCACCCTGCCAGCCGGCGAAAATCTCGGCGGCACCGAGCGGCGCCTCGCGCAGGATCTTCAGTCCGTCACCGACACTGCTCTGCAACTGTCCGTTGATCGCCAGACGCGGCTTCTGTCCGGGAGCGGCGTGCGGAATTTCCGCCGTGGCGTTCTGCACGCGGCTGTCGAGAATGCGGCCCTCGGCGAGCCGCACGCGCACGCCACTGTCCTCGATCAGCACTTCGCCGCGCCCTTCGCGCAGCGCCGGCCAGCCAGGCTGGTAGGCCAGCTCGGCATCGCGCACCTTGAAATACAGGCTGATGCTGCGCGCACCATCGACGGCGTCCTTGTGCAGACTGCCCTGGTACTGGAAATAGCCCTGCTCGATGGCGCCGCCGCGAATCGCCGTGTGCAGCCATTCGCTGAGCGCCGGACTCAGCGCTGGCGAGCGGGTCGGCAGGTATTTTTCCGTGTAGCGCGCATCGCCCTGCGTGAGGCCGACGCGCAGGTCCATGTAATCCTCGATGGCCGGGTCGCGATTCAGGCGGATGAGGAAGTCACCGGCCAGCTGGCCTTCCTCACCGTCCAGCCGCAGATAGGGCGCGACCAGGGTGAAGGCCTGCTCATCCAGGCTCCAACGCAGCCGCCCCTGCGCCTGACGGTAACGCCAGGGCTGGGGAAACAGCGGCGCCAGATGCAGGGCGAAATCCTGGCTGTCGATGCGCAACTCGCCGCCGGCGAGATCGCCCTGAATGCTGCCGCTGACCTGCTCGGCGGCGGGAATCCAGTGGTGCGCGCCGATCGTCACCTGATCGAGCTGCGCGGCGAACTGCAGTCGCTCGGCGCCGGTCAATCCGGGGCGATAGGTGGCCTGCAGCGCACGCAACGTGCCGCGTGGCGCGAGGTCGGCGAGAATCTCCGCGGCGCTTTCCGGCAATGGCGCCAGCGCCTGCGTCAGGGTCGCCAGCGGCGCGATTCCCAGGCGATCGGCCTGCAGCTGCCAACCGTTGCTGTGTTCGTCGTGCTCGATGAGCAGGCGCGCCTCGCCCCAACGCGATTCACCCAGGTTGAAGCCGAGCTCATCGATCAGCAGCCGATAGCCACGCGCGGTGCGCTCGGCATAGGCGGTCAAGGCCAGATCATCGAGGTTTTGCACCGGGTGTTTGCCATAGGCCGCTTCGACCCGCGGCGCATCGAGGCGCAGCACCGCTCGCGCGAGGCGCTCCTGCCGCCAGCTGAGCCAGGCCTCGCCACCCGCCTGCACGCGGTCGAGCCGCCAGTCGGCGGTCAGCTTCTTCGGCAGCCAGGCCGCCCAGTCGCTCTGCGGCAGGCTCAGATAAACGTCGACCGCTGCCTGCTGCCAGCGCTCGGGCTGCAGCTGCGCCCGAACCTGCAGCGCCAGCGGCTGACCATCGGGCAATACGGTGCGTCCGTCCAGGCGCAGGTCACCGCCATCGTTCTGCAGGCTGAGATTGGCGTAAGTCAGCGTCAGTGGCGTCTCGCCAAAGGGTTCCACGGTCAGCTGGCTGTCGACCAGCACCAGCGCGCGAATCTTCTGCAGCGAGCGCAGGAGCTTGGCGGGATCGGTGGGCGGCTGCTTGTCCCGCGCCGGCAGTCCTTCGACTCGCCAACGGCCATCGGCATCCTGCGTCAGACTGAGGCGCACACCCTCGAAACGCAGCGCCGCCAGACGCAACTCACGCGCCCACAGGCTGCCCGCGATATCCGGCACCACCACCAGCCGCTCCAGGTGCATCGCCGCCGCGCCCTCGCCCAGCAGCACATCGTGCGCAAGCAGCTGTGGCGCCAGCCCTTGCCAGCGCCCTTCGAGGCGCCCCAGCTGGACCGGCATCGCCAGCAGCTCGGTGGCCTTGTCTTGCGCCTGCAGATGATACTCGGCGACCAGCGGCACCAGTTGCCGGCCCAGGCTGACATACAGCGCCGCGACGACCAGCCCCAACGCCGCAATCGACAGCGACTGGCGCAGCAGCACGGCGAGGAAACGGGCGAGGCGGTTCATCGGGCAGCGCTCCGCGGCTCAGGCCTGGGGTGCATTCGGCTCAGAGCAGCACCACGTCGTACTGTTCCTGCGAATACATACTCTCGACCTGGAACTTGATCGAGCGGCCGATGAAGCTCTCCAGATCGGCGACGTTGCCCGACTCCTCGTCGAGCAGCCGGTCGATGACCTTCTGGTTGGCCAGCACCCGATAACCCTCCGGCTGGTAGGCACGGGCCTCACGCAGGATCTCGCGAAAGATCTCGTAGCAGACGGTTTCCGGGGTCTTCAGCTTGCCGCGCCCCTGACAGCTGGCGCAGGGTTCGCAGAGCACCTGCTCGAGGCTTTCGCGGGTACGCTTTCGGGTCATCTGCACCAGGCCCAGTTCGGTGATGCCGATGATGTTGGTCTTGGCATGGTCGCGTTCGAGCTGCTTTTCCAGGGTGCGCAGCACCTGGCGACGATGCTCCTCGTCTTCCATGTCGATGAAATCGATGATGATGATGCCGCCGATGTTGCGCAGGCGCAGCTGGCGGGCGATCGCCGTGGCGGACTCCAGATTGGTCTTGAAGATGGTTTCTTCCAGCGTGCGATGACCGACGAAGGCGCCGGTATTGACGTCGATGGTGGTCATCGCCTCGGCCGGATCGATGATCAGGTAGCCGCCGGACTTGAGCATCACCTTGCGTTCCAGCGCCTTCTGGATCTCATCCTCGACGCCGTAGAGGTCGAAGATCGGCCGTTCCCCCGGGTAGTGTTCGAGGCGATCGCGCAGCTCGGGCATCAGCTCGCCGACGAACTGGCTGACCTTCTGGAAGTTCTCCCGCGAGTCGATGCGGATCTTCTCGATGCGCGGGTTGACCAGATCGCGCAGCGTGCGCATCGCCAGGGTCAGGTCTTCGTAGATCAGCGAAGGCGCGGCAGCGGTCTTCATCTGCCCGGCGATCTGTTCCCACAGCCGGCGCAAATAGCGGATATCCATGAGAATCTCGTCGCGCCCGGCCCCCTCGGCCGCCGTGCGCAGGATGAATCCGCCGGCCTCCTCGATCCCTTCGGCGGCGACGCACTCGGCGACGATCTGCTTGAGTCGCTCGCGCTCGGCCTCCTCCTCGATCCGCAGGGAAATGCCGACGTGGCTGGTGCGCGGCATGTAGACCAGATAGCGCGATGGTATCGACAGCTGCGTGGTCAGCCGCGCGCCCTTGGTGCCGATCGGGTCCTTGGTGACTTGCACCACCAGACTCTGGCCGTCGTGCACCAGCGCACTGATCGGCTCGACGGCGTTGCCTTCGCGCGCGGAAATCTCCGAGGCGTGGATGAACGCCGCGCGATCCAGGCCGATGTCGACGAACGCCGCCTGCATGCCCGGCAGCACCCGCACCACCTTGCCCTTGTAGATGTTGCCGACAATGCCGCGGCGCTGGGTGCGCTCGACGTGCACCTCCTGCAGGACGCCGTTCTCCACCACCGCCACCCGTGACTCCATGGGGGTGATGTTCATCAGGATCTCTTCGCTCATTGTCGTTTTTCTCGGCCGAAAAGCGGATTTGAAGCAGCCACAGCTGTCAGGTCTGCGCCGATTCTAGCGAGATAAACGCCGCAGCCACAGGCTCTAACCGGCGCTTTTGCTCCAGCGCGGCAATCCGAAGCGGTCGAGCAGCTGCGCCGTTTCGCACAATGGTAGGCCGACCACCGCCGAATAGCTGCCGCGCAACTGGTTGGCGAACACCGCCCCCCAACCTTGAATCGCGTAGCCGCCCGCCTTGTCTTGCGGCTCGCCGCTGTCCCAGTAGGCTTGCGCCTCGGTCGCATCGATGGCGCGGAACTCGACTTCGCTGTCGACCAGGCACACCTCGCAGGCGCCGCGGTTCGCCAGCACGATGGCGGTCAACACCCGATGGCTGCGCCCGGACAGCGCCGCCAGCATGGCCAGGCCTTCGGCCCGATCCGCCGGCTTGCCGAGAATGCGCTGATCCAGCACCACGCTGGTATCGGCGGCAAGCACGCAGGCATCCGCGTCAGGCAGGACAGCAAGTCCGGCGCGGGCCTTGTCCAGCGCCACGCGCCGGACGTAGTCCTCGGCCGTCTCGTGCGGCAACGGCGTCTCGTCGACGCTCACCGCCAGGAGGGAAAACGGCACACCGATCTGTTGCAGGAGTTCACGACGTCGCGGCGACGCCGATGCGAGATACAAGCTGCTCATTGCGGACCCTGTCGAGAAATGCAGGAAAGGGTCGCACACGCGCTGGTTGCAGGGAAGCAAATGGCCCGGCCGGAATCGGCCGGGCGCGCGGAAATCAGAAGCGGAAATTGACCACGCGATCGTCGTCCAGCGACAACTTGCGCGTCTGAGTGACGCCTTCGTGCGTCACCTGCACATCGTACTCGCCGCTCTCGAGGATCAACGACACCGGCGTCGCGCCGTGAACCTGATCGTTGATACGCACCTGATCGTTGAAGCGGTTGCTGCGCACGATCAGCGAATAGCTGCGCGCATCGCACAGTTCGCTGCTCACGCCGAGGATGGCGCAGGGCATCACCTTCTTCGGCTTGATCGCCGCCTCGATGATCACTTCAGCGCTGACCGTGCCATCCAGGTTCATGCTCGCTTCGGAGAAATCTGCCCGGGCGCGATAGGAATACCAGTTCGGGTCGAGCTGCAGGCTGTCGATCTCGTCGCGCAGCTCCTCACTCAACACGCGCTGGTAACGCTCCTGCACCCACTGCGACATGCGGCTGTCGTTGCGATGCTCGGCCAGGCAGGCCGCCATGCTCTTGCTGGTCGAACAGCGGAACGACACCGTCTCGTTGAAATGCAGGGTACGCTCCAGGCGTCTGGCGATGGCCTGAACCTTCTTGGCGTTGCGCTCGCGCGCCTCGGATGCCAGCAGTGCGGTCAATCGCTCCACTTCACGGGTGAGCTGCGCATATTTCAGATGCTGCCGTCCCAGCTCCTCTTCGGCCGCCTGCACGCGCTGCCGCGCGGCCTGCTCGGCCTCGCTGCCGCGTCGGTAGTCGGCAAGCAGTCCGTCCAGGCGCTCCTGGCCGGCTGGTTGCTTGAGGAAATCTTCGATCTCCTGGTGGATCAGCGACTTGGCGCTGGCAAGCTGCAGCAGGGCGGAATCCAGCGAGCCCTTCTCGCTACGAAGCCGCTCCTGCAGCTGCAGCCTCTCCTGCCCGGCCGTCTCCAGTTCACGCTGCTTGCGATTCAGTTGCTCCTCGCGCGACATCTCGGCCGGCACCGTACCGACAGATGACTGTACGGAGACGCCCGTCGCAGTCGGCGCGGCGCTTTCGGCCTGGCTATAGCCACCCCCGACCAGCAGCAGGATCGCCAGGGCGCCGCCACCCGCCAGCCACGACCGCATTCTGCGGGAACTCACCAAAACCTCAGCATCCATAGCCACTCGCCCGCGTTCTGTCTGCGCCGTATCGAAATAGCTCTGGACCACACGCAAAAAATGATGGCCCAGCGCCATGAAGGCCGCATGATTTCAGAAAAGCAGGCAGGGTTCAATGCGGGCCTTGGTCGAACACCATGCCCGACTGCCGCGGCGGCGGGAGGTCCTGTGGTGGACTCAGTTGACGTCGAAACGACGACGCAGCCAATGCAGCACGACGAAAATCCACGGCCAGAGCAAGGCGCTGATTGGCACCGGCACGAGGAAGATGAGCGTCGGCGGCCGGTTGCCGGTCAGGGTGTTGAGCCACAGCTGCACCAGCTGCGCCAACCCGAGAACGACCAGCAACACCATGCTCTGCTGCCATAGCGGGAACATACGCAGACGCTGCTGCAGGCTCAGCACGAGGAAGGCAATCAGGATCAGCGGCAGGCCGTTCTGTCCGAGCAGTGTGCCGGCCAGCACATCCAGCATCAGGCCAAAGACGAACGCCAGCCCCATACCACCACGATGCGGCAAGGCCAGCGACCAGAAGGCAATCACCAGGCCGAGCCAAAGCGGCCGGGCCAGCTCGGTGCTCGCCGGCATCGGTGCGATGCTGAGCAGCAGGGCCACCAGCAGTGACAACCAGATTACCCAGCCATTGTGCGCACGCCCGGCAATCATGGTCGCACCTCGCCGGCGCTCGGTTCCGCTGGCACGGCAGGCTGGCTGTCGCCGGCCGGTATGGTTTGCGCTTTCACCTCAGGCTGATCGGCAGTCTTCTCGGCACGCTCGGCCGCCTGACGATCGGCGCTGGCCTGCGCCTCGGCGGCCGCAGCGGCGCGTTCTTCGGGGCTGCGCGAGTCACTGAAAACCAGCAACAGATAGCGGCTGCGATTGAGCATGGCGGTGGGCACCGCGCGGACGATGGCGAACGGCTGCCCCGAGTCGCGCACCACTTCCTTCACCTGCGCCACCGGATAGCCGCTGGGGAAGCGCTGGCCGAGGCCGGAACTGACCAGCAGATCACCTTCCTTTATATCCGCCGTTTCGGCGACATGGCGCAGCTCCAGGTACTCCGAATCGCCGGTGCCGGCGGCGATCGCGCGCAGGCCGTTGCGATTCACCTGCACCGGAATGCTATGCGTAACGTCGGTCAGCAGCAGTACGCGTGCCGCATACGGCATCACTTCCACCACCTGCCCCATCAGGCCATTGGCATCGAGTACCGGTTGGCCGACGAAGACACCATCCTGGCTGCCCTTGTCGATCAGAATTCGGTGGGTGAACGGATTGGGGTCCAGGCCGATCAGCTCGGCGACAATCACCCGGTCATCGACCAGCGCCGCGGAATTGAGCAACTCGCGCAGCCGCACGTTCTGCTCGGTGAGTGTCGCCAGCTTCTGCAGGCGGCGTTGCAGCAACAGCGCCTCGGCCTTGAGCTTCTCGTTCTCCGCGACCAGGCTGCTGCTGCTGCTGATCTGCTCGGTAGCGCCCTTCCAGGCGCGCACCGGCAGGTCAGCCAGCCAGTAGAACGGGGTCAGTACCAGCCCCATCTGGCTACGCACAGGTTTGAGGGAATCGAAACGTGCATCCACCACCATCAGCGCGACACAGAGCACGGCGAACACCAGAAGGCGCACGCCGAGCGAAGGTCCCTTGGCAAATAGCGGTTTGATCGTGAAGCCCTCGAAACTGCCTGCTACAAACTGAACGCGGCGAGCCGAAAGCAGAGTCGCGCTCGGCCTTCGGTTCGCCGCATCGGTTACTGCCGCCTGTGCCTCACTCGGTGGAGAGCAGGTCCATGGCGTGACGATCCATCATTTCCAGCGCACGACCGCCGCCACGCGCCACGCAGGTCAGCGGCTCCTCGGCGACGATTACCGGCAGGCCGGTTTCCTGCGACAACAGCTTGTCGAGATCACGCAGTAGCGCACCGCCACCGGTCAGCACCAGGCCACGCTCGGCGATATCGGAAGCCAGTTCCGGCGGCGACTGTTCCAGCGCGCTCTTGACCGCCTGGACGATGGTCGCCAGCGACTCCTGCAGCGCCTCGAGCACTTCGTTGGAGTTCAGGGTGAAGCTGCGCGGTACGCCCTCGGCCAGGTTGCGGCCACGGACGTCGACCTCGCGGATCTCGCCGCCCGGGAAGGCGGTACCGATTTCCTGCTTGATGCGCTCCGCGGTCGATTCGCCGATCAGGCTGCCGTAGTTGCGGCGTACGTAAGTGACGATGGCCTCGTCGAAGCGATCGCCGCCGACCCGTACCGATTCGGCGTAAACCACGCCGTTGAGGGAGATCAGCGCGATCTCGGTGGTACCACCACCGATGTCGACGACCATCGAGCCACGTGCCTCGTCCACCGGCAGGCCGGCGCCGATCGCAGCCGCCATCGGCTCCTCGATCAGGAAGACTTCGCGCGCGCCGGCGCCCAGCGCAGACTCGCGGATCGCCCGGCGCTCGACCTGGGTCGACTTGCACGGCACGCAGATCAGCACGCGCGGGCTGGGCTGCAGGAAGCTGTTCTCGTGCACCTTGTTGATGAAGTACTGCAGCATCTTCTCGCAGACGCTGAAATCGGCGATCACGCCATCCTTCATTGGCCGGATCGCGGAAATGTTGCCCGGGGTACGGCCGAGCATGCGCTTGGCCTCGGTGCCTACGGCCACCACGCTCTTCTGGTTGCCGTGGCTGCGGATGGCGACTACCGAGGGCTCGTCGAGAACGATGCCGCGATCGCGCACATAGATGAGGGTATTGGCAGTGCCCAGGTCGATCGACAGATCACTGGAAAACATGCCACGCAGTTTCTTGAACATTGGGAAAGGGCCCTGGGGCAAACGCGTGGGGAAAAAAGTGCCGCAAACTCTAACAATGGTGCCAAGTTAGGGCAAGGCGCGAATCCGCCCCACAGCCGCCAGACGTGCGCCATTGCGCGCAATCGTCAGGCCATCGTCGCCACGCCAGGCGCTGCAGACGCGCTACCGGGAAGCGCCCCGTGCATGTAAGATCATCCGCTTTTCCGGGCTCGAAGCCCCCTCTTGCCGCGGCTCATGCCGCCAGCGTTCCGTCGGCCGACCGACGGATGGCAACCCGATTCGTTTTCCGCTGGAGACCTGCGATGGCGCTTGAACGCTGCGAAGTGGAAAAGATCGCTCACCTGGCCCGCCTGGGCCTGAATGAAAGCGATCTGCCGCGCACCACCGAGACCCTCAACAATATCCTCGGCCTGATCGACCGCATGCAGGCCGTCGACACCGCCGGCGTCGAGCCGCTGGCCCATCCGCTGGAAGCCACCCAGCGCCTGCGCGCCGATCAGGTGACCGAAACCAACCACCGCGACGAGTACCAGGCCATCGCCCCGGCTGTGGAAAACGGACTCTATCTGGTTCCCAAGGTGATCGAGTGATGCATCGACTGACTCTGGCGCAAATTGCCCGCGGCCTGGCCGCCAAGGACTTCTCTGCTGTCGAACTGAGCGACGCCCTGCTCGCGCGCATCGGCCAGCTCGACCCGCAGCTCAACAGCTTCATCACCGTCACCGCCGAGCAGGCGCGCAGCCAGGCGCAGGCAGCCGACGCACGCCGCGCCGCCGGCGAGAACGGCGCCCTGCTCGGCGCACCGATAGCGCACAAGGACCTGTTCTGCACTCAAGACGTGCTGACCACCTGCGGGTCGAAGATCCTGCACAACTTCAAGGCACCCTACGACGCCACCGTGGTCGCCAAGCTGGCCGCGGCCGGCGCGGTCAGCCTCGGCAAGCTGAACATGGATGAGTTCGCCATGGGCTCGGCCAACGAATCCAGCCATTTCGGCGCGGTGAAGAACCCTTGGGACACTTCCCGCGTGCCCGGCGGCTCCTCCGGCGGTTCGGCCGCTGCGGTGGCCGCTGGCCTGGTTCCGGCCGCGACCGGCACCGACACCGGCGGCTCGATCCGCCAGCCGGCAGCACTGACCAATCTCACCGGCATCAAGCCGACCTACGGTCGCGTCTCGCGCTGGGGCATGATCGCCTACGCCTCCAGCCTCGATCAGGGTGGCCCGCTGGCGCGTACCGCCGAAGATTGCGCACTGATGCTCGGCGCCATCGCCGGCTTCGATCCGAAGGATTCGACCTGCGTCGACGCACCGGTGGACGACTATCTGGCGACGCTGAACCAGCCGCTGGCCGGCCTGCGCATCGGCCTGCCGAAGGAATACTTCGGCGCCGGTCTGGACAGCCGTATCGCCGACGCCGTGCTGGCCGTGGTCGAGCAACTGAAGAAGCTCGGCGCCACGGTCAAGGACATCAGCCTGCCGAACCTGCAGCACGCAATTCCGGCCTACTACGTGATCGCGCCCGCCGAGGCCAGCTCCAACCTGTCGCGCTTCGACGGCGTGCGCTTCGGCTATCGCTGCGAGAATCCGGTCAACCTCGAAGACCTGTACAAACGCTCGCGCGGCGAAGGCTTCGGCGCCGAGGTGAAACGCCGCATCATGGTCGGCACCTACGCACTATCGGCCGGCTACTACGATGCCTACTACCTGAAGGCACAGAAGATCCGCCGCCTGATCAAGAACGACTTCGTCGGCGCCTTCGGCGAGGTCGACGTGATTCTCGGCCCGACCACGCCGAACCTGGCCTGGAAGCTCGGCGAGAAGAACGCCGATCCAGTCTCGGCTTACCTGGAAGATATCTACACCATCACCGCCAACCTCGCCGGCATCCCCGGCCTGTCCATGCCGGCCGGCTTCGTCGACGGTCTGCCGGTGGGCGTGCAGCTGTTGGCGCCGTACTTCCAGGAAGCGCGCCTGCTCAACGTGGCGCACCAGTACCAGCAGGTCACCGACTGGCACACCCGCACCCCGGCCGGATTCTGAGGACGATACACATGCAATGGGAAACCGTGATCGGGCTGGAAATCCACGCCCAGCTCAGCACCCAGTCGAAGATTTTCTCTGGCAGCGCTACGACCTTCGGCGCCGAGCCGAACACCCAGGCGAGCCTGGTCGACCTGGGCATGCCCGGCACCCTGCCGGTATTGAATGAACAAGCCGTGCGCATGGCGGTGAAGTTCGGCCTGGCGATCGACGCCGAACTGGGCCGCACCAACGTGTTCGCGCGCAAGAACTACTTCTACCCGGACCTGCCCAAGGGCTACCAGACCAGCCAGATGGATCATCCGGTGGTCGGCAAGGGCCACCTGGACATCACCCTGGAAGACGGCACGGTCAAGCGCGTCGGCATCACCCGCGCGCACCTGGAAGAGGACGCCGGCAAGAGCCTGCACGAAGACTTCCACGGCATGAGCGGCATCGACCTGAACCGTGCCGGCACACCGCTGCTGGAAATCGTCTCCGAGCCGGATATCCGCTCGGCCAAAGAGGCCGTGGCCTACGTCAAGGCCATCCACGCGCTGGTGCGTTACCTGGGCATCTGCGACGGCAACATGGCCGAAGGCTCGCTGCGCTGCGACTGCAACGTTTCGGTGCGCCCGAAGGGCCAGGCCGAATTCGGCACCCGCGCCGAGATCAAGAACGTCAACTCGTTCCGCTTCATCGAGAAGGCCATCAACCACGAGGTGCAGCGGCAGATCGAGCTGATCGAGGATGGCGGCAAGGTGGTGCAGGAAACCCGCCTGTACGACCCGAACAAGGACGAAACCCGTTCGATGCGCAGCAAGGAAGAAGCCAACGACTACCGCTACTTCCCCTGCCCCGACCTGCTGCCGGTGGTGCTGGAAGAGAGCTTCATCGAGCAGGTGCGCGGCGAGCTGCCGGAACTGCCGGGTGAAAAGCGTGCGCGTTTCGAGAGCCAGTTCGGCCTGTCCACCTACGACGCCTCGGTGCTCTCCGCCAGTCGCGAACTGGCCGACTACTTCGAAGCCGTGCAGCAGGTCTGTGGCGACGCCAAACTGGCGGCCAACTGGGTGATGGGCGAGCTGTCCAGCCTGCTCAACAAGGACGGTCTGGAGATCGAGCAGTCGCCGGTGTCCGCCGCGCAGCTTGGCGGTCTGATCCTGCGCATCAAGGACGACACCATCTCCGGCAAGATCGCCAAGATGGTCTTCGAAGCCCTCGCGGCCGGCGAAGGCGAGAACGCTGACGAAGTCATCGAGAAGAAAGGCCTCAAGCAGGTCACCGACAGCGGCGCCATCGAGGCGATGCTCGACGAGGTGCTGGCGGCCAACGCCGAACAGGTCGAGCAGTACCGCGCCAGCGATGAAGCCAAACGCGGCAAGATGTTCGGTTTCTTCGTCGGCCAGGCAATGAAGGCCTCCAAAGGCAAGGCCAACCCCGGCCAGGTGAACCAACTGCTGAAGAGGAAACTCGAAGGCTAAGCAGCGCGCGGCTGGCTCTCCCGGCCGGCTGCGCGCCGAGCGTCGCCCGGTCGGCCGGGTGTTCGCGGTCAGTGCGCGCGCCGCGCCAGCGTCCGGTTGCGACTGACTCGCCGGCAGAATTCTTCAAGGAACGGATCGTTCATGCACCTCGTACGCCTGCTTGCTCCGCTACTGCTGCTCGCGTTCGTCACCGGCTGCGCCGAACGGCAGCCCGCGCCGACAGCGCCGCACGCGCCGGTGGAACGTGGTTTCATCCAGCAGGGCAAGGCGTCGTACTACGCACGTATGCACCACGGTCAGCGAACCGCCAGCGGCGAACGTCACGACCAGAACGCGCTTGTCGCCGCCCATCGCTCGCTGCCGTTCGGCACGCGCGTGCAGGTGACCAACCTGGCCAACGGCCGCAAGGTCACCGTACGCATCAACGACCGTGGCCCGTTTCGCCGTGGCCGCATCATCGATCTCTCGCGCGCCGCCGCACAGCAGCTCGGCATGATCGAGCGGGGCGTGGTGGCCGTGCGGATCGAAACGGTCGAATGAACGCGCGACGCGACTCCGGGCGCTATCGCCGCGACGCCAGCACGCCGCCGTCGGCCTCTTGTACGCCACACCCATGACACTGCTCACCCTCGCCTATCTGCTTGCCGGCCTGATTCTGCTGACCTTCGGAGCCGGCAGCCTGGTTCGTGGCGCGACGCAGCTGGCGGCGCGCCTCGGCATCCCGCCGCTGGTAATCGGCCTGACCGTGGTCGCCTTCGGAACCAGCGCACCGGAAACCGCGGTCAGCCTCGAGGCGGCACTCGCCGGCAGCGGCGACATTGCGGTCGGCAACGTGATCGGCAGCAACATCGCCAACATCCTGCTGATCCTCGGACTCTGCGCACTGATCGCGCCGCTGCGGGTATCGCGCCAGCTGATCCGCCTGGACGTGCCGCTGATGCTCGGCGCCGGCCTGCTGGTCTATGCGCTGGCCTGGGACGGGCATATCGGCCGCGGCGAAGGCGCTTTGCTGCTCGCCTGTCTCGCTGTCTATACCGCACTGCACATTCGCGCCGCTCGCCGTCAGCGCCCCAGCGCCGGTCCCGATGAGTTCGCCGCGGAATTCAATGCGCAGCCCGGGGCCTGGCCCACGCAACTGCTGCGGGTGATCGTTGGCATCGGCCTGCTGGTGGCTGGTGCTCATCTGTTGATCGTCGGCGCGGTGGAGCTGGCACGCGCGTTCGGTCTTTCTGAGCTGGTGATCGGTCTGACCGTCGTCGCGGTCGGCACCTCGCTGCCGGAACTGGCGGCCTCGCTGCTGGCGGCGCTCAAGGGCGAGCGCGACATCGCGGTCGGAAATGTAGTGGGCAGCTGCATCTTCAATCTGCTGCTGGTGCTGGGCGCCAGTGCCGCGCTGGCCGGCGACGGCCTGTCGATCTCGCCGAATGCGCTGGCGTTCGATTTTCCGGTGATGCTCGCGGTATTCGTCGCCTGCCTGCCGATCTTCTTCTCCGGCTATCGCATCACTCGCTGGGATGGCCTGCTGTTCCTGGCCTACTACCTGGCCTACAGCCTGTATCTGGTGATGTTTGCTACCGGCCTTGGCAACCTCGAGCATCTGCGCGATGCCATGCTCTGGTTTGCCTTCCCCCTGACTGCCATTACGCTGGTGCTGATCGCCGTGCGCGCCTGGCGGCGGCAGCGCTAACCGTCTTCCCATCTATGGAGTGTGTTCCGTGACCCTGATGACCTTCGTCTACCTGTTCGCCGGCCTGGTGCTGCTGGTCGCCGGCGCCGAATTGCTGGTGCGCGGCGCGGCGCGGCTGGCCGCGCAGTTCGGCATTTCGCCGCTGATCATCGGCCTGACGGTGGTGGCCTTCGGCACCAGCACGCCGGAGATGGCGGTCAGCGTGCAATCGGCCGTGGCCGACCAGGGCGATATCGCGGTGGGCAACGTAATCGGCAGCAACATCTTCAACGTACTGTTCATCCTCGGCCTCTCGGCGCTGATCACGCCGATGCTGGTGTCGCGTCAGCTGATCCGTTTCGACGTGCCGATCATGATCGGCGCCAGCCTGCTGGCCTGGTTTCTGGCGATGGACGAGCAGTACGGGCGTCTGGATGGCGTGCTGCTATTCGGCGCAGTTCTGAGTTACACCGGCTTCCTGATCATCAGCAGCCTGAAGTCGCGCAACAACGAGAATCAGGAATTCGAAGACGAATACGGTCTGCATGAGCCGGCCGGACGCTTCGCCAGCCTGCGCCATCTGCTGTTCATCGCCATCGGCCTGGTGCTGCTGGTGCAGGGCTCCGGCCTGCTGGTGGACGCGGCGGTCACGCTGGCCAAGGCGCTGGGGCTGTCGGAGCTGGTAATCGGTCTGACCATCATTGCCGCCGGTACCTCGCTGCCGGAGGTCGCGACTTCGGTCATCGCCGCCATCAAGGGCGAACGCGATATCGCCGTGGGCAACGTGGTCGGCAGCAATATCTTCAACCTGCTGGCGGTGCTCGGTCTCGCCTCGCTGGTTTCGCCGACGGCCATCAGCGTCTCGAGCAACGCCATCGCCTTCGACTTCCCGGTGATGATCGCCGTGGCGGCCGCGTGCCTGCCGATCTTCTTCGCCGGCTACTGCATTCGCCGCTGGGAAGGCGCGCTGTTCTTCGCCTATTACGTGATCTACACTACCTGGCTGATCATGCACAGCACCGACGCACCGGGGCTGGCCATGTTCAGTCAGGCCATGCTGTGGTTCGTTCTGCCGCTGACCCTGATCACGCTGCTGGTGATCGGCGCTCGCGCCTGGAAGCTGCAGCGCTGAGCCTCTGCCGCCCGGCCGCTGCGGCCGGGCAGGTGCAGTTCAGCCCTCGCGCCCCTGCAGCCGCGGCAGTTCGAATATCTGCGCGGTTTCCTCCTCGTCGCTCAGAAGCTGGAGTGCTCCTTCGACCACGGCGCCGTTCTCCATGCTCAACTGGCGATAACGGATGTTGCCGCGCACCCGCGCATTGGAATGCAGCTCTAGCAGATGCTCGACCACCACGTCGCCGACCACCGTGCCGTCGATCAGCGCGTCGAAGCTGCTGACGTTGCCGTCGATCCGTCCTTCCGCGCTCAGCGCCAGCAGGCTATGGGTGCCCGGTTTGTGCAGGACATTGCCGCGCACTGTCCCACTGATCTTGAGGCCGTCCTCGAACTCCAGGTCGCCCGCCAGCGAGAGGTTGCCGCAAATCAGGCTGGAAAACTGGTCGATCACCACGCGCGGCGCCGGCTTCTTCTTGCTGAACATCAGGTACTCCAAGATCAATGGGCTTTTTTCTTCTGCTGACGGAAGAACGCCAGCTCGGTATGCAATTGCTCGATCTGCGCGGACAGCTGGGCATTGCGGCGCAGCAACTGCGCGTTGGTGGCCTGGATTTCCTGACGCTGCAAGCGGCCCTGCGCAAGCGTCGCCTGCAGCGCCTGGTTCGCCGTGGCGAGCTGCTCGACGTGCTGCGCTTGCGCGCTCCTGTCGGCGTGGCGCAACCACAGCAGCCCGGCAATCGCCGCCAGCAGGAGCAGCGGCAACCAGGGCAGGCGCCCGGGCCGGATCACCCGCGGCCGATGCTCGGCGCGCAGCAGCTCGCGGCTGGAATGCGCGCTAGTCCGCCGCCAGATCATCGTCGACACGCTGCAGTTCACCGAGGGCGAGGAAGCGCTGCGGATCGACGAAGCGCCCCTGGTGCAACACCTCGAAATGCAGGTGCGGGCCGGTGGAACGACCGGTCGAGCCGACCGCGCCGACGCGCTGCTGCGGTGTGACGATGTCGCCGGCCCGCACGTGCAATCGCGACAGGTGCGCGTAGCGTGTCACCAGCCGATTGCCGTGGTCGATTTCCACCAGTTTGCCGTAGGCGCCCCGATTACCGGCAAAGCGCACCCGACCGCCCGCTGCGGCGAACACATCGGAGCCGGCGCTCAGCGCGAAATCCACGCCGGAGTGGAACGCCAGCTGCTGCCGGAATGGATCGATCCGATTGCCATAGGCCGAACCCAGCCGCGCCGGTCCCACCGGACGACGCGAGGGGATCGTCATCAGAGCCGCGTTACGCTCGGCCACGCCCCGCATCAGTGCATCTACCACGCTACGCAGACAGCGCGCCGAGGTTTCGCTTTGCTGTAGATCGAGCAGGGGCTCGCGCTCGACTGCGGGCGTCTGGCCCTGCGCACAACCGCGCGGCGGCAGCAGCAGGCCGCCCTGAGCGCCGGCCAGCGGTGCCGGCGCAAGCACCGGCAGCAGCGCCGGATCCAGCGCCGACAGCTCGCGCTCGAGCACCCGCTGCTCGCTCAGCATCCGCTGCAGGGCGAGCACATCGGACTCCAGTGACTTCATCCGCCCGACCATTTCGCCAACCCGTGCGATGACGAAATGCCCCTCGCTGGCCGGCGTCGACTCCTCGACGCTGATCGCCGCGCGCGCTATTCCAAGCCCCTGCCCGACCCAGACGCCGCCACCAAAGATCAGCAGGCTCAAAGGCAGAGACAGCGCCAGGCACGGCGCCAGCAGTCGCCGCGGATTGACCACCCGATTGGTCTCACGCGTCAGCGAGCGGTTCGAAGGCGTAAAAAACGACATCGTGGCGTCCCCCAGAAAAACCGAGGGCGATTGGACGGCAGCGGAAGATAATTTTCTGCGCGCTGTTGGGCGATTAGCGCGATCGCCACCCACCGATGGCCGAAAAGCCGATCACGATCACAGCGTCACTCGCGGTCGCGCTAGATCCAGCCCAGCCCGCCGAGCAGGAACAGGCCGGCATTGATGCTCAAAGCGGCCATCAGGGTGGTGATGACGATGATGGTGGCCGCCAGCTGATGGTTGGCATCGACCGCGCGTGCCATCACGAAGCTCGCCGCCGCCGTTGGGCTGGCGAAATAGAGGAACAGGATGCCCAGTTCGGCGCCCCGAAACCCGCAGGCCCAGGCGCCGAGCGTGGCCAGTAGCGGCAGCCAGACCATTTTCATCAGGCTCGAACTCAGAGCGATCCCGCTACTGTCGCGTAACGCCGCCAGCGACAACGTCGCGCCAATACAGATCAGCGCCAATGGCAGCGTCATCTGCGCGAAGTATTGACCGGACGTCATCAGCCAGCCCGGCAATGCGACCCGCCAGTAGGCGAACGGAATGGCCGAAACGACCCCGATGATCAGCGGGTTGCGCGCGATGCTGATGAGAATCGCGCGCGCATCGGGCCGTGCACCTGCGCTGTAGAGCGCCAGGATCAGCGCCGACAGGCTGTTGTAGAGCAGGATCACCACGCCCGCCAGCACGCTGCCGGCGGACAGGCCGTAGTCGCCGTACAGGCTGGCTGCCAGTGCCAAGCCGACGATGCCGTTGTTACCGCGAAACGCGCCCTGCACAAAGACTCCGCGCTCCACCCGCGGACAGCGCCAGATTGCCCAACCCCAGGCCACGGCGAACGTGGCGATGGTCGCCAGCACGAAGTAGCCGAGCAAGGCCGGCTGCAGGGCGGTGTTCAGGTCGGCCTTGAGGATCGAGATGAACATCAGGGTCGGCATGGTGCCCTTGAACACCAACGCCGAGGCGGTGTTGACGAACGCTGCATCGATCCAGCCGACGCGCCGGAGCACCACGCCAAGAAACAGCATGGCGAATACCGGGGCGGTGACGCTCAGGGTCTGGACGACGACAGGGAACATGGGCGGACTCGTTGGTGAAGAGGCCGCCTATGGTAAACGCTTCCGCGTCGGGAACTGGAGCTTCGACAGCAGTGCTGCCGCGTCGCGGCCGGGTTTAACGCCGGACCGGACGCTTCTGCAGCTTGCGCTGTAAGGTACGGCGATGCATGCCGAGGGCGCGCGCCGTCGCCGAGATGTTGCCGTCATGCTCGTTGAGCACGCGCTGGATGTGTTCCCACTGCAGGCGGTCGACCGACATCGGGTTTTCCGGCACCAGACTGTCGAGATCGGCATGCTGCGACAGCAGTGCGGCCAGCACGTCGTCGGCATCGGCCGGCTTGCACAGGTAGTTGCAGGCACCGCGCTTGATCGCCTCTACCGCGGTGGCAATGCTCGAGTAACCCGTGAGGATCAGCACGCGCATCTCGGCGTCGAGTTCGAGCAGTTTGGGCAGCAGCACCAGCCCCGAATCGCCTTCCATCTTCAGGTCGAGCACGGCGTAATCCGGGATGTCCTGGCGGGCCAGTGCCAGCCCCTCGTCGGCCGAGCCAGCGATGCTCACCCGCAGGCCGCGGCGGCTCATGGCCCGGGCCATCACGCGAGTGAACGTCGGATCGTCATCTACCAGTAGCAGGTGGGGTTGTTCTTCGCCCTCGTGCTGCAACTCGTCGGTCATGTATGCATTCCTCGCAATGGGGTCACGATCAGGTCAGGCGCGCACCGAACCATGCGGCAGGCGCAGTTCGGTAAGTGTGCCACCTTCTTCGTGATTGTAGAGCTTCACCGTTCCGCCGGCGCGCGTCACGCTAGCCTGGCTGAGGAACAGGCCGAGGCCGAAACCTTTGCCCTTGGTGGTGATGAAGGGGCGGCCGATCTGCTCTGCGATGGCCAGCGGAACCCCCGCGCCATGATCGCGGATGGTCAGTTTGATCCATTGCGCATCCCAGTCCAGGCGGATGTCCAGGTCCTCAGGACTGGCGTCGGTGGCATTGTTCAGCAGGTTGAGCAACGACTGGCTGAGGTCGGCCGGCGGCATCAGGCGCGGCGCGCTGCCACGGCCGACACACTGGAAGCGATAGGTCGCCTCCGGACGCATCAGATGCCAGCGCTGCAGCACCGCGTCGACCCATTCGCGCGCCGTCTGCTCGACGATCGCCTGACGCCGGTCGGCTTCGGCGGCGCGCACCAGCTGACGCAAACTCTCCTTGCACAGCTGCACCTGCGACTGCAGCAGGCTCAGATCCTCGTTCAACTGCGGCTCCTTGTACTCCTGGCGCAGCTCCTTGAGCAGCACGCTCATGGTCGCCAACGGCGTGCCAAGTTCATGAGCGGCGCCGGCGGCTTGGGTGGCGACGGCCAGCAGCTGCTGATCGCGCAGGCTTTCCTCGCGGCGTTGGGCCTGCAGTTGCGCCTGTCTGCGCAACTGCTCGCCCATGCGCGCAACGAAGAAGGTGATCAGCGCGGCAGCCAGCGCGAAGCTCAGCCACATGCCATAGACCAGCAGCGTCGCGCGTTCAACCGATGGCAGGGTGATCGGGTCGTACCACACCAGCATCAGCGTGTAACCCGCCAGCGCGAGCCCGGCCAGCACCAGGGTATACAGCCACGGCAGCGTCGCGGCCGCGATGGTCAGCGGTACCAGATAGTAGGAGACGAAGGGGTTGGTCGAGCCCCCCGAGTAATACAGCAGGGCGCTGTGGATCAGCAGATCGAAGCCGAGATGCACGGCATATTCCAGCTCGGTCACCGGCCAGGGGCCGCGCAGGCGCAGCGCCGCGCCAAGACACAGCAGGCCGGAGATCGCGAGCGTGATGCCCAGCGCTACCCAAGGCAGAGTCAACGCCTGGGTCGCGTAGGCGAGCCCCACCGCACCGGCCTGCGCAGCCAGCACGAGGACACGTATCAGAATCAGAAGCCGAAGGTTCTGACGGCTGGCCGAAAGCAGCTGAACGGATGCGTACATGGAGTCTCCAAAGATGCGCCGAGTATAACCAAGCCACCCGTCGGACAATCTCCATGCGGCAACGCGACGCAGAGATTCGCTGCACGGAACGTTGGTCACGGTTACAGTTTCCACTTGCCGTCGCGATCGCCGGCGTTCAAGCCCAGGAGCGTTCATGTACTACCCCATCTCTCGCACCACCGTTCTGTTGGCCGTTCTCGCCAGCTGCGCCAGCCTGCCGGCTGGCGCCACGGAACCACGCTACAACCAGGTCTCGCTGCGCGCCGAAGTCAGCAGCGAAGTGGCGCACGACCGCATGCACGTCACCCTCTACAGCGAAGCACAGCATGAGGATCCAGCCCAGCTTGCCGCGCAGACTACCCACTCGCTGAATCAGGCGCTGCGGCAGGCCCGCCAGGCCAAGGGCGTGATCGTCAGCCAGGGCAGCCGCAGCAGCTACCCGGTCTATGACGACAAGGGCCAGCGTATCGTCGGCTGGCGCGAGCGGGCCGAGCTACGACTGGAGAGCAGCGATTTCGCGGCGCTGTCGCAGCTGACCGGCGAGCTGATGAAGAGCCTGAAGATGGGCGACATGCGTTTCAGCGTGTCCGATCCGATCCGCAAGCAGAACGAGGATGCACTGCTCAAGGATGCCGTGGCGGCCTTTCGCGCCCGCGCAAAGCTGGCTACCGAAGCGCTGGGCGGCTCGGGCTATCGTCTGGTCAACCTGAACCTCGGCAGTGGCGGTGGTTACCAGCCGGAGATGCGCAGTGCGTCGATGAAGTTCAGCCGGGACGCCATGCCTACACCGGAGATCGAAGCCGGCACCCGTGAGATCAGCGTCACTGCCGACGGCACGATTGAGGTGCAGCTGCCCTGACGGCAGGTACCAGCGAACCATCGCAACAATTTCTTACAACGCTGCAAGCCCGCGTGTCACGCGGCTTGTAGCGTGCAAGAGCGTTTAAGAGAGCACTTCTCAGGCGCGAATGATGCAACATATCAACTGCGAGTAATTATCATGCGCCGCAAAATTGCACTGCGCATCGATAGGAGTTCGCATGTCCGTTCCCTTTGCCCGTACCGCCCTCGCCGCCGCCCTGCTCGGCAGCAGTCTTGGTGTCATGGCCCAGTCTTCTCCGGTCACGCTGGACAGCATGGTTGTCAGCGCCACCGGCTTCGAGCAGAAGATCACCGAGGCGCCAGCGAGCATCAGCGTGATCACTCGGGAAGAGCTGCAGGAAAAGCGCTTCAGCAGCATCGCCGAAGCACTGCAGGACGTCGAAGGCGTGGACGTGCATGGCAACACCGGCAAGACCGGCGGACTGAACATCAGTATCCGCGGCATGCCCAGCGAATACACACTGATCCTCATCGACGGCCGCCGCCAGAATGCTCCCGGCGACGTTGCGCCCAACGGCTTCGGTGAAACCTCCACCAGCTTCATGCCGCCGCCCTCGGCGATCGAGCGGATCGAGGTCATCCGCGGTCCGATGTCCACCCTCTACGGCTCCGATGCGCTCGGCGGGGTGGTCAACATCATCACCCGCAAGGTCGGCAAGGAATGGGCCTCTTCGGTTGGCGTCGAGCATACCGTGCAGGAGCACAGCGACTACGGCGATAGCTCGAAGATCAACTTCTACAGCAGCGGCCCGCTGATCGACGACAAGCTGGGCCTGGCGCTGCGCGGCAGTTTCTACGACCGCGATAGCGCCAGCCTGGAATTCTCCGATTCACACCTGCCACTGAGTACCCGTGGCCCGTCGCCGGTGGAAGCCGAGAACTGGAGCGCCGGTGGCCGGCTGGCCTTCACCCCCAACCAGGATCACGACATTTCCCTGGACCTGGATCGCTCGATCCAGACCTACGGCAACGACAACTGCCAGCTCGGCAGCCTGGACGGGCTCGATCAGGACGACTGCACCACGGCGTCCACCAGCGCCTGGGGCTACCGCGACGAACTGCGTTTCGAGCGCGAATCGGCGACGCTGACGCACACCGGGCGTTTCGCCTTCGGCACGCTGGATTCGAGCCTGATGCGCAACACCACCGAAACCATCGGCCGTACCAACCCCGGTACTCTCGGCAACCCCACCAATGCCGTACTGCCCGGGGTGATCGCCGGGTCTGATCGCGAACTGAAGGCCACCAACCTGGTGTTCGACAGCAAGCTGGTGATGCCTCTCGGCGAGGCCAACCTGCTGACGCTCGGCGGCCAGTGGTGGGAGGCCGAACTGGACGACGGCATCGCGTTGGACACCTTCGAGCAGACCACCTGGGCGCTGTTCGCCGAGAACGAGTGGCGCATCCGCGACGACCTCGCCCTCACCGTCGGCGCGCGCTACGACGACCACGAGGAGTTCGGCGGGCAGATCACTCCGCGCACCTATCTGGTGTGGAACACCAACGACAACTGGACCATGAAGGGCGGCGTGAGCAAGGGCTACCGCGCACCGGCGATCAACGACCTGCATGACGGCATCAACGGCGTGACACGCCAGGGCCGCACCCTGACCCTGGGCAACCCCGACCTTGACCCGGAGCAATCCACCAGCTACGAATTCGGCCTGTACTACGACAACCTCGCCGGCTTCAACGCCAACGGCACGCTGTTCTACACCGAGTTCAAGGACAAGATCATGTCCGGGCCGGACATCAACTGTGCCACCACGCCCGGTGCCGGCGGCTGCCAGTGGCTGGCCGGCACTGGCCAGAGCGTCTACAGCCAGCAGGTCAACGTCGGCGAGGCGAAGACCCAGGGCATCGAACTGGCGACCCGCATTCCGCTGGCCGACGCCTGGTGGATCAATGCCAACTACACCTACACCGAGAGCGAGCAGAAGAGTGGCGACAACAAAGGCCGGCCGCTGACCAACACGCCTGACCACATGCTCAACGCGCGTCTGAACTGGCAGGCCACCGACCGCCTGAAGACCTGGCTGGCGTACGAATACCGCAGCGAAACCCTGCGCTTCCTCGATGCCCGCTCGACGCTCAGCGGTGACGATGCGGCCGTCTACGATCAGGTCGGCAACGAACTGGGCGCGTACAGCCTGTTCCACCTCGGCGCCAGCTATCGCGCCAGCCAGAACCTGACCCTGCAGGCTGCCATCTACAACCTGCTCGACAAGGACTTCCTGCGCAGCGACGCCTACATCGGCAGCAACGGCCTGGACTACGTCAGCGAGTACAGCCACAGCACCCGCTCGACCTCCGGCTACATCCCCGAAGGGCGGCGGCTCTGGCTGTCTGCCAACCTGGCGTTCTGACGCCGACCACCGTAACGACAGAGCCGGGCTTTGCCCGGCTCTGTCGTTTTCCACATCGAACGAATCACGTGGCGCGGCCGCAACCGCCCGTTCCGCGTTGCGCTACGGCTGGGTCAGCTGCTTGTACAGCTGCGGCAGGCGGAACGGCAGCTGCTGCGGCTCCTTGATCAGCGTGTAGCCGTTGGCGCCGAACATGTAGGGCAGGTAGTCGCCGGCCTCGCGGTCGATGGTGATGCAGAACGGCAGCAGGCCCTGCTTGCGCGCTTCCATCACCGCCTGGCGGGTGTCCTCGACGCCATAGCGACCCTCATAGAGATCCAGATCGTTGGGCTTGCCGTCGGTCACCAGCAGCAACAGCTTGCGCCGCTGCTTGCAGTTGCCGAGCAGCTCGGTGGCCTGGCGAATCGCCGCGCCCATGCGGGTGTAGTAACCGGGCTTGAGCGCCTGGATGCGTCCGCGGGTCTCGTCGCCATAGGGCTGGCGGAAGCTCTTCAGCTCCTGCATGCGCACCTGCTGACGGCGCAGCGAGGAAAAACCGTAGAGCGCGAACTGGTCGCCGACCGCCGACAGCGCCTCGCCGAACAGCAGCAGGCTGTCGGTGATCACGTCGATCACCCGGTGCTCGTTGTCCAGGTGCGCATCGGTGGACATCGACAGGTCGGCCAGCAGCAGACAAGCCAGGTCGCGACGATTCTGCCGCTGCTCCATGAACAGCCCACGCTCGGCGCACTGGCCGTTCTGCCGCTCGACGTGGAAGTCCAGCCAGGCCTGCAGATCCAGCTCCGAGCCCTGCGGTTGCTGGCGCAGCCACTGACGATCATTGCGCAGGTGCTCGAACTGCCGGCGCAGACGGCGTGCCAGCGGCGCCAGATGCAGCGGCAGCGGTTTGGCCTCCGAGCCGCGCGGCAGCATCATCTGCAGGTTGACGAAGTCCTTCTGCAGGGTTTGCTTGCGGTAATCCCACTCGGGCAGCTTGATGCCCTCGCCCAGCGGCACGTCATCGAAATCGGCTGCCGGCAAGTCCAGATCGAGCTTGAGCCCGCCGCCCTGGCGCATGCGCTGGCGCGACAGCGCCAGCTCGTCGAGATCCTCGGCGACGCGCGCGGCATCCAGATCCTCGGTATCGTCGCCGCAGCGATCCAGTTCGACGTGTTCGGACCAGCTGAACAGGTTTTCCAGGCGGAACAGCAGCAGCCCGCCCTTGCTGGTGCTTTCCTCGACGCGCTTGGCGCGCTTGCGCTGGCGCGATTCGCCACCCGGCGGGGTTTCCAGATTGCCCTCACCGTCTTCACCACGGTCGGCAGCCTGCGGCTCGCCGAGATTTTCCGCCGGGTACAGCCACAGCGGGAGCGGCCAGGGCGCGCGCTCGCTGCGCGGGAACTGGCTGACGCTGCCGGGCTCGCGCAGCGCCTGGCACAACGCCCGTTCCAGCGCGGCCTCGCCCTTGGGCAGCTGGTCAGGATCGGGACGCAGTGCCAGATGGGCCTCGACCAGTCGCTGATAGCGTGGGCGCATGGCGGGAAATTGTTCCAGCAGCTGCTGCGTCCAGCGCTGGTTGTCACGCGCCCAGTGGCGCATCTCACCGGCCTGCGCTGCGAGCAGCGCCAGCCAGCGGTAGAGATCCTGGTTCAGCGCGGCCTCGGGGTACACCGAGAGGCTTTGCGGAAGCCGAAGGTTGTTGCGATCGCACCAGGCCACCGGCAATTGTTTGCAGGTGCCGGCGACCTGTTGCAGCAGGTTGCGCCGCAGCAGCATATCCCGCGCGGCGGCGGCTTCGACACCGACACCGCTGGCCCCGCCCATCGCGCGAAACAGCAGGGCCAACGAGCGCTGCATGCTTTCCAGCTCGACGCACGCCTCGGGGAAATCCGGGCTGGCGCGGCGGGTGATGAAGCGGTGCCAGACGCTGCCGACCCACTCTTCCACTTCGATGGTAAAGGCCATGGCGGGTTACTCCGTACAAGCATTTGAAAAGCGAAACGGCCCGCTAGTACCAGCCGGGCCGTCGGTCATCGCTACGCTTCGTCTCAGGCCGCGGTGGCGGCTGTCGAGGCGACCGTTACCCGGCCACGCTGCTTGAAGCTGTACAGGTAGCAGATCAGGCCGATCAAGAAGAACACACCAGCCACCAGGCGCAGCCAGAAGAAGATGGCCAGCTGGTCAGTAGTGTTCATGAACGACATGGCGGCGCCATCTGCCGGGATGCGTTGCAGCCAGACCTGTACCACGCCTGCAGCGGTGAGGAACAGGGTGATCAGCACCATCGAGATGGTCATCAGCCAGAAGCCCCAGATCTCCACGGTCTGCGCACGAGCATCCGGCGCTTCACCGAGGCCACGCAGACGCGGCATGGCGTAGCTGATCATGGTCATGATGATCATCGCGTAGGCACCGTAGAACGCCAGGTGACCGTGAGCGGCAGTGAGCTGCGAACCGTGGGTGTAGTAGTTCACCGGAGCCAGGGTGTGCAGGAAGCCCCACACGCCGGCACCGAGGAACGCAGTCACGGTAGTGCCCATTGCCCAGATCGCGGCAGCGCGGTTCGGGTGCTCGCGGCGGCGACGGTTCACCATGTTGAAGGCGAACAGCACCATGGCGAAGAACGGCAGCGGTTCCAGAGCGGAGAAGATCGAACCCAGCCACAGCCACACGGTCGGCGCACCGATCCAGAAGAAGTGGTGACCAGTACCGATGATGCCGGTGATCAGAGCCATGGCGATGATCACGTACAGCCACTTCTCGATCACTTCACGGTCAACGCCGGTGATCTTGATCAGGACGAAGGCCAGCATCGAACCCATGATCAGTTCCCACACGCCCTCCACCCACAGGTGCACCACGAACCACCAGTAGTACTTGTCGCGCGCCAGGTTTTCCGGGTTGTAGAAGGAGAACAGGAAGAACACCGCCAGGCCGACCAGACCGGTCATCATGACCGTGCTGACCACGGTCTTGCGACCTTTGAGCATGGTCATACCGATGTTGTAGAGGAAGCCCAGGGCCACCACTACGATACCGATCTTGGTGATCGTCGGTTGCTCGAGGAACTCGCGTCCCATCGTCGGCAGCAGTTCGTTGTGAGTCAGCTCTGCCAGACCGGCGTAGGGCACGAACAGGTAGCCGAGAATCGTCAGCACGCCCGCGGCGGCAAACACCCAGAACAGGATGATGGCCAGTTTGGGGCTATGCAGTTCGCGATCCGCTTCCTCGGGAATGAGGTAGTAGGCCGCGCCCATGAAGCCGAACAGCAGCCAGACGATCAGCAGGTTGGTGTGGACCATACGGGCCACGTTGAATGGCAGCAGCGGGAACAGGAAGTCACCCACCACGTACTGCAGACCCATGATCAGACCGAACAGAATCTGGCCGACGAACAGCATCAGCGCAAACACGAAGTAAGGTTTGGCAACAGCCTGCGATTGGAATTTGAGATGCGGATTAATGATGCCCATCTCGTAGCCCTCCTAAGGATTCGGAAACAAAGACGTTCATCAACTCAACCTTCCTTGTTTGGCGGCCAGTTGTTGGTGTCGATTTTCGAAGTCCACTTGAGGAACTCCGCCATATCGTCTACTTGCTGTTCGGTCAGGTTGAACTGCGGCATGGCGCGACGACCCGGTGCCCCAAGGGGCTGAGCCTTCATCCAGGCGTGCAGGAAAGGCTTGAAGGCCTCTTCGCCACCGCGACGGACGAACACGTTGCCCAGCTCCGGCGCGAAGTAGGCGCCCTCACCAAGCAGGCTGTGACAGCCGATGCAGTTGTTGTTTTCCCAGACCGCCTTGCCGCGCACCACCGCCTCGGTGATTTCCGACTCGTTGGATCGCTCGGGAAAGGTCTGTTCTGTGTGATAGGTCAGGCCTAGGAATACCAGGAAGAAGAACACGCTTCCCCCGAAGTAAATATTCCTGGCCATCCCCTTGGTGAAGGTCTCGGACATGGTCGCCTCCTCATGGCTTGGCGTGGCCAGTTTAAGAAGGCGCCTATCGAAACGTGCTTGATGGCAATCAAGAAAAACCTGAACACAACAGTCGGGCATTACACGAAGGGAAAATCAGCCGGCGCCTGCGCAAAAATGCGCCAGCTCCGATGCCAGAGCAGCCGGCAGTGGGTGCGCCGGCCTGGCTTAAGCCCGACGCTCAGGCGCCGCGCTGGGCGGCCACGCGCAGGCCGGTCTTCTTCAGGATGCGGCTGGACACCAGCATCTCGTCCGCTCGGCAGGCTTCGCCGAGCAGCGCACGGATCTGGTTGCGATAGGCGTCGATGTCCCGCGCGTCGCGCCCATGCACCATCGCGAAGAGGTTGTAGCGCCAACCGTCGCGGCGTGGCCGCCGGTAGCAGTGACTGACGAATGCCTGGGCGCCGATCAGCGGGCCGAGGCGGGCCATCTCGGCATCGTCGACATCCCAGACGGTCATGCCGTTGTGCCGGTAACCCAGCCGGTAGTGGTTGGGTACGGCGGCGATGCGACGGATCGCTCCTGCCGCCTGCAGGCGCTGCAGCAAGGCGAGCGTCGCATCCACCTCCAGCCCCAGCTCGTCGGCCAGCCAGGCCCAGGGATCGTCGACCAGCGGCAACCCGGCCTCGGTGAGTTCGACCAGACGTCGCTGCAATTGGGCGTCAGACGGGGAAGTGCAATCCGACATGATAGGTCTCCTCCTTCGGCAGGTTGAGCACCGGCAAGCCGGTCTGCGCCTCGATCCGCGCGATGGTTTCGGCGATCCCCTCAGGGGTCGCGCAGCCGAGCACGAACCACATGTTCCAGGCGTGCTCGCGCCGGTAGTTGTGCGCAACCTCCGGCATGGCGTCGAGGATTGCCGCCACCTCGTCGAAGCGCTCCTCAGGGACGGACAAAGCCGCCAGGGTGAAGGCGCCGCCCAGGCGCTCGATATCGAACATCGGACCGAAGCGGGTCAGCGTGCCGTCGTCGAGCAGCGCCTGCACGCGTGCGCGCAGCGCCTCGGAACTGCTGCCAAGCTCCTCGGCCAGCGCTTGCCACGGCTGCCGTACCAGTGGCAGACCATGCTGCAGGCGGTTGATCAGCTGGCGGTCGAAATCATCCATGCGCAGCCTCTCTGACCAGCGGCGGGGCGTAACGGCCGCCGCACTGTTTATAGGCGCGGGTGCTGAACAGCAACTGGTGCGGCACCTCGCTGAGGCCATGCTCGGCGAGCAGCGTCTCGATCAGCTGGCAGACCTGCTCGCGCTCCCGTCCGTGAACCATGCAGAACAGGTTGTACGGCCACTGCGGCAGCCGCCGCGGGCGCTGGTAGCAAAGATTGACGCCGGCAGCCAGGCCGAGCCGGCGACCGATCTCATCGACTTCGGCATCGGGGATATCCAGCACCAGCATGGCGTTAGCCCGAAAACCCAGCGCGCGATGCTTGAGCACCAGCCCGACACGGCGGAACAAGCCGTCCTCCTGCCAGCGCCGGACCTGGTCAAGCACCTGCTCCTCGCTGCTGCCGATCTGCTCGGCGAGCTGTCGATAGGGCCGTGCCGCCAGCGGCAGGCCGGCCTCCAGCAGGCGGCGCAGGTGCATCGCCTGCAGATCGTTCAGCGCAATGCTCATGACGGTTCTCCCAACGGGAAGCCGAGATCGATGCGGTAGGCATGCAGCATCGGCAGGTCAAGCGGCACCAGGCCGGTATCGGCCTCAATCTCGGCCAGCAGGCGATCGAGATGCGGGCGGTCCGGGCCGGTCAGCACGAACCACAGGTTGTAGTGATGCTCGCGCAGATAGTTGTGGTTGACCTCGGGAAAGGCGCTGATGCGCGCAGCAACCTGTTCCAGCCGTGCTTGCGGCACGGCCAGCGCGACCAGGGTGCTGGCGCCGGCACGGCTGTGCTCGAACACCGGACCGATCCGCGACAGGCCGCCGAACTCCTGCAGCTGTTCCAGGCGCGCCAGCACCTCGCTCTCGTCGCAGCCTAGCTCGTCGGCCATGGCGCGATAGGGTTCGGCGCACAGGGGCATGCCGTGCTGATAGCGGTCGATCAGGCGGCGGCTGAGATCGTCGATCATCATGGTCACAGCCCCGTCTCGTGTGCGCGACTGCTGAAGAAGATGCCGCTCGGGCTTTCGGCCGGCAGGCGCTTGAGCAATTGCAGGCGGTACGGGTCCCACACCTGGACTTCATTGCCGTCGCGCACCGACAGCCAGAGCTGGTCGCCGCGTGCGGTGAATTCCATGTGCAGCACCGCGGGTCCCGGCTCGAGGTCGGCGATGATCTTGTGCGTTTCGCTGTCGATGACCTGAATCCGGTGGTTGTCCGGGTGGGCGAAGTTGACCCAGATCTGCCGCGCATCGGGCCGTGCCATAACGAACACCGGCTGACCGGCGACATCGATGGCGTCGGTCTGCTTCCAGTTCTGCGAATCCATCACCAGCACGCGGTGCTGGCCGATGGCCGGGACGAAGGTCTGGTTACCGGCGACGGTCCAGCCTTCCAGATGCGGCATCTTGTAGACCGGCAGTTTTTCCTGCCCGCGACCGTAGCCATCGAGAATGCGCTCGACGCCCTTCTCCGGGTGCCACAGATCGATCTTGCCCATGCCGTCTTCGCCGAACAGGCCGGCGATGTAATAGCGGCCTTCGGGCGTCAGCAAAGCGTCGTAGGGTTGTTTGCCGATGTTGTCGAAACGCGTGATCTTCGGGGTGTTGCCCTGACTGAAATCCAGCAGCCAGGTTTCGTTGGTATCGAACAGGCTGTAGATGAAACGCTTGCCGGGCACGTCGGTGACGCCGACTACCCGCGAATTGCGGCTGCCATCGGCCAGCGGCGTGGCCGGAACGTCGGCAACCAGCTCGAGCGTCTGGGCGTCGAATACCTTGACGCCACCCGGCTCGTAGTTGCCGACGGCGATCAGCGCGCCGTCCTGGCTGATCGCACCGCCGATGCTGTTGCCAGCCTGCACCACGCGCTTGTCGATGCGCTGTTCGAGCAGATCGACCTTGGTCAGCCCGCCGTCGCGGCCGAACACATAGGCGAAGCGCTGATCGCGGGAAAACACCACCGAGGCGTGGGACAGATCGCCCAAGCCCTCGACCCGTGCCAAGCGGGTCTGACCGCTGCTCTCGATGATTTGCAGGCTGCCGGTGGCGCGCTCGACGATCACGCCGAGATCGCCGCTGCCACGCAGCGGTTGTTGCGCACAGGCGCCAAGCAACAGGCAGGCCGCGGCCAGCAGCAAAGACGGACGGTTCATGGCTTTGGATATCCTTGCAGAAGCAGATCGACCAGCCAGGCGATGTCCTGCTCGTCGAGCAGGGCCTTCCAGCCGGGCATGGCGGTACCGGGACGACCGTGGGTGACGGTGGCGATCAGGCTGTCGCGGGGTTTGCCGGCAAGCGCGTCGCGGGTCAGCGCCGGGCCGAGGCCGCCGGTCATGCGCAGGCCGTGGCAGGAGCCACAGTCCTGCAGGAGCAGATGCTCGAGTTGCGCCTGGCGTTCGGCGGCGGGCGCCGCGGCCAGGGCCGCAGGAATCAGGAGGAGGGACGCCAGGGTCAGCCCCAAACGTGATACTGCGTGTCGGGAGCGGGTCATGGCGTCCTCCAGGGGTGTTACTTGAGACTCAGGACCCAGGTAGCCAGGGCCTTGGCTTCTTCTTCGGTCACGGCATTTGGCGGCATCGGGATCGGGCCCCACTTGCCTTGGCTGCCGTTCTTGATGCTGGCGGCCAGCGTATCGACGGCGCCATCAACGCCGGCATTCTTCGCTGCCACTTCCTTCAGAGCCGGGCCGACCAGTTTGGCGTCGACGCTGTGGCAGGCCGCGCAGGGCTTGCTCTTGAACAGCGCTTCGCCGTCCTGGGCCAGCGCTGGCTGCAGGGCCAGAGCGCCGCCAAGGGCGAGCAGCGGGAGCAGAACTTTCTTCATGAGTACTTCCTCAAGGCTAAAGAAGGGGCGGATCTTGAGGCCCGCCCCCGGGGCTAAACTCAGTAAACGTCGTACTGAGTGTTGTGGACGTTAAATTTACCGGTTGGGGTAATCAACCTTTTGTCCTTGATCACTGTTTTGAGTTTCAGGGTCTTGTCGTCAACCACCACGATGGCCGACTCCTCTTCCTGACCACTCCACACCGAGAACCACACCTCGTCGCCGGCCTCGTTGTACTCAGGCTGCACGACGCGCTTGGCACCGTCCTTCAGACCGGCCCACTCGCCGATCGGCAGAACCTTGAAGCCCGCTTCCAGGTTGCTGATGTCGAACACCGCGGCCGACTGGCTGACCTTGGCATCCGGGTGGAAGGTGGTATCCAGGTACAGGTGCTTGGACTTCGGATGGGTCTTGATGAACAGCGAACCACCGCCCTGGCCCTTCAGGGTGTCGACGTGCTTCCACGCGTACTGCGGGTGGTTCTTCGGATCGGTACCGATCAACGAGATGCTCTCGTCGCCCAAGTGGCTGGTGGCCCAGACCGGACCGTATTTCGGGTGGTTGAAGTTGGCGCCACGACCCGGGTGCGGGATCTTGCCGACTTCGACCAGCGCGCTCAGCTTGCGCTCCTTGGAGTCGACCACCGCAACCTTGTTGGAGTTGTTGGCGGCCGTCATGAAGTAGCGGTGCGTGCTGTCCCAGCCACCGTCATGCAGGAACGGCGCGGCGTTGATGCTGGTGGTGGTGAGGTTGTCGATGTCCTTGTAGTTGACCAGCAGAATCTTGCCGGTTTCCTTGACGTTGACGATGAACTCGGGATGCTCGTGCGAGGCGATGATCGCCGCGACGCGCGGTTCCGGGTGGTATTCCTGCTTGTCCACAGTCATGCCACGGGTGGAGACGATCTGCAGCGGCTGCAGGGTCTCGCCGTCCATGATGGTGAACTGCGGCGGCCAGTAGTCGCCGGCGATGACGTACTTGTCCTCGTAGCCCTTGTACTTGGAAGTCTCGACCGAACGAGCCTCGATACCTACCTTGATCTCGGCGACCTTGGTCGGCTCCTTGGCCCACAGGTCGATCATGTCGATCTTGGCGTCACGACCGATTACCAGCAGGTAGCGGCCGGAGGCCGACATGCGCGAAATGTGCACGGCGTAGCCGGTGTCGATGGTCTTGACGATCTTCTTGGTTTCGCCGTCGATCAGCGCGATCTTGCCGTCGTCACGCAGGGTGACGGAGAACAGGTTCGGCAGGTCGAGATCGTTCATCTGCTTCTTCGGACGATCTTCCGGCTTGACCAGGACCTTCCAGGAATTCTTCATCTCGGCCATGCCCCACTCCGGCGGAGTCGGCGGGGTGTGCTGGATGTACTTGGCCATCAAGGTGATCTGGTCCTTGGTCAGCGCGTTCGAGGTGCCCCAGTTGGGCATACCCGCCGGCGAACCGTAGGTGATCAGCGCTTCCAGATAGGCCTGGCCGCGCTCCTGGGTGATGTCCGGGGTCAGCGGCTTGCCGGTGGCGCCTTTACGCAGCACGCCGTGGCAGCCGGCGCAGCGCTGGAAGTAGATTTCCTTGGCCTGCTCGAACTCACCGGCGCTCAGATCCGGCGCGCCCGGAGAACGCACGACCTGCGCACTGGCTGGGTCGACGGTCGATGCTTGGCCCTTATAAGCGGCCTGGGCTTTGTCTTCTGCTGTGTCCTGCGCCTGGGCCACGCCCAGAGCAAGCAGCGAAAAGCCGGCGACAAGTCCGGCCAGTAGTGGTTTGCGCATACGTTTTCTCCTCTGAATCGCCTCATGCGATTCCTGCTAAGTGACGGCGGTGCGGCAATTCCAGTGATTAATTGGTGCGGTTGCATCCTAGGAGAGCCCAAATCGCCGAGCGCTTGACGGCAATCAAGAGACCCCCCGACACCCCCTAGGCGTGACGCCTTGTCGCGGGGGCGACGATAGCCCGGCATCTGGCGCTGCGAGTAGCAAATGCCTGACCGGCGGCGACCAATTCGAGCGGGGCTTGACCGCGATCAAGCTTTGCCGGCGGATGCCTTGAGGGGCAGCGATGCGGGCGGTAGTTTGTCGTTCGTGATTAACCGACTACCGCAGTGAGGTATTGCCCGTGAATGCGCCCGAAAGACTGACCGTAGTTGCCGACACTCCCGACGCGCCGTTCTATCAGCCCCTGGGCAACGAACAGGCGTTGTTCGAGCAGGCTTGGCAACACGGCATGCCCGTGCTGATCAAGGGACCGACCGGTTGCGGCAAGACCCGCTTCGTGCAGCACATGGCGCATCGTCTGGGATTGCCGCTGTATACCGTGGCCTGCCATGACGACCTCTCCGCCGCCGACCTCGTCGGCCGTCACCTGATCGGCGCGCAAGGCACCTGGTGGCAGGACGGCCCGCTGACCCGGGCAGTGCGTGAAGGCGGCATCTGCTACCTCGATGAAGTGGTCGAGGCACGCCAGGACACCGCCGTGGTGCTGCACCCGCTGGCCGACGACCGCCGCGAGCTGTTCATCGAACGCACCGGCGAGGCGCTCAAGGCCACGCCGGGCTTCATGCTGGTGGTGTCGTACAACCCCGGTTACCAGAATCTGCTCAAGGGCATGAAGCCCAGTACCCGCCAGCGCTTCGTCGCCATGCGCTTCGACTATCCGCCGCAGGCCGAGGAAGAGCGCATCGTCGCCAACGAGGCCCAGGTCGATGCCGCGCTCGCCGCGCAGGTGGTCAAGCTCGGCCAGGCACTGCGCCGGCTCGAGCAGCACGACCTGGAGGAAGTCGCCTCCACGCGCCTGCTGATCTTCACCGCCCGCATGATCCGCTCCGGCATGACGCCGCGTCAGGCCTGCCTGGCCTGTCTCGCCGAGCCGCTGTCGGACGACCCGCAAACCGTCGCCGCGCTTATGGAGGTCGTCGATGTCCACTTCGGCTGAGGTGCTCACGCGCCCGGTTCGGCGGCTGCCGGGCGACCTGGCGATGTGGTTCTTCATCCTCGCCGAGCTGACCGTGTTCGCCCTGCTGATCGTCGCCTTCGCCGTGACCCAGCTGCTCGATCCGGCGATGTTCGCCGAAAGCCGGCAGGCGCTGGACAGCTCCATCGGCCTGGCGCTGACGCTCAGCCTGCTGACCTCGGGGCTGTTCGCCGCGCTGGCGGTCGAGCAGGTACGCGCCGACCGCCAGGGCCGCGCCGGCCTGCTGCTGCTCGCCGCGCTGCTGTCATCCTGCGTCTATGTGGTGCTCAAGCTGAACGAGTACGGGCATCTGGCGTCGCTCGGCCTGGGGCTCGAACACAACCGCTTCTTCACCCTTTACTGGATCCTCACCGGCTTCCATTTCCTGCACGTGCTGCTGGGCATGGTGATCCTCGGCTGGATGGCCGAGCGCTGCCGGCGCCGCGCCTACTCACCGCAACACCACGGTGGGATGGAATCCGGCGTGCTCTACTGGCACATGGTCGATCTGGTCTGGGTGTTGCTGTTCCCGCTGGTGTACGTACTGAACTGACGAGGTAGCCATGTCCGCTTCAAAAGTCCTGGTTGGCTGCTGGCTGGGACTGGCCCTGCTCTCCATCACCACCGTGCTGCTCGGCAGCGCCGGTTCGACCCTGCTGCTCGGCGGCACCATTCTGCTGGTGGCGCTGGGCAAGGCCTGGCTGATCACCGAAGGCTTCATGGAGCTGCGCCACGCGCCGCGCCTGTGGCGCCTGCTGCTGCTCGCCTGGCCGCTGCTGATCGCACTGATCGTCATCCTGCTGATGCTGCGCGGCAACTAGCCACAGCCCCCTGCGCGCCGGCGACAGCGCCGGCGCCAGGCCCTGCCCTCCGCTCTTCCCAACCGCACGTCGCGCCGCCCTGGCGCGGTGGCGGCATATCCGGTCTTTTATTGTTTCTCGTCAAGGATAGGCTCCGGGCGCTCGTTGATCCTGCACCCCATCGAGGCAGGTCACCGCGGGTGGCGTGCCCACGGAGCCCCGCGCTCCCCGAGGAGAAACGCTCATGTTGAGAATCAGCCATTACCTGCGCGCCCTGGCCCGGCCGACCACTCCCGTACTCGGCGCCCGCAGCACTGCTGGCGCGCGCCCGCCGGTGGTGATCTGGAACCTGCTGCGCCGCTGCAACCTGACCTGCAAGCACTGCTACGCCACCTCCGCCGACAGCGAGTTCCGTGACGAGCTGGAAACCGCCGAAGCGTTCAAGGTGATCGACGATCTGCATGCCGCCGGCGTGCGCGTGCTGATCCTCTCCGGCGGCGAGCCGCTGTTGCGCAAGGACATCTTCGAGCTGTCCGACTACGCACGCGACAAAGGCTTCTTCGTTGCGCTGTCGACCAACGGCACGCTGATTGACGAGCGCAACATCGAGCAGATCGTCGCCGCCCGCTATGACTACGTCGGTATCAGCATCGACGGTCTGGAAGCCGTGCACGACGACTGGCGCCAGCTCAAGGGCAGCTTCGCCGCCTCCATGCATGCCATCGACCTGTGCCGGCAGCACGACATTCGCGTCGGCCTGCGCACTACCCTGACGCAGAACAACTACCCGCAACTGCCGGCCATCCTCGAGCTGATGCGCGAGCATGACGTGCAGAAATTCTACCTCTCGCACCTCAACTACAGCGGCCGCGGCAAGCGCAGTCGCAAGGCCGACGCCCATCATCAGATGACCCGCGACGCCATGCGCCAGCTGTTCGAGCAGGCCTGGGACGATGTGCAGAACGGCCGCGAGACCGACTTCGTCAGCGGCAACAACGACGCCGACGCCATCCTGCTGCTGCAGTGGGTCGCAGCCAACCTGCCGCAGCACGCCGCGCGTCTCGAGGGCATGCTGCGCGCCTGGGGCGGCAACGCTTCCGGCAGCGGCATCGCCAACATCGACAACATCGGCGACGTGCACCCGGACACCTACTGGTGGCAGCACACCGTCGGCAACGTACGCAAGCAGAGCTTCCGCGAGATCTGGCTGGACAACCCGCAACCGCTGCTGCAGCAGCTGCGCCAGCATCCGCGCGCCGTCGAAGGCCGCTGCGCCGATTGCCGCTGGCTGTCGATCTGCAACGGCAACACCCGCACCCGCGCCTGGGCCGAGGGCAACCTGTGGGCCGAAGACCCCGGCTGCTACCTGACCGATGAAGAGATCGGCCTACCGACGCCGCAGCGCATTCCCAGCATCGCCATTTGATCCACTACAGCGGCCGCCAAGTGCCGCGTAGCGCCACACCGCAGCCCGATGAGAATTTTTCAGGAGAGCCCATGGACCAGCCAATCACGCTACCCGCCTCGCTGAGCGCCGCGTTCGCCCCCGGCGAAGTCGCCCTGGTCGGTGCCGGCCCGGGCGATCCCGGCCTGCTCACCCTGCGCGCCTGGAGTCTGCTGCAACAGGCCGACGCCGTGGTCTATGACCGTCTGGTCAGCGACGGCCTGCTGGCCCTGCTGCCCGCCGCCTGCAGCCGTCACTACGTCGGCAAGACCAGCGGCTACCACAGCCTGCCGCAGCCGGAAATCAACGCACTGCTGGCCGGGCTGGCGCTGCAGAACAAGCGCGTGGTGCGCCTGAAGGGTGGCGATCCGTTCATCTTCGGCCGTGGCGCCGAGGAGCTGGAATACCTGCTCGAGCGCGGCATCGACTGCCAGGTGGTGCCCGGCATCACCGCCGCCGCCGGCTGCAGCGCCTATGCCGGCATCCCACTGACTCACCGCGATGTCGCCCATTCGTGTCAGTTCATCACCGGTCACCTGCAGGAAAACGGCGAACTGCGCCTGCCCTGGAGCGCCCTGGCCGAAGGCAAGCAGACCCTGGTGTTCTACATGGGCCTGGCCAGCCTTGGCGAAATCTCGCGCAACCTGATTGCCGCCGGCCTGCCGCTGGACACCCCCGCCGCGCTGATCGGCAACGGCACCCGCCAGGATCAGCAGGTGGTGCGCTGCACGCTCAAGCAGCTGCCGAGCATGGCCGATGAAAAACACCTGACGCCGCCGACCCTGACGGTCATCGGTCAGGTGGTCGGGCTGTTCGACGGCCAGCAGGTCGAATACCCGGCGCGCCTGCGCAGTCAAACTTCTCGCGAATCGGAGGCCGTATGCGGCTGATTCCTGCCCTGCTGCTGGCAGCCGCGCTGCCGGCTGCCACCTTCGTCGCACTCGATCTGGCCGTGCCGCGAGCGGCCGCCGCCGAAGCCGCGGATACGGCCCAGGCGCTGTACGAACAACATTGCCAGAGCTGCCACGGCGTCAACCGCCTGGGCGGCGCCGGCCCGGCCCTGCTGCCCGAAAGCCTCGGACGGATCAAGCCGACCGAAGCGCACAAGGTGATCCGCGACGGGCGCCCGGCCAGCCAGATGGCGGCGTTTTCCAGCGTGCTGGACGAAACGCAGATCGCCAGTCTGGTGACCTATCTGTACCAGCCGCCGGCCACCCCGCCGAGCTGGAGCGACGCCGACATCCGCGCCAGCCATCGCATGCTTGCCGACCTGGCCAAGCTGCCCACCACCCCGCAGCACGGCGCCGATCCGCTGAACCTGTTCGTCGTGGTGGAAGCCGGCGACCACCACGTGACCATCCTCGACGGCGACCGCTTCGAGCCGCTGACACGCTTCCAGTCGCATTTCGCCCTGCATGGCGGGCCGAAGTTCTCGCCGGACGGCCGCTTCGTCTACTTCGCCTCGCGTGATGGCTGGATCAGCAAGTACGACCTGCACAACCTGACCAAGATCGCCGAGGTGCGCGCCGGACTGAACACCCGCAACCTGGCAGTCAGCAACGACGGCCGCTGGGTACTGGTGGGCAACTACCTGCCGGGCAATCTGGTGCTGCTCGACGCCCGCGACCTGTCGCTGGTCAAGCACATCCCGGCAGTCGCCGAGGACGGCACCCCGTCGCGGGTCAGCGCCGTCTACACCGCGCCGCCGCGCAACAGCTTCGTGGTCGCCCTGAAGGACGTGAAGGAAGCCTGGGAGCTGTCCTACGCCGGCGAGCCGACCTTCGAGCCGCGGCGGATCAAGGCGAAAGACTTCCTCGACGACTTCTCCTTCACCCCTGACTACAGCCATCTGCTGGCCACCTCGCGTCAGGCCCACGGCGGTCAGGTGATCGAACTGGACAGCGGCCGGGTGGTCACCGACATCCCGCTGCCGGGCATGCCGCACCTGGGCTCGGGCATTTACTGGAAGCGCGACGGCAAGTGGGTATTCGCCACGCCGAACATCAGCAAGGGGCTGATCTCGGTGCTCGATCTGGAAACCTGGAAGCTGATCAAGGAAATCCCCACCCAGGGTCCGGGCTTCTTCATGCGCAGCCAGCAGAACTCGCCCTATGCCTGGACCGACGTGTTCTTCGGTCCGAACAACGATGTCGTGCACCTGATCGACAAGCAGCGCCTGGAAGTCGCCCACACGCTGCGGCCGATGCCCGGCAAGATCGCCGCCCACGTGGAATTCACCAACGACGGTCGCTACGCCCTGCTCAGTGTCTGGGATAAGGACGGCGCCCTGATCGTCTACGACGCCAACACGCTGGAAGAGATCAAGCGCCTGCCGATGAACAAGCCCTCCGGCAAGTACAACGTCGGCAACAAGATCGAATTCGCCGAAGGCACCTCTCACTAACCCCGCTCTGCCGCTCCCCACGCGGAGCGGCACTTTGGGCTGATAGCCTAACGTAGCAACCACAATTCACCACGACCGCTATACAATCTTCAGTCGAATCATTTTTCTTGCACTGAAGGCGCGTTAGTGGATATCGATCTTGCCCGTACCTTTCTTGAGATCATCCGCAGCGGCAGCTTCATCGGTGCCGCCGAACGCATGCATATCACCCAGACGGCGGTGACCGCGCGGGTGCACAACCTCGAAAGCCAGCTGGGCTGCCGCCTGTTCGTGCGCAACCGTGCCGGCGCGCGGCTGACCGACGACGGCGAGCGCTTCGTCGCCTACGCCAACCAACTGGTGCAGACCTGGGAAGCCGCACGGCGCGATCTGCCGCTGTCGCAGGGCGGCGGTAAGCTGCTGACTCTCGGTTCCGAAGTGAGCCTGTGCAATCCGCTGATGCTGGCGTGGGTCCAGCGCCTGCGTCAGAGCCTGCCGAGCCATGCGGTACGGCTGGAGGTCGGCAGTGGCGAGGAGCTGCAGAAGAAGCTCGACCTCGGCGTGCTCGATGCCGCACTGGTGCACCAGCCGGAATACTGGCCGGGCCTGCAGATCGAACAACTGCTGGAGGAAAAGCTGATCCAGGTGGTGCAGGCAGAAAACCCCACACCCTACCTGTATGTCGACTGGGGCCCGGCGTTCCGCAAGCAGCACAACCAGGCGTTGCCCGAGTACACCCGCGCCGCGCTGTCGTTCGGCCTCGGCCCGCTGGCGCTGCAGTATCTGGTGCAGTGCGGCGGGCGCGGCTACTTCCGTACCCGCGTGGTCCAGCGCTATCTGGAGAGCGGCGTTCTCAAGCGGGTGGAGCAGGCGCCGGAGTTTTCCTACCCGATCTATCTGGTCCACGCCCGCGCCAGCGAGTCGCCGGCGCTGGCCAGGGCCATCGAGCTGCTGCGCGAAGTGGCCCGCGACGACTTCGACTGGTCGCGCTGGTACTACGAGATCTGATTGGCGCGCCGGCTCAGTCCGGCAGATGCTTGAGCCAGTTACGGTACAGCGCGGCGATCAGGTCAGTCTGGGTGATCATGCCGATCAGCCGCTGCTGCGCATCGATCACCGGCAGGCAGTGCAGGCCGCGGTCGGAGAGCAGATAGACCAGCTCGACCATGTGCGTATCGGCCGTCACCGACACCACCGGCGACGTCATGATGGCGCGCAGCTTGGTGCCGCGCAGGAAGTTCAACTGGCCGAAGCTGAGCCGCCCCGGCTGCGGGTGGAAGTGCTTGAGCAAATCCACCTGGGTCACGATGCCGACCAGTCGATGATCGTCGCCCTCCACCACCGGCAGCGAGCGCAGCCGATGTGCCTGCAGCGTCTGCCAGGCCTGCTCGATGAAGGTATCCGGGGTGTGCCAGCGCAGATCGCGCGACATCACGTGCGCTGCGGTGATCTCTCCCATGCTGCGGCGCAGCGCGTGCTTCTCGGTCTGCTTGATCAAGCGTTCGAGATCGTCGCGGGTGACGTCGACGTATTCGCCGAACTCCCGCAACGCCTGGTCGACGTCGTCATGGGTGAAGCTCATGCGCTCGCCGGGCGGCAGGTCATGGGTGTGATGGACGTTCTCGCGACTCAACCGCGGCTTCGGATAGGGATGCCCGGTGAGGTTGTTGTAGACCAGCGCAACCGCCACCAGCAGCAATGAATAGAACAGCACCGGGCCGATCAGCGCGAACCCCAGCTGATGCACCTCCGCGCCGCCGACCGTCGCCACCAGCGACAGCGCGATGCTCGGCGGATGCAGACAGCGCAGGGAAAACAGGCAGATCAGCGACAGACAGGCCGCCAGCGCCAGCGAAAGCACACTCGGCAGGCCGCTCATGCCCAGCCCGATACCGATCAGCGCGGCGACCACATTGCCAGCCATCAGCGCCCACGGCTGGGCGAACGGGCTGGACGAGGCGACGAACACCAGCACCGCCGACGCCCCGGCCGGCCCCATGATTTGCAGGGTCAGCGGCGTGCCGACGGTCCAGTAGCCGGCGCAGAACACCAGCGGCATGACCAGGGCAATGCCGAAGGCGGCGCGCAGCCATTCCTTCGGTGAAGCATTCAGGGGAGCGGGGATGAACGAGCGGAACCACAGGCTGAGGGAGTCGTGCATGTTTACTGCTTGGCGGATCGATCGGGGGGCGCCGCGAGGGCGCGCGAATAAAAAAGTCCGTCCTTGGACAGGTGAGGAAAACGGTGAGACGGTCAGCCGGCCACGGTCAGCGGCGGCACGCCGGTCAGTGGCTCTTCGCGCGCAGTGCGCACGGTCAGCCAGGTATTGAACGCCATCAGCAACATGCCAGTGGCGAAGATCGCACCGCCGGTCATGCGTACCAGGTAACCGGGATGGCTGGCTTCCAGTGCCTCGACGAAGGAGTAGGTCAGCGTGCCGTCCTCGTTGACCGCGCGCCACATCAGACCCTGGGTGATGCCGTTGACCCACATCGAGGCGATGTAGAGCACGGTGCCGATGGTCGCCAGCCAGAAGTGCGCGTTGATCAGACCGACGCTGTACATCTGCTCACGACCCCAGAGCCGCGGAATCAGGTGGTACAGCGAGCCGATGGAAATCATCGCCACCCAGCCGAGCGCACCGGCGTGCACGTGGCCGATGGTCCAGTCGGTGTAGTGCGACAGGGCGTTGACGGTCTTGATCGCCATCATCGGGCCTTCGAAGGTGGACATGCCGTAGAAGGCCAGCGAGACGACTAGAAAGCGCAGGATCGGGTCGGTGCGCAACTTATGCCAGGCGCCCGACAGGGTCATCATGCCGTTGATCATGCCGCCCCAGCTCGGTGCCAGCAGGATGATCGACATCGCCATGCCCAGGCTCTGCGCCCAGTCCGGCAGCGCGGTGTAGTGCAGGTGGTGCGGACCGGCCCAGATGTAGATGGAGATGATCGCCCAGAAGTGCACGATCGATAGCCGGTAGGAATAGATCGGACGCCCCGCCTGCTTGGGCACGAAGTAATACATCATGCCGAGAAAGCCCACCGAGAGAATGAAGCCCACCACGCTGTGGCCGTACCACCACTGCACCATCGCGTCAGTCGCGCCGGAGTAAAGCGAGTAGGACTTGAGCAGGCTCACCGGAATCAGCGCGTGGTTGATGATGTGCACCATGCCGGTGACGATGATGAACGCACCGAAGAACCAGTTGCCGACATAGATGTGGCCGATCCGGCGGCGTGCGATGGTGCCGAAGAACAGGTAGGCGTAGAGCACCCAGATCAGCGTGACCCACAGCGCGATCGGCCACTCCATCTCGGCGTATTCCTTGGATGTCGTGTAGCCCAGCGCGTAGGTGACCGGCATCGCCACGCAGGCGGCCTGCCAGCCCCAGAACACCACGCTGGCCAGCCGATCGGAAATCAGCCGGGCGTGACTGGTACGCTGCACGATGTAGAACGACGAGGCGAACAGCGCGCCGCCGCCGAAGGCGAAGATCACCAGATTGGTATGGATGGGCCGCAACCGCCCGAAGCTGGTCCACGGCAGATCGAAGTTCAACTGTGGCCACACCAGTTGCGCCGCGATGAACACCCCAAGACCCATGCCGATTACGCCCCAAAACAGGGTCATCAGGGTGAATTGCCGCACCACGTGGTAGTTGTAGGCGATCGCTTCAGGGTTGTGCTGTTCGCTCATGCTCGCTGGGCGGGCCAGCACGGGCACCGGTGAACGAGCATAGAAATCTGCAGGCGCAACACTTCCAATGGTCGACGGACCGGCACACCGCACTCACTCGCCGCTCCTCCAGGGATTGGTTCATGTTCGGACGCGACGGTGAGTCGCGCAGACAGAATGCCTGAGCATTGTCAGCGGGCAGTTGAATAATCTCTAACGAATAGTATTGCAGGAAGAGTGCAATAAAATTGCACAAACATGCGTTTGGTCATTTTTACGACTGACCAATCGTGCTTCGCAACGCCTCGGCGGAATCAGGCAGCCCGCGTTACGCTTCGCTCGTATTGCTCGATCACGGCGTTGACGATACGCATCACCTCCAGGTTGGCCTCCTCCATCCGCTCCAGATGGCGCAGTGCGTTCTCTAGCGAGTCCTGCCCGAATGCATCGATCGCCGCCTGCCCCTGCGCGTGCACAGCGGTATGTGGCCGCTCGATCTGGGCGAAACAGTCCAGCGCCTGGATGTCCCGATTGCCCTCGCCGTAATACCAGCGTCCGAAGCGGCAATCGCGCTCGCCGGGCAGTTGTGGCGCCTGCTGCGAACGCTCGCCGAGCAGGTGGTTGTAGACCACGAACTTCAGCGACAGCTCGTCGAGGTTGGCCAGCTCGACCCCGGCGCGCAGCGAGGCCGCCGAACTGCTCTCGCGCATCGCGCCGGCCAGCTGATGCAGGGTGCGCATTGCCCCGACCGCATCCTCGGTGGTACGGCTGAAGCCCTGCGCATGAGTGCCCTGCAGCTGGATGTAGTCGTGCACGTTGCGAATCTCGGCCTGCACCTCGCCGATCTTGCGCACGATGTCGTCGGTCGCCAGCGCGGTTTTTTCCGCCAGGCTACGGATTTCCCCGGCGACCACCGCAAAGCCGCGCCCCGCCTCGCCGGCACGCGCCGCCTCGATGGCCGCGTTGAGCGCCAGCAGGTTGGTCTGACTGGCGATGCCGCTGATCAGATCAACGATGCCATTGATCTCCTGCGAGCGCTCGGCCAGGGTATCGACCTTGCGCGACGCCAGGTCCAGACCGCTTTCCATCTCCGCGGCGCGGCCCTGCAGCTCGCCGAAGTGCTTCTGGTTGCTCAGCGCTGCGGCCGCAACTTCACCAGCGCGCCCCTTGTTCTCGCCCAGCTGGCCGGTGAGGAACTCGAAGGATTCGCTCAGGTGCGCAACCGACACACTGAAGCGCGTCAGGCTGGCGGACACGCCGCGGTAATAGTCAAGCTGGCGCTGGCCACCCCGGCTGGCGGATTCGGCCTGCTGCAGCTGCTGCTCCAGCCCGGCGATGCGCGCGGCCTGCTCGGCATGGCTGGCGCGCAGTGCGTCCAGCTCCTGTTGCAGGCGTAGCGCCGCCTTATTCTTGAACCACATAGGGTCACCCCTTCAGCTGACGGTGTAGCCGTTGTCGACCACCCAATCCTGACCATAAACGCCACGCGCGCCCTGCGAGAGCTGGAACAGGATCACGTTGGCAACGGCCGAGGACTCGAGGAAATGCCCCGGCAGCAGGCGCTTGGTGACGCTTTCGGCGACCTCGTCGAGCTGCTCGTCGGTCAACCCGAGGCTGCCCCAGATCGCGGTCGCGGTCGGCCCGGGCGAAACCATGTTGATGCGCACATCCAGCGGCGCGAACTCCACCGCCAGGGTCCGCGCCTGCGCGCCCAATGCCGCCTTGCTGGCGATATAGGCCGCCAGCCCCGGGAAGGCCGAACGGGTGAGGAAGGTACCGATGAAGACCACCGAGGCCGGCTTGGCCAGCTCGCCGCGGAGTGCATTCAGGGTATTCAGCGCACCTGCACCGTTGACCGCCCACTGGCGGTCGAACGCTGGCATGTCCAGTCCGCAGGCCAGCTCGGCAATGCCGGCGTTGGGCACCAGATAGCTGACCGGCCCCATTTCCGCGGCCCGCCGGCACAATGCCTGCAGGTCGTCGGCACGGGTCACGTCACCCTGCAGCCAGACCAGCTGATCGGGGTAGGACTGCAGCAGCGGCTCGAGCCCACCCAGCGTGCGCGACATCGCCAGTACCCGCGCACCGCGCTGCAGCAACGCGGCGCACAGCGCCAGACCGATACCGGAACTGGCACCGGTGATCACCGCCAGACGATCGAGGAATTCGCTTTTCATCGTTTACTCCATTGCCCGGCGCGGCCGAGCCCACGGCTGCCGGCACGGCGGCCGACAGCGGATTGGTGCCTCAGAAGGAAAGACGGCCATCGCTCGCTCAGCCCGTCCTCCGTGGCGCCGGCAAAATCGCCGACGTCGGTGAAAATCAGCCCGGATGGCCATCGACCCGCGCCCTCACCAGCATCGGTGCGTAGCGCCAGGCGTAGATGAGGAAGGCCAGCGTCCAGCACAGCGCCGCGAGCCAGAGTCCGGCGACCGGCCAGACCGCCGCGAGAAACACCCGCGCCAGCGTACCCAGATTGAACAGTACGAAGGCGGCGACGACTCCCGTCGGCGGCTGCAGCGGTCGGCCGGTATGCCCCAGGGTGACCCGCGCGATCATCGCCAGGATCAGGCCGCTCATGGAGCCGACGCTCAGCGCGTGCAACGCCGGACTGGCATTGACCAGCAGGCCGAAATGCCAGAGCGCCAGACCGAACGCTGCCACCACCAGCCAGAGCATCGCCAGATGCAACGACCACAGCAGCGCGACGCCCCAGATCCCTTTGTCGTACCAGCGCGCCAGACGTAGCAGGTGTCCGGCACCGACCAGGGCGAACAGCAGCCCCAGCAGCGGATGCGCCTGCAGCCCCAGTCCCAGCGCGTAGAGAATCGCGATCAGCGCTGTGCCGACCAGCAAGGCGATATCCAGCCAGACCCACGGCTTGATCGCCTCGACCCAGCCCAGACCACGCTGGGTGAAGAACGGGATCACCCGTCCGCCGATCAGCGCCATCAGCGCGGCCACCAGCCACAGCCCGGCCCACACGCCCTGGCGTTGCAGACCATCATCGCCCTGCAGCAGCCCCACCAGCACCAGCACGTCGGCTGCGATCATCAGCGACAGCACCGCCACGATCGGGTAATTGCGCTTCTGCCGCACCGCCCAAAGCATCTGCGCCATCAGCAGCGCGACGGCGAGCGGAAACAGCAGTTCCAGCGGCACCAGCAACGCCAGCGGCAAACCGAACAGCCAGCCCAGACGCGCCGCCAGCCAGACCAGCGCCAACGCCATCAACCGGTTGCCGGAAGGCGCGACCTGGCCGGTCCATGTCTGTACCGCGGTGAGCAGAAAACCGGCCACGATGGCCATCGCAAAGCCGAACAGCATTTCGTGGCGATGCCAGGCGAGCCAGCCGCCGGTGGGTTGCAGGCCCGGCCATAAGCCGGTCCAGGCGGCGACCCAGAGCGGAACTGCCAGCAGCGCGTAGACGCTGCCGGCGAGAAAGAACGGGCGAAACGCGAGCCTCCAGATGGGCGGGATACTCAGGGCTTTTCGCCGATCGATAACTTGCACGGAAGGCCTCCAGATCGTTCTCATGCCCGGCAGATGCGCCTGGATGGTGCAAGCTGACCGGAACCATGTGCGCTCCCACGACATCTGGAGCCAGGGTTACTTTCTACAGGTTAGAAGCCCTCGACAGACTTGATTGCAATCAGCTTTTTTCCGGACGGTCGGAAATCCCCCACCGCGCCGGTGACTGAGACGGCGACGCTGTAGGCGGAACGGGAGCAGATCGAAGAGGAATCGTGTCGCGGCGGCTAATCCCGCACGCGGATCACCGCGAGGCGTTGCGCGGCGCAGCGAAGATGCCCGCAGGTGCTGCGGGGGAACGGGAGGAATCGCCTGGCCCGAAACAGGCCAGGCGATGACGGGTCCAGACGCGCTGGTCTCAGACCCGATTGGCGTCCTGCTTAATCGCCTCGGTCGACGAGGCGCTATCGGTGTCGTTGATCGACTTGCGGAACCCGCTGATCGCACTGCCCAGATCGGCGCCCAGGCCGCGCAGGCGCTTGGTGCCAAACAGCATGACGACGATCAGGAGGATGATCAGGAGTTGCCAGATGCTGATACCCATAATTAGCTCACCTCGTTGGATTGTCGCGGTCAGTGACCGGCGTGTGCGTTGTCGTGTTGCGCTGGCGCGTGCTCATCGTGCATCGCCCCGTGCTGCATGCTCGCGGCCTCCTGCAGCAGGGCCTGGTCGATCTGCTCGAAGCGCAGCACGCGACCGCCATGCTCGGCCGCAAGTTTCTGCGCAGCCGCCTCGTCGGAGAAGGTCGCCAGCGACGCGCCCATCGCGCCTTTGAGCGAAGTACCGATCACGTAATAGGCGCTGGTCGCGTCGATCAGGTAGGCGTCGTCCGGGTGCTCCCACTGGCTCTTGCCCATGTCGTGCACGTACAGCTTGGCATCGAGCAGCTTGTTCTCGGGCTGCAGCCACCAGCCGAGCATCTCGGCGGTGGAACAGAATTTCTTCACGCCGCCCTTCTCCACCGCCTGGCCTTTCGGCCCGGGGAAATCGCTGATGACCATGCCGCATACGTGGCATTCGTCATTCTCGTGGAAGGCCACCGGATCGAGCGTCTGCTTGACCTCTTCCTTTTCACCGCAGGCGGCCAGCCCCAGGCCTAGGGCCAGCAGCAACAGCGCGCGAATACCGTGATGATAAAGCCGATTCATAGAGACTCCTTGTAAGTTGGGATCAGGTCAGACGCCGACGGAACATGCCATAGGCCAGCAGCAGCGAGGCGCCGACCCATGCCAGCAGGCACAGCCAGAGCACCGCGCCGGGAACCGGCAGATCGCTGCCCAGCGACAGCACGCCCATCGCGCTGCCGGCACCCTCGAAGCCCGACAGGTTGATCAGGCGATAGATGTCCGTGGGGTTGAGCAGCAGCAGCCAGGGCAGCAGTTCAGGGCTGAACTTGCCCTCGCTGAGCACCAGCAGCGCCAGCAGCACGAGGTCGAAGACCAGCACGAAGAGGAACCAGACGCCCAGCGCCAGCCCGGCCGCGCTGGACTTCTCGCTGACCTTGCTGCTGAGCACGTAGGCCAGGGCGAGGAACACCCAGCCGAGCAGCGTCGAGGAGATCATGAAGCGGCCGAACGCCCAGAGCAGCAGGCCCAGTTCGATGTCCTCGACCAGCAGGGCAATCGCCAGTGCCGCGCAGCCGAAGCCGATCAGCACCGCCAGGGCTAGGATCAGCCCATGGCCAACGAATTTACCGAGCAGGATCTGCCCACGGCCGAGCGGATAGGTCAGCAGCAGCATCAGCGTGCCGCCTTCGTCCTCACCGACGATCGCGTCATAGGCCAGCAGCAGCGCGATCAGCGGCATCAGGAAAGTGGCCAGGCTGGCCAGGCTGGCGATGGTCGCCGGGATCGAGGTGAACCCCAGCTGCCCGGACGCCGCGGCGCCAAGCCAGGCGATGCCCACCGCGAGTACGGCGAACAGCAGGCTGATGGCGAGCAACCAGCGGTTGCGCAGGCCGTCGCTGAGTTCCTTGCGGGCGATATTCCAGATCTGGTTCATGCTCGGCCCTCCTGGGTGCGTACATCGCCGGCGCGTTCCATGTAGTAACGGTACAGGTCTTCCAGCGAGGGCTGGTGGATCTCGATGTCCTCCGGCTCGCCTTCGCCGAGCAGCTCGCGCAGCAGCACCAACTTGTGGCCGTTGACCGCGACCACTTCGATGCTGGTCTCGCTCAGCGCCCGCGCACTATGGCCCGCATCGCTCCAGCGCTGCCGCCAGTGCTCGCTGCTGCCGATGCCGCTGGCGCGGATGCGCACCGGCAGGCCGGCTTCGGCCCGCAACTGGGCCAGGCTGCCGACCGCCTGCAGGCGGCCCTTGGCGAGGATCGCCGCACGGTTGATGTGCGATTCGACCCCCGGCAGCACGTGGGAGCAGAGGATGACGCTGGTGCCGCCCTGGCGCAGGCGGTCGATCAGCAGATACAGCTCCTGCGTGGCGATCGGGTCGAGGCCGACCGTCGGCTCGTCGAGCAGCAGCAGGCGCGGCTGGCCGAGCACTGCCTGGGCCAGGCCGAGACGCTGGCGCATGCCCTTGGAATAGGTTTTCACCCGCCGATCGGCGGCATGGGCGAGGCCGACCTGCTCGAGCAGATCGTCGACCTGACCCAGCGGCGTGCTCTTCAGCCGGGCGAAATGGCGCAGGGTTTCGCGGCCGGTCAACTGCGGGTAGAAGGTCACGTTTTCCGGCAGATAGCCCATCTGGCGACGCACGTCGGTGGTGCGCGGATCGCGGCCGAGCACCCGCACCTGCCCCTCGCTGGCCTGCAGAAGGCCGAGGATCAGCTTCATGCTGGTGGTCTTGCCGGCGCCGTTGTGGCCGAACAGGCCCAGCACTTCGCCCTCGCCGAGGGTCAGGTTCAAATCGTGCAACACCGTCATGCTGCCGTAACGCTGGCTGACGCCCTGGATCTCTACCGCATTCATGAGGACGGCTCCTGCGTGGTGTTCATCAGTTTCTTGGTCGGCAGATGCATCAACGGATGGCTATCCTGCACCCCCGGCGACTTGACCACCGGGAAGGCGCGCTGCACCCAGCGCAGCACCTCGATGCTGGGGCTGTTCATCAGCAGCCGCACCTGCGGATACATCCACAGCAGGCGGTCGACGTTGTCGTTGGGCTCGTAGGGCACGTCGCCCAGGCCATCCTCGTTGCGATCCCAGCCCAGGTAGTCGCTCCAGTAGTTGCCACGCCCGTCCACCGACCATTCCTGGGTACGGGTGGCGACGTACTTGACCTGTTGCTCGTTGCCGACGAAGGCATTGGTGCTGATCTTGTTGTCCTCCGAGCCCGCGGTCAGGTGAATCCCCAGATTGCTGTGCTCGAAGTGGTTGTTCTCGATGGTGTTGAACAGCGAGTTGTAGATGAACAGCGCCTTGCCTTCGCCGCCGCTGATCATGCTGTCGCCACCGGTATCGCCACGCTGCACGTCGCTGACGAAGTTGTCTTTCAGCGTCGAGTAGGTGATGTAGTTCATCAGGATGCCGTAGTTCTGATCCTGTTCGGAGCGGTTGCCAGTCACTACCAACTTGCGGCTCTGCATCAGCGCATAGCCGGTACGGGTGCGCCGCGTTATGTTGCCGATCACGCTGTTGTCGTTGGCGAACATGTAGTGCACGCCGTAACGCAGGTCCTCGAGAACATTGCCCTCCAGATGGTTGCCATTGGACGTATCGATATAGATACCGTCGCGCGTGTCGCGGACGTGATTGCCGACAACCTCTGCGCCATGCACCGCATACAGATGGATACCGTTGCCGCGATCCTGGGAACGCACGCTGGGGTCACCGACGATGCGGTTACCGACGATTCTCACATCCTGCGTCCCGTCGGCCCAGATGCCGAAACCGGCGCCTTCGAGACGGTTGTCCTTGATCTGCGCGCCACGCGCGTTGCGCTCGATGAACACGGCCGAGTTCATCGCGGTGAGATCGCGCCCCCAATCGAGAAGCGTGCAGCCTTCGACCGTGACGTCGGACGCTCTGATGTTCAGCGCATTGCCTTCGCCCTGCGCCCGAATCACCGCACCAGGTTCGCAGCGCAGGTGCATCGGCTGGTCTATGCGGAACTGCCCGGCGTATTCGCCGGCCGGAAGCCGCCAGAGGTTTTCACCCTCCGCCTGTAACGGCAGAGCGGTGATGGGTTGCGGCGCCGCCTGAGCCACGCCACCGAATAGGAGAAAAATGCAGAGTGCCCACGGAGAGAGCACATCGACAGCCTGAGATCTGAGCACGACAGTTACCTTATTCAGCGTCCAGGCAGATTGCGGGTGTTTCTCAGTGCCGGCAAGGGTGCCGGAACAAATCTAAGGAAAGGTTATTGCAGGAGTTCCTGCCCGACCGGAAGGGTCGGGCAGGAAGTTCGGCTTACGCCGGCTCGACCATCATGCGGCCGACCATCTCCATGTGCAGCGCGTGGCAGAACCAGCTGCAGTAGTACCAGTGCAGACCGGGCTTGTCGGCCACAAAGGTAATGGAAGAGGTCTGCTGCGGGCTGATCTCCATGCTCACACCGTGGTTGACCATGACGAAGCCGTGGGACACGTCCTCGATCTGGTCGATGTTGGTGATGGTCACGGTGACTTCATCGCCCTGCTTGACGGTGAACTCGTTGATGCCATACGCCGGCGCCATCGAGGTCATGTACACGCGCACCTTGTTGCCGTCGCGGATGACCTTGTTGTCGGCGGTCAGGTTGATGCCGTCCTTCTCGGCGCGCTTCACGGTTTCCGCGAAGAACGGATCGTTGCGGTCCCAGATCTTCTTGGTCTTGATCTGGTCGCGGCGAGCCATGATGCAGTCGTGCGGTTCGGCGAAGGTCGGGCCGTCGTGCATCAGCTTCATCTCGTCGCCGGAGATGTCGATCAGCTGATCGTTCTCCGGGTGCAGCGGGCCGGTTGGCAGGAAGCGGTCCTTGGAGAACTTCGACAGCACGACGACCCACTTGCCGTCCGCGTCGCGCGTTTCGCACAGCGAGGCGTGGTTGTGGCCCGGCTGATAGTGCACGTCGAGCTTCTGCTTGATGTAGTTGACCTTCTCGCCCTTGTAGGCGCGACGGGCTTCCTCCATGTTCCACTTGACCAGCTGGCTGTCGATGAACAGCGTGGTGTAGGCGTTGCCGCGGCCGTCGAAGGTAGTGTGCAGCGGGCCAAGGCCCAGCTCCGGCTCGCCGACAACAACGTCACGCGGGTCCTTGAGCTTGCCGGCGAACAGGTCAGGCAGCATGTCGATGGCGATCATCGAGCAGGTCGGCGACAGCTTGCCGTTGGCGATGAAGTACTTGCCGTCCGGCGAGGTGTTGCAGCCGTGCGGGTTCTTCGGCACCGGAATGTAGCGGGTGAACTCGCTGTCCTTTTCGCCCTTCTTGCGGCCGTCGAGGACCGGCACCTTGGAGTCGCCGAGAGTGATGAACTTGCCAGCCTTGACGGCTTTCTCAGCCGCGTGGATGTCGAACACCACGACCCAGTCGCGCTCGTTGCGCATCATGCCGCCCAGATCGAAGGCCTTCTCCGAGTTGTAGCAGGTGGAGGCGGCGAAGCGGCCGGTGTAGTCAGCGTCGGTGTTATCGAGGTTGCCGTCGACGATGATCTGGAACGCCATTTCCATCTTCTCGGCGTCGATCACGTTGTACATGGTGTAACTGTTTTCGTCCTGCAGATCGAACACCTTGCCATCGTTCGGGTGCGGAATGACGAACTCGGCATTGGCGAAGACGTACTTGGTGTGCGGCACCTTCTGCAGGCGCAGGCCGTGAATGGCCTGGCAGTTCGGCACGGTCAGGATCTTGTCGCACTTCATGATATCCAGACGGATACGCGCGACGCGGGTGTTGGCCTTGTCGTTGATGAACAGGTACTTACCGTCGTACTTGCCGTCGGTCATCGAGATGTGCGGGTGGTGGCAGTCGCCGTTGAGGAACTTGGCGCTGTCACCCAGCACCGCCTTACTCTCATTGGTCAGGCCCCAGCCGGTAGCCGAGTCGACGTTGAATACCGGGATGCGCATCAGCTCGCGCATCGACGGCACGCCCAGTACGCGCACTTCGCCCTGGTGGCCGCCGCTCCAGAAGCCATAGTACTCGTCCAGCTCGCCCGGTCCGACGTGGATCTTGGACTGGGCGTCCTTGACTGCCGCCGCGAAGGACTCGCGGGTCATGACGGAAGTACCCAGAGCGGTGGCGGCAACAGCCGCACCGGTCATGGCGGTTGCGCCGAGGAAGCCACGGCGGCTCAGACCACCCTTCTCCAGCGTTTCGGGATTGTTCTTGCTCTTGTCACTCATGGGGGTGTTGCTCCTTATCGCTTAACACAGATCAGACGATCAGTTCCGAACGGCTCGCCCGCAGACGACGCTCAGGGTTCCACCACTTCAACTACAGGGATCATTTCCGGCCCGACCGGGGCCTTCTTGTCACGCTTCCTGCGCTTGTTCTTGTTCACCAACGGAGGACACTTGTTCTCGTTGTGGTAGGTCATCTGGCAGTCCAGACAGTAGTGGCACTCGTTGTGGTTGATGTGCCCATCCGGATGAATCGCCTGCACCTCGCATTCATTGGCGCAGATCTGGCAGGGGTTGCCGCACTCCTTGCGCCGCTTGAGCCAGTCGAACAGGCGGAAGCGACCGGTGATCGCCAGCCCCGCGCCCAGCGGGCAGATGTAGCGGCAGTAGACCTTGCGGGTGAAGATGTTCACCACCAGCAGCACCACTGCGTAGAGCACGAACCACCACTGGCGGTCGAACTTGAGCGTGATAGCGGTCTTGAACGGCTCCACCTCGGCGGCCTTCTCCGCCATCATCATCGACTCGAGCGAGATACCGAACAGCACCAGCAGGACGATGTACTTGATCGCCCAGAGCCGCTCGTGCACCGCGAAGGGCACGTCGTACTGCGGAATCTTCAGCTTGCGCGCAGCCTCGTTGATCAGCTCCTGCAGGGCGCCGAACGGGCACAGCCAGCCACAGAACACGCCGCGCCCCCAGAGCAGGATGCTCGCCGCGGTGAACACCCAGAGGATGAAGATCACCGGGTCGGTAAGGAACAGTTCCCAGCGGAAGTCCTGGACCAGCGCATGGACGAAGGTCAGCACGTTGACCACCGACAGCTGTCCCAGCGCGTACCAGCCGATGAACACCACGGTGAACACCAGGTAGCCGTGACGCAGCCGCTTGAGGAAGGTCGGGTGCTTGGTCAGCTTGTCCTGCAGGAACAGGATCACCGTCAGCAGGCCCAGCGCGACGAGGATCACGCCGATCTGGAAGCTTTTCTGGTACCAGATGTTGACCCACATCGGCCGATTGGCTTCTTCGATAATGGCGAGTTCTTCGGCGGTCGGTTGCGGACGCTCGATGTATTCCTCGGGAATCTGATACGGCAGCTCGAAGCTGGTGAAGATGCCGTCGACCGGGCCGGTCTGACGCCGCACCAGCAGCTCCAGCGTCCACGGCGTACCCGGATCGAAGCCGGTCTTCTCGCGGATGATGAAGATCGCCATCTCCTTGAACTCTGGAATGCCTTCGGCGTACACGTCGTTGAGCCGCTGGAAGTCCAGATCGCGGAAGCTGATGATGTTGCCGAACTGGCGCACCTGCACCCGATCGAAGATGCCGCCGCGCACGTAGCCCGAGCCCTTGAACGAGTATTCGCCGCTGCCGAGCACGGCAATCGCGTGCTCGCCCGGCTTGAGTTCTTCCATGAGGAAGCGGTACTGGTTGTCGCCCAGCAGATTGCGACCGATGGTCGGCGGATTCAGAGGCGCGGCGTAGAGATCGATGAACGTCTCGTCGAGCTCCTCGGCCGGCGCCTCGTCGATGCCTTCGGCTGCGGTGCCCTTGAAGGCCTCGTTGATCTGGCCATTGGTCAGGTGCAGCCGACGGATGGCGCCGTTGCCGGTCAGCTCAGCCCAACTGGCCGGCTTATAGACATCCGCGCGCACCAGCGCAGGCTTCTGCCGCGCCTCGAGGTTGTCTTTGACCAGACCGAGCGACGCGGCAACCTTGTGGGCCGAGCCCATGATGATCTCGTTGACCACCATCACGGTCACCGTAGCGCCGGTCACCGCGTCGACCGTCACCGCGTTCTTATCGCTGGAACGCCCCACTACCACGCGCTGGTCGGCCTTGATGCCGGCGTACTTCAGGTCGAAGTCGTGCAGTTTCTGCTCTGGAATGCCGATCAGCAGGATCGGCTCGTGGTGCTCGAGCACGTAGGCGTCGACGATCACGCCCTGCGGATCGAGCAGCACCTGCATGTTGATTGGCTTGCCGGAGTAGGCAGGGATCTGGGTGACGTTGATGCTCTGGTAGGCGTAGCCATAGACGGTGCCCACACCGTCGGCGAGCGTTCGCACCTGATACTCGCCTTCCGGCTCGGAGATGTGGGTAGCTTTCGGGAAAAACTGCTCGATTCGCTGTTGCTCAACGGCGTAGTCCTTGGCCTGCGCCTGAACGGCACAGAGAGCCACGGCAAGGAGCACTACGAGACCGTTCCCCCATGAGCGCAGCAGGCTGCGAAAAGAAAAGCAATGGGGTTTCATAGAGTTACCTTACTTCCACGGCGGGATGTGCCGCGCATAGTAGGGGAGTCAAGCATCTCCGCCCCTTGATTGCAATCAAGCCTGGGCAGGCCATCACGGATTCCATTGAGCCATGTCAACAAGTGCCTCGACAGGCGAACATCTGACCATCCGGATGAATTTCAGGGTAGGCCACATCGCTCGAAGTGCTACCGGGCGATGATCGTGCAGATTAATCCGCTCGCGTGACGGCCTGGTTAACCGCCGGAAGGCCGTAGGTCCGGCTCCGCTCAGTGATGCCGCCCCGGCGTGAGGTACGCGGCCGTAGCGCCACGATTGGCCTCGCTGGCCTTGAGCTCCATCTTCGCCACACTGCGCAGATGCACCTGATCCGGGCCATCGGCGAAGCGCAGCGCGCGGCCACCCGTCCACATATCGGCCAGCGGCGTATCCGGCGTCAGCCCCATCGCACCGTAGACCTGGATCGCACGATCCACCACGCGGGTATGCATGCGCGGCACCAGCGCCTTGATCATGGCGATTTCCCGGCGTGCCGCCTTGGCGCCGACTTCGTCGATCATCCACGCCGTCTTGAGCACCAGCAGACGCGCCTGCTCGATCTCGATGCGCGACTCGGCGATCCAGTCGGCGACATTGGAATACTGCTGCAGATACTTGCCGAACGCCTTGCGCTCCTGGCAACGCTCGACCATCAGCTCCAGCGCCAGCTCCGCCTGGCCGATCGAGCGCATGCAATGGTGGATGCGTCCCGGTCCGAGGCGGGCCTGGGCCATCATGAAACCGTCGCCCTCGGGCCCGAGCAGATTGCTTGCCGGCACTCGCACATTCCTCAGCAGCAGCTCGCTATGGCCTTCCGGGGCGATGTGGTTCATCACCGGAATGTTGCGCACCAGCTCCACACCGGGGGTGTCGAACGGCACCAGGATCATGCTCTGCTGGTGGTGAGGCTCGGCGGCGGGATCGGTCTTGCCCATCACGATCAGCAACCGGCAGTCCGGGTGCGAGGCGTTGGTGATGAACCACTTGCGACCATTGATCACGTAATCGTCGCCGTCACGGCGGATCAGCGTCTGGATATTGGTGGCGTCGGACGACGGTACGTCCGGCTCGGTCATGGCGAAGGCCGAGCGGATCTGCCCCTCGAGTAGCGGCAGAAGCCAGCGTTCACGCTGCTCGGGCGTGGCAAACAGGTGCAGCAGTTCCATGTTGCCAGTGTCCGGCGCGTTGCAGTTGAACACCTCGGAGGCCCAGTGCACGCGCCCCATGATCTCAGCCAGCGGTGCGTACTCCAGGTTGCTCAGCGCAGTGCCCGGTTCGTCTTCGTGCAGTGACGGCAGGAACAGGTTCCATAGCCCTTCGGCACGCGCCAGCGCCTTGAGATCGTCCATGAACGATACCGGATACCGACCCGCCGCCACTTCGGCATGCCAGGCACCGATGCGCGGCACGATGTACTGATCCATGAAGGCGCGGAGCTGCTGACGCAGCGCCTCCACGCGCGGGCTGTAGGCGAAGTTCATGCGGTACCCCTGCTGATCGAGTGCGATGCAGCCACCTTAGCCGGGGCAACGACGAACGCAATGAGCCTGCAGCGGCTGAATCGGGCGCAATCAGCGTCGCGACAAGCGGCATCGGTCTTGACGGAAATCATCATCAGCGGCGGCGAACCTGCTAGGCCCGCACACCGACGCGACTACCAGTGGACGTAGAACATCGCCTTGGCCAGCACCACGATGCCGACCATCTGCAGGAAGATCGCCCAATGGATGGCGCTGTAGCGCGCCGGCGTCATCCGCCCGCTGCGCAGCAGGATCGCCACCAGGCCGAAGGTGAAGAACACGCCGACGGCCAGCAGGATCTTCAGGCTCAGCAGCATCCCGAAGCTGCCGGCAAACGGCTCGGCCAGCGCCTGGCGGTGAAACCAGGCCAGGCCGATGCCGGCGCCGTAGACGAACAACACGACCCAGTGCAGCACCACCCGCGAGCGCGCGCCGACCGCTCTATCCAGCTGCTGCGCGACCGACTCGCCGAGCTGCGGACGAATCCTGGCAAGAATCGCCACTTCGACGAACAGCGTGCCGATGAAAAAGATCGCTGCCAGCAGGTGCACAACATGCAGCACGGAATAGGTCATCGCAGGCTCCTCGGACAAGACAGGCGCACGATCATCCCTCAGCGTTACCCGGGAGGCCAAGCGCTGCGGGCATATCGACCGGCTGACGACAGTCCCGTCGCACTACCGCTCAAGGGCGCATCGCGGTGATCTCGGCGCCGTCGCGGCGGATATGCTGGCCCTCCAGGAAACTGCCGTCGGAGCTGCGGATACGGTCGATGCTGCCATCGTCCTTGCGCACCACGTACAGCGTCTGCTCCAGCCCGGCGGCGTCCTGCACACCGCTACCCAGTAGCCAGCCCAGCCCGCCACCAACCAGCGCGCCTATCGGCCCGCCTACCGCGCCGACCATGAAGCCACTGAGCCCACCGAAACCACCACCGACCGCATGATCGGGGTGAACCTCAAGAATCTCGTCGGCGTGAACGGATGCCGAGATCAGGATGGCGGCGCTGGCTGCTGCTACGATCAACTTTTTCATGGGGATGCTCCTTTTGACGTTTGTGAGATGTCGCACCCCAAGAACACTTCACGAAGCGTGCCGCTTTCTTAACCATTGAAAATCAATGAGTTAACATTTCAAATGGTAGATATGACCTGCGACATCAGGGTTTAAATAACAATCAGACGAGGTATTTAATACCAAGCAAGACGCTCGGTCTTTCTCACCCGATGCTGAAAAGAAGGAGTCCGCCGATGATCCAGTGCAAACGCGCCTATCTGCCAACGGCCGACGAGGATGGCCAGCGCGTCTTGGTCGATCGACTCTGGCCGCGTAACTGCCGCAAGGAAGATTTGCCACTCGATGGCTGGCTGCCGCAGCTGGCGCCCACCACGGCGCTGCGACGCGAGTTCAAAGGAGGGCTGCTGGATTTCGCCACGTTCCGCCAGCGCTACCGGCAGGAACTCGCGGCGCATCCCGAGCATTGGTGGCCGCTGCTGGAGCGTGCCGCGGGTGGCACGCTCACACTGGTTTACGCCGCGCGGGACGAACGAGAGAACAACGCGCGGGTGCTCGCCGAATGGCTGGAAGAGGAACTGGAACGCCGCGCCGATCCCAGCTCGCCGACCTGTTACGCCGGCAAGCCGCTGGAATGAAACGCGCTCAGCGCCGGTTGACGGTCAGCGCCGCACGGATCACGTCGGCACCAATGTCTGCCTCGTAGGCCTGCCACACCGGCTGCATCTTCTCGCGCCAGGCCTGGCGCTGCTCCGGCGACAGGCTGATCAGCTTGCTACTGCCGCTGGCGAGAACGCGATCGCGATCGCGGCGGTTCAGCGCTTCTGCTTCCTCGTTCACCACCGCGGTCACCTCGACGATGATGTTCTCCAGCTCCGAGCGCGTCGCGAACGGAATGCTGCGCCAGAACTCGGCATTGGTGACCAGCATGTAGGCGAGCACACCGTGATTGGTTTCGGTGATGTACGGCTGCACGCTGTGCATGTTCTGACTGGCGATGTTCGACCAGGGATTTTCCGCCCCCTGCACCACGCCGCTCTGCAGCGACTTGAACACGTCGGCGAACGGCAGGCGCACCGACTTGGCGCCAACGGCGGCGAACTGTGCCTCCAGTACCGCCGACGGCTGCACGCGGAACGCCAGGCCGCTGGCGTCGCTCGGCAGGCGCAACGCCTGGGTGGCGGAAAGCTGCTTGAGACCGTTGTTCCAGTAGGCCAGGCCATAGATACCGCTGCCGGCCATCGAGCGCAGCAGCTCGCGGCTCTTTTCGCGGCTTTGGAAACGCTTGACCGCTGCCTCGTCATCGAACAGGAACGGCAGATCGAAAACCTGCAGCTTGCGCGTGTACTTCTCGAACTTCGACAGCGAGGGCGCCAGCAGCTGCACCCGGTTGTCCAGCAGTGCCTGCATCTCGTCGGCATCGCCCACGAGGCTGGAATTGGCGTAGACCTCGACCTTCACCTGGCCGGCCAGACGTTGCTCGACCAGCTGCTTGAACAGCAGCGCCCCCTTGCCCTTGGGCGTATCGTCCGCCACCACGTGGGCGAGCTTGATGACGATCGGCTCCGCGGCGCTGGCGGCCGACAGCCCCAGCAGAGACAGCGTCGCGACCAGCGCGGTGACACAAGACTTGAACATCGAAAGCTCCCAGAAACGGCTGCGCGACGACGGTGCCTCGTGAGCGCCGGTCGCGTCGTTGATCGGATAAGTGCAATGGCGCGGCCAGGCGGCGCGAACCATTCGGGCGAATGGCCGGTTCGTGGCAACCAAGGCTGCCGACCGGTCTTTATTGGCGTTTGGTCCTGCGTGCGCCACGACAACCAGTCGCGGCGCAGGCCGCGGCGAGTCTTCGGCAAGCGGCTGCGGCAGACAAGCGCAAGCGACTTGGTCGGCGCCGGTTTCGCGAACCCGGTCACGCCGTTGCACACAGAAAGGCAGCGAAACGAAATTGACCAGCCAGTCACTTTACAGGCACGCGATGAGACAAGCGCCCAGACGCATCTGCGCACCTGAATTGCTAACGCTGCTGCAATCCCCAGCGCGGCGTTTGCCCCACGCGGGCCTCAGTCCTCCCGACCAATGCCGTACTCGCGCAGCTTGTTGGCAATGGTGGTGTGCGATACGCCCAGCCGCTTGCCCAGCAGCCGGCTGCTGGGATGCTGCTGATAGAGGCTTTCCAGCACGGCCTTCTCGAAGCGCCCGACGATGCTTGCCAGATCGCCGTCCAGGGCGAAGTCGCCCAGCGGCTGCGCTGCACCGTAGGCCGGCAGGCGGATGTGCTCCGGCTCGATGCGCTCGTCATCGCAGAGCGAGACCGCCTGAAACAGCGTGTTCTCCAGCTGGCGCACGTTGCCCGGCCAGTGATAGCCGGCCAGGCGCGCCAGCGCGGCCGTCGACAGCGTCGGCAACCGGCAGCCGATCTGCCGGCTGGCCTGGTCGATGAAGTGCAGCGCCAGCGGTTCCAGCCCGTCGAGACATTCGCGCAGCGGCGGAATGTGCAGCGACAGTACGTTGAGCCGGTGGTACAGGTCCTGGCGAAACTCGCCCTTGGCGCACAGCTCGGACAGATCGACCTGCGTCGCGCAGATCACCCGTACATCCAGATAGACCTCCTCGTCGCTGCCCACCCGGCGAAAGCCGCCGTCCTGCAGAAAGCGCAGCAACTTGGCCTGCAACCGCGCGCTCATCTCGCCGACACCGTCGAGGAACAGCGTGCCGCCGGCGGTGAGTTCCAGCAGCCCCAGCTTGCCTTCCGGGCGCGCGCCCTCGAAGGCGCCGGGGCCGTAGCCGAACAGCTCGGTCTCGGCCATCGACTCGGGCAGCCCGGCGCAATTGAGTGCCATGAACGGCGCCTGCCCGCGCGGGCTGGACAGGTGACAGGCACGCGCCAGCAGCTCCTTGCCGGTGCCGGTTTCGCCCTCGATCAGCAGCGGCGCGTCCAGCGGCGCCATGCGCCGGGCCTCGCGCACCACTGCCGCCATCATCTTCGAGCTTTGGAAAATACTGTCGAAGCCGCGCAGCTCCTGCTTGCGCACGTTGTAGATGCGCTCGCCGACCTGATCGGCGCGGTGCAGCGTCAGCACCGCGCCGGCCAGCGCCTCGCTGTCGTCGTGCTGCGACTGCAGCGGTGCGATGTCGGCGAGGAACACCTGTCCCTTGATCTGCACCCGCAGGCCATTGATGCGCGCCTTGTTCGCCCGCACCAGCTCGGGCAGATCGAAATCCTCGGCATAGCGCGACAGGCTCAGCCCCGGCACCTCGTCCACCCGCACGCCGAGCAGCTGCGCCGCGCAGCGATTCGCCGCGACGATGGCGCCGCTCATGTCGACCGAGAGCACCGGAAAGTCCAGTGCGCCGAGCAGCGCGTTGAGTTCCAGCGAATGCCGCTCGCTGGGCATCAGGCTGACCTTGCGCAGCTCGAACACGCCGGGCAGCGCCTCGATCTTCGGCCGCAGGGCCTGCAGCTGCAGGTTCATCAGGTTCGGGCAGTGCAGGTAGATGGCATTGCCCTGCTCGCCCCCGACCTCACCGCGCGCCACGTTGATGCCGTAATCGACGAGCAGGTTGAGCATGTCGCGCAGGATGCCGACGCGGTTCTGGCAAAGGATTCGGATACGCATACGCGGCCCTTTTGTTGTTATGCGGCGAGTTATTCGCAAGCCAGGCTTGATTATCGTCAAGATTATTTGACGAACGCAGCCGCATACAAGGCGATCACCACGCCGCCGGGCGGATTCGTAAGACTTTCTTTACATCCAGCCGCAAGCGAAGTGCGCTCGGCCTTCGCACGCCTACTACCCAACGCCCGCGCCGGCACGTTCAGATGAGGCATCCATAACAACAAGACTCAGGCGGCCACCCGCTCAGGAGGTCCGATGAACACCACGCCCTATGTCGCCCGCGAACCGGACGCGCACGGCCACATCCACTACCCGGACGCCGAGCACGCCGTCTGGCAGACCCTGATCGAACGCCAGCTGAAGCTGCTCGACGGGCGCGCCTGCCCGGAATACCTGGCCGGCATCGAGCAACTCGACCTGCCCCGCGAGCGCATTCCGCAGCTCAGCGAAATCAACCGCGTGCTGCAGGCCACCACCGGCTGGCAGGTCGCTCGCGTGCCGGCGCTGATCCCGTTCCAGACCTTCTTCGAGCTGCTGGCGAGCAAGCGCTTCCCGGTCGCCACCTTCATTCGCACGCCGGAGGAACTGGACTACCTGCAGGAGCCGGACATCTTCCACGAGATCTTCGGCCACTGTCCGCTGCTGACCAACCCGTGGTTCGCCGAGTTCACCCACACCTATGGCCAGCTGGGCCTGGCGGCGAGCAAGGAGGAGCGCGTCTACCTCGCGCGGCTGTACTGGATGACCATCGAGTTCGGCCTGGTGGACACGCCTGAAGGCCGGCGCATCTATGGCGGCGGCATTCTTTCCTCGCCGAAGGAAACGCTCTACAGCCTGTCCGCCGCGCCCGAGCACCAGCCGTTCGACCCGCTGGAGGCGATGCGCACGCCTTATCGCATCGACATCCTGCAGCCGCTGTACTTCGTGCTGCCGGACCTGCACCGGCTGTTCGAGCTGGCCCACCAGGACATCATGGCGCTGGTTCACCAGGCCATGCGCCTGGGCCTGCACCAGCCGAAGTTTCCGCCCAAGGCAGCGTAGGGTGGAAAACTGCGGAGCGTTTTCCACGCGCCGGTTCGGTCACGACTCCGCTGGTTGAATGACGCCGCAAGGCTCATCTCCCAACCGCGACGAGATCTTTCGACGGCGTGGCGGACGAACCCAACGCGTGGACAAGCCTGCGGCGTTGTCCACCCTACGCCTTCAATTCACCTAGGCTTTGCCAACGACTTTCACCCAACAGACAGAAGGGACCGACACCATGACCGCTCTCGCCCAAGCCCAATGCGAAGCCTGCCGCGCCGATGCGCCGAAGGTATCCGATGAAGAACTGGCCGAGCTGATCCGCGAAATCCCCGACTGGAACATCGAGGTGCGCGGCGACCACATGGAGCTGGAGCGCGTGTTCCTGTTCCGCAACTTCCGCCACGCGCTGGCGTTCACCAACGCGGTCGGCGCCATCGCCGAGGAAGTCGGCCACCATCCGGCGCTGCTCACCGAGTGGGGCAAGGTCACCGTGACCTGGTGGAGCCACGAGATGCGTGGCCTACACCGCAACGACTTCATCATGGCCGCGCGCACCGACCAGCTCGCCGCCACTGCCGAGGGTCGCAAGTGATGCATTTCGGCCAGATACCCCGCGTCCCCGGCGACCCGATCCTCGGCCTGCTGGATGCGTTTCGCGCTGACGCCAACCCGGCCAAGCTGGACCTCGGCGTCGGCGTCTACAAGGACGCCCACGGGCAGACGCCCATTCCCCGCGCGGTGAAGCTGGCCGAGCAGCGGCTGGTCGACAGCGAGAAGACCAAGAGCTACATCGGCGGCCACGGCGATGCGCAGTTCGGCGCCTTGCTGATGCGGCTGGTGCTCAGCCCGCGCGCCGTGGCACTCGCCGAGGACCGCGCCGGCTGCACCCAGGCGCCCGGCGGCACTGGCGCGCTGCGCCTGGCCGGCGAGTTCATCGCGCGCTGCCTGCCGGGGCGCAGCCTGTGGCTGAGCGACCCGACCTGGCCGATCCACCAGACGCTGTTCGCCGCCGCCGGCGTGCCGCTGCGGCACTACCCGTACGTCGGCGCGAACAACCGCCTGGATCGCGAGGGCCTGTTCGCCGCGCTGGAGCGCATCCCGACGGGCGACGTCGTGCTGCTGCACGCCTGCTGCCACAACCCGAGCGGTTTCGACCTGAACCAGGACGACTGGCTGCGCGTGTTGGAGATCGTCCGCAGCCGCGAGCTGCTGCCGCTGTTCGACTTCGCCTACCAGGGCTTCGGCGAGGGGCTGGAGGAAGACGCCTGGGCGGTGCGGCTGTTCGCCGAAACGCTGCCGGAAGTGCTGATCACCAGCTCCTGCTCGAAGAACTTCGGTCTCTACCGCGAGCGCACCGGCGCGCTGATCGTCATCGCCGCCGGTCACGAGCAACTGCTGGATGTGCGCAGCCAGCTGGCCGCCCTCGCCCGCGGGCTGTGGTCCACGCCGCCGGCGCACGGCGCCGCGGTGGTGACGACCATTCTCGCCGACGACGCGCTGCGGCAGATCTGGCAGGACGAGGTGGAAAGCATGCGCCAGCGCATCGCCAACCTGCGCAAGGGCCTGGTGGAAGCGCTGACACCGTACGGGCTGGCCGAGCGCTTCGCGCATATCGCCGAGCAGCGCGGGATGTTTTCCTACACCGGGCTTACCGCCGCGCAGGTGCGCCGGCTTCGCGCCGAGCACTCGGTGTATCTGGTCGAAAGCGGTCGCGCCAGCGTCGCCGGGCTGGATGCCGAGCGACTGGACGCACTGGCCCGCGCCATCGCCAGCGTGAGCGGTTAGCCGGCCGGTTGGGCGAACGAAGCCGTCACAGCCGCCCGCGCACCTGCCGCGGGCTGATGCCGAACTGGCGCTTGAACGCCGTGGCGAAGTTCGCCGGGCTGTTGTAGCCGGCGCGCCAGGCGGCCTCGTTCACGCTGATTCCTTCGCGTTCCAGCGCCTGTCGCGCCTGCAGCAGGCGGCGAGCGCGGTGATACTCGAAGATCGTCATGCCGCGCGCGGTGCGGAACTGGCGCTGCAGGGTGCCGGCGTTGACGCCCATCTCGCGGGCGATGCGCTCGAGCGTCCAGGCGTCTGCCGCTCCGCTGTCGAGCAACTCCTGCAGTCGCTGCACGCGTAAGCCTTCCTGCGGGCGCAGCCCCGCCTCAGGCGCGGCCTCGGCAAGGCTGCCCAGCGCCTCGCAGGCGATATCCAGCGCGCGGCTTTCCAGATACAGCCGTTCGAGCAGCGGGTCGTAGCCCGTCGGGCTGAGCATCTGTTCGGCCAGCGTCAGCAGCCGTGCCGATGGCTGCCACACACGCGGCGCCAGATGGCTCTGCAGGAAGCGCCGCACCGCGCTGCCGGCCTCGGCGCCGGCGTTGTCGAACCATTCCGGCGCCAGACTCACCACCAGCTTGCGGATATGCCGACCACGGCGGGCCTGACGACGGAACAGCACCGGTTCGGTCATCGCCAGCGCCACGCCCTGCGGACGCTGGCGGCGATCCGCCTGGCCGAAGCTGAGCGCCAGGTCGCCGTAGCTCACCTCGCTCTGGCCGTCGAGGAACAGCACGAACGACAGGCGCGGCTGCACCGGATTCTCCGCGACGAAATCCTGCAGCTCCTGGTAATCCGACCAGTGCAGCGACAGCCCCTCGCGCAGCTGCACCCAGCCGACCCTGCCGAAGAACAGCCGGTCGTCCTCCGGGCGCGCCAGGCGCAGCCCCGGCTGGCTGGCTGCCGGCAGCTCGCCGCGACGGATGAGGTGATCAGGTTGCTGCATGGCGCAAATCCCCGGAAGACGGATCGCAAAGCAAATGTTCGCTCGCACAAAGGTTCGGCCGAGGCCGTGGTGGCAGACTACGCGCCGCCATTCTCGGATGCAAATCGTTATCATTTGTGCAATCGTGGGACAGTCGCCAACCTGCCCCGCCGCTTGCGACAGGAGCCGCAACATGGACCGCACCACCCGCCCTTCCCGTTTTTCCCGTCACTGGCTGCTGCTCGGCCTGCTCGCGCCGTTTCCGCTAAGTGCGCTGGCGCAGGGCGTCACGCCGCCGGAGCAGGCGGTGGAACTGGAAAGCATCACCGTCGAGGGCAATCGCCTGTACGACATGGCGCCCTCCGAGCAGGGCGGCGGCTACGCCGTGCCGGCCGCCACCGTGGGCACCAAGACGCCCGCCGAGCTGCGCGACATTCCGCAGTCGATCACCGTCTACACCAGCGATTACATCCGCGATCGCCAGTTCGTGAACCTCGACGATCTCGCCAAATACACCGCCGGCCTGCGCACCCTGACCAACGACAGCGGGCGCTCGTCGATCTATGCGCGCGGCTACGAGTACGACGAATTCAACATCGACGGCCTGCCCGCGCCGATGGCCAGCATCAACGGCACGCTGCCGTCGCTGTCGCCGTTCGACCGGGTCGAGATCATGCGCGGACCGTCGGGCCTGTTCAGCAGCACCAGCGAGATGGGCGGCATCGTCAACATGGTGCGCAAGCGCCCGACCCGCGAATTCCAGGGCAGCCTCACCGGCCGCTACGGCAGCTGGGACCAGAACTACCAGGAAGCCGACTTTTCCGGCCCGCTCGATGCAGACGGCCGCGTGCGCGGGCGCATGGTCGCCTCGCGCGCCGATACCAACGGCGAGGTCGACTACAACGCCAACACCAGCGAGAGCTTCTACGGCGCGCTCGACGTCGACCTCAGCGACGCCACGGTGATGTCCTTCGGGTTGATCCACCAGACCAAGGACATCGTCCCGCACAACGGCTACCCCGCCGCCACCGACGGCAGTCTGCAGCACTTCAGCCGCTCGACCTACCTGGGCGCCGACTGGGGCGACTTCGACGGCCGCAGCACCGATGCCATCGCCGAGCTGACCCACCGCTTCGACAACGGCGGCTACGGGCGCATTGCCGTGCGCGGCTCCAAGCGCGCCACCGACTACCTGTATGCCTTCACCGGACGCAACGCCAGCACCGGCGTGACCAACCTGGCCTACACCGCGCGCGACCTGGAGCAGGACACCCTCGCGGTGGACGCCAACTACAGCCAGCCGTTCGCCCTGCTCGGCCAGGTCAGCGAATTCGTCGTCGGCACCGACTTCAAGCGCTACGAGACCGACTACGCCGATGCGCGCGGCAACCTCGGCGTGATCGACGTCGACAGCTACCACCCGAGCGACAAGCCGCGGCCGAACGTCACCTTCGGCACGCCCACCGAAACCGACGAGCGCGAGGCCGGGCTGTACGCCAAGCTGACATTCCGTCCGTTCGAGCGCCTGGCGCTGATCGGCGGCGCCCGCGTCAGCAGCTACACCGGCGAAAACAGCACGGCCGCGCATGATGTGCGCGAAAGCGGCCATGTCACGCCCTACGGCGGGCTGGTGTTCGACCTCGATGCGCAGCACTCGCTGTATGCCAGTTACTCGCAGGTGTTCAAGCCGCAGACCGAGGCCGACGCCGGCGGGCGCATCATCGAGCCGCGCGAAGGCGAGCAGTACGAAGTCGGCATCAAGGGCAGCTACTACGGCGGCGATCTGAATGCACGCCTGAGCGCCTTCCAGCTCACCGACGAGAACCGCGCCACCGGCGCTATCGACGACTTCGGCGTGCCGCTCAACGGCGTCTACGAAGCCAGCGGCAAAACCCGCATCCGCGGCGGCGAACTGGAAGTCAGCGGCTACCTGACGCCCGACTGGGAGCTGCTGGCCGGCTACACCTACATGAAGAGCGAGAACCTGGCCGGCGACGAGAACGCGCTGTTCGCCCTCATGCCACGCCACCAGGCCTCGCTGTGGAGCAAGTACACGCTGCCCGGCGGCCCGTTGCGCGGCCTCGGCCTCGGTGCCGGCATCAGCGCCATGAGCGACTTCAGCATCGAACGCGCCGGCAGCCCGCGACTGAGCGCACCGGGTTACGCGGTGGTCGACGCCAAGCTGTCCTACCCGCTCACCGACAAGCTGACCGCCACCTTCGACGCCAACAACCTGCTCGACCGCAAGTACTACTCGCGGGTCGGCAGCGTCGGCACCTTCAACTTCTACGGCCCGTCGCGCAATTTCGTCGTCGGCGCGCGCTACGAATTCTGAGCCACCCCACTGCCGGCCTGCGGGCCGGACCACCCTGCAAGGAGATTGCCCGTGCCCCAGTTCCATGCCGTCGTACTCACCCCGCGCGCCGCGCGCAACATGACCCGGCTGTTCAAGCACTTCGCCCACAAGGGCGAGGTCGAACTCGACGAAACCCGCGCCCGCGTGCAGTTCCCCTTCGGCAGCTGCCGCATGCTCGCCGAAACCGACCGCCTGCTGATCGACTGCCAGGCCGAGGCCGGCGAGGCGCAGAAGCGTCTGAGCCTGGTCATCGCCGACCACCTCGAACGCTTCTCCGGCGAAGAAGCGCTCAAGGTGCACTGGCAGGACGGCGCGCTGCCGCTGACCCACGCATGAAGCGCCTCACCCTGGCCACGCTCGCGCTGCTGAGCGTGCCGACCCAGGCGGCCACGCCAGCGGCGTCCGCCTGGCAGGCCGTGACGCTGCCGCAGACCGAGCGGCGCGTGCTGCATTCGCGCCACACCGGACGCGACTACCAGATATTCCTGTCCCGACCGACGCAGCCGGCGCCGCCCGGTGGCTATCCGGTGCTCTACGTGCTCGACGGCAATGCGCTGTTTCCGGCGCTGGCGCTGCAGGCCCAGGCGCTGGAAGCGCGCCCCGAGCCGACGCTGCGCAACAGCGTGCTGGTGGTCGGCGTGGGTTATCCGGGCGCCGCGCTGTACGACTTCAAGGCACGCGCCGAGGACTACACGCCGCACGCCGAGGACCGCCAGCGCCTGCCCGGGCGCGAGGCTCCGCCGTCCGGCGGTGCCGGGCGATTCCTGGACTTTCTGGAAAGCGAACTCAAGCCGCTGATCGCCGCGCGCCATCCGGTCGATCCCGCGCAGCAGACGCTGTTCGGCCACTCCTACGGTGGGCTGTTCACCCTCTACACGCTGCTCAACCGGCCGCAGGCGTTCAGCCGCTACGTCGCCGCCAGCCCGTCGATCTGGTGGTATCAGGGCTATGTCGAACGCAGCCTGGCCCGCTTCGAGCGCCAGCTGCAGCAACATCCGGCGGGCAGTCGGCTACTGATCACCGTCGGCAGCGCCGAACAGCCGGCCGCCGACGATCCGCAGGACGATCCGCGCCGGCGCCACATGGCCGAGCGGCGCATGGTCGACAACGCCCGCGACTTCGCCGAACGCCTGGGCGCGATGCCCGGCATGCACGTCGAGCTGCGCATCAACCCGGACGCCAACCACGGCAGCAACACGCACCACAGCAGCGTGCAGGCGCTGGAGTGGGCGGCCGCCGCCGCGGAGTGAGCGCAACCCGGCGAGTCGACGTGCAGCAGTCAAGAAAGTCCCGCGCCGACCGATAGCAGCTCATCGCGCCCGTGCGCGCGGCTGTTCGCCGCGGGCGGCGCATCCGGGCACTGGCTGCCAATCGACGAGGACTTTCGATGTATCGCCGCTCCACCGACTGCGAGTCCCCGCTCGCCCGAGCGTCCTGCGAAGGCTGCCGCAACGGCCAGGCGCTGGATTTCAGCTTCGCCTATGCCTATCAGCCGATCGTCAACCTGCGCGAACGCCAGCTGTTTGCCCACGAGGCGCTGGTGCGCGGCCCGGCCGGCGAGCCGGCACCGAGCGTGCTGGCCAAAGTCACCGAGGACAACCGCTACCGCTTCGATCAGGCCTGCCGGGTCGAGGCGATCCGCACCGCGGCGGCGCTAGACATGCAGACACGGCTGTCGATCAACTTCATGCCCAACGCCATCTATCGCCCGGAGCTGTGCATCCGCTCCACGCTGGAGGCGGCGCAGCAGTATGGCTTCCCCATCGAGCGGATCATCTTCGAGACGGTGGAAGGCGAGGAGATCGACGACGGCAAGTGGCTGGCCGAGGTACTGCGCGAATACCAGCGCATCGGCTTCATGACCGCCATCGACGATTTCGGCGCAGGCTTCGCCGGGCTCAACCTGCTGGCCGACTTCCAGCCCGACCTGATCAAGCTGGACATGGACCTGATCCGCGGAATCGACAGCAGCCGCTCGCGGCAGGCCATCGTGCGCGGGGTGACGGAGATCTGCCGCGAGCTGGACATCCGCCTGATCGCCGAGGGCATCGAAACCCTCGATGAATGCCTGTGCCTGGCCGACCAGGGCATAGAGCTGATGCAGGGCTACCTGTTCAGCAAGCCGCTGTTCGGCGCCTGCGCCAGCGCCGAAAGCCTGGCCTGGCCCGAGCTGCCGCGCTGAATCAGCCGGCGCGCAGCAGCTCCAGCAGCGCCGCCGCCGCGGCCTCCGAGGAGGCCGGGTTCTGCCCGGTCACCAGCTGGCCGTCGACCACCACGTAGGGCGCCCAATCCGGCCCCTTGCTGTAGTTGCCGCCGCGCGCCTTGAGCCGGTCTTCCAGCAGGAAGGGCACCACGTCGGTCAGCTCCACCGCCGCTTCCTCACCGTTGGTGAAGCCGGTGACGCCGCGTCCCTTGATCAGGAACTCGCCATCCGCGCCGCGCACCTCGGTCAGCACCGCCGGCGCATGGCAGACCGCCGCGACCGGTTTGCCGCTGCGTGCGAAGGTCTCGATCAGTTCGATAGCGTGGCGGTCACGCACCAGGTCCCAGAGCGGGCCATGGCCGCCGGGAAAGAACAGCGCATCGAAATCCGCCGCCGAGACCTGCGCCAGCGGCACGGTGCTGGCCAGCGCGCGCTGCGCCTCGGCATCCGCCTTGAAGCGCCGGGTGGCTTCGGTCTGCGCCTCCGCTTCGTCGCTCTTGGGATCCAGCGGCGGCTGCCCGCCTTTGGGCGAGGCCAGCGTGATGGCGGCGCCGGCGTCGCGCAGCACGAAGTACGGCGCGGCGAATTCCTCGAGCCAGAAGCCGGTGGGCTTGCCGGTGTCGCCCAGCCGGTCGTGGGATGTGAGCACGATGAGCACTTGCATGGAGCCTCCTGAAGAACGCGCGGGTTGAGCAGTTGTGACTGCCAATCGCCGCGCGATGCTCCGTTGCGCGCTCGCGCGCATGAAAAAGGGCGCCGCAGCGCCCTTTTTTCAATCCACCTGGTTCAGATGCGGAAGCTGCCGACCAGCTGCTTGAGGCGGGTGGCCTGCCGCTCCAGATCGCCACAGGCCTGCAGGGTCGACTGCAGGTTCTCCACGCCCTGCTGATTCAGCGTGTTGATCTCGGTGATGTCCATGTTCAGCGACTCGATCACCGCGGTCTGCTCCTCGGTGGCGGTGGCCACCGACTGGTTCATGCCGTCGATCTCGCCGATGCGCTGCGTCACCTCGCCGAGGCGCTCGCCGGCGCGGTCGGCAATCGACACGCTGGCTTCGCTCTGGCGTTGGCTTTCGGTCATGGTCTGCACCGAGGCGCCGGCGCCGACCTGCAGCTCTTCGATCATCTGCTGGATTTCCTGCGCCGAACTCTGCGTACGGTGCGCCAGGTTGCGCACCTCGTCGGCGACCACGGCGAATCCGCGCCCGGCATCGCCGGCACGCGCGGCCTCGATGGCGGCGTTCAGCGCCAGCAGGTTGGTCTGCTCGGAGATGCCCTTGATCACTTCAAGGATGTGGCCGATGTCGACAGTCTTGGCGTTGAGCGTCTCGATCTGCGCGCAGGAGGCGCTGATCTTGTCGGACAGCTGGCGCATCGCGGCGATGTTCTGCTCGACCACCTGACGCCCGTCATCGGCCTGCAGGCGCGCGTTGCTGGCGTGCTGCGAGGCGTCGGCGGCGTTGCGGGCGATCTCCTGTGCGGCGGCCCCCAGCTCGTTGATCGCCGCCGCCACGCTGTTGGTGCGGCTGGACTGCTCGTCGGAGTTGGACATCGAGGCGTTGGAAGCGTCGAGCACCCGCTGCGCCACTTCATGCACCGCCTGCGTCGCCGACGACACCTCGCGGATCGAGCCGTGGATGCGCTCGACGAAGCGGTTGAAGGCGCCGGCCAGCTCGCCGAACTCGTCATTGGATTGCACGTCGAGGCGGCGGGTCAGGTCGCCCTCGCCTTCGGCGATATTGCCCATCGCCCGCCCCATGTCGGTCAGCGGACGCATCAGCACGCGGATCAGCAGGCCCAGCAGCAGCAGGATGAAGGCCACCGCCGCGACGGTCGCGATCAGCGCGGTGGTGCGGAAACTGCTGAGGCTGGCGTAGGCCTTGTCGCGATCCAGCGAGATGCCGACGTACCACTGCACCGACGGCAGCCCCTTCACCGGACTGAAACCGAGCACGCGCGGCGAGCCATTGAGTTCGGCCTCGACGTAGCGGCTGTCGAGCGACGGCGTGTTCTGCGGGTAAACGTCGCGCAGCGTCTTCATCACCATCTGCTGGTTGGGGTGGACCAGCACCTTGCCGTCGCCGCTGACCAGGAACGCATAGCCCATGCCGTTGAAATCCAGCGCGTTGATGATCTCCACCAGCGCCTTGAGCTCCAGGTCGCCACCGACCACGCCAAGGGTCTGCGCGCCGCTCTTCGCCGGAGTGGCGATGGACAGGATCAGCTGCCCGCTGGCGGCATCGACATAGGGTTCGGTCAGCGTCGAGCCGCCGGCGGCCACGGCGTCCTTGTACCAGGGCCGGGTGCGCGGATCGAAGTCGGCCGGCATCTCATCGTAGGGACGCAGCAGGAAGCTGCCGTCCTGGCCACCGAGGTAGGTGAAGGCGAACGTCGAGGTCAGCGCACGCTGCTCGAACAGGCTGGCCACGCGCTCGCTGCTGTTGTCGGCGGCGACCGATTCGGCCGCGCCTTCCACCAGCAGAATGCGGCCGGAAAGCCAGTTCTGGATGTTGTTTGCCGTGACCTTGCCCATCTCGTCGAGGTAACTCTCGAGATTGGCGCGGATGGCGTTGCGCTGCAGGTAGTCGTTGTAAAGGGTGAACAGCGCGAAGGTCGCGATCACCACCAGCGATGCGGCCAGCAGGATCTTGTGGCTGAACTTGAGGCGACTGGGCATTTTGAGGGGCGTCCGATTGACTGACTGGGCGCATCCTGCGGAATGTGAAAATCCTTGATCTCAGTCAGCTTCTCGGCCGTCCGTCGGGAAACTTGAACGCAGCGGTGTAGCTCGTGACCGCCCGGTCCGCACGCCAGCACCGCGCCGGCGTGCGGACCGCTCGGCTCAGCGTCCGGCCAGCGCCGGCATCACCCGTGGGCGCAGGCCCTCGCCGAGCATGCTCAGCAGCGCGATGGCGCCGACGATCCAGTACCAGCGCGCCAGCGGGTCGAAGCCCAGCCAGCCGAGGGCATGCAGGAACACCATGAGGATCATCACCGGGCTGACGTAACGCACCATGAACAGCCACAGCGCATGTCCGGCCGGCGACAGGCCCAGCTCGTCGCGCATGATCTCCGAGCGCAGGCAGTAGCCGGCCAGCACCACCATGCAGATTCCGCCCAGCGGCATCATCCAGCGCGAGGTGATGTAGTCCAGCCCGTCGAACAGCGTCATGCCGAACAGCTTCCATTCCGCGCCGAGGTTGAACGACAGCATCGCCAGCAGGCTGATCACGATCAGCACCGCACCGGAGCTGGCGGCGGCGCGGGCGCGGCTGATGCCGTGCTTCTCGTTGAGGTAGGCGACCACCGCCTCGATCATCGAGATCGCCGAAGTCAGCGCCGCCACCGAGACCATGGCGAAGAACAGCACGCCGAACGCGGTGCCGAACGGCATCTGCTGGAATGCCAGCGGCAGGCTCATGAAGATCAGCCCGGGGCCGGCGCTCGGGTCCATGCCGTTGGCGAAGATCACCGGGAAGATCGCCAGCCCCGCCAGCAGCGCCACACTGGTGTCGGCGATGGCGACGATGACGGTGGTGCGGGCGATGGACTGGCCGTCGGGGATGTAGGAGCCGTAGGTGAGAATCGCCCCGGAGGCCAGGCTGAGGGTGAAGAACGCATGGCCCAGCGCCGCCAGCAGCGCCTCGCCGGTGATCTTCGAGGCATCGAAGCTGAACAGGAAGGCAAAGCCCTCGGCGAAGCTGCCGTTGGTGAACGAATAGCCCACCAGCACGATGAGCATCACCGCCAGCCCCGGCATCATCCAGCGGAACGCCCGTTCGACACCGGCCTGCACGCCCTTGCCGACGATCCACAGCGTCAGCAGCGCGACCAGCAGGCTCCAGCCGCCGAGCGCCCACGGATCGGCGTTGTGCGCCTCGAACACCTGGCCGAGCGCTTCCACGCTGGGCGCGGCGAGCGAGCCGTCGAGCATCTTCCAGGTGTAGGAAAACGCCCAGCCGGCCACCACCACGTAGAAGCACAGGATCAGGAAGCCAGCGAGCATCGCCATGCCGCCGACCAGCTTCCACGCCGGGTTGCCGTCGTTCTCGCGCACCACGCGGCCGATGGCGTCGATCGGGCTGCCGCGCCCGCGCCGGCCGAGGGCGATCTCGGTCATCATCACCGGAATGCCGATGGCGAGGATGCACGCCAGGTACATCAGCACGAAGGCACCGCCGCCGTATTCGCCGGTGATGTAGGGGAATTTCCAGATATTGCCCAGGCCCACGGCGGAGCCGGTTGCAGCGAGGATGAAACCCCAGCGCGAAAGCCAGAGGTTCTTCGGTTTTTCACGAGTCATGCGTCACCTGTTTGTTTTTATCTGTGACGGAATTCGGACCGCCGCACCGTGGCGCGACGGCATGCAAGGCACCACGGATCATTGAGTGTCGGGCTGCACCTCCGGAGCGGCGTTGCGGAAGGCTTCCAGCGCCTCGCAGCGCTCGGTGAGCTGGCGGATGCGCGGGAATGGCGCGAGATCGCAGGCAAAACGGCGCGCGTTGTACACCTGCGGCACCAGGCACGCCTCCAGGTAACCGGGGCGGTTGCCGAGCGAGAAGCGCTCGCCGAAGGCGTCCAGCCCCTGCTCCACCGCCGCGAGGCCGGTAGCGACCCAGTGGCGATACCAGGCGTCCTTCGCCGCATCGTCCACGCCCAGTTCGCCGCTGAGGTACTGCAGCACGCGCAGGTTGTTCAGCGGATGGATCTCGCAGGCGATGTGCAGTGCCAGCGCACGCACCTGCGCCCGTTCCAGCGGATCGCCGGGCAGGATCGCCGGCACCGGAAACACCTCCTCGAGGTATTCCAGAATCGCCAGCGACTGCGCGATGCGCGCGCCGCCGTTGACCTCGTCCACCAGCAGCGGCACCAGCTGCTGCGGATTGAGCGCGCGGTAGTCGGCGGCGCGCTGCTGTCCGCCGTCCTGCACCAGATGCACCGGCACCTGGCGATACGCCAGGCCCTTGAGGTTGAGCGCGATGCGCACGCGGTAGGCGGCGCTGGAGCGCCAGTAGGAATAGAGGGTCAGCATGAGGGCTCCGGTTCCGAGGTGCGGTTCGATCGAAGAGACGGTGGAGTGGATGGGCATCCGCCATCCACCCTGCGCCTCACTCGCCGATCACGCCGCGGCGCAGCTGGTCTTCCTCGATGGATTCGAACAGCGCCTTGAAGTTGCCTTCGCCGAAGCCCTGGTTGCCCTTGCGCTGGATGATCTCGAAGAAGATCGGGCCGATCACCGTGTTGGTGAAGATCTGCAGCAGGATGCCGTCATCGCCCGGTGCACCATCGATCAGGATATTCAGCTCACGCAGCACGTCGGTCGGCTCGCCGTGGCCGGCGACGCGGGTGTCGACCTTCTCGTAGTAGGTGTCCGGGGTGGTCATGAAGTCCACGCCATTGGCACGTAGCTGGCGTACGGTGGCGTAGATGTCGTCGGTGGAGAGCGCGATGTGCTGGATGCCCTCGCCGTGGTACTCGCGGATGAATTCCTCGATCTGCGATTTGTCGTCGGCCGACTCGTTGATCGGGATGCGGATCTTGCCGCAGGGCGCGGTCATGGCGCGGGAGAACAGCCCGGTGAGCTTGCCCTCGATGTCGAAGTAGCGAATCTCGCGAAAGTTGGCGATGCGCTCGTAGAAGCCGGACCACACGTCCATCTGCCCGCGACGCACATTGTGGGTCAGGTGATCGATACACATCAGGCCGACGGCATTGTCGTTCGGCGTGCGCCCTTCGATGTACTCGAAGTCGACGTCGTAGATGCTCTTGTCACCGTAGCGGTCGACGAGATACAGCAGCGAGCCGCCGATGCCCTCGACGCAGGGGATGTTCAGCTCGCCGAAATTGGCGTGGCTGCCGACCAGCTTGGCGCCCTGGGACTCGACGTAGGCGGCGGCCTGCGCGGCGTTCTTCACCCGGAAGGCCATGGCGCAGGCGCTCGGGCCGTGCTTCTCGCCGAACTCGCGCACATGCCCGGTGGGGCTGCCGTTGAGCACGATGTTGATGTCGTGCTGCTGGAACAGCCAGACCTCCTTGGAGCGGTGCTTGGCGGTTTCGGTGAAGCCCATCTGGGTGAACAGCGTGCGCAGCTGCTCGATGCCTTCGGCATTCGGCGCGGTGAATTCGACGAACTCGAAGCCATCGGTACCGATGGGATTGTGTTGCTCGATCTTGCTAACGGCGTTCATTGCGCCTCCTGTTTCTTGTTATCGATTCGCTGAAGTCCGCAGACTCCTGCACGCATGGCTGAGGTCATGACAAACCAGCGCAGGCGGCGAAACAAGCGGGCTGCGGCCGCCTGGGCGAGCCGCATACCGGCGGCGCCGTCAGCTTTTCCTTACACCGCGCCAACCGCGCTCCGGCGCGGCCATCCGGCTTGCCAGGCGTAACGAAAAGCTGACAACCGCCTGCGACAGGCTGCCGCACGGTGGATAAGCGCTGCGCGCATTCGGATGTGCCACCGCGCGGCCTGGTCCACGCGCTCAGAGCACGCCGATCAGGTTGAGGAACACCAGCGTGATCGCCACCGGCGTGCCGTAACGCAGCAGGTTCCACCAGGCGTTGAACCAGCCCGGCTGGGCGATGCCGATGGCCTCGCGCACCGCTTCCTTCTGCAGTACCCAGCCAGTGAACAGCACCGTGCCCAGGCCACCCAGCGGCATCAGCCAGTTAGCAGTGAGGTAGTCCATGCTGTCGAAGAAGGTGTGACCGAACAGCTGATAATCAGCCCAGTGGTTGAACGAGAACACGCTGGCCAGGCTCATCAGCCACAGCACCGCGCCGGTCAGCAGCACCGCGCGGGTCCGGCTGACACCGAAGCGCTCGTTGAGCCAGGCGATGCCAGGCTCGCTGAGCGAGATCGTCGAGGTCACCGCCGCCAGTACCAGCATCACGAAGAACAGCCCGCCGAATACCTGGCCCAGCGGCATCTGGCCGAAGGCGATCGGCAGCGTGACGAAGATCAGCCCCGGCCCCGCTCCCGGCTCCAGGCCGTTGGCGAAGACCAACGGAAAGATCGCTAGCCCGGCGAGCAGTGCCACCGTGGTGTCGGCCAGCGCGACCAGCAGAGAGGTCTTGGCGATCGACACGCCCTTGGGCAGGTACGAGCCGTAAGCCATCATCGCGCCGCAACCGAGGCTGAGGGTGAAGAACGCATGGCCGAGGGCGAGCAGGAAGCCCTCGGCGCTCAGCTTGGAGAAGTCCGGTACGAAGAGAAACGCGGCGCCGCGGGCGAAGTCGCCGGCGATTGCCGCATAACCAACCATGCCCAGCAGCAGCAGGAACAGCCCCGGCATCATGAAACGCAACGCCCGCTCCAGGCCGTCGCGCACACCCAGACCGACGATCAGCATGGTCACCGCCAGCACCGCCGAGCCGTACAGCACCAGCCGCAGCGGATCGGCCAGCAGCGCGTCGAACTGCGCCGTGCTGGCGGCCGCATCGGCGCCGCTGAACGCGCCGCCGAGCGTCGCCGGCACATAGGCCAGCGCCCAGCCGGCGATCACCACATAGAAACTCAGGATCAGAAAACCGGTGAATGCGCCGAGCCAGCCGACCTTGCGCCAGTGCGCGCTGGCGCCGGCCAGGGCGGCCAGCCGTGCCACCGAGCCTGCCGGGTTCTGCCGACCGGCGCGGCCGATCATCACCTCGGCCATCAACAGCGGTATGCCGATGGTGAGGATGCAGGCCAGGTACACCAGCACGAAGGCGCCGCCGCCGTTCTCGCCGGTGATGTAGGGGAATTTCCAGATATTGCCCAGGCCCACCGCCGAGCCGGTGGCGGCGAGGAAGAACACCCAGCGCGAGGACCAGAGGCCGCGGGCGGCGCTGGATTGCGGACGAGCGAGCGCGCCGGCGAGGCTGCCGGCGGCGAGGCTGCTTTTATCGGTCATTGCGGATTCCTGCTTGTTGTTTTTGTCAGGTCGGAACGAACGGAGCGCGCGGCCGGTGCGTATGGCACCGGCGCGGCTCGAGAGATGCCGGCCGAACGGCCGGCGCGGGTCACGATGCCTGGCGCTGAAGCGCCTCGGGCTGCGCGTCGCCACCGGCCTGCAGGCGTTCCAGCGCCAGGCGGTCGGCGATCACCGAGGTCGGCTCGCCGCTGGCGGCGGCACGGGTAAAGATCTGCTGCAGGGTGTCGCCGATGGCGCGCACGTGGGCATCGCTCTGCGCGGCGCTGCCGCCGATGCGCTGGTAGTAGACGTCGATGATGCCGCCGGCGTTGATCGCGTAGTCCGGCGCGTACAGCTGCTCGCGCCGCTGCAGTTCGGCACCGATTTCCGGCGTGGCCAGCTGGTTGTTGGCGGCACCGGCGATCACCGGGGCGCGCAGCATCTCCAGGGTCTGCTCGTTGAGGATGCCGCCCATGGCGCAGGGCGCGAACACGTCGACGTCCAGGCCGTAGATGTCCTGCGGGCGCACCACGTTGGCGCCCAGTTCTTCCATGGCCTGCTGCACGTTGGCGTCGAAGATGTCCGCCACCCACAGCTCGGCGCCGGCCGCCTTGAGGTGTCGGCCGAGGCCCAGGCCGACATGGCCGACACCCTGGATCGCCACCTTCAGCCCGGTCAGGTCGTCCCGGCCGAGGCGATGACGCACCGCGGCCTTGAGACCGACGAACACGCCGAGCGCGGTGGACGGCGACGGGTCGCCGCTGGCGATGCTGCCATCGAGCAATGTACGCGGCGTCGCGCCCATCACGTGGCGGGTGCGCTGGGCGAAGGCCTGCATCTCGGCATCGCCGGTGCCGGAGTCGGCGGCGGTGATGTAGCGGCCGCCGAGGCTCTCGATGAAATCACCCATCGCGTGCAGCAGCGCCTGGCTCTTGCCAGTGTGCGGGTCGCCGATGATCACCGCCTTGCCGCCGCCGAGCTTGAGCCCGGCCAGCGAGGATTTCAGCGTCATCCCGCGCGACAGGCGCAGCACGTCGCGCAGGGCGTCGTCGTCGTTGGCGTAGGGGAACATCCGGCAACCGCCCAGCGCTGGGCCCAGGCGGGTGTTGTGAATGGCGATGATGGCTTTCAGACCCGATGCCTGGTCATGGCAGAAGACCACCTGTTCATGGCGGTCGAAGTCGGGGTGAGCGAAGACGGACATGGCGTTACCTCGTGGTTGTTGTCAGGTTGCGGCCCCGCCGGCGCGGGGCTCTGGGCAAAACATTCCGGGCGGATGCTGCGCCGCTCACGCCGCCGGCTGGAACAGCCGCACGCTCTGCACTTCGTCGCCTTTGGCCAATTGCTCGCGCAGCAGTTTTTCCTGCTGGTGGACCTTGGCCAGGGCACGCTCCTTCACCGGGCCGTAGCCGCGGATCTGTTCCGGCAGCGCGGCGATGGCCACGGCGGTGCGGTAGTTGGTCGGCTTGAGCTGGGCCAGCAGGTCGGCCACGGTCTTCTCGTAGTCGACGATCAGCTGGCGCTCGACGCGGCGATCATGGCCATAGCCGAACGGATCGAGCGGCGTGCCACGCAGGAAGCGCAGCTTGGCCAGCACACCGAACACATCGAGCATCCACGGGCCGAACTCGCGTTTGCGCGGCTCGCCGGTCACGGGGTCACGCTTGGCCAGCCAGGCCGGGGCGAGATGGAACTGCAGCTTGTAGTCGCCCTCGAACTGCGCCGCCAGTTGCTGGCGGAACTCCGGCTCGCTGTAGAGGCGCGCCACTTCGTACTCGTCCTTGTAGGCCAGCAGCTTGAAGTAGTAACGCGCGACTGCCTTGGACAGCGCCAGATCATCCGCGGTGTCGGCGTCGCGTACGCGCTCCACCAGTTGGCGATAGCGCCGCGCCAGGCCGGCGTTCTGGTACTGGGTGAGGAAGTCCACGCGCCAGTCGACGATCTCTTCCAGCGTCTTGCACACCGGTTCGGCCAGCTCGGCCGGGCGCGCCAGCTGCTCCACCGCGTCGCGCTCGAGCACCGCACGGCGACCCCAGCGGAACGCCTGCAGGTTGAGCTTGGCCGACACACCGTTGAGCTCGATGGCCTTCTCGATGGCCTCGGCGGAGATCGGCAGCAGACCCTGCTGATAGGCGAAGCCGAGCAGGAACAGGTTGGTGGCGATGCTGTCGCCCAACAGCCGCGTGGCCAGGCGGGTGGCGTCGATGAAGTGGGTCTTCTCGGCGCCGACCGCATCGCTGATCGCCTGGCGCATGGCTGCGCCGGGCACCTGGGCATCGGGGTTGCGGGTGAACTCGGCGGTGGCCGCTTCGTGGCTGTTCACCACAGCGTTGCTGTTCAGCTCGTTGAGGCGGGTCAGCGACTCGTCGCCGGCGGCCACCACCAGATCGCAGCCGAGCAGCAGGTCGGCCTCGCCGGCGGCGATACGCACGGCGTAGATGTCACTCTGCTTGGCGGCAATGCGTACGTGGGTGGTCACCGGGCCGAACTTCTGCGCCAGACCGGCCTGGTCGAGCACCGTGCAGCCCTTGCCTTCCAGGTGCGCGGCCATGCCCAGCAGCGCGCCGAGGGTGGTCACGCCGCTGCCGCCGACGCCGGGGATCAGCACGTTCCACGGGCGCTGCAGCGAGGGATGCTGCGGCTCGGGCAACTCGGAGGCTTCAAGGCCATGAGCGACCGCTTCGGGCTTGCGCAGCCCGCCGCCGTGCACGGTGACGAAACTCGGGCAGAAGCCTTCGACGCAGGAGTAGTCCTTGTTGCAGGCGTTCTGGTCGATCTCGCGCTTGCGTCCCAGCTCGGTCTCCAGCGGCAGCACCGACAGGCAGTTGGATTTCTCGCCGCAGTCACCGCAGCCCTCGCACACGGCGGGATTGATGAACACGCGCTTGGCCGGGTCTTCCAGCTTGCCGCGCTTGCGCCGACGGCGCTTCTCGGTGGCGCAGGTCTGGTCGTAGATGATCACCGAGACGCCCTTGAACTCGCGCAGCTCGCGCTGCACGGCGTCCAGTTCGCGGCGGTGGTGGAAGGTGGTGATCGGCGCGAAGCCGGCGCGGCTCGGGTACTTGTCCGGCTCGTCGCTGACCAGGGCGATGCGTTTGACGCCTTCGTCGGCGATCTGCCGGCTGAGCTGGTCGACGCGCAGTTCGCCGTCGATCGGCTGGCCGCCGGTCATCGCCACGGCGTCGTTGTAGAGCACCTTGTAGGTGACGTTGACCCCCGCCGCCACGGCCGCACGGATCGCCAGGCTACCGGAGTGAAAGTAGGTGCCGTCGCCGAGGTTCTGGAACATGTGCGGGGTGTCGGTGAACGGCGCCTGGCCGATCCAGTTGACGCCCTCGCCGCCCATCTGGGTGAAGGTCTCGGTGCGCCGGTCCATCCACTGCACCATGTAATGGCAGCCGATCCCGGCCGAGGCGCGGCTGCCCTCGGGCACCTTGGTCGAGGTGTTGTGCGGGCAGCCGGAGCAATAGTGCGGGGTGCGCACGGTGGTGTAGCTGCGCGCGGCCAGGGCCTTTTCCTTGGCGTCGAGGAAGGCCAGGCGGGTGACGATGCTCTCGCTGGTGTAGATCGGCGCGAGGCGCTTGGCGATGACGCGGGCGATCATCGCCGGAGTCAGTTCGGAGAGGTTCGGCAGCAGCGAATTGCCCTGCTCGTCGAATTCGCCGACCACCCGCGGGCGCTTGTCCACCGGCCAGTTGTAGAGCTGCCCGGTGAGCTGGTCCTCGATGATGCTGCGCTTCTCCTCGACCACCAGAATCTCGTCGAGGCCCTGGGCGAACTCGTGCACCGAGACCGGCTCCAGCGGCCAGCTCATGCCGACCTTGAGCACGCGCAGGCCGATCTGGGCGCAGAGGGTTTCGTCGAAGCCGAGGTCATCCAGCGCCTGGCGCACGTCGAGATAGGACTTGCCGGTGGTGATGATGCCGAGGCGCGGGTTGGGCGAATCGAGCATCACCCGATTCAGGTTGTTGGCGCGGGCAAAGGCGCGCGCAGCGTAGATCTTGAACAGGTTGAGGCGTTTTTCCTGGGCCAGCGGCGGGTCCGGCCAGCGGATGTGCACGCCGTCTTCGGGCAGCTCGAAATCTTCCGGGATGCGCGTCTGCACGCGCAGCGGATCGACCTCCACCACGGCAGAGGAATCGACGTTTTCGGCGATGGTCTTCAGCGCCACCCAGCAGCCGGAGTAGCGCGACAGCTCCCAGCCGATGATGCCGTAGTCGAGGATTTCCTGAACGTTGGCCGGGTTGAGCACCGGAATCGAGGCGGCGATGAAGGCGTGCTCGCTCTGGTGCGGCAGCGTCGAGGATTTGCAGCCGTGGTCGTCACCGGCCAGCAGCAGCACGCCGCCATGCGGGGAGACGCCGGCCGCATTGGCGTGCTTGAACACATCGCCGGCGCGGTCGACGCCAGGGCCCTTGCCGTACCACATGGCGAACACGCCGTCGTACTTGGCACCGGGGAACAGGTTGGTCTGCTGGCTGCCCCACACGGCGGTGGCGGCCAACTCTTCGTTGACACCCGGCTGGAAGTGGATGGCGTTCTGCTTGAGGTAGTCGCGGGCGTCCCAGAGACTCTTGTCCAGCCCGCCGAGTGGCGAGCCGCGGTAGCCGGAGATGAAGCCGCCGGTGTTCAGGCCGCGGGCCTGGTCGCGCTGATGCTGCAACATCGGCAGGCGGGTCAGCGCCTGGGTGCCGGTGAGGTACAGATGACCGGTTGCGAGTCGGTACTTGTCATCCAGACGGATCTCGGCCAGTGACATGGGGCGCTCCTGTTTGTTGTTATCGGAGTCAGGGTGGTCACGGTGTTGCCACCCGCCTTTGCTCGGACAGGGGATCGCCCTGCCTGCACGTGAGTACAGTCTGGCTGCGACAAACAGAGATTTTCTTTCTACTTTTGCGTTGGAACGGCCGTGCCGTGCATGATCATTTCGCGAACAACAATAAAACAGGAACAACCATGCAGCCCTCCCCCCTCAGCCCCATCGACCGCAAGATTCTCCTGCTGCTGCAGCACAACGCCGATCTGTCCGCCGCGGAGATCGCCGAGAAGGTCGAGCTGTCGCAATCGCCGTGCTGGCGACGGATCAACCGCATGCAGGAGGAAGGGCTGATCGAGCGCAAGGTCGCTCTGCTCAACCCGAAGAAGCTCGGGCTGAACATGACGGTGTTCGTCAACATCAAGCTCTCGGCGCATGGACGCAGCAATCTGGACGAGTTCGAGCAGGCAGTGGTGGGTTACCCCGAGGTGCTGGAGTGCTACACCATGGCCGGCGAGTCGGACTATCTGCTCAAGGTGGTGGCCCGAGACATCGACAGCTACGAGCGCTTCCTGCGCGACCAGCTGCTGCAGCGCCCGCACGTACAGGAGGCGCACTCGCACATCGCCATGAGCGAGGTGAAGCGCACCACGGAGCTGCCGCTGGATTGAGTCGCGCGCTCAACCGCGCACGACGAACGAGGGGAACAGCCGGTCCAGGCGCTCCCAGAGACGTTGCAGGTCATACGGCGCCGTGCTGTCGGCCAGGCTGGAGTCGAGCATGCGCGCGGTGCGCACGCACTGCACCACGAAGCGTTCGACGCCACGGGTGCGCAGACGCTGGGCCATGTCCCAGAGCTGCTCGGCATCGAACAGATTCCAGTGCACGGTGGTCCGGCACTCGTGCTCGACGCCACTTTCCAGCAGATGGTCGAGGCTCTTCCAGTTGGCCTTGCCGCTGCCCTCCACGCCGGTGATCAGCGTGCTCTGCTCGGGCAGTGCCTTGATGTCGAAGCCGACCCAGTCCACCAGCGGCAGCACCTGACGAAACAGCTTCGGCTTGATCCCGGCACTGTGCAGGCCGACCTTGTAGCCCAGCGCCCGCACCTGGGCGATGGCCTCCGGTAGCGCGGTCTGCAGGGTCGGTTCGCCACCGCTGAACACCACCGCCTCGAGCAGGCCGATGCGTTGCTCGAGGAACGCGAGAATCTCCGCCCAGGGCTTTTCCTCACTGCCGCAGGCGGGGATCAGCTGCGGGTTGTGACAGTAGCGACAGCGCCAGCCGCAGCCCTGGCAGAACAGCACGCAGGCCAGATGATCGGGGAAATCCAGGGTGGTCAGGGGCACGAGGCCCCCGACGCGCAGCGCTGCGGTCACCGCGCCGCCGCTTCGGTGAAATGCAGGCGCTCGCGGTGCTCGGACTGCTTGCCCGGATTGAACGCCGCGACCGGGCGGTGATAGCCCATCACGCGGGTCCAGACTTCACAACGCTGGCGTTGGTCCTGGGGCAGTTGGCTGGCTTGGCTCATGGTGCTTCTCCTTACTTGCTGGGGTGTGAGTATGCAGCGCCGCACCATGCGGAGCTGCGGGGCATGGGGTCGCAGTTCAGGCGGGCAATGCCGCTTCGGCGCGCTGCTTGTGCAGCAGGGCCTCGTCGCACTTCGGGCAGAACTCGTGCTCGCCGGCCAGGTAGCCGTGCACCGGGCAGATCGAGAACGTCGGCGTCACCGTCAGGTACGGCAGGCGGAAACGCGACAGCGCGTTGCGCACCAGCTTCTTGCAGGCCTCGGTGGAGGAAATCTGCTCGGCCATGTACAGGTGCAGCACGGTGCCGCCGGTGTACTTGGTCTGCAGCTCGTCCTGCAGCGCCAGTGCCTCGAAGGGATCGTCGGTGAAGCCCACTGGCAGCTGCGAGGAGTTGGTGTAGTACGGCGCTTCGGCCGAGCCGGCCTGGAGGATGTCCGGGAAGCGCTTCTTGTCTTCCTTGGCGAAGCGGTAGGTGGTGCCCTCGGCGGGCGTCGCCTCGAGGTTGTAGAGGTGGCCGGTGGCTTCCTGGAACTGCACCAGCCGCGCGCGGACATGGTCGAGCAGCTCCACGGCCAGCACGCGGCCGGCCGGCGTGTGCATGCCTTCGCTGTCGTCGGTGAAGTTGCGCACCATCTCGTGCAGGCCGTTCACGCCGATGGTGGAGAAGTGATTGCGTAGCGTGCCGAGGTAACGCTTGGTGTACGGGTAGAGCCCGGCATCCATGTGATGCTGGATCACCTTGCGCTTGACCTCGAGGCTCTGCCGCGCCATGTCCAGCAGCGCGTCCAGATGCTCGAGCAGCGCGGCCTTGTCGCCGGCGTGCAGATAGCCCAGCCGCGCGCAGTTGATGGTCACCACGCCGAGCGAGCCGGTCTGCTCGGCCGAACCGAACAGCCCGCCGCCGCGCTTGAGCAACTCGCGCACGTCCAGTTGCAGGCGACAGCACATCGAGCGCACCTGGTTGGGCTGCATGTCCGAGTTGAGGAAGTTCTGGAAGTACGGCAGCCCGTAACGCGCGGTCATCTCGAACAGACGCTCGGCATTCTCGCTGTCCCAGGGGAAATCGTGGGTGATGTTGTAGGTCGGAATCGGGAAGGTGAACACCCGGCCCAGACCGTCGCCAGCCTGCATGACTTCTATATAGGCGCGGTTGATCAGCTCCATCTCCGCCTGCAGCTCGCCGTAGGCGAAGGGCATCTCCTCGCCGCCGATATAGGGAATCTGCTCGCGCAAGTCCTCGGGACAGACCCAGTCGAAGGTCAGGTTGGTGAACGGTGTCTGCGTGCCCCAGCGCGACGGCACGTTGAGGTTGTAGATGAATTCCTGGATCGCCTGGCGCACCTCGTCAAAACCGAGGTTGTCCTTGCGCACGAAGGGCGCGAGATAGGTATCGAACGAGCTGAACGCCTGCGCGCCGGCCCATTCGTTCTGCAGCGTGCCGAGGAAGTTGACCATCTGCCCCAGCGCGCTGGAAAGGTGCTTGGGCGGCCCCGCCTCGACCCGCCCGGGAATGCCGTTGAAGCCCTCGTTGAGCAGCGTGCGCAGCGACCAGCCGGCGCAGTAGCCGGCGAGCATGTCCAGATCATGGATGTGCAGATCGCCGTCGCGGTGAGCGCGGCCGATTTCCGGGCTGTAGACCTCGTCCAGCCAGTAGTTGGCGGTCACCTTGCCGGACACGTTGAGGATCAGCCCGCCCAGCGAATAGCCCTGGTTGGCGTTGGCACGCACGCGCCAGTCCTCGCGCGAGAGGTACTCGTTCATCGACGAGGCGACATCGACGATGGCCTTGCGGTCGCGGCGCAGGCGCCCGTGCCGCTCGCGGTAGACGATGTAGGCCCGCGCGGTGTCGAAGTAGCCGGCGCGCATCAGTGCATGTTCGACGCGATCCTGCACCTGTTCGACATCGACCTCGTCCAGCCCGGCAAGCTGCCGCTGCACGGTGTCGGCCAAGGTCAGCGCCGCCGCATCGCCGAATTCGCCAGTGGCCTCACCCGCCGCAGCGATGGCGCGGCTGATCTTGTCCAGTTCGAATGCGACCCGCCGTCCATCGCGCTTGCGCAACATCCTTGACACCGCTCCCTCAACCCGCTCGTCCATCCCGCCTCCGAAATACTATATGTTGATATTCAATACGAACTTACACACAAGATAGTGGGAATCTACGGACTAAACGGTTACGGCGAATTGACCATCATCAAGTCGGGCAAAACATCGACGGGAGGTGGTGGGCGGCGTGCGACGACGCCCCAACTTGTCCGCGGTCAAGGAAAATCCGGGCAGCCACCTTCTAGGATGCAGCCTCGAACCATCCCGGCCCGGTGCCGGGGGAGGAGCCATGCTTACAGAACCGTCGCTCATCGCCGGGCTGCGCCGTCATCACCTGTTCAGTCGCCTGCCGGAAGCCGCCATGCAGGAAATCTGCGCCACGGCCAACCTCAAGCGCCTGCCTGCAGGTGCTTCGCTATTCCATCAGGGCGACAAGGCCGACCGCTTCTATTTCCTGTTCAGCGGGCAGATCAAGCTGCACCGGGTGATCTGCGACGGTCAGGAGAAACTGGTCGAGGTGATGCGTCCGGGCGAGTCGTTTGCCGAGGCGCTGCTGTTTCGCGGCACCCCGCTGTATCCGGTCAGCGCCACGGCGCTCAAGACCAGCCTGGTCGCCAGCCTGAACGGCCCGCAGTACCGCCGCATGCTTGAGGAGCACCCGGCGATCTGCCTGGAAATCCTCGCCACGCTCAGTGTGCGCCTGCACCAGCGCATGGGCGAAATCGACACCCTCACGCTGGCCAACGCCAGTCGCCGAGTGGCGCGCTTTCTCGCCCAGGCGCAGAGCGACGACAGCGGCGTGATCACACTCGACGTGCCCAAGCGGCTGATCGCCTCCAAGCTGGGCATCCAGCCGGAAACCTTTTCGCGCATCCTGCATCGGCTGGTCGAGTCCGGAACCATCGCCGTGCAACGCCGCCGTATCGAGATTCTCGACAGCCGCGCGCTGACCGCCTACGACGAGTAGGCCTGCGGCGGATCGCCTCAGGCATCTTGATCATCATCAAGGCCGCGCCCGGGGTCGGGCGCGATACTGCCTTTCGGTTTCACGCAGCGGGAGGAGCTCATGACCAAGTCCAGCATTCAACCTTTGGTGTATTCCTGCTCGGGCTGCTCCAACGTGGCGCAGATGGCCAATACCCTCGCCGTACGTCTCGATCGCGCCGGGCTGGCGGAAATGTCCTGCATTGCCGGCGTCGGCGGTCGCGTCGAGGCGCTGGTGCGCAAGGCGCATTCCGGCCGGCCGATCCTGGCCATCGACGGCTGCCCGCTGCACTGCGCACGCGCGTGCCTGGCCCAGCATGGCGTCACGCCCGACGTGCACATCACCCTCAGCAGCTACGGCCTGCGCAAGCGCTATCGCGAGGACTGCAGCGCGGAAGAAGCCGACGCGTTGTTCGAGGATATGAAGGACATCATCGCCAGCGACCGCATGCAGCCGCGCCGCCTGCGGGTCTGCTGAAGCGCAACGCTCCACCTGCGCGCGCTTAGCGGCGCTGCGAAGTACGCATAAAAAAGGCGGGGCATGCCCCGCCTTGTCGCCCCCCTCAGAGCAACTGTCCTGTTACGCCGGCTGCGCCTTGCCCGCGCGCGCCACTTCCTCGCCGGCACCTTGCAGCATCTTCCACAACCAAGACGGCAGCGTATCGGGATCGAGGCTGTCGATCAGGTTCTTGATCGCCAGGCCCAGCTCGGTATCGCCTTCGATGATCAGCCGACGACGGAAGAACAGCGTGTCCGGGTCTTCCTGACGGCTGGCCAGCAGGAGGAATTCGCGCCAGTTGCCGCGGATGCTCACCTCCACCGGCGCCTGCGCGGCGATGCGCAGCTTTTCCCGCTCGCAGGTCAGGCACCAGGCCAGTCCGAGGTCGATGACCTCGAGCTTCATCCAGTGACCTTCCAGCACGTCGAAGGCGCCGTCGGCCAGCGCCTCGGCGAAGATCTGATTGAGACTGCGCTCCAGCGCCAGGCGCTGCAGCAGGAACGGCGTCTTGGCCGCCAGCGGCAGCAGACGCCCGCCGAGGTTCACCAGATGGGCACGCGGGTTCAGCATAAACCGGCCTCCTCGGCACGCAGCATGCCCGGCTGGCCATGCCAATAACCATTGCAACCGTCCACCGCCAGCGGCGGCAGTGCGCCCTTGCGCACGGCGTCGAACGCGGCGATCACCTCTTCCATGCCGGCGGCACGCGGGCTCAGACGCAGCAGGTCGGCACCGCTGTCGACCAGCCCTTCGTAGTCGGCCAGCAGGTTGCTGACCGAGGCGGACATGGTCTGGATGCCGTTGATGGTGAACAGCGCCTCACCTTCCTGGCTGAGCAACGGGATGCCCTCCGGGTAGTTCTGGCAGCAGAACTGGCAATCATCCTTCGGCCGGTTCTCGGCACGGGCGGTGAAGCAGCGCGCCGAATAGGCCAGCGGCAGGTGGCCGTAGGCGAAGATTTCGATCTCCGGCAGCGTGACGCCCAGTCCCTGCAGCTGCGCGCGGGCACTCTTGATCAGCGCGCCAGAGGCTTCCACCGGCGGGACCCAGCGCTGCATGCCACTGTTGACCAGTTCGGCCAGAGCATGGCCGTTGTACAGGTTCAGCGCCGGACCGCCGACGAACGGCAGCTTGCGCTCGGCCAGCAGCTGCACCGCGCCCATGTCGTTGGCTTCGACCAGCAGCTGGCCGTTGTCGCACAGGCGCCGCAGGCTGGAGAGTTCGGAGGCCGCCTCGACCAGCGTCAGGCCGGACAGCACCAGTTGCGCCGAGGTGACCTCGGCCAGATCGCGCGCCAGCCCCAGCCAGTCGTCGAGCATCATCGCGCGGCGCTTGGAGCAGACGGTTTCGCCCATGTAGATCACGTCCAGCGGCTGGCTGGCCATGTTGGCGTAGAAGTCCAGGGTCTGCTGACGGTCCCAGTAGAACAGGATGGGGCCCAGGGAAAGTTTCATGGTGGCTTCCTCGTTCATTGCCAGGCCCGGTGGTAGGCACCCAGGGTGGTTTGCGAGCCTTCGGACAGCCCGTCGAGCGCCTCGCGCCAGGCCGGCTGCACGCTGTAGCGCTGCGGGGCCTTGAGGTAGCTGTCCAGCGCGGCGCGCCAGACGCGGGTGACCTGCTCGACATAGGCCGGGCTGCGCTGGCGGCCTTCAATCTTCATAGCGGTGACGCCGATGGCGGCCAGTTCGGGAATCAGGTCGAGGGTGTTCAGACTGGTCGGCTCTTCGAGCGCGTGGAAACGCTGGCCATTGACCATGAAGCGGCCTTTGCACAGCGTCGGATAGCCGGCCGATTCGCCCTCGGCGTAGCGGTCGATGAGCACGTTGTTCAGGCGCGAGGTCAGCCCTTCGGGCTCCTCGCTCCAGCGCACCGCCTTGGCCGGCGAGCAGACGCCGCAAAGGTTCGGCGACTCGCCGGTGAGATAGGACGACAGGTGGCAGCGGCCCTCGGCCATGATGCACAGGCTGCCGAAGGCGAACACCTCGATCGGCACCGGGCTGCTGGCGGCGACCTGCTTGACCTGCTTGAGCGACAGCACGCGCGGCAGCACCGCACGACTGATGCCGTAGCGCTCCTGGTAGAACCCCAGCGACGCGGCGTTGGTCGCCGAGCCCTGTACCGAGAGGTGCAGCTTGAGCTTGGGGTGACGCTTGCTGGCGTAGCCGAGCACGCCGGGGTCGGCGGCAATCAATGCATCGACGCCGAGGTCGGCGGCCTGATCCACCGAGCGCTGCCAGCGCTCCCAGCCTTCGGGTTGCGCATAGGTGTTGACGGCCACGTACAGCTGCCGGCCCTTCTCGCGGATCAGCTGCAGACCCTTGTCGAGCTGCTTCTCGTCGAGGTTGAGTCCGGCGAAGTGACGGGCGTTGGTGTCGTCGCGAAAACCGACATAGATGGCATCGGCGCCCTGCTGGACGGCGGCCTTGAGCGCGGGCAGGCTTCCTGCCGGGCAGACCAGGTGCATGGCAACTCCTAGACGTTCGGATAATGCGCGCTGCACCCCGAGGTACAGCGATCGTTCGGGCTGAACGGAGCAAAAACAGCCGGCAGTCTAGGCAGCTGACAGGGGGCCAGCATTGATGGGCGTCAAGATCGACCCGGGGGCAGCCGGCGCCACGAGCGCCGCGCGCGGCATGGCGAAAACCCGACGGACAGCGGCTCAGACGCCTTCGTCGCCCTCAAATTCCTCGGTGGCGCGGGCGACCATCTGCCGCCAGGCGCCGGACTCTTCGCCCAGCAGGCGCATGGCCTTGAGCGTGGCGACAAAGGCTTCGCGATAGTGCAGCGGTTCGTTTTCGCGGGCGGCCAGCTCGGCATGAGCCAGCGCCTGGCTCAGCAAGCCGTCGAATTCTTCCTGGTTCAGCGCCATGACGGGTCTCCTCGGCGGGTGCGCAATGAGGGTAGACCATGCCGTCGCGCCAGCGTCTCCAACCGGCCGACGACCGTCGCGCTACTTGAGCTTGAGCCGGCGCGCCAGCTTGTGCAGGTTGCTCGGATCGACATCCAGCAGCCGCGCGGCCTGCGCCCAGTTTTCACCGCTGGCCTCGAGCGCTCGGACGATGGCCAGGCGCCGGCTGGCATCCACCGTCTCGCGCAGCGGCAGGATTCGCTCGCCCACCTGCAGCGGCTCGACCACCACCGCAGCAGGGCCTTCGGGACGACTGTCCAGCGCCAGCATGTCCGCCTCCAGGGTGAGGATCTCGCTGCGCGAGCCACCGCGGCTGAGCAGACGCAGCGCGGCGCGGCTGATCACGTGCTCCAACTCACGCACATTGCCCGGCCAGTCGTAACCGAGCAGCGCGCGCTCGGCGGTCGGCGACAGGCGCACACTGCGCAGCCCCAGGCGAGCGCGATTGAGTTCGAGGAAGTGCCCGGCAAGGATCAGCACATCGTTGCCGCGCTCGCGCAGCGGCGGGATCGGCGCCGGGTAGACCGACAGGCGATGGTAGAGATCGGCGCGGAAATGCCCGTCGCGTACGCTGTCGCGCAGGTTGCGGTTGGTCGCGGCGATGATGCGCACATCCACCCGCCGCGGCTGATCCGCCCCCAGGCGCTGGATCTCGCCGTTCTGCAGCGCACGCAGCAGCTTGGCCTGTACCGTCAGCGGCAGCTCGCCAACCTCGTCGAGCAGCAGCGTGCCGCCATTGGCTGCGTCGAACCGACCCGGGCGGTCGGTGGTGGCGCCGGAGAACGCACCTTTGACGTGGCCGAACAGCTCGCTCTCGGCCAGCGACTCGGGCAGCGCCGCGCAGTTGACGTGCACCAGCGGCTTGTTGCGCCGCCGCGAGTGGCGGTGCAACCAGCGGGCGAACAGCTCCTTGCCGACACCGGTTTCGCCGAGCAGCAGCACCGGCAGCTCGGAATCGGCGACCACCTGCAGCTCGCGCAGCAGATCGCGGATCACCGCGCTGTGGCCGAGGATTTCGCCGTCATCCTGAATCAGCCGCGCCTCCAGCGTATCCGTGCGTGCCAGGCGCAGGCCGCGATTCTCGTGCTCCAGACGGGTGATGCGCACCGCCGCCTCGATCACCAGCGCATAGCGCTGCAGGTCGCGGCGTGCGTCATCGTCGAAGGTGCCGGCATGCAGCGCATCGAGCGTCAGCGCGCCCCACAGCTTGCCTTCAACGTAGAGGCTGACGCCCATGCAGTCATGTACCGGCAGCGGTTCGCCGACGCGCTCGTCGAGCAGGCCGTCGTAGGGATCGGGCAGTCGGCTGTCCGGCTCGAACCACGTCGGCTCGCGCTGCGAGAGGATGGCCGCCAGCCGCGGATGCTGGGCGACGACGAAGCGCCGGCCGAGCGCCTCCTGCACCAGCCCGACCGCTGCCATCGGCCGCAGGCTGTCGTCGTCCAGGCGCAGCAGCACCACGGCGCCGCAGCGAAACCGCTGATGCAGGGTGTGCACCAGCCGTTGCAGACGCACCGCGTTGGGCAGTTCGGTGACCAGGTCGGCGAGAAGCGCTTCTTCCATCATGGTTTTTCGGACCCTCAAGGTTTTTATAACCCTAACGGCGAATGGTCGATTTAACCAGCACGAATTGCCAAGCCCCGAGAATTCGCCGGTTCCGACCTGGCACAACGCTTGCGACCGTGCAGACAACTTCCCACCAACCGGATATTCGATCATGACCGTTGCGTTGACCGATCAAACCCTTGGCAATCTGGCCTGCTCCATCCCCGGCGCTACCCGCGTGTTCCATCAGTACCGCCTGGACTTCTGCTGCGGCGGCAACGTTCCGCTGCATGAAGCCGCCACCAGCCGCGGCCTCGACGCCGCGCAGATCGCAGCCGAACTGGCGGCGCTCGGCGCCTCGGCCGATGGCGAGCCGGACTGGCGCAGCGCCCCGACCAACGAGCTGATCGAACACATCCTCGAGCGCTTCCACGAGCGCCACCGCGAGCAGCTGCCCGAACTGATCCGCCTGGCCAGCCGCGTCGAACACGTGCACGGTGCCAAGCCGGACTGTCCGAACGGACTGGCCGAGATGCTGTGGACCCTGCAGCAGGAGCTGGAAAGCCACATGCTCAAGGAAGAACAGATCCTCTTCCCGATGCTGCAGCGCGGCATCAAGACCCCGCAGACCGACGGCCCGATCTCGGTGATGCGCTACGAGCACGACCAGCATGGCGACGCGCTGGCGCGACTGTCCGCGCTGACCAACGACATCACCCCGCCGGTCAACGCCTGCAACACCTGGCGTGCGCTGTACCGCGGGCTGGAAGAGCTGCGCGGCGATCTGATGCAGCACATCCACCTGGAAAACAACATTCTCTTTCGTGGTGCCGAAGCCCGCTGAAGAAAGAGACATGCCGTGGCGGACGGCGTGTCCGCCACTCCTGCAGTAACGGAGGCCCGCATGAACAAAGTCATCCAACCCCTGGCCTGGGGCCTTGCCCTGGCCTCGATCCTGGCGACCGCGAGCAGCCTGGCGCTGGATCTGGTCGCCAGCACCGCCCAGCCCGTCATCCAGAACCCGCAGGCGGTCGCCGAACTGCAGCCGTTGCGCGCCGAGTAGACCTCGCCGCGCAGCTCGGAGAGCGCTCGAACCGACGCGCCGGTCAATGCTATCGTCGCATCACCGCCGTGCGCCTTCGGTCCAGGCCGAGCCGCTGAGCGGTCGAGCTCGCGCTCCTCACATCAAGAACTCAGGAATGCCTTGCATGGTGCTTCATCGCGTACATCACCAGATTCTTCGCAGCCACCACCTGTTCGAGCCGTTGAACGACGAACAGATGGACGAGCTGATGAATGCCAGCCAGCTGCTCAATCTCGACAAGGGCGACAACCTGTTCCTGCAGGGCGAGCCGGCGCATTCGTTCTACTTCGTGATTTCCGGCGCCATCAAGATCTACCGCCTGACGCCTGATGGTCAGGAGAAGGTCTTCGAGGTCATCGGCAACCGGCAGACCTTCGCCGAAGCCATGATGCTGATGGACACACCCAACTACGTCGCCTCGGCGCAGGCGGTGTGCCCGTCGCAGGTCTACCGCTTCTCCAACACGGCCTACATGCGCCTGCTGGAGGCCAACCAGCGCCTGGCCTTCGCCCTGCTCGGCAAACTCAGCGTGCGCCTGCACCAGCGGATCAACGAGATCGAAACGCTGTCGCTGAAGAACGCCACCCACCGCGTGGTGCGTTATCTGCTGACCCAGCTGGCGCGGGTCAAGGACGGCAGCACCAGCTTCGAGCTGCCGATGGCCAAGCAGCTGGTGGCCGGGCACCTGTCGATTCAGCCGGAAACCTTCTCGCGGATCATCCGCCGCCTGATCGACGAGGAAATCATCGCCCAGGAAGGCCGGCTGATCAGCATCCTCGATCGCCAGCGGCTGGAGCAGTTCGAATGAGCCGACGCGGGCCCCTCGCCCTGCCGCATCCGTAGCCACAGGAGCATCGACCATGCCCAAATGCCTCTACTGCCAGGAGGAAAATCCACCGTACCAGGCCGACTGCCTGAACTGCGGCATGCCGCTGCCGGCACGGGCCGACGGCGCCGGCGAGCGGCGTCAGCGGCGCTTCCTGTGGTTCTGCATCGCGCTGACCGTCTTCTGCGCGGTGATGATCGTCTGGCTGCCGCGCGGCAGCATCTTCGGCTAAAGCCACCCGGCTCGCACGCCGCTTTCTGCAGCACAAACGAAAACGCCCCGACTGAGCGGGGCGTTGCTTCGTAGCATCCGGCTTAGATGTAGAAGGCCTTCAGCGGCGGGAAGCCGTTGAACTCCACCGCGCTGTAGCTGGTGGTGTAGGCACCGGTGGACAGCCAGTAGAGGCGGTCGCCGATGGCCAGGTTCAGCGGCAGGCCGTACTTGTAGTTCTCGTACATGATGTCGGCGCTGTCGCAGGTCGGACCGGCGATCACCACTTCCTCCACCTCGCCCTTCTTCTCGGTGTAGATGGGGAACTTGATGGACTCGTCCATCGTCTCGATCAGGCCGCTGAACTTGCCCACATCGACGTACACCCAGCGCTCGACGGCGGTACGCGACTTGCGCGCCACCAGCACCACTTCGCTGACCAGAATGCCGGCGTTGGCGATCAGCGAACGGCCCGGCTCAAGAATGATTTCCGGCAGGTCGTCGCCGAAGTCTTCCTTGAGGAAGCGGATGATTTCCTCGGCGTAGGTTTCCAGGCTGTTGGTGCGGGTGATGTAGTTGGCCGGGAAGCCGCCACCCATGTTGATCATCTTCAGCTCGATGCCGTCTTCTTCCTTCAGACGCTCGAAGATCACCTTGACCTTGGCGATGGCGGCATCCCACACGGAGATGTCGCGCTGCTGCGAGCCGACATGGAACGACAGGCCGTACGGCACCAGACCCAGCTGGCGGGCAAGGATCAGGAGGTCCATCGCCATGTCGGTCTGGCAGCCGAACTTGCGCGACAGCGGCCAATCGGCAGTGGTCGAACCCTCGGTGAGGATGCGCACGTACACCTTGGAGCCCGGCGCCGCCTTGGCGATGTTGCGCAGGTCGGCCTCGGAATCGGTAGCGAACATACGCACGCCCTTCTCGAAGAAGTAGCGGATGTCCTTGGCCTTCTTGATGGTGTTGCCGTAACTGATGCGCTCCGGGCCGACGCCGCGCGCCATCACCTTGTCCAGCTCGTAGATGGAGGCGATGTCGAAGTTCGAACCCTTGTCACGCAGCAGATCGATGATTTCCACCGCCGGATTGGCCTTGACCGCGTAGTAGACCTTGGCGAATTCGAACCCGGCGCGCAGGTCGTCATAGGCCTTGGCGATGGTGTCGGTGTCGATGACGACGAAGGGGGTTTCTTGCTGGTCGGCGAAGGCCTTCATCTTCTGGAAGGTCGCGCGGGGGAAATAGTCTTCGATCTTGACGGTCATGCCTGAACTCCAAAACGGGAAACGAAAGTCGATTAGGGATGAAAAACAGAACGCCTGATCAGTTTCCCCACTTTGGTTCGCCTACTTCCCAAGGCATGTCGCCGAGTATCGCGGGCGCGATCTCTCGTCGTCAGTACTTGAGCCGGATGGATCGTTGCCAGCATGGACGTTCGGGCGCGAACTTTAGGACCAAGGGGGACATAGATCAATCAAAAAAACACCCTCGCCACGCATCCGTTTCAGGCTTGTTCTCGATTCAAAACAAAGCGTCCCAGAAACTGCACAAACAGCGATTTTCCGGCGTCCGGCGAACCGCAGCCCGAGGCATTTGCCGCTATAATCGCCGCCTTTTCTGACAGACCGACTACTCGTCGACGGGTTCCTTTATTCCGATGACCACTCAGGCCGCCGAAGTCGCGAAGCGCCGTACCTTCGCCATCATTTCCCACCCCGATGCGGGCAAGACCACCATCACCGAGAAGCTGCTGCTGATGGGCAAGGCCATCGAGGTCGCCGGCACGGTTAAGTCGCGCAAGTCCGATCGCCACGCCACCTCCGACTGGATGGAGATGGAGAAGCAGCGCGGCATCTCCATCACCACCTCGGTGATGCAGTTCCCCTACCGCGAGCACATGATCAACCTGCTCGACACCCCTGGTCACGAAGACTTCTCCGAAGACACCTACCGCACCCTGACCGCCGTGGACAGCGCGCTGATGGTCCTCGACGGCGGCAAGGGCGTCGAGCCACGCACCATCGCGCTGATGGAAGTCTGCCGCCTGCGCGACACGCCGATCGTCAGCTTCATCAACAAGCTCGACCGCGACATCCGTGACCCCATCGAGCTGCTCGACGAGATCGAGGCGGTGCTGAAGATCAAGGCCGCGCCGATCACCTGGCCGATCGGCTGCTACCGCGACTTCAAGGGCGTCTATCACCTGCGCGAAGACAAGATCATCGTCTACGTGCCGGGCCATGGCCACGAGCGCACCGAGCAGCGGGTGATCGACAAGCTGGATTCGGACGAGGCGCGCACCCACCTGGGCGACATGTACCAGCGTTTCGTCGAGGAACTCGAACTGGTCCAGGGCGCCTGCCACGAGTTCGACGAGCAGGCCTTCCTCAAGGGCGAGATGACCCCGGTGTTCTTCGGCACCGCGCTCGGCAACTTCGGCGTCGATCAGGTGCTCGACGCCATCGTCGACTGGGCGCCGATGCCGCTGTCGCGCGCTGCCCACGAGCGGGTGGTCGAACCGGTCGAGGAGAAGTTCTCCGGCTTCGTGTTCAAGATCCAGGCGAACATGGACCCCAAGCACCGCGACCGCATCGCCTTCATGCGCATCTGCTCCGGCAAATACGAGAAAGGCATGAAGATGCGCCACGTGCGGATCAAGAAGGATCTGAAGATCGCCGACGCGCTGACCTTCTTCTCCAGCGAGCGCGAGATGCTGGAAGAAGCCTATGCCGGCGACATCATCGGCCTGCACAACCACGGCACCATCCAGATCGGCGACACCTTCACCGAAGGCGAAGCGCTGGGCTTCACCGGCATTCCGCACTTCGCCCCGGAACTGTTCCGCCGCGTGCGCCTGAAGGACCCGCTGAAGTCCAAGCAGCTACGCCAAGGCCTGCAGGAGCTAGCCGAAGAAGGCGCCACCCAGGTGTTCTTCCCCGAGCGCAACAACGACATCATCCTCGGCGCGGTCGGCGTGCTGCAGTTCGACGTGGTCGCCAGCCGCCTGAAGGAGGAATACAAGGTCGAGTGCGCGTATGAGGCGATCAACGTCTGGTCGGCGCGCTGGATCGAGTGCAGCGACGAGAAGAAGCTCAAGGAATTCCAGGACAAGGCCTACGAGAACCTCGCCATCGACGGCGGCGGCCACCTCACCTACCTGGCCCCGACCCGGGTCAACCTCAGTCTGATGGAAGAGCGCTGGCCGGATGTGAAATTCCGCGCCACCCGCGAGCATCACTGAGACCCGCCCCGCAGGCGATGCGTGAATGATCGACTATGCTCCGGCGCTCAACTTCCGGAGCAAACCTCGTGCAACGCCTGCTGATTCTTCTCGCCCTGCTTGCCCCTGCCGCCCAGGCGGGGGTACTGATCAACAGTCCCTATTGGGTGATCGCCCTGGACTGCCCGAACAACCCACGCTGCTATGCCTCCAGCAATGCTGGCTATACGGGCTCGCTGAACGGCGCCCGGCGCTTCGACGATCCGGCGCAGGCGGGGAAGTTCATGAACAGCCTGACCTCGAGCCTGCGCGGCAAGTCCCCCCGCATCGAACAGCACGGCGAGCAGCGGTGCGTCGAACCCAGCGGTGATCGACCGATCAACGGGCGGCCCTGCTGACTGGGCTCAGCGCAGCGGAGTTCAGCTAGCCGCGCACTGCAGACAGAACTCCGCCGCCGGCTTCGCCCGCAAACGCGCCTCGTCGATCAGCTCGCCGCAGCGCTGGCATTCGCCGTAACGGCCCTGCGCCAGTCGCTGGCGTGCCAGACCGACCAGACGCAACTCTTCTTCGGCCTCGATCAGCAGGCTGCGCAGAACATCATCGTTTTGCCGCTCCTGTGCCTGCTCGGCGAAATCCGGGTCGTGAGCCTTCGCCAGATCACGACGTAGCGCGGCTGCACGCTGCAGGTATTCGCTGGACAGGCGCTCGAGTTCTTCATGCGGTTCGAATCGGGACATGGTTCGCCTCCTGGGTAATGATTTGAGTGTGGCCCGTTCCAGGAATCGCGCACTGATGGCCGTCAATCCCGCTGCACCTGCCAGCCCCTTGCGAGCCGGCGAGGAGTGGCGGAAGCTAGCCGCCTTCCCGTAACTCGTGGCCTTCATGAATATCCAAGCCATCACCCAGCGCCTGTACGCGATCCGCGATCGCAACGACTGGCAGCGTTTTCACAGTCCGAAGAACCTGGCCATGGCGGCCAGCGTGGAAATGGCCGAACTGGTGGAAATCTTCCAGTGGCTCAGCGAGGACGAATCGCGCCAGCTACCCGCCGAGCGGCTCGAACACGCCGGTCAGGAAGTCGGTGACATCCTCATGTACCTGCTGTTGCTGTGCGGCGAGCTGGGCATCGACATGGAGCAGGCACTGCTGAGCAAGCTGGCCGACAACGAGAGGCGCTTTGCCCGATGAGTGATCGCCACTTCGACGAACTCGCGGCGCGCTTCGCCGAGAAGATCTACGGCGGCGCCAAGGGTGCGATCCGCCTCGCCGTGCTGCAGGCCGATCTTGCCGAGGTGCTGGCGCGACGCCCGCTGCGCGTGCTCGACATCGGCGCCGGGCTCGGCCACATGAGCCTCTGGCTGGCGCAGCAGGGGCATGACGTCACGCTCGCCGAGCCCGCGGCGCCGATGCTCGAGGGCGCGCGCGAGCGCTTCGCCGAAGCCGGCCAGCAGGCCACGTTCATTCAGGCGCCCTGGCAGGACGTCGAGGCACGCGTCGACGGTCGCTTCGATCTGGTGATCTGTCACGCGGTACTGGAGTGGCTCGCCGAGCCGCAGGCGATCCTGCCGGTGCTGCATCGCCTGACCGCAGCCGATGGCTGGCTGTCGCTGGCCTTCTACAACCGCGACGCGCTGATCTACCGCAACCTGCTCAAGGGACATTTCAAGAAGCTGCGCGCGCAATCGTTCGCTGGCGAGCGGCAGAGCCTTACCCCGCAGCAGCCGCTCGATCCGCGCGAGCTGGCGACGCAACTCGCCCCGTTGTGGCAGGTCGAACACAGCAGCGGCGTGCGCGTTTTCCACGACTACATGCCGCCCGAATTCCAGGCGCGTACCGAGCCGGCCGAGCTGCTGGAAATGGAGCTGGCTTACCGGCGCCACCCGACCTTCGCCGGTCTCGGGCGCTACCTGCACTGGCTGTGCCGGCCGCACTGACGGCGAGGAGGTATTCATGGCACGCTCGATCGCACGCCTCACCCTCTGCCTGTTGGCGTTGGGCCTGAGCGCCTGCCAGCACGACAACCCCTACATCAGCGCAGCCACACCGATCCCGGATGCGCCGCCGGCCAGCGTCGCCACGCCCGATCGCAGCGCCTATCCGGCAGCACCGGTGGAGTTTTCCAGCTATCGCACCTGGAGCTGGCGCAATCCGCCGGCCGGCACCGGCTCGCTGACGCCCGAAGAGCTACAAGAGATCGTCGCCAGCGCGCTCGATCAGCGCGGCCTGCGCCCGCCAGCACCAGGCGGTACGGCTGACCTGCAGATCGCTGCCCATGTGCGCAGCGAGACCCGCCTGCGGCAGGTCTACGACGACTATGGCAGCTATTATGGCCGCGGCCGTTACGGCAGCGACTACGGCATGTGGGGGCACGCGCCGCTGGTGCGGACCTACGAGGAAACCGTACTGGTGGTTAACCTTGAGCTGTTCGATCCGCGCCGCGCCGCCGTGGTCTGGAGCAACCAGGCGCAAGCACGCCAGGGTGGCGACCGCAGCCAGTTGCGCGACGCTCTGCGCGACGCCGTCGACCGCGCCCTGGCGGACTATCCGCCGCGCTGAGCAAACGGCCGGCACCGCGGCAAGAGTTCGCACGCCAACCGGCGCGCGCGGGCATACACTCAGATATATGCCGCATCGGAGACCGCTCATGTACCGCCATCTGCTGCTGATTCCACTGCTGGTCCTGCTTGTCGCCTGCCAGAGCGCGCCGCTGCAGCGCGACTTCGATCCCGACCGCGACTTCAGCCGCTATCGCAACTGGGGCTGGAAGGAACCGGCGCTGCAGTACCGCCCGGATGACCCGCGCATTCGCAGCGATCTCACCGAACAGCGCGTGCGCAATGCCCTCGCCGAGCAACTCGAGCAGCGCGGGCTGCGCCCGAGCACCGCCAGCGCGCCGGCGCAGGTGCTGGTGCAGGCCTGGCTGATCGTCGAACAACGCACGCAGACTTACACCAGCATGTCCGGTGGCGCCTGGGGCGGGCCCTGGTCCGGTTTCTGGGGCGCGCCGATGTATGCCGACACGCGCACCGTGGACTATCAAGTCGGCACGCTGCAGATCGACTTCTACGACGCCGCCGACGGCAAGCTGGTCTGGCGCGGCAGTACCGAGCGAATCCTGCCGAGGAACGCCGGAACGCCCGCCGAGCGCGAACGCATGCTGCGCGAAACCGTGGCCCAGCTGCTGGCGCACTATCCGCCGCGCTGAGCTGTGCCTCGCCGACGGTGCCCGGCCCTGGCCAGCCCGCGACGGACTGCCCATACTGCCGCGCCTGTTCATTCGCGGAGATTCGCTGCATGCCTGCTGTAGCCTGGTGGCTGCTCGCCCTGCCCTTCATTGCCGGAGCCTTCATGCCGTTGCAGGCCGGGATCAACGGCCAGCTGGCGCGTCAGCTGAGCAGCGTGATGGGTGCGGCGCTGCTTTCCTTCGCCGTGGGTACGCTGGCGTTGCTGTGCGTGGTCGCGGCGCAGCGCGACATGCCGGCGCTGCAGACGCTCAAGGGCTTGAGCTGGTGGCACTGGAGCGGCGGCCTGCTGGGCGCGTTCTTCATCGCCACTGCCGCCTTCGCCGCACCGCGTACCGGCGCGCTGCTGTTCATGGCGCTGGTGCTGGCCGGCCAGCTGTGCATGGCGCTGCTGCTGGATCACTTCGGCTGGGCGGGCTTTCGCCCGGCACCGCTCAGCCTCGGCAAGGGCGCCGGCCTGCTGCTGATCGTCGCTGGTGTCTGGCTGATCCGCCGCAGCTGACGCCGATCAGTCGCGGTCGAAGGCGTAGAACAGGTTCGGCTCGCTGACCAGATAGAGATTGCCACGCGCGTCGAAGGTCATGCCCTCGGCCTGCGGCACGCTGCGCTCCAGTCCGGCAAAACCGCTCCACAGCGAGCGGAAGCTGACCATCCGCCCCTTGCCATCCAGTTCGAGCATCATCTTCGCTTCGTCGCTGAGCAGCACCAGGTGCCCGGTGCGCTCGTCGAAATGCACCGACGCCAGGTCGCAGGCCATGTCCTTGTCCTCGATCCACGCCTCGCGGTCGATGACCTTCAGCGCCATCGTGCCGCGCAGGCTGCGCTTGAGGCCCTGGATTTCGTAGAGCTTGCGCGGCGAGTGCTCCTTGACGACGAACAGCCGATCGCCGGCGCGATCGTAGCCGACGCCTTCGAAGCCGCTATTGTCCGCTGCGTGCAGGCCGAGGCTGATCGCCTGGTAGTCGGCCCGCCGCAACGGCCCGTCCGCGGTCGGCAGTGGCACGATGACCAGCGTCTGGCTGCGTTCCTCGGCCATCACCAGCAGGTCATCACCGAGATAGGTCACGCCCTCGACATCGCTGAAGCCCTCGAGCCGGTAGCGCGCCAGCAGGCGACCGTCGGTATCCAGGGCAAGCAGTTCCTCCGGATTGTTGACGACCGCCCACAACTGGTCGCGCTGCTCGTCGTAGGTGAGGCCGGACAGATTGTTCGCCACGCCCGTCACCGGCGCCGCCTCGGTGCGCACGCGGTATTCCGGCAGCCAGAGGCTGCGTTCGCTCAACCGGCTTTCGTGCCAGGCGGTACTCAGCGAAAAGAACAGACGCTCGTCGAGGTGAAAGGTGGTGCTGACATAACCGCAGAGCAGAAGCAGCCCGGCGATCCACATCTGCGGGCGCACGCCGCCGGTCAGGCGCAGGCGTCTGGAACTTGCAGGCATTGGCTGGCTCTCGTTCGTTCTGGCCTGCCCGCACCTTGCGGCAAAGCCGTTGCAATTGGATGACGCTGACAACACGCCCCGATCACCGACACGAATAGCCAAGCCAGCGTCCGACTGCCCTCTCCGCTCGAGGTTCCGTAGCGCACCGTTTAAGCTGACGGAACTCGCCGGCCGTCTCGGCGGCCAAAGCGAGGTCGGCGGCAGCTACGGCACGCCGCCATTTCAACGGAGTGGGAGAACAGCATGCGGGTGGAAGGCGTTTTCGAATGGCTGGGCCAGGTTCTCGGAACGGTGATTCGCTACATCGTCGAAGCACTCAGCGGCTTCTTCGGATTCTTCGTCACCGCGGGACACGATTTTCTCGAAGGGCTGTCGCGCACGCTGGGCATGGACCGCTCGCTGCTCAGCCTGGCGGCGCTGGTGATCGGGCTGCTGTTGCTGGTGGCGGCGGTACGTGCGTTCTTCCGGCGAGCGTTCATCAGCGGTCTGGTCTGGCTGTTCTTCGGCCTGTGGCTGTTGAGCTGGCTGATCCGCTGAGTCGCCGGCGGTGACCGGCTCCGCCCTCCGCAGCTGCGTTCGACGTCCGGGACACGTATAGTTTCGGGCCGTTCTGGAGTTCTCACGTGATGTCCCGGCTGTTCGCTGCCTGGCGCCATGGTCCGACTCATCGCCGAGTCTGGAGCCTATCCGCGCCGATGATCCTATCCAACCTCTCCGTGCCGCTGGTCACGCTGGTGGACAGCGCAGTGGTCGGCCATCTGCCGCACGCGCATCAGCTGGCTGCGGTCGCGGTTGGCGGCAGCCTGTACACCCTGCTGGTCTGGCTGATGGGCTTTCTGCGCATGGGCACCACCGGGTTCGCCGCTCAGGCCAGCGGCCGGCGCGACGGCAGCGCGCTGCGCCAGGTTTTGCTGCAGGGGCTATTGCTGGCGCTGGGCTTCGGGCTGCTGCTCGGGATGCTGGCGGTGCCGCTCAAAGGCCTGGCGTTGCAGCTGATGCAGCCTTCGGCGGAACTCGATGCGCTGACCCGCGATTACTTCCATACCCGCCTGTTCGGCTTGCCGGCCGCGCTGGCCAGCTATGCCCTGATCGGCTGGTTGCTCGGCGCGCAGAACGCACGCGGGCCGCTAGCGATCCTGCTCACCACCAACCTGCTCAACGTCGTGCTGGACCTGTGGTTCGTACTCGGTCTGGAATGGGGTGTGCTCGGCGCCGCACGCGCCTCGGTGATCGCCGAATGGAGCGGCGCGCTGCTCGGCCTGACGCTGGCGGCACGCGCTCTACGCCGTCATCCGGGCCAGATCGATTACGCGCAGTTGCGCCGCTGGGCCAGCTGGCGACCGCTGATGGCCGTCAACCGCGACATCTTCCTGCGCTCGCTGGCATTGCAGCTGGTGTTCTTCATGGTGACGGTGCAGGGCACCCGCCTGGGCGACGCCACCGTCGCGGCCAATGCGCTGCTGCTCAACGGCATGCTGCTCACCGCTCACGCGCTGGACGGCCTGGCCCATGCGGTGGAGGCGCTCTGCGGCCATGCCATCGGCGCGCGCGACCGTCTGGCGCTGCGCCGGGTGCTGGTGGTCGCTGGCGGCTGGTCGTTACTGGCCAGCCTCGCTTTCGCGCTGTTCTTCCTGCTCGGCGGTGAGTTGTTCATCCGTTTGCAGACCGATATGCCCGAGGTGCGCCAGCTGGCCTGGAGCTATCTGCCCTATCTTGCCGCGCTGCCGCTGATCGCCGTCTGGAGCTATCTGCTCGATGGCCTGTTCATCGGCGCCACCCGCGCCCGCGAGATGCGCGACAGCATGCTGCTCGCCGTCGCGCTCAGCCTGCCGTTGGGCTGGCTGTTGCAGGACATGGGCAATCACGGATTGTGGCTGGCGTTCCTCTGCTTCATGCTGCTGCGCGGAGTCTGCCTCGGCGGCCTGGCGTGGCGCCTGCAGGCACGCCAGGCGTGGCTCGCGCCGATCCACGGCACACCTGGACATCCAGCCAAAGGATACTGACATGGCCTACGCCATCGCCGCCTACCTGCATTTCCTGGCGGTCTTCCTGCTGTTTGCGCTGCTGCTGCTGGAACACCAGCTGCTGCGGCGGCCGCTGAGCTTCGCCCGCGCCCGCAGCCTGTTTCGCACCGATCTGCTGTTCGGCATCGTCGCCGGGGCGGCGCTGGTCAGCGGCGTCGCGCGCGCCGGCTGGTATGGCAAAGGCGCCGACTATTACCTGCAGAACAGCCTGTTCCACGCCAAGGTCGGTCTGTTCGTGGTCGTTGCTGTGCTGTCGATCTATCCGACCGTAACCTTCCTCGGCTGGCGCACCGCGCTGCGCAACCGCCAGGTGCCGGCGATCAGCGCTCCCACGGCTCGCTGGCTGACCTGGGTGATCCGTCTGGAGCTGCTGCTGTTGCTGGTCATTCCGCTGCTTGCCGCGCTGATGGCGCGCGGCTTCGGCGTGCTGACCGACTGAGCCGGCTCAGGGCGTGAGGTAGGACGAGCGAGTCAGGCCCAGGCGCAGCGCATCGATGAACTGGGTGCGTTCCTTGGCGCTGAGCTTGGCGCTGGCGACCTTGTCGCGGTAGTAGGTCATCAGCTCCTCCGGCGACAGGTGCACGTAGCGCAGCATGTCCTCGATGGTGTCGTGGGTCTCGATGCTGGCGTGGTAGTAGCTGCCGTCCTCGCGCTGGTAGACGTTCACCGAATCGGTGTCGCCGAACAGGTTGTGCATGTCGCCGAGGATCTCCTGATAGGCGCCGACCAGGAACACGCCGAGGAAATACTCCTCACCGGGCGCGACCTCGTGCACCGGCATGCTGCTTTCGATGCTCTGCTCGTCGACGTACTGCTTGATCTTGCCGTCCGAGTCGCAGGTCAGGTCCTGCAGCACGGCGCGGCGCACCGGCTCCTCGCTCAGCCGCTGCAGCGGCACGATCGGCAGGATCTGGTCGATGGCCCAGGTATCCGGCAGGCTCTGGAACACCGAGAAGTTGCAGATGTACTTGTCGGCGAGCTTGTCGTTGAGTTCGTCGAGTACCGCACGATGCGAGCGCTGGCGCGCCTTGAGCTGGTTGTACAGACGACGGCAGATGGCGAAGTAGCTCTGCTCGGCCAGCGCCTTCTGCGCCAGGGTCAGCTTGCCGGACGCATACTGCGCGCCGGACTCGCTCATGTAGTGGGTGGCGCGCCAGTAGGTTTCGGTGACCATTTCCGGATCGGTCGGGCCGAGCAGATCGACTAGCGACTGGACGATTTCCGGCAGCTCGTCGTAGTTGTCGATCTGCGGCACCTCGTCATTGTGCCGCTCGATATCGGTTACCTGCATCACCAGCACCGCGTGGTGCGCGGTCATCGCCCGGCCGCTCTCGGAGAAGATGTGCGGGTGCGGCAGTTCCTGGCGGTCGCAGAATTCCTTGAGCATGCCGACCACGGTGCCGGCGTACTCGTCCATGTCGTAATTGATCGAGCTGGCGTTGCGCGAATGGGTGCCGTCGTAATCGACGCCCAGTCCGCCGCCAACGTCGATGTAATCCACCGGCAGGCCCAGCGCGCGCAGTTCGGCGTAATAGCGGATGGCCTCGCGGAAGCCCTGGCGATAGTCGGCCAGATTGGCGATCTGCGAGCCCATGTGAAAGTGCAGCAGACGGATGCCCTGATCCATACCCGCGACGCGGAAGCGCTCGATCACCGAGAGCAGCTGCGCGGCGGAAAGACCGAACTTGGAGCGCTCGCCACCGGTATCGGCCCACTTGGACGAGGCCAGCGAGGACAGCCGCACGCGCAGCCCGATCTGCGGCATCAGCTTGAGTTCGTTGGCCTCCTCGATCACCAGACCGACTTCGGACTCCTTCTCGATGACGATGAATACGTTGTGGCCGAGCTTCTGCCCCATCAGCGCCAGGCGGATGAACTCACGGTCCTTGTAGCCGTTGCAGACAATGGTGCCGCCCTTCGGCGCCAGCGCCAGCACGGCCATCAGCTCCGGCTTCGAGCCTGCTTCCAGACCGATGGAGACGTTCTGCGTAGCGATGATGTTTTCCACCACCGCTTCCTGCTGATTGACCTTGATCGGGTATAGCGCGGTGTATCTGCCGGCGTACTCCATCCGCTCGATGTTGGCGTCGAAGGCGCCGGTCAGACGCCGCACGCGGTCCTGCAGGATGTCCGGGAAGCGCACCAGCAGCGGCAGCGACAGCCCCGCCTCGCGCAGCTGGTGGATGAGCCGATTGAACTCGATCGGCGCGCCGTCGCGCTGCGGCCGTACCTCGACACCGCCTTCGTCGTTGATCGCGAAGTAGCCGGCGCCCCAATGGCGAATCCCATAGATGCTGCGGCTGTCCGCGGCGGTCCACTGGCTGCCGTCATCTTTACGTGTGCGTCGTACGGGCATCGGAGTCTCCCTGAAATGGTTGCGTGCCGCGCGGCTCGTGCGAGCCGGCGCAAGGGCTAATCGGCTTGGACAGCCTGATACAAAAAATCGCGCAAATGTTCGGCCGGGCGCCGATGCTCAGCCACCAGACTTCTTGGCCTGGAAGCCGCGCTTGGTCAGTTCGTCGAGCAGCAGCTGGACGTGGTCGCCCTGGATTTCGATCACGCCATCCTTGAGCGCGCCGCCGGTGCCGCAGCGGCGCTTCAGCGCGCTGGCCAGCTCCTTGAGTTCGACCTCGGCGAGCGGTACACCGGTGACGGTGGTGACCGTCTTGCCGCCACGCCCCTTGCTCTCGCGTCGCACCCGGGCGATGCCGTCACCCTCGGGGATAGCGCTCTGCTTGCAGATGCAGGCATCCAGCGGTTGTGCACAGTTGGGACAATGCCGGCCGGCGTCGGTGGAATAGACCAGCCCGCCCAGACCGGCCAGTGATGTGGTTTTCTTGGCCACGCATACCTCGTCGCAAAAGAAACAGCCCCGGCATGCCGGGGCTGCGATGCGCAGAATCTAGCAGCAAAGCACGCCGGACCGCAGCTCCGGCAACGACAAGCCTACGCGGTTGCCCCCTGGAGACGCGCACCCGGTGCGTAGGGTTGCGGATCGATGATCGGCTCACGATCCAGCATCAGATCGGCCAGCAGCTGGCAGGACGCCGGCGCCAGCACCAAGCCGTTGCGGAAGTGCCCGCAGTTCAGCCACAACCCGTCGAAGCCGTCCACCGCACCTATATAAGGCACACCATCCGGCGAGCCGGGTCGCAAGCCGGCCCAATGCTTCACCACCGGCGCATCGGCGAGCGCCGGCAGCAACTCGGCAGCAGTCTTGCGCAGGCTCTGCAGCGCATCTTCGGTTGGCACCTTGTCAAAACCAACATCCTCCAGCGTGCTACCGACCAGGATGTGGCCATCGCGCCGCGGAATCGCGTAGCGCCGCTTGGCCAGCACCATGCTCGGCAGGAAGTCCTCGGCACATTTGAACAGGATCATCTGGCCCTTCATCGGCTTGACGGGCAGCTCCAGCCCCAGCGTCCGCAGCAGATCACCACTCCAGGCGCCCGCCGCAACCACCACCCGTTCGGCACGCATCTCGCCTTGCACCGTGCAGACGCCCACGACCCGCGTGCCGTCGCGCACGAAGCCGGTCACGGGGCACTGCTCGATCAGCCGTACGTTCGGCAACTGCTGCAGCGCGGCCCGCAGCGCCTTTAGCAGGCGCGGGTTGCGCACGTTGGCGACCCCGGACATGTAAACCGCCCGCTCGAACCCTGGACCCAGCGCCGGCACGGCGGCATGCACTTGTGCCATCGGCACGGACTGCAACGGCCGACCATGCTGCCGAGCCCAAGCGAGTGCTTCGTCCTCATCCTGCAGATCGAGCCAATACAAGCCGGTCTCGTAAACCTCGGGATCGATCTCCGTATGCGCCAGCAACTGCTCGCCCAGCTGCGGATAGAAATCCTGCGACCAATGCGCCAGCGCTGTCACCGCCGGGCTGTAGCGCCACGGATAAAGCGGCGAGACGATCCCGCCACCGGCCCAGGAGGCTTCGCTGCCTGCTGTCCCCGATTCAAGCAACACCACGTCCTGACCCGCGCTAGCCAATAGGTAGGTCGAAAGCAACCCTATGACTCCGCCACCCACCACGATCGTCGTAACCTTCGCCACCATCCCCCCGCTATCTGGATCACATATCCAGCTATTCAGTGTTGATTTACCGGAACATGTTCTAAACCATTCCGCCGCTGCCAAGCCCTCGATACATGCCACAGCCCCGTACGCCTGGATGGCGACACATGATATGTGCAAAGGACATGCGCCATGCCGGACAAGGATCAAGGCTTCACCGTCGTCGAACTGCTCACAACCCTCGCGCTGCTGGCGATCATCGCCTCCATCGCGTTGCCGGCACTGGCCGACCTGATTGCCTACAACCGACAGCAGGCACTGCTCACACAGGTGCAGGAAGCGGTCCAGAATGCCCGCACCAAGGCAGTACTTCATCGCCAGACCATCGTGCTCTGCGGAACACAGGATGCAACCAACTGCAGCAACAACTGGAGCGATGGCTGGCTGACCCGCTCGGAAACCTCTCAAGAGGTTCTCCACGTTACTGAGCTATCAGGCGCGGACGAACTGCACTGGAGCAGCTTCGGCGGCCAACGCATACGCTTCTTCGAAAATGGAACCAGTCCCACCAGCAACGGGCGCTTCTTCCAGTGCTACAAGCAGCGCATCGCCTGGCAACTGATCCTGAGTCGTCAGGGCCGCTTGAAGCGCAGCACCCCCGCCGAAGATGCGCATGACGCCGCGCGGTGCATTAACTGAAGGCCTGCACAACGGCTTCCGCCTCATCAAAGCATGGCTCCGATCACACCGGCCTTCGCTTCGCAGGATCGATAATCGAGCCGACAGCCGGTCATCCACGCAAACGCACCGGCCATCCCGGTACAACGGACAAAACGTCCGGGCCGCACCATCATCCGCCCATCATCAAATGGAGTGCGCCATGTCTGGCCGAAGTTTCACGCGCGGCTTTACCCTGATCGAGCTGATGATCACCATCGCCCTGCTGGCAATCGTCGTGACGATCGCTGTTCCCAACTTCACCGCCTTCATACAGAAGACGCAACTGCAGGGACAGACCGACGATCTCCTTACATTTCTGCAATACGCCCGCAGCGAAGCCGTCACGCGCCGCACCACCGCCATTGTGGAAGTCAACGATGCTGCCCCCTGGGAAGTACAGGTGGGCGGTCAGTCCGTACGAGAACTGAGCCACGACGGACCGGTCAAGCTGGACGCGGATGTCGCGGCCATCACTTACAACGCCAACGGCACCGCGACGCCCGCCCTGATCATCGTCTGCCGGGACGACAACCACGAAACGGCGTTCGTCGTGCAAGTTCGTGCCAGCGGCGCGCCCATACGCCACGCGCGCGGCAAAGACGCAGCTGGCGATGCCCTCACCAAATGCACGCTATGAGGAACCTGATGAGAAGAACCAGCGGCTTCAGCCTGATCGAAGTAATGGTCACACTGGTGCTGACCACCATTGGCATTCTCGGCATGGTGGCCATGCAGGGGCGCAGCATCCAGTACACGCAGGATTCGGCGCAGCGAAATACCGCGATCATGCTCGCCAATGAACTGGTCGAGATCATTCGCGCCAATCCAGACGAAGTATTCAAAAAGACCCCTCCCAAGGAGCCCATATACAGCGGCTTCAAGGACACTTCGCTGTTCTACAAGGACAAAGGCAGCGACTTCGACACAGCACCCACAAATTGTGTCGCCAATCCCACCAGCGCAATCGAAATGCGCGACTGCTGGGTGGAGGCTGTCGAAGCCTCTCTGCCGGACGCCGCGACGCTCCTCGACTCCACTGCCTACATCTGCCGCAGCTCGTCACCGGGAACCTGCGATGACAACGGCTCGATGGTTGAAATTCAGCTGGCCTGGGCAGTCAAGGCGGGTACCTGTCCCGATACCCGCGCACCCGACGCCACGACTTGCATCTACAGAACCCGAGTAGAACTATGAAAATCGCGCACATTGCCTCGCAACGAGGCATTTCCATGATTGAACTGCTGGTAGCGCTGGCAATAAGCAGCTTTCTGCTGCTCGGTATCTCGCAGATATATCTCGATAACCAGCGCAACCATCTGTTCCAGCAGAGCCAGTCCACCAACTTGGAAGGCAGCAGATTCATCACGTTGGTACTCGACGAGTATCTGGGCAAGGCCGGATATCGCAGGGACCCAGCCCAATCGCTAGAGAGTGCATTTCCCCAAAAAGGGGAGAACGCCGACTGTATGGCCTTTGCCAAAGGAGCCGTGATAGTTCCCACCAAAGACGCTCTCGGCATTTGCCTGCGCTACCAGCCGCTGGTGAGCGGCGAAGCCGACTGCCAAGGCGATGCCAGCAAGGCCTTCGACGACAGCAAGCCATTCAAAGCTGCTCCTGATAGCGCGCTCATCACCTTGGCAATCAAGTACGCACCGAATACCGAACTTCATCAAGGCTCGATAACTTGCAAAAACCTCAACGCGGCGGCCCCCGGAACGATGGAAATCATGTCCGGCGTTGCTGACATGCGGCTGCAGTTCGGCTTCGGTAGCAAGGACATGTATGAAAAGAAACTGACTGAAGGCAGCGGCCGATTTGCCGACGCCAGTAGTTGGACCGCCAATAGCGGGCCGATTCGTGCCGTGCGCTACTCGATCTTACTGGCCAGCCAGGAAAATCAGCGCAGCGGTGCATCGTCCATATATGACCAGTGGATTGCTAAATCGAGTGTCGCAGCAAAATCCCGCCTGACCGCAAACGATAAAAATCGCATCTACCACGTTTCCAGCAGCACCCAGACGATCAGGAATCTCATGCCATGACAAGTCTCAACATCGCTCCGCAACGCGGTGCGACCTTACTGGTTGCATTGGTCATGCTACTGATTCTGACCGTTCTGGCGGTATCCAGCATGCGCGGAGTCGTCCTGGAATCCCGCATAACGGGAAACCGGGCGGAATCCCAGCGCCTACAGACTGCAGCTGAGGCTGCGTTGCGTGAGGGGGAGTTTCGCTTCTATGGCCCGGCGAATCTTCGCGACAAGCTGGAACCGCTTGAATCCAACTGCCGCAAGGAAAACGAACTGCAGGCCAACGGGACAAACCGTCCATGCCTGCTGGCAATAACGACAGATGATCGCAAGAAGTTCGTGCTCGATCCTCTCGCCTTCCTGAAGGCCAGCTCCGCTGATAACAAGACCGGAGCGGATACCGATAAGGCTGCCAATACAGCTTTTGTGACTTGGATGCCCTACCGAGGAACCGTGCCGGGTGCCGACGAAAGTGATGACAGCAACATCACCAGCAGTGATCGCGCCGCCTATTGGAACACCCATCTAATCGCCATGACCGAGGACGATTCATCGTTGAATCCAGAGTATGGAGCTGCGATGGAAGGACGTGGCACTTACTTCTATGTAATAAACGGACAAGCTGAGGATCAACTGGCCGTGCAGTCCACCACCGCAAACATATACCTCGGCCTGAACAATTGAGAGCAGAAAAATGAAAGGAATTCAGACCGCCCGCCCGGCCATCTTCCTCGCCAGCGCCATTATCGGAACCACATTAATAAGCGCAGCAACCAGCGCCCAAGCCGCCATATCCCAAAGCCCACTCAGCCTGACGGTCGGCGTATCGCCCAATATTATTTTTACCCTCGACGAATCGGGCAGTATGTCCTGGGGCTACGTTCCAGACTCTATCGAAAGCAATGTGATAAACAGCGGCACGATAACCCGTCTGTACGCCGCTTCCGAATACAACTCGATGTACTACAACCCGAACATCACTTACATCGCCCCCCCATCATTTGATGAAGACGGCAACGAGATAAAGCTGACCACTTCATTTAGCTCAGCCCCGATCAACGGCTTCCGCCCCAACGCTGGCACCCTGGACCTTTCCAATGATTACCGTCCAACTGGAAAAGAGTACCGGATGCCGCTTGGAACTCACCAGCGGGCTAACAATCCGCCAAACGACTTTTCAGTTTTCCAATCCTTCAATACTAACGAAACCCGGACCGCAACCAGTGCAGCCGGTATAGAGTTCGAGATCACCCGTTCCGGCACATCTAAAAAATACACATATGAATGCGTCATCAAACAGGCCGGCCCTGTGCTGGATGCCACCGCTTTCAGCTGCACCAGAAACAGCAATACCTACACCGCCAAAACCCCGGCCTACTACTACACTTACGACGAAAGCTTGCAATCGTGCGACGCTAGCAAGTCAAACACCGGCTGCTACAAACTCGTATTCGTCAAGGACAGCGAGAAAGAAAACTTTGCCACTTGGTATTCCTTCTACCGAACCAGAGCACTGGCCACTTTGTCAGCAACCAGCCTGGCATTTTCCCAGCTTTCCCCGGCAATTAGACTAGGCTGGCAAAACCTAAAACTGTGCACCAACCTCAACGGGGGAGATACAATAAACTGCAAGGACAACAGCTTTCGCCAATATGACGCGCTACATAAAGGCCAATTCTACAGCTGGCTCAAAGATGTCTATTTCAACAGCGGAACACCTCTACCAGGCGCAATGAAGAGAGCCGGCGAATTTCTTAAAAGCGATGTGGCTTGGCACAAATACCCTAACTCTCGGGTCGAATCCAATAAGAACACAGCCGAAAACACCTATGCCTGCAGGCCGAGTTACCACATCCTGATGACTGACGGCATGTGGAACGAAACGACCACCAATCCTAGTTCGTTCCAGCACGATGGTGACAGTATCGACTTGCCCGACACCAAGAGCTATTCGGAGCAACGACCCTATGTGGACGCTACTTCCAATACGCTGGCCGACTTGGCAATGCACTATTGGTCCACGGACCTCCATAGTCTCAAGAACAGGGTTAGTCCGTTTTTTGCCGATAAGACTGGTAGCGATACTGAAAACTACTGGAATCCGAAGAACGACCCGGCCACTTGGCAGCACATGACAAACTTCATCATGGGATTGGGCCTCACCAGTTCCATGAACGTTTCGGGCTTGCCCTGGGAAGGTTCGACATTCGCCGGAGAAGGCTATGAAGCCTTGCTGAGCGGAACGCAGAACTGGCCGCCGGCGGCGTCCGGCTCGTCCAACAACGTATACGACCTCTGGCACGCCGCAATCAATTCGCGCGGAGAGTTCTTCAGCGTCGACAGTCCCGACGCAATGGTGCAAGCGTTCGAAGACATCCTGAACCGGATTGCTGATCGCAAGTCCTCCGCGGCAAGACCGGCAACCAGCTCTGGGTTGGTGATCGACGATATGGCCACCAGCGTTTCCTATCAAACTTCCTACGCGAGCGATGAAAACTGGTCGGGCGATCTCAAGCGCTCTTCCAAGCAGCTTGTACTCAAAGATGGCAAGTACGTGCTCGAAATCAAAGAAGACTGGAGCGCACAGAAAGAATTGCCAGCAGCAGCCAGCCGCACGATAAAGATTGCGGATGAGGGCGGTGCCAATACCAGCAAGCTCAAGGACTTCAGCTCGGATAATGCAGGCGATTCCGCAACGGAGGGTACGCTGGCTTACTACCTGAACATCAACCCCGAGACAGCGGGTGAATCAGCAGACAGCAGGTGGGAACAGCGCATTGACTACTTGCGGGGCGATGATAGTCAAGAAGGCACTAATGAAGAGAGCTTCCGCACGCGTACCAGTGCACTTGGCGACCTGTACGGTTCCAGCCCTGTCGTAGTATCCGGCCCGCGCTATCTGGAGAGTTTCGCCAACCGTCTGGAAGGGCATCTTGATGAGGACGGCAAGGTTACCGGAGAGGATTCCTACTCGGCGTTCATGGCGACCATCAACGGCACGGCGGAAGGCTCGACCAAACGCAGCGGTCGCGTATATGTCGGCGGCAACGACGGCATGCTACATGGCTTCAATACCGAAACCGGCATCGAAGAGTTTGCCTTTATCCCCACCGCTGTTTTCAACAAGCTCAATAAACTGACCGGCAAAAACTACAGCCACCAGTTCTATGTCGATGGCTCACCAGTGGTCGCCGACGTTTACGATCAAGACAATAAGAAGTGGCGCACCATTCTGGTGGGCACCCTACGTGCAGGCGGTAAAGCACTGTTTGCCTTGGATATCACCACCCCCGGCAGCGAACAGTTGCTATGGGAGTTCGACGCAAGTGACATAGAGGATGAAGAGGCGGTTAAACCCGGCTACAGCTTCTCCACACCGACTATTGCCCGTCTGCATAATGGCCGCTGGGCCGTGGTCACCGGTAACGGCTATGAAAACGGTGCCAGTGATGGCAAGGCAGCGCTTTATATTATCGACGCCGTAACCGGAAAACTTACCAAGAGCCTGGAAGTATCGGGAACCGAAGGGGTCGCTAACGGCCTCTCCAGCCCGGTGCTGGCCGACTATAATGCCGACGGCATAGCCGACTATGCCTATGCCGGCGACCTCCAAGGCAATCTCTGGCGCTTCGATCTGCTCCCCACCATCAACACCGATGCCGACGGCGACGGCGTTCTTGATCAGACCGCCCCCTTGTCGACGAGTACGCTCGGAACCGTTACTGCGGAAAACTTCAAGGTTGCCTACGGCGGAAAACCGATGTTCCAGGCTAAGGCGGGCGGTAGTGAAACATCGCCGGCCCAATCGATCACCGCCGCGCCCAGTCTGGTCCGTCACCCGAGCCGCTTGGGCTACCTTGTGATCTTTGGTACGGGCAAGTTCTTCGAGACCGATGACAAGGAAGGGGTCAAGACCCATGCACAGAGTGTCTATGGCATCTGGGACACCAAGACTCGCGCCGAGCCAACCAGCGCTTTCACCATCCAGCGAACAGCCGGTGAAAATGGGCAGTTGGTGAAACAGAAGATCATCGAAGAGCTGACGGGCACCTATACCCAAGGCGGAACCAACCCGGCACGCACCATCACAACCAACGCCGTGGACTGGGTCGACGCAAACGGAAAGATCCAAAGGTATGGCTGGTATCTGGACCTCGCAGTCGACGAGACTCAGTTCGAGGGCGAGATGCTGATCGAAAAGATGTCGACTCTTGGCCAGACGCTTTTCTTCCAGACCTTGGTCCCCAATGACGATCCGTGTGCGGACGGCGCGAGCAACTGGACTTATGCGCTCAACCCCTTCACCGGAGGCCGGACCTCATTCCATGCCTTCGACCTTCGACATATTGATAGCAACAACGCAGTGAATGTCGTAAGCGGCATCAAACAGGACGGCGAAGGTGGCGTTACGATTTCGCAGACTCCGGAAGGCTTCGAGGCATGCACCGGCCTGGTGTGCCAGAAGATCTACCCAGACCCCTCCAGCATTGGCCGCCAATCGTGGCGAGTAGTAGGTAACTGACATGGCGCAGCACCACAACAAGGGCTTCACGCTGATCGAGTTAATGATCGTGGTCGGCATTCTCGGCATTCTCGCAGCTATCGCCTACCCCAATTACTTGGAGTACGTGCAGCGCAGCAATCGAAGCGAGGGACAGGCCTTGCTTCAGGATGCCGCCGCCGGACAGGAGCGCTTTTTTGCCCAGAACAACAGCTACGTAACCGCAGCCGCGGATATTGCCAAGCTTGGACTGCGCGGCACTAACGGCACTACCGTCAAGTCGGATAACGGCAAGTACACCCTGACTGTCGCTGGTGGCGGTGGCGGCTATACGCTCACCGCAACGCAAAGCTTCGGTGACGTCGCCTGCGGCAACCTCACACTCAACGCGCTTGGCGTCAGAGGCCGCACCGGCAGCGGAAAGACCGTGGAGCAGTGCTGGAAGTAATCAGCAGATAGACGAAGAAGCCCGGCATCACTGCCGGGCTTCTTCGTTAATGACCGGACAACCAGCCACCTAATACGCGCACGTGCAGCAGCTGGGCTGCCGCGTCGGTTAGTTACAACTGCTTAACCCGCAACTCCTTCGGCATCGAGAACGTCACGTTCTCCGGGCGCCCTTCCAACTCGTCCGTGCCGTCGGCGCCCCACTCCTTCAATCGCTCGATGACCCCGCGCACCAGCACTTCCGGGGCGGAGGCGCCGGCCGTGATGCCGATGCGCTGGACATTCTCGAACCACTCACGCTTGAGATCCTCGGCACCGTCGATCAGATATGCCGGCGTGTTCATGCGCTGGGCCAGTTCGCGCAGGCGGTTGGAATTGGAGCTGTTGGGACTGCCGACCACCAACACCACATCGCACTCGTCGGCCAGCTGCTTTACCGCATCCTGGCGATTCTGCGTGGCGTAGCAGATGTCGTCCTTGCGCGGCCCGCCGATGCTGGGGAACTTGCTACGCAGCGCATCGATAACCCGACTGGTATCGTCCATCGACAGCGTGGTCTGGGTGACGAACGCCAGTGCCTCGGGATTGCGCACCTGTAGCCGCTCGACGTCCGCCTCATCCTCGACCAGATAGATCGCACCGCCGTTGCGCGCGTCATACTGGCCCATCGTACCTTCGACCTCCGGGTGCCCCTGGTGGCCGATGAGGATGCACTCCCGCCCTTCCCGGCTGTACTTGGCCACTTCCAGATGCACCTTGGTCACCAGCGGACAGGTCGCGTCGAATACCTTCAGGCCGCGCTTGTCTGCCTCTTGGCGAACCGCCTGGGAAACGCCGTGGGCGCTGAAGATGACGATGACGTCGTCCGGAACCTGATCCAGCTCTTCGACAAATATCGCGCCGCGCTCACGCAGGTCTTCCACCACAAACTTGTTATGCACTACCTCGTGTCGCACGTAGATCGGCGGGCCGAACACTTCGAGCGCACGGTTGACGATCTCGATCGCACGGTCGACGCCTGCACAGAAGCCGCGGGGGTTGGCGAGTTTGATTTGCATAGTGGGTCTCGGCGCGCGGAGCTTGAAAACGAAGGGGGAGTAACACTACGGCTCAGCTAATCCTGTGTCACAGTGGCCAGCGGATGCCCGCCAGCCCCGACCAGGTTAGACCGGGCGAACGTCGATGATCTCGACTTCGAAGGTCAGCGTCTTGCCGGCCAGCGGATGGTTGAAATCAACCGTGACCTGACGCTCGTCAAACGCCTTCACCACACCCGGCAGTTCGGTGCGCGCGGCGTCCCGAAAGCTCACCATCAGGCCCTCGGACAGCTCCATGCCCTCGAACTGGCTGCGCGGCATCACCTGCACATTCTGTGGGTTGACCTGACCGAAGCCCTGTTCCGGGGCAATCTGCAAGGTGCGCTTGTCACCGGCTTTGAAACCGTAGAGCTGCTGCTCGAAGCCAGGCAGCAAGTTACCGTCGCCCACCTTGAAGGTGGCAGGCTTCTTATCAAACGTACTGTCGACCAGCTCGCCTGTTTCCAGGCTGAGCGCGAAATGCAGGGTGACTTCCTTGTCCGGCCCGATGCGCTGTTCAGTCATGTGCAGATTCTCCGGTCTTGTTGCCCTTGAGCATGTCCAGCGCCAACATCAGGGCGCCCACGGTGATGGCACTATCAGCGATATTGAAGGCTGGGAAATACCAGCGGTTCTGCCAATGCACCAAGATGAAATCGACAACGTGGCCCAGCACCACGCGATCGTAGAGATTGCCCAGCGCACCGCCCAGCACCAGCGCCAACGCTACTGCCAGCCAGGTCTCGCTAGCCTTCAGCCGCGTCATCCAGACCACCAGCACGACGCTCACGCCAATGGCGATCACGGCGAACAGCCAGCGCTGCCAGCCGTTGTGATCGGCCAGAAAACTGAAGGCCGCTCCGGTGTTGTAGGCCAACGTCCAGGCGAAATAGCCGGGAATGACATCGACCTTCTGGTACAGACTGAAATTGGCCTCGAACCAGTGCTTCGTGACCTGATCGACGACGATCACCAGCACGCTGAGCGATAGCCAGGTGAGCTTGCCGAAACGGCTGGTCATTGCCGGGCCTCCGAAAACGCATCACGCATGGTGACGCACCTCACCGGCACCTTCGATGTTTTCCACACAGCGGCCGCAGATTTCCGGATGCGCCGCATGGGTGCCGACGTCCGGCAGGTGATGCCAGCAGCGCCCGCACTTGGCGTGTTCCGTCTTGCGAACCACCAATTTGAGGCCGTCCAGCTCGCTGTCCACCGCGGCGGCCGGTGCCTTCGCGAGGGGCGCGACTTCGACCGCCGAGGTGATCAGCACGAAGCGCAGTTCGTCGCCCAGCTTGGCCAGCTCGGCTGCCAGCGATTCCTCGGCGTACAGCGTGACTTCCGCCTGCAGGTTGCCGCCAATGGTCTTGGCGTTGCGCTGGTTCTCCAGCTCCTTGTTCACCGCGGCCTTGACCGCCATGACCTTGTCCCAGAATGCGCGATCGAGCTCGAAGCCTTCCGGCAGCTCGGTCAGCCCCTCGTACCAGGTATTGAGCATCACCGACTCGTTGCGCTCGCCCGGCAGATACTGCCAGATTTCCTCGGCGGTGAATGCGAGGATCGGCGCGATCCAGCGCACCAGCGCCTCGGCGATGTGGTACAGCGCGGTCTGGCAGGAACGCCGCGGCAGGCTGTCGGCACCGGTGGTGTACTGGCGGTCCTTGATGATGTCCAGGTAGAAACCGCCCAGCTCCTGCACGCAGAAGTTGTGCACTTTCTGGTAGACGTTCCAGAACTTGTAGGTTTCGTAGGCTTCCTCGATTTCACGCTGCAGCAACAGGGCGCGGTCGATGGCCCAGCGGTCCAGGGCGATCAGCTGGTCGTTGGCCACCATGTGCTGCGTCGGGTCGAAGCCGTCGAGGTTGGAAAGCAGGAAGCGCGCGGTGTTGCGGATGCGCCGGTAGGCATCGGCACTACGCTGCAGGATCTGCGTGGACACCGCCATCTCGCCCGAGTAGTCGGTGGCCGAAACCCACAGACGCAGGATATCGGCACCCATGCTGTCGGTGATTTCCTGCGGAGCAATGACGTTGCCGAGAGACTTGGACATCTTGCGGCCGTTCTCGTCCACGGTGAAGCCGTGGGTCAGCAGGCCGCGGTACGGCGCGTGACCGTCGATGGCAGCGCCGGTCAGCAGCGACGAATGGAACCAGCCGCGATGCTGATCGGAGCCTTCCAGATAGAGATCGGCGCGCGGACCTTCGTCGTGACCCATCGGATGCGAACCGCGCATCACGTGCCAGTGAGTGGTGCCTGAGTCGAACCAGACGTCCAGCGTGTCGCTGGTCTTCTCGTACTGCGCAGCCTCGTCGCCGAGCAGCTCGGCCGGATCGAGCTTGAACCAGGCCTCGATACCCTCGCGTTCGACGCGCTGGGCGACCTGTTCCATCAGCTCAACCGTGCGCGGGTGCAGCTCGCCGCTTTCCTTGTGCAGGAAGAACGGGATCGGCACGCCCCAGTTGCGCTGACGCGAAATGCACCAGTCCGGGCGACCGGCGATCATGCCGTGCAGACGCGCCTGGCCCCAGGCCGGGACGAACTGGGTCTGCTCGATGGCATCCAGTGCGCGACGGCGCAGCGAGCTGCCATCGTGGGCAACTTTGTCCATGCCGACGAACCACTGCGCGGTGGCGCGGTAGATCAGCGGCGTCTTGTGCCGCCAGCAATGCATGTAGCTGTGCTGGATGGCTTCGTGCTTGAGCAGCGCACCGACTTCACGCAGCTTCTCGACGATGGCCGGGTTGGCCTTCCAGATGAACTGGCCGCCGAAGAATGGCAGGTCCGCGACGTAGACACCGTGGCTCTGCACCGGGCTGAGAATGTCGTCGTTCTCCATGCCGTAGTGCTTGCAGGTACGGAAGTCATCCTCGCCATAAGCCGGCGAGGAGTGAACGATACCGGTGCCCGCGCCGGTTTCCACGTACTCGGCCAGGTAGACCGGCGAGAAGCGCTCGTAGAACGGATGGCGGAAGCGAATCAGCTCCAGCGCGCGCCCTTCGCAGCGAGCGACGATCTCGCCGCTCAGGCCGTAACGCTGCAGGCAGGATTCCACCAGCTCCTCGGCCAGCACCAGCAGCCGCTCGCCGGTATCGACCAGCGCATAGATGAAATCGGGGTGAACGTTGAGCGCCTGGTTCGCCGGAATGGTCCAGGGCGTGGTGGTCCAGATCACGATGCTGGCCGGCTTGGCCAGCTCAGCAACACCGAAGGCGACGGCGAGCTTGTCGGCATCTTCAACGGCAAAGGCCACGTCGATGGCATCGGATTTCTTGTCCTGGTATTCGACTTCCGCCTCGGCCAGCGCCGAGCCGCAATCGAAGCACCAGTTAACCGGCTTCAGCCCCTTGAAGACGAAGCCACCCTCGACCATCTTCGCCAGGGCGCGGATCTCGCCGGCTTCGTTGGCGAAATCCATGGTCTTGTAGGGGTTGTCCCAGTCGCCGAGCACGCCGAGACGGATGAAGTCGGCCTTCTGCCCTTCGATCTGCTCGGCGGCGTAAGCGCGGCAGCGCTCGCGGGTCAGGTCCGCCGGCTGGTTCTTGCCGAAGGTGGTCTCAACCTTGTGCTCGATGGGCAGGCCATGGCAGTCCCAACCGGGCACGTAAGGCGCATCGAAGCCGGCCAGGGTGCGCGAACGGACGATCATGTCCTTGATCACCTTGTTCACCGCGTGGCCGATGTGGATGTTGCCGTTGGCGTAGGGCGGGCCATCGTGCAGGACGAACTTCGGACGACCTTCGCCGATCTGCCGCAGCTTCCGGTACAGGTCGATGCTGTTCCAGCGCTGCAGAATCTCCGGCTCGCGCTGTGGCAGACCGGCCTTCATCGGAAATGCCGTGGACGGCAGATTGAGGGTCGCTTTGTAATCGGTCATTTCAGTCCTGACTCGTGGGTGAGTGAAGCCCGCCAATAATCACGGGCGGCGGCGATATCCGCATCTATCGCCGTCTTGAGTGCCTCCAGCGAGGCGAAACGCTGCTCGTCGCGCAGCTTGCGATGAAAGGTTACGCATACCCGCCGGCCGTACAGGTCGCCCTGGTAGTCCAGCAGATGCACTTCCAGATGCGGCTTGCCATCGCTTTCGACGGAGGGACGCGTGCCAATGTTGGCAACGCCAGCCAGTTGCTGGCCATCCAGCTCCAGGCTGACCACGAACACCCCGTTCAGCGGCGTGCTGCGACGCTTGAGCTGGATGTTGGCGGTTGGCGCACCGAGCTGGCGGCCGAGCTTCTGCCCATGCATGACCCGTCCACCCAGGCTGAACGGCCGGCCCAGCAGCGCCTCGACCGCGCCCAGATCGCCGCCAGCCAATGCCTGACGCACGCGCGTGCTGCTGACCCGTTCGCCATCCACCTCGATGGTGGTGGCCGCCTCGACTGTAAAGCCCTCGGCAGCGCCGGCCTTGCGCAGAAAATCGAAGTCGCCGGCGCGGTCGCAACCGAAGCGGAAGTCGTCCCCCACCTCCAGATGACGCACGCCCAGCCCCTGCACGAGCGTGGCATGAACGAACTCGGCGGCACTCAGTTCGCGCAGGCGCCGATTGAAGGCCAGGCACAGCACCCGGTCGACGCCTTGCTCGCTCAGCAGGCAGAGCTTTTCGCGCAGACGGGTCAGGCGCGCCGGCGCCTTGTCCGGAGCGAAGAATTCACGCGGCTGTGGCTCGAAGATGACCACGCAGCTGGGCACCCCCAATTCGGCCGCACGCTCGCGCAGGCGCGCCAGGATGGCCTGATGCCCCCGGTGCACGCCGTCGAAGTTGCCGATGGTGGCGACGCAATCCCGATGCCGGGGGCGCAGGTTGTGAAGGCCTCGAACCAGCTGCATACGCACTTCTTGCTTGAAAAGTGGCCGATTATACGCATGTGCGGAGCATCCCGGACAGGCTTGCTCCCCACCGCCCGGTGCGATCAGTGGCGAAAATGCCGCGGTCGCAGACCGAGCATCACCAGACCGGCGACGAATGCCGCCAGCCCGGCACAAATCAGCAGCGTCAGACGCAGCGCCCGCTGCTGCCAACCCCAGGCGAACCATTCCGACGAGGGCACATTGAGCCACCAGACCACCGCCACCATAGCGGCGCAGCCACCAGCCAGGCGCAGCGCAAACAGCCACCACCCGGCGGCGGGCCGATAGACGCCGATCTTGTAGAGCCCCCAAAACAGCAGGAACGCGTTCAGCATCGACGACAGCGAGGTCGCCAGCGCCAGACCGACGTGCTTGAGCGGCCAGATCAGAATCAGATTCATCGCCATGTTCGCGACCATGCAGATGATCGCCACGCGCACCGGCGTCTTCAGATCCTGACGAGCGAAGAATCCCGGGGCCAGCACCTTGATCAGCATGAACGCCAGCACGCCGAGCGAATACGCCTGCAGCGCGCGAGCCGACTGGACCACGGCTTCCTCTGTCATCGCCCCGTAAAAGAACAGCCCGGCGATCATCGGCTCGGCAAGGATGCCGAGCGCCAGCGCGGCCGGCACGCCAACCAGCAGGACCATCCGCAGCGCCCAATCGAGCGTAGAGGAGAACGCCTGCGGATCGTCACTGGCATGCTGACGCGACAGACTGGGCAGAATCACCGTACCGATGGCGATGCCGAACGCACCCAACGGCAACTCGGACAGACGGTCGGCGTAGTACAGCCAGGAGACACTGCCGGTCTGCAGGAAAGAGGCCAGCACAGTATCCAGCAACAGGTTGATCTGGCTGACCGACACACCGAACAAAGCCGGCACCATCAGCAACATGATCCGCCGCACCCCCTCATCGCCCGGCTTGAACCTGGGCCGGGGTAGCAATCCCAGCTTCGCCACGTAAGGCAACTGGAACGTCAGCTGGGCGAAGCCGGCAATGAACACCCCCCAGGCCAGCGCCATCACCGGCTGATCGAAATACGGCGTCAGGAACACTGCCGACACGATCATGCAGACATTCAGCAGCACGGGAGTAAAGCCAGGTACAGCAAAATGCCCGTAGCTGTTGAGCACGCCGGAAGTGAAGGCGGTGAGCGAAATCAGCAGCAGGTAGGGAAAGGTGATGCGCAAAAGCTCGCCGGCCAGCTGCATCTTCGCCGGATCGTCATGAAAGCCCGGCGCGAACACCATCACCACATAGGGTGCAAACAGCACGCCCACGGCAGTCAGGCCGGCCAGCACCAGGCCGAGCATGCCAGCCGTGCGATCGACCAGCTGCTTGACCTCCGCCAGGGAGCGCTTGGCGCGATACTCCGACAGCACCGGCACGAACGCCTGGGCAAAGGCTCCCTCGGCGAACAGCCGGCGCAGGAAGTTGGGAATCTTAAAGGCAATGAAGAAGGCATCCGCCGCCGCCCCGGAGCCAAAATAGCTGGCCACGACCATATCGCGTACCATGCCCAGCACGCGCGACAGCAGCGTCATGACACTGACCACCGCGCTGGAGCGCAACAATCCGCCCTTGCCGTTGTTTTCGGACATCAGTCTTTCCTGGAATCGCAGCGGGTATTCGGCATGACGCAGCGCGTCAGCCGGTTCGTTGGCCAGATACGACACGCAACGAGGCGGCGAGTTTAGCCGCCGCCCACCTGTCCGACCAGCTTCGCGACTCCGCGACACAGGCTTGACAAGCGCGCGGCGCATCGGCATGATTCGCGGCCTTATTTGCTTTGCAATCCCCACGTTTTCGAGGAGTTCGACGGTGGCCAACAGCCCTTCCGCCAAAAAACGCGCAATTCAGGCTGAGAAGCGTCGCAGCCACAACGCCAGCTTGCGCTCCATGGTCCGCACCTACATCAAGAATGTGGTCAAGGCCATCGACGCCAAAGACCTGGACAAGGCCCGCGCAGCCTACACCGCAGCCGTACCGGTCATCGACCGCATGGCCGACAAAGGCATCATTCACAAGAACAAAGCTGCTCGTCACAAGAGCCGCCTGAACGGCCACATCAAGGCCCTCGGCGAAGCTGCCGCAGCCTGATTAAGCTGTAAGTTCTTTGAAAAAACCGGCCTCGCGCCGGTTTTTTCATGTCTTCGCCTTTGTCTTATGCGCCGCCAGCGCAATCAGCGGGCAGTCGGCCAGGGCAGCACAGGGATCGCCGTCACCGCATTCTGCGGGCTACCCTCAATCACGCGATCGCTATAGACCAGATACACCAGAGTGTTTCGCGACTCATCGAAGAAGCGCACCACCTGCATGGTCTTAAACACCAGCGACGTCCGCTCCTTGAAGACCACCTCACCATCCTCGAGCTTCTCGGCAAAGCGAATCGGCCCGACCTGACGACAGGCGATCGAGGCCTCGGCCCGATCCTCGGCCAACCCGAGCCCACCTTTGATTCCGCCGGTTTTCGCGCGCGACAGGTAACAGGTCACACCCGCAACTTTAGGATCGTCGAAAGCCTCGACCACGATCTTGTGATTCGGCCCGAGCCACTTGAATACCGTATCGACCGAACCGATTTCTTCCGCCATTGCCAGGCCCGAAAACGCCAGCCCCGCCGCTAGCCCCACGAAAGCACGCATAGCCACCTCAGACCAGGATCATGTTGTCGCGATGCACCAGCTCCGGCTCATCGACATAGCCGAGCAACTTTTCGATCTCATCCGATGGGCGCCCAAGGATTCGCTGCGCCTCGGCAACGCTGTAGTTCACCAGCCCGCGCGCAACCTCCTCGCCCTGCGGACCGACACAGACCACCATCTCACCACGACGAAAACTGCCCTGCACCGCCTTCACGCCAACCGGCAGGAGACTGCGATTACCCTGGCGCAGCGCATACACGGCCCCCTCATCCAGCGTCAGGGTGCCGCGCGTCTGCAGGTGGCCCGCCAGCCACTGCTTGCGCGCCGCATGCCGACTGCACTCCGGCGCGAGCAACGTACCCAGGCGTTCGCCAGTCTTGAGCCGCGCAAGCACCTGCTCGATGCGCCCGCCGACAATCACGGTATGCGCACCGGAGCGCGCCGCCAGTCGCGCCGCGCGCAACTTGGTCTGCATGCCGCCGCGCCCCAGCGCACCCCCGGTACCACCGGCAACGGCATCCAGCGCCGGATCGTCGGCACGCGCCTCACTGATGAGATTGGCATCAGGATTGCTCCGCGGATCAGCATCGAACATGCCGTCGCGATCGGTAAGAATGACCAGCAAATCGGCTTCGACCAGATTGGCCACCAACGCAGCGAGCGTGTCGTTGTCGCCAAAGCGGATTTCATCGGTGACTACGGTATCGTTCTCATTGATCACCGGCACCACACCGAGATCGATCAGCGTGCGCAGCGTGCTGCGCGCATTCAGGTAGCGCTTGCGATCGGAAAGGTCGTCATGGGTGACCAGAATCTGCGCAGTCTGCTGATCGCAACGCGCAAAACTCGACTCCCACGCACGAATCAAGCCCATCTGCCCGACCGCCGCAGCCGCCTGCAACTCGTGCACAGCCTTCGGCCGCGCCGCCCAGCCCAGACGGCTCATGCCGGCAGCCACCGCGCCAGACGACACCAGCACCAGCTCGACACCGGCAGCACGCAAGGCCACCATCTGGTCCACCCAGACGGCCATTGCCGCCTGATCGAGACCACGCCCATCGGCGGTCAGCAGCGCACTGCCGATTTTCACCACCCAGCGCCGCGCACCGCTCACCTTGTCCCGCATCGTTCCCGCCTTGTCATTCGGCCAAAACCTTTCCGGGGCGGCCGCGCATGAGCACGCCATCCCGACCTCTCACCCGAACCTGCTTGCCGTGCGCCCGAACTCAGCGCACGTAGAAGATCTCGGCACCACCCTCGTCATCATCATCGTCATCGAAGTCGTCTTCATCGACCTCGTCAGCCGCTTTGACCCCGGCGCGACGCAGCGCCCGCTGATCGTCCAGCTCCTGCAGACGCGCACGCGCCTCGTCCTCGATCTGACGATCCAGCTCGGCCAGCGCCTCGGCATACTGCGGATCCTCCGCGATGCGCAGCGTACGCTCATCGAGATAGCGCATGATGGCCTGAGCCAACGCCTCGGTGCCGTCGCTTTCCAGCGCCGAGATCACAAACACCGGCCCCTTCCAGTCCAGCCGCTCGACCACCTGACGCATGCGCTCTTCGCGCTCCTCGTCGAGCAACTGATCAGCCTTGTTGAGCACCAGCCAACGATCACGCTGCATCAGTGCCGGGCTGAACTTCTCCAGCTCATGCAGGATGATCTCGGCGGCATCGGCCGGATCACTGCCATCCGGCGGCACCATATCGACCAGATGCAGCAGCAGACGGGTGCGCGCGAGGTGCTTAAGGAAGCGAATGCCAAGCCCGGCGCCCTCTGCCGCCCCCTCGATCAATCCGGGAATATCGGCGATCACGAAGCTCTTGTAGCGCCCCACGCTGACCACACCGAGATTCGGCACCAGGGTAGTGAACGGGTAGTCGGCAACCTTCGGCTTGGCCGCGGAAACCGAGCGAATAAAGGTGCTCTTGCCAGCGTTCGGCAGCCCCAGCAGGCCGACATCGGCCAGCACTTTCAGCTCCAGCTTGAGATCACGCGCATCGCCCGGCTTGCCCGGCGTGGTCTGCCGCGGCGCACGATTGGTACTGGATTTGAAACGCGTATTGCCCAGCCCGTGCCAGCCGCCCTGCGCCACCAGCAGGCGCTGGCCCGCCTTGGTCAGGTCGCCCATGATTTCCTGGGTCGCTGCATCGATGACCGTGGTGCCCACCGGCACCGGCAGGATCAGATCCTCGCCCTTCGCGCCGGTACAGTCGGTGCTGCCACCCTTCTGCCCGTTCTGCGCATGGAAGCGACGGGTGTAGCGGTAGTCCACCAGCGTATTGAGGTTCTCGTCGGCCTCCAGGTAGATCGAGCCACCGTCACCGCCATCGCCCCCGTTGGGGCCACCCTTCTCGATGAACTTCTCACGCCGGAAGCTCATCATGCCGTTGCCGCCGTCGCCGGCCTTTACAAAAATCGATACTTCATCGACGAATTTCATGGGAACGCCTCCCGTCACAGGACGGGCTTAGGAAACAGAAACGTAAGGATCTTGCAAAAACGCCTGAGCCACACAGCCCTTTGCAAGAGCCTCACAGGATACAGAAACAAAAAAGCCCCGTCGCATGACAGGGCTTTTCCAGCAACGCCTCAGTTAGGCTGCGACGACGCTCACGTAGCGACGGCCAAAAGCGCCCTTCACTTCGAATTTGACCACACCTTCGACTTTGGCGAAGAGCGTGTGATCCTTGCCCATGCCAACGCCATAACCGGCGTGGAACTGGGTGCCGCGCTGGCGAACGATGATGTTGCCGGCCTTGATGACCTGGCCACCAAACATCTTCACGCCAAGGCGTTTGCTTTCGGAATCGCGACCGTTGCGGGTACTACCGCCAGCTTTTTTGTGTGCCATGAGTTCAATACTCCTGTAGGGGGATTCAGGCCCGATTAGCCCTGAATACCGGTGATTTTGACCTCAGTGAACCACTGACGGTGGCCCTGACGCTTCATGTGGTGCTTACGACGACGGAACTTGATGATGGTGACCTTGTCATGGCGACCCTGGGCAACCACCTCAGCGGTAACCTTGGCACCATCAACCACCGGAGCGCCGATCTTCACGTCGTCGCCGTTGCCAACCAGCAGAACGCGATCAAAAGTGACAGCTTCGCCAGTCGGAACTTCGAGTTTTTCAATCTTGAGGTATTCGCCTTCGGCAACTTTGTATTGCTTGCCGCCGGTCACGATAACTGCGTACATCTGTGTATCTCCGTTAATCCTGCTCACCCAGCGCTTTATAGAAAGTATGGTGGCTGGCATGGCTGCATGGGGCCGGATGAGACGCCCGTGCAATTGCGTAAGGCAGGGAAATGCCCGTGGGGAAAGTTCAGGGTCCGCGATTGTACGCACGCGACAGGGGTGACGCAAGGCCCGGTGGCGCTCGCCTTGACAGTGCCAGAGCCGGCTCATAGCATGCCGCGCAATCTGCGAGGAGTCCCTGATGCAACCCCAGTCTTTCTACCAGGTAGTGGCCGACGATTTTGCCGCTGTCGACGGCATCATTCGCAAGCAACTGACCTCGCGCGTTCCGCTGGTGGAAAAGATCGGGGACTATATCACCTCGGCGGGCGGCAAGCGTCTGCGCCCGCTGCTCGTGCTGCTCAGCGGCAGCGCGCTGGGGCATCAGGGCGATCAGCTGCGTCTGCTGGCGGCGATCATCGAATTCCTGCACACCTCCACGCTGTTGCATGACGACGTGGTCGACATGTCCGGCATGCGTCGCGGCCGCTCGACGGCCAATGCTCTCTGGGGCAATGCGCCGAGCGTACTGGTGGGCGACTTCCTCTATGCCCGCTCGTTCGAAATGATGGTCGAACTCGGCTCGATGCCGGTGATGCGCATCATTTCCCAGGCGACCCGCGTGATCGCCGAAGGCGAAGTGCTGCAACTGTCGAAGGTTCGCGACGCCAGCACCACCGAAGCCATCTACATGGAAGTGATTCGCGGCAAGACGGCGATGCTCTTCGAGGCCTCCACCCATAGCGCCGCTACTCTGGCGGGCGCGACTGCAGAGCAATGCGAAGCGTTGCGCACCTTCGGCGACCAACTCGGCATCGCCTTCCAGCTGGTCGACGATCTGCTGGACTACCAGGGCGACGCAGAAACCCTGGGCAAGAACGTCGGCGACGACCTCGCTGAAGGCAAACCCACCCTGCCGCTCATCTACACCATGCGCGAAGGCACCGCCGAACAGGCCGAACTGGTTCGTCGGGCAATTCAGAAGGGCGGCGTCGAAGATCTGGAAAGCATCCGCAGCGCGGTCGAAGCCTCAGGTGCACTGGCCTATACCGCACAGCTGGCACGCGATCATGTCGAGCGCGCCATCGGCTGCCTGGAACTCATCCCCGCCAACCACTACCGCGACGCGCTGGTGGAGCTGAGCCGTTTCGCCATCGCCCGCACTCACTAAGCGAGCCACCCTTTGCGCCAATCGGCGCTACCGAAATCCAATCCCCTCTTTCCAGATCACCGCTTCGCGCGGTGGGTCTTTCTGCGCTTGCACTTTCGCAAATAACAATTATTCTCATTAAGAAATTTAACTGGAGGTGCCGCATGACTTACTTGATTGATGCCTGGCTGGATCGGCCACAACCGTACCTGCGCATACTCGACCGGCAAACGGGAACAATCTGCGTGTCGCTGGAAGGCGAAGCTCTGGAGGAACTGCGCGAACAGGGCGATCTGGATCTGCACGAGCTGAGCACCAGCGAGCCCTGCGTGCTCAAGGAACAGGTACGCAACCTGTTCCTGTACAGCTATGCCCGGGCGTTGCGACCGTAGCGAAGCGAGGCGGCACGGACGGCCGCCTGCGATTCAGAGCACGTCGAGCAGCTCGACATCGAACACCAGCACGCTGTGCGGCGGGATGCTGCCGACGCCCTGGGCACCGTAGGCCAGCTCGCTGGGAACGTAGAGGCGCCATTTGCTGCCGGCGTTCATCAGTTGCAGGGCCTCGGTCCAACCGGCGATCACGCCACCGACCGGGAATTCGGCCGGCTGGCCACGCTCGTAGGAACTGTCGAACACGCTGCCATCGATCAGGGTGCCATGGTAATGCGTACGCACGTTGTCTTCGCGAGTCGGACGAGCGCCCTCGCCGGTCACAAGCACTTCGTACTGCAGGCCGGACGCCAGCACCGTGACGCCCTCACGCTGGCCATTTTCAGCCAGGAACGCGCGCCCCTCGGCAGCAGCCGCCTCGGCCTTCTGCTGCGCTTCGGCCTGCATGCGCTCGCGAATGACGGCGAAGCTGGCGTTGAGTTCCTGCGGACTGACCTGGCTGGCAGCCCCGGCGAACGCATCGCGAATACCGGCGATCACCGCATCCAGGCTGACCCCCGGCGGCGGGTTGTCGCGCAGCTGATCGCCCAGCTGGCGGCCGATGCCGTAGCTCACGCGGGTTTCGTCGGTAGAGAGGTTGAGTTCGGTCATGCCGAGGCTCCGAAAGGCGAAAAAGGGCCGCTAGCCTAGCACAGCTCGCCATCCTCTCTGCGCCTGCGGCGCGGACGGAGTCAGTGCTTGGTGAGCTTGTCCAGATAGCCCATGACGAAGGCCGAAAGCACGAAGGTCAGATGAATGATCACGTACCACATCAGCTTCTCGCTCTCCAGCTGCTGAGCGTCCATGAACATGCGCAGCAGGTGAATCGACGAAATCGCGACGATGGACGCCGCGACCTTCATCTTCAGCGAGCCGGAATCCATCTTGCCGAGCCAGTCGAGCTTCTCCTTGCCCTCGGCGATATCCAGCTGCGATACAAAGTTCTCGTAGCCGGAGATCATCACCATCACCAGCAGGCCGCCAACCAGCGCCATGTCGATCAGCGAAAGCAGCTTGAGGATCAGTTCGGCTTCGCTGAGCGCGAGGATCGCCGGCAGGATGTGAAATATTTCCTGGAAGAACTTGATGGCCAGCGCCAACAGCGCAAACGCCAGACCGAAATAGATGGGCGCCAGCAGCCAGCGCGCGGCATACATGGTGTTTTCAAGAAAGCGTTCCATGAGGCTCTCACAACCAGGGAGGAAATTCGGCTGGCGAGTATACGCAGCACGAAATGACGGACAAGCCGAGGATGTGCCGCGATATTACGCTGTGGATAACGCCCCAAATGAATCGGCAACGCTCAGGCGCTCACCGCTGCACAACCATGATTACACGGCAGGTCACCTCTCCGGCCGCGACTCCCAACCGCCGAGGAAGCGCGCCTGATTGGCGTTGACCCGGCGCAGCTCGGCCTGCATGTGCAACTGCCAGATGGCCGGATCCTCGGAGGGGCAATAGCCCTGCCCCTGCAGGTTGCTGGCGATCATCTCCAGCACCGATTCGGCCATGCGCGGCCCGCGGAACGGGCCCTGCACCTTTATCGCCGTGGGCTGCGAATCAGCCAGCCCGGCCGCGCAGAGCAGCGTCCACAATCCATTACCGCCCGCCAGCGGGCGGATCATGCATTCGATACGGGTCACCAGACCCAGGCATTGACGATTCAGGCATAGCGCGTGCGACATGGCGGCGGTCCTCGCGACCTGGCTGCCGCAACGCCGAAGGCCAGCGCTGCCAGGCAACCTGCTTATCCCCCACAGACTGTGGATATGTCTGTGGATGGACGGTGAATGGAGCCTGCCCGGTAGACCCGCCGCCCGCGCTATCGTTCCGCTTGTTAGGCGAAAAGTGCCATCTATTTGCCTTCTTCGTTCGCCGCCTTGGCGCCGGCCGGGCGACCCTCTTCAGCCTTGTCGTCATCTTCGAGGCCGATGGCAGCGATATCGCGCAGCCGTTCCACCACGCGTGCATTCACGCTGCCGGACGGAAAGCGCCCCTGCTCGTCCGCTGCGCCCACCTGCTCGCCGACCAGCAGCGACAGCGCCTCATCGACCTGACGCACCGCGTAGATGTGGAAGCGCTCACAGCGAACCGCCTCGAGTACCCGCTCGTCGAGCATCAGCGTGGCGACGTTGGCGAAGGGAATGATCACCCCCTGTTCGCCGGTCAGCCCGCGCGCCTCGCAGAGGCGGAAGAAGCCCTCGATCTTCTCGTTGACCCCGCCGACCGCCTGCACCTCGCCGAACTGGTTGATCGAGCCGGTGATGGCGAAACACTGTTTGAGCGGCGTGCGCGACAGCGCGGAAATCAGCGCGCAGCACTCGCCCAGCGAGGCGCTGTCGCCGTCGACATAACCATACGACTGCTCCAGCGCGATGCTCGCCGATATCTCCAGCGGAAACTCCTGCGCATAGCGGCTGCCCAGATAGCCGGTGAGAATCATCACGCCCTTGGAGTGGATCGGCTGACCGAGGTTGACCTCGCGCTCGATGTCGACGATGCCCGAGCCGCCCGGATAGACGGTGGCGGAAATCCGTGCCGGCATGCCGAACGCCGAATCACCCACCTCTAGTACCGTCAGCCCGTTGCACTTGCCGATGGCCGCGCCTTCGCTGTCGATCAGGATCACGCCGGCGAGAATGTCGTCGAGGATGCGCGCCGACACCCGACCGGTGCGCGTGGCCTTGGCCTTCAGCGCACGTTCGATGTGGCCGACGTCGGTCACTTCGTCCTTGGCCAGCTGACGAATGAAATCAGCCTCGCTGACCAGCTGGAACAGATCGCCGATACGCGCCGACAAGCGCCCCTGATGCTCGGCCAGTCGTGCGCTGTAGGTCGCCAGGCGCGCCACTGCGGCAGCGCTCAGCGGCGCCATGCCCTCCTCCGAGGTGCGGGTCTTGAGCAGCTGGGCGAATTGCTCGAGGCTGTCTTCGGCCAGCGGGATGTCCTCGTCGAAGTCCACCAGCACCCGGAACATCTCCTGGAAGTCCGGATCCAGGTCCTGCAGCGTGTAGTACAGCTGGCGCGAGCCGATGATGATGACCTTGACGTTGAGCGGAATCACTTCCGGCGTCAGCGTCACCGTGGCCAGGCGGCCCAGCTCGGCCAGCGGCGACTCCATCTTCAACTTGCGCGATTGCAGTGCGCGCTTGAGCGCGTCCCAGACGAAGGGCTCGCCGAGCAGTTTCTCCGCCTCGAGCATGAGGAAACCGCCGTTGGCGCGGTGCAGCGCACCCGGGCGCAGCTGCCGGTAGCTGGTGTATAGCGCGCCCTGATCGGTGTTGTATTCGATGCGACCAAACAGGTTGTCGTAGGTCGGATGCGGCTCGAAGACCACCGGCGCACCGGCATCGAGGCTGTGGCCGACCATCAGGCTCGGGCTGTACTGCTCTTCCAGCAGCACGCGGCTCTGCGCTTCCGGGCGGTTCTCGTCCACCAGCTGCTCGACCACCGTCTTCAGCAGGTTGACCTGCACCGCCTGCAGATAGGCCTCGACCCCGGCATTTTCCGCATACTTCTGCGACAACGGCGCCAGCAGCGGCTGCAAGGCCTGGCTGATGGTTTCGTCATTGAGCAGGCGCAGCTGGTTGGTCGACTCGCGCTTCCACTGTGGCAGGCTGGCCAGCTCCTCGTTCAGGCGCACTTCCAGCGTGGAGATATCGTTGTGATAGCGCTCGCGTTCGGCCTCGGGCAGCAAGGCGAAATCGGCTTCGTCCAGCGCCTTGCCGTCCTTCATCGGGGTGAAGGCGATGTTGCTGGCATCGCGATACAGCGCGATCTCCTTCTCCAGCGCGAGCTTTTCGATGATGTCCAGCGCCTTGTCGTAACGCTGATTGAACGCGCGATCGATGGCGCTCTTCTTCTGCTGAAAGCTTGGGTGCTCGAACACCGCCGGAAAGGTCGCCAGCAGGTTGTCGATCAGCTGGTTGATGTCGGCGATGAAGGCCGCCGCGCTGCCCGGCTCCAGCTTGAGCACGCGCGGCTCGCGCGGTTCGTCGAAATTGTTGATGTACAGCCAGTCGGCCGGCGTGTGCAGGCGCTTGCCCTCGGCGCGCAGATAGCGGCGCACGAAGGAGAACCGACCCGTGCCCGGCTCACCCATGACATAGACGTTGTAGCCGGGGCGCGGCATAGCCACGCCGAATTGCAGCGCCTCGACGGCGCGCTCCTGGCCAAGCACGCCGAGGAACGGCTCCAGCTCGTCGGTGTTGTTGAAGTTGAACTGGCTGGGGTCGAACGGGCGGGTCAGCGCATCGGGTGCCAGGCGCAACCCGGCCGCGATAGTTTCAGACATCAGGAATCCTTGAGGATGGCACGCGGGCCACGATTGATGTCGCCATTCTGGCGTCGCCACCGGCACGCCGCAAGGCTGCCGGCTGCGGGGGCGGCGCTCAAGGCCGGGCGGCATCCGCACCCGCACGAACGGGCGAGCCCGAGCGGCGTTGTCACACGCCGACACACTTGGTCGCAGCCGTATGTACCTGCCGGCTTGATTCAGGTCAACCGCCCGCATCGCTGAAAGGGGCTTGCTAGAGCCTTCCCAAACAAGGAGACCTATCGCAATGCGTCCCTCTCATGCCCTGTTGCTTAGCAGCCTACTTTTTTCCGCCTCGGCGCATGCCGACGAACTGCGCGAACGCGCCAGCGCCGTCTTCAAGCCGATTCCAGCCAAGGTCACCGAAGTTCGTGGCAAGACCGTCAGCGAGGACCAGGCATTGCTCGGCCACAAGCTGTGGTTCGATCCGCGCCTGTCCAGCAGCCACATCATCAGCTGCAACAGTTGCCACAACCTCAGCATCGGCGGCAGCGACAACGTGCCGACCTCCATCGGCCACGGCTGGCAGAAAGGCCCGCGCAACTCGCCGACCGTACTCAACGCGGTGTTCAACGCCGCGCAGTTCTGGGACGGGCGCGCCAAGGACCTGCAGGAACAGGCCAAGGGCCCGGTGCAAGCCAGCGTCGAGATGAACAGCACGCCCGAGCGCGTGGTCGCCACGCTCAAGAGCATCCCGGAGTATGTCGCCGAGTTCGGCAAGGCCTTCCCCAACGACAAGGAGCCGGTCAGTTTCGACAACATGGCCTACGCGCTGGAGGCCTTCGAGGTCAGCCTGACCACGCCGAACTCGCCGTTCGACCGCTTCCTCAAGGGCGAGGACAAGGCGCTGGACGACCAGCAGAAGAAAGGCCTCGCGCTGTTCATGGACGTCGGCTGCAGCGCCTGCCACAGCGGCGTCAACCTGGGCGGCCAGAGCTACTTCCCGTTCGGCGTAATCAAGAAGCCGGGCGCCGACATCCTGCCGACCGGCGACAAAGGCCGCTTCGCCGTCACCAACACCGCCAACGACGAATACGTGTTCCGCGCCGCGCCGCTGCGTAACATCGCCCTGACGCCGCCGTACTTCCACAGCGGCGAGGTCTGGGAACTGGAACAGGCGGTGGCGATCATGGGTGACAGCCAGCTCGGCCGTCAGCTCTCTGAGGATGAGGTCGGCGCGATCACCGCCTTCCTCCACAGCCTCACCGGCGAGCAGCCGCAAGTCGCCTATCCGCTGCTGCCGGCAAGCACTGCCAGCACGCCGAAGCCCGAGTAAGTAGCCTGGCGATCCCGGTGCAGACGCATCGGGATCGCCCCGGGCGCAACGGCACCCCTCGTCCGGCTGGTTGGACAACCCCGGCTACCTCTACTAGCCTCGAGCAAGACATGACCAAAGTGAATGTCGCTCATGGCTCTGAAGCATGCCCGATCCGGTGAAGTGATCCATCTGCTGCATGCAGACCAGCTTCCCGAACTCAAGTCGCAAGCCCTCGTCAGTACGCCCGAGTTGGAGGTCATGCGTCTGGTGCTCAACGCCGGGCACGTCGTTCCCAGCCACGCCGTGGCGGGCTCCATCACTATCCATTGCCTGCAAGGCAGCATCGAGGTCCAGGCCGACGGGCGCTGGCAGACGCTGCACGCCAACGACATGGTGTATCTGGCCGGCCAGGCCGAGCATGCCTTACAGGCCATCACCGATACGGTCACGCTGGTGACCATCCTGCGCGTGCCGGCGCCGCCCTGATCGCGTCGGCCGCAAGCACCGGACTTCCCCCGCCACGTCACTCCACAGAGGAATGCGGCCTTGGAAAGAGCTTTACGGATACTCAGCTTCGTGGTCCTCGCGCTGATGCTGGTTGCCATTCTGTACGCCGGCGGCATCGGTATCACCCACTGGACAGGCATCGGCGTGTGACGGCCGTTGAGGCATCTCCATGAACAAACGACAAACCCGCTCCTTCGCCGTCATCTCCACCGCCATCGCCACGGTGGTCTTCCTCGGCCTCACGGTGGACAGCCACCGACAGTTTCCCAAGCTGACCAACGCCGAGACGATCACCCCCGAGGTGACGCGCGGCAAGGACGTCTGGCACGCGAAGAACTGCATCAACTGCCACACCCTGTTCGGCGAGGGCGCCTATTACGCGCCGGACCTGACGAAGATTTCCCAGCTGCGTGGCGCACCCTACCTCACCGCCTTTCTCAAGGACCCGGGCAGGTTCTACGACGAACAGCGCCATCGCCGGCTGATGCCCAACCAGAACCTCAGCGACGAGGAAATCGCCGCGCTGATCGCCTTCTTCGACTGGGTCGCCAACGTCGACAACCAGGGCTGGCCGCCGCGACCGATTCTGGTCACTGGCTCGTCGATCCCCGGCACCGACCTGACGCTGGCGCAGCAGGACGCTTCCGGGCCGGGCAAGGCCGATGCCGCGCTGCCTCCGGGCGCGCGTCCGATCAGCGGCGCAGAGGATCCGATCGCCAAGGGCGAGGCGCTGTTCCGCACCGCCAGCCCGGCCTGCAATGCCTGCCACTCCATTGCGCCGGGGGTGAACCTGGCCGGGCCGACGCTGGCGGGCCTCGCCTCGCGGGCCGAACAGACGATGGCCTCGGCGGACTACAAGGGCAGCGCCGACAGCGTCGAGGCGTACATCCGCGAGTCCATCGTCTCCCCGAGCACCTATCTGCATCCGGGCGACATGTATTCGGCGGGCGGCACCTCGTTCATGCCGAACACCTACGCCCAGTCGCTCACCGACGAACAGCTCGACCAACTGGTCGCGTACCTCGCGACATTCAAATAACAGCGGCTGCCGCCGCGGGACGACACTTGTAGAGGTCAGGCCATGCGCTACAAATCACAGTCCGTCGCTTATTGGTATTTCGCCGTCGCAATGGTGCTGTTCGGCCTGCAACTGGTGTTCGGCCTGCTCTCGGCAGCGAAATACCTGGGCCCCGATCCGCTGCTGAACCTGCTGCCCTTCGACGTCACCAAGGTGATTCACACCAACCTGCTGATCGTCTGGGTGCTCACCGGCTTCATGGGCGCCACCTACTGGATGGTCCCGGACGAATCGCGCAGCGAGCTGCACAGCACCAAGCTGGCCTACATCCAGCTCGGCCTGTGGGTGGTGATGGGCGTCAGCGCCATCATCGGCTACCTGTTCCGTTTCGGTACCGGCAACAAGCTGCTGGAGCAGCCACTGCCGCACAAGATCGTCATCGTCATCTGCATGCTGATCTTCCTCTACAACATCGGCATGACGATCAAGAAGTCCGGCCGCTTCACCACCACCGAGGGTGTGCTGTTGCTCGGTCTGGCCAGCGCCGCGGTGCTCTACCTGCCGGCCCTGCTGCATTACGAGAACTACACGGTGTCGATCTACTACCGCTGGTGGACCATTCACCTGTGGGTCGAAGGGGTGTGGGAGATGATCCAGGGCGGCTTCCTCGCCTACCTGCTGATCCGCCTGTCCGGCGCCGATCGCGAGGTGATGGAGAAGTGGCTGTACGTGATTGTCGGCCTGGTGTTCATCGCCGGCATACTCGGCACCGCGCACCACTATTACTGGGTCGGCGTACCCGGTTACTGGCTGCCGCTCGGCGGCTTCTTCAGCGCGCTGGAGCCGCTGGCGCTGATCGGCATGGCGATGTACGCCTACTACGCCATGCGCCGCTCGGGCTTGGCGCATCCGAACAAGCTGGCGCTGCACTGGACCCTCGGCAGCGCGGTGTTCACCCTGTTCGGCGCGGGCCTGCTGGGCTTTGCTCACACCTTCCCCAGCGTCAACAAGTGGACCCACGGCACGCTGATCACCGCCATGCACGGCCACGCCGCGTTCTACGGCGCCTACGCGATGATCGTGATGGCGATGATCGTCTACGCCCTGCCGTCGCTGACCCGCGGCCGCGAAGAGGAAGGCGGCACCATCGGCTACTGGGCGTTCTGGCTGCAGCTGGCCGGCATGTTCGGCATGACCCTGTCGTTCGCTACCGCCGGCATCGGTCAGGTCTATCTGGAGCGCATCCTCGGCATGGGCTACCTGGACACACAGCTGAAGATCCAGATCCACTTCCTCATGCTGGTGGCCACCGCCTCGATCTTCGCCACCGGCGTCGGCCTGTTCATCTATGACTTCTTCCGCCACCCGCGACGGATCGAGGTCGAGACGGACGAGGTGCGGCCAACCAGCGCTCCGGCCCGGCACGTACTGTGACCGACATGAATGTCTCGCCCATGCCGCGCGGCGAACGCCTGCCGTTCGCGGCTGCCGAGCCCTGGTACCAGCCGCATGCCGACGAGGTGCAGGTCTTCGAGCAGTGCCACGCGCGCCAGCTGGCGGTGATGCTCAAAGGGCCGACCGGCTGTGGCAAGACACGCTTCGTCGAGCACATGGCCTGGCGCCTGGGCCGGCCGCTGGTCACCGTTTCCTGCCACGACGACATGACCGCCAGCGACCTGCTCGGGCGCTTCCTCATCGGCGCCGACGGTACGCGCTGGATCGACGGTCCGCTGACCCGAGCGGTGCGCGAGGGCGCCATCTGTTACCTCGACGAAGTGGTCGAAGCGCGCCAGGACACCATCGTCGTGCTGCATCCGTTGACCGACTACCGGCGCATCCTGCCGCTGGACAAGACCGGCGAAACCCTCGAGGCGGCGCCGGGCTTCCAGCTGGTGGTGTCCTACAACCCGGGCTATCAGCGCATGCTCAAGGACCTGAAGCCCAGTACCCGACAGCGCTTCGTCGCGCTGGAGTTCGACTTCCCCGAAGCCGAGCGCGAGGCCGCCATCGTCGAGCGCGAAGGCGCCATCGACGCGCCCACCGCACGCGCACTGGTCAGCCTCGCCGGGCGCCTGCGCGCGCTGCAGGATCGCGGATTGGCGGAGCTGCCCAGCACCCGCCTGCTGATTGCCACGGCGCGCCTGATCGGCAGCGGCGTCGCGTTGCGCAGCGCCTGCAACGTCGCGCTGATCGCCCCACTGTCGGACGACCCCGCGCTGGTCGGCGCCATGCGCGAGCTGGTCGACCTGACCTTCGTCTGATGGCCGAAGCCGAAGACGTCGTCACCGACGTTGCCCGCCACGCCACCGTTTACGTTCAGGCGCTCTGGCGCCGGCGGCGCGAAGCCGCAGCACCGGCACTGCCGACCCTGACGGACGTCGCCGACCACCTCGACCTGCTGCTGCATGCCAGCCTCGGCCAGCGCTTCACGCTGCGCGCGGCGCAGCCGCCGGCGCCACCGACACTGCTGGAGAAACTGTTCCGCCGCGTCGAGGCGCCCTATCCGCAGCACGCCGTGCCGGCCACCGATGGCCGCACGATCTGGCTGCCGGCACGCCTGGAAGCGGCCGATCCGGCCGGCGCCCGCACGCTGTATCGCACCCTCGCCCTGCAACAGGCGATGCGCGCGCGGCGCGGCGCGGCGGCGCTCGTGCAATGCATCGACTCACCGTTGCAGCGCAGCCTGTTCCTGCTGCTCGAAGCCTGGGCGGCGGATTCGCAACTGATCGCCCAGCTACCGGGCCTGCACGCCGCCATACAGCAGCAGCGCAACCAGATGCTGGCCGCGCGTCCACCGCTGGCCCGCTTCAGTGCCGCACGCCAGCCGCTGGAAGCGTTCCTGCGCCGATTGCTGCAGTCGCGCAGCGACACTGCGCCCGACGAACTGCCGGCGACTTTCGACAGCTATCAGGCGTTGCAGCTGACGGCGCGGCTGGCGGCCCGACTCTATCCACACGGCGAACCGACTGGCGCCGCACTGCTGCCGGACCTGTGGACCGGCGAGCTGTGCGCAGCGTCCCGCCTGGATGCGCTCGATGCCGCGGCGGCAGCACCGGACCCCGCCGCCGCCCCACCGCGCAGCGCTCGCCTGCCGCGCCGGCCGCAGGTACGCGAGGCCGCCGATGACGAGGACGATGACACGCAGCCGGGCGTCTGGATGGTGCAGCCCTCGCCTCCGCTGGAACACGCCGAGGACCCGCTCGGCATGCAGCGTCCCAGTGATCGCGACGATGCGACCGCGGCCGAGGACTTCGCCGACTCGCTCAGCGAGCTCAACGAGGCGCGACTGGTGGTCAGCCCCGGCAGCCCGAAGGAAGTCCTGCTGTCCGACGACCCACCCGAGCCGCGCGCGCGCTTCAGCCGCGACACGCCGAACGCCACCGCCGCCCTGCGCTACCCGGAGTGGGACTACCGCAGCCGCAGTTACCGCCATCCGGGCGCGCAGGTGCTGTTGTTGCCGGCAGAGCCCGGACCACAGCAGTGGATCGAACAGACGCTCGAACGCCATCGCAGCATGCTGGCGACCATCCGCCGGCAGTTCGAGCAGCTCAGCGCCCGACGTCTGCGGCTGCGCCGCCAGCTGGATGGCGACGAGGTGGATCTGGACGCCTACCTCGACGGCCTCGCCGAGGCCCGCGCCGGCCTGAGCATGCCGCAGGCGCTGTACCAGACGCAGCGACTGCAGCAGCATGACCTGGCGATCATGCTGCTGGTCGATGCCAGCGGCTCCACCGACGGCTGGCTGAGCAATCACCGCCGGGTGATCGACGTCGAGCGCGAGGCGTTGCTGCTGGTGTGCCTGGCGCTCGACGGGCTGGGCGAGCCCTACAGCGTGCAGAGTTTCTCCGGTCAGGGACCGAACGCGGTAACGGTGCGCAGCCTCAAGGCCTTCGGCGAGCGCTACGGCGAAAGCGTCGGCCGGCGCATTGCCGGGCTGGAACCGGAGCACTACACCCGCGCCGGCACCGCCATCCGCCACGCCAGCAGCCTGCTGATGCAGCAGCCGGCGACGCACCGGCTGCTGTTGCTGCTCTCCGATGGCAAGCCCAACGACGTTGACGAATACGAAGGCCGCTATGGCGTCGAGGACCTGCGCCAGTCGATCACCGAGGCACGGTTGCAGGGCATCCGGCCGTTCTGCCTGACCATCGACCGTCAGGCCGCCAGCTACCTGCCGGCCGTGTTCGGCGTGCACCAGTACGCCCTGCTGCCCAAGCCAGAGCTGCTGCCACGCGTGCTGCTGGACTGGCTCAGGCGACTGATCGCCGCCTGAGCGGTGCTAAAACGAAAACGCCCTGCAGGTGCAGGGCGTTCGGTCAGCGCGAATGCGTTCAGGGCTGGTTGCGGTTCTGCTCACGCAGCAGGTCGCGGATCTCGGTGAGCAGCAGCTCCTCCTTGGTCGGCGCCGGCGGCGCTGCAGGCGCTTCGGCCTCCTTGCGACGCAGCGAGTTCATCGCCTTGATCGCGATGAAGATGGCGAAGGCGACAATCAGGAAATCCACCACCGTCTGGATGAACGCACCGTAGCGCAGCAGCACCGCCGGGGTTTCGCCGACCGCCTCCTTGAGCACGATCGCCAGATCGGAGAAATCCACGCCACCGATCAGCAGCCCCAGCGGCGGCATGATCACTCCGTCGACGAACGAAGAAACGATCTTGCCGAACGCGGCCCCGATGATGATACCGACGGCCATGTCGATCACATTGCCGCGCATGGCGAACGCCTTGAATTCGCTGATCAGGCTCATATGAGAAATCCTTAGCTGAGGAAGAAGTGCCAGCATGCGCGCCGCTCCGCGACGGCCGAGGCCCGTCGTAGAGCATAGGCGTTCGGTCGGGAGTCGACCACACCAACCGCGCGTTCGTCGCGCGTCGCCAGCGCCGCGGCAATCGCTTGATCGCCGTCAACCGAGTAACACGGAGGCGCGGCTAAGGTAGCGCTTCCCTGTACATCCCGGAGCAGTTCCATGCACGTTGAACACCACCCCCTGGTCAAGGATTTCCCCGAAAAGCGCGAGCAGCTGCAGAAACTGCGTCAGGAAGATCCGGTTTTCGCCCGCAAGGCCGATGAATACGAAGCGCTGGACAAGCGCATCTGCCGCGTCGAAGACGGCGTCGAAACCCTCGACGATGCCGCACTGAACGCCCTCAAGCAGGAGCGTGTGAACCTCAAAGACGACATCGCCCGCGACCTCAAGCGCGCCGGTGGCAGCTGCTGCGGCGGTTGCTGCGGCTGAAGCCCGGCAGATGGTCAAGAAGCCCGCATTCGCGGGCTTCTTTGTTTCAGCAGTCGGTCAGAACAGCCCGCCGAAGCGGAATCCCGCGCCAACCCAGACGAACGCCACCGCCGTCAGGGTGATCAGCACGATATGCGCCCCCAGCTGCGGCAAACGCTGCGCGTCGAGCTTGGGGATCAGCGCCAGCCGCGCATGCACGCCCAGCGCGGCGGTCAGTCCGAGCAGCACCAGCTTGGCCTGAATCAGCTGCGCCGCCGGCGACGCGCCGAACCACTGCGCATGCGGCAACCACAGGCTGGCCATCCACAAGCCGGTGACGATCTGGATCAGCAGCGCCGGAATGCCGATGCGCTCATAGATCTGCTCGAAGTTGCGTACCGGCTGCGGGTCGCGCTGGCGCAACGCCTTGGGCAACACGCCGAACAGCAGCACCAGATGCCCGCCGACCCAGACGCTGGCGCCCAGCAGGTGCAGAAACAACAGATGACGCATGGCGCTCACTCCCGTTCGATTTGTTTACAGTCTGGCGGCTGACGCGCCGCTTGTGGCTGATGGCAATCAAGTCAGTCGTTATCATGCGACTCCATTTGCCCCACGCGGAGTTTCCTCATGGCCAAGGCCAAGCGCATGTATGGCTGCACTGAATGCGGCTCGACCTTCCCCAAGTGGGCTGGCCAGTGCGGCGACTGCGGCGCCTGGAACACGCTGGTGGAAACCATCGTCGAGGCCGCTCCCGCCGCGTCGGGGCGCGCCGGCTGGGCGGGCGAGCAGGCCAATATCAAGACCCTGGCCGAAGTCAGCGTCGAGGAAGTGCCGCGCTTCTCCACCGCTTCCGGCGAGCTGGACCGCGTGCTCGGCGGCGGCCTGGTGGACGGCTCGGTGGTGCTGATCGGCGGTGATCCGGGCATCGGCAAGTCGACCATCCTGTTGCAGACGCTCTGCGCCATCGCCCAGCGCTACCCGGCGCTGTATGTCACCGGCGAGGAATCGCAGCAGCAGGTCGCCATGCGCGCCCGCCGCCTGGACCTGCCGCAGGACAAGCTCAAGGTGATGACCGAGACCTGCATCGAATCGATCATCGCCACCGCGCGGCTGGAGAAGCCCAAGGTGATGGTGATCGACTCGATCCAGACCATCTTCACCGAGCAATTGCAGTCTGCGCCCGGCGGCGTGGCGCAGGTGCGCGAGAGCGCCGCGCTGCTGGTGCGCTACGCCAAGCAGAGCGGCACGGCGATCTTCCTGGTCGGCCACGTGACCAAGGAAGGCGCGCTGGCCGGACCGCGCGTGCTGGAGCACATGGTCGACACGGTGCTGTACTTCGAGGGCGAATCCGACGGCCGCCTGCGCCTGCTGCGCGCGGTGAAGAACCGTTTCGGCGCGGTCAACGAGCTTGGCGTGTTCGGCATGACCGACAAGGGCCTGAAGGAAGTCACCAACCCCTCGGCGATCTTCCTCACCCGGGCGCAGGAGGCGGTGCCGGGCAGCGTGGTCATGGCCACCTGGGAAGGTACCCGGCCGATGCTGGTGGAAGTGCAGGCGCTGGTCGACACCAGCCACCTGGCCAACCCGCGTCGCGTCACCCTAGGCCTCGACCAGAACCGCCTGGCCATGCTGCTGGCCGTGCTGCATCGGCACGGCAGCATCCCGACCTACGACCAGGACGTGTTCATCAATGTGGTCGGCGGGGTGAAGGTGCTGGAAACCGCGGCGGACCTGGCGCTGATGGCCGCGGTGATTTCCAGCCTGCGCAACCGCCCGCTGGATACCGATCTGCTGGTATTTGGAGAGGTGGGTCTGTCCGGCGAGATCCGCCCGGTGCCGAGCGGTCAGGAGCGCCTGAAGGAAGCCGCCAAGCACGGCTTCAAGCGCGCCATCGTGCCCAAGGGCAACGCGCCGAAAGAGGCGCCAGCCGGGCTGCAGATCATCGCGGTGACGCGTCTGGAACAGGCGCTCGACGCGCTGTTCGAGTAACCGCTAGAAACCGCCCAGTGCCGCCAGCTCGCGCTCCAGCAACGTCTCGTCGCCGAGGTTGAGTTCGACCAGTCGGCGCAGGTGGGCGATCGAGTCGAGGTCGATGTGCTGGCAGGCGAAGCCGATCAGCTCGCCCTCCTCGTGTGCCATCGTCACCTCCATGCGCACCTCCGCGTCGCCGGACAGCCGCACCCGCGCCTGAAAAGGTTGCGCGGCGTCGGCGTCCCACTGCTGCGGCCGGCGCACCAGCAGGCCCCGGAGCGACAGATCATGCAGCTCCACCGGCCAGCACCGCTCGCCCTGGCGTAGCTCGGTGGTGGCGTCGAACTCGATGCGCTGGAAGCGCCGACGATCGCTGGGGGAATCAGTCATCAGAAAATCACTCCGCAAAACCTGGAATCACTATAGACAGCCGCGCCGGCGCACGTCGTCACAACCAGCGGCGCACGCGCCGGCAATAGTCGCGGTAAGCATCGCCGAACAGCTCGTTCAGCAGGCGCTCCTCGTGGACGATCACCCCGCGCTGCATGGTGAGGATCAGCAGCGGCAACAGCAGCCACGGCCACAGCGTGCCCCACAGCAACGCGATGCCGGCGTAGATCAGGCTGTCGGCCAGGTAGATCGGATTGCGCGAGAAGCGGAACGGCCCCTCCTCCAGCAGCTTCGCCGGCGTGCCGTATGGATTGACCGTGGTGCGCCGCCAGAGCATCAGTAAACCGGCCCAGAGCATCAGCACCACACCGGCGTCGATCAGCCCCCAGCCGAGGTAGTGCGTCCACAGCGTCTGCGGCAGCCCGAGCGGCAGCAACCCGTCGAGCGCCCATGCGGCGGCGAGGAACAGCAGATAGATCAGCGGAGGTGGCAGCAGGACGCCGTTGGCACGTTTGAACATGGAAGGCTCCGAGGCGGGCGGTTCGCTGCAGTCTACGCGGTTCGCCGGGGCGCCGCTGCGCGGCGCCTGATGCCTAGCGCGGGGCGACGCTCAGCGCATACCGGATCAGCGCCGCCGTGCCGTCGATGTTCAGCTTGCGGCGGATGCTCAGCCGGTGGGTTTCCACGGTGCGCACGCTGATCGCCAGTTCACGCGCCATCGCCTTGCTGTCCAGGCCGCGGGCAAGCATCTGCAGGATCTGCTCCTCGCGCGGGGTGAGGTTGTGCGCGGCGGCGTCCTGCCGCTGTTCGGCCAGTCGACGGGTGATCTCCGCGCTGTAGAAGGTGCCGCCGGCGGCAACCGCTTCGATCGCGGCAATGATCTCGCGCGCGGAGGAATCCTTGAGAACGTAGCCGCGCGCACCGGCATGGATCGAACTGCGCACGTATTCGAGGTTGTCGTACATGCTCAGCATCAGCACCTGCAGCCGCGGGTACAGCTGGCACAGGCGTCGGGTCAGCTCCAGGCCGTTGGTGTCCTTCAGGCCGATGTCCAGCAGCAGCAGGTCCGGTTGTACCTGTTCGAGCAGTTCGAGCGCCGCGGCGCCGCTGTCCGCCTCGCCGACCACCTCGATCTGCGGCATCACGGCCAGCAGCGCGCGAATGCCGTCGCGCACCAGCGTGTGGTCATCGACGAGGGCTATGCGGATCGGGGTGCCGGAATTCATGGGCGACTCTTCTGGCAGGCGGTGGCTCGCGGCTCAGCTCGCCGAGACTGGCAATACTACATGCATCGCGCTGCCCTCAGAGCTGGACGAAAGACTGAGTTGTCCGCCGAGGTGCTCGATCCGCTCGCGGATGTTGCGCAGGCCGATGCCGCCGGGCATACGCTCGATGGTGCGCGGGTCGAAGCCGATGCCGTCGTCGCGCACCTGCAGCTGCACGCCATCGACGCTCGGCGCAAGGTCGATCTGAACCAGGCTGGCGCGGGCATGCCGTTCGATATTGGTCAGCGCTTCCTGGACAATGCGAAACAGCGCCACCGCCACCGCGTCGGGCAACGGCGCATCGCCCAGCTGCTGGCGGCAGACCACCGTCAATCCGCACCGCTGCTCGAATTCCGTGGCCAACTGGCCGATGGCCGCCGACAGCCCGAGGGTGTCGAGCAGCGACGGACGCAGATCGTGGGAGATGCGCCGCACCTCGCCGATGGCGCCGCCGAGCCGTTCGATGGCCTGTTCGAGACTGTCTAGCCCGCCGCTGGCGCCGCGCTGCAGCTGATGGGCGGCCAGCTCGAACTGGAACTTGATCGACACCAGCAGCTGGCTGATGCCGTCGTGCAGCTCGCGCGACACCCGCGAGCGCTCGTCCTCCTGCAGGCTGAGCAGGCGCTGGTTGAGGGCCTGCAGCTTGCGGTCGGCCAGACGGTGCTCCTTGATGCTCAGCATCAGGCTGCCGATGAACACCACCAGCACCACGATCAGCGTGACCCCGGTGATGGCGATCATCGTCGCGCGGATACCGCTGGCTACCTCCGAGCGCACCTGCCGGGTGGCCCGCTCGATGTCTTCCAGATAGATGCCGGTGCCGACCATCCAGCCCCAGCCGTCAAGCATGGTCACGTAGGCCAGCTTGTCGGTTTCCTGTCCGCTCGATGGCTTGCGCCAGGAGTAGCGCTGGAAGCCGTCGCCGCTCATGGCGCTCTTGAGCAGCGCCTGGATCACCGGCAGGCCGTGGATGTCGGTCATGTGCCAGAGATCGCGGCCGACCAGTTCCGCCTGGCGCGGATGCATCAGGTTGCGGCCGCGGTCGTCGTAGACGAACAGGTAGCCATCCTCGCCGAAACTGATCTTGCCCAGCACATCCAGCGCCTGCTTCTGCGCCGCGGCGTCGCCGCGCCCGCCATCGTGCAGCGGTGCGATCACGCTCAGCGCCATCGCCACGTAGTTCTTCAGCTCGGCCTGCTTGCTGGACAGGATGGCGCTCTCGATCAGCTGTACCTGCTGCTCGCCGAGCCGCTGGTTCTGCAGCAGCACCAGCGCGCAGATGATCGCCACTGCCAGCAACAGCGGCAGGATGCCGAGGGCAACGATCTTGTGCTTGAGCTGCATGGAACGTCTCGCGAATCGGAATGCGCGGATGCGCTGGGTCGGGGGCTCGCGACGCGCCTACGTAAATCTACGTAGCCACGCTGAGTAGTACTGCGAATACCGGCGATTGCAGGTTGTGGCGATAGTAGCAAGGCTCGCCCGAGGCGCGCGCATTCACCATGCCCAATAACAATGACGCCGCAGACCCTACAGTCGACGGCGGGAGATCTTCTTATGAACCGATTGGTCAGCCAGCTCGCCTGGTTCGCCCTCGCAGTGCTGGGCGCCGTCGCCCTCGGTGTCGTCGCCCTGCGCCGCGGCGAAGCCATCAACGCACTCTGGATCGTGGTCGCCGCCGTGGCGATCTATCTGGTCGCCTACCGCTACTACAGCCTGTTCATCGCCACCAAGGTGATGCAGCTCGACCCCACCCGCGCCACCCCCGCCGTGCTCAACAACGATGGTCTGGACTTCGTGCCGACCAACAAGCACGTGCTGTTCGGCCACCACTTCGCCGCCATCGCCGGCGCCGGCCCGCTGGTCGGCCCGGTACTCGCCGCGCAGATGGGCTACCTGCCCGGCACGCTCTGGCTGATCGCCGGCGTGGTGCTGGCCGGTGCGGTGCAGGACTTCATGGTTCTGTTCCTCTCCACGCGCCGCAACGCCCGCTCGCTGGGCGACATGGTGCGCGAGGAGATGGGGCGCATCCCCGGTACCATCGCGCTGTTCGGCTGCTTCCTGATCATGATCATCATCCTCGCGGTGCTCGCGCTGATCGTGGTGAAGGCGCTGGCGCACAGCCCGTGGGGCATGTTCACGGTGATGGCGACCATCCCGATCGCCATGTTCATGGGCGTGTACATGCGCTACCTGCGTCCGGGCCGCATCGGCGAGATTTCCATCATCGGCGTGGCGCTGCTGCTCGGCTCGATCTGGCTCGGCGGGGAGATTTCCACCGATCCGTACTGGGCTGGCGCGTTCACCTTCACCGGCGAGCAGATCACCTGGATGCTGGTCGGCTACGGCTTCGTCGCCGCGGTACTGCCAGTGTGGCTGATCCTCGCGCCGCGTGACTACCTGTCGACCTTCCTCAAGATCGGCACCATCGCCGCGCTGGCCGTCGGCATCCTGATCCTCGCCCCCGAGCTGAAGATGCCGGCGCTGACCCAGTTCACCGACGGCACCGGCCCGGTGTGGAAGGGCGCACTGTTCCCGTTCCTGTTCATCACCATCGCCTGCGGCGCGGTCTCCGGCTTCCACGCGCTGATCAGCTCGGGCACCACGCCCAAGCTGCTGGCCAACGAAACCCATGCTCGCTACATCGGTTACGGCGGCATGCTGATGGAGTCGATGGTCGCCATCATGGCCATGGTCGCCGCCTCGGTGATCGAGCCGGGTGTGTACTTCGCCATGAACAGCCCGCCGGCAGTGGTCGGTGCCGACGTCGCCAGCGTGGCCGTAGCGGTCAGCAACTGGGGCTTCGCCATCACCCCAGAAGCGCTGGAAGGCGTCGCCCGCGACATCGGCGAGAGCAGCATCCTCAACCGCGCCGGCGGCGCGCCGACGCTCGCCGTGGGTATCGCGCAGATCCTCCACCAGGTGCTGCCGGGCGAGAACACCGTGGCGTTCTGGTACCACTTCGCGATCCTGTTCGAGGCGCTGTTCATCCTCACCGCGGTGGACGCCGGCACCCGTGCCGGGCGCTTCATGCTGCAGGACCTGCTCGGTAACTTCATCCCGGCGCTCAAGCGCACCGACTCCTGGGGCGCCAACGTGGTCGCCACCGCCGGCTGCGTGGCGCTGTGGGGCTACCTGCTGTACCAGGGCGTGATCGACCCGCTGGGCGGCATCAACACCCTGTGGCCGCTGTTCGGCATCTCCAACCAGATGCTCGCCGGCATCGCGCTGATGCTCTGCACCGTGGTGCTGATCAAGATGAAGCGCCAGCAGTACGTCTGGGTCACCCTGCTGCCGGCCCTGTGGCTGCTGATCTGCACCACCGTCGCCAGCCTGATCAAGCTGTTCGACGCCAACCCGGCGGTGGGCTTCCTCGCCCTGGCCGACAAGTACCGCACCGCGCTCGACGCCGGTCAGGTACTGGCGCCGGCCAAGGACCTCGGGCAGATGCAGAACGTGATCATGAACGCCTACACCAACGCCGGTCTGACCGTGCTGTTCCTGGTGGTGGTGTTCAGTATCCTGTTCTACGCGTTGAAGGTCGGCCGCGCCGCCTGGATTCGCAGCGAGCGCACGGACAAGGAAATGCCCTTCGAGGGCATGCCCAGCGCCTGACCCCAGCCGTGCCGGGTGCCGCGAGGCGCCCGGCCTTCATTGCAAGAGGAGCACCGCCGTGTTCAACGACCTCAGCCGCATGGGCAAGTACCTCGGCCAGGCCGCGCGCATGCTGGTCGGCATGCCCGACTACGACACCTACCTCGAGCACATGCGCAGCACCCACCCGGACCAGCCGGTGATGAGCTACGAGGCGTTCTTCCGCGAGCGCCAGGATGCTCGTTATGGCGGTGGCAAAGGGCGGCCGATCCGCTGCTGTTGACCTGGGGTAGGGTGGACATCCGCGTAGCGTTGTCCACCATTAGCCACAGAGTAGCGGTGGACAAGCCTGCGGCGTTGTCCACCCTACGGCAGATGCCCGTCCCGCCATTGACTCCCCGCGCCACGCCTTGCCGTGGCGCGTTTCGTTGCGAGGAGCGCCTTCATGTCGCAAGCCCCCATCCCGGTCACCGTGCTGACCGGCTTTCTCGGCGCCGGCAAGACCACCCTGCTCAGGCACATGCTGCAGGCCGAGCATGGCCTGAAGCTGGCGGTGATCGAGAACGAGTTCAGCGAGACGCCCATCGACGGTCAGCTGCTCGGCAGTGAGCCCGTCGAGCTGCTGACCCTGGCCAACGGCTGCGTCTGCTGCTCGATCCATGTCGAGCTGGAGAAGGCGCTGTATCTGCTGCTGGACAAGCTGGACAGCGGCGAGCTGGCCTTCGAACGCCTGGTCATCGAATGTACCGGGCTGGCCGATCCGGCGCCGGTGGCGCAGACCTTCTTCGCCGGCGATGAGCTGTGCGAGCGCTACGTGCTCGACGGCATCATCACCCTGGTCGACGCGGCCAATGCCGAGCGCCATCTGCAGGAATCCATCGCCCAGGCGCAGGTCGGTTTTGCCGACCGCATTCTGCTGAGCAAAACCGATCTGGTCGAAGCGCCGGCGGTCGAGGCGCTGAGCCAGCGCCTGCAGCGGATCAACCGCCGCGCGCCGATCCATATCGTCGAGCATGGGCGCATCGAACTGGCCGAACTGCTCGATATCCGCGGCTTCAACCTCAACGCCGACATCGCCCCGGCGCCGGCTCTGCGGCCGCTGCTGCCGGCGACCAGCAAGGACCGCATCGCCACGCTGGTACTGCACAGCGAGCGTCCGCTGGACATGCAGCGCCTGAGCGCCTTCATGGAAGACCTGCTGGAGCGCCACGGCAATTCGCTGCTGCGCTACAAGGGTGTGCTGGAGGTGGCCGGCGAGCCGCGCCGACTGGTGTTTCAGGGCGTGCTAAGGCTGTACGGCTTCGACTGGGACGCCGAATGGGCCGAAGGCGAGGCGCGGCGCAGCGTGCTGGTGTTCATCGGCGACAACCTGCCGGAAGCCGAGATCCGCGCCGGCTTCGCCGCAGTACAGGCGTAGGGTGGACAACGGCGCAGCCTTGTCCACCGTTCTGCGCTACGGATGGCTGGCCGGCGGGTGGCGCGAACCGGGCCAAGCCGCACGCAGCTAGCCCGCCCTGCGCACTGCCGGCCTGATTCCGAGGCATTTCCTGCAGACAAAAAGAAACCCGGCCGAGGCCGGGTTTCTTCATTGCAGCGCGCGAATCTTACTTGCCGTACACCGGCAGCTTGGCGCAGACGGCCTGGACCTTGGCGCGCACCGCGTCGACCACGGACTCGTCGCCCATGTTGTCGAGGATGTCGCAGATCCAGCCAGCCAGTTCACGGCACTCGGCTTCCTTGAAACCACGGGTGGTGACCGCCGGGGTGCCGATGCGCAGACCGGAAGTGACGAACGGCGAACGCGGGTCGTTCGGCACGCTGTTCTTGTTCACGGTGATGAAGGCGCGGCCCAGAGCGGCATCCGCGTCCTTGCCGGTGATGTCCTGCTTGATCAGCGAGAGCAGGAACAGGTGGTTCTGCGTGCCGCCGGACACCACGTCGAAACCGCGCTGGATGAACACTTCGGCCATGGCCTGGGCGTTATTCACCACTTGCTGCTGGTATTCCTTGAACTCGGGCTGCAGGGCTTCCTTGAAGCACACCGCCTTGGCGGCGATGACGTGCTCCAGCGGGCCACCCTGGGCACCCGGGAAGACTGCGGAGTTGAGCTTCTTCTCGATCTCCTCGTTCTTCTTCGCCAGGATCAGGCCGCCGCGCGGGCCGCGCAGGGTCTTGTGGGTGGTGGTGGTGACCACGTCAGCGAACGGCACCGGGTTCGGGTAGACGCCAGCGGCGACCAGACCGGCCACGTGGGCCATGTCGACGAACAGGTAGGCACCGACCTTGTCGGCGATTTCGCGGAAACGCGGGAAGTCGAGTTTCTGCGAGTAGGCGGAGAAGCCGGCAACGATCATCTTCGGCTTGTGCTCAACGGCCAGACGCTCGACTTCGTCATAGTCGATCAGGCCCTGGTCGTTGATGCCGTACTGCACGGCGTTGTACAGCTTGCCGGAGGACGACACGGACGCGCCGTGGGTCAGGTGGCCGCCGTGGGCCAGGCTCATGCCGAGGATGGTGTCGCCCGCGCTGAGCAGCGCCAGGTAGACAGCAGCGTTGGCCTGGGAACCGGCGTGCGGCTGGACGTTGGCGTAGTCGGCGCCGAACAGCTCTTTGGCGCGGTCGATGGCCAGCTGCTCGACCACGTCGACGTGCTCGCAACCGCCGTAGTAGCGCTTGCCCGGGTAGCCTTCGGCGTACTTGTTGGTCAGCACCGAACCCTGGGCTTCCATCACCGCCGGGCTGGTGTAGTTCTCCGAGGCGATCAGCTCGATGTGGTCTTCCTGACGCTGGGCTTCCTGCTGCATGGCAGCGAAGAGTTCGGCGTCGAAGCGTTCGATGGTCAAGTCACGGCTGAACATGGCAGTCCTCTGAAGTCAGCTGGCGGTAAAAATAGAGCGGCGGATTCTACCCCAATCCGCCGTGCGACGGGTATGAGCGCCGGTCATGCACAAGATGAGCGCGGCTGCCGCAAGGCGCCGCCCCGGCCGGGCGCCGCGGTTTGCCCTGCCCGGTGCATTCGGGTAGCGTTGCGCCCTTTAAGCGCGCCCCGGCTACGCGGCTTCGCGCAGCGGGTTCGAGTCTCTTCATCACCGTCACGGGCATCGTTTTCATGGCTCAATACGTCTACACCATGCACCGGCTGAGCAAGGTCGTTCCGCCGAAGCGTGAGATCCTCAAGAACATTTCCCTGTCGTTCTTCCCGGGCGCCAAGATCGGCGTGCTCGGCCTGAACGGCGCCGGTAAGTCCACCCTGCTGCGCATCATGGCCGGCGTCGACACCGAGTTCGACGGCGAAGCTCGCGCCATGCCGGGCATCAATGTCGGCTACCTGCCGCAGGAGCCGCAGCTCGACCCCGAGAAGACCGTGCGCGAGATCGTCGAGGAAGCGGTCAGCGTGATCAAGGACGCCCAGGCGCGTCTGGACGCCGTCTACGCCGCCTACGCCGAGCCGGATGCCGACTTCGATGCGCTGGCCGCCGAGCAGGCCAAGCTCGAAGCGATCCTGCAGGCATCCGACGGTCACAACCTGGAGCGCCAGCTGGAAGTCGCCGCCGATGCCCTGCGCCTGCCGGCGTGGGACGCCAAGGTCGCGCACCTGTCCGGCGGCGAGAAGCGCCGCGTCGCGCTGTGCCGCCTGCTGCTGTCGGCGCCGGACATGCTGCTGCTGGACGAACCGACCAACCACCTGGACGCCGACTCGGTGGCCTGGCTGGAACATTTCCTCCACGACTTCCCCGGCACCGTGGTGGCGATCACCCACGACCGCTACTTCCTCGATAACGTCGCCGGCTGGATTCTCGAACTCGACCGTGGTCAGGGCATCCCGTTCGAGGGCAACTACTCACAGTGGCTGGAAGCCAAGGCCACGCGCCTGGAGCAGGAAGCCAAGCAGGAGTCGGCGCACAAGAAGGCCATGAAGGCGGAATTGGAGTGGGTACGCCAGGGCGCCAAGGCGCGGCAGTCGAAGTCCAAGGCCCGTCTGCAGCGCTTCGAGGAAATGCAGTCGCAGGAATTCCAGAAGCGCAGCGAGACCAACGAGATCTACATCCCGGCCGGTCAGCGTCTGGGCGACAAGGTCATCGAACTGCACAACGTGCGCAAGGGCTACGGCGATCGCGTGCTGATCGACGACCTTTCCTTCAGCGTGCCGAAAGGCGCCATCGTCGGCGTGATCGGCGGCAACGGCGCGGGCAAGTCCACGCTGTTCCGCATGCTGATGGGCAAGGAAACCCCGGATTCGGGCAGCATCGAAATCGGCGAAACCGTACAGCTGGCCTGCGTCGACCAGAGCCGCGACGACCTGGACGGCAACAAGACGGTCTGGGAAGCGGTTTCCGACGGCCTCGACCAGATCCGCATCGGCAACTACGAGGTGCCGTCGCGCAGCTACGTCGGCCGCTTCAACTTCAAGGGCGCCGACCAGCAGAAGTTCGTCAAGGACCTCTCCGGCGGTGAGCGCGGCCGTCTGCATCTGGCGCTGACGCTCAAACAGGGCGCCAACGTGCTGCTGCTCGACGAACCGTCCAACGACCTCGACGTGGAAACCCTGCGCTCGCTGGAAGAAGCGCTGCTGGACTTCCCCGGCTCGGCCATCGTCATTTCCCACGACCGCTGGTTCCTCGACCGCGTGGCCACCCACATCCTCTCCTACGAGGACGACGGCGGCGTGGTGTTCTTCGAAGGCAACTACAGCGACTACGAAGCCGACCGCAAGAAGCGCCTCGGCGACGCCGCTTCGCAGCCGCACCGGGTCAAGTACAAAAAGCTCGCACAATAATGGTGCACGACGGAGCCGCAAGGCTCCGTTTTTTTGTCCGGCGAATGCCGGATGCGCCAAAAAGGCGCTCGCTAGCAGCCTCTCCGCCTTTTCGCCTGCGACATTTTCGCGCACGGCGGACGACAGTAAATCCCGGCCACAGGCCAATTCCCATCGGGCATTCCGCCGCGAATGCACCAATATAGTGCAAGCAAAATCGGCGAACAGGATGCGTTTTGCACCGCTCCGGCGCATCGCGATGTACGTCGCACTTTCATGGAACGAATCAGGTTTGCTAAAGTCGCCCGCCAAAAAATTTTTAATGACGGCCGCATACGGTCGCCGAGGGCCCAAAAATGATCGAAACCGTTGATGCCTTTCTCGCCCGGCTCAAGCAGCGCGACCCCCATCAGCCAGAATTCCATCAGGCCGTAGAAGAGGTCGTCCGCAGCCTCTGGTCTTTCCTCGAAGCCAACCCACGCTACATGCAGGCCGGCATCCTCGAACGCATGGTCGAGCCGGAACGCGCCATCATGTTCCGCGTACCGTGGATCGACGATCAGGGCCGCGTGCAGGTCAACCGCGGTTTCCGTATCCAGATGAGCAGCGCCATCGGCCCGTACAAGGGCGGTCTGCGCTTCCATCCGTCGGTCAACATCGGCGTACTGAAATTCCTCGCCTTCGAGCAGGTGTTCAAGAACTCCCTGACCTCGCTGCCAATGGGCGGCGGCAAGGGCGGCTCGGACTTCAACCCGAAGGGCAAGAGCGACAACGAAGTGATGCGCTTCTGCCAGTCGTTCATGACCGAGCTGTACCGCCACATCGGTGCGGATCTCGACGTACCGGCCGGTGACATCGGCGTCGGCGGCCGCGAGATCGGCTTCCTCTTCGGCCAGTACAAGCGCCTGTCCAACCAGTTCACCTCGGTACTGACCGGCAAGGGCCTGGCCTACGGCGGCAGCCTGATCCGCCCGGAAGCCACCGGCTACGGCTGCGTGTACTTCGCCCAGGAAATGCTCAAGAGCATCCAGAGCGGCTTCGAGGGCAAGCGCGTCTCCATCTCCGGTTCCGGTAACGTCGCGCAGTACGCCGCGCAGAAGGTCATGGAACTGGGCGGCCACGTGGTTTCGGTGTCCGACTCGGGCGGCACCCTGCACTTCCCGGATGGCATGACCTGCGAGCAGTGGGACTACCTGATGGACCTGAAGAACGTCCGTCGCGGCCGTCTGGAAGAAATGGGCGCGCACTTCGGCGTCACCTACCTGGCCGACCAGCGTCCGTGGAGCCTGCCGTGCGACATCGCACTGCCGTGCGCCACGCAGAACGAACTGGACGGCGACGACGCCCGCACGCTGCTGAAGAACGGCTGCACCTGCGTGGCCGAAGGCGCCAACATGCCATCGACGCTGGAAGCCGTGGACCTGTTCCTCGAGGCCGGCATCCTCTACGCACCGGGCAAAGCCTCCAACGCCGGCGGCGTGGCTTGCTCGGGCCTGGAGATGAGCCAGAACGCCATGCGCCTGCACTGGAGCGCCGGCGAGGTGGACACCAAGCTGCACAGCATCATGCAGTCGATCCACCACGCCTGCGTCGCCTACGGCGAGGAAGCGGACGGCCGGATCAACTACGTCAAGGGCGCCAACATCGCCGGCTTCGTCAAAGTCGCCGACGCCATGCTGGCCCAGGGCGTGGTGTAACCGCTACCGCAAGCCTCAGGCTGCACGCGACAAGAAAAGCCCCCGCCGGATCGTCCGGCGGGGGCTTTTCATTTGGGGGCCGGACTTGTCCGTAGGGTGGAAAACTCGCGCAGCGATTTTCCACGCGGCACGTACAATTCGGGCGCTTCGAGGTCAAGCGACTAGCGCGTGGATGGCTTCGGCCATCCACCCTACGCATGACCAAGTCGCAGATCTTTTTCACCCTCTGCGGCCGGGCGGCGGCGCTCCGCTTACCAGTAGTTCTCCACCGCCACCTGTCCCGGCTTGCGCGTCAGCGCCAGATTGAGGTCGCGGGCCTTCAGCACGGCGCGGGTGTCTTCGATCATCTGCGGATTGCCGCAGAGCATGATGCGCGAATGCTCGGGAGTCAGCTGCAGATCGGCGGCGCGCTCCAGCTCGCCACTCTCGATCAGCGTGGTGATGCGCGCGTGCAGGGCGCCAGGCACCTGTTCGCGGGTGACCACCGGCAGGTACAGCAGCTTCGATCCCAGCCCCTCCAGATACTCGCGCTGTGGCAGTTCGGCGATCAGCTGCTGATAGGCCAGCTCGCGCGCCTCGCGCACGCTGTAGACGAGGATGATGCGCTCGAAGCGCTGCCAGGCCTGGAAGTCCTGCAGGATCGACAGGAACGGCGCGATGCCGGTGCCGGTGGCCAACAACCAAAGGTCGCGGCCATCGGGGAAACGGTCCAGGGTCAGGAAGCCGAAGGCCTGTTTGTCGATCAGCAGCTCGTCGCCGACCTTGAGTCGGCTCAGTTCGCTGGTGAACTCGCCGTCCGGCACGACGATGGAGAAGAAATCGAGAAACTCGTCGTGCGGCGCCGAGACCATCGAATAGGCGCGCCAGACGATGCAGCCGCTGGGCTTGCGCACGCCGAGGCGGGCGAACTGGCCGGCGCTGAAACGAAATCCCGGATCGCGGCTGGTGCGCAGGGTGAACAGGCTGGGCGTCAGCGTCTGCACCTCGAGCAGGCGCTGGCGGGTGAACTTCTCTTCGCTGGCGGTCATACTTCGCTCCCTCCGAGCCTCTGTCGGACCTGCCGCACGCAGCGTCCGTAACGCCTTGATACTCCTTTCCGACGCCGACAAACACCGCCAGTTCTCATGCCTATTCTCGACACGCCCTACGCCCGCCTCGATCTGATCCGCCAGCCGGAGCAGCCGAACGAGCCGCTGCAGGCCTTCGATGCCGCCGACGAGTACCTGCTCGCCGAGCTGCATCCGCGCGCCCTGCCGGCGACCACGCGGGTGCTGATCCTCAACGACAGCTTCGGCGCGCTGGCCTGCGCCCTGGCGGCGCATGTCGAAGTGACCAGCAGCGGCGACTCGCATCTGGCCCATCTGGCGCTGCAGAAGAACCTGGCGCGCAACGGGCTGCCGGCCGCGCGTGTGCGTTTCGTCCCGGCCAGCGAAGTAGCCCAGGGGCCGTTCGATCTGGTGCTGATTCGCGTGCCGAAGACCCTGGCCCTGCTGGAAGAACAGCTGATCCGCCTGCACGGCCAACTGGCGCCAGACGCCCAGGTCATCGCCGCAGCAATGATCAAGCACCTGCCGCGCGCCGCCGGCGATCTGCTGGAGCAGTACATCGGCCCGGTGCAGGCCTCGCTGGCGGTGAAGAAGGCGCGCCTGCTCACCGCCACGCCAAGCGCCAAACCGGCGCCGCAGTCGCCCTACCCGACCCGCTATAAGCTCGATCAGCCAAAACTCGAATTGCTCAACCACGCCAACCTGTTCTGCCGTGAAGGCCTGGATATCGGCACCCGCGCCTTCCTGCCGCATCTGCCCAAGGCGCTGGGTGTGCTGCGCGTGGCCGATCTCGGTTGCGGCAACGGCGTGCTCGGCATCGTCTATGCGCTGAACAACCCGCAGGCCGAACTGACGCTAGTAGACGAGAGCTTCATGGCGGTGCAGTCGGCGCGGGAAAACTGGCAGGCCGTTCACGGCCAGCGCCCGGTGGAGGTTCGTGCCGGCGACGGCCTCGCCGAGCAGCCGCCCGCCTCGCTGGACCTGGTGCTGTGCAATCCGCCGTTCCACCAGCAGCAGGTGGTCGGCGATTTCCTCGCCTGGCGCATGTTCACCCAGGCCAAGGCCGCGCTGCGCCAGGGCGGCGAGCTGTGGATCGTCGGCAACCGCCACCTGGGCTATCACCTCAAGCTCAAGCGCCTCTACGGGCGGGTCGAGCAGGTCGCGGCGACGCCCAAGTTCGTCATCCTGCGCGCGATCAAGGGTTAGCCGGCTACCAGCATGTCTGCCGCCACTTCGCGGCGCCGGGTCTTGCCGACCAGGCGCTCGACCAGCGTCAGAGCGAACTCCAGCGCGGTCGCCGGGCCCTGGCTAGTAATGCAGTTGCCATCGACCACCACCGGCTGATCGACGAACACGCTGCCGCTCAGCCTGTCGCTCATGCCCGGATAGCAGGTGACGCGGCGCCCCTTGAGCACGCCGTAGGCATGCAGCGCCACCGCCGGCGCGGCGCAGATCGCGGCGAACTCGCGACCGCCGGCCGCCTGCTGACGCACGCGCTCGGCCAGCGGCTCCAGCTCGCCGAGCGTCTGCGCGCCGGGCATGCCGCCGGGTAGCACGATCAGGTCGAAATCCTGCGCCAGCACGTCGAGCAGCATGGCATCGGCGGTGATCCGCGTGCCGCGCGCGCAGGTCAGCATGCGCCGTTCCTCGGCGCTGGCGACGGTGACGTCGAGGTCGGCGCGGCGCAGCACGTCGATCAGGGTGACGGCTTCGAGATCCTCGGAACCGTCGGCGATCGGAATCAGGACACGTTTGCTCATGGGGCTTCTCCTGCTCGATGGAAATTCAAACGCACGTTCGGGCGGTGTAACATGCGCCGCCTTTGCGAGCGCCCTACGGATGGGCTTTGCTGTAGCAGGCCCACCTCCCCCACGACCGGCACGAGAGAATCGACCATGCTGGAAAAGCTGTTCCAACTCAAGGCGCACGGTACCAACGTGCGTACCGAGATCCTGGCCGGTGTCACCACCTTCCTGACCATGGCCTACATCCTCTTCGTCAACCCGAGCATCCTCAGCGAAACCGGCATGGACAAGGGCGCGATCTTCGTCGCCACCTGCCTGGCGGCGGCCATCGGTTCGGCGGTGATGGGCCTGATCGCCAACTACCCGATCGCCCTGGCGCCGGGCATGGGCCTCAACGCCTTCTTCACCTACACCGTGGTGCTGGGCATGGGCCACACCTGGCAGGTCGCACTCGGCGCAGTATTCGTCTCCGCGTGCCTGTTCTTCCTGCTGTCGATCTTCAGAATCCGCGAGTGGATCATCAACAGCATCCCGCTGGAGCTACGTTCGGCCATCGCCGCGGGCATCGGCCTGTTCCTCGCGCTGATCGCCCTGCAGAGCGCCGGCATCGTCGTCGACAACCCGGCGACGCTGGTCGGCATGGGCGACCTGGGCAAGCCGCAGGCGCTGCTGGCGATCCTCGGCTTCTTTCTGATTATCGGTCTGGAAGCCCGCGGCGTCACCGGCGCGGTGCTGATCAGCATCCTCGTGGTGACGGTCATCAGCATCCTGCTCGGCGTATCCGAGTTCGCCGGCGTGGTGTCGATGCCGCCGTCGCTGGCGCCGACCTTCCTGCAACTCGACATCATGGGCGCGCTGGATGTGGGGCTGGTCAGCGTGATCTTCGCCTTCCTCTTCGTAGACCTGTTCGACAACTCCGGCACCCTCATCGCGGTGGCGAAGAAGGCCGGGGTGATGCGCAAGGACGGCTACCTGCCGAAGATGGGCCGCGCGCTGATCGCCGACAGCACCGCGGCGCTCGGTGGCTCGCTGCTGGGAACCTCGACCACCACCAGCTACATCGAATCGGCCGCAGGCGTCAGCGCCGGCGGGCGCACCGGGCTGACCGCCATCGTGGTTGCCGTGCTGTTCCTGCTGGCGCTGTTCTTCGCGCCGCTGGCCGGCAGCGTGCCGGCGTTCGCCACCGCGCCGGCGCTGCTGTTCGTCGCCGTGCTGATGGCCTCCGGCCTGGCCGAGATCGACTGGCATGACCTCACCGTCGCCGCGCCGGTGCTGATCACTGCCCTGGCGATGCCGCTGACCTACTCCATCGCCACCGGCATCGCCTTCGGCTTCATCGCCTGGGTCGCCGCCAAGTTCCTCGCCGGCCGCGCGCGCGAGCTGAGCGTGGCGATGTGGGTGCTGTCGGCGCTGTTCGTGGTCAAGCTGGCGTTCCCCGGCTGATCGCGACCTCCGCTCAGGTCGGGCGCTACGCGCGCCCGGCCTGACAACCCTCCCCGCCGCCCGTACAATCGTCGCCCCATCGCTGGCGCTCGCCCAGCCGCCCGCCGCCGGCTCCATCACGCAACGACCGCCGCCATGACCCAGCTTCGCTTCGATCCCGCCTGCTACGACAGCCAACTCGCCGACAAGGCCGCGCGCCTGCAGGCACTGCTCGCGCCCTTCGCCGCCCCCGCCGCAGAGGTCTTCGACTCGCCTCGCGAGCACTACCGCCTGCGCGCCGAATTCCGCCTGTGGCGCGAAGACGGCCAGCGCCATTACGCGATGTTCGAGCCGGGCGACAAGCACAAGGCGATCCTGATCGACGAGTTCCCCATCGCCAGCCGCCGGATCAACGAACTGATGCCGCAGCTGAAGGCTGCCTGGCAGGCGTCCGAAGTGCTGAGCTTCAAACTGTTCCAGGTGGAATTTCTCACCACCCTGGCCGGCGACGCGCTGATCACCCTCGCCTATCACCGCCCGCTGGACGAGGCCTGGCAGGCCGCGGCCGAACAGCTCGCCGCGCAACTGGGCGTGAGTCTGGTCGGCCGTTCCAAGGGCAAGCGCATCGTCATTGGGCGAGATTACGTGGAAGAAGAACTGGTGGTCGCCGGCCGCAGCTTCCGCTACCGCCAGCCGGAAGGGGCGTTCACCCAGCCCAACGGTGTGGTCTGCCAGAAGATGCTCAACTGGGCCTTTGATGCCCTCGGCCAGCGCGACGACGATCTGCTGGAGCTCTACTGCGGCAACGGCAACTTCACCCTGCCGCTGGCCACCCGTGTGCGCCGCGTGCTCGCCACCGAGATCAGCAAGACTTCGGTGAATGCCGCGCTGGCCAATATCGCTGACAACGGCATCGACAACATCGAGCTGGTGCGCCTCTCCGCCGAGGAGCTGACCCAGGCGCTCAACGAGGTGCGCCCGTTCCGTCGCCTGGCCGACATCGACCTGAAGAGCTACCAGTTCGGCAGCGTCTTCGTCGACCCGCCGCGCGCCGGCATGGACCCGGACACCTGCGAGCTGACCCGCCGCTTCGAGCGCATCCTCTACATCTCCTGCAACCCGGAAACCCTGGCGCAGAACATCGCCCAACTGGCCGACACCCACCGCATCGAACGCTGCGCGCTGTTCGACCAGTTCCCCTACACCCACCACATGGAATCCGGGGTGCTGCTGGTCCGCAAGTGATCGGTCCGACTGAACGCCGGCCGCCGGGCGGCGTTCCACATCCATAACCACTGACGCGTTATGGAGGTGACAGCATGCTGGTCTTCGAGCCGATCTATACCGATGGTCTGGCACAGATTTCCTATCTGGTGGGTGACAGCAAGGCCGCGGTCGCCGCGGTGATCGACCCGCGGCGCGACGTCGATGTCTACCTCGACCTCGCCCGCGCGAAGGGCCTGCGCATCGTCTATGCGATCGAAACGCACATCCATGCCGACTTCGTTTCCGGCGCCCAGGCGCTGGCCGCGCGCAGCGGCGCCGAGATCATCGGTGGCTGCTCGGCGGACTACGGTTTCGAGCTGCGCCAGGTTGCCGATGGCGAGGTGCTGGAGCTGGGCCAGGTCAGCCTGGAAATCATCCATTCGCCGGGCCATACCCCCGAGCACATCTCCCTGCTGCTGCGCGACAGTCAGCAGGGTGAACAACCGTTCGCGCTGTTCACCGGCGATACGCTGTTCAACCTCGACGTCGGCCGGCCAGACCTGCTCGGCGAGGACAGCACCCGGCAACTGGCCGCGCAGCTCTACAGCACGCTGTTCACCCGCTACCTGCCGCTCGGCGAACGCATCGAGATCTACCCCTGCCATGGCGCCGGGTCGGCGTGCGGCAAGTCCATCGGCGACCGCCGCCATTCCACCCTCGGCAACGAATTGCTGTTCAATCCGGCGCTCGATCAGCAGCGCAGCGAACGTGAATTCGTCGATTGGCTGTTGGCCGAGATGCCCGAGCCACCGCGCCACTATGCGCGGCTGAAGAAACTCAACGCGCGATCGCTCGATCTGCATGGCCCGGCGCTGCCGCCACCGCTGTCACCCGAGGAGTTCCGCCAGCGCACCGCCGACCCCAGCGCTGTGCAACTGGTGGACGTGCGCTCGATTCTGGCCTTCGGCGGCGGCTATGTGCCGGGCGCGCTGAACATCGCGCTACGCAACGAGTTCGTCAGCTGGGCCGGCTGGATGCTCGACGACCAGCGACCGATCTACCTGATCGGCGAGGACAGTCACGAAATCCACCAGGCGACGCTGCAGCTGTACCGCATCGGCCTCGATCAGGTGGTGGGTTACCTGCGCAACGGCATGAGCGACTGGCAGAACGCCGGCCTGCCGCTGGAGTGCGTCGGCGAATGGACAGTGCACGAGCTCGACCGCCGCCGCGGCGATCCGCAGGTGCAGGTGCTCGACGTGCGCGCCCCCGAAGAACTCGAGCAAGGGCGCGTCCCCGGGGCCAAGCACGCCTTCGTCGCTCATCTACCGCGACATCTCGAGCAGCTGGACAAGAGCAAGATCGTGGCGACGTACTGCGGCAGCGGCTATCGCGCCTCGATCGCTGCCAGCATCCTCAAGCGCCACGGCTTCAGCCAGGTGGTCAACGTGCCGGGCTCCTGGGCCGCCTGGCGCAAGCACGATCTGCCGGTGGCGGAGCACTAAGCCAGGTCTCATCGCAGACCTCCCCTTTTTCCCGCATTTCAGACGCAGGTCCGGTGGATAAGGCTGCGCCGTTATCCACCCTACGCCTGCGAACTCATGCGATCCGTAGGGTGGAAAACGGCCAACGGCCTTTTCCACGCGTCAATATTCGACCTGTAGTTCGGCGCTGCGCGGTTCGGCCTGGCAGGCCAGCGCCCAGCCCTGGCGCACTTCGCTTTCGCTCAGCACCTGGTTGCTGCGCATGCTCACGCTGCCCTCCACCACCCGGCACTTGCAGGCGGCGCAGACACCCGAGCGGCACGCGCTCGGCGGTTGCAGGCCGGCCTGTTCCATGGCCTCCAGCAGCACCTCGCCGCGCGGCACGTCCAGCTCGTGACGGCGACCATCGAGCGCGACCCGCAGGCGGCTGCGGCGCCCGCCCGGTGCGGCCGTCGGCGCTGCGGCGGCAAAGCGTTCCAGATGGATGCGCGCGGCATCCACACCCAGCTCGCCCAGCGCGGCACTGGCGGCATCCATGAACGGTTGCGGCCCGCAGATGAAGGCGTCGGCGGCTGACCAGTCGGCGATCTTCGCGGCAATCGCCGGGCCGCTCGGCACACCCTGCTCGGCATCGAGCCAGATGCGCAGCTGCAGGCGCTCGGGGTAACGGGCAGACCACTCGGCCAGCTCCTCGGCGAAGATCAGCGAGGCGGCATCGCGGCTGGCATAGAACAGCCGTACCTGCCCGCTGCCCTCGACCAGCGCCGCCTGCAGGATCGCCATCAGCGGCGTGATACCGCTGCCGGCGCCGAGCAGCAGCAGATCGTCATCCAGATTGCGCGGCACGAACACACCGGCCGGCGGCAGCGCCTCGATGCAATCGCCCGCCTGCAGGTTGTCCAGCAGCCAGTTCGACGCGCGGCCGCCGGGCACCCGCTTGATGGTGATGCGCAGCGCGCCATCCGCCTGCGGCCGCTGCGACAGCGAGTAGCAGCGCAGCAGCGCCGGTTCGGCGCCGGGCACCTTCAGCGTGAGGAACTGCCCCGGCTGCGCGGTAAAGCGGGCGCGCTGGGCGGCCGGCACTTGCAGGGTGAACGAGCAGCTGTCGGCGGTTTCGGCCTGGCGTGAGGCGATGCGCAGGCGGGTGAATTCACCGGCAACCGGCGTCGGCGACGATGCGAGTGAGGTCGCCACCGCAGTCGCTGCCGGCGCCGCGGCCGAAGCCGAAGCCGAAGCCGAAGCCGAAGCCGAAGCCGAAGCCGAAGGTGCAGTAGAAGCCGGCCCCGACTTGGGCACGCCACGCAGCATCGGCCACACCGACTTGCGGCGGAACAGCAGCACATAGCCGACATGCAGGCCGATCAGCCACAGCCCCAGATTGGCGAAGAACTCGTGCACCTCTTCGGCATCGCCCATCCAGCCGATGAAATCGATGTCGCTGGCGGCGCCGAAGACATCCGGCCCAACGCCCGGCAGGGCGGCCAGCACATCGCCGTTGTCGACCATACCCAGGCCGACCACGCTGGCAATGGCGAAACTGCCCAGCGCGCCGACCGTCAGCCACTTGCCGACGCTCGACAGGCCCGGCTTGCTCCGCTGGCCCTTCGGCGGCAGCAGCTGCGGGAAGCCGCGCAGGCGCAGCGGCACGATCAGCAGGCGCCACACCAACAGCGCTACCAGGCCGTAGCCCAGCCAGATATGCAGCGTCTCGGCGTCGTCACCGCTGAGGTAGGCGCCAAGAAAGAAACCGGCCAGCAGCCAATGGAACAGACGGAAACGATTGAAAGCAGCCACGACGGCGATCCTCTTTGAATGGATGCCGCCTTTGTATTCCTGCGAGCTGAAACGAAACTGAACGCCGCCGGCCGCTGCGGTTCAGCTTGGCGTAAGGCAGCGCGCCTAGGCTGCGCTCATTCCCAACCGGAGAGCGCACCATGAAAGCCCGCTGGATCATCCTCCTGTCCTGCTGCCTGAGCCTGCCGGCCCTGGCCGAAACCGAACACCCGCTGCTGCCCGGCTACGCCGCCCAGGCGCGTCAGGAGAATCCGAACTTCGCCGGTTTCTCCGCCGAGCGCGGCAAGGCGCTGTACTTCGCCGAGGAGCAGCGCAATGGCAAGACCATGAGCTGCACCACCTGCCACACCGCCGACCCGCGTCAGCCCGGCAAGACGCCGGCGCATCGCAAGGTCGATCCGCTGGCGCCGGCAGCCAACCCCGAGCGCTTCACCGACCTGAAGAAGGTCGAGAAATGGTTCCGCCGCAACTGCGACGACGTCTACGCCCGTGAATGCACCGCGCAGGAAAAAGGCGACTTCATCAGCTGGATCGACAGCATCAAGTAAGGAGCCCGCCATGAAGATTGCACCCCTCGCTGCCGTCGCCGGGCTGGGCCTGACCCTGGTACTGGCCGGTCTCAGCTTCGCCGATGACGACGACCATCGCGAACGCAAGGGCTACAAGCGGCCCAAGCGCCTGTCGGTACCCAGCGACGCACCGCTGGTGTGGAAGGAAGAATGCGCGGCCTGCCACATGCTCTATTCTCCCGGCCTGCTGCCTGCCGATGCCTGGCGCGAGCAGATGCGCACCCTGGGCGATCACTACGGCAGCAACGCGTCGCTGGACCCGGTGCAGGAAAAGGAAATCCTCGACTTCCTGGTCCGCGCCTCGGCCGCCAACCGCCTGCCGGTGGAGCCGTCACCGACCGCCGGCGAGCCGCCACGCATCAGCCAGACGCGCTGGTTCGAGCACAAGCACGACGAGGTCAGCAAAGCCAAGTTCGCCCGCGAGTCGGTCGGCGGCCGCTTCAACTGCGTGGCCTGCCATCGCGACGCGGAAAAAGGCGACTTCGACGAGGACCGGGTGAAGATTCCGCGCTGAGACAAAAATAGCCGGAACATTTCGCCAACCGTTGCGTTATATCCCTGCGGCAACCCGGCCGGCAGCGCATGGCACTGCAAAAAACCGAGGCGTTGGTAACGCAGGCGGATTTTTAGCGGTGCCCTGCGCGGCCAGCCCAGACGAGCGCTTAATGAACGACAGCGAACAGCACCTCATCCAGCAGGCCGCGCGTGGTGATCGCCAGGCGTTCGGCACGCTGGTGCGCGTCCATCAGGCGCGGGTCTTCCACTTCCTCCGTCGCCTGCTCGGCAGCGCCGACGAGGCCGCGGACCTGACTCAGGAAACGTTCATCCGCGCCTTCCAGGCGCTGCCCAGATGGCGCCCGGAAGCACGCTTGCAGACCTGGTTGCTGCAGATCGCACGCAATGCCGCGCTGGATACGCTGCGCCAGCGGCAACGCTACGTCGACGTGGCGCCGGAGGAACTGGCCGAGCCGGTCGATCCGGCGCCATCACCGCTGAGCCGACTGCAGACCGGGCGCGATCTGGCATTGCTGGAACGCTTGCTGGCCCGCCTGCCCCACGAACAGCGCGAGATCCTGCTGCTGCGCGAGGTGGAGGGGCTGGCCTACGACGAACTGGCCGCCACGCTGCAGCTCGCCGCCGGCACCGTCAAGTCGCGCCTGGCTCGCGCCCGCGAGGCGCTGCTGCACGGCTATCGCCAGGCCAACGGAGGCACCCTCGATGACTGAGCATCTGGACATGGCAATCCTGTCCGCCTACCTCGACAACGAACTCGACGCTGCCGTACAGCGCCACGCCGACGCCCACCTGGCGGGTTGCCCACAGTGTCGCGCCACCCTGGCCGAACTCGACGGACTCGGCCAGGGCTTGCGTGCGCTGGCCTGCCCGGAGTTGCCGGCCGAGTTGCAGGCGCGTCTGCAGCGGCCCTTCGCGCCGCCGCCGGTGCGCAGCGGGTGGGCCCGGCACTGGGCGCAGGGTATCGGCGCCGCGGCGTCGATCCTGCTCGGCCTGCTGCTCGGCTATGCCCTGCCCGGCCAGCCGCCGGGCAGCTCACCCAGCCACGACCTGCTCGCCGTACTCGGCAGCACTCCACCCGGCGCGCTCTGCGCGCGCCCCGAATTCTGCTACCTGAAGGTAAACCTGAAATGAGCCACACCACCCTGCGCAACGCCCTGGTCCTGTCCGTGCTGGTCAACGTCGGCGTGCTCGCCGGCCTCGGCTGGCAGAAACTCAGTCGCGATGGCCTGCCGATGCCCTCTGGCGCACCGACCGAGCTGTCGCGCGAGCTGCAACTGAGCGCCAGCCAGCTGCAGCTCTGGCACGATGCCGAGGCGCCGTTCCTGGCCTACCTGCGCGCCTCCAACGCCAGCCTCGGCGAACACCGCAACCGGCTGATCGAGGCGATTTTCGCTGAACAGGTGGACCGCACGGTGATAGACGCCGAGCAGGCGAAGATCGCCGAACTGCAGAACGAACAGCAGCGCCTGCTCATCGACCAGCTGCTGCAGGAGCGCGAGATCCTCGAACCGCAGCAGCGCGCGCGGCTCGCCGAGGTGCTCACGCAGCAGTCGTTCGGCGCCGACAGCATCGAGCAATTGCACCGCAAATGACGGATTGCACGGCGCGATGGAACAAAACCGTCGCGCCTGCGTTAGAACATCAGGAGCCGCACTTCGCCGGCTCGCTCAATGGAGTTCTATCGATGATCCGCAAGCCCCACGCGCTCGCCTTCGCCATCATCCTCGCCGGCACCCTCGGCCACGCCGGCACCAGTCTCGCGGCCACCAGCCATGACCACGGCCACGGCGAAGGCGCGCCGTCGCTGCAACTCGATGCCGGCAAGCGCTGGGCCACCGATGCGCCGCTGCGCCAGGCAATGGGCACCATCAACGACGATATGCGCCAGGCGCTGCCGGCGATCCACGAGGACCGTCTGCCCGCCGCCCGCTACGGCGAACTGGCCGAGACGGTGCGCGGCCAGGTCGCCTACATGGTGGAGAACTGCAAGCTGAGCGCCGAGGCCGACGCGCAGCTGCACCTGATCATCGCCCAGCTGCTCGCCGGCGCCGACGCCATGAGCGGCGCCCCGGCCGGTCAGCGCGACGGCGCGGTGACGGTGGTCGGCGCGCTGGGCGACTACGCCACCTACTTCGCCGACGACAGCTTCAAGCCGCTGGAACACTGATCGAGCGCCGCGTTCAACCCTTGTCGGGCCGTGCCGGCGGGGCCGCTTTCACCGCGAGCGGCACGTCGGCGGCCACCGCTTCCTGCTCGCCCGCGCCGCTGCGATCTCCGCTGGTGTTGGCCAGCAGGCTGGCGGTGGCGGTCTGCAGGTAGGCGTGCAGCTGGCGCAGCAGCTGCGGCTGATCCTCGGCCGCGGCGATCCGCTCGCCAGCCGGTTCACCGCCCAGGCGATAGCGATACAGCCGCGCCGGCTGCTCCTTGGGCTGTACCAGCACCCGATCACCGCGGATCAGCGCCACCGTCTGGTCGCTGCCCGACGGCTTGACGATGCCGAAACCCGGATCGTCCGCCGCCAGGCTGAGCAGGTCGCGGCCCCAGCATTGATGACGCACCTCGCCACCGAGGCGGCCCATGATGGTCGGCACCACGTCCACCTGCGTACCGACCACCTCGCGACGGCTGCCGAAACGCTCGGTGACGCCCGGGGCGATCAGCAGCAGCGGCACGTGGAAGCGCAGCAGATCCATCTCGGTGACTTCCTCCGGCGCGCCGAACCCGTGGTCGCCGACCACGACGAACAAGGTCTGCTTGAACCAGGGCTGGTTACGCACCTTGTCGAAGAACTGCCCCAGCGCCCAGTCCGAATAACGCATCGCCGTCAGATGCTGGTCCAGCGCGCCATGCCCCTCGACAGCAGCGACCGGCAACTGCTCGGGCAGCGCATACGGCGTGTGGTTGGACAGCGTCTGCAGCAGCGCATAGAACGGCGCGCCGTTATCCAGCTTGCCCAGCTCCTCGGCGGCGCGGGTGAACATGTCCTGGTCGGAAACGCCCCAGGTCGGGTCGGAAACCACCGGATTCACGTAGTCGTTGCGGCCAACGAAGCGCTTCATGCCCTGGTTGCCGAAGAATCCCGCCTGGTTGTCCCAGGCGAAATCACCGTTATAGACGTAGACGTCGTCGAACGCCCGCGCGCCGAGCAGCTGCGGCAGTCCGGAGAAGCGATGGCCGCCTTCTGGCGTCTGCATCAGGTACTCGAAGCCCGGCAGGTTGGGAAAGCAGGCCATGCTGGCGAACATGCCCTGGTGGGTGTGGGTGCCGTTGGCGAAGAAGCGCTCGAACAACAGCCCCTCGCCGGCCAGGCGGTCGAAGTTCGGCGTGATGCCGTCGGCACTGCCGAGCGCGCCGACATAGCGGCCGGCGAAGCTCTCCATGAGGATCACCACCACGTTGCGCACCGCCAGCTGGCCGTCCGCCGGCGGCTGGAAGTCACGGCGCACCGGCGCCAGCTCGGCATCCACCAGCCGGTCGTTGGCGGTCAGCAGCAGCTCGCGAGTGATCGCCTGCGCATCCGCCACCGGCAGTGTCGCCTTCCAGCTGTTGTCGCGATGGCTGGAGAAGCGGTTGCGCGCCGCATCGTAGAGCGACAGCGTGGCGTTCTGACCAAGGTGGTTGGCGAAGGTCGAGGCGGTGGTGAAGGCATCGCCCCAGCGCAGCGGCGGGCCCTGACGCAGCGTGCCGCGCGCGGCCACCACACCGACCACCAGCAACACGCCGAACACCGCGAAGCGCGCCGGCCAGCTCGCGCCGCGGCGGGCCGGCGCGCTCGCCAGGCTCACCGGAGCGGCACGGGTGCGGCGCTCCAGCCAGCCGAACAGCGCGAACAGCGCGGCGCTCGCCGCGAGCCAGGCGGCCAGCAGCCGCAGCACCGGAAAGCCGTGCCAGAGCATGCTCAGCACCGTCGCCGGGTCTTCCTGCAGGTACTGGAACACCAGGCTGTTGAGGCGCTGGTGAAACTCGCGATAGAAGTTCAGCTCGATCAGCCCGAGCAGGATCGCCACGCTGGCGCAGACGCCCAGCCACAGCTGCTGCAGCCGGCGGGCGGCCATTGCCCGACTGCTGAGTACCGCGAGCAGCAGCGGCACGAGGATGTACACCGTCACCCGCAGGTCGAAACGCAGGCCGTTGCCGAATGCCTCGACGAAACTGGCCAGCGGTGTGCTGCCGATCAGCTCGCGGTTGAACAGCAGCAGGCCCAGGCGCAGCAGGGCGAACAGCGCCAGCAGCGCAACGGTGCTGGCGAGGATGAAGCGCAGGTGTGCGGCGAGACCGGAGCCGCGCGGGAAGGAACGCATGCGATGTCCTTTCAGAAGATGCGGTTCAGAGCAGGATCACGCCCCAGACCAGGCCGACCAGGCACAGCGCCAGCAGTTGCGCGGCGCTGCCCATGTCCTTGGCCCGCCCGGAGAGCGGATGCAGATCGAGGGAAATGCGGTCGACGGTGGCCTCGATGGCCGAGTTGAGCAGCTCGACGATCAGCCCGAGCACCACCACGCCGATCAGCACCGCGCGCTCGACGCGGCTGACGTCGAGCAGCAGGGCCACGGGGATCAGCAGCAGGTTCAACCACACCAGCTGACGGAACGCCGCTTCGCCGGCATAGGCGGCCTTCAGGCCGGCCAGCGAATAGCCGGCCGCGTTGCAGATGCGCGCCAACCCGCCGCGCCCCTTGAGTGCCGCGGCGGCGCCCAGCGGGTTCGGTTCAGATGACATGGGCATCCGCCTCGCTGGCCGTCGTGTGCGCGGCGAGCAGCCGCAACCAGTCTTCGACGGGCATGTCCTGGCGGTGCCGATTGAGCTGGCGCAGGTCGTGACGCGCCGCAGCGCTGCGGCGCAGCCGGCGGCGGCTCTTCTCCAGATCGAGCAGCGCAACCTCGACCCAGGCTGCATCGCCTAAGCCATGCACGCGCAGGAAGATGTGCTTGGGATAGCAGCAGCCATGCTGCCAGCGCGCCCGGTGAATACGGCTCAGGGCGACGCCGACCGCCGCCAGCATGCGCTGATGGACAAGCGTGCCGTGGCGCGCGGCGTGGCCGTCGCGGTACCAGTCCTCCAGGCTGACGAAGCTGTCCAGCTCGGCGGTAATCAGCAGCGCCTGCCACTGCCCGGCCTGCTGGCGCGTACCGCAGTAGATCACCTGCGGCACGCGCACACCGGCGTCGGCGAAGGCCTGCAAGGCGCGCAATTCGCGCAGCGCGGTGGGCCGGCCGAACGGATGGGCGAGCGTGCGATACAGATGGCCGACCTGGCGCTTGCAATACAGCAGCGGCTGCCCGGCATCGCGCAGGCGCAGGCGCTGCACGCCGCTTTCGCCGTCGCGGCGCTGGTTGGGCGCCTCGACCCATTCGCCGTGGGTGTCCCACCAGCGCTGGAAGGTGCTGGTCAGGGTTTCGCGGGCCGGCAGTACGAGCGGTCGATTCATGCTCACCCCCGCTTGCGCAGCACGTAGACCCGCCACATGGCGTAGCCGGGCAGGAAGTCGCGGTGCTCGAGGATGTCGAAACCGGCCTGGGCGAACTCCGCCTCGATGGTCGAACGGGCGACGACGAAGCGGTTCTGGTTGTCCTTGGCCGGCCGCCGACGCTCCAGGCGCTTGCGCTTCCAGGCCTTGTAGTTGCCGTCCACCCACAGCGAGACGATCAGCGTATCGCGGGTGACGCGGTGGAACTCGCGCAGCATCGCCAGGCGGTGCTGCGGGTCGGCGATGTGGTGCAGCAGGCGCATGCAGAAGATGCAGTCCACCGCGTTGTCGCCCATGTCGATGGCGAACGCCGAGGTCTGGAAGGTTTCCACGCGCTTGACCACTTCCAGCGGCTGCGCGCCTTGGGCGATGGCCAGCATGTCGGCGGAGTTGTCTGCGGCGAAGATCATCCGGCTCGGATGCTCGGCCAGCAGCGGCCAGAAGCGCCCGGCGCCACAGGGCAGGTCGAGCACCAGATCGGGATCGCCGGCGACCTTCAGCGCTCGCCGCGCCAGCTGCTCGTCACGCCAGTGCGACAGGCGCCGCGCCAGGCCGTCCTGGTGCTTTTCCAGGTACTGATGGGCGTGCTCGCGATCGTACTTGCGCGAGAACTCCAGTTCGATGGGGCTCGATCTCGTCATGGCGGGCGTTCCGGTTGGGATGGTGACGCCACACTAGCGAGGCCGGGATCAACGCGCTGTCAAAAGAATGTGAAAAAAACGTCAAATGACGCGATCCGACAAACGCACCCGGAAACAGCTGCCCTGCGGCTCGCGCGACGTTATACCGACGTCCCAGCCCTGGTGCGCGCAGATTCGCTTGACCAGCGACAGCCCCAAACCCAGCCCCTCGCCACGCCCTTCGGCGCCGCGCACGAACGGCTGGAACATGCGCTCCTGCTGGTCCGGTGGGATACCCACGCCGCTGTCCTCGACCCGAAAACCGCCGTCGGCAAGCACCAGCGTCACGCTGCCGTTGTCGGTGTAGTGCAACGCGTTGCGCAGCAGGTTGGACATCACCGTGCCGAGCAGCGTGCGGTTGTAGGCGCCGTGGTCTTCACCTTCGATCTTCAGCACGAAGTCCAGGCCCTTCTCCGCCAGCAGCGGCCCCCAGCGCTCGCTCTGTTCGGTGGCGACGCTGGCCAGCGTCGCGTCGCCACCGAACGAGGCCTGCTCCGGCCGCGCGCGCGCCAGCAGCAGGAAGGTTTCCACCAGCTCGTGCATTTCCTGCGCGGCACGCTGGATGCGCGCCGCCTGCTGCTGCGCCCGTGGCGGCAGCGCGGCCTGTTCGAGCAGTTCGCAGGCGCCGAGTACCACCATCAGCGGTGTGCGCAGCTCATGGCTGACGTCGGAGGTGAACAACCGCTCGCGTTCCAGGGTGCGGCGCAGCTGGCCAAGCGTGCTGTCGAAGGCGGCGGCCAGGTGCCCCACCTCGTCGTCCGGATACTGCAACGCCAGCGGCGGCGCCAGCGGATGCAGCTGGTCGCGATGGCGCACCTGATTGGCCAGCCGGCTGACCGGCGCCATCACCCGGTTCGCCATCAGCCGCCCCAGCCCCCAGGCGCCGAGCACGCTGAGCACGAAGCCGGCGAGCACCACGTTGAACAGCGCATTCTCGCGGGCCTCGAACTCGTTCTGATCTTCCATTAGCACGTAGCGCTCGCCCGCCAGGTCGCGGACGAACACGTAGAAGGCCTCGTCGTCGCGCACCAGTTCAGTGAACCCCGGCGCGAGCGCGGCGAGTTCTTCCGGCAGGCCGTACTGCGGCAAGCCGGAGGCGAAGAAGCGCGTGCTGGCATCCAGGCGCGGCGCCTGGCCGTGGGCCAGGTCAACGTCGAGCACGGTATCCATCTCGCGGCTCATTTCCTCGGTGACCAGCTGCGCCTCGATGAAGTACACCACCGCCACGATGCCGATGGAAAACACGCCACTGACCAGCAGCGTCATCAGCGTGAAGGCGATGACGATGCGCCGGGCGAAGGGTTGTTTAGCGAGCATCGCCGTCCTCCGCCAGCCGGAAACCGACGCCATGCACGGTGTGCAGCAGCGGTCGGTCGAAGGGTTTGTCGAGTACCTGGCGCAGCTGGTGGATGTGGCTGCGCAGGCTGTCGCTGTCGGGAATGTCGTCGCCCCACAGCGCCTCTTCCAGCTGTTCGCGGCGCACCACCGCCGGGCTCTTCTGCATCAGCAGCGCCAGCAGCTTGTGGCCGATGGGGTTGAGCCGCAGCGGCTGGCCGGCACGGCTGGCCTGCAGCGTGTCGAGGTCGTAATGCAGGTCGCCGACCTGCAGCTGGCGTTTGCGCGCGCCCTGGCTGCGCCGCAGGATCGCCTCGATGCGCGCCACCAGCTCGGACAGCGCGAACGGCTTGACCAGGTAATCATCGGCGCCCACGCCCAGCCCTTGCAGGCGGTCGGCCAGCGCGTCGCGGGCGGTGAGCATGATGATCGGTGTATCGCGTCCGGCGTCCTCGCGCAGGCGCTTGCACACCTGATAGCCGTCGATGCCCGGCAGCATCACGTCCAGCACGATCAGGTCGTAGTCCTGGGTCGCGGCCAAGTGCAGGCCGCCGAGGCCGTCCTGCGCGCAGTCGACCACGTAGCCCTTGAGTTCCAGATAGTCCAGCACGTTGGCCAGGATGTCGCGGTTGTCTTCGATGACCAGGATGCGCATGTCGCCTCACGCGGATGACGAAATTTTCACGGCTTCTTTACGAAGGCCTCACAAGGGCGCGCGCAGACTCCGGCGCGTTCAACCTCGCCGTGGAATCATACGATGCCTCTTCTGCGCCATGCTCAGCTTCGTTACCTGTCCCTGCTGCTCGGCCTCTGGCTGGGCGTGTTCCTGCTCACCCGCAGCGTGCTGCTCGCCGCCCACTGGACGGACGCGGCCGGAGGTGCGGGCAGCCTGCTGCAGATCTATGCCGTGGGGCTGGTCTATGACCTGGCCTACCTGGCCTTCGCCGCGCTGCCGCTGGCGCTCTACCTGCTGGCATGCCCGACGCGCATCTGGCACCGCCGCTGGCATCGGCTCGCGCTGCAACTGCTGCTGGGTCTGAGCCTGTATGCGATGCTGTTCACCGCGCTCGCCGAATGGCTGTTCTGGGACGAGTTCGGCGTGCGCTTCAACTTCATCGCCGTGGACTATCTGGTGTACTCCGACGAGGTGCTCGCCAATATCCGCGAGTCCTACCCGGTCTTTGTCCTGCTGACGCTGCTGGCCCTGCTCACGCTGCTCGCCATGACCGCGCTGCAGCCGCTGCTGCGCCGCGCGCTGGCTGAACCGAGCCTGGGCCGACGCGGGCGTGCAACGGCCCTGGCCAGCCTGCTGGCGGCGGCGCTCGGTGCCGGGCTGCTGGTCGGCCAGGACTTCCCGCGCGGCAGCGGCGGCAACGCCTACCAGCGCGAACTGGCGAGCAACGGCCCGTTCCAGTTCTTCGCCGCGTTCCGCAACAACGAGCTGGACTACCCGCAGTTCTACGCCACCCTGCCCGAGCAGGCGGTCGGCAACGACCTGCGCGCCGAAGTCGGCGAGCCGAATGCGCGATTCATCGGCAGTGATCCACTGGACATCCGCCGAGTGATCGACAACCCCGGCGCAGCGCGGCCACTAAACATCGTGCTGGTCACGGTGGAGAGCCTCAGCGCCAAATACCTCGGCAGCTTCGGCGACACCCGCGGGCTGACGCCCAACCTCGACGCACTGCGCCGGCAGAGCCTGTTCTTCACCGATTTCTACGCCACCGGCACGCGCACCGACCGAGGCCTGGAGGCCATCACCTTGTCGGTGCCGCCGACGCCAGGGCGTTCGATTGTCAAGCGCATCGGCCGCGAGAGCGGCTTCGCCAGCCTCGGCCAGCAGCTCGCCAGCAAGGGCTACGACAGCGTGTTCCTCTACGGCGGGCGCGGCTATTTCGACAACATGAGCGCGTTCTTCAGCGGCAACGGCTACCGCGTGGTCGACCAGAGCAGTGCGGACGAGGCGGACATCCACTTCAAGAACGCCTGGGGCATGGCCGACGAAGACCTTTACCGGCTGGCGCTGCACGAAGCCGACGCCGATCACGCCGCCGGCAAGCCGTTCCTGCTGCAGCTGATGACCACCTCCAACCACCGCCCCTACAGCTACCCGGACGGACGCATCGACATCCCCTCCGGCGAAGGCCGCGAAGGCGCGGTGAAGTACACCGACTACGCCATCGGCGAATTCCTCGCCCAGGCGCGCGGCAAGCCATGGTTCGCCAACACGCTGTTCGTCTTCGTCGCCGACCACACCGCCGGCAGCGCCGGCTCGCAGGACCTGCCGGTGGCCAACTACCACATTCCGCTGTTCATCTACGCGCCGGGGCTGATCGAGCCGCGCGAATTCACCGGCGTGGCCAGCCAGATCGATCTGGCGCCGACCCTGCTCGGCCTGTTGAACATGGACTACGTCTCGACCTTCTTCGGCCGCAACCTGTTGCGCGAGGACGCCGCGCCGGGCCGCGCGCTGATCGGCAACTACCAGCATCTGGGGCTGTTCGACGGCCAGGACCTGGCGATCCTCAGCCCGCGCCAGGGCGTGCGCCGCCACGACGACGCGCGCGGCGCGAGCCGTGAGTCCAGCGCCGCGGCGAACGATCCGCTGGTTCGCCGCGACATCGCCTACTACCAGGGCGCCAGCTACGACTACCAGCACGCCCTGCTCAGCTGGCAGTCCACGCAGGCGCCGGCCGACCGGCTCAGCCAACGCTAACCCCTTGCCCGGCGCCGCGCGCGGCGCCTCTGGAGCCTGCATGTCCGTTCTTGCGCCAACCGCCGGCGGCAGCCGGCCGTTCAACTTCCGCCTCGCCTTCGGCCTGCCCGCGCTGCTGATGGCGGTGCTGCTGATCGGCGAGCCGAGCCAGCTGGATTTCGCCCTGTCGCGGCTGTTCTACGAGCCCGGCGCGGGCTTCGTCGGCCGGCACAGCTGGCTGCTCGAAGATTTCCTGCATGACCGCGTCAAGCAGGCGGTGATCGTCATCGGCGTGCTGGCCATCGCCGGCTTCCTGCTCAGCCTGATGCCCACACGCCTGGCGCGCTGGCGCCGGCCGCTGGGCTACCTGGTGCTGGCGTTGGGGCTGTCGACCAGCATCGTCTCGCCGCTGAAGACGCTCACCGGCGTGCATTGCCCGTGGAGCCTGAGCGAATTCGGCGGCACGGAGACGTTCACGCCGCTGCTGGCCGAACGCGCGCCGACGCTGAAGCCGGGACGCTGCTGGCCCGGCGGCCACGCGTCGGCCGGTTTCTCGCTGCTGGCGCTGTACTTCGTCCTGCGCGACCGCCGTCCGCGCCTGGCGCACATCGCGCTGGGCGTGGCGCTGGCACTGGGCACGCTGATGTCGGCGGGCCGGGTGATGCAGGGCGCGCACTTCGCTTCGCACAACCTGTGGACGCTGCTGTTCGACTGGACGATCTGCCTGGCCTGCTACCGGCTGCTGCTCTACCGCCGCGCAGCGACGCCGGCACCAGGCATCGTTGCGACCGCCACGACCTAGGCGGCGGCCTGGCGCAGCCGGTCAGCGATGCAGCGCCTGCGCCTTGGCCTGATCGACATGGTGGCGCCACTCGCGGTCGCGCTGGCGCTCCAGCGCATTGCCGCGCCGCTCGTCGAGCCCGCTGCGCGCTTGCAGCAACGCCTGGCACTGGCGATAGCCGTCGTTCCAGCCCTCGGCATACAGCGGCTGACCCAGGTAGCGCGGCACGTCCTTGCGGAACTGCGTCAGCGCGCCGCCGGCCTGGCGGCCACTGGCGCAACCATCGCCGAAACCGGCGGCATACTCCGGCGGATAGTCGTCCGACAGCTGAGGGGTCGCACTCTGGCAGCCGGCCAGGGAAATCCCGGCGAGCAGCAGCGCCAACAGGGTCGGGCGGTTATGGCGAGCGGAACGAAGCAGACGAGCGGTCATCGGGGCACCCCGGCGTGGCAGGCAGGAAGCCGGCGGCGCAGTGCAACCCCGGCAGTGAAAGCAGTCTGCGCGGGGGCCCGTCAGGGTTTCGTCAAATCGATGTGAAGGCCGCGTGAAGGTCGAGCGTTGCTGAACGAGGGCAGGCGCTAGCTGCCCTGGCGGCGGAAGCTGTAGAACAGGTTGGGCTCGCTGACCACATAGAGCGTGCCGTCGTTGTCGATGGTCACGCCCTCGGGCTGCGGCGCCGAACGCTGCAGATCGCTAAACAGGCCGAGGCCGCGATAGCTGCGCATGCGGCCGTCGCCATCGAGTTCCATCAGCAGACGAGACTCGTCGCTGAGCAGGATCAGGTGGCCGGTTTCGGCGTCGAAATGCAGGTCCGACAGATCGGTGGCGAACACCTGATCGGCGATCCAGTCGCTGCGGTCGCGAATGCTCAGCTGCATGCGCCCGTCCAGGCTCGCCGCCAGCCCGCCGATCTCGTAGAGCTGGCGTGGATCGCGCTCCTTGGCAACGAACAGGCGATCGCCGGCGGCATCGTAGGTCACCCCCTCGAAACCCTTGTTGCCGTTGAGGTTGATGCCCAGCGAGAAGAACTGCGCCTCGGCGATATCGATGGCACGCGGCCGCGTCGGCAGCTGGAAGATGCTCAGCTGCTGGTTGCGCTCGTCGGACACCGCGACGCGGCCGCCACCCAGGTAGGCCAGCCCCTCGATGTCGCCGAAGCCGCGCAGCGGGAAGCGTTCGAGCAGTTCGCCGGTCTTGCTCAGCACCACGATCTGTGTCGGTCCGCCGTTGATCACGCCGAGCAGGCGGTCGAGGTCGCGGTCGTAGGTGATCGCCGACAGGTTGCGGGTGATGCCGGCCACCGGCTTGGCCTCGATCAGCACGCGATAGTCCGGCAACCAGCGATCCGTGGTTTCCGCCCCGGCGACCGGCGCCGCATGCGTCAGGTTGAAGTACAGCCGCTCGTCCCAGTGCAACGCCACCCCGACCGCCAGCCCGATCGCCAGCAGCAGCCCCAGGCCGAGCCAGCGATAGACCCGCTTGGGCAGTGCGTTCAGGCGCGGCAGGCCATTCGGCGCAATCGACGGCATCGCACGGGTTTGCTTCATCGCGGGGCTCCTTGGCCGGCCTGGCAGGTTAGTTCGGCGCATGCAGCGGCAGTCGCCCGGCGCGCTGAACGGTGCGCCGAACATAGCCGGGGGAATGTGAAAAAAACGTCGTTCTTGCGCCAGGTCATTGCCGCCGCACCGGCTTAAGACTGGCTTAAGTTTGCCGTCCAACAATCCAGCCCAGATTCCTAACCGAGGTTCCCCGATGGAACTGCCCTGGGTTGATCACACCGATGTACTGGCACGTATCGGCCGCGAGCCGGCGCTGAGCCTGCAACTGGCGCAAGCCGATGCCGGCGAGCGGCGCGCCGCGCTGGAAAGTTTCATCCGTCAGCGTTTCGCCGAGCACTACGGCGCACGCGTGCAGCATTTCATGCCCTGCCTGCTCGGCCTGCATGGCGAGCACGGCGAGGTACAGGGCGCAGTCGGCCTGCGCAGCGCGCGGCGTCGGCCGCTGTTTCTCGAACGCTATCTGGACGAGCCCATCGAGCAGGCGGTGAGCCAGCGCTGCGGGCGTGCGGTGCCGCGTGAGGAGATCGTCGAGGTCGGCAACCTGGCCGCCTTCGGCAATGCCTCGGCGCGCCTGCTGATCGTCGCGCTGACCGACCTGCTGGTCGCCCAGGGTTTTCGCTGGGTGGTGTTCACCGGCACGCCGGCGCTGCTCAACAGCTTCCAGCGCCTGGCGCTCGATCCGCTGGCGCTCGGCCTGGCCGATCCGGCGCGCATGGGCGAAGAGCTGGCCGACTGGGGCAGCTACTACGCCTGCCGACCGCAGCTGATGGCCGGCGAGATTCTGCCCGGCCACCAGCGCCTGACGCAGCTGGGCGTGTACGCACGACTCGGCTACCAGCCGCTGTTCGATGCCAGCGAGGTGCCGCATGCAGCCTGCAGCTGAACGCTTCTTCCGGGCGCTCGACCAGCACAGCGGCACCGCCCTCAGCGAGGGCCCGCGCCAGCTGAGCTATGCCGAACTGCGCCACGAGGTCGGCGCGCGCGCCGGCCAGCTGGAACAGCTCGGCGTGCAGCGCGTCGCCCTGGCGCTGGACAACGGCCTGGAATGGGCGCTGTGGGACCTGGCGCTGCTGCGTGCCGGTCTGGTCTGCGTGCCGCTGCCGGGGTTCTTTTCCCCGGCGCAGCAGGAGCATGTGCTGAACCATGCCGGCATCGATTGCCTGATCGGCGCCGCAAGCCCGCTCAGCGAGCGCTGCGGCTTCCGCCCGACCGCCGCGGGCCTGCTGCAGCAGCGCGAGCCGCAGACGGTCACGCCGGTGCCGGTCGGTACCCTGAAGATCACCTACACCTCCGGCACCACCGGCCAGCCCAAGGGCGTGTGCCTGGATGCCCACGCGCAGCTGGCAGTGGCCGAAAGCCTGTGGCAGGCCAGCCTGCCCTGTGAGGTTCGCCAGCACCTGTGCGTGCTGCCGCTGGCGACCCTGCTGGAAAACATCGCCGGGCTGTATGCGCCGCTGCTGGCCGGTGCGCGGGTCGAGCTGCGGCCGCTGGCCGAGATCGGCTTCAGCGGCGCGGCGGGCTTCGAGCTGCCGCGCCTGCTCGCCACGCTGCAGGCCAGCCAGCCGCACAGCCTGATCCTGCTGCCGCAGCTGCTGCTGGCGCTGGTCAGCGCCGCCGAGCAAGGCGTGCCGCTGCCCGCATCGCTGCGCTTCATCGCGGTCGGTGGCGGCCGGGTGGCGCCCCAACTGCTGGAGCGCGCCGAGCGCCTCGGCCTGCCGGTGTTCGAGGGCTATGGCCTATCCGAGTGCGCCTCGGTGGTCTGTCTGAACACGCCCGAAGCGCGGCGCATCGGCACCGTCGGCCGGCCATTGCCGCACGTCGAGCTGCGCCTGGCCGACGACGGCGAGGTGCTAGTGCGCGGCCCGCACATGCTCGGTTATCTCGGCGAGCCGCCGCTCACCGGCGACTGGCTGGCCACAGGCGATCTCGGCCACTTCGAGGACGGCTTCCTGATCCTGCACGGACGCAAGAAGCATCAGTTCGTCACCGCCTACGGGCGCAACGTCAACCCGGAGTGGGTCGAGGCCGAGCTGGTGCAGCAGGCGCCCATCGCCCAGGCCTGGCTGCACGGCGAGGCGCTGGCGCAGAACGTCGCGGTGCTGGTGCCACGGCGCGCCGAGCTGAGCGATGCCGAGCTGCAGGCGGCGGTCGAGCGAGTCAACGCCGGCCTGCCCGACTACGCCCGCGTGCACCACTGGCTGCGTGCCGCCGAACCCTTCAGCGCCGGCAACGGCCTGGCCACCGCCAACGGCCGGCTGCGCCGCGATGCCCTGCTCAGTCATTACCAGGCGGCCGTTGCCGCCGTTCTTTCCTGACTTCCTTTTCCGATCGCGAGGTACGCCCATGGACTTCTTCGACCACCTGCAACACCAGACCAGCGCCGAACGCGAATACCTGCTCGGCGCGCCGATCATCCACGCCGCACTGGCCGGCACGGCGACCCGCGAGCAGTACATCGCCTTCCTCACCCAGGCCTACCACCACGTCAAGCACACCGTACCGCTGCTGATGGCCTGCGGCGCGCGCCTGCCGGAACGCCTGGAGTGGCTGCGCGAGGCCATCGCCGAGTACATCGAGGAGGAGATCGGCCACCAGGAATGGATTCTCAACGACATCCGCGCCTGCGGCGGCGATGCCGAGGCGGTGCGCCACGGCCAGCCGGCGCTTCCCACCGAGCTGATGGTCGCCTACGTCTATGACCGCATCGCCCGGCACAACCCGGCGAGCTTCTTCGGCATGGTCAACGTGCTCGAAGGCACCAGCATCGCCCTGGCAACCCAGGCCGCCGGCGTGCTGCAGGCCAAGCTCGGGCTGCCGGCCAAGGCCTTCAGCTACCTGACCTCCCATGGCAGCCTGGACCTGGAGCACATCGAGTTCTTCAAGCGGCTGATGAACCGTCTCGACGACGAGGATGACAAAGCCGCGGTAGTGCACACCGCGCGCGTGGTCTATCGCCTCTACGGCGACATCTTCCGCAGCCTGACCACCACGGAGCCCGACCATGCAACTGCGTGACGCGCGCATCCTGCTCACCGGCGCCAGTGGCGGCATCGGCCAGGTGCTGGTCGAGCGGCTCTGCGCCGGCGGCGCGCAGGTGCTGCTGGTCGGTCGCGACAGCCTCGCGCTGGAGACGCTGGCCCAGCGCTACCCCGGGCAGGTCAGCCTGGTCTGTGCGGACCTCGCTCAGCGCAGCGGCCGGCATCTGGTGCTGGATGCGGCGCGGCGTTTCGGCGGCCTCAACTGCGTGATCAACGCCGCCGGGATCAACCAGTTCAGCCTGCTCGAACAGCAGGATGAGGACGCCATCGCCCGGCTGATCGGCGTCAACGTCACCGCCACGCTGCAACTGACCCACCTGCTGCTGCCGCTGCTACGCCAGCAACCGCAGGCGCTGCTGGTCAACCTCGGCTCGACCTTCGGCTCCATCGGCTACCCGGGCTTCGCCGCGTACTGCGCGAGCAAGTTCGCCCTGCGCGGTTTCTCCGAGGCGTTGCGCCGCGAGCTGGCCGACAGCCACGTCAAGGTGCTCTACATCGCCCCGCGCGCCACCCGCACGGCAATGAACAGCGCCGACGTGGTGGCGATGAACGATGCGCTGAAGGTCGGCATGGACGACCCGCAGGCCGTGGCGCGGCAGATCGTCCGCGCCATCGTCGCCGAACGCGAGGAGCTGTATCTCGGCTGGCCGGAAAAGCTCTTCGTGCGCCTCAACAGCCTGCTGCCGCGCATGGTCGACCAGGCGCTGCGCAAGCAGTTGCCGGTGATCAAGCGCTTCGCCCACGGCGCGCCCGCGACCGCCCCCAATCCCCCCACCTCAAGCGGAGAAAAGCCATGAAACGTCTGCTCGGTCTTTGCAGCGTCCTGCTGGCGCTGGCCAGCCAACCCTCCTTCGCCCTCAGCGCGGCCGGCGAATCGTCGCTGCATCAGGTCCAGACGCGCTGGGCGGAGATCAACTACCAGCTGCCCGCGGCGCAGCGCGAAGCGGCCTTCGCCAAGCTCGCCGCGGAAGCCGAACGCGCGGTAGCCGGCGAACCGCAGGCCGCCGAACTGCATATCTGGCACGGCATCGTGCTCAGCACCTGGGCCGGCGCCAAGGGCGGGCTCGGCGCGCTGGGCCTGGTCAAGCAGGCCAAGGCGGAACTGGAAAAAGCCATCGAGCTCGACGCACAGGCGCTCGACGGTTCGGCCTATACCAGCCTGGCCAGCCTCTACTATCAGGTGCCCGGCTGGCCGATCGGCTTCGGTGACGAGGACAAGGCCGAGGCGCTGTTCCGGCAGGCGCTGGCGCTGAACCCGAACGGTATCGACCCGAACTACTTCCACGGCGATTTCCTGCTGCGCCAGAAGCGCTATGGCGAAGCGCGTGCCGCACTGGAGAAGGCACTCGCCGCGCCGGCCCGCCCTGGTCGTGAGGTCGCCGATGCCGGCCGCCGCGACGAAGCCCGCGCGCTGCTTGCGCAGGTCAAGGAAAAGCTGGAATAACCGGGTGCGGCGGCGTTGAATGCACAGCAACGCCGCGCCCCTTCAAGACGACAGGAACGACATGCGCATTCTGCTGGTGGAAGACGATCGCGCCCTCGGCGAGGGCATCCGCACCGCGCTCAAGCCCGAGGGCTACACCGTCGACTGGCTGCAGGACGGCGCCAGCGCGCTGCATGCGCTGAGCCACGAGAGCTTCGAGCTGGCCATCCTCGACCTCGGCCTGCCGCGGCTCGATGGCCTGGAAGTGCTCAAACGCCTGCGCGCCGCGGGCAACCCGGTGCCGGTGCTGGTGCTCACCGCGCGCGACGCCACCGGCGACCGCATCGCCGGGCTGGACGCCGGCGCCGACGACTACCTGGTCAAACCATTCGACGTCGCCGAACTCAAGGCGCGCCTGCGCGCCCTGCTCCGGCGCAGCTTCAACCGCCCGGAACCGACCCTGGAATACCGCGGCATCCAGCTCGATCCGGTCAACCAGCAGGTCAGCTACCAGGGCGCGCCGGTCAGCCTGCCGCGCAAGGAATTCGTCCTGCTGCACGAACTGCTCGCCCAGCCCGGCCGCGTGCTGACCCGTGATCGCCTGCAACAGGCGCTCTACGGCTGGGACGAGGACATCGAAAGCAACGCGCTGGAGGTGCATATCCACCACCTGCGCAAGAAATTCTTCCCCGAGCTGATCCGCACCGTGCGCGGCGTCGGCTATCTGGTGGACAAATGCTAAAGCGCTCGATCCGCCAGCGCACCCTCGCGCTGCTGCTCGGCACCCTGCTGGTTTCGCTGAGCCTGATTTCCTGGCAGAGCTACCGCGACGCCCGCCACGAGACCGAGGAGCTGTTCGATGCGCAGCTGGCGCAGAGCGCGCGGCTGGTACAGGGACTGATGGCGCGCGACATGGACCAGCAGACCCGCCGCGCGCTGCAGCAGGCGCTGGACGCTGCGGTGAACGCCCGGCGCGACCAGGGCGTGCCGGGGCACGACTACGAGACCAAGCTGGGCTTGCAGGTCTACGCCGCCGACGGCAGTACCGTGCTGCAGTCGGCCGGCGCACCGGAAGGCGCCCTGCAGCAGCTGCTCGGCCCGACAGGCAGCTCGCCGACACCGTTCGCCGACCTGCCCGGCGGCTATCACGATGTGGTGCTCGATGGCCGCGACTGGCGGCTGTTCCTGCTGGAAGACCAGCAGGACGCGCTGTGGATCCTGGTCAGCGAACGCGAGGACGTGCGCGGCGAACTGGTCGAGAAGATCGCCCGGCGCAGCCTGCTGCCCGATCTGGTCGGGCTGCCGTTGCTGGCGCTGCTGATCTGGCTGGCGGTGGGCTGGGGCCTGCGGCCGCTGGCGCACATGGCGCGGCTGCTGAAGGATCGCGCGCCGGACAACCTCGCCCCGCTGCTGCTGGCGCCGCTGCCGCAGGAGCTGGAGCCGGTGGCTGCCTCGCTCAACCGCCTGCTGCAACAGGTCAACCAGCTGCTGGAGCGGGAAAAGCGCTTCATCGCCGACGCTGCCCACGAGCTGCGCACGCCGCTGGCGGTGCTGCGCATTCACGCGCAGAACGCGCAGCAGGCCGGCAGCCCACGCGACCGTGAGGAAGCGCTGGAACAGCTGCTCGCCGGCGTCGACCGTACCACCCGCGTGGTCGCCCAGCTGCTGACCCTCGCCCGCCTGGAGCCCAGCGCGCAGCAGCTACGGCTGGTGCCGCTCGACCTCGGCGTGCTGGCGCGCGAAACCCTCGCCGAGCTGACTCCACTGACCCTGGCGCGCGAGCAGGAGCTGGCGCTGGAGGTGGACGAGCACGCCGATCTGCAGCTGCACGGCGACGCCGCGAGCCTGGTCACGCTGCTGCAGAACCTGCTGGGCAATGCGCTGCAGTACACCCCGCGCCGGGGACGCATCGAGGTGCGCCTGCACGCCAGCGCCGATGCGCTGAATCTGGATGTCGCCGACAGCGGCCCGGGAGTCGCCGCCGAACTGCGCGAGCAGCTGTTCGAGCGCTTCGTGCGCCTCGGCGACGGTGAAGGCGCCGGGCTGGGCCTGTCGATCGTCGCGCGCATTGCCGAACTGCATGGCGCGACGGTGGAACTGCTGGATTCATCGCTGGGCGGTCTGTGCGTGCGGGTACGCTTCCCGCGCGGCCGCTAGGCGCCAGATAGAAAACCGACCGTTGCGAGGCGCACGCGCATGACCGCGACCACCCTCACCGCCGCACGACTCGCGGCCATGCACCGCGAGGGCTTCGTGCTGCTGCCCGGCGTGCTCGACGCGGCCGGCATCGCCGCGCTGCGCGAGGCCATCGACCGGCTGACGCCCATCGGTCTGGATTATCAGGGGCTGGTGGACGATCACTACACCTGCGTGTTCAACCGCGCGCCGTTCTGGCTGCGCTTTCTCGACCTGCCGGGTGTCATCGAGCTGGCCGAAGCGGCACTCGGCAGGGACTGCCACATCATTGGCCAGACCGCCTGGCGCAGCCGCCCGGGTTTCATCGGCGGCGAACTGCACATCGACCATCTGCCGATGGAGCTGCCACCGCAGCTGCTGGCCGATCCGGCGTTCGAGCTGCCGATGCAGATCTGTACCGCGCATTTGTACCTGGACGACATCGACGCCGACCTCTGCCCGACGCTGGTGATCGCCGGCAGCCACCGCGCCGGGCGCAAGCCATGCCCCGGCGAAACCACCTGGCAGGGACGCGCGGCCGAGCCGGTGCTGTGCCGGGCCGGCGACGTGCTGTTCTTCCGTAGCGACCTCTGGCATGCGGGCAGCCGCAACCGCACACCGGATCGCAGCCGTTACCTGCTGCAGATCCACTATGGCCGGCGGATGGTCGCGCAGAAGTTCTCGCCGTACCTGCAGTTCACCTTCAACCCCGCCGTGCTGGCCGCCGCCACGCCGCGCCAGCGGCGCCTGCTGGGCGAGCACGAGCCTGCCGAATACGATTGAGCGGGCACTCGGCGAGCCTGCTGCGGGTTACGCGCCGGACGCTCCCTGACGCTCACCGCCGACGCCACGCGAATGCCGCACAGGCGATATAGTCCTGCGCAGTGGCGCGCCGCGCCCGAAACCACCGCAACGAAGGAGTCGCGATGAACATCGTCAATGCCCGCCTGCGTGGCCGCGAAGGCCTGCAGCGCATCGAACTGGACGGCTCGCGCATCGCCGCCATCACTGTGCAGCAGGCGCCGGCCGAGGCCGGCCCGGGCGACCTCGACGCCGCCAGTAACCTGGTGGTGCCGCCGTTCGTCGAGCCGCATATTCATCTGGACGCCACGCTCACCGCCGGCGAGCCGGCCTGGAACATGAGCGGCACGCTGTTCGAGGGCATCGAGCGCTGGAGCGAACGCAAGGCGCAGGTGACCCACGAAGACACCAAGACGCGCGCAAAGAAGACCATCGACATGCTGGTCGAGCACGGCATCCAGCACGTGCGCACCCACGTCGATGTCACCGACCCGACGCTGTCGGCGCTGAAATCCATGCTCGAGGTGCGCGAGGAAACCCGCCACCTGATCGACCTGCAGATCGTCGCGTTCCCGCAGGAGGGCATCGAGTCGTTCAACGGCGGCCGCGAGCTGATGGCCGAGGCGGTGGCGCTGGGCGCCGACGTGGTCGGCGGCATCCCGCACTTCGAGAACACCCGCGAACAGGGCGTCAGCTCGATCGGATTTCTCATGGACTTGGCCGAACGCACCGGCTGCCTGGTGGACGTGCACTGCGACGAGACCGACGACCCGCACTCGCGCTTTCTCGAAGTGCTCGCCGAGCAGGCTCGCGTGCGCGGCATGGGCGCGCGCGTCACCGCCAGCCACACCACGGCGATGGGCTCCTACGACAATGCCTACTGTTCCAAGCTGTTCCGCCTGCTGAAGCAGAGCGGCATCAACTTCGTCTCCTGCCCGACCGAGAGCATCCACCTGCAGGGCCGCTTCGATACGTTCCCCAAACGCCGCGGCCTGACCCGCGTCGCCGAGTTGGATCGCGCCGGGCTGAATGTCTGCTTCGGTCAGGACTCGATCGTCGATCCGTGGTACCCGCTGGGCAACGGCAACATCCTGCGCATCCTCGATGCCGGGCTGCACATCTGCCACATGCTCGGCTACGCGGACCTGCAGCGCTGCCTGGATCTGGTCACGGACAACAGCGCCCGCACGCTGAACCTCGGCGAGCGCTACGGGCTGGAAGCGGGACGGCCGGCGAACCTGCTGATTCTCTCCGCGCCGGACGACTACGAGCTGCTGCGCAGCCAGGGCCAGGCGCTGGTTTCGGTGCGTAACGGCAAGGTGCTGATGCGCCGTCATCCGGCGCGCATCGAGCCTCAGTGAGCGGCGATCTCGCGCAGGCGCGCGGCCGCGGCCAGCTCCTCGGCCGGCTTGAGCTGCAGCTGCGACAGGTAGGCGGCGAGCGCGCCGATATCGGTCGGTGACAGCTTGCCGGCGATCGGCATCATCACCGAACCGGCGCGGCTGGGATCGTTGTCGCGAAAGCGCGTCAGCGCCTTGCGCAGATACTCGTCAGGCTGGCCGGCCAGCCGCGGCATGGTTTCCATGCCCTCGGCATGCACGCCGTGGCAGCCAGTGCAGGTGGTCTTGAACAGCGCCTCGCCGCGTGCGCGCAGCGGTTCGTTGGCGGCGGCTGTCGGCGGGTTGACCTTCTGCTGGCTGAAGTACACCGCGACGTTGACGCGATCTTCCAGCGTCAGGTTCTCCGCCAGCTTGGACATGACGAAGTCGGTGCGCTGGCCGCTGGCGAACTTCTCGAACGCCTGGAACAGGTACAGCGGATTCTGCGCCGCCAGGTTGGGAATGTGTGCGCGCTTGCTGTTGCCCGTCTCGCCGTGGCAGTAGCTGCAGAACAGCGCACGTTCCTGGCCCGCGGCGTAGGCCTGCTCTCGCCGCGTATCGTCGGCCATCAGGTAGCTGAAGCGTTTCATCGCCTCGTCACTGGCGTGGGCGGACGTGGCAAGGCAGCTGAGCAGAACGAGTGCAAGAAGGCGCATGGGGCATCCGTTACCGAGAGGGCCGAAGGGCGTTGCGGGGTGGCCGACTATAGAAGCGCGCCCCACGCGCAACCCCGGCACAAATCAACAAAAGCGCTTCGCTGGCAGCGCGGCCGCCGGACTTTTGCGACGGCGCTCACAAATTGCCGGTGCAGACGGGGCAAAAATCGCCGCTTACCCCCTCGGATTCGCCAGACTCCAGCGCTGCGCGCCTGCGCCGCATTGACGATCGAAAAAAAAGGTGAAACCGATACAAAAATGCCACACACAGGACGGCGGCGTTCGACTAAAGTAGCAGCCCCCTAGAACACCAGGAGCCGCAAGCCCATGCCAGACGCACATGCAGAACTGACCATGACCGTTCTGATGACACCGGATAAGGCCAACTTCTCTGGCAACGTCCATGGCGGCACGCTGCTCAAGTACCTCGACGAAGTGGCCTACGCCTGCGCCAGCCGCTACGCCGGGCAGTACGTGGTGACCCTTTCGGTGGACCAGGTGGTGTTCCGCCAGCCGGTGCATGTCGGCGAACTGGTGACCTTCCTCGCCTCGGTGAACTACACCGGCACCACGTCGATGGAAATCGGCATCAAGGTCGTCACCGAAGACATTCGCGGCAAGGCCGTGCGGCATACCAATAGTTGCTTCTTCACGATGGTCGCCCTCGGCGAGGACGGCAAGCCGGTGCCGGTGCCACCGCTGAACCCGAAGACGCCCGAGCAGCGTCGCCGCTTCGCCCAGGCCTACCAGCGCCGCGAGATTCGCCGCGAACTGGAGCAGCGCTATCAGGACCTGCGCACCGGCAACGAGCGCCTCGCCGCGGTGCAGTAAACCGTCCTCCCGCAGCGGGCCGCTGGCCCGCTCGCCGCACGATCCGGCAAAACCTTATACAATGCGCGGCTTTCCGCCATCAGCCCGTGAGGTTCTGCCGTGAGCACTCTGCCGCCCTGCCCCAAATGCAACTCCGAATACACCTACGAGGACGGCCAGATGCTGGTCTGCCCCGAGTGCGCCCACGAGTGGAGCGTCACCGCAAGCGCGGCCGATAGCGGCGACGGCGACAAGGTGATCAAGGATTCGGTCGGCAACACCCTGCAGGACGGCGACACCGTCACCGTGATCAAGGACCTCAAGGTCAAGGGCTCGTCGCTGGTGGTCAAGGTCGGTACCAAGGTGAAGAACATCCGCCTGTGCGACGGCGACCACGACATCGACTGCAAGATCGACGGCATCGGCGCGATGAAGCTCAAGTCCGAGTTCGTCCGCAAGGTCTGACCCCCTCGCGCGCCACAACCAAGCCCGGCACCCGCCGGGCTTTTGCGTTTCAGAGCAGACGCAGCAGCCAGTCCAGCCGTTCGCGGGTGAAGCCGCTGCCAACGAACAGCAGGTCGATCCACAGCGCCTGATGCAACACCACGATCAGCCAGAACGCCGCCTGATAGCTCGGTTTGCGGGTCTTGTGGCGAAACGCCTGCTGCGCGAGCAGCGCGCCCGGCCAGCCGCCGGCCAGTTCGAACAGGTGCAGGGTGGTTTCCGGCGTGCGCCAGCGCTGCTTCAGCGCACTGTGCTTGTCACGCCAGTAGAGCAGGAAGGTCAGCAGGCTGGCGCACAAATAGATCAGCAAGGGCAGTGGCGAACCGAGCCGGTACAGGCTGCCAACCAGCGGCAGCAGGCACAGCAGCGCGAACAGCAGCAGCTTGGCCGGCAGATGCCGGATGGCGCCGGAGCCAGCCTGGCGCGGCGTGCGAGCCGGCGCGCGCGGCCTGGCCGGGCGCGAATCACCAGCTGGGCGCTGGCGGATCTTCGGCTGGTCCAGCGCCAGCGGCGCATCCAGCCGCAGATGCTCGGCACGCAGCCGCCCCTGCGTGTCGCGTCCCGCCACATAGAGCACCCGATCGCCCACCAGCGGGCGGCGCTCGCCATGCACCACGCTGATGTGCGCGAACACATCTTCGCCGCCCTGCTCCGGGCGGATGAAGCCGAAGCCCTTGAGATCGTTCCAGCTTTTCAGCGTACCGCGGCGTTCCATGCGAGCTTCCCGTGCAGACGAAAGCGCGCATGCTAACCGAGCCGACGCGGCAACGGCGCTATGGCCAGCGGCCGCACGCCGGCGTTATGGTCGGAGCATTCTCCTGACAGGGACGCAACATGGCCGCCAAGCCCAGCAATTCGAACAAGCAGAAACACCTGGCCGTACTGATCGATGCCGACAACGCGCCCGCTTCCATCGTCGAGGCGCTGTTCGAGGAGATCGCCAAATACGGCCTCGCCAGCGTCCGGCGCATCTACGGCGACTGGACCAAACCCAACCTGGGCCGCTGGAAGAAGGTGCTGCTCGACCACTCCATCCAGCCGATCCAGCAGTTCGCCTACACCTCCGGCAAGAACGCCACCGACAGCGCACTGATCATCGACGCAATGGACCTGCTCTACACCCGACGCTTCGACGGCTTCTGCCTGGTTTCCAGCGACAGCGACTTCACCCGCCTGGCCGCGCGGATTCGCGAAGAGGGTCTGACCGTCTACGGCTTCGGCGAACAGAAGACGCCCTCGCCGTTCGTCTCCGCCTGCGACAAGTTCATCTACACCGAACTGCTGCGCGACGATGCGCCGAAGGCCGCCACCGAGGTCGCCGCACCGGAACGGCTGGCCGCCGCTGCAGCGCAGGTCGAGCAGGCGCAAAGCCGCACGCCACGCGGCGCCAGCAAGACCGAGGCACTCAAGTGCCAGCAGGTGCCGGTGGACTTCATCGCCAAGGTGCTCGACGACCTTTCCGAGGAGGACGACTGGATTCAGCTCGGCACGCTCGGGCAGAACATCAGCAAGCTGCGTCCGGCATTCGATCCGCGCCTGTACGGCTGCCGCAAACTCAGCGACCTGGTCGCCGGCCAGCCGTCGCGTTTCGAGCTGGAGTCGCGCGGCAGCAGCGCCACCGGCGGCAAGGACCTCTACGTGCGTCTGCGCAAGCACGGCAAGCACTGAACCAGGGTGCTCGCCTGCTCGCGATCACCGCTCATCGAACCGACGGCGCTCAGGCCCTTCTAAAGGGGACCCGAACGTAGAGGCACCTCTGTTTTCAACGCGGCGATGGCAACGCAGGCAGTTTTTAGAGGTGCACAAAGGAGGTTTCCATGAGCAAGCAACTTCTCGTCGCCCTGGCCTGCGCCGCGCAGGCCTTCGCGCCCTGGGCCAGCGCGCAGACACCCCAGCCGGAGATCGTCGCCCATCTCAACGGTCTGGATGTTGAGATCAACCCGATGGGCGTGCCGGCCCGCTCCGAGGGTATCGAGGGCGAATTGCTCGGCGTGCGCGCGGTGAAGGTAATGAATCGCACCGAGGGGCAGATCACCTGCGAATTCCATGTGCCCGCCGAAGCGCGCTCGAGCACCTCGGCCTCGCCCGTGTTCAATGTCGCTCCCAACACCCAGCGCACCGAGCGCGTGCCGGGCGAGTACTCGCCCGATCAGCCCTACGCCGAAATCACCTGCCGAAGCAGCGATACGCCGGCGCAGCAATAGACAGCTCCTGTGTAGCGGCCGCTGCGCTGCGGCCACGCACCCCGCGGCTCCCCGCCGCGCCAGCCCAGTGGCGGCGCTCGCTCGTCCCGGTAGACGTTTTGCTGGCGCTTTGCTAGCTTTTTGACATCCAGACAATATCCCGTCGAGTAATCGCCGCGCCGGCGCGGGGCAAGCCATGTCACTGCGCATGCCTGCAGTCGGTAACGGGACGCCCGCCTTGTATGTGGAAGAGCCTATGCTGACCAAGCGCCGGCGGTCCTTTACCGGTTTCATCCTGCTGTCGTTCGTGTTGCTCGGCTTCTCGGCCCACCTGCTGCTCAAGAGCGAGCTTCAGCGCTTGGAAATCCGCTTCGCCCAGCAGGTGAACAACGTCGCCAGCAGCGTGCACAACCACCTGGACACCAACGAGGCGGTGCTCGCCGGCTTCTCCGCCTTCCTCCAGGCCGTCGAACAGAACGACAGCGAGGCCGCCGCCCGCTATGCCTCGGCCGTGGTCGCCGCCTACCCGCAGATCTACATGCTCGAAGTGGCGAGCCGGGTCGCGCTGGACGAGCAGGACGCCGTCGTCGACCTGCTGCGCCGCACCTGGCGCGAGGACTTTCAGTTGCAGGACTTTCCCCTGCAGGCCGCGCATGCACTACCGGTTCGCGTGCCGCTGGACGAGACCTGGCCGGTGCTCTTCATGTACCCGCCACACCCTCAGGCTCAATCCATCTACGGCGTCCGGCTGGAAACCGTGGGGCATCTGGCGTACGCGCTGCAGGTGGCGCGCAAACGTCCGCGCTCGGTCGCCTCGCCGGTGTTTTCGATGTTCGAAGGCGGCGACGCCTACATCCTGCTGCGCCGGGTCGAGCGGCCGGTAGATAGCCCGTCGAGTACCCGTGCCAACCTGTTCGGCAACAGCATGGTGGCCATGCTGCTGATCAAGACTGAGTCGCTGCGCGACATCGCGCGCAACGCCAGCACCGATCCGCGTCTGCGCATCGAGGCTTCGCTGCACGCCGCTGCGGGCGGTACCAGCGAGCTGTTCGCCAGTGGTCCGGTGCGCCACGGCGCGTTGGACGCACTGCTGCCGCGGCTGCGCGAGCAGGTCGTGCTCGACAGCCGATCGCAGCCCACCACGCTGCGATTCGAGCGTCAGCTGCATCTTGACGACCTGCTGACCGGAGAAACCCTGACGTTGCTGGCCATCCTCGCCGGCGCCCTGGTGCTGACGCCGACGGTGCTGGTCAGTCACTTCCGGCGTATCGAGCACAGTGCGCGCGAGCATGAGCGCTCCACCTACCTCGCCACCCACGACGCACTGACCGCCCTGCCCAACCGCCACCTGCTGGCCGCCCGCTTCAGCGAAGCCTGTGCCTACCAGCAGCGGCACGGCACGCCGTTCGCGCTGATGGTGGTCGACCTGGACCACTTCAAGGAGATCAACGACCAGCTCGGTCACGAGATCGGCGATCAGGTGCTGCAGGCGGTCGCCCAGCGCATGCTCCACGCAAGCCGGCCCTACGACACGGTGGCGCGCTACGGCGGCGACGAGTTCGTCGTCCTGCTGCGCGACGTGACGCGGCCGGAGCACGCCCTGAGCGCCGGACAGTCGCTTCTGCAGGCGATCCGCGCGCCCATCGCCACCGATGCGGGCGAGCAGACGATCGCCTGCAGCATCGGCATCGCCCTGTATCCCGCCGACGGCGAGACATTCGAAGCCCTGCTGAGCGCGGCGGACCAGGCGATGTACCGCGTCAAGCAGAGCGGCCGCAACGACGTCGCCCTCAGCGACGCCGAAGCCTGACGAGCGGCCGTCAGGCGGCCATGCGTTCGCACTCTTCGGCGCAGCGCCGGCAGGCCTGCGCACAATCCTGGCAATGCGCGTGGGCGTGCTTGGCGCATTCCTCCGCGCAGTCGCGGCAGGCTTGCGCGCACAGCCGGCAGGCGAGCTGCGCATAGGGGCTGTCGCGGGTCATCAGCAGCGCGGCGACGGCGCAGAGGTCGGCGCAATCGCGGTCGAGCTGGATGCAGCGCGCCATCATCTTCACGTCGTCTTCGCGCAGGCACGACGCCGCGCAGGTTTCGCACGTCAGGGCACAGCTGGAACAGGCCTGGATGCATGACTGGTACTGGGGATTGAGCATGACAATGTCCTCCGTTCGGTCATCGGCGAAAGGCGCGGCCGCAAACTCGGCGGCGGCACCTATCTGCTAGGGCGCCCGCGGGCCGCTTGAAGTTCAGCCCGCGTGCCCGACGGTCTCCCCGGCGCGCGCAGCACAGCCGTGCCGCTGCCGTTACAATGGCTGCCCGTCATTCGCCGCCCAGCGCCGTACCCGCCATGCCCTTCACCCTCAGCGCGCCCTGTGAATTGCTGGAAGTCATCAGCAAGAGCCGCTTCCTCGCCAAGGCCGCACCGATCTCGACCGCCGACGAGGCGCAGGCCTTTATCCAGGCCGTCAGCGATCCGACCGCGACGCACAACTGCTGGGCCTGGAAGATCGGCAACCAGTACCGCTTCAGCGACGACGGCGAGCCCGGTGGCACCGCCGGGCGACCGATGCTGACGGCCATCGAGGGACAGGACTTCGACCGGGTGGTGGTGGTGGTGATCCGCTGGTTCGGCGGCATCAAGCTCGGCACCGGCGGGCTGGCCCGCGCCTACGGCGGCACCACGGCCAAGTGCCTGCAGGCCGGCGAGCGCAGCGAACTGGTGTCGCGCTCGCGCTGCCGCTGTCATTGCCGCTTCGCCGAACTGGCGCTGGTCAAATCCTGCCTGGCGGATTTCGAGGCGCTGCTGGAGGACGAACGCTTCGACGCCGAAGGCGCCACCCTCGATATCGCCCTGCCGGCAGCCAGCCTGCAACCGCTGGCACGCCTGCTCGCCGATATCAGCCGCGGCCGCAGCCAGCTGCAAACGCTCGACGACTGAGCCTCGCGGTTGCCCACAATTACTGTGGACGCCGCTGTGGATAACCTTTGCATGATGGCCCGCGAGGCCGCTGCCACGCGGCCTCGCAACAACTGCTCAGATTTTGAGCAATAGCTTCCGATAGCCCCCGCGCACCGCGCCAACCCCTTGAATAGCCGCATTTTTTGACTGATGAGTCGAGAGATGACGTGTTGCCATCTACTGGCACTCCGGCCCCGCAAGTTATGCCCGGATGAAGTGGAGAACTCTGTGAATAACGCTGGGAACAAACGCGCCGGCGCCCGCCAGCGCTGGGCTTCAGACCGCTGGTCAAATAATCGCCAGGCCAGCCGGAGCAGCCGCATGACTGTCATACGCTGCTGCTAGGGCATATCGGTTGCGCCAGGCCACCGATAGAATGCCCCGACACCCGGACGACGAGAATCGCGCTATGTACGAATGGCTCAACAACCTGCCCAAGGCAGAACTGCATCTGCATCTGGAAGGCTCGCTGGAACCCGAACTGCTGTTCCGCCTCGCCGAACGCAACAAGATCGCCCTGCCGTGGAAGGACGTGGACACGCTGCGCCAGGCCTACGCCTTCAACAATCTGCAGGAGTTTCTCGATCTGTATTACCGCGGTGCCGACGTGCTGCGCACCGAGCAGGATTTCTACGACCTGACCTGGGCCTACCTGCAGAAATGCGAGGAGCAGGACGTGGTGCACACCGAACCGTTCTTCGACCCGCAGACCCACACCGATCGCGGCGTGCCCTTCGAGGCCGTGCTCAACGGTATCAGCGCCGCCCTAGCCGACGGCCGCGAGCTGCTGGGCATCAGCAGCGGGCTGATCCTCAGCTTCCTGCGCCATCTGCCGGAAGAGGCGGCGTTCAAGACGCTGGAACAGGCGCTGCCGTATCGCAATGCGTTCTTCGCCGTCGGGCTGGACAGCTCCGAAGTCGGCCATCCGCCGAGCAAGTTCCAGCGCGTGTTCGACAAGGCCCGCGCCGAGGGCCTGCTTACCGTCGCACATGCCGGCGAGGAAGGCCCGCCGGAATACATCTGGCAGGCGCTGGATCTGCTCAAGGTCAGCCGTATCGACCATGGCGTACGCGCCGCAGAAGACCCGAAGCTGATCGCCCGGCTGATCGAGGAACAGATCCCGCTGACGGTCTGCCCGCTGTCCAACACCAAGCTCAAGGTGTTCGGCGACATGCGCCAGCACAACATCCTCGACCTGCTGGAACAGGGCGTGAAGGTCACGGTGAACTCGGACGACCCGGCCTACTTCGGTGGCTACGTGACCGAGAACTTCATGGCGCTGCACGAGAGCCTGGGCATGACCGAGGAGCAGGCCCGACGCCTGGCGCAGAACAGCCTGGACGCACGCCTGGCCTACTGACGACCCGCGACCTGCGAGCCGGCCGTCGCCGTGCGACAACACGCCCGGCGCGCCGGTGCGCTGGCAGGTCTAGAGTGGACTTTCCGCTCACCAATCCTCGAGGGTTCGCCATGAACATTCTCGTCCGCCCGCTCACGCCTCGCCCCGATGGCGCCTGGCAGGTCCGGCTGGATCGTCATCCGGTCACCTTTCGCAACGAGGCCGAGGCCCGCGCGTTTGTCAGCACGCTGCAGCGCCGGCTGGCCGCGCCACACAGCTTGCCGGTCCGCGCCAGCGCTTAGTTGGTCCGCGCCCGCGCGGTGACCCAGGCGGTGACGGCGGCCAGCAGCCCGCACAGGCTGATGACCGCAGCCATCGGCACCGCTGTGCCGTCATGCAGCGCCCCCACGGCGGCAGCCGCCGCCGCGGCGATGGCGAACTGCAGGCTGCCGAGCAGCGCCGAGGCGCTACCGGCGTTGGCACGCTGATCAGCCATCGCGCAGGCGGTGGCGTTGGGCAGCAGGCAACCCAGGCATGCCACCGAGCAGAACAGTGGCAGCATCAGCGGCCAGAGCGCATCGGGCTGCACTGCCGCGACCGCCAGCAACACCAGTGCGCTGGCGAAGTAGAACCAGACCCAACGCCGCACCCAGTACTCCGGACCGCGCCAGCGCATCAGCCGCACATTCACCTGCGCCATCAGGATGAAGCCTGCCGCATTGCTGCCGAACAGCCAGGCGTAGTGCTCGCTCGGCACCCCGTACAGCTCGATGAAGACGAACGGCGAACCGGCGATGTAGGCGAACATGCCGCCCATGCACAGCGCGCCGGTGAGCGTGTGGCCGAGGAAGAAATGGTCGCCGAACAGCCGCCGGTACTGGCCCAGCGCACCGCGCATCGGCGCCGGGGCGTGGCCAGCCGGCAGCGTTTCCGGCAACCACAGCGCCACCGCCAGCAGGCAGCCGGCGCCGAACAGCATCAGCGCGATGAAGATCGCCGACCAGCCGTAGGCCAGCAACAGCGCGCCGCCGGCCGCCGGCGCGAGGATCGGCGCCAGCCCCATCACCAGCATCAGTTGCGAAAACACCTTGGCGCTGGTCATCGGATCGCACAGGTCGCGCACCACCGCGCGCGAAATCACCATGCCGGCGCAACCGCCCAGCGCCTGGACGAAGCGCGCCCCGATCAGCCACTCCATCGACGGCGCGAAGGAGCACGCCAGCGACGCCAGGGTAAACAGCGTCACGCCGGCCAGTAGCGGCTTGCGCCGACCGTAGCGGTCGGCCAGCGAACCATAGACCAGCTGCCCGATCGACAAGCCGACGAAATAGGCCGCCAGCGACAGCTGGACCTGCTCGACATCGGTGGCGAAGGCCCGCGCCAATGCCGGGAAGGCCGGCAGATACATGTCGATGGCCAGAGGACCGAAGGCGCTGAGCGCACCCAATATCAGGAGAAACCGCAGAGGCATACAGGCTCACAGGAAAGGCGGGGGCGCGACGACGGGTCGCCTGGCGTAGGACCGCGAACGTTTACAGGAATGCCGGATGCTGTTACATACACGCTCGATTGTAAACATTCATCGGCAAGCCTTCGGAGCGTCGCTCCGCGCCTTGCTTTCATCGATCGATCGCTGACGCGGCCCCGGGCCGCCCGGAAGCCGAGCCATGCGCCGCACCAAAGAAGACGCGGAGAAGACCCGTATCGCCATTCTGGCCTCCGCCGAACATCTGTTTCTGGACAAGGGCGTGGCCCACACCAGCCTCGACCAGATCGCCCGCGATGCCGGCGTGACGCGTGGCGCGGTGTACTGGCACTTTCAGAACAAGGCTCACCTGTTCCACGAGATGCTCAACCAGGTGCGTCTGCCGCCCGAGCAGATCACCGAACGCCTGAACAGCTGCGATGCGCGGTCGCCGCTGGACTCGCTGCAAATCCTGCGCGATCTCACCGTCGAGGCACTGGCGGCGCTCGCCCGGCACGAACAGAAGCGGCGCATCTTCACCATCCTGCTGCACCGTTGCGAATTCACCGACGAATTGCGCGACGCCGAGGAACGCCACCAGGCGTTCATCAACCAGTTCATCGAACTGTGCGAGAAACTCTTCACCAGCGCCGCGACCTGCCTGCGCCCCGGCGTCACGCCACGGCTGGCGGCGCTCTCGCTGCACGCGCTGGTGGTCGGCCTGTTCAGCGACTACACGCGCGACAACCAGCTGTTCGACCCGCCCACCGAAGCAGCCGCGCTGATCGATCCGCTGTTCCGCGGCCTGATCGGCGACTGGCCGGAGCAAGCCTGAGCCGCGAGGCGCACATCGAGTCGCCTCGGGCTTGACCTTCCAGCAGGGTCAAGGTTGATCCTGCCGGTAGTCATCGAGGAGTCTCGCCATGTCCACGACCACCTTCACCCTCCCCGTCAGCGGCATGACCTGCGCCAGCTGTGCCGGCCGCGTCGAGCGCGCGCTGCGCAAGGTGCCGGGCGTCACCGCGGCGGCGGTCAACCTGGCCAGCGAACAGGTGCGCGTCGACGCCGACGACAGCGAACTCGCGACGCTGATCCAAGCGGTGGAAAGCGCCGGCTACGGCGTGCCGACCCAGGTGGTGGAACTGGCCATCGAAGGCATGACCTGCGCCAGCTGCGTCGGCCGCGTCGAGCGCGCGCTGCTCAAGGTCCCCGGCGTGCGCAGCGCGGCGGTGAACCTGGCCAGCGAACGCGCGCGGGTGGAGCTGCTCGGCACGCTGGAGCCGAACGCATTGATTCAGGCCGTGGAAGGCGCCGGTTATCACGCGCAGCCGATCGAGCAGGCGCAACCGCGCGGCGCCGACAATGCCGAACGACGGCTGCGCCGCGAACGTCTGGCCGTGCTGATTGCCCTGCTGCTGGCTGCGCCGCTGGTCATCCCGATGTTTGGCGACCTGTTCGGGCTGCACTGGATGCTGCCGGCGTGGATGCAGTTTCTGCTCGCCACGCCGGTGCAGTTCATTCTCGGTGCGCGTTTCTATGTCGCCGGCTGGAAGGCGGTACGCGCCAGCGCCGGCAACATGGATCTGCTGGTCGCGCTCGGCACCAGCGCCGGCTACGGCCTGAGCCTGTACCAGTGGTGGGCGACGCCGGCCGGACAGATGCCGCACCTGTACTTCGAGGCCTCGGCGGTGGTGATCGCCCTGGTGCTGCTCGGCAAGTACCTGGAAAGCCGCGCCAAGCGCCAGACCAGCGCGGCGATCCGCGCGCTGGAGGCGCTGCGCCCGGAACGCGCCACGCGCGTCGTCGATGGCCGCGAGGAAGACGTGGCGATCGCCGCGCTGCGCCTGGGCGATCGGGTGCTGGTCAAGCCGGGCGAGCGCTTCCCGGTGGATGGCGAGGTGCTCGAAGGCGAAAGCCAGGCCGACGAGGCGCTGATCAGCGGCGAGAGCCTGCCGGTCGACAAGCGCCCCGGCGACCGCATCACCGGCGGCGCGATCAATGGTGAAGGCCGTCTGCTGGTGCGCACCACCGCGCTCGGCGGCGAGACCGTGCTGGCGCGCATCATCCGCCTGGTGGAGGACGCGCAGGCAGCCAAGGCGCCGATCCAGAAGCTGGTGGACAAGGTCAGCCAGGTGTTCGTCCCCGCCGTGCTGGTCATCGCCGTGGCCACCCTGCTCGGCTGGCTGCTCGCCGGCGCAGCGCTGGAAACCGCGCTGATCAACGCCGTCGCCGTGCTGGTCATCGCCTGCCCCTGCGCCCTCGGCCTGGCGACGCCGGCGGCGATCATGGCCGGCACTGGCGTGGCGGCGCGCCACGGCATCCTGATCAAGGACGCCGAAGCGCTGGAAATCGCCCATGCGGTCACCGCGGTGGCCTTCGACAAGACCGGCACGCTGACGTCCGGCAAGCCGCAGATCATCCACCTGCAGGCGCTCGATGGCGACGAGACGGCACTGCTGCGCCAGGCCGGCGCGCTGCAGCGCGGCAGCGAGCACCCGCTGGCGCACGCGGTTCTGGAGCGCTGCGCGGCGCTCGGCATCGCGCTACCCGACGTCCGGCAGAGCCAGTCGCTGACCGGCCGCGGCATCGCCGGCAGCCTCGACGAGCGCCAGCTGGCGCTGGGCAACCGGCGGATTCTCGATGACCACGGTCTGCCACCGGGCGAGCTGGCTGCCACCGCGCAGACCTGGGAAGCGCAAGGCCGGACGCTCTCCTGGTTGGTGGAAACCGCGCCGCAGCCGCGCGTGCTCGGCCTGTTCGCCTTCGGTGACAGCCTCAAGGACGGCGCCGCCGAGGCGATCGTCGCGCTCAAGACCCGGCATATCCGCTGCCATCTGATCACCGGCGACAACCGCGGCAGCGCCCGTGTGGTGGCCGAAGCCCTGCAGATCGACGATGTGCACGCCGAGGTGCTGCCGGCGGACAAGGCCGCCACCGTTGCGGAACTCAAGCGCGGCGGCGCGGTGGTGGCGATGGTCGGCGACGGCATCAACGATGCGCCGGCACTGGCCGCGGCGGATGTCGGCATCGCCATGGGCGGCGGCACCGACGTGGCCATGCACGCCGCCGGCATCACCCTGATGCGCGGCGATCCGCGGCTGGTGCCGGCGGCGCTGGAAATCAGCCGACGCACCTACCGCAAGATCCAGCAGAATCTGTTCTGGGCCTTTATCTACAACCTGGTGGGCATTCCGCTGGCGGCGCTGGGCTTTCTCAGCCCGGTGGTGGCCGGCGCGGCGATGGCGCTGTCGAGCGTCAGCGTGGTGAGCAACGCGCTGCTGCTCAAGCGCTGGAAACCCTGAACGACGAGCACACGGAGGCAGCATGAATATCGGTCAAGCAGCAGCGCGCAGCGGCCTGTCGGCGAAGATGATCCGCTACTACGAATCCATCGGCCTGATCACTCCGGCCGGGCGCGGCGCCAACGGCTACCGTCGCTACGGCAGTGACGACCTGCACCGCCTGGGCTTCATCAAGCGTGCGCGCGACCTGGGCTTCTCCCTGGAGGAAGTCGGCCGGCTGCTCACGCTCTGGCAGGACCGCCAGCGCGCCAGTGCCGACGTCAAGGCGCTAGCCGCCGGACATATCGTCGAACTGAACCGCAAGATCGCCGAACTGGTCGGCCTGCGCGACACCCTGCAGGAGCTGGTCGACCACTGCGCCGGCGATGATCGCCCGGATTGCCCGATCCTGCGCGGCATCGAGGCGGGCTGTTGTGCAGCCAGTTCCGACGCGGAGTCGGCGCCTCCTGCCGAGCGCTGATCCGGCGCCGCCGGCCAGCCCGCGGCGCGCGGGCAGCGACTATTTCTCGCCTTACGTTCAAGTTTGCATGTCGACCGCCGACAGGAGGAGCGAAGACACCGGCGGGCCGCTCACAAGGCCGCTCGTTCGGAACGAACTCCTCATCATGGTTGGACTGTCATGCACAACTGGTTTGCAAACATGGGCGTCAGTAGGAAGCTCGCGCTGGGCTTCGGCGCCGTACTCACCCTCACCGTCATCCTCGCGTGGAGCGGCTGGGGCAGCCTGGGCGGCGTCATCCAGCGCAGCGGCTGGATGACCGACATCTCGCAGCTCAACAAGACGCTGACCGACCTGCGCATCGCCCGCCTGCAATTCATGCTGGCCAACGGCGACAGCGAATCGACCGCGCGACTGGACAAGAACCTGAGCGTGTACATCGCCCAGCAGACCGAACTGCTCAACACCTTCAAGCATCCCGCCGACGCCGCGCTGCTCAAGGAGCAGGCCGGTTACAACGCGCAGTACCAGAACTCGCTGAACGACATGCGCCGCGCCTACGCGCAGGCGAACGACGCCCGGACCTCGATCGAGGCCGCCGCCAGCCGCCTGCACGAGCTGACCGCCGGCGTCACCGAAGGCGTGCTGCAGCTGCCGGAGGATGACGCGCAACGCTTCGCCCAGCTGCTCGCCATCACCCGCATCAAGGAAGACGTACAGCGCGCGCAGTACCTGCTGCGCGTCTACATGGCGGCACCCGGCAACGCCGCCGCCCAGGCGATCTACACGCAGCTCGACGCCGCGCAGGCCAGCGTTGCCGAGCAGGGCGCGGCGCTCGATGCGCACCGCCAGACGATCCAGGGCGTCGCCGCAGCCCTCGACCAGTACCGCACCACCATCGAGTCGCTGGAAGCGGCCATCCAGGCCATCGCCAAGTCGCGCCAGGAGATGACCGACCAGCAGAAGGAAATCGTGCGCATCAGCGACACGCTCTACCAGTACCAGCTCGATCAGCTCGACAGCGAAAGCGCCGCAGCGCGCAGCCAGCTGCTGGTGAGCACACTGCTGGCGCTGCTGCTCGGCGTGCTCGCCGCCTGGCTGATCACCCGGCAGATCATCCTGCCGCTGCGCGCCACCCTGGCCGACGTCGAGCGCATCGCTTCCGGCGACCTCAGCGCCACCGCGCCGGTTCAGCGGCGCGACGAACTCGGCGTGCTGCAGCGCGGCATCCAGCAGATGGGCGCGACCCTACGCGAGCTGATCGGCGGCATCCGCGATGGCGTCAGCCAGATCAGCGCCGCCGCCGAAGAGCTGTCCGCCGTCACCCAGCAGACCAGCGCCGGAGTGAACAGCCAGAAGGAAGAAACCGATCAGGTCGCCACCGCCATGCACGAAATGTCGGCCACCGTGCAGGAAGTCGCACGCAACGCCGAACAGGCGGCGCAGGCCGCCACCGACGCGGACAACGAAGCCCGCGAGGGTGATCGCGTGGTGACCGAGGTGGTCACGCAGATCGAGCGCATGGCCGAGGCGGTGGAACGCTCCACCCAGGCGATGAGCGCGCTGCAGAGCGAAAGCGACAAGATCGGCAGCGTGATGACGGTGATTCGCGCGGTTGCCGAACAGACCAACCTGCTGGCGCTCAACGCCGCCATCGAGGCCGCGCGCGCCGGCGAGGCCGGGCGTGGCTTCGCCGTGGTCGCCGACGAGGTGCGCGGTCTGGCGCAACGCACGCAGAAATCCACCGAGGAAATCGAAGGGCTGGTGGCCGCGCTGCAGAACGGCACGCAGGAGGTCGCGACGATCATGCACACCAGCCGCGACCTCACCGACAGCGGCGTCGAGCTGGCGCGCCGTGCCGGTGCTTCGCTGGGCAGCATCACCCGCACGGTGTCGAACATCCAGGCGATGAACCAGCAGATCGCCGCGGCCGCCGAGGAGCAGAGCGCGGTGGCCGAGGAGATCAGCCGCAGCGTGGTGAATGTGCGCGATGTTTCCGAGCAGACCGCCGCGGCCAGCCAGGAAACCGCCGCCTCGAGTACCGAGCTGGCGCGGTTGGGCGGTCAGTTGCAAACGATGGTGAGCCGTTTCCGGCTCTGAGCACTACGGGAAGGCCGCGAGACGCGCCGGGCGCAGTCTCGCGGTGAACGCAGCTCAGCTGGCCTGCGATTGCAGGTAGTTCTGCAGACCGATACGGTCGATCAGGCCGAGCTGCTGCTCGAGCCAGTAGGCGTGGTCTTCCTCGGTGTCCTGCAGTTGCGCGGCCAGGATGTCGCGGGTCGCGTAGTCGCCGTGCTGCTCGGCCAGGGCGATGCCCTTGGCCAGCGCGGCGCGGACCTTGTACTCCAGCGCCAGATCGCTGCGCAGCATGTCCGGTACCGTGTGGCCGGGGTTGATCGCTTCGGGCGTCATGTCCGGGGTGCCTTCGAGGAACAGGATGCGCTTGAGCAGCGCATCGGCGTGCTCGGTTTCTTCCTGCATCTCGTGGTCGATGCGCTCGTAAAGCCGGCTGAAGCCCCAATCGGCATACATGCGCGAATGCAGGAAGTACTGATCGCGTGCCGCCAGCTCGCCGCGCAGCAGCTCCTTCAGATATTCGACTACCGGTGCCTGGCCTTTCATGGGTTCTCTCCGACGGGATATGCATCACGCGCGCAAGCATCGACGCAGAACCGGCAGCGGTCAAGTTTGCCGGGGCAGCCGCGCTGCCAGCGCCACGACGACTCGCTACAATGCCCGCCCTTCATTTTTCGCCAGGCTTGCGCCATGACCCGTTCCGCCCGCTCGTCCCGTGTCGCCATCATCGGCGGCGGCCCCGCCGGTCTGATGGCGGCCGAGGTGCTGAGCCAGGCCGGCGTCGCAGTCGAGCTTTACGATGCGATGCCTTCGGTCGGCCGCAAGTTCCTGCTGGCCGGCGTCGGCGGAATGAACATCACCCACGCCGAGGACTTCGCCACGTTCGTCGGCCGCTACCGCGAACGCGCCGACGCACTGCGCCCGCTGCTGGAAGCCTTCGGTCCGGATGCGCTGCGCCAGTGGATTCACGGTCTGGGCATCGACACCTTCGTCGGCAGCTCCGGCCGGGTATTCCCGACCGACATGAAGGCCGCGCCGCTGCTGCGCGCCTGGCTCAGACGCCTGCGCGACAGCGGCGTGCACATCCATACGCGCCATCGCTGGCTGGGCTGGAACGAGCGCGGCCAGCTGCGCATCGCCGGGCCGGACGGCGAGCATCTGCTCGACGCCGACGCCACCCTGCTCGCCCTCGGCGGCGGCAGCTGGGCGCGGTTGGGCTCCGACGGCGCCTGGGTGCCACTGCTGCAGGCACGCGGCGTCAGCGTTGCGCCGCTGCGCCCGGCCAACTGCGGCTTCGAGGTGCCCGCCTGGAGCGATCACCTGCAGCAGAAGTTCGCCGGTGCGCCGCTGAAGACCGTCAGCCTTGCGCTGCCTGGCGAAGCCCCACGCAAAGGCGAGTTCGTGCTCACCGCAACGGGTATCGAGGGCAGCCTGGTCTACGCGCTTTCGGCGCCGATCCGCGAGGTGCTCAGCCGCGACGGCGTCGCCACCGTGCTGCTCGACCTGCTGCCGGATCGCAGTCAGGCACAGGTCGCCAGCGCGCTGGCCAAGCCGCGTGGCTCGCAGTCGATGGCCAAGCACCTGCATCGCCAGCTCAAACTCGACGGCGTCAAGGCGGCGCTGTTGCGCGAGCTGACCGACACCGCGACCTTTCAGGACACGGCGGCGCTGGCTGCCGCCATCAAGGCGCTGCCGCTCCGTCTCGTCTGCGCACGGCCGCTGGACGAGGCGATCAGCAGCGCCGGCGGCGTGCCATTCGAGGAACTGGATGCGCAGCTGATGCTCAAGCGCCTGCCCGGCGTGTTCTGCGCCGGTGAAATGCTCGACTGGGAAGCGCCCACCGGCGGCTATCTGCTGACCGCCTGTTTCGCCAGCGGCCGGGCGGCGGCCGACGGCATGCTGCGCTGGCTGCGCGACCACTAGCCACCTCGCCTTGCCGGCGTTGCGCTGCTAGCTTCAGTGGCATCGAGCGCGCCACTGCATCCGTCCCGGCGCGCCGCCCCCATGCAAAGCGAGGCAAGCCGATGGCCGTCAATGCAATTCCGGTGGATCAACGCGTCATCGACATCGACTCCCGACGCTTCGCCTCGATCGAGAAGGCGCTGGTCGAGCTGCTCACCAACAGCGACGACAGCTATGCCCGGCTGGAGGCGGCCGGCGTTGCGGTGTCCGGGCAGCTGCTCATCCAGTATGAACGCCACCGCCGCGGCGCCCTGCTGGCGGTCACCGATCAGGCACAGGGCATGCCCTTCGCCACCGCCTGCTTCATTCTCAGCTACGGCGGCGCCCACAGCCCGCTGGCCCAGGGCATCGGCGGCGGTCGCGGCTACTTCGGCCGCGGCCTGAAGCAGGCGATCTTCGGCCTCGGCTACGGTTGGCTGGAAACCATCCACGAAGGGCGGCTGTCGCGCATCGAACTGTTCCGCGCCGAGAACGGCGGCTACCTCTACGACGACGGCGGCCAGGACCGTCCCGTGACCGAGCGCGACCGCGAGCGCCTCGGCATTGCCGGCAATGGCACCCGCGTGGCCATCGTCATCGAAAGCAGCCAGGTCAGCATCTCCCAGTTCAACGCCCTGATCGACTCGCTGGCCAACAACATCTACCTGCGCGATGTGCTGAACCGTCGGCACGTGGAGCTTGCGCAACTGCGCGATGGCGTGGAGATCGAGCGCAGCGGGCGGATTCGTTTCGACGAGCCGCCCTCACTGCTGCTGCTCGGCCCCGACCAGCCGGGGGAGTTCCACTGCGACGGGCAGACCTTCCCCTTCAGCCTGACCCTCAAGCGTGCGCTGGACGCGCAACTGGTGCCGCGCGGCGACGAGCGCACCAGCGGTCTGCTGGTGCTGTCGGGCACGGCGGTGCTGGATTGCCAGCTGTTCGACTACGAGAACCAGGTCGGCACCGAATACCTGTTCGGTACGCTGCGCTGTCCGGCATTGATCGAACAGCTCGGCCAGGGCGTAGCGGTGATCAGCGACGAACGCGCCGGCTTGAATCCGAAAACGCCGCTGGTAGCCGCCCTTTCCAAGGCCGTCAGCCAGCTGATCGCGCCCTTCGTGATGGCCGAGCAGGAAAAGCTCAAGCACCTGGAGCGCGCCACTACCTCGGGGCGCACCGCGCACATGATCGACCACCTGCTGCAGCGCATGAACCAGGCGGCGATCCACGATTTCGGCGTCGTCCCGCCGGCAATTGCTGCGGTGACCGCTTCGGCCAGCGATGGCGAACCGGCCGCGGCGCTGCGCTTCAGCACGCCGTTCTACTACCGTCCGCCGGAGCACCCGTTCCACGTCCGCCTGCTGTTCGATCGGCAGCAATTGCCCGACGACACCATCCTGCAGGTCGAGGCATCGCTCAGCGAAGGCCTGTACATCGATCCGCTGCCGGCCGCGGTCGCGCTGCAGAGTCTGGGCGAGGAGCCGTATCTGCAATGGACGGTGCGCGGCCAGTCCGCCGCCGAGCATGGCGAGATCGTCGTGCGTGCCGGCAGCTATCTCGCCTGGTGCGAGATCGTCATCGCCGAACAGGCAACGGCGCATGCCCATCACCGCAAAACGCCGCATCCATCGACCGGCAAACACCGCCCCGCACGCGATCACGGTGAAGCCATGTTCACCGGCTACGAGTTCCGCTATCTGGGCGAGGACATGGATCGGGCGGTGTACAGCGCGGCGGAGCGCAAGATTCTGATCAACACCGCCGCGCCCACCGTGCAGCTGTACGTCGACGGCCACGGCAACTTCCGCGACTCCGCCCGCCTGCTGCTGGCCGAGCTGTTCATGGACGTGATCGCCGAGGAACTGGCGCGCTGGAAACTCGACAAGTCGGGGCAGGCTGGCGACGTCGCCGCGTTCCATGCGGCCAAGGGCGAGATCATCCGTCGCTACGGCAGCGACATCCACCTGTCGTTCATGCGCGGCTGAGGTACGCCGGCACGGACTGCGGCCCTTCGGTGGAAAAGGCTGCGCCGTTTTCCACCCTACGACCGATCAGCGCTTCTTCGCCGGTTTGCCGCCGCCCAGGCTCGGTACCTTGCGGATGGGTTTGGCGTTGGGCTTTTCGTTCTCGTCGAACCAGTTGCCGAGGTGGATCTTGCCCTTGCCGGCAGCGTCCTTGGGCTTCTTCGGTTTCTTCGGCTTCTTGATGATCTGCCCGCCGAGGGTGGTGGCCGGCACGCGGTGATCCGGCACGAAGCCCAGCTCGTCGTGGCGCGGCAGCACCTGGTTGATCAGGGTTTCGATGGCCGCCAGCTGATCGACTTCATCGGCGCTGACCAGCGAGACCGCCTCGCCCGTGGCACCGGCGCGGCCGGTGCGGCCGATGCGGTGCACGTAATCTTCGGCGACGGTCGGCAGGTCGAAGTTGACCACCTGCGGCAGGTCGTGGATATCCAGCCCGCGCGCGGCGACATCGGTCGCCACCAGCACCTGTACTTCGCCGGCCTTGAAGCGCTCCAGCGCGCGCAGCCGCGAGGCCTGCGGCTTGTCGCCGTGGATCGCATCGCTGGCAATGCCCTGCGCCTGCAGCTCATCCACCAGCTGGTCGACGCCCTTGCGCGTCTTGACGAACACCAGCACCTGGCCCCAGCGCCGTTCCGCCAGCAGATACAGGAACAGCTCGGACTTGCGCTTCTTGTCCACCGGCACCAGCCACTGCTTGACCGTCTTCGCCGCGGCATTGCGCGGGCTGACCTCGACCGACAACGGGTCGCGCAGCAGCTCGCGGGCCATCTGTCGGATCGCCTCGGAGAAGGTCGCGGAGAACAGCAGGGTCTGGCGCTTTTTCGGCAACGCGCAGAACAGCTGGTCCAGCTCGTCGGCGAAACCGAGGTCGAGCATGCGGTCGGCCTCGTCGAGCACCAGCGCCTGCAGCTGGGCGAAGCCCACGGCATTCTGCCGGTAGAGATCGAGCAAGCGGCCGGGCGTGGCCACCAGCACGTCGATACCCTTGCGCAGCGCCATCATCTGCGGGTTGATACTGACCCCGCCGTACACCGCATAGGTACGCAGCGGCAGATTCTGCCCGTAGACGCGAAAGCTCTCGTGCACCTGCTCGGCCAGTTCGCGCGTCGGCACCAGCACCAGCGCGCGCACCGAATTGCTCGCTACCTTGGCGCCTTCCATGGTCAGGCGCTGCAGCAATGGCAGGGCGAAACCGGCGGTCTTGCCGGTGCCGGTCTGCGCTGCCGCCATCAGGTCGCGGCCCTTGAGCACGGCGGGAATGGCTTCGGCCTGCACCGGCGTCGGCTTGCGGTAGTCGAGGGTTTCCAGGGTCCGCAGCAGCGGATCGATCAGGCCCAGGGAGGCGAAGGTCATGGCAGGCTCGCAGCGCCGGTTCGGCATGGTGAAAAACGCGGATTCTAGCAGGCACGGCTGCGCCATCGTGGCGCCGCTGTCGCCGCATACCTCCTTCGATCAGCTTGTGTTTGCCGGCACGCAGCCGTAAGGTTCGCGCGATTTCTTATCCGCCCAGGTGTGCACGACCGCAAGGTCCGCATTAAACGGGAAGCCGGTGCGCTCGCGAGAGCAAGGCCGGCGCTGCCCCCGCAACGGTAATCGACCGCGATCCAGCCGGATCGCCGTCCGCTCGACAGCCACTGTGTTTCGACATGGGAAGGCGAGCGCGATGAGCGTCGAAAGCCCGGAGACCGGCCTGGTGGATTCGACGGGTGTTGCGGAGGGCAGCACCGTCAAGCGCGGCCGTCTGCCCTTTCGCCCCCGCTTGTTCCTGCCCTCCTCGAAAGCTGTGATCTTTTGAGGAACTCCAAGAATGAAACTGTCCCGACTTGCCCTGGCCGTGGCGCTGCTGCCCGGCACGCAGGTGTTTGCCGACGCTACCACCGCCAACAGCTACCAGCTGCCCAACATGCTGGTGACCTCCGCGCGCCAGGCTGAACCCCGCGCCACCGCCACCGCCGCCAACACGGTGTTCACGCGCGCCGATATTCAGCGCCTGCAGGCGCGCAGCGTGCCGGAACTGCTGCGTCGTGTGCCGGGTGTGACCGTCGGCAGCGCCGGCGGCCTGCCGTCGCTGTCGCTGCGCGGCACCGGCACCGCGCAGACCCTGGTGCTGCTCGATGGCCAGCGCATTTCCTCGGCTACCAGCGGCTTCGCCCGCCTCGATTACCTCGCCATCGACAACATCGAGCGCGTCGAAGTGATTCGCGGCCCGCGCTCGTCGCTCTATGGTGCCGATGCGATTGGCGGCGTCATCCAGATCTTTACGCGCAGCGGTGAGCCGGGCGTGAAGCCGGAAATCCGCCTTGCCGCCGGCAGCAACCAGACCTTCCAGCGCAGCCTGAGCCTGGCGACCGGCACCGAGCAGACCCGTGTCCATCTTGGCGCGAGTCTCGACGAGCGCGACGGTTTCGATATCAGCCGCGACAACCGCGGTGCCGACAGCGACGACGACGGTCAGCGCGCACGCGCCATGCACCTGAAGCTGGATCACCAGCTCAATGCCGACTGGCAGGCCGGCCTCAGCCTCAACGACCAGCGCGGCGAGAACGAATACGACGATGCCTATGACTTCGCGCCGGGCACACCGCAGGACGAATTCCGCGTCAGCAGTTACAGCGGCTATCTGGACGGTCAGCTGACCGATGTCTGGAACAGCCGGCTGGAACTCGGCCGCAGCTTCGACCGCAACAAGGTGGTGGGTGCCGGCAGCGCTTGGAATAACGGCTTCCTGGAAACCACGCGGCACTCGGCGGCCTGGATCAACCGGCTGCAACTGAGCGAGCGCCAGCAGTTGAGCCTCGGCAGCGACTGGTACGAAGACCGTCTCGACGCGTCGACCGCTTATCAGGAAGACAGCCGCGACAACCTGGCCTTCTTCGCCCAGCACAGCTTCCAGGGCGACAGCTTCGGTACCGAGCTCGGCCTGCGCCACGACGACAACGAACAGTTCGGCAGCCACAACAGCTGGAACGCCGCCTTCAGCCTGCCGGTGGGCGATTCGCAGCGCTGGATCCTGAGCTACGGCGAAGGCTTCCGCGCGCCGACCTTCTCCGACCTCTATTACCCCGGAATGGGCAACGCCGGCCTGAGCCCCGAAACGTCGAAGACCTACGAGCTGCAATGGCGCGCCGACGTAGAAGGCACTCAGCTGGAAGCCTCGGTCTACCGCACCGACGTGGAAGACATGATTGCCTGGAACAGTGCCGCCAACCGTCCGGAGAACATCAGTCAGGCGCGGATCAACGGCTTCGAGGTCAGCGTGGCCCGCGAGCTGCTGGGCTGGCAGGCCAGCCTGGGCGTGAGCGTCATCGATCCGCGTGACCGGGACAGCGGCCATGCCCTGCCCCGCCGGGCCAAGCGCACGCTCAGTGTCGACATCGATCGCGAGTTCGGCAGCCTGTCGGCCGGCGCTGGCTGGCACATCTCCAGCGCCCGCCAGGACAACGCGGCCAACACCCGCGAGCTGGCCGGCTATGGCATCTTCGACCTGCGTGCGGGCTGGCAGAGCCATCCCGAGCTGCTCTGGGAGGCCAAGGTCAACAACCTGTTCGACCGCGAGTACGCGCTGGCAACCTACGACCGCCCCACCGGCCCAGGCTGGACCGATCCGGTGCTGAACTACGGTTATCGCGAAGCCGGACGCACCGTCCTGTTCGCCATGACCTGGACCCCTTCGCTCTAAGCAGAAAGCGGGCGCGCCCTCAGGGTGTCGCCCGCGCCATCACTTCGCAGAGCTTCCCGATCGCGCCCAGCATCTGGAAGCTCGGCCGCTCCAGCCCTTTGTCCGGCACGGCGAGCAAGCGCCCGCTGCGCACCGCACTGAGCTGCGGCCAGGCTTTCCAACTCTCCAGTTCGGCGCCGCTGCCACCGAGGATCACCTCGGGATCGCGTGCCAGTACGGCTTCGACGCTCACCTGCGGCGCCGGCAGCTGAAGGTCGGCGAACACGTTCACCCCACCGCACACCGCGATCGCCTCGCTGATGATCTGCGGGCCGCCCAGCGTATACAGCGGGCGATGCCAGACCTGATAGAAAACCCGTAGCGGCGGCGTACGCACGTATTGCTGACGCAGCTGCGCCAGGCCGTGGCGGAAGCGCTCGGCCAGCTGAGCGCCCTGCTCGGCACGGTCGACAGCGCGGCCGATCAGCGCGAACTGTTCGGCCAGCTGTTCGAGCCGCGACGGCTCGACCACCAGCAGCGGGATGCCAAGCTGCTGCAGCTGCTGACGCTGGCCGCGCGGAATGCTGTCGGGCCAGAGCAGCACCAGATCGGGACGCAGGCTGAGCAGCGTCTCCAGCTCCACCTGGCCGTAGCGGCCGACCGATTGCACCCCGGCCAGTGCCGGCGGACGCTCGCCGCCGTCGAGCAGGCCGACCAGCCGGTCGCCGGCATCCAGTTCGAGCATGATTTCGCTGAGCGAGGGCGCCAGGCTTACCACCCGCTGTGCGGCGCTCACCGAAAGCGACACCAGCAGCAGCGCGACGACCCACAACAAGCGCATCAGCGCAGCTGCCGCGGAATGCGATAGAGGACGAGCAAGGAAAGGCTGCCGAGCACCAGCAGCAGCCGCGCCACCGGCTCCATGCCGAACAGCGCACCGACCGCGGCCAGCCAGGCCGGCCATGATGCGATCAACAGCGCGCGGCGGCGGATGCGCCGCAGCTGCGCCCAGGCCTCCGGTTCGGCGGTGTCACCGAGCGCCTGCTCCGTGGCGATCAGCGCATGTTTGAAGCGGGTGAACGCCGGCAGGCTGAAGAACAGCGAGGCGAGGCCCGCGGCGAACAGCAGCAGTCCCCCGCTGCCCAACTGCAGCCCGGTGCGGCCGAGCAGCAGCGCCGGCAGCACCATCAGCGCGGCATGCAGCCAGCCCTCGCGGGCGAGCTGGCGGCGGACAGCGGCGCGATTCACGACTGTTCGGCTTCGCCCTGATGAATCTCGCCGAGCATGTGGCCGAGCTTGCCGGCCTTGGTCGCGAGGTATTTACGGTTGTGCGGGTTGTGCGCGATCTGCAGCGGCTTGCGCTCCGCCACACGGATGCCGAAGCCCTGCAGCGCCTTGACCTTGCGCGGGTTGTTGGTCATCAGCTTGACCTCGGCGATACCCAGGTGCTCGAGCATCGGCAGGCAGATGCCGTAGTCGCGCATGTCCGGCGCGAAGCCCAGACGCTCGTTGGCCTCGACGGTATCGGCGCCGCCGTCCTGCAGTTCATAGGCGCGAATCTTGTTCAGCAGGCCGATGCCGCGACCTTCCTGACGCAGGTAGAGCAGCACGCCACGCCCTTCTTCGGAAATGGCACGCATGGCCGCCTCGAGCTGGAAGCCACAATCGCAGCGCAGGCTGAACAGCGCGTCGCCGGTCAGGCATTCGGAATGCAGCCGTCCCAGCACCGGCTTGCCATCGGCCACGTCGCCGAGGGTCAGCGCGACATGTTCCTTGCCGGTGTCCTGGTCGAGAAAACCATGCATGGTGAACACACCGAACGGCGTCGGCAGTTTGGAAGCGGCGACGAACACGACAGACACGGGCGGAAATCCCAGAGAGGAAAAAGGCGGATATTGTAACACTAACTGGCAGGCGCAAAGGGCGAGCGTAATCGGCCAAATGCAATGCGAAGCGCTGCGCCGATGCCGCCCGGCCGGGTGGCACGGCGCCCATCCGCCGGAGCGGGATTGCCAGCGCTAGATTTTCGACTCCAGCCTGAACACACCCTGGTCTTCGCGCCAGCTGACCCGGCCGAGGAAGCTCATACCGAGCAGGGCTTCGCTGGGCGATTCGCCCTCGAGTACGACTGCTTCGACGCCCAGCACGTCGATGGCGCCGACCTTGACGCTGTTCAGGCGCACGCGCCAGGCCTTGGCCGTACCGCTGGCGGTATTGACCAGCAGCGGCTGGCCGGCGGCCCGGTAATCGATGCCCAGCCGCCGCGCCTGGTTTTCGTTGATGGCGACCGAGGTCGCTCCGGTATCGACGAGGAACTGCACCGGCTGGCTGTTGATCGATCCGGCGATCCAGTAATGCCCGCCCACGCCTTTGGCCACGCTGAGCTGGGTCTTTTCCGGCGCGGCATAGCCGGCGCCGCTGTACTCGCGACTCAGGCCGTAGCTGCGCTCGACGCCGCCGACGCGCAGCACCGCACCGCGCGAATCGGCACTCACCACTTCGACGCCGCCGGGCCCGGTCTGACCGACCCGGACCAGCTTGCGCTGGCCATCGACGTTCAGCACTGCGGCGCCGGGAAACAGCCCGACCACCTGCACCATCGGCGCGGACATCGCCAGCGACGGCAACAGCAGCAGGCCAGCAAGAAGAAGTTCAAAGCGACGCATGGAAGTCCTTGAAAGGAGACGTTGGACAGGCCGGGCAATCTTCCGCCAGCCGAACGGAGGATTCAGCGAGCCGCCGCACACTTGATCACGCCAGCAGCGCCACCAGCCCCTGCATCACCGCCCAGGCAGCGGCACCGGCGAGGATGTCGTCGAGCATGATGCCGATGCCGCCGTGCACATGGCGGTCGACCCAGCTGATCGGCCAGGGCTTGGCGATGTCCATCACGCGAAACACGACGAAACCGAGCAGCAGCCAGTGCCAGCCTTGCGGCGCCAGCCAGAAGGTCATCCAGATGCCGACGAACTCGTCCCAGACGATGCCTTCATGGTCGTGTACGCCCAGCTCGCGGGCGACCTTGCCGCATAGCCAGATGCCGAACAGTATGCTCAGCACCAGCAGCACGCCGTAGCCCCAGCCCGGCAGCAACTGCCACAGTGGCACGAACGGCAGCGCCACCAGCGAGCCCCAGGTGCCAGGCGCCTTCGGCATCAGGCCGGAGCCGAAGCCGAACGCCAGGTTGTGCCAGGGGTTGGACCAGACCAGGACTTGCGGCTTGGCCGCGAGCGGCGAGGAGTCAGTCAAGACAGCGTTCCTTTTCTGATCGTGCTGGCGCAGCGACGCCTATGCATGGAAATGGTTGTAGCCACGCGCGGACACCGGCAGTTCGTTGCCCGCCGCGTCGACCAGCTGCACGCCCTGCCCGGCCACGATGCAGCCGATGACATGCACCGGCCACTGGGCATCCTGCAGCGTCGCCAGCTCGGCGGGCGGCAGGGTGAAGGCCAGCACGTAGTCGTCGCCACCGGCGAGCGCGCAGCGCAGCGCCTCGGCGGTACCGGCGAAACGCTGCAGCGGCGCGGACAGCGGCACCCGCTCGCGCTCGATCCGCAGCGCGACGCCCGAGGCTTTGGCGATATGTCCGCAATCGGCGAGCAGCCCGTCGGAAATATCCAGCGCCGCCGTGGCCCGTCCGCGCAACGCCTCGCCCAGCGCCAGCTGCGGTTGTGGCGACCAGTAGCGCGCCAGCAGATGCTCGGCGACATCCGCAGCGGCCTCGGCCTGCCCCAGCACCAGCGGCAAGGCGCCGGCGGCTTCTCCGAGCGCGCCGCCGACGCAGAGCAGATCGCCGACCTGCGCACCATGCCGAACCAATGCTTGCCCGGCAGGAACCCGGCCGAACACCGTAACGGTCAGGCACAACGGCCCGCGCGTGGTATCGCCGCCGATCAGACGCAGGCTGCAGTCGCGTGCCATCGCATCCAGCCCGCGGGCGAATTCGGCCAGCCAGAGTGCGTCGGCGGCCGGCAGCGTCAGGGCCAGGGTGAAGCCGATGGGCGTCGCGCCCATGGCGGCAAGATCGCTGGCGGCGACGGCCAGTGCGCGCTGGCCGAGCTGCCAAGGATCGCAGGGATCGGGGAAATGCACCCCGGCGACCAGAGTGTCAGTGGATACAGCCAGCTGTTCGCCGGCCGGAATCTGCAGCAGGGCGCAATCGTCGCCGATGCCGAGAACAACTTCGCCGCCGGCCCTGGCGCAAGCGGCGGCGGCGAAGTAGTGACGGATCAGCTCGAACTCACCCAGCAAAGCGGGTAGCCCTCAGCGCTTGTGGTTGCGCACTTCGGCGCTGCGCAGCGAGGGTGCCAGCTTGTCCAGCACGCCGTTGACGAACTTGTGCCCGTCGGTGGCGCCGTAGACCTTGGCCAGCTCGATGCCTTCGTTGATGACCACGCGATACGGCACGTCGACGCGCTGCATCAGCTCGTAGGTGGACAGACGCAGGATCGCCAGCTCGACCGGGTCCAGCTCGTCCAGCGGGCGGTCGAGGTTCGGCTCGATGGCCTGATCGACCTCGGTCTTCTTGCGGGCCACGCCATTGAGCAGCTCATGGAAGTAGGCACCGTCGACCCCGCTGAAATCGTTGTCGACGCGGAACTGCGCTTCGATCTCATTGAGGCTCTGACCGGCCATGTGCCACTGATACAGCGCCTGCATCGCCAGGCTGCGCGCCACCCGACGGGTAGCGATCTTGCCCTTGGCCTTGGGCTGCGGAGCGTCCTGGCTGTCGTCGTGATTCAGGCTCACTTCGCCTCCAGCTGCGACAGCAGGCTCACCATTTCCAGTGCGGAGAGTGCGGCTTCGGCGCCCTTGTTGCCGGCCTTGGTGCCGGAGCGCTCGATGGCCTGCTCGATGGAGTCGACGGTCAGCACGCCGAAGGCGACCGGCACACCGAATTCCATGGAAACCTGGGCCAGGCCCTTGGTGCATTCGCCAGCGACGTACTCGAAGTGCGGCGTGCCGCCACGAATCACCGCGCCGAGGGCGACGATGGCGTCGTATTCACCCTGCTGGGCGACCTTCTGCGCGACCAGCGGAATCTCGAAGGCACCCGGTGCACGGATGATGGTGATGTCGTTCTCGCTGACGCCGTGGCGAACCAGCGCATCGACCGCGCCACTGACCAGGCTTTCGACGACGAAGCTGTTGAAGCGGCCTACGACCAGGGCGTATTTGCCCTGCGGGGCGATGAAGGTTCCTTCGATGGTCTTCAGGGGCATGGGTGCTTTCTCATCTCTTTAAAGAACGAAGGCGCCGCGGACTGCGCGGCGCCTCTGATTATTCGGCCGGGAGGTATTCTACAACTTCCAGATCGAAGCCGGATATCGCGTTGAACTTCATCGGTGCGCTCATCAGGCGCATCTTGCGCACGCCCAGATCACGCAGGATCTGCGAACCGGCACCGACCGTGCTGTAGGTAGCCGGCATCGGCGGTTGCTGACGATTGAGCTGGCTGAGCAGCTGCGGACCGGTCAGCGGATTGCCGAGCAGCAGCACCACGCCCTTGCCGGCCTTGGCCACTTCGGTCATCGCCGCGCGCAGGCTCCAGCGCCCGGGGACGGTGACCAGCAGCAGGTCGCGCAGCGGCTCCATGTTGTGCACGCGCACCAGCGTCGGCTCCTCAGGCGAGATTTCGCCGCGGGTCAGCGCCATGTGCACGGTGTCCTCGACGCCGTCGCGGTAGGTGACCAGGTTGAACTGGCCCAGCTCGGTGTCCAGCGGTTGCTCGGACACCCGCTCGACGGTGCGTTCGTGGATCATGCGGTAGTGGATCAGGTCGGCGATGGTGCCGATCTTCAGCCCATGCTGCTCGGCGAACACTTCCAGCTCGGGCCGACGCGCCATGGTGCCGTCATCGTTCATGATTTCGCAGATCACCCCAGAAGGCTCCAGGCCCGCCATGCGCGCCAGGTCGCAGGCCGCCTCGGTGTGACCGGCACGCGCCAGCACGCCGCCCGGTTGCGCCATCAGCGGGAAGATATGCCCGGGGCTGACGATGTCTTCGGCCACCGCGTTCTTCGCCACCGCAGCCTGCACGGTGCGCGCGCGGTCGGCGGCGGAAATGCCGGTGGTCACGCCTTCGGCGGCCTCGATGGATACGGTGAACTTGGTGCCGAAACCGGAACCATTGCGCGGCGCCATCAGCGGCAACTTGAGCAGCTCGCAGCGCTCGCGCGTCATCGGCATGCAGATCAGGCCGCGGGCGAAGCGCGCCATGAAGTTGATGTGCTCGGCGGTGACGCATTCGGAGGCGATGATGATGTCGCCCTCGTTCTCGCGATCCTCGTCATCCATCAGGATGACCATCTTGCCGGCGCGGATGTCTTCGATCAGTTCTTCAGCGGTGTTGAGCGCCATCTGGGCGTCTCCTCAATTCTTCAGGTAGCCGTGCTCGGCGAGAAAACCTTCGGTGAGCCCCGAGGCCTTGGGTTCGGCGGCCTTGTCGCCCATCATCAGGCGCTCCAGGTAACGCGCCAGCAGATCGACTTCCAGGTTCACCTGTCGCCCGGGGCGGTAGTCGGCCATGATGGTTTCGCCGAGGGTGTGCGGCACGATGGTCAGCTCGAACTCGGCGCCGTTGACCTCGTTGACCGTCAGGCTGGTGCCATCGACGGTGATCGAGCCCTTGAGCGCGATGTACTTGGCCAGTTCACGCGGTGCACGGATGCGGAACTGCACGGCGCGGGCGTTATCCTCGCGCGCCACGACCTCGCCGACGCCGTCGACGTGACCGCTGACCAGATGGCCGCCGAGGCGGCTGGTAGGCGTCAGCGCCTTTTCCAGGTTGACCCGGCTGCCGGCCTTGAGATCGATGAAGGCGGTGCGTGCCAGGGTTTCGCGGCTAACGTCGGCCCAGAAGCCGTTGCCCGGCAGCTCGACCGCGGTCAGGCAGACGCCGTTTACCGCGATGCTGTCGCCCAGCTTGACGTCGCCCAGATCCAGCTTGCCGGTATCGACCAGCACGCGGACGTCGCCGCCCTTGGGCGTGAGCGCACGAATGGTGCCGATGGCTTCGATTATTCCGGTGAACATGTGGCCTCCCGCGGAAGGCTGGTGAAACGCTGCATACGACGAACTCCTGTTTTGAAAACAGGGCGCTACAGATCGATAGGGATGCATGACGGGCACGCGAACGGCGCCCATCGGAATATCCCGCTCTCTCTCATCCGGACTATACCGTCGGCCCCGGAATCACACCGGGTCTGCTGACCTTGCCTAAGCAAGCGCTCGCGGGCTAGGCCGAAGCCATTACCGCCGGTGGGGAATCGCACCCCGCCCTGAGAACGTTGGGCCACTCGCGGCCCGGCAGCGTTTTTAACACAAATAGCCGCTAACGGCAGCCAGCTTGTGCATTCGCAGCGGTTATGACGACGAAAGCCTGGCGCTATCGGCAGCCGTGGATTGAGGCGCCGGATGTCGCGTTCAGCTGGCGGGAGTCGCGACGATCTTCCAGTCGTCTCCCACCGCGCGGATGTCGACGATCTTCAGCTCGCGCGCCTCGCTCATGCGCTCCAGCGGCAACTCCAGCAACGGACGCGCCGAGGAACCGAGGAACTTGGCGGCCATGAAGATCTGGTACTCGTCGATCAGCCCGAGACGGGCGAAGGCACCGACCAGCCGCGGCCCGGCTTCGACCAGCACTTCGTTGGCGCCGCGGGCGGCCAGCTCGCGCAGCAGCGCGGCCAGATCGACCTGTTGCTGACCGAGCAACAGCAGCTCGTGGCCGGCGACCCGACAGGCCTCTGCATCGCCGCTCATGGCCGTCGCCACCAGCGCCGGGCCGGCCTGAAAGAACGGCGCGTCCAGCGGCACGCGCCGCCGGCCATCGACCAGCACGCGCAACGGCGGGCGCTGCAGTGCCAGCGCAGTCGTTTCCGCATCCAGCGCCAGCTCGGTGCCGCGTACGGTAAGCCGCGCGCCATCCATCAGCACGGTGTCGGCGCCGGTCAGCACTACGCTGGAGCGGGCACGCAGGCGCTGCACCTCGGCGCGGGCCGCCGGGCCGGTGATCCACTGACTTTCGCCGCTGGCCATCGCCGTGCGCCCGTCCAGGCTCATCGCCAGCTTGGCGCGCACGAACGGCAGACCGCTTTCCATGCGCTTGATGAAGCCGCAGTTGAGCTCGCGCGCCTCGGCTTCCAGCACGCCGCTGGCGACTTCGATGCCAGCGCTGCGCAGCAAGTGCAGCCCGCGCCCGGCGACCTGCGGATTGGGGTCCTGCATCGCCGCTACCACGCGGCCGACGCCGGCCTTGACCAGCGCTTCCGCGCAAGGCGGCGTGCGCCCGTGGTGGCTGCAGGGTTCGAGGGTGACGTAGGCGGTGGCGCCGCGGGCCTGTTCGCCGGCCTGGCGCAGCGCGTGAACCTCGGCATGCGGCTCGCCGGCGCGCACGTGCCAGCCTTCACCGACCGGCTCACCAGCGGCGACGATGACGCAGCCGACGCGCGGGTTCGGATGGGTCGAATACAGCCCCTTGCGCGCCAGCTGCAGCGCGCGGGCCATCCAGGCGTGATCGCTGGCGCTCATTCGGACTTCGCCGGCTCGCGGGACAGCCGTTCGATTTCCTCGCGGAACTCGTTGAGGTCCTGGAAGCGGCGGTAGACCGAGGCGAAGCGGATATAGGCGACCTCGTCGAGCTTCTGCAGCTCGGCCATCACCAGTTCGCCGAGCACGCGCGACTTGATCTCGCGTTCGCCGGTGGCACGCAGCTGGTGCTTGATGTGGGCGATGGCCGCTTCCAGCCGCTCGACACTGACCGGGCGCTTCTCCAGCGCGCGCTGCATGCCGGCACGCAGCTTCTGCTCGTCGAACGGCTGGCGGCTGCCATCGGACTTGATCAGTCGCGGCATCACCAGCTCGGCGGTTTCGAAGGTGGTGAAGCGCTCGCCGCAGGCCAGGCACTCGCGGCGGCGGCGTACCTGATCGCCCTCGGCAACCAGGCGGGAATCGATGACCTTGGTGTCATGGGCACTGCAGAACGGACAATGCATGGGCGGGATTCGGTCGAACGTCGGGGCGGCTATGGTAGCGCATCCGACCGGCAAGACAAGGCAGCGGCTTTGCTGCTATACAAGGCCGATTCGCCGTAGTTCTGGAGCTTTCCGTGCCCTTGCGTACCGCCTTCGTGCCCCTGCTGCTGATCCTGCTGGCCGGCTGCGGCAGCCAGCCGCCCGCGCCGCCCGCACCGGTCGAACTGAGCAGCGCACCGCACTCGAAATTGCACAACGAACTGAGCGGCAGCCTGATCGGCGCGCCGGCCGGCAGCGAGGTCGAACTGGCGCTGCTGGAGGTCGACCGCCGCGACCAGCCGGATAGCCTGCTGAGCAACGTACAGCTCAAGGGGCGCGGCTCGGAGCTGCCGTTCATCCTGCAGTTCAACCCGGATGTCTTCCCCGTGGGCCAGCGCGTCGAGCTGCGCGGGCGGGTGACACGCGCCGGGCAGCTGATCATGCGTCTGCCGGCGCTGCAGATCCGCAATGCCAGCAGCCAGGCGCTCGGCCCGCTGCAACTGGTACCCGCCCCGTGACGGCACCGGCACAACTGCAGGCGGTACTGAACGCATTGCTCGGCGACGCCCGGCTGGTTGCCGAGCCGCTGCCGGAGACCGATCTGCGCCTGTGGCTGATTGATGCGGCCAACATGGATCGCGCCTTCAGCCCCGAGGAAACCCGGCGGATTCTCGAAGACCCACCGTACTGGTGCTTCTGCTGGGCCAGCGGCCTGGTACTGGCGCGCTGGCTGGCCGAGCGGCCGCAATGGGTACGGGACAAGCGCGTGCTGGATTTCGGTGCTGGCTCGGGTGTCGCCGCCATCGCCGCGGCCAAGGCTGGCGCGGCGGAAGTGGTGGCCTGCGATCTCGACCCGCTGGCGCTCGCCGCCTGCCGGGCAAACGCCGCGCTGAACGACGTGGAACTACGCTATTCGCAGGACTTCTTCGCCGAGGCGGATCACTACGATCTGATCATCGTCGCCGATGTGCTCTACGATCGCGCCAACCTGCCGCTGCTGGATCACTTCCTCAGTCGAGGTCGCGAAGCGCTGGTGGCCGATTCGCGGGTGCGCAACTTCGCCCATCCGCTGTATCGGCGCCTGGATGTGCTGGACGCCTGCACCTGGCCGGATCTCGCCGAGCCGGCCGAATTCCGCCAGGTCAGCCTCTATCACGCGGCGCGATAGCTGCCGGAGATTGCCGTGAGCGAGTCAACTCTGCGTCTGTTCTTCGCACTGCCCTGCCCGCCCGAGCAGGCGACAGCCATCTGTCGTTGGCGCGACGAGCAGGCGCTGCAAGGCCGACCGGTGCCGCCGCAGAACCTGCACCTGACCCTGGCGTTTCTCGGCGTGCAACCGGCCGATTGCCTCGACGGCCTGCAGCGGCTGGCGGCCGATCTCGACTGCCCGGCATTCGAGCTGACGCTGGATCGCCTGATCACCCTAGGCAAGGGTTTCATCTGCCTGCAGCCAAGCGCACCACCGCCGGCGCTGGACTACCTCGCCGCGGCACTGCGTGCGCAACTGGCCGCACTCGGGCTGGTGCTCGACAGTCGGCCGTTCCTGCCACACCTGACGCTGACACGCCATGGCCACGAGCGCGTGCACGGCCACAGCCCGGCATTCGGCTGGACGGTGGATCGCTTCGTGCTGTTCGTTTCGGAAACTACCGCGCAGGGCGCGCGCTATCGCGAGCTGGGCAGCTGGCCGCTGCGGGCATCCGGGACGACCGCGGCGGCCGTCCCGGACTGAGGTCAGGCGGGGATTTCGATCAGGAAGCGGAACAGCGAGCCGTGCTGTTCCACGCTCAGGCAGTTGTAGCCTTTGGCGCGGGTGTCTTCCGGGATGCCGTTGACCGACTGCGAGCAGTCGGTGACCACTTCCAGCAACTGCCCCGGCTGCATGGTCGCCAGGGTTTCCAGCGTGGCGATGGCGTTGTACGGGCAGTGCTCGCCGCGCAGATCAAGCGAGAGATTCGGTTTGGCCTGGCTCACGGGCAGGACTCCTCTTGGTTTGGAAACGTTTGGCGTTCAGATGCACCAGCAGCATGGCCACGGCCAGGCCGGCGAAGGTCAGCATCAGGCCGCTGGTAGGGCCAAAGCTTTCCAGCAGGTTGACCTTCGGATACGGCAGCGCCAGCGTCGAGCCCAGCTCGTCCCAGTACACCGCCACCAGGGTGCCGCCGATGACATTGCCGATGCCGACCACCCAGAAGTGCACCTGCCCTTCCATTGCGCGGTACATCCAGCCGGTCTCGCAGCCGCCCGCAACGACGATGCCGATGCCGAACAGCAGGCCGCCGATGATCGCGTTCGGCCCCATCCAGAAAATCTTCGGGCTCGCGCCCAGGGCGATCGCACCGAAGGTGCCGACGCAGGCCACGGCCATGCCCAGCAGGATGCCGTATGCAGCACGGGTGCGCCCGGTGGTCCACAGGTCACGCGCGGCGCTGGTGAAGCAGATCTGCGCGCGCTCGATCAGCCCACCGAACAGCAGGCCGAACAGCACTGCCATACCGAGCACCAGCGAAGTATCGAAGCGCCAGGCGGCGAAGCCGATGGCGAGCACGGCAACGGCCACGCCGAGACGCGCCTGCAGCGTGGCGCGGCGCCGGGTGCCCTCGACGTCGCCGAACAGCGAACTGGCCTGACTACCCACTTTCAGCGGCGTGCGCAGCCAGGGCAGCAGGCAGATCTTCACGCCGATCCAGGCGCCGCCGACCGTAGCCAGCATGAACGCCCAGGCGTGCAGCGAGAACATCGGAATCCCGGTGAAGAACGCCGCCAGGTTGCAGCCCATCGCCAGCCGCGCGCCGAAGCCGGCGATGACGCCGCCGATCAGCCCCTGCGCCAGACGCCGCTTGCTGGTCGGCCAGCGCAGGCTGACGTTGTTCGCCCACAGCGCCGCGCACAGCGCGCCGAGCAGCATGCCGATGATCATCACGCCATCGACGCGATCGAGCGGCGTGCCGGCCAGGCCGATTAGTTTGAAGTAACTCCACTCGGCAGGTGTGTAGCCGAACCAGGACAGGACGTGGCCACCCCAGCGGGTGAATTCGCCGGTGACGGCCCAGAAGGTTCCGGTGATGGCGAAATAGTAGGCGGACGCGACACCCAGCGCGACGAGCGCGGGCAAAGGCGACCAGAAGCGCACGAGATAGCGCTCCCGGAAGTCGGACAGAACGGACATCGATGACTCCTTTTGCGCGACTGCAATCGCCGCACCAAGAAAAGGGGACGCAAGTATAGGGGCCACTACGCGTTTCGTCGCGTCGCATCGCCCGCCCTTGCTTCCCGCACCCGGCGTCCCCACTTAACATGCCGAGCTTTCACGTCTTTCGCCGCCCGAGAATCCCGATGAGCCAGACGCCCTATATCTTCGATGTCACCACCGCCAGCTTTGAACAGCTGGTGCTCGAAAACTCCTTCCACAAGCCGGTGCTGGTGGATTTCTGGGCCGAGTGGTGCGCGCCCTGCAAGGCGCTGATGCCGCTGCTGGCGAAGATCGCCGAGGAGTACCAGGGCGAGCTGCTGCTGGCCAAGGTCAACTGCGATATCGAGCAGGACATCGTTGCCCGCTTCGGTATCCGCAGCCTGCCCACCGTGGTGCTGTTCAAGGACGGCCAGCCGGTGGACGGCTTCGCCGGCGCGCAGCCGGAGTCGGCCATTCGCACCATGCTCGAACCCCATGTACAGGCACCGGCCACGCCGCAGGGCAATCTGCTGGAAAGTGCGCAGGCGGCGTTTGCCGAAGGTCGTTTCGCCGAGGCCGAAGCGCAGCTGCAGCAACTGCTCGGCGAGGACAACGAGAACGCCGCGGGGCTGATCCTGTACGCCCGCTGCCTGGCCGAACGCGGCGAGCTGGGCGAAGCGGAAACCGTGCTCAATGCCGTCAAGGGCGACGAGCACAAGCAGGCGCTGGCCGGCGCACGCGCCCAGCTGACCTTCCTGCGCCAGGCCAACGACTTGCCGGAAGTCGCCACGCTGAAAAGCCGCCTGGCGCAGAACGGCGAAGATGACGAGGCCGCCTATCAGCTGGCCATCCAGCAGCTCGCCCGTCAGCAATACGAAGCGGCGCTCGACGGCCTGCTCAAACTGTTCGTGCGCAACCGCGGCTATGCCGAAGGCTTGCCGCACAAGACGCTGCTGCAGGTCTTCGATCTGCTCGGCGGCGACCATCCGCTGGTCACGCTGTACCGCCGCAAGCTGTACCAGGCGATCTACTGACTCGTCAGGACGCCGGGCAGCCTTCGCCGATCCAGTGGTAGCTCGCGGTATCCGTGCCGTTCTCGACCCGCACCTGATCGCAGTGGCGCAGCCGCACCAGTAGGCGCTTGGCCATCGAAGCACTGCCGGTCAGCGCCTCCAGCTCGGCAAACAGTTCGGGGCCGTCCAGCCGGCCCGCGCGGCGCAGGCGCTCGCGCGCGGTGTGCCACAGGCTGTCGTCGGCAGACGGCGCGGCGTCGATGACGCGCTCGCTGGGTGCCAGCGGCAGATTGCGCGCCAGCTGCGCCCAGTCCTGCTCGTCCAGCTCGATATTCAGATCGACCGGCCACTCGCCGATATGCCCACGGATACGAATCATGCTGCTCTCCTTCGGTAGCGCGGCGCATGCTCCCATGACCGCGACGGGCTGGCCAGTCGACGCAAAAAGGCGTTATAACGTAACCACCTTTTCAGTTCCCGGAACCGACCATGCGCCCGCTGCTGCTCGCTCTGCCATTCGTTCTGCTGCCTCTCAATTACAGCCAAGCACAGGACGGCCACGACCACCACGAACACGATGCCGCCGCCAGTCTGGGCGCCCACGAGCACGGCACCGCTCACCTCGATGTGGCGCTGGACGGCACCGCTCTGGAGCTGGCACTGCACAGCCCGGCGGCAAATCTGCTGGGCTTCGAGCACGTCCCCGCCAGCGCGGCGGACGAAGCGCAGATAGCGCACACCCGCCAGCAGCTGGAGCAGCCGCTGGTCCTGTTCGGCCTGCCGGCAGCCGCCGCTTGCGACGTCAGCGAACAGGAACTGCAGGGCGACCTGCTGGGTGGCGCGCACGCCGGCTATCAGCGCCGCGATGGTGACGCCGCGCCCAGCGAGCCCGAGCCCGCCGCCCGCGCCGATGGGCACAGCGACATCGAAGCGCGCTATCGCCTCGACTGCCGCCATCCCGAGGCGCTACAGGCACTGGATCTGCGCACGCTCTTCGAGCGCTTTCCGGCAACCGAGCGGATTCAGGTCCAGCTGATCGGCCCGCGCGGCCAGCAGGGCGCCGAGCTAACGCCGGACCACGCGCAGCTACCGTTCTGATGCCAGCCTCCGACCTGCTCGAACTCGACGACCTCGGCTTCGCCTGGCCCGGCCAACCCGAGCTGCTGGACATTCCCCGCTTCCGCCTAGCGCGCGGCGAAAGCCTGTTCCTCAAGGGACCTTCCGGTAGCGGCAAGACCACCCTGCTCGGACTGATCGGCGGTGTGCAGCGCGCCAGCCGCGGCAGCGTGCGCCTGCTCGGCGAAGACCTCGGCCGCCTGTCCGCCGGTGCACGCGACCGTTTTCGTGTCGATCACACCGGTTACATCTTCCAGCAGTTCAACCTGCTGCCGTTCCTGCCGGTGCACGAGAATGTCTGCCTGCCCTGCCGCTTCTCGCAGTTACGTGCGCGCCGGGCGATCCGGCGCCACGGTGGACTGCCCCAAGCGGCGGCAGCCCTGCTCGAACAGCTGGGCCTGCCGGCGACACTGCTGGCGCGACGCGCCGATACGCTGTCGATCGGCCAACAGCAGCGGGTCGCCGCCGCGCGAGCACTGATCGGCCAGCCCGAGCTGGTGATCGCCGACGAGCCGACCTCGGCGCTGGACGCCGACAGCCGCGACGCCTTCCTCGACCTGCTATTCAGCGAATGCCGCGCCGCCGGGGCCAGCCTGCTGTTCGTCAGCCACGACCAGAGCCTGGCGCCGCATTTCGACCGCAGCCTGACGCTGGCCGAACTCAACCGCGCCGCGCGCGTTGCGGAGGTCTGAGGCATGTACCTCTTGCGCCTGGCGCTGGCGAGCCTGAACAACCGCCGCTTCACCGCCCTGCTCACCGTGTTCGCCATCGCGCTGTCGGTGTGCCTGCTGCTCGCCGTCGAGCGGGTACGCAGCGAGACGCGCGCCAGCTTCGCCAGCACCATCAGCGGCACCGACCTGATCGTCGGCGCGCGCTCCGGTTCGGTGAATCTGCTGCTGTACTCGGTGTTCCGCATCGGCAACGCCACCAACAACATCCGCTGGGACAGCTATCAGCAGCTGGCCGGCCACCCGCAGGTAAAGTGGGCGATCCCGCTCTCGCTGGGCGACTCGCACCGTGGCTACCGCGTACTGGGCACCAGCCCGGCGTATTTCGAGCATTACCGCTTCGGCCGCCAGCAGCCGCTGCAGTTGGCCGAGGGTCGCGCGTTTGCCGACGATCCGTTCGAGGTGGTGCTCGGTGCCGAAGTCGCGCAGAGCCTGGGCTACCGGCTGGACGAGCGGATCGTGCTGGCGCATGGCGTGGCCAAGGTCAGCATGGTGCAGCACGACGACAAGCCGTTCCGCGTGGTCGGCATCCTGCGCCGCACCGGCACGCCGGTAGACCGCACGCTGCACATCAACCTCGCCGGCATGGAGGCGCTGCATGTCGACTGGCGCGGCGGTGTGCCGGCCCGCGGCGCCGGGCGGGTGAGCGCCGAGCAGGCGCGCGCGCTCGACCTGCAGCCACAGCAGATCACCGCCGTGCTGCTCGGCCTGAACAGCCGGATCGCCACCTTCGCCCTGCAGCGCGAGATCAACCAGTATCGCGGCGAGCCGCTGCTGGCGGTGCTGCCCGGCGTAGCGCTGCAGGAGCTCTGGAGCCTGATGGGCACCGCCGAACAGGCGCTGTTCGTGGTCTCGCTGTTCGTCGTGCTGACCGGACTGATCGGCATGCTCACCGCAATTCTCACCAGCCTCAATGAGCGCCGCCGGGAGATGGCGATTCTGCGCTCGGTGGGCGCGCGGCCCTGGCATATCGCCGGGCTGCTGGTGATCGAGGCGTTCGCCCTGGCGCTGGCCGGCGCGGCGCTCGGACTGACGCTGCTGTATGTCAGCATCGCCGTGGCGCAGGCGCCGCTGCAGCAGTTTTATGGCCTGTATCTGCCGTTCGGCTGGCCGAGCGGCTATGAATGGCGCCTGCTCGGCGCGATCCTGCTGGCAGCCGTGCTGATGGGCGCGGTGCCCGCCTGGCGCGCCTATCGCCAATCGCTGACCGACGGCCTGTCGATCAGAGTGTGAGTACATCCATGTCGCGTTTACTGTTCATCCTGCTGCTGATCCTGCCTGCCGCCTTCGCTGGCGAGGCGCGCCTGCTGCAATGGTCGGAACTGATCCCCGAGGGTGCGCCACCACCGCCACCGCCGACGCCGCTGCACGATCTGTCGCAGCTGGCCGACGCGCTGGCGGCGGAGACCGGCCCAGCCGCCCGCCAGCAGTCGCCGGCCGCGCCGGTGGTCGAGGCGCTGGACGGCATCGTCGCCCGGCTGCCCGGCTACATCGTGCCGCTGGAGATGGATGGCGAAGGTCGGGTGATCGAGTTCCTGCTGGTGCCCTACTTCGGCGCCTGCATCCACGTGCCGCCCCCGCCGTCGAACCAGATCGTGCACGCCACCAGCGAGCTGGGCGTCAGGGTCGACCAGCTGTATCAGCCGTACTGGATCGAGGGGCCGCTGAAGGTGGAGCCGACCAGCAGTGAACTGGCCGAGGCGGGTTACCGGATGGTCGCGCAGACGATCGAACTGTACGAGCTGGACTGAAAGCCCGGGCTGACGCTCAGCCGGCGCGGGCGACCTGGCGTTCGCGCTCGAAGCTCAGTTCGTCCTCGGCCCATTGCCGCCAGGCGCGCACCTTGCGGCGCTCGGCGCCAGCACGCTCGGCCTGCTTCAGCGCGTCCAGCCCGGCCTGCCAGTGCGCCTGCTCCAGCTCGAGCTGGGCGACATTCATCCAGAACTTGGCGGCGCCCGACTGGTTGGCCAGCTCGCGATAAATTTTCGCCGCCGCACCGCGCTCGCGCGCCTGCCACCACAGCATGCCCAGCCGCTCGCGGCGGGTGCCGTTACTCGTCAGCAGGCCGGATTCGAGCATGCCCTCCAACAGTTTGGCGCCTTGCCACGGCTGGTTGGCGGCGCTGGCCAGCAACACTAGGTTGTCCAGCTCGGCCTCACTGAAGCGCAAGCCCTTGGCGTGCGCGGTGCGCAGCGTCGCCAGCGCCTTATCCTCGGCACCGGCGAGCTGCTGCAGCCCCGCCAGCTGGCGCCAGACCTTCACCTGCTCGGGATGCCGCAGCAACAACTGGCGCTGCCAGCGCTCGGCCGCGGCATAGCGCTTGAGCTCGGCGTTGCCGGCAACCAGGAACTGCAGCCAGATGTCGTCCGCGCGCGGATTGGCCTGCATGTAGCGCTCGGCCAGCGGCAGTGCCTTGGCATGCTGACCGAGCCCCTGATAGGCCTGCACCAGCATCTGCAGTACGTCTTCGTCGGCCTGGTCGGCCTTCGCCAGCAGGCTGACGACCTTGGCGAAACGCCCTTCGACCAGGTTGAGCCGCGCCAGGTTGAGCCGTTCGCCGGCCAGCAACTGCTCGTCCAGCTTGCCGCTGGCGACGGCCTTGTCCAGCCACTCCAGCGCCTGCCGATTGTTGCCCTCGGCCCAGGCCAGATAACCGCGGCTACGCCAGAGCAATGCTTCCTCCGCGCTGCCCGCCTTCGCTTCGACACCGCTCAGCGCCTGGCGCGCCGCCGGGTAATCGCCCTTGGCCTGTGCCGATTGCGCGCGCTCGAGTGCGGCGAAGATCGCCGGATCGATACTCTGCGCGGCGTGCGCCGCGCAGCTGAAGCAGAACAGCAGCAGGACCAGCAGACGAGGCATCTCAGCGTTCTCCTTGCAGGCGGAAGTGCAGGGTTTTCACCGCTTCACGCGATACCGCCACACCATTCTCGGTACGCGGGGCGAAGCGCCAGCGCGCCGCCGCGCGACGCGCCTCGCGGTCGAAGACGTTGCGCGGCGAGGCTTCGAGCACGCGGATGTTCTCCACCCGGCCCTGCGGGTTGATGGTGAAGGCCAGTTTGATGTGCCCTTCGATCCCCTGCTGGCGCGCACGATAGGGATATTCGGGACGCACGTCATTGAGCGGCATCACCTCATGTTCGGGTCCGCCGGACTGACCACCGGCCACGGCGCTGGAGGCTGCCGGCCCCGCCGTCGCCGCGACTGCGCTGGCCGCCGCGGCGCTGAGCCCGGACAGGCTCGGCGCCGGAGCGGCCGCCACCGAGATGCCCGAGTCGATATTCGGCAGATCGAGATCGAGCTTCGGCAGACTGGCATCCGGACTGGCCATGTTCGGCGTCGGCGGTGTGGGCGGTTGCGGTGTTTTCGGCTGCGGCGGCTGTGGCGCCTGCTGGCGCGAACGGCTGGCGCTGCTCTCGTCGCGCCCGTCCATGCGCACGAAGTTGGCGATCGCCACCGGCTCCCGCTCCACCTTGCTGCGCGGCGGGCTGACCATGCTCAGCATCAACGCGAACAGCAACAGCGCCACCACGCAGGCGGCGATGAAGGACAGCACCACGCGCACCAGCGCTGCCATCACTGCGCGTCCGTGCTGGCGGCCAGGGCCACATCATGCACGCCCGCCTGGCGCGCCTGGTCCATCACCTGGACCACCAGCCCGGTGCGCGCATCCTGATCGGCCTGCACCACCACAGCGCCTTCCGGCTGATCGACGCGCATGCGCTCGACATGCGCGCGCACGCTGCGTACATCGACGGCCTGCTTGTCGATCCAGACCTGACCGTCGGCGGTCACCGCGATGAAGATGTTGCCCTTGTCCTGCGCACTGGCGGTGCTCGCCTGTGGACGCTGCACCTCGACGCCGGACTCCTTGATGAAAGAGCTGGTGACGATGAAGAAGATCAGCATGATGAACACCACGTCGAGCATCGGCGTGAGGTCAATGCCGGTGTCTTCGTCCTGCTGGTAATGATGGCGACGCATGCGCATCCAGAAATCCTCAATCGTGACGCAGCTGGTCGGCCAGCCGGTCGAGCGACAGCCGGGCGATGCGCTCGAGGCGCGCCAGGCTGAACAATCCAGTAATGGCCAGCACCATGCCGGCCATGGTCGGCAGGGTCGCCTGCCAGACGCCCGCGGCCATGCCGCGCGGGTTGCCGGTACCGTTGAGCGCCAGCACGTCGAATACTGCAATCATGCCGCTGACCGTGCCGAGCAGGCCGAGCAGCGGGCACAGCGCGACCAATGCCTTGCTCAGGCGTAGCGGTCCGGCCAGCTGCTGCTGCGCCTGCGCCAGCCAGGCAGTGCGCACGGCGCGCTGCCAGACGCCAGGCTGATCGACCAGATACTCCCAGGCCCGGCGGCGGTCGTCGGCCCAGTGCGGAAACACCCGGCGCATGTACCAGACACGCTCGAAAACCAGCGTCCAGTACAGCACGCAGAGCAGCGCCAGCGCCCACATGACCATGCCGCCGGCCCCCATGAAGTCGAGCAGCAGATGCCCGCTGTCGACCAGGCGCAGCCACAGGCCGTGCATGTCAGTCACGACGCGGCGCTCCGGACAGGTGCAGGGCGATCAGCCCGGCGCTCTGTTGCTCCAGAATCTGGATCAGCGCCTTGCTGCGGCTGGCCAGCAGTGCATGCAGGAACAGCAGCGGAATCGCCACCACCAGGCCCTGCACAGTGGTCACCAGCGCCTGCGAGATGCCGTCGGCCATCAGCCGCGAGTCGCCGCCGCCAGTCTGAGTGATGGCCTGGAAGGTGACGATCATCCCGGTCACCGTGCCCAGCAGGCCGAGCAGCGGTGCCACGGCGGTCAGCAGCTTGAGCAGCGGCTGGCCACGCTCCAGCGGCGGGGTTTCCTGCAGGATGGCTTCGTCGAGCTTGAGTTCGAGGGTTTCCAGATCGGCGAGCTGCGGCTTGGGGCCAAGCACGCCGATGATGCGACCCAGCGGATTGTCGGCGCGCGGATTGTTCAGATCACGCATCTGGCCGCTCACCTTGCGACTGACGCCGGCGAGATAGACCATCCGCCACGCCGCCAGACACAGACCGAACAGACCCAGGGCGACGATCACCCAGCCCACCAGGCCGCCCTGCTGCAGACGTGTCCAGAAGTCCGGCTCGAGCTGCAGCTGCGCCAGCAGCGTGCCGCGGCTCGGATCGACCGGCAATGCGGCCAGCGCCGCATCGCTGTCCAGATAGTCGTTCACCAGTCCCATGCCGGACGGTTGCCGCGCCGGCGCCAGCAGCTGGCCCGAGCCGGCGTCGTAACGCAGGAAGGCATTCTGGCCGTACGCGGAGAAGCTGCCGACGCGCAACACCGGCTGCTCGCTGCGCTGACCATCGGCGGCGACGACCGGCAGCGTCAGTTGCTCGACCCGACCGCTGGCGGCGAGGTCTTCCAGCAGCGCCATCCAGAAGCCGTCGAGATCGTCGGCGGATGGCAACGCACGGCTCTCGGCCAGGCTGTGCAGGCGCTGCAGACGCTCCGGGTACTGCACGTTGAGCAGGCTGTCCTGCCACTGTGCGGCGATGTCGCCTGCACTCTGGCGCACCACGCCGAACAGCTCGCCGAGGTGGCCGACGCGCTGCGCCAGCAATTTCTCCTGCTCGGCCAGCGCGGCTTCCTGACGATCGAACTCGGCCTTCAGTCGCTCGGCCTCGGCCTTCTCGCGGTCAAGCTCGGCCTTGGCGCGCGCCAGCAGCTGCGCCTGCTCGCTGCGATCGCTGACGAACGCCTGCTCGCGCGCCTGCATGGCGCTGACTTCGGCCGCCCGCTCGCTGCGGATGCGTTGCAGCAATTGATCGGGATTCAGCGGCTCGGCGGCGTGCGACAGCACGGGCAGCAGCACGAGGGCAAGAAGGTACGACAGACGGCTCATTGCGCGGCCTCCTCGGCCAGGGTCTTGACGGGCAGTTCCAGATAGGCCGGCGCCTGCTGTTGCCGGGCCACGGCGATGGCCTGGGTGATCGGGCGGCGCGCGTCGCCGTCGAGCACTTGCCAACTGCGCGTCTGCGGATTCCACCAGCCGCTCTCGTGGGCATCCAGCGTCTGGTAATAGAGCATGACCCGCCCCAGACGCAGGAACTCGACGCTGCGCGCGCCGCCCTCGACCGGCAGCTCGCCGCGCCAGGCTTCCAGCGTGCGTCCGTAATCGCTCTCGATCTGATAGGCCTCGAGAATGCGGCGGTACTTCTCCGCCAGACTCACATCGGCACGCGGCAACAGATCCTGCAGTCCGGCCAGGCGATCGGCGCGCTCTTCCGGCAGGAACGGCAGGTCAGCAGCGATGAACTCGCCCAGCACTTCGACCATCCGCCCCATCTGCGGCGTCACCGCTTCCTGGGTGCGCTCGATGCCGTCCAGCTGGCGCTGGAATCCCTCCAGTTCCTTGCGCTGCGCGGCGGTGAGCTCGACCAGCTGCTTGTTGTAGGCCTTCAGTGCCTCGGTCTGCTGCAGCGCGCTGCGGTACTCGTTGAGCATCTGCCGGGTGGCGTCATCAAGCTGCTCGATGCGTTGCTGCGAAGCCGCGGCCTCGGCTGACAGCCGCTCGCTCTCGGTCAGCGCGGCATCCAGGGAAGCTGCCATCAGTGGCGCCGAGCTCAGACAGCACGGCAACACGGCAACCGCCAGCAGGCGGGGGATGAACGAAGACATGGGGGATCCTTGCAGGAGGTCTAACTCAAAAGAGAAACATTATCATCTTCCCATTGACGCAGCGCAACCCGGGCAATACGTCGCAGGCCGGGGCGTGCGTTTCATTGAGCTGAGTCAAATTCGACAGCAAGCTACTCAATACCATGGCCCCATCGCAGCTAACACAAGATGGAGCAACCACTATGCGCAAGACCCTGTTCACCGCTTCCGCGCTGGCCCTGGCGCTGGCCGCCCCCTTCGCCCAGGCCTTCGAGGCCGGGGACATCATCGTTCGCGCCGGTGCGATTACGGTTGATCCGCGTGAGGATAGTGGCAACGTCAAAATTGGTGGCGTCGCCGCTGCAGGCACTGCTGCCACTCTGGATAGCGACACTCAGCTCGGCCTTAACTTCGCTTACATGCTGACCGACAAGGTCGGTATCGAACTGCTGGCTGCATCCCCGTTCAGTCATGACGTAGGCACCAAAGGCCTGGGTGGATTGAAGCTGGGCGAGATCAAGCACCTGCCGCCGACTCTGAGCGTCGTTTACTATCCGCTCGACAAGACCTCAGCGTTCCAGCCCTATGTAGGCGCCGGCATTAACTACACGTGGTTCTTTGACGATGAACTGAGCAGCGAAGCCGAGGGAGCCGGTTTCCGCGGTCTGGACATGAAGGATTCCTGGGGCCTGGCCGCCCAGGTGGGCATGGACTACATGCTGACCGAGAATGTCATGCTCAACGCGCAACTTCGCTACATTGACATCGATACCACCGGCACGACCTATGCTGGCAACACCAAAGTCAAAGTCGACGTAGACGTAGATCCCTTCGTCTACATGGTCGGCCTCGGCTACAAGTTCTGACGAAACCGGCATCCGCCGCATTGCAGACAAGAAAAAGGCGCCGATCGGCGCCTTTTTCGTTTCCTGAACTTACAGCCCCAGCAACCGGGCTAGCCCTTCGCGCATCCCCGTCGGCGGCTCCGGCAGGCGATAGCGCTGCAGCAGCCGGGTATTGTTCGCCCGGGAGTGGCGGATATCCCCCGGACGCGGCGCCTGGTAGGTGACCGCGGGTAGCCCGCCCAGCACTTCACCGATCGCTTCGAGCAATTGGTTCAGCGAGGTCGCACGGCTCAGCCCGACGTTCACCGCGCCTTCCACTGCCTCGGGTGACTCCAGCGCCTGTACCAGCACCTCGACCAGATCGCCGACATAGACGAAATCGCGGGTCTGCTCGCCATCGCCGAATACAGCAATCGGCAAGCCCTTCTGCGCACGCTCGGTAAAAATGCTGATGACCCCGGAGTACGGCGAAGACGGATCCTGGCGCGGCCCGAAGATGTTGAAGAAACGGAAAACCACCGGTTCCAGGCCATGCTGACGGCGGTAGAAGTCCAGATAGTGCTCGCTGGCCAGCTTGTCCGCGGCATAGGGCGTCAGCGGTGCCTTCGGCGTGTCCTCGTCAATGGCCTCGCCCTCGCCGTTGTTGCCGTATACCGCCGCGCTGGACGCGAACAGCACCCTGCGTACGCCCTCGGCGCGCATCGCTTCGCAGACATTCAGCGTGCCGATCAGGTTGCTCTGGTGCGTGCCCAGCGGATCGTCTACCGACGCCTGGACCGACGCCACCGCAGCGAGATGCACCACCGCACGACACCCCTGCAGCGCCTGGCGAACGCAGGCGGTATCTGCCACGTCGCCGACGATCAGCTCCAACCGGGAGTCATCCGGCAGATTGCTGCGCTTTCCAGTCGACAGATTGTCCAGCACCCGCACCGCATAACCGCGCGCGAGCAAGGCATCGACCAGATTGGAACCGATGAAACCGGCCCCGCCGGTAATCAGGACCGGACGTTCAGCCATGACGGTAATAGCGCTCCAGCAGCGGCGCCAAGCCAGCACGCCAGGCGCGTGGCTTGATCCCGAAGGTATTGAATATCTTCTTGCAGGCCAGCACGCCGTGCTGAGGCTCGTCCTCTGCATCGGAACAGTCGGCATGTGCGGTTGGCACCAGGATTTCGCCATCGAGCGACCGGTGTCTTCCCGCCTCGGCGAGAATCGCCTGACCGACCAGCAGTGGCGTCGACGCTTCGTGGCCACCGTAGTGATAGACGCCCCACAGCGGCGCCTGGCAGTCGAGCTGCTTGATGACCGCCAGCATCACCCGCGCCGCGTCATCCACCGGCGTGGGATTGCCGCGCCGATCGTCGGCGAGCTCTATCGATACGCCCTCCTCCAGCCGACGCAGGAAACGCCCGAGGATCCCGTCGGCGCTCTCGTCGAGCAACCAGCCAAACCGCAGCAACACGTGCCGTGGACACAGCGCCCGCACGCTCTGCTCAAACTCGCTGAGCGCCCGGCTGCGCGAATCGAGCGGCGCCAGTTCGTCCTTTTCGCTGTAGGCAGTGGTTCGCGCGCCATCGAATACGCGATAGCTCGAAGGCTGCAGAAGGATGAAGTCATGGTGCTGGCAGAGTTCGGCCAGTCGCTCAACGGCGCGTCCCTGACGGATCAGCACCTGCTCGTCGACCAGACTGCTCTGGAACCAGTCGAAGTAGTAGGCCAGGTTGATGACAACATCCGGACGGTTGTCGTCGAGCAACTGGGTGAGGCTGGCAGCGTCCCAGCCCTGGGCGGGGGGACAGGGTGCGAAGAAGCCGATGTCTTCCTCGGCACCCAGGCGGATGAGCGCCTGACCCAGGGCATTGCCGCCGCCCAACAGCATCAGGCGCATTCGCATTCAGTAGCCTCTAGAACGGGATATCGTCGTCGAAGCTGTCGTAGTCCGGTGCCGGCTGTTGCGCGGCCGGACGTTGCTGCGGCTGAGCCTGGGCGCGTGGCGCCTGCTGCTGCGGCTCACGCTGCGGGCGCGGCTGACGCGGCGCGTCGTCGGAGCTACCGCCACGACCGCCAAGCAGCTGCATGCTGCCGTTCATGTCGACCACAACCTCGGTGGTGTAGCGCTTGACGCCATCCTTTTCCCACTCGCGGGTCTGCAGGCGGCCCTCGATGTAGCATTGCGAGCCCTTGCGCAGGTACTCGCCGGCAATCTCGGCGACCTTGCCGAACAGCACGACGCGATGCCACTCGGTACGCTCCTGCAGCTGACCGGTCTGCTTGTCCTTCCAGCTGTCGGTGGTGGCCAGGGTAATGTTGGTTACCGCATTGCCGTTGGGCAGGTAGCGGGTTTCCGGATCACCGCCGACATTGCCGATCAAGATGACTTTATTCACCCCTCTGGCCATGGGTAACTCCTTTCTGGAACGTTGATTTGATGGGCGCGCTGTAAACGCTCCTGCCGCGAGGAGCAGGCCAATGACCGCGAATCTTACCTTACCGCCCCTAGGGGGCCAACCGGCGCGAGCGGCTCGAGCCGCTGCGCCGGCAAAAAGCACGGCTACCGCACAGGCTGTCGGCTGGCTATGCGAGCAACCGGTCGAGCGCCGCCCGATCCAGAACCTGCGTATCCACCTTGACGTACGCGGCGGCCTCGTCGGCGACGATCAGCGCATCGGTCACTCCCGGCACGCCGAGCAGGCGGGCGGCCAGTTCGCTATCGGCCAGCGCGCGAGCCGACAGCGGCAGACGCAGGCTAGTGACATAAGGCGGCTCGCGCATGCCGAAGGCCACCCACAACCACAGCGCACAGAGCACGGCACAACCGATGAAGACCATCGCCAGGCCGCCGTGCTGATACAGCCAGCCACCGACGATCCCGCCGACGCCGGCACCGAGGAACTGGCTGGTCGAGTACACCCCCATCGCGGTGCCCTTACCACCCGCCGGTGCGACCTTGCTGATCAGCGACGGCAGCGACGCTTCCAGCAGATTGAACGCGGTGAAGAACGCCACCATACCGATCACCAGCGGCCACAGCCCGCTGCCGAACAGCCAGAAGTACAACTCGCAGGCCAGCAACGCGCTCACCGCGCCGAGCAATACGCGGCGCATCTGACGCTTCTTTTCGCCATAGATGATGAACGGAATCATGCCGACGAAGCCGACCAGCAACGCGGTGAGGTAGACCCACCAGTGCTCGTCCTTGGGCAGCGCGCCCTGCTCCACCAGCGCCAACGGCAAGGCGACGAAGCTGGCCATGAGGATCGCGTGCAGCACCAGAATACCGAAATCCAGGCGCAGCAGCTCGGCGTGACGCAGCGTTAGGCCGAGCGCCTGACGCGCGACACCGGATTCGCGGTGGCGCAGATGCCCCTGCGCGCGCGGCAGGGTGGCGATGATCAGCGCGCCGAGCAACGCCATACCGGCGGTGACCCAGAATAGCCCGGAAAGCCCGAAGGCCCGGGTCAACAGCGGGCCGACCACCATCGCCACGGCGAACGACAGGCCAATGCTCATGCCGATCATCGCCATGGCTTTGGTGCGATGCTGCTCACGGGTCAGGTCCGACAGCAGCGCCATCACCGCGGCGGAGATCGCCCCGGCACCCTGCAATATGCGTCCGGCAATCACGCCGCCGATGGAGTCGGCGGTCGCCGCCAGCGCCGCGCCGGCCGCAAACAGCACCAGCCCAACATAGATCACCGGCAATCGACCAAAGCGATCGGACAGCATGCCGAAGGGAATTTGCAGCACCGCCTGGGTCAAACCATAGGCACCGATGGCCAGCCCGATCAGCGCCGGCGTGGCGCCCTCCAGGTCCATGCCGTAGGTCGCGAGCACCGGCAGCACCATGAACATGCCGAGCATCCGAAACGCGAAAACCAGGGACAGTCCGGTTGCAGCACGGGTTTCGCTCGCGCTCATGCGCTCGCTGTAGGGATCCTGCATGAAGGGTCTCGCTTGAATGAACCGGGCGGCGATTCTAACAGCCATCTTCTTGCCGGGCACGGGCGCGCGCTGTTGCCGCAATCCGGCCGGCCTTATACTTCCGTGTTTCCGCCCGCCACGCGAGGCTGCTTTGGACAAGATTCTGATTCGTGGGGCTCGCACCCACAACCTGAAGAACATCGACCTCACATTGCCGCGCGACAAGCTGATCGTGATAACCGGCCTGTCCGGCTCCGGCAAATCCTCGCTGGCCTTCGATACGCTCTATGCCGAAGGCCAGCGCCGCTACGTCGAGTCGCTGTCGGCCTATGCCCGGCAGTTCCTGTCGATGATGGAAAAGCCCGACGTCGACACCATCGAAGGGCTGTCTCCGGCGATTTCCATCGAGCAGAAGTCCACGTCGCACAACCCGCGCTCGACCGTCGGCACCATCACCGAAATCTACGACTACCTGCGCCTGCTGTACGCGCGAGTCGGTACGCCGCGCTGCCCCGATCATGACACCCCGCTGGAGGCGCAAACCGTCAGCCAGATGGTCGATCAGGTGCTGGCACAGCCCGAAGGACGCAAGCTGATGCTGCTGGCGCCGGTGATCCGCGAGCGCAAGGGCGAGCACCTCGCAGTATTCGACGAACTGCGCGCCCAGGGCTTCGTGCGCGCCCGGGTCAACGGTCGGCTGTACGAGCTGGATGAACTGCCGAAGCTGGACAAGCAGAAAAAGCATACCATCGAGGTGGTGGTCGACCGCTTCAAGGTACGCGCCGATCTGCAGCAGCGCCTGGCCGAATCCTTCGAGACGGCCCTGAAGCTGGCCGACGGCATCGCGCTGGTCGCCTCGATGGAAGACGACGGCGCCGAGGACCTGATCTTCTCCGCGCGCTTCGCCTGCCCGATCTGTGGTCACTCGATCAGCGAACTCGAACCCAAGCTGTTCTCCTTCAACAATCCAGCCGGCGCCTGTCCGACCTGCGACGGCCTGGGCGTCAAACAGTTCTTCGACGCCAAACGACTGGTCAACGGCGAGCTGACACTGGCTGAAGGCGCCATCCGCGGCTGGGACCGGCGCAACGTCTACTACTTCCAGATGCTCGGTTCGCTGGCCGCTCACTATGGTTTCAGCCTCGACGAGCCCTTCGCCGCACTGCCAGCCGACCAGCAGAAGGTGATCCTGTACGGCAGCGGCAGGCAGAACGTGGAGTTCCGCTACCTCAACGACCGCGGCGACATCGTCACGCGCTCGCACCCATTCGAAGGCATCATCCCCAACCTCGAGCGGCGCTACCGCGAGACCGAATCCAACTCCGTGCGTGAGGAGCTGGCCAAGTACCTGAGCACCCAGCACTGCCCCGAGTGCCTGGGCACCCGCCTGCGGCGCGAGGCTCGCCATGTGTGGGTCGGCGACAAGACCCTGCCGGCCGTCACCGGACTGCCGATCGGCGACGCCGCCAACTACTTCGGCATCCTGTCGTTGCCCGGCCGGCGCGGCGAGATCGCCGACAAGATCCTCAAGGAGATTCGCGAACGCCTGCAGTTCCTGGTCAACGTCGGCCTCGACTACCTGACCCTGGACCGCAGCGCCGACACTCTTTCCGGCGGCGAGGCACAGCGTATCCGCCTGGCCAGCCAGATCGGCGCGGGACTGGTTGGGGTCATGTATATCCTCGACGAACCGTCGATCGGCCTGCACCAGCGCGACAATGAGCGCCTGCTCGGCACCCTCCGCCACCTGCGTGATATCGGCAACACGGTGATCGTGGTGGAGCACGACGAGGATGCCATCCGCCTCGCCGACTATGTGGTGGACATCGGCCCTGGCGCCGGTGTGCATGGCGGGCGCATCGTCGCCGAAGGCACGCCGGACGAGGTCATGGCGCATCCCGATTCGCTGACCGGCAAGTACCTTTCCGGTCGCGTACAGATCGAGTACCCGGCGCAACGCACCCCGCGCGATCCGCAGAAGCTGCTCAAACTCAAAGGCGCACGCGGCAACAACCTGCGCAACGTCGACCTGGAAGTTCCGGTCGGTCTGCTGACCTGCATCACCGGGGTATCCGGCTCGGGCAAGTCGACGCTGATCAACAACACGCTGTTCCCGATCACCGCTACCGCCCTCAACGGCGCCACCACGCTGGAAGTGGCGCCCCACGACAGCTTCGACGGCCTGCAGCATCTGGACAAGGTCGTGGATATCGACCAGAGCCCGATCGGCCGCACACCGCGCTCCAACCCGGCAACCTACACCGGATTGTTCACGCCGATCCGCGAGCTGTTCGCCGGCGTGCCGGAAGCCCGCTCGCGCGGTTACGGTCCGGGGCGCTTCTCCTTTAACGTCAAGGGCGGGCGCTGCGAGGCCTGCCAGGGTGACGGCGTGATCAAGGTGGAGATGCACTTCCTGCCGGACATCTACGTGCCCTGCGACGTCTGCAAGGGCAAGCGCTACAACCGTGAAACCCTGGAAGTGAAGTACAAGGGCAAGAGCATCACCGAGGTGCTCGACATGACCATCGAGGAGGCGCGGGAATTCTTCGATCCGGTGCCAGCGGTGGCGCGCAAGCTGCAGACGCTGATCGATGTCGGCCTGTCGTACATCAAGCTCGGCCAGAGCGCGACAACGTTGTCCGGCGGCGAGGCGCAGCGGGTCAAGCTGTCACGCGAGCTATCCAAGCGCGATACCGGTAAGACCCTCTACATTCTCGACGAGCCGACCACCGGCCTGCATTTCGCCGACATCCAGCAGCTGCTCGATGTGCTGCACCGTCTGCGCGATCATGGCAATACCGTGGTCGTCATCGAGCACAACCTGGACGTGATCAAGACTGCGGACTGGCTGGTCGACCTCGGCCCCGAAGGCGGCTCCAAGGGCGGACAGATCATCGCCAGCGGCACTCCGGAGGATGTCGCGGCGACGTCGCAGTCGCATACCGGACACTTCCTCAAACCGCTACTGGAGCGCGATCGGGCACGCACCCGATAACGCAGCTCGGCGCATAAAAAAGCCCGCAGCACGCTGCGGGCTTTTTTTGTTCCTCAGCGTCTCAGGCCAGCGCCTCCGCCAGCGGCAGGTCGACAGCCTTGGCTATACCCGCACCATAGGCCGGATCGGCCAGGTAGCAGTGTTTGATGTGGCGCAGCTTGATATGCCGCTCCACGCCCTGCATCGCCCGGGCGGTGTTATCGAACAGGCGCTGCTGCTCGTCGGCCTTCATCAGTCGGAACAGATCACCCGGCTGCGTGAAGTAATCGGCGTCGTCCGCACGGTAGTCGTAGCGATCGGCTGCCCCGTCAAGCGCCAGTGGCGGCTCGCTGAAGTCAGGTTGCTGCTGCCATTCGCCGTAGGTGTTGGGCTCGTAGTGCAGCCGGCCACCGTGGTTACCATCTACCCGCATCGCGCCATCGCGGTGATAACTGTGCACGGGGCAGCGCGGCGCATTAACCGGAATCTGGTGATGGTTGACGCCCAGACGGTAGCGCTGCGCATCGCCGTAAGAGAAAAGACGGCCTTGCAGCATGCGATCCGGCGAGAAACTGATACCGGGCACCACGTTGGCCGGGGTGAATGCCGCCTGCTCGACGTCTTGGAAATAGTTGTCCGGATTGCGGTTGAGCTCGTAGTAGCCGACCTCGATCAGCGGATAGTCCTTCTTCGACCAGACCTTGGTCAGATCGAACGGATGGAACCGATAAGACGCAGCTTCGGCTTCCGGCATGATCTGCACGTACATGGTCCAACGCGGATATTCGCCCCGCTCGATCGCCTCGAACAGATCACGCTGCGAACTTTCGCGATCATTGGCGACGATTGCGGCAGCCTCGGCGTCGGTCAGGTTCTTGATGCCCTGCTGGGTCTTGAAGTGGAACTTGACCCAGTAGCGCTGATTGTCGGCGCTGATGAAGCTGTAGGTGTGCGAACCGAAGCCGTGCATGTGCCGATAGGACGCCGGAATACCGCGATCGCCCATGACGTAAGTGATCTGATGCAACGCCTCGGGCAGGCCCGTCCAGAAATCCCAGTTATTGTTCGCGCTGCGCATGTTGGTGCGCGGGTCACGCTTGACCGCATGGTTGAGGTCGGGGAATTTCAGCGGATCACGGAAGAAAAACACCGGGGTGTTGTTGCCCACCATGTCCCAGTTGCCCTGCTCGGTGTAGAACTTCAGCGCATAACCGCGGATATCCCGCTCGGCATCAGCAGCGCCACGCTCACCGGCCACAGTGGAGAAACGGGCAAATAACGGCGTGCGCTTACCAACCTCCGAGAAGATGGCCGCCTTGGTGTAGCGAGTGATGTCGTGAGTCACCACGAACTCGCCGAAGGCACCAGAGCCCTTGGCGTGCATGCGCCGCTCGGGAATCACCTCGCGATCGAAGTGAGCGAGCTTTTCCAGGAACCAGACATCCTGCAGGAGCATTGGCCCGCGGCGCCCAGCGGTAAGCGAATTCTGGTTATCCCACACCGGAGCACCGGCAACGGTCGTCAATTTGGGTTTATCGGTCATGGCTGCATCTCCTTGGCGGATTTCAAACATCCAGAAGCGGTATGACACCGGCTGGTTGAGATCCATCATAGGGAGCCAGCGAAACGTCGACTAATGATGAAGGTCAACGCGTTCGATAGAGCAAATCTTTCAGTCATAAAAAAACCGAGCCCAAGGACTCGGTTTTTCTGATAACGCCGAAGCGTTACTCGGCGGCTTCAACCTCACCGGCGACCGGACGGTCAACCAGCTCGACGTAAGCCATCGGAGCGTTGTCGCCAGCGCGGAAACCGCACTTGAGGATACGCAGATAGCCGCCCTGACGGGTGGCGTAACGCTTGCCCAGATCGTTGAACAGCTTGCCTACGGCAGCCTTCGAACGAGTGCGATCGAAAGCCAGACGACGGTTGGCGACGCTGTCTTCCTTGGCCAGGGTGATCAGCGGCTCAGCAACGCGGCGCAGTTCCTTGGCTTTCGGCAGGGTGGTCTTGATCAGTTCGTGCTCGAACAGCGACACCGCCATGTTCTGAAACATGGCCTTGCGGTGGGCGCTGGTGCGGCTCAGGTGACGGCCACTTTTACGATGACGCATGATTGAAATTCCTTACCAAACGTTCAGTTCGGTTACTGGGGACGATCAGGCAGTGGCCTTATCGTCCTTCTTGAGACTTGCCGGCGGCCAGTTGTCCAGGCGCATACCGAGGGACAAACCACGCGAAGCCAGAACGTCCTTGATCTCAGTCAGGGACTTCTTGCCCAGGTTCGGCGTTTTCAACAGCTCTACTTCAGTGCGCTGAATCAGGTCACCAATGTAGTAGATGTTCTCCGCCTTCAGGCAGTTGGCCGAACGTACGGTCAGTTCCAGGTCGTCAACCGGACGCAACAGGATCGGATCGATCTCGTCTTCCTGCTCAACAACCACCGGCTCGCTGTCGCCCTTCAGGTCGACGAACGCAGCCAGCTGCTGCTGCAGGATGGTCGCCGCACGACGGATCGCCTCTTCGGGATCCAGCGTGCCGTTGGTTTCCAGGTCAATGACCAGCTTGTCCAGGTTGGTGCGCTGCTCGACGCGCGCGTTCTCGACCACATAAGCCACGCGACGCACCGGACTAAAGGTCGCATCGAGCTGCAGACGGCCAATGCTGCGGCTTTCGTCTTCGTCGCTCTGACGCGCATCAGCCGGCTCGTAACCACGGCCGCGAGCGACCTTGAGCTTCATGTTGATCGAGCCATTGGCCGCCAGGTTGGCGATCAGGTGATCGCCATTGACGATTTCGACATCGTGATCCAGCTGGATATCGGCAGCGGTCACAGCGCCCGCGCCCTTCTTCACCAGGCTCAAGGTCACTTCATCACGGCCGTGCAGCTTGATGGCGATACCTTTGAGGTTGAGCAGGATTTCGATGACATCTTCCTGCACGCCCTCGATGGCGCTGTACTCGTGGAGCACACCGTCGATCTCGGCCTCGACCACAGCGCAGCCGGGCATAGAGGACAACAGGATACGACGCAGCGCGTTGCCCAGGGTGTGGCCAAAACCACGCTCGAGCGGCTCGAGCGTAATCTTGGCACGGGTCGGACTGACCACCTGCACATCAATATGGCGGGGGGTCAGGAACTCATTTACCGAACTCTGCATGGATACACCTATTTTCTAGCCCTTACTTGGAGTAGAGCTCGACAATCAGGTTTTCGTTGATGTCGGCGGACAGATCGCTGCGAGCCGGAACACTCTTGAAAATACCGGATTTCTTGTCGGCATCTACCTCGACCCATTCAACGCGACCGCGCTGAGCGCACAGTTCGAGGGCTTGGGCGATACGCAGCTGATTACGGCACTTCTCGCGAACGGCAACCACATCACCCGCCTTCACTTGGTAGGACGGAATGTTCACGGTCTGACCGTTGACGCTGATCGACTTGTGCGAAACCAGCTGACGCGATTCGGCACGAGTAGAGCCGAAGCCCATGCGATACACGACGTTGTCCAGGCGGCACTCGAGCAGCTGCAGCAGGTTCTCGCCAGTAGCACCCTTACGGCTGGCTGCTTCCTTGTAGTAACCGCTGAACTGACGCTCCAGCACACCGTAGATACGGCGAACTTTCTGCTTCTCACGCAGCTGGGTGCCGTAGTCGGACAGACGGCCACGACGCTGACCATGAACGCCAGGCGGAGTTTCGATGTTGCACTTGGATTCGAGCGCGCGCGCACCACTCTTCAGGAAGAGATCAGTGCCTTCACGACGAGACAGCTTGCACTTGGGACCAATATAACGAGCCATTCTTTACTGTCTCCTGATTACACGCGGCGCTTCTTCGGCGGACGGCACCCGTTGTGCGGGATCGGCGTCACGTCGGTGATGCTGGCGATTTTATAACCACATGCGTTCAAAGCACGCACGGCGGACTCACGACCCGGACCTGGACCTTTGACGTTGACGTCGAGGTTCTTCAGGCCGTACTCCAGGGCAGCCTGACCAGCACGCTCGGCAGCGATCTGGGCAGCGAACGGAGTGCTCTTACGCGAGCCGCGGAAACCGGAACCACCCGAAGTCGCCCAGGACAACGCATTGCCCTGACGGTCGGTAATGGTCACGATGGTGTTGTTGAAAGACGCATGGATGTGGGCGATGCCATCAACCACTGTCTTTTTGACTTTCTTACGAGGACGAGCAGCAGGTTTTGCCATGACTAAATTCCTACGCGATTACTTGCGGATCGGCTTACGCGGGCCCTTACGGGTACGCGCGTTGGTCTTGGTACGCTGACCGCGCACAGGCAGACCACGACGATGACGCAGGCCGCGGTAGCAACCCAGGTCCATCAAGCGCTTAATTTTCATGTTGACTTCGCGACGCAGGTCGCCCTCAACGATGAACTTGCCGACTTCACCGCGCAGCAGTTCGACCTGCTCGTCGGAGAGATCCTTGATCTTTGCTGCCGGATTCACACCGGTAGCGGCACAGATTTCCTGTGCACGGGTGCGACCAACACCGTAGATGTAGGTCAGCGAGATAACAGTGTGCTTGTTATCCGGAATGTTGACGCCTGCAATACGGGCCATTCAGTGAAACTCCAATTGACAGCTACCTACGCCCCGGAAGCCAAGAAAAGGGCGCGAGATATTAACGCTGTAAAAACAAATATTCAACCCGGCAGCACACTAGCTGCCGGGTTATCACGCTTCTACACAATCAGCCTTGGCGCTGCTTGTGACGCGGCTCCGCGCTGCAAATCACGCGCACGACACCGTCGCGACGGATAATCTTGCAGTTACGGCACAGCCTTTTCACCGATGCACGAACTTTCATCACCAACTCCTCGAACCTTACGAGCCACTCAGCGAAGCATGCCGCTGCCGTAGCTCTTCAGGTTGGCTTTCTTCATCAGGGAATCGTACTGGTGCGACATGAGGTGGGACTGCACTTGGGACATGAAGTCCATGACAACCACCACCACGATCAGCAACGAAGTCCCACCAAGGTAGAACGGAACATTTGCCGCAACCACAAGGAACTGCGGAAGCAGACAGACCGCCGTCATGTACAGAGCGCCGAACATGGTCAGACGAGTCAGAACGCCATCGATATAGCGCGCCGACTGCTCACCAGGCCGAATACCCGGGATAAACGCACCGGATTTCTTCAGATTCTCGGCAACGTCCTTGGGATTGAACATCAAGGCCGTGTAGAAGAAGCAGAAGAAGATGATACCGGCACTGAACAGCAAGATATTCAGAGGTTGACCGGGAGCGATAGCCTGGGACAAATCCGCCAGCCAACTCATGCTCTCGGACTGACCGAACCACTGCCCCAGCGAAGCGGGGAACAGCAGAATGCTGCTGGCAAAGATAGCCGGGATGACCCCCGCCATGTTCACCTTCAACGGCAGGTGACTGGTCTGCGCAGCAAACACCTTGCGGCCCTGCTGACGCTTGGCGTAATGAACGGCAATACGCCGCTGACCACGCTCGATGAACACCACGAAACCGATGATTGCAACAGCCAGCAAGCCGACAGCAAGCAAGGCGATGATATTGATGTCACCCTGACGCGCCGACTCGAAGGATTGACCGAGAGCGCCGGGCAACCCAGCGACGATACCGGCGAAGATCAGCATGGAGATTCCATTGCCAATACCCCGCTCGGTGATCTGCTCGCCAAGCCACATCATGAACATTGCACCTGCCACGAAGGTGGTGATGGCCACGAAGTAAAAGCCGAAGTCGCTACTAAAGGCAACGCCCTGGCCAGCCAACCCCACCGACATGCCGACAGCCTGCACGATCGCCAGCACCAGCGTACCGTAACGCGTGTACTGGCTGATCTTGCGGCGCCCGGCCTCGCCCTCTTTCTTCAACTGCTCCAGCTGCGGACTGACTGCGGTCATGAGCTGCATGATGATCGACGCCGAAATGTACGGCATGATCCCCAGCGCAAAGATGCTCATTCGCTCCAGCGCGCCGCCGGAAAACATGTTGAACAGACTAAGGATGGTCCCCTCGTTCTGACGAAACAGCTCGGCCAGCCGGTCGGGATTGATCCCAGGCACCGGGATGTGTGCGCCAATCCGGTAGACGACGATCGCCATGAACAGAAAGCGCAGACGAGCCCAGAGTTCGGACAGCCCACCATTACTCAGCGCGGAGAGAGCACCTTGCTTAGCCATTTATTCCTCGAACTTGCCGCCAGCTGCTTCGATAGCCGCACGCGCACCCTTGGTGGCTGCGATGCCCTTGAGAGTGACCGCACGACCAACCTCACCGGACAGCATGACTTTCACCCGCTGTACGTTCTGGTTGATGATGTTGGCATCCTTCAGGCTCTGTACGGAGACGACATCCCCTTCCACCTTGGCCAGCTCGGACGTACGCACTTCAGCGCGGTCCATGGCCTTCAGGGAAACGAAGCCGAACTTCGGCAGGCGACGATGCAGCGGCTGCTGGCCACCCTCGAAACCCGGAGCAATGGTACCGCCGGAGCGGGAAGTCTGACCCTTGTGGCCACGACCACCGGTCTTGCCGAGACCGCTGCCGATACCACGGCCCGGACGCAGCTTCTCGCGACGGGCACCCGGCGCGGAACGCAGATCGTTCAGTTGCATGAATCAACCCTCCACACGGAGAAGGTAATAGGCCTTGTTGATCATGCCGCGATTCTCAGGAGTATCCTGAACTTCGACGGTGTGACCGATACGACGCAGGCCGAGACCCTTGACGCAAGCCTTGTGATTAGCCAGACGGCCATTCACGCTTTTTACCAGCGTGACTTTGACAGTAGCATTAGCCATGGTTAGAGAATCTCCTCGACGCTCTTGCCCCGCTTGGCAGCAACCGATTCCGGCGACTGCATGGCCTTCAGCCCCTTGAAGGTGGCATGCACCACGTTCACTGGGTTGGTCGAGCCATAGCACTTGGCCAGAACGTTTTGCACGCCAGCAACTTCCAGGATGGCGCGCATGGCACCACCGGCGATAACACCGGTACCTTCGGACGCAGGCTGCATGTAAACCTTGGAAGCGCCGTGGGCGGCCTTGGTCGGGTACTGCAGCGTGGTGCCGTTCAGGTCCACCTGGATCATGTTGCGGCGGGCCGCTTCCATGGCCTTCTGGATGGCTGCCGGCACTTCACGGGACTTCCCACGACCGAAGCCAACACGACCCTTACCGTCACCCACCACAGTCAGCGCGGTGAAGGTAAAGATGCGGCCACCCTTTACGGTTTTTGCGACGCGGTTAACCTGAACCAGCTTCTCGATGTAGCCTTCGTCGCGCTTTTGCTCGTTATTTGCCATAACTTAGAACTCCAGCCCGCCTTCACGAGCAGCATCAGCCAGTGCCTTCACACGACCGTGGTACTTGAAGCCAGAACGGTCGAACGCCACCTGAGTGACGCCTGCGGCTTTCGCGCGCTCAGCGACCAGCTGACCGACTTTCTTGGCAGCGTCGACGTTGCCGGTGGCCCCATCGCGCAGTTCTTTGTCCAGAGTCGAGGCGCTGGCCAGGACCTTGCCGCCGTCGGCCGAAAGGACCTGGGCGTAGATGTGCTGGGAAGAGCGGTACACACACAGGCGTACGACCTCCAGCTCGCGCATCTTCAGGCGTGCCTTGCGAGCGCGACGCAGACGAGTTTCTTTCTTTACGCTCATTTGCTATGCCCTACTTCTTCTTAGCTTCTTTGCGACGGACCACTTCATCCGAATAACGCACGCCCTTGCCTTTGTAAGGCTCAGGACGGCGGAAATCACGGATTTCAGCGGCCACCTGACCGACCAGCTGCTTGTCAACGCCCTTGATCAGGATGTCGGTCTGGCTGGGGGTTTCAGCGGTGACGCCTTGCGGCAGCTCATACTCCACCGGGTGCGAGAAGCCGAGAGCCAGGGACAGCACTTGGCCTTTGGCTTGCGCCTTGTAACCAACGCCGACCAGCTGGAGCTTGCGCTCGAAGCCTTGGCTGACGCCGATAACCATATTGTTGACCAGCGCCCGAGTAGTACCAGCCATGGCGCGATTCTGCTGATCGCCATTGCGTGCAGCAAAACGCAGCTCACCGGCCTCCTGAATTACTTCCACGGACGGGTGCACATTCAGATCGAGAGCGCCCTTGGCACCCTTCACCGAAAGCTGCTGACCGGCCATCTTTACCTCGACGCCAGCGGGCAGCTTGACGGGGTTCTTAGCAACGCGAGACATGCTTATCCCCCCTTAGAACACAGTGCAAAGCACTTCGCCGCCAACACCGGCAGCGCGAGCAGCACGATCAGTCATCACACCCTTGTTGGTGGAGACGATCGACACGCCCAGACCGCCGCGCACTTTCGGCAACTGATCGACGGACTTGTACTGGCGCAGGCCAGGACGACTTACGCGCTTGAGTTCCTCGATGACCGGACGGCCTTCGAAGTACTTCAGCTCGATGGACAGCTGCGGCTTGGCGTCGCTGCTGACCTGGTATCCCGCGATATAGCCTTCGCCCTGAAGAACATTGGCTACAGCCACCTTCAGCGTGGAAGACGGCATGCTTACGACGGACTTTTCGGCCATCTGGGCATTACGGATACGAGTTAGCATGTCCGCTAACGGGTCCTGCATACTCATGGGCTCTTAGCTCCTAATACAAAAAAATAAGCCTTCAACGGCTCGTGTCGCCAACGATCGAAACCCTACAAAAATGCAAGGCTCAGGCGAGCCGGACATTCTAGAGAGTTGCCGGAAACGAATCAAGCCCCAATCGGGGCTTGATCAGAAAACAAACAGGACCCGAAGGTCCTGAGTGCTTTTACCAGCTGGCCTTGACCAGACCCGGCACATCGCCGCGCATTGCAGCCTGGCGCAGCATGTTGCGCGCCAAACCGAACTTACGGTAGACACCATGCGGACGACCGGTCAGACGGCAGCGGTTGCGCAGGCGCGAGGCACTGGCGTCACGCGGCTGCTTCTGCAGGGCGACCTGGGCTTCCCAACGCTGCTCCGGAGTGGAGTTCGGGCTGACGATGATAGCCTTCAGCGCCGCACGCTTCTGCGCGTACTTGGCAACCGTCTGCTGACGCTTCAGCTCGCGGTTCTTCATGCTTTGTTTAGCCATGTCCTACTCCAATCAGTTGCGGAACGGGAAGTTGAAGGCGCGCAGCAGTGCACGACCTTCATCGTCCGTCCGGGCAGTGGTGGTCAGGGTGATGTCCAAGCCACGCAGAGCATCGATCTTGTCGTAATCGATTTCCGGGAAAATGATCTGCTCTTTCACGCCCATGCTGTAGTTGCCACGGCCGTCGAAGGACTTGGCATTCAGGCCGCGGAAGTCACGCACGCGCGGCAGGGAGATGGAAAGCAGACGATCCAGGAATTCGTACATGCGCTCGCGACGCAGAGTCACCTTGACGCCGATCGGCCAGCCCTCACGGACCTTGAAGCCAGCGATGGACTTGCGAGCGTGAGTCACGACGACCTTCTGGCCGGTGATCTTTTCCAGATCGGCAACCGCGTTATCGATGATCTTCTTGTCACCGATCGCTTCGCCAATACCCATATTGAGGGTGATTTTGGTAATGCGCGGAACTTCCATCACGTTCGCCAGCTGAAGTTCTTCCTTCAGCTTCGGCGCGATTTCTTTCCGGTAAATCTCTTTCAGTCGTGCCATGGTGTTTTACCTATGATTCTCAAGCGCCAACCGGCTTTTGGGTGGACTTGAAGACACGAATTTTCTTGCCGTCTTCAATCTTGAAGCCAACGCGGTCTGCCTTGTTGGTTTCACCATTGAAGATGGCGACGTTGGAGACGTGCAGAGGCGCCTCTTTCTCGACGATACCGCCCTGAACGCCAGACATCGGGTTCGGCTTGGTATGACGCTTGACCAGGTTGACCCCACCAACGAGCACGCGGCCGTCAGCGAGAACCTTGAGCACCTTACCGCGCTTGCCTTTGTCCTTGCCGGCAATGACGACGATCTCGTCGTCGCGACGAATCTTTTGCATGCGGCTACTCCTTACAGCACTTCTGGGGCGAGCGAGACGATCTTCATGAACTTCTCGGAACGGAGTTCACGGGTCACTGGCCCAAAGATGCGGGTGCCGATCGGCTCCTGCTTGTTGTTCAGCAGAACAGCAGCATTGCCATCGAAACGGATAATGGAACCATCGGGACGACGAACGCCGTGACGGGTGCGGACTACAACAGCAGTCATCACCTGGCCTTTCTTGACCTTGCCACGCGGAATCGCTTCCTTGACGGTGACCTTGATAATGTCGCCGATGCCGGCGTAACGGCGGTGAGAACCGCCGAGCACCTTGATACACATGACGCGGCGCGCGCCACTGTTATCCGCCACATCGAGCATCGATTGAGTCTGAATCATATAATTTCTCCGACCCCTAGCCCTTAGACTTCGACGGCGCGTTCAACGACGTCAACCAGTGTCCAGGTCTTGGTCTTGGCCAGCGGACGAGTCTCGCGGATGGTGACCTTGTCGCCGATACGGCACTGGTTGGTTTCGTCGTGAGCGTGCAGCTTGGTCGAACGCTTAACGTATTTGCCGTAGATCGGGTGCTTTACGCGACGCTCGATCAGAACGGTGATGGTTTTGTCCATCTTGTCGCTGACGACGCGGCCAGTCAGCGTGCGGACAGTCTTTTCAACTTCAGCCATGATCACTTACCTGCCTGCTGGTTGAGCACAGTCTTGACGCGAGCGATATCGCGCTTGACTTGCGAGAGCAGGTGAGACTGCCCCAACTGGCCAGTTGCCTTCTGCATGCGCAGATTGAACTGGTCGCGCAGCAGCTCGAGCAGTTGCTCGTTCAGCTGCTGAGCGGATTTTTCACGAAGTTCATTCGCTTTCATCACATCACCGTCCGCTTAACAAAGGAGGTGGCGAGAGGCAGCTTTGCAGCAGCCAGGGCGAAAGCCTCACGCGCCAGCTCTTCGGAAACACCCTCGATCTCGTAGAGCACCTTGCCCGGCTGAATCTGGGCTACCCAGTACTCGACGCTGCCCTTACCTTTACCCATACGAACTTCGAGGGGCTTCTTGGTAACCGGCTTATCGGGGAACACGCGGATCCAGATCTTGCCGCCACGCTTCACGTGACGAGTCAGCGCGCGACGCGCTGCTTCGATCTGGCGCGCGGTCAGACGACCACGGGAAACAGACTTCAGTGCGAACTCGCCGAAGCTGACCTTACTACCGCGCTGAGCCAGACCACGGTTGTGGCCAGTCATCTGCTTGCGGAATTTTGTACGCTTGGGTTGCAACATTTGGCGTACCCCTTACTTAGCAGCTTTTTTACGAGGCGCGGGCGCTTGCGGCTTGAGCTCTTCATGGCGGCCACCGATGACCTCACCCTTGAAGATCCATACCTTGACGCCGATCACACCGTAGGTGGTGTGCGCTTCGTAAGTGTTGTAATCGATATCGGCACGCAGGGTGTGCAGCGGCACACGACCTTCGCGATACCACTCGGTACGGGCAATTTCAGCCCCACCCAGACGACCACTGACCTGGATCTTGATGCCCTTGGCACCAATGCGCATGGCGTTCTGTACAGCGCGCTTCATGGCGCGACGGAACATCACGCGACGCTCCAGCTGCTGAGCTACGCTCTGTGCAACCAGCATTGCGTCGAGCTCCGGCTTGCGGATCTCTTCGATATTGATGTGCACCGGCACACCCATTTGCTTGGTCAGGTCCTGACGCAGCTTCTCAACATCCTCACCCTTCTTGCCGATCACGATGCCGGGACGAGCGGTGTGGATGGTGATGCGTGCGGTTTGTGCCGGACGATGAATATCGATACGGCTTACGGACGCGCTTTTTAGTTTGTCTTGGAGGTACTCGCGCACGTTCAGATCTGCAAGCAGATAGTCTGCATACGTACGGCCGTCTGCGTACCAGACGGAGGTGTGCTCCTTGACGATTCCCAGGCGAATGCCAGTGGGATGTACTTTCTGACCCATCTGATCGACTCCGTTACTTGTCCGCAACCTTGACAGTGATATGGCAAGACCGCTTGACGATGCGATCAGCGCGGCCCTTGGCACGCGGCATGATGCGCTTAAGCGAACGCCCTTCGTTGACGAAGACGGTAGAGACCTTCAGGTCATCTACGTCAGCGCCTTCGTTGTGCTCGGCGTTGGCAACGGCCGACTCCAGCACCTTCTTCATGATCTCGGCGGCTTTCTTGCTGCTGAAAGCCAGCAGGTTGAGCGCTTCGCCCACCTTCTTCCCGCGGATCTGGTCGGCGACCAGGCGAGCTTTCTGGGCGGAGATGCGAGCGCCCGACAACTTAGCGGCTACTTCCATTTCCAAACCCCTTAACGCTTGCCTTTTTTGTCGGCCACGTGACCACGATAGGTACGGGTGCCGGCAAATTCGCCCAGTTTGTGGCCGACCATGTCTTCGTTCACGAGGACCGGGACATGCTGGCGACCGTTATGCACAGCGATGGTCAAACCGACCATTTGCGGCAGGATCATCGAACGACGCGACCAGGTTTTCACCGGCTTGCGATCATTCTTTTCCACCGCCGCTTCGACCTTCTTCAGTAGGTGAAGATCGATAAAAGGACCTTTTTTCAGAGAACGCGGCACTGTCGTATCCCTCTAGTTACTTGCGACGACGGACGATCATGTTATCGGTGCGCTTGTTAGAGCGGGTCTTCGCGCCCTTGGTCGGGAAGCCCCACGGCGACACCGGATGACGACCACCGGAGGTACGACCTTCACCACCACCATGCGGGTGATCGACCGGGTTCATGGCCACGCCGCGCACGGTCGGACGGATGCCCTTCCAGCGCTTGGCTCCGGCCTTGCCCAGCGAACGCAGGCTGTGCTCGGAGTTCGAGACTTCACCCAGGGTCGCACGGCACTCGGCCAGCACCTTGCGCATCTCGCCGGAGCGCAGACGCAGGGTCACATAGGCACCTTCGCGCGCCACCAGCTGAGCCGAAGCACCAGCCGAACGTGCAATCTGGGCACCCTTGCCCGGCTTCAGCTCAACACCGTGAACGGTGGAACCCAGCGGAATGTTGCGCAGCGGCAGGCTGTTACCAGCCTTGATCGGTGCATTCACACCCGACAGCAGTTGATCGCCAGCACTCACACCCTTCGGAGCGATGATGTAGCGACGCTCGCCGTCTGCGTACTTCAGCAGCGCGATATGCGCAGTACGGTTCGGATCGTACTCAACGCGCTCGACGATGGCAGGAATGCCATCCTTGTTGCGACGAAAATCGACCAGACGGTAATGCTGCTTGTGACCACCGCCGATGTGGCGAGTGGTGATGCGGCCGTTGTTGTTACGGCCACCGGACTTCGACTTCTTCTCGAGCAGCGGAGCATAAGGAGCGCCTTTGTGCAGCTCCTGACCCACCACCTTGACCACAAAGCGGCGGCCCGCGGAAGTCGGTTTGCATTTAACGATTGCCATGATGCACCCCTTCCTTACTCAGCACTGCCGGAGAAATCGAGATCCTGGCCCGGCTGAAGCGCGATGTACGCCTTCTTCCAGTCGTTGCGCTTGCCCAGACCGCGAGCGGTACGCTTGGTCTTGCCCTGCACATTCAGGGTGTTGACGGTAGCGACCTTCACGTTGAACAGGCTTTCGACGGCCTTCTTGATTTCCAGCTTGGTTGCATCGGTAGCAACCTTGAAAACAAATTGGCTCTTGCTGTCGGCCAGCACGGTTGCCTTCTCGGAGACGTGCGGACCAAGCAGGACTTTGAATACGCGTTCCTGGTTCATCCCAGCAGCTCCTCGAATTTCTTCACGGCCGACACGGTGATCAGCACCTTGTCATAGGCGATCAGGCTGACCGGATCCGAACCCTGAACATCGCGCACGTCGACGTGCGGCAGATTGCGCGCAGCCAGGTACAGGTTCTGATCGACAGCTTCGGAAACGATCAGCACATCATTCAGACCCATGCCATTGAGCTTGCTGGCAAGCACTTTGGTCTTCGGCGCGTCGACAGCGAAATCCTCGACAACGACCAGACGGTCGGAACGAACGAGCTCAGCAAGGATGGAGCGCAGAGCCGCGCGGTACATCTTCTTGTTCAGCTTCTGATCGTGGTTTTGCGGACGAGCAGCGAACGTCACGCCACCGCCACGCCAGATCGGACCACGAGTGGTACCGGCGCGCGCGCGACCGGTGCCCTTCTGGCGCCACGGACGCTTGCCACCACCGGACACATCGGAGCGGGTCTTTTGCTGCTTGCTACCCTGACGACCGCCAGCCATGTAGGCGACGACAGCCTGGTGCACCAGCGTCTCGTTGAACTCACCACCAAAGGTGCGATCGGAGACTTCGATGGCCTGTGCGCCATTTACATTCAATTGCATGTGAACTCCCCCTTAACCGCGAGCCTTGGCAGCCGGACGCACAACCACGTCACCGCCGGTGGCGCCGGGCACTGCACCCTTGACCAACAGCAGATTACGCTCGGCGTCGACACGCACGATTTCCAGGGACTGCACGGTTACGCGCTCGGCGCCCATGTGCCCGGACATCTTCTTGCCCTTGAATACACGACCTGGAGTCTGGCACTGACCAATAGAGCCCGGGACGCGGTGGGATACGGAGTTACCGTGGGTATTGTCCTGACCACGGAAGTTCCAGCGCTTGATGGTACCGGCAAAGCCTTTACCTTTGGACTGACCGGTGACATCCACCAGTTGACCTGCCTGGAAAATTTCCGCCTTGATCTCGTCACCCGCCTGGTATTCGCCGTCTTCGAGACGGAATTCCAGGACAGTACGCCCAGCCGCCACGCTCGCCTTCGCGAAGTGACCGGCCTGAGCCTTGGTGACGCGGGACGCGCGACGCTCACCGACAGTGACCTGCACTGCACGATAGCCATCGCTCTCTTCATTCTTGAACTGAGTGACGCGATTCGGCTCGATCTCGATGACCGTAACCGGAATAGAGACACCATCCTCGGTGAAAACGCGGGTCATGCCGCATTTACGACCGACTACACCAATAGTCATTTTGAAACCTCTTGAGTGTACGGGGCTTTCACCCGCTATGGCCGCCCATTTCAGAGCGTTACACGACTAAAACTCTCAGGTTCTAGCCGAGGCTGATCTGCACTTCCACACCAGCCGCAAGATCGAGCTTCATCAGCGCATCGACGGTCTTGTCGGTCGGCTGAACAATGTCCAGCACGCGCTTGTGGGTTCGAATTTCATACTGATCGCGCGCGTCTTTGTTGACGTGCGGAGAAACCAGCACAGTGAACCGCTCTTTGCGGGTTGGCAGCGGAATCGGACCACGCACCTGAGCACCAGTACGTTTCGCGGTTTCCACGATTTCCTGGGTTGATTGATCGATCAGGCGATGGTCAAAAGCCTTCAACCGAATACGGATTTGTTGGTTTTGCATTTTGACCTCAGACTCCAAGTAGCCACCCTACCAGGCGCAATACCCCCGGTAAAAGGAGGCGCAATTGTACGGATGCGCCCATAGGGTGTCAATAAATGATCAATAATAGAAAAAGGCCCCCGAAGGGGCCTTTTTCATCATCGTCACATATTACTCGACGATCTTGGCAACCACGCCGGCACCAACGGTACGACCACCTTCGCGAATCGCGAAGCGCAGGCCTTCTTCCATGGCAATCGGCTTGATCAGGGTAACAACCATTTTCACGTTGTCGCCCGGCATCACCATCTCGACGCCTTCCGGCAGTTCGCACGAACCGGTCACGTCAGTGGTACGAAAGTAGAACTGCGGACGGTAGCCCTTGAAGAACGGAGTATGACGACCACCTTCCTCCTTGGACAGCACATACACTTCAGCTTCGAATTTGGTGTGCGGCTTGATGGTGCCCGGCTTGGCCAGAACCTGACCACGCTCGACGTCATCACGCTTGGTGCCACGCAGCAGCACGCCGCAGTTCTCGCCAGCACGACCTTCGTCAAGCAGCTTGCGGAACATCTCAACACCGGTACAGGTAGTCTTGGTGGTCGGACGCAGACCGACGATCTCGATTTCTTCCTGGATCTTGACGATACCGCGCTCGACACGACCCGTCACAACGGTGCCGCGACCAGAGATCGAGAACACATCTTCGATCGGCATCAGGAACGGCTTGTCGATGGCACGAACCGGCTCAGGGATATAGGTATCCAGCGTCTCGACGAGCTTCTTGACGGCAGTGGTGCCCATCTCGTTGTCGTCCTGGCCGTTCAGGGCCATCAGCGCGGAACCAATGATGATCGGAGTATCGTCGCCCGGGAAATCGTAAGTGCTGAGCAGATCGCGCACTTCCATTTCCACCAGCTCCAGCAGCTCGGCGTCATCAACCATGTCAGCCTTGTTCAGGAACACGACGATGTAGGGAACGCCAACCTGACGGGACAGCAGGATGTGCTCGCGGGTCTGCGGCATGGGGCCGTCAGCAGCAGAGCAAACCAGGATCGCGCCATCCATCTGGGCAGCACCGGTGATCATGTTCTTCACATAGTCGGCGTGGCCCGGGCAATCAACGTGGGCGTAGTGACGAATGTTGGAATCGTACTCCACGTGCGAGGTATTGATGGTGATACCGCGAGCCTTCTCTTCCGGTGCGCTATCGATCTTGTCGAAGTCGACACGAGCGGAACCGAACACTTCGGAGCACACACGGGTCAGCGCAGCAGTCAGAGTGGTCTTGCCATGGTCAACGTGACCAATGGTGCCGACGTTGACGTGCGGTTTGTTACGTTCGAATTTTTCCTTAGCCACGACAGTAAACCTCTTACTTAAAGGGCTGAATCAACCTTGTTTTTTGACAATAGCTTCGACGATGTTCGACGGAGCCTCGGAGTACTTGGAGAATTCCATGGAGTAGCTCGCGCGCCCCTGGGACATGGAACGCACGTCAGTTGCATAGCCGAACATCTCGCCCAGCGGCACTTCCGCACGAATAACCTTGCCCGATACGGAATCTTCCATACCCTGGATCAGACCGCGACGACGGTTCAGGTCACCCATCACATCGCCCATGTAGTCTTCAGGAGTCACTACCTCGACCTTCATGATCGGCTCGAGCAGTACCGCGCCACCCTTCTGAGAGAGCTGCTTGGTCGCCATGGAAGCGGCGATCTTGAACGCCATTTCGTTGGAGTCGACATCGTGGTAGGAACCATCGAACACGGTCGCCTTCAGGCCGAGCAGCGGATAGCCGGCGAGAACACCGTTCTTCATCTGCTCTTCGATGCCCTTCTGGATAGCCGGGATGTATTCCTTCGGAACCACACCACCAACGACTTCGTTCTTGAACTCCAGACCTTCCTGACCTTCGTCGGAGGGTTCGAAGCGGATCCAGCAATGACCGAACTGGCCACGACCGCCGGACTGACGAACGAACTTGCCTTCGATCTCGCACTTGTTGCGAATCATCTCGCGATAGGCAACCTGCGGCTTACCGATGTTGGCCTCGACGTTGAACTCGCGACGCATACGGTCAACGATGATGTCTAGGTGCAATTCACCCATACCACCGATGATGGTCTGACCGGTTTCCTCATCAGTCCGCACACGGAAGGACGGATCTTCCTGAGCCAGACGACCCAGCGCAACACCCATCTTTTCCTGGTCGGCCTTGGTCTTCGGCTCGACGGCAACGTGAATCACCGGCTCCGGGAAGTCCATACGCTCGAGGATAATCGGCTTGTCGATGTCACACAGGGTGTCACCCGTGGTGACGTCCTTCATGCCAATCAGCGCCGCGATATCACCAGCACGCACTTCCTTGATCTCTTCGCGCTGGTTGGCGTGCATCTGCACCATACGACCCACGCGCTCTTTCTTACCCTTCACCGAGTTGATGACGGAGTCACCGGAACTCAATACGCCCGAATACACCCGAGCAAACGTCAGGGTACCGACGAACGGGTCAGTCGCGATCTTGAATGCAAGCGCCGAGAACGGAGCATCATCGGAAGCCTCACGCTCGTCGGTCTTTTCCTCGTCATCCGGGTTGACACCCTGAATCGGCGGAATGTCGGTCGGCGCTGGCAGGAAGTCGATCACCGCATCCAGAACCAGGGGAACGCCCTTGTTCTTGAACGAGGAACCCAGAACAGCCGGAACGATCTCACAGGCGATGGTGCGCTGACGCAGACCAGCCTTGATCTCTTCGAGGGACAGATCACCCTCTTCCAGATACTTGTTCATCAGCTCTTCGTTGGCTTCGGCAGCCGCCTCAACCAGGTTGGAGCGATATTCCTCAGCCTGAGCCTGCAGCTCCGCAGGGATCTCTTCCTCACGGAAGGTCATGCCCTTGTCGTCTTCGTTCCAGTAGATAGCCTTCATCTTGAGCAGGTCGACCTGCCCGACGAAGTTCTCCTCGGAACCGATCTGCAGCTGCAGCGGTACCGGGGTATGCCCCAGACGCTTCTTGATCTGCTCGACGACACGAATAAAGTTTGCGCCCTGGCGGTCCATCTTGTTCACGTAGACGATACGCGGCACACCGTACTTGTTGGCCTGACGCCATACGGTTTCGGACTGCGGCTCCACACCGGAAGTACCACAGAACACCACGACGGCGCCGTCAAGCACGCGCAGCGAACGCTCCACTTCAATGGTGAAGTCCACGTGACCGGGGGTGTCGATAACGTTTACGCGATGGCTCTTGTACTGCTTCTCTGAGCCCTGCCAAAACGCAGTAACAGCTGCCGAGGTAATGGTAATACCACGCTCCTGCTCCTGAACCATCCAATCGGTGGTGGAGGCGCCGTCATGGGTCTCACCCATTTTGTGGTTGACACCGGTATAGAACAGCACGCGCTCGGTGGTAGTGGTTTTACCCGCATCCACGTGCGCACAAATACCGATGTTACGGTAGAGATTGATCGGTGTTGTACGAGCCATAAAGCCCTCGCAAAGTTGTTTTCGCTGAAATTAGAAGCGGTAGTGCGAGAAGGCCTTGTTAGCCTCAGCCATACGGTGCACGTCTTCACGCTTCTTCACGGCAGCGCCTTTGCCTTCGAACGCATCCAGCAATTCACCAGCGAGACGCAGCGCCATGGATTTTTCGCCACGCTTGCGGGCGGCATCTACCAGCCAGCGCATGGCCAGCGCGTTGCGACGGGACGGACGAACCTCGACCGGAACCTGGTAAGTCGCACCACCTACGCGGCGGGACTTCACTTCGACCAGCGGAGCGATGGCGTCGAGTGCTTTTTCGAAGATTTCCAGGGGGTCGCCATTCTTGCGCTCTTTGACCTTGTCCAGAGCACCATAAACGATACGCTCGGCAACAGCTTTTTTGCCGCTCTCCATCACGTGGTTCATGAACTTGGCCAGGATCAGACTTCCGTACTTCGGATCGTCCAGAATCTCGCGCTTGGCCGCTACACGACGTCTTGGCATTGATAAGCCCTCAAAACGGTCTTCAGGTTAGCTCGGGACGGTGACAGAGCACGCCCGACCTTACTCTTATCGACTCAAATAAATAGAAATATGCTTACTTCGGACGCTTGGCGCCGTACTTGGAACGACCCTGCTTACGGTCTTTGACACCCGAGGTATCCAGCGAACCGCGCACGGTGTGGTAACGCACACCCGGAAGGTCCTTGACGCGACCGCCACGGATCAGCACAACGCTGTGCTCTTGCAGGTTATGGCCTTCACCGCCGATGTACGAGGCGACTTCGAAGCCATTGGTCAGACGAACACGGCACACTTTACGCAGTGCGGAGTTCGGTTTCTTCGGCGTGGTGGTGTACACACGGGTGCACACGCCACGGCGTTGCGGGCAGTTTTGCAGCGCAGGGACGTCGCTCTTTTCGACGACGCGCTTACGCGGCTGACGTACCAGCTGGTTGATAGTTGCCATCTACTAGCTCCACTGTTGTCTTTCGACACAAACGAAAAATGGCAGGGCGCAAAGCCCCGCCAAATTAGGGGTACGAGAGTCTAAAGATCTTCTCGCACACCGTCAAGGCAGCCCCCGACTCGCGTCGGGGCCTGGCACTCAGTTGCCGCTGGAGTTCAGCGCCTCGGTCAGCGCCGCTTCGACCTCATCGGCACTCACGCGGACCGGCTTGTCGGCATCACGCTTGCGCTTGCGCTCGCTGTGATAGGCCAGACCGGTACCGGCCGGGATCAGACGACCCACGACCACGTTTTCCTTCAGGCCGCGCAGGTAATCGCGCTTGCCGGTAACGGCCGCCTCGGTCAGTACCCGCGTAGTCTCCTGGAAGGAGGCTGCGGAGATGAACGATTCGGTCGACAGCGAGGCCTTGGTGATACCCAGCAGGACGCGCACGTACTTGGCGACGAATTTGTCCTCTTCACTCAGACGCTCGTTCTCTTCCAGCACCTGAGTCAGCTCCATCTGGTCACCCTTGATGAAACTGGAATCGCCCGACTCGGTGATCTCGACCTTGCGCAGCATCTGCCGCAGGATGGTCTCGATGTGCTTGTCGTTGATCTTCACACCCTGCAGGCGGTAGACGTCCTGGATCTCGTTGACGATGTACTTGGCCAGCGCGCTGACGCCCAGCAGGCGCAGGATATCGTGCGGGTTGCTCGGACCGTCGGAGATCACCTCACCCTTGTTCACCTGTTCGCCTTCGAAGACGTTGAGGTGACGCCACTTCGGAATCAACTCCTCATAAGGATCGCTGCCATCGGTCGGCGTGATGACCAGACGACGCTTGCCCTTGGTCTCCTTGCCGAAGCTGATGGTGCCGCTGATTTCCGCGAGGATCGAAGGCTCCTTCGGACGACGCGCTTCAAACAGGTCAGCCACACGCGGCAGACCACCGGTGATGTCGCGGGTCTTGGAAGTCTCCTGCGGGATACGTGCAATGACGTCGCCCACACTCACTTCGGCGCCATCGGCCACACCGACCAAGGCGTTGGCCGGCAGGAAGTACTGCGCTGGAACGTCGGTACCCGGCAGCAGCAGGTCCTTGCCATTCGCGTCGACCAGCTTGACCGCCGGACGGATATCCTTGCCAGCGGCCGGACGGTCCTTCGGATCCATCACCTCAATGTTGGTCAGACCGGTGAGTTCGTCGGTCTGACGCTTGATGGTGATGTTCTCCTCCATGCCGACGAAGGTCACGATACCCTTCATTTCGGTCACGATCGGATGGGTGTGCGGATCCCACTTGGCGACTACCGAGCCCGCATCGACCTTGTCACCTTCCTTGATGGAGATGACGGCGCCGTACGGCAGCTTGTAGCGCTCGCGCTCGCGACCGAAGTCGTCGGCCACTGCCAGCTCGCCGGAGCGGGAAACCGCCACCAGTGCACCGTCGGTACGCTCGACATGCTTCAGGTTGTGCAGGCGGATAGTACCGCCGTTCTTCACCAGCACGTTGTCGACGGCCGAAGTCCGGCTCGCCGCACCACCGATGTGGAACGTACGCATGGTCAGCTGGGTACCCGGCTCACCGATGGACTGCGCGGCGATGACACCCACCGCCTCGCCGATGTTGACCTGATGCCCGCGGGCCAGATCGCGACCGTAGCACTTGGCGCAGATGCCATAACGCGTCTCACAGCTGATCGGCGAACGCACGATCACTTCATCGATGCTGTTCAGCTCGATGAAATCGACCCACTGCTCATCAATCAGGGTACCGGCCGGCACCAGAATCTCTTCGGTACCCGGCTTGAGTACGTCACGTGCGATCACTCGACCGAGCACGCGCTCACCCAGCGGCTCGACCACGTCGCCACCCTCGATGTGCGGCGTCATGTGCAGGCCTTGCTCGGTACCGCAGTCGATCTCGGTCACCACCAGATCCTGCGCGACGTCGACCAGACGACGGGTCAGGTAACCGGAGTTGGCGGTCTTCAGTGCAGTATCCGCCAGACCCTTACGGGCACCGTGGGTCGAGATGAAGTACTGCAGTACGTTCAGACCTTCACGGAAGTTCGCGGTGATCGGCGTCTCGATGATGGAACCGTCCGGCTTGGCCATCAGGCCGCGCATACCGGCAAGCTGGCGAATCTGTGCCGCGGAGCCCCGCGCACCGGAGTCGGCCATCATGTACATCGAGTTGAAGGAATCCTGCTCGACTTCCTTGCCCTCGCGGTCAATGACCTTCTCTTTCGAGAGGTTGGCCATCATCGCCTTGGACACTTCGTCGTTGGCCTTGGACCAGAGGTCGATCACCTTGTTGTACTTCTCGCCCTGGGTTACCAGGCCGGAGGCGTACTGGCTCTCGATCTCCTTCACTTCCTCGGTAGCGGCATCGATGATGCGCGCCTTCTCGTCCGGGATGACGAAGTCGTTCACGCCAATGGAAACGCCGGAAATCGTCGAGTAGGCGAAACCGGTGTACATCAGCTGGTCGGCAAAGATAACGGTGTCCTTCAGACCTACCGTGCGATAGCACAGGTTGATCAGCTTGGAGATCGCCTTCTTCTTCATCGGCTGGTTGACCACGTCGAACGACAGGCCGGCCGGCACGATCTGGAACAGCAGTGCACGGCCCACGGTGGTGTCGACGATGCGCACATTGTTGGCAACGCTGCCATCGCGCTCCTTGACGGTCTCGTGGATACGCACCTTGATCCGTGCGTGCAGCGAGGCTTCACCGGCACGGAACACGCGGTCGACTTCCTGCAAGTCAGCGAACACGCGACCTTCGCCCTTGGCATTGATGGCTTCGCGGGTCATGTAGTACAGACCCAGAACCACGTCCTGCGACGGCACGATGATCGGCTCACCGTTGGCCGGCGAAAGGATGTTGTTGGTCGACATCATCAGCGCGCGAGCTTCCAACTGAGCTTCCAGCGTCAGCGGTACGTGCACGGCCATCTGGTCACCGTCGAAGTCGGCGTTATACGCCGCACAAACCAGCGGGTGCAGCTGGATCGCCTTGCCTTCGATCAGCACCGGTTCGAACGCCTGGATACCCAGACGGTGCAGCGTCGGCGCACGGTTGAGCAGCACGGGATGTTCGCGGATGACTTCGGCGAGCACGTCCCAAACCTCGGGAAGCTCGCGCTCGACCATCTTCTTGGCGGCCTTGATGGTGGTCGCCATGCCGCGCATTTCCAGCTTGCCGAAAATGAACGGCTTGAACAGCTCTAGCGCCATCTTCTTCGGCAGACCGCACTGATGCAGACGCAGGGTCGGACCGACAGTGATCACCGAACGGCCAGAGTAATCCACGCGCTTGCCCAGCAGGTTCTGACGGAAACGCCCCTGCTTGCCCTTGATCATGTCGGCCAGGGATTTCAGCGGGCGCTTGTTGGAACCGGTGATGGCACGACCGCGACGGCCGTTGTCCAGCAGCGCGTCGACCGCTTCCTGCAGCATGCGCTTCTCGTTGCGCACGATGATGTCCGGCGCGGACAGATCGAGCAGGCGCTTGAGGCGGTTGTTACGGTTGATGACACGGCGATACAGATCGTTCAGATCCGACGTCGCGAAACGGCCACCATCCAGCGGAACCAGCGGACGCAGGTCCGGCGGCAGTACCGGCAGCACGGTCAGCACCATCCACTCAGGCAGGTTGCCCGAGCCATGGAAAGCTTCCATCAGCTTGAGGCGCTTGGACAGCTTCTTGATCTTGGTTTCCGAGTTGGTCTGCGGGATTTCCTCGCGCAGGCGGCCAATCTCGTGCTCCAGGTCGATTTCGTGCAGCAGCTCGCGCACGGCTTCAGCGCCCATGCGGGCATCGAAGTCGTCACCGAACTCTTCGAGGGCTTCGAAGTACTGTTCGTCGTTCAGCAGCTGACCTTTTTCCAGAGTGGTCATGCCCGGATCGATGACCACGTAGCTCTCGAAATAGAGCACGCGCTCGATATCACGCAGGGTCATGTCCAGCAGCAGGCCGATACGGGACGGCAGCGACTTCAGGAACCAAATGTGGGCAACCGGCGAGGCCAGTTCGATGTGCGCCATGCGCTCGCGGCGCACCTTGGCCAGCGCGACTTCCACGCCGCACTTCTCGCAGATCACGCCACGATGCTTGAGGCGCTTGTACTTGCCGCACAGGCACTCGTAGTCCTTCACCGGGCCGAAGATCTTGGCGCAGAACAGGCCATCGCGCTCCGGCTTGAAGGTACGGTAGTTGATGGTCTCCGGCTTCTTCACTTCACCGAAGGACCAGGAACGGATCATCTCGGGCGATGCCAGGGCAATCTTGATGGCATCGAACTCTTCGATTTGACCCTGGTTTTTCAACAGATTCAGCAAGTCTTTCAAGGCCTTTCCTCCTCACGGACCTGCGGCAGCCGGCTCTCGCCGGTGCCGCGTAGGCGGTGCGTGGTTATTCGGTTTCCAGATCGATATCGATACCGAGCGAGCGGATTTCTTTGATCAGCACGTTGAAGGATTCCGGCATGCCGGCCTCCATGCGGTGATCGCCGTCCACGATGTTCTTGTACATCTTGGTCCGCCCGTTCACGTCGTCCGACTTGACCGTGAGCATTTCCTGCAGGGTGTACGCGGCGCCGTAGGCTTCCAGCGCCCAGACCTCCATCTCCCCGAATCGCTGACCACCGAACTGCGCCTTACCACCCAGCGGCTGCTGGGTAACCAGGCTGTAGGAACCGGTGGAACGCGCGTGCATCTTGTCGTCGACCAGGTGGTTCAGCTTGAGCATGTACATGTAGCCGACGGTCGTGGTGCGCTCGAACTTGTTACCCGTGCGTCCGTCGAACAGCTGCATCTGGCCGCTTTCCGGCAGATCGGCCAGCTTGAGCATGGCCTTGATCTCGCGCTCCTTGGCACCGTCGAACACCGGGGTGGCCATCGGCACGCCCTTGCGCAGGTTGTTTGCCAGATCCAGGACTTCCTGATCGTTCAGCTCATCCAGGCTCTCCTGACGACCGCCGATCTCGTTGTAGATCTCGTGCAGGAACTTGCGCAGCTCGGCAACCTTGCGCTGCTCTTCCAGCATCAGGTTGATCTTCTCGCCCAGCCCCTTGGCCGCGAGGCCAAGGTGAGTTTCGAGGATCTGGCCGACGTTCATACGCGACGGCACACCCAGCGGGTTGAGGACGATGTCGACCGGAGTACCGTTGGCGTCATGCGGCATGTCCTCGACCGGCATGATCACCGAGACCACACCTTTGTTACCGTGGCGACCGGCCATCTTGTCACCCGGCTGGATGCGGCGCTTGATGGCTAGGTAGACCTTGACGATCTTCAGCACGCCCGGCGCCAGGTCGTCGCCCTGCTGCAGCTTGCGTTTCTTGTCTTCGAACTTGTCGTCGAGCAGCTGACGGCGATCGGAGAGGTAGGCCTGCGCCTTCTCCAACTGCTCGTTCAGCGCGTCTTCAGCCATGCGCAGCTTGAACCACTGACCGTGCTCGAGCCCATCCAGTGTTTCGTCGGTGATGACGGTGCCTTTCTTCAGGCCGGCTCCGCCTTCGGCAGTCGCGCCGACCAAGGCCGAACGCAGCCGCTCGAAAGTCGCACCTTCGACGATGCGGAACTCCTCGTTGAGGTCCTTGCGGATCTCGTCAAGCTGCATCTTCTCGATGGCCAGGGCACGGGAGTCGCGCTCCACGCCGTCACGGATGAACACTTGCACGTCGATGACAGTGCCCTTGGTGCCGGTCGGCACGCGAAGGGAGGTGTCCTTAACATCGCTGGCCTTCTCACCAAAGATCGCGCGCAGCAGTTTCTCTTCCGGGGTCAGTTGGGTCTCGCCTTTCGGCGTGACCTTGCCCACCAGGATGTCACCCGGGCCGACTTCGGCACCGACATAGACGATGCCTGCCTCGTCCAGCTTGTTCAGCGCGGCCTCACCCACGTTGGGAATATCCGCGGTGATTTCCTCTGGGCCGAGCTTGGTATCACGCGATACGCAGGTCAGTTCCTGGATATGGATGGTGGTAAACCGGTCTTCCTGAACCACACGCTCCGACAGGAGGATGGAGTCCTCGAAGTTGTAGCCGTTCCAGGGCATGAACGCGACGCGCATGTTCTGCCCCAGAGCCAGCTCGCCCATGTCGGTAGACGGACCGTCGGCCATGATGTCGCCACGCTCGACCACATCACCCTTGCTGACCAGCGGACGCTGGTTGATGCAGGTGTTCTGGTTGGAGCGGGTGTACTTGGTCAGGTTGTAGATGTCGACACCGGCTTCGCCGGTCTCGACTTCTGCATCATGCACACGCACGACAATACGGCTGGCGTCGACCGAATCGATCACGCCACCACGGCGGGCGACCACGCAGACGCCGGAGTCGCGCGCCACGTTGCGCTCCATCCCGGTACCTACCAGCGGCTTATCCGAACGCAGAGTCGGTACGGCCTGACGCTGCATGTTGGAGCCCATGAGGGCGCGGTTGGCGTCGTCGTGCTCAAGGAACGGGATCAGCGATGCAGCGACGGAAACCACCTGTTTGGGCGATACGTCCATCAGCGTGACGTCTTCCGGCGCCTTGACGGTGAATTCGTTCAAATGACGCACGGCAACCAGTTCGTCGACCAGCTTGCGGCCATCCAGCTTGGCGCTGGCCTGGGCGATTACGTGGTCAGCCTCTTCGATGGCCGAGAGGAACACGATCTCGTCGGTGACTTCGCCTTCCTTGACCACACGGTACGGGCTTTCCAGGAAACCGTACTGGTTGGTGCGGGCGTAGGCGGCCAGCGAGTTGATCAGACCGATGTTCGGACCTTCAGGAGTTTCGATCGGGCAAACGCGACCGTAGTGGGTCGGGTGCACGTCACGCACTTCGAAGCCGGCACGCTCACGGGTCAGACCGCCCGGGCCGAGTGCGGAGACGCGGCGCTTGTGGGTGATCTCCGAGAGCGGGTTGTTCTGGTCCATGAACTGCGAGAGCTGGCTGGAACCGAAGAACTCCTTCACCGCCGCCGCGACAGGCTTGGCGTTGATCAGATCCTGCGGCATCAGGCCTTCGCTTTCGGCCATCGACAGACGTTCCTTGACCGCCCGCTCGACGCGCACCAGGCCGACGCGGAACTGGTTCTCGGCCATTTCGCCGACACAACGCACGCGACGGTTACCCAGGTGGTCGATGTCATCGACGATGCCCTTGCCGTTACGGATATCGACCAGGGTCTTGAGCACCGCGACGATATCTTCGCGACTGAGTACGCCGGAACCTTCGATCTCGGTACGACCGATACGACGGTTGAACTTCATCCGACCGACTGCCGACAGGTCGTAGCGTTCGGACGCGAAGAACAGGTTGTTGAACAGGGTCTCGGCGGCATCCTTGGTTGGCGGCTCGCCAGGACGCATCATGCGGTAGATCTCGACCAGCGCTTCCAACTGGTTGGTGGTCGAGTCGATCTTCAGCGTGTCGGAAATGAACGGGCCACAGTCGATATCGTTGGTGTACAGCGTTTCGAAACGCACCACCTGAGCCTTGACGATCTTCGCCATGACATCGACGGTCAGCTCGGTATTGCACTCGGCGATGATCTCGCCGGTGGCCGGATGCACAACGGCCTTGGCCACCGTACGGCCCAGCACATAGTCCATCGGCATCTCGAGTTCCTTGATGCCGGACTTGTCGAGCTGATTGATGTGACGCGCGGTGATGCGACGACCCTGCTCGACGATGACCTTACCGCTTTCATCCTTGATATCGAAGGCAGCGATCTCGCCGCGCAGACGCTGCGGAACCAGCTCGAGCGCCAGGGTCTCGCCCTTCACATGGAAAACGTTGGTGTCATAGAACGCATCGAGGATTTCCTCGGTGCTGTAGTTCAGCGCGCGCAGCAGTACGGACGCCGGCAGCTTGCGGCGACGGTCGATACGCACGAACACGGCGTCCTTCGGATCGAACTCGAAGTCCAGCCAGGAACCGCGGTAGGGAATGATCCGCGCGGAGTACAGCAGCTTGCCGGAGCTGTGCGTCTTGCCACGGTCGTGATCGAAGAACACACCCGGCGAGCGGTGCAACTGGGAAACGATAACGCGCTCGGTACCGTTGATGATGAAGGTACCGTTCTCGGTCATCAGGGGGATTTCCCCCATGTAGACTTCCTGCTCCTTGATGTCCTTGATGGCCTTGTTCGACGACTCCTTGTCGAAAATGATCAGGCGCACCTTGACCCGCAGCGGAACCGCGAAGGTCACACCGCGCAACACGCATTCCTTGACGTCGAAAGCCGGCTCGCCGAGGCGGTAGCCGACATACTCCAGCGCTGCATTGCCGGAGTAGCTGATAATCGGGAAAACGGATTTGAAGGCTGCATGCAAGCCAATGTCGCGGAACTGATCTTTGGTCGCTCCCGCCTGCAGGAATTCGCGATACGAATCCAGCTGGATGGCCAAAAGATACGGCACGTCCATCACGTGCGGTAACTTGCTAAAGTCCTTGCGGATACGTTTTTTCTCAGTGTATGAGTAAGCCATCAGCGTTCCCCAGCTTGGTCACCTGCTTGTGGCCTCTCCCGACGGGAGCTGCCAGAAAATCTTGCGAACCCTTGATTCGCCCCACCCGGCGGGGTGGCTCTTTCCGCGAAAGACAGCTCATCGCCAGTCTTTCAGAACGGAAAAAGGCCGGTGGCAAGAGCCACCAGCCGTCAGCCTTGCGCGGAGCGCTTCGGCTGTAGACGCAAGGTCGTCGCTTACTTGAGCTCGACTTTCGCGCCAGCTTCTTCCAGAGCCTTCTTGGCAGCTTCGGCTTCCTCTTTGGAAACGCCTTCCTTGACCACGCCCGGGGCGCCGTCAACAACAGCCTTGGCTTCTTTCAGACCCAGGCCGGTCAGCTCGCGAACTGCCTTGATCACGTTCACTTTCTTGTCACCAGCTTCGGCCAGGACGATGGTGAACTCAGTCTGCTCTTCAACAGCGGCAGCAGCCGGGCCAGCAGCAGCAACAGTAGCGGCAGCAGCGGTAACGCCGAACTTCTCTTCCATTGCCTTGATCAGTTCAACAACCTGCATCACGGACATTTCGGAAACGGCGTTGATGATGTCTTCGTTGGTCAGAGCCATGACTCTAATTCCTGTATTGAGGTGACGGCCTGCGGCCATCTAATTCATTAAGAAGTCGAAAGCGCAGCTTGCCTTAGGCAGCGGCGGCTTCCTTCTGGTCGCGAACGGCCGCCAGAGTACGAGCCAGCTTGCTGGTAGCGCCTTGGATCACGCTCATCAGCTGCGAAATGGCTTCGTCGTAGGTCGGCAGGGTTGCCAGTACGTCGATCTGATTGGCTGCGAGGAACTGACCCTCGAACGCAGCGGCCTTGATCTCGAACTTGTCCTGACCCTTGGCAAACTCTTTGAAGATACGAGCGGCAGCGCCCGGATGTTCGTTGGAGAATGCAATCAGGGTCGGGCCTTTGAACACGTCGTTGAGCACGTCGAACTGAGTGCCTTCAACAGCGCGCTTGAGCAGGGTATTACGTACGACACGCACATAAACGCCAGCTTCGCGGGCCTCTTTACGGAGTCCGGTCATGGCCCCCACGGTCACGCCACGGGCATCAGCCACGACAGCGGACAGGGCAGCATTGGCAGCCTCGTTGACTTCAGCGACGATGGCCTTCTTGTCTTCGAGTTTGATTGCCACGGGTTTACTCCTGGATGTTACCGGTTCATCCGGTCGAAACCGGACGGGTTTTGGTGTCTGATTCGGTACGAATCGGGAGCACCTCTGCGTAGGCTGAAGGATCACTCCTTCGGTTTAAGGCTTACGCCGCCTACGGTCTTGGATAGCCCCCGCCAGGCAGGGACCCCAATCTTGCCGACCCCACCGCAGCAGGGTCGTATTGCCTCACGCCTCGAGGGAAGCCTGATCGATGACCAGACCTGGACCCATGGTGGTGCTCAGGGTCACGCGCTTGACGTAGATACCTTTGGAAGTAGAGGGCTTCAGACGCTTCAGGTCGGAGAGCAACGCCTCGACGTTCTGCTTCAGCTGACCAGCTTCAAACCCAACCTTGCCAACGGAGGTATGGATGATGCCGTTCTTGTCGGTACGGAAGCGCACCTGACCAGCCTTGGCATTTTTTACCGCCGTGGCGACATCAGCAGTAACGGTGCCGACTTTCGGGTTCGGCATCAGGCCACGCGGACCGAGCACCTGACCCAACTGACCAACGACGCGCATGGCATCGGGCGAAGCGATGACGACGTCATAGTTCAGATCGCCACCTTTCATTTCGGCAGCAAGCTCGTCCATACCAACGCGATCGGCACCGGCAGCAAGTGCAGCTTCAGCGCCGGGACCTTGGGTGAATACAGCCACGCGAACGGTCTTACCAGTGCCGTTCGGCAGGACGGTAGCACCGCGCACGACCTGATCGGATTTGCGCGGATCAACACCGAGGTTGATGGCGATATCGAAGGACTCGGTGAATTTCACCGCGGACAGTTCGGACAACAGCTTGGCAGCATCTTCGAAAGCGTACTGCTTGCCGGCCTCGATCTTCTCGGCAATGGCCTTCTGGCGCTTAGTCAACTTAGCCATTACACACCCTCCACATTCAGGCCCATGCTGCGGGCAGAGCCAGCGATGGTACGCACGGCCGCTTCAAGATCAGCAGCGGTCAGATCGGCGTTCTTGGTTTTCGCGATCTCTTCCAGCTGCGCACGAGTCACGGTACCGACCTTCTGAGTGTTAGGACGCGCAGAGCCGCTAGTCACGCCAGCAGCCTTCTTCAGCAGGACAGCAGCCGGAGTGCTCTTGGTTTCGAACGTAAAGCTGCGATCACTGTATACAGTGATGATCACCGGAGTCGGCAGACCAGGCTCTTGGCCCTGGGTACGAGCGTTGAACGCCTTGCAGAACTCCATAATGTTCACGCCATGCTGGCCCAGCGCAGGACCTACGGGCGGCGACGGATTGGCCTGACCGGCCTTTACCTGAAGCTTGATATAAGCTTGAATTTTCTTAGCCATAAATACTCCGTTACGGGTGATAGCGCCTTGCGGCTCCCCCATGCGACTTGTTTATCCCAGTGACGACAAAACCCCGCAGCCGACAGCTGCGGGGTATGGGATTCTTTCAGTTAGACCTTCTCGACCTGACTGAACTCCAGCTCTACGGGAGTAGAGCGACCAAAAATGAGCACAGCAACTTGAATGCGGCTCTTTTCGTAATTAACTTCTTCGACTACGCCATTGAAATCAGCAAAAGGACCGTCCGCAACACGCACGACCTCGCCCGGCTCGAACAGCGTCTTCGGCTTCGGCTTGTCACCGCTATCGGCGACCCGACGCAGAATAGCCTCAGCCTCTTTGTCGGTGATGGGCGCCGGCTTATCAGCCGTACCACCGATAAAGCCCATGACCCGAGGAGTGTCCTTAACCAAGTGCCAAGTACCCTCGTTCATCTCCATCTGAACCAGCACGTAACCCGGAAAGAACTTGCGCTCACTCTTGCGCTTCTGGCCGTTTCGCATTTCGACCACTTCCTCGGTCGGAACCAGGATCTCGCCAAAGTCCTCTTCCATGCCAGCAAGCTTCACACGCTCAATCAGAGAGCGCATCACATGCTTCTCGTAACCCGAGTAAGCATGCACAACATACCAACGCTTAGCCACGAGAAATCCTTTAACCTACGATCATGGAAACCAGCCAGCCGAGCAAGGAATCCAAACCCCACAACAGCAACGCCATAACCAGAACAACCGCCACCACAATCAAAGTGGTCTGCGTTGTTTCTTGGCGAGTCGGCCAAACAACCTTCCGAATTTCGACACGAGCCTCCTTCAACAGAACGAAGAAAGCCTGCCCCTTGACCGTCTGCAGCGCGAGCAAGCCCGCGATCACAGCAACGACCAGCAATGCCAACACCCGATAAAGAATCGGCTCAGCGGAATAATATTGGTTACCAACGACGGCAACCACCACCAAAGCAGCCACAACAAGCCACTTCACCAGATCGAAGCGCGTGTCTTTGGCTTCAGCTTTGATATTCATCTGCTAGAACCTTGCAAAAGATTGCCAAATCCGACACCGAATTTGGCAGGCCAGGAGGGAATCGAACCCCCAACCTGCGGTTTTGGAGACCGCCGCTCTGCCAATTGAGCTACTGGCCTAGAAAGAGTCAGGCCGACTATTATGCCGACCTGCTACAGACAGATCAATCGTTATTCGATGATCTTAGCGACCACGCCAGCACCAACGGTACGGCCACCTTCGCGAATCGCGAAGCGCAGGCCTTCTTCCATGGCGATCGGCTTGATCAGGGTAACAACCATTTTCACGTTGTCGCCCGGCATCACCATCTCGACGCCTTCCGGCAGCTCGCAAGAACCGGTCACGTCAGTGGTACGGAAGTAGAACTGCGGACGGTAGCCCTTGAAGAACGGAGTATGACGACCACCTTCCTCTTTGGACAGCACGTACACTTCGGCTTCGAACTTGGTGTGCGGCTTGATGGTGCCCGGCTTGGCCAGAACCTGACCACGCTCGACGTCATCACGCTTGGTGCCACGCAGCAGCACGCCGCAGTTCTCGCCAGCACGACCTTCGTCAAGCAGCTTGCGGAACATCTCAACACCAGTACAGGTAGTCTTGGTGGTCGGACGCAGACCGACGATCTCGATTTCTTCCTGAATCTTGACGATACCACGCTCGACACGACCCGTCACAACGGTACCGCGACCGGAGATCGAGAACACGTCTTCGATCGGCATCAGGAACGGCTTATCGATGGCACGAACCGGCTCAGGGATATAGGTATCCAGCGTCTCGACGAGCTTCTTGACGGCAGTGGTGCCCATCTCGTTGTCGTCCTGGCCGTTCAGGGCCATCAGCGCGGAACCAATGATGATCGGAGTATCGTCGCCCGGGAAATCGTAAGTGCTGAGCAGATCGCGCACTTCCATTTCCACCAGCTCCAGCAGCTCGGCATCATCAACCATGTCAGCCTTGTTCAGGAACACGACGATGTAGGGAACACCAACCTGACGGGACAGCAGGATGTGCTCGCGGGTCTGAGGCATGGGGCCGTCAGCAGCCGAGCAAACCAGGATCGCGCCATCCATCTGGGCAGCACCGGTGATCATGTTCTTCACATAGTCGGCGTGGCCTGGGCAATCAACGTGCGCGTAGTGACGAATGTTGGAATCGTACTCCACGTGAGAGGTGTTGATGGTAATACCGCGAGCCTTCTCTTCCGGCGCGCTGTCGATCTTGTCGAAGTCGACACGAGCGGAACCGAACACTTCGGAGCACACACGGGTCAGCGCAGCAGTCAGAGTGGTCTTGCCATGGTCAACGTGACCAATGGTGCCGACGTTGACGTGCGGTTTGTTACGTTCGAATTTTTCTTTAGCCATCGAGACCGTCTCCCATCGTTGAATTGAGCTAGTCACGCCACCATTAAAACAAAGGCAGATATTCTCATATCTGCCTTTGTCGATTTGGAGCTCATGAGCGGATTTGAACCGCTGACCTCACCCTTACCAAGGGTGTGCTCTACCAGCTGAGCTACATGAGCGAAACATTGCGCAAACTTCAAACCTGGAGCGGGTAGCGGGAATCGAACCCGCATCATCAGCTTGGAAGGCTGAGGTTCTACCACTAAACTATACCCGCTTAAGCCAAGGCTTACGCTTGAATCTGGTGGAGGGGGAAGGATTCGAACCTTCGAAGTCTATGACGTCAGATTTACAGTCTGATCCCTTTGGCCGCTCGGGAACCCCTCCAAAGTGAGGCGGCATTTTCATTTTTTGCCACCCTACTGTCAAGCAATTTCTCATATAAATCTTGAGGTTAGCTTTCTGACAGCTCGCTTGCAGAAGTACCGCAACACTGCACCCCCAAAGCGCGCGCCATTCTATTCAAACAGCGCGGAGCTTGCAACGCCTGCACAAGACATCTGTTCATGCTTCATCGCAGGCATCTGCTCCACCAGAGTCTGGAGCAAGGCCTCACTCAAGAGCACACGACTCTCGGGCTCCACACGAAGCCATTGGGTTCGATGCGCTCTCGGCAACTCACGGACAAGCGCCGCGTAGCCGGCGCCTCCCAGGCGACTCACCACGCCCTCCGCTGAATCCTGGCGAGAAAAAATACCTAGCGATATGCCATTACTAAGATCGCCGACACTGATGATATACGCATCGATATTGCGCGACTGTAATTCTCGCAGCTGCCTAAGTGATGCCTGGCGAGAGGCCAGCGGCGGCAGATAAACCCAATAATCGACACCGACGGTCGATTCCACCACCTGGAGGCTCGATCGGATATCCAAGCTCAGCAAGCGCTGCTCGAGCGCCCGAACAGTGTCTTCATCATCAAAGCCCCCTAAGAAAAGGCAGGTAGCATCTTTTCCCGGAAGTACTTGTGGTTGTTTATTGAGAGGCCGATCCGACTCGCTCAACAATGCGATCTTGGAGCCGGCCTCACTACCATACGACAACGACGGAGCAACCTGCTTGGCCTGCAGCGGCGACTGCTGAAGTTGAAATGCGTAGTAGAGGATATTCAAAGTCAACAGCAACAAAAACAACCAGCGCATCCGCACCTCGCGAAGATCAGGGACAAGCAACAGCTAAGCCACGAAACACCAGATCAGGCATATGCCGCACGGCTGGGATATCTGTGATAAGAGCCGCATCCCCGCCAGTCGCAAATAAAGAGACGTCATTCCCAAAAGTCGATCTGGCATACTCGATTTGAGTCTTCACGAAAGACCGAAGCATCAATAGACACCCCCGCTCGACCGCCTCCGCGGTTGAGCGCCCGGGGACAAGCTCTCGCGCGGCGCTCACCGCCTCTACGCTATCGTACCGAACGCGCTGAGTGTGCGCCTGTAGCTGATGACGTAACAGCGGCATACCTGGAGCGATGTACCCGCCAAGATGAACCCCACTCTCGCTTATAAGGTCCGCCGTCACGGCTGTTCCCAGATCGAGTACTAGAGCGGCGCGAGCATCTATGTTGTAGGCCGCCACAATTGCCAGCCAGCGATCTAATCCAAGGCGCGCATAATCGTCATACCCATTAACCACGCCACCTAGCTCCCTAGATGGCCGCGCGCAGGAGATCGATATCCCCAATACCTTCTCAAGACTGCTACACAGCCGTTTGGTTTCCGCGTCATTTCGCACACTCACCATGCGTCCTCTGGTGAGCTGCGTTGAACATGCAGAAACGCCCAGCAGCAATTCGGAAACTGACGCAGCAACCCCACCCCACAAAGAATCATTAGTTTCAACCTGCAGGGCGCGCCACTTGATAAAACTGTTACCACAATCGAGCTCGAGAATCATGGGGCGAGCCTCAGGCTCAGCTCACCGCTGTTGAAGCTTTTTTCAACCCCATCCACTTCCAACCGCAAGCCCCCCATTTCATCTATCCCAACGACCCGGCCATACACCTCCTGGGAGGCTGTGCTTAACACACAGTCGCGCCCCTGCCAAATATGCTCGCACTCCCATTCCTCTTGAATAGAAGCAAAGCCGTAATCCGTATGGCGCTGCAAATAATTATGCAAGGTGTCGCTAAGACCGGCCACAACCGAATTCCGATCAACTAAATGACCAAGCTCTGCACGAAGTGACGTCCATGGTTGATCGATCTGCTCTTTGGTAGAAACCATATTCACATTGATACCTACGCCGATGACCACGTGACAGACATCCGCAGGATCTCCAGACAACTCGAGCAAAACGCCTGCCAGCTTCTTCCCCCCGGCATAAACATCATTCGGCCATTTGAGTCCGATTTGCCGCACCCCGAGATTGCGTAGCGAAACCATAACTGCCAACCCCGCAACCAGACTCAACCCTGAGAGCTGCTGAAAGCCCCCCGTAATCCTGTAGGCCAAGCTGTAATAAAGATTTTGGGCGGCTGGACTAATCCATTTCCGGCCGCGCCGGCCGCGACCAGCTTTCTGAGCTTCCGCCAGAACAACAAATGGCGGCAGCGCGCCGGCAGATAACAAACGCAAGGCTTCAGCGTTTGTCGAATCCACACTGGGGTATAGAAATAGCGACCATTTCGCAGACCGCAAATGGTTCTGCAACGTAAATCCATCCAGCAAGGACAGCGGCCCAGCCAAACGATAACCGCGCCCCCGAACGCGGTGCAGATCGATACCGTATTCCTCCTCGATCCGTCCTATATTTTTCCAAACAGAGCCGCGACTGACGCCCAAGGCATCCCCTAGCTCTTGCCCCGAATGGAAGCGGCCGTCCCCCAGTAACTGCAGCAGTTTATTCATTTCCAGCCCTCGCAACAGAGCGGCATCATATCCAGTGATCACTAAATCGCCTAACCTGCTTTTCGAGGCGCAAAGACAAACCCCCGATCCGCATAAGCAGATCGGGGGTTTGGTATAGAAGCTTGACGATGACCTACTCTCACATGGGGAGACCCCACACTACCATCGGCGATGCGTCGTTTCACTACTGAGTTCGGGATGGGATCAGGTGGTTCCAACGCTCTATGATCGTCAAGCAATTCGGTTGCTGCTTCGGTTTTAGCCGCTGCAGCGAATTGGGTATGTGATCTTGGTAACGCGAATTCTTGCAAATTTTCGGTTTGTTTGTCGACTTACCGTCTAACAGCCAAATTGTTTGGGTGTTATATGGTCAAGCCTCACGGGCAATTAGTACTGGTTAGCTCAACGCCTCACAACGCTTACACACCCAGCCTATCAACGTCGTAGTCTTCGACGGCCCTTCAGGGAGCTCAAGGCTCCAGTGAGATCTCATCTTGAGGCGAGTTTCCCGCTTAGATGCTTTCAGCGGTTATCTCTTCCGAACATAGCTACCCGGCAATGCCACTGGCGTGACAACCGGAACACCAGAGGTTCGTCCACTCCGGTCCTCTCGTACTAGGAGCAGCCCCTCTCAAATCTCAAACGTCCACGGCAGATAGGGACCGAACTGTCTCACGACGTTCTAAACCCAGCTCGCGTACCACTTTAAATGGCGAACAGCCATACCCTTGGGACCGGCTTCAGCCCCAGGATGTGATGAGCCGACATCGAGGTGCCAAACACCGCCGTCGATATGAACTCTTGGGCGGTATCAGCCTGTTATCCCCGGAGTACCTTTTATCCGTTGAGCGATGGCCCTTCCATACAGAACCACCGGATCACTAAGACCTACTTTCGTACCTGCTCGACGTGTCTGTCTCGCAGTCAAGCGCGCTTTTGCCTTTATACTCTACGACCGATTTCCGACCGGTCTGAGCGCACCTTCGTACTCCTCCGTTACTCTTTAGGAGGAGACCGCCCCAGTCAAACTACCCACCATACACTGTCCTCGATCCGGATAACGGACCAGAGTTAGAACCTCAAAGTTGCCAGGGTGGTATTTCAAGGTTGGCTCCACGCGAACTGGCGTCCACGCTTCAAAGCCTCCCACCTATCCTACACAAGCAAATTCAAAGTCCAGTGCAAAGCTATAGTAAAGGTTCACGGGGTCTTTCCGTCTAGCCGCGGATACACTGCATCTTCACAGCGATTTCAATTTCACTGAGTCTCGGGTGGAGACAGCGCCGCCATCGTTACGCCATTCGTGCAGGTCGGAACTTACCCGACAAGGAATTTCGCTACCTTAGGACCGTTATAGTTACGGCCGCCGTTTACCGGGGCTTCGATCAAGAGCTTCGCTTGCGCTAACCCCATCAATTAACCTTCCGGCACCGGGCAGGCGTCACACCCTATACGTCCACTTTCGTGTTTGCAGAGTGCTGTGTTTTTAATAAACAGTCGCAGCGGCCTGGTATCTTCGACCGGCATGGGCTTACTGAGTAAATCATTCACCCTCACCGGCGCACCTTCTCCCGAAGTTACGGTGCCATTTTGCCTAGTTCCTTCACCCGAGTTCTCTCAAGCGCCTTGGTATTCTCTACCCAACCACCTGTGTCGGTTTGGGGTACGGTTCCTAGTTACCTGAAGCTTAGAGGCTTTTCCTGGAAGCATGGCATCAACCACTTCGCTTTCTAAAAGAAAGCTCGTCATCAGCTCTCGGCATTAAGACCCCGGATTTACCTAAGATCTCTGCCTACCACCTTAAACAAGGACAACCAACGCCTTGCTGGCCTAGCCTTCTCCGTCCCCCCATCGCAGTAACTAGAAGTACGGGAATATTAACCCGTTTCCCATCGACTACGCTCTTCAGCCTCGCCTTAGGGACCGACTCACCCTGCGTCGATTAACGTTGCGCAGGAACCCTTGGTCTTTCGGCGTGCGAGTTTTTCACTCGCATTGTCGTTACTCATGTCAGCATTCGCACTTCTGATACCTCCAGCAAGCTTCTCAACTCACCTTCACAGGCTTACAGAACGCTCCTCTACCGCTCAACTTACGTTGAACCCGTAGCTTCGGTGCATGGTTTGAGCCCCGTTACATCTTCCGCGCAGGCCGACTCGACTAGTGAGCTATTACGCTTTCTTTAAAGGATGGCTGCTTCTAAGCCAACCTCCTAGCTGTCTAAGCCTTCCCACATCGTTTCCCACTTAACCATGACTTTGGGACCTTAGCTGACGGTCTGGGTTGTTTCCCTTTTCACGACGGACGTTAGCACCCGCCGTGTGTCTCCCGTGCTGACACTTGCCGGTATTCGGAGTTTGCATCGGTTTGGTAAGTCGGGATGACCCCCTAGCCGAAACAGTGCTCTACCCCCAGCAGTGATACACGAGGCGCTACCTAAATAGCTTTCGAGGAGAACCAGCTATCTCCGAGCTTGATTAGCCTTTCACTCCGATCCACAGGTCATCCGCTAACTTTTCAACGGTAGTCGGTTCGGTCCTCCAGTCAGTGTTACCTAACCTTCAACCTGCCCATGGATAGATCGCCCGGTTTCGGGTCTATACCCAGCGACTAAACGCCCTATTAAGACTCGCTTTCGCTACGCCTCCCCTATTCGGTTAAGCTCGCCACTGAATATAAGTCGCTGACCCATTATACAAAAGGTACGCAGTCACCTAACAAAGTAGGCTCCCACTGCTTGTACGCATACGGTTTCAGGTTCTATTTCACTCCCCTCTCCGGGGTTCTTTTCGCCTTTCCCTCACGGTACTGGTTCACTATCGGTCAGTCAGTAGTATTTAGCCTTGGAGGATGGTCCCCCCATATTCAGACAAAGTTTCTCGTGCTCCGTCCTACTCGATTTCATTGAAAAGAGATTTTCGCGTACAGGGCTATCACCCACTATGGCCGCACTTTCCAGAGCGTTCCGCTAATCTCAAATCAACTTAAGGGCTAATCCCCGTTCGCTCGCCACTACTAAGGGAATCTCGGTTGATTTCTTTTCCTCAGGGTACTTAGATGTTTCAGTTCCCCTGGTTCGCCTCTTACACCTATGTATTCAGTGCAAGATACTGAGCTTGTGCTCAGTGGGTTTCCCCATTCAGATATCTCCGGATCACAGTCTGTTTGCCGACTCCCCGAAGCTTTTCGCAGGCTACCACGTCTTTCATCGCCTCTGACTGCCAAGGCATCCACCGTATGCGCTTCTTCACTTGACCATATAACCCCAAGCAATCTGGTTACTGTCTATAACGTGAAGACGACATTCGCCGAAAATTCGCGCTTGAATTCGCAAATTTTACCTTGAGCTATCCGATCATCAGTGAAAATGATCGAACAGTCACTTCTATCACATACCCAAATTTTTAAAGAACGATTCTGGTAAAGACCAGAAATCAACATTTCACAGCAAACCTGCAAATGTTCATTTCTGAACTCTAACGAGTGGTGGTGGAGCCAAGGAGGATCGAACTCCTGACCTCCTGCGTGCAAAGCAGGCGCTCTCCCAGCTGAGCTATGGCCCCAATGTCTTGAAGCCTACGCCCCATAACATTGGTGGGTCTGGGCAGATTCGAACTGCCGACCTCACCCTTAT
>NZ_CM150500.1:0-587500 GCF_056336065.1 Stutzerimonas sp. 21-1 | reverse complement strand
GAATCGTGCAACGATCTCCTCCGCGAGCTTGATCTTGATATCCCGAGGATTCGCCCCGCGCTCGACGTCGGCGCGAAATGCACCGACCTCTTCAACGGTACGAAAGCTCAGCAATTCGAAATAACGCCACATCAGCGCGTCAGGAATCGATACGAGCTTGCTGTACATCACCCCCGGCGACTCCTGAATCCCGACGTAATTACCGAGCGACTTGGACATCTTCTTGACGCCATCCAGCCCCTCAAGCAACGGCATCGTGACCACGCATTGCGATTCCTGCCCATAGGCTCGCTGCAACTCGCGCCCCATAAGCAGATTGAATTTCTGATCGGTCCCACCCAATTCGATATCGGCCTTCAAGGCGACGGAGTCGTAGCCCTGAACGAGCGGGTAAAGGAACTCATGAATCGCTATCGGCTGATTCGTGGCATAACGCTTGCTGAAATCATCGCGCTCCAGCATGCGGGCCACCGTATATTGCGAGGCAAGCCTGATCATGTCCGACGGCTTCAGCTGATCCATCCAGGACGAATTGAAGGCAACCTCGGTCTTCGCTGGATCTAGGATCTTGAATACCTGCGCCTTGTACGTCTCGGCGTTCTCCAACACTTGATCACGAGTCAGTGGCGGCCTTGTTGCGCTCTTGCCGCTCGGATCGCCAATCATTCCGGTGAAGTCGCCGATGAGGAAAATCACCTGGTGCCCCAGGTCCTGTAACTGGCGCATCTTGTTGATCAGCACGGTGTGTCCCAAGTGCAGATCAGGAGCAGTCGGATCGAATCCCGCCTTGACGCGCAGGGGCTGCCCGCGCCGTAGCTTGGCGACCAGCTCCGATTCGACGAGCACTTCGTCAGCGCCCCGCTTGATGACCGACAACTGCTCCTCAACCGACCTCATGACAGGCTCCGCATCTGCAAATTAAGGGGCGCAAGCCTTACAAGATCATGTGAAAAATACAAGCGTGAAGCACGCCGCCGCTCGACGAGCGGGAAGCACTCAAGGGTTGCCTCACGCGGACTTTGCTTATATTTTAGACAGTTATTTCCTGTGCAAAAACATGCCAGATACCTGATGACCAATCAAAAAGCCCCCCTCTACCCGAAGAGCCACCTGTTGGCGGCCAGCGGTGTAGCCGCGCTGCTCAGCCTGGCACTGCTTGTCTTTCCTTCTCGCGAAGTAGAAGCGAAGAAAAGCCTTATTGATCTTCGCCTGGATTACGCCACCGAGCAGGCAGTAGCTCCGGATGCCTCCAAAGACGCCACCGCCCCCGAATCCGATTCGCCTTTTGCGTCCATCGAACAGAGCTCCAACGAAGTAGCTGAGCAACCGGCGTCCCCGCAAGAAGACCCGCGCAGCAAGAAGCTCGTGGCGGCCAACGGCGACACCCTTTCCACGCTGTTCGCCAAAGCCGGTCTTCCGTCCAGCACCGTCCACAGCGTGCTGGCTAGCAGTAAGGACGCTAAACAGCTGAGCCGATTGAAGGTAGGGCAAGTATTCGAATTCCAGCTGACCGAACAGGGCGAGCTCGCCAGCCTGCAGAGCAGGATCAGCGCGCTTGAAACCCTGCACCTCGAAAGAACCGATAGCGGCTATACGTTCAAGAAAGAAGAAATCAAGCCGGAACTGAAAGCCGTATACGCTCATGGTGAGATCAACAGCAGCCTGTTCGTTGCGGCACGTCAGGCCGGCCTGAGCCACAACCTGACGATGGATCTGGCAAACGTATTCGGTTATGACATCGACTTCGCGCTGGACATCCACAAGGGCGATTCCTTCGAACTGATCTACGAAGAGAAGATCATTGATGGCAAGCGCGTTGGTACCGGCAACATTCTGGCTGCACGGTTCGTCAACCGCGGCAAGACCTACACCGCCGTGCGTTACACCAGCAAGAGCGGCACGACCAGTTATTACAACGCCGACGGCAACAGCATGCGCAAGGCGTTCATTCGCACCCCGGTAGACTTTGCCCGCATCAGCTCCCGCTTCTCCAATGGTCGCAAGCATCCGATCCTGAACAAGATTCGTGCTCATAAAGGTGTCGACTATGCCGCTCCGCACGGCACGCCAATCAAGAGCGCTGGCGACGGCAAGGTGCTGCTTGCCGGGCGCAAGGGCGGTTACGGCAATACCGTGGTCATCCAGCACGGGCAGCGTTATCGGACCCTTTACGCGCACATGCAAGGTTTTGCCAAAGGTGTGAGGAACGGCTCCACGGTCAAGCAGGGTCAAATCATCGGCTATATCGGAACGACCGGCCTATCTACCGGACCGCACCTGCACTATGAGTTCCAGGTGGACGGAGCGCATGTCGACCCGCTAGGGCTGAAGCTGCCGATGGCCGATCCGATTGCAAAGAACGAGAAACAGCGCTTCATGGCGCTCAGCCAGCCGCTCATGGCTCGCATGGACGACGAGCGCGCGACCATGCTGGCTCTCAACAAGCAATAAGCATGGCGCTGTATCTCGGCGTCATGTCCGGCACCAGTCTGGACGGACTGGACGTCGCCCTCGTCGAGCAGACCACTCAGACCAGGCTTCTGGCCAGCCGCTTTCGTCCATTACCGGATGATCTACGCCGTGAGATTCTGGCGCTCTGCACTTCCGGGGCCGATGAGCTGGCCCGCGCAGCACTAATCGAGCAGCAGTGGGTGACGCTGGCCGCGTCCGTCATCCGCGAACTGCTCGAGCAAACCCAACTCAAGCCCGAAGCGATCCGCGCGATCGGTAGCCACGGACAAACCGTGCGCCACGAGCCGCAGCGAGGCTTCAGCATTCAGATCGGCAATCCGGCCCTGCTCGCCGAGCTCAGCGGCATCACCGTTGTCGGCGATTTTCGTCGTCGTGATGTCGCCGCTGGCGGACAAGGCGCCCCTTTAGTGCCGGCATTTCACGAAGCGGCGTTCCAGACGGCCGACAGGGTGCGGGCGGTTCTCAACGTCGGCGGCTTCAGTAATCTCAGCCTGCTCAGCCCCGGCGAGCCGGTTCGCGGCTTCGATTGTGGGCCAGGCAATGTTCTGCTGGATACCTGGATCCAGGTGCAACGCGGCCAGTCATTCGATCGAGACGGCGCCTGGGCAGAAAGCGGCAACGTCGATGCCAACTTGTTGCGAGCAATGCTGGATGACGAGTTTTTTGCTCGGCAAGGCCCCAAAAGCACCGGACGTGAATTGTTCAACCTGCCTTGGCTGGAACACCATCTGTCCGGCAGGGCGTTGCTGGCAGAAGATGTTCAGGCGACGCTGCTGGAACTGACGGCACGCAGCATCAGCGAGGCGCTGGAGCGCGCGCAGCCCGACACTGAGGAGCTGCTCGTTTGCGGCGGCGGCGCCCACAACACTGCGCTGATGCGGCGACTGCAGGCTCTGCAGCCCAATCGTCACGTCTGCACCACCGATGCGTTCGGCATCGCTCCCGACTGGGTGGAAGCCGCGGCCTTCGCGTGGCTGGCACACTGCTGTCTGGAAAACATTCCGGCCAACCGCCCCAGCGTGACCGGCGCAAGAGGCCCGCGAATCCTCGGCGCGATCTATCCGGCCTAAGCGGCAACCTCCATAAACGAAAACGCCGCGCAAAGCGCGGCGTTTATCGCAAGCAGGGTGACTTCAGATCGAGAACGACTGACCGCAGCCACAGGTCGTCGTGGCATTCGGGTTCGTGATCACGAAGCGGGACCCTTCCAGCCCCTCCTGGTAATCGACTTCCGCTCCAGCCAGATACTGATAGCTCATCGGATCCACGACCAGACTAACCCCTTCGCGCTCGATGATCGTGTCATCGTCCGCCACGTCCTCATCGAACGTGAAACCATACTGGAAGCCCGAGCAACCGCCACCCGTGACGAATACGCGCAGCTTCAGCCGCGGATTGCCCTCTTCTTCGACCAGGGTCTTCACCTTACTCGCGGCACCCTGGCTGAACTGGATCGCGGTGGGTGTGAAGGATTCGACACTCATTGAGTTCTCCCGGCGCTAGAACGCCTACTGCTATGGCGAAGCATTATCCGCTTGCCCTACCAAATTGGTCAACTATTGGCCGCTCAGGAAAGCCGCTCGGTTTTCGGCCTTTAAGGCAGCAAGGCGACGTTGTTCAGCCCCAGACGCTCATCCATGCCGAAAATGATGTTCATGTTCTGGATCGCCTGACCCGATGCGCCCTTCACCAGATTATCGATAACCGAAAGTACCACCACCAGATCACCACCTTGCGGGCGATGCACCGCGATACGGCACATGTTCGCACCACGCACGCTGCGTGTCTCCGGATGGCTGCCCGCCGGCATCACATCGACGAAGGGCTCGTCGGCGTAGCGCTTTTCGTACAGTGCCTGCACGTCTACCGAGGTGTCGATCAAGCTTGCATAGAGCGTGGCATGGATGCCGCGAATCATCGGAGTCAAGTGGGGAACGAAGGTCAGCCCCACCTCGCCGCCAGCCGCGCGGCGCAGCCCTTGACTGATTTCCGGCAGATGGCGATGCCCCTTGACCGCATAGGCCATCATGCTTTCGCCGGCCTCGGTGAACAGTGAGCCAATCTTCGCCGCACGCCCCGCACCGCTGACGCCGGACTTGCAATCGGCGATCAGCCGGCCGTTGTCGACCAGACCGTTCTCCAAGAGCGGTAGAAAGCCGAGCTGAGTGGCGGTGGGATAACAACCCGCTACGGCGATCAACCGCGCGCCGCGAATCTGCTCGCGATTGACCTCAGGCAGACCATAGACCGCCTCGCCCAACAGGTGCGGTGCACCATGCGGCTGGCCGTACCATCTGGACCACTCTTCGGCATCCTGCAGGCGGAAATCCGCCGATAGATCGATTACCCGCGTTCCAGCGTCGAGCAGCTCTTCGGCCAGTGCATGCGCCACTCCGTGCGGTGTCGCGAAGAAGACCACATCGCAGGCGCCCAGCTTGGCCACATCCGGTACGCTGAACGCGAGCCCGTCATAGTGGCCGCGCAGATTGGGATACAGGTCGGTAACCTTGACACCGTCTTCCGAGCGCGAGGTGATCACCACCACCTCGGCTTGCGGGTGCTGGGCCAGCAGGCGCAGCAGTTCCACCCCGGTGTAGCCCGTGCCGCCGACGATACCGACCTTGATCATGTCTGCCTCGCAATGAACGTCGTAAAAGTAAAGGATGATAAAGCTGCTTTGGTTGTCGGCCAACCATCAGGGTGACGGATCGTCCGACAATCAATACTATCGGCAGCCATCGGAACTCGGAGACGCCCGCGAATGTTCTATCTCTGGCTTAAAGCCTTCCACCTCATCTCCATCGTGTGCTGGTTCGCCGGTCTGTTCTACCTCCCGCGTCTGTTCGTCTACCACGCCATGAGCGACGACGCGCCCAGCCGCGAACGCTTCAAGGTCATGGAGCGCAAACTTTATCGCGGCATCATGCTGCCCTCGATGGTGGCAACCCTGGCGTTCGGCATCGCGATGGCAGCGCTCAATCCGACGCTGTTCACCGGCGGTGGCTGGCTGCACGTGAAGCTCGCACTGGTCCTCTTGCTGATCGGCTACCACCACATGTGCGGCGCCCAGCTCAAGCGTTTCGCCCGCGATGAAAATGTCCGCGGGCATGTGTTCTACCGCTGGTTCAACGAAGTACCGGTGCTGTTCCTGCTGGCGATCGTTATCCTGGCGGTGATAAAGCCCTTCTGACGCGCCACGGATGGCGATGCGTAGGCGTCGCCGAAGACGAGATCTGTTTTTCAGTGACACGGATGCCACATGAACGAAGCCCATTACAAGATTCTCTTCCGCGGCGAGCTGATACCCGGCGCCAGCGCCGATGCCGTGAAAAACAATCTGGCACAGCTTTTCAAGACCGATCGCGCGCGGATCGAGCGACTTTTCGGCGCGAGCGAAGTCGCGCTCAAGCGCCATCTGCACAGCGACGAAGCCGACCGTTATCTGGCCGCCCTCCGTCGCGCCGGCGTCCACGCGCACAAGGAGCCTGAGCAGCTCCAGCTTCAACTGCAGGAACTGACCGACAAGCCAGCCGCAGATCAGCCGCAAATGAACTGCCCCAAGTGCGGGCATACGCAACCGCAGCACGAACAATGCTCGGCGTGCGGAATCGTCATCGCGAAATTTCTTGCCCGACAGGCGCAGCGGGCGAAGGACGTTTCGCCACCTGCCACTGCTGACAGCCAATCACCGTACGCCCCGCCGCAGGCAACGCTCGAGATGCCACTGGAGAGCCACGGCGAGTTGCGCGTGTTCTCTGTGCAGGGCCGCATCGGCCGACTGCGCTATCTGGCTTGGTCCCTGGTGGTAATGGTGGCCGTTGCCGGTCTGTTCGGCATAGCCGCCATCGTGGCAGCGATCTCGAAACCTGTCGGGTTGTTGCTCATGGCACTGCTGGCGATCGCCGCCCTGGTGATTAACGTGCAGATCGGGGTCCAGCGACTGCACGACATCGGCATGTCTGGCTGGCTTCTGCTGCTCAATCTGGTGCCGGTGATAGGTGTCTTCGTGCCGCTACTGATGATCGTTATTCCCGGCAAGCGCGGGCCGAATCGCTACGGCCCGCCGCAGCCAGCCAACAGCCTGGCGGTGAAGGCGCTGGCGGCGCTGTGGCTGCTGCTGGTGATCGGGGGAGTATTGGTCGCGATCACCGTGCCTGCCGCCACGCAGTATCTGCACCGCGCCGGCTGACGCGCCAGCTCAGTCGGCCTGTACGGCGCGACCGTCCGCCCAGGCACGCAGCGCCGCCAGATCCTCGGCCATCACCACCGAAAGCGGTGACGTCGCCTGGATGCTTTCCACCAGCAGCGGCAGGTCGACCGCCCGTTGGCGAGCCTGCGCGGCATACACGGCACTAACTACCACCTGCTCGATCTCGGCGCCGGAGAAACCCGCGCTGGCATCGGCCAGCACGTTCAGATCGAAATCCGCCTCGGCCAGCTCGCGACGCGTCAGGTGGATACGGAAGATGTCCGCGCGCGTCTCGCTATCCGGCAGATCGACGAAAAACAGCTCGTCGAAGCGCCCCTTGCGCAGCAGCTCCGGCGGCAACCGATCGATCGCATTGGCCGTGGCGACCATGAATACCGGTGCCGCGCGTTCGGCCATCCAAGTCAGCAACGTACCCAGCACTCGTTGGCTGACGCCACCGTCCATCTCGCCGGTCGCCAGGCCCTTCTCGATTTCATCCATCCACAGCACGCACGGCACCATCTGCTCAGCCAGACGCAGCGCCTCGCGCAGGTTGCGCTCGGTCTCGCCGAAGTACTTGTTGTACAGGCAGGCGAAGTCCAGGCGCAGCAACGGCAGCCCCCAGAGTCCGGCCACCGCTTTCGCCGCCAGGCTCTTGCCGCCACCCTGCACGCCCACGAGCATCACCCCGCGCGGCATATCCGCCGCCGCACCGGCGAGGAACGCGCTCTGGCGCTCGCCCAACCAGCGCCGGAAATGCCGCAAACCGCCCACCTCGGCGAAGCGCGCCGTCTCGCGTTCGAAGCTCAACACACCGTCCAGGTCGAGCAGCTGGAACTTGCCGCGGTTGAGTTCCGGTAAGTCTTCCTGGGTGATGGCGCCATCGTCACAGATCAGATTGCGCGCCAGGCTGCGCGCCTCCGCATGGCTCATGCCACGCAGATTCTTCACCACCTGCTGCAGGGTCCGATTGTCGGTGCGTACCCGCGCACCGCGATTGCGCTCGCTCCAGCGCGCGGCTTCCTCGCGGACGATCGCCAGCAATTCTTCCTCGCTCGGCAATGCAAGGCTGAAGCGCGCGGTCAGGCGCTGCAGCTCCGCCGGCAGCTTCAGCGCGTGCGAAACCAGCACCAGTGTCGGCGTCGCCCCCATTGCAATCTCCTTGAGCAGGCGCACCACGCGAGGCTCGTCGAGAAACGGATGAAGATCGCAGAACACGTACAGATTCGGCTGGGGATCATGCTTGACTAGCCGGAGCGCGGTTTCCGGCGCGTTGCTGTCCTCGCCCTGCGGTTCGCCGCCAAAACCGAGGCGGCGCACGCCCTCGGTTATCGACCACACGTAAAGGCTCAAGCCCCGCCGCACAGCCAGGCCTGTCAGCGTTTCCAGCACACGCAGCTCGTCCCACGACTCGATCACGATCAGCCGAACGCGTGAGTCGAGCACCAGTCCCAGATCATGAATATCGTTCTTCACCCCATCTCCTTATGGTGGGATTCATCAGCCTCGAAGCGGCCTGTTACACTGTCCAACCGCTCAACGCCTGGAGGAATGCCATGGATTGCCTGTTCTGCAAGATCGTGGCTGGGGATATCCCGGCACGCAAGCTCTACGAAGACGACCAAGTCATAGCATTCGAAGATATTGCTCCGCAGGCGCCGGTGCATTTCCTGGTCATCCCGAAAAAACACATTCCGACCCTGCATGACCTCAGCGAGAAGGATGACAAGGCCCTGGCCGGACACATCCTGTTCACCGCCCAGCGTCTGGCCGAGCAACGCGGTTGTGCCGAGGGTTTTCGTGTGGTGATGAACTGCAACGACCTCGGCGGACAGACGGTCTATCACATTCACATGCACGTGCTGGGACAGCGCCAGATGCACTGGCCGCCGGGTTGATTGGCGCCCTGCGTTCACGAATCCATCCGCGCGTCGTTTCAATCCGGAGGCATCATGACAACCCATCGCCATTACTCCCCCGCTGATCGCCTGCTGATGCAGGCTGACGCGGCGCTGCGCACATTGCTGCCCTTCAGCGGCCAACCCGGTCGGCCCTCGCCCGCCGTGGTCAAGCCGGACGCCGAACTGGACGAGCGCGACTCGCGCCACGTCGCCGGGCTGATGCGCATCAACCACACCGGTGAGGTGTGCGCGCAAGCGCTGTACCAGGGGCAGGCGCTCACCGCGCGACTGCCACAGGTGCGCGCGGCGATGGAACGCGCGGCCGACGAGGAAATCGACCACCTGGCCTGGTGCGAGCAACGCATTCGCCAACTGGGCAGCCACACCAGCGTGCTCAATCCGCTGTTCTATGGCCTCTCCTTCAGTATCGGCGCCTCGGCCGGACTGATCAGCGACCGGGTCAGCCTGGGCTTCGTTGCGGCCACTGAAGATCAGGTCTGCAAGCACCTGGACGACCACCTCGGACAACTTCCGGCCGAAGACGAGAAATCCCGCGCCATCCTCGAACAGATGCGTGTCGACGAAGCCGAGCACTCCACCAACGCGATTGCTGCCGGTGGCCTGCGCTTTCCGGCACCGATCAAGTTCGGCATGAGCATGATGGCCAAGGTGATGACGAAGACCACCTACCGCATCTAGCCCGCCGGATGCTGTAATAAGAAAAGGACGCCTGGAGCGTCCTTTTCTTATTAAGCAAGTCTCTCGACTTGGAGGTATGCGCGGAGAAACTCAGCCCAGTTCGACAATCTCGTAGTCGTGGCTGATCTCGACGCCTGCGCGGCCCAGCATGATCGATGCCGAGCAGTATTTCTCGGCGGAAAGTTCGACCGCTCGTTTGACCTGCGCTTCTTTCAGGCCGCGGCCCTTGACCACGAAACGCAGATGAATCTTGGTGAATACCTTGGGATCTTCGGCTGCACGCTCGGCTTCGAGAAAGGCCTCGCAGCTTTCCACCGCTTGCCGTGATTTGCGGAGAATGCTGACGACATCGAAGTTGCTGCAGCCGCCCAAGCCGAGCAACAGCATCTCCATCGGACGCACACCGAGGTTGCGCCCGCCGCTCTCCGGCGGGCCGTCCATCACGACCACATGGCCGCTGCCGGATTCGCCGAGAAACATGGCCTCGCCCGCCCATTGAATGCGCGCTTTCATTCACTAACTCCCAGAAAAAATTGCCAGATAGCTTAACATGCACGGTTCGAGTGCTGAGGACTGCACCCCCGACCAAAGGCGCGTTGACCGACTGCGTAACTCTGTCGCAACTTCGGTTGGTTAAATTTCGTCTGATAAGCTGGGCCTCAGCTTATCAACGACTGTTCGTCACACATAACAAGAACCAGCCTCATTCCAAGTATTTTCCGGGACCTAGAGCATGGTAGCTATCACACTTACGCCAAAGATCAAGAACATCGACAAACTGCTGGCCCACTGTCACCGACGTCGATATACCGCCAAGAGCACCATCATTTACGCCGGTGATCGCTGCGAATCGCTTTTCTTTATCGTCAAGGGTTCGGTGACCATTCTGATCGAGGACGATGACGGCCGCGAGATGATCATCGCCTACCTCAATGCCGGCGACTTCTTCGGCGAGATGGGTCTGTTCGAAAAGGAAGGCAGCGAGAAAGAACGCAGCGCCTGGGTCCGCGCCAAGACCGAGTGCGAAGTCGCCGAACTCAGTTACGCCAAGTTCCGCGAACTGACGCAGCAGGACCCCGAAATTCTCTACGCGCTGGGCAGCCAGATGGCTGATCGCCTGCGCAACACCACCCGCAAGGTCGGCGACCTGGCATTTCTCGACGTTACCGGCCGCGTCGCCCGCACGCTGCTCGACCTGTGCAAGCAGCCCGACGCGATGACTCATCCCGACGGCATGCAGATCAAGATCACCCGCCAGGAAATCGGCCGCATCGTCGGTTGCTCGCGCGAGATGGTCGGCCGCGTGCTGAAAAGCCTGGAATCGCAGGGACTGGTCTACGTCAAAGGCAAGACAATGGTGGTATTCGGAACGCGCTGAACCTGCAGCGGCACCGGAAGAACGAAGGCCGAGGCATCACCGATGCCCCGGCTTTTTTTTTCAGCGGCGCATCACTCCGGCGCGCCACCCGCGATCCGCGCACGGCGACCGGGGAAGAACAACCGCTGCAGCTCGGCGCCCGGCTGCTCGGCACGCATGAACGCCTCGCCCACCAGAAACGCATAGACCTGATTGATCTCCATCAGCTCGACGTCGGCACGGTTGAGGATGCCGCTCTCGGTCACCACCACACGGTCCTGCGGCACGCGCGGCAGCAAGTCCAGCGTCGTCTCGAGATTGACCTCGAACGTGTGCAGGTTGCGGTTGTTGATTCCCAGCAGCGGCGTTTCCAGTTTCAGCGCACGCTCAAGCTCATCGCCGTCGTGCACCTCCACCAGCACATCCAGCCCGTGCTGCGCGGCCACGGCCGCCAGCTCGGCCATGCGCGCATCCTCCAGCGCAGCGACGATCAGCAGGATGCAGTCGGCACCCAGCGCGCGGGCCTCGACCACCTGGTAGGGATCGACCATGAAGTCCTTGCGGATCACCGGCAGGCTGCAGGCCGCACGTGCCTGCTGCAGGTAGGCATCGGCACCCTGGAAGAAATCAACGTCGGTCAACACCGACAGGCAGGCCGCGCCACCCGCTTCGTAGCTGCGCGCGATCTCGGCGGGGTCGAAGTTTTCGCGCAGCACGCCTTTGCTCGGCGATGCCTTCTTCACCTCCGCGATCACCGCCGCTTCCTTGGCCTTGACCCGCCGCTGCACGGCCGCGGCGAAGCCACGTACCGGGTCAGCCGCGGCAGCCAGGCGCTCGAGTTCGTCCAGACCGACCCGCGAACGGCGCTCGGCGACTTCCTCGTACTTGCGCGCGATGATCTTCTCCAGCACGGTCGGCACGCTCATTTCTGGTTCTCCTGCTTGAATACGGCGGTGAAGGACACCAGCTCCTCGAACTTGTCCCGGGCGATGCCGGTACTCAGCGCATCGTGGGCCAGCTCGACACCCTGCTTCAGGGTCCAGGCCTGATCGGCGGCGTACAGCGCTGCACCGGCGTTGAGCACGATAATGTCGGCGGCCTTCTGCCCGTTCTCGGTCTTGCGCCGCCCGAGCGCATCGCGGATCAGCGCCAGCGAGCCCTGCGCATCTTCGACGTTCAGACCGATCAGACTCTGGCTCTTGATGCCGAAGTCCTCCGGCTGCACGGCGTACTCGCGGATTTCGCCGTCCTTCAGCTCGGCGATGTGGGTCGGCGCGGCCAGGCTGATCTCGTCCAGACCGTCCTGCGCATGCACCACCAGCACATGCTTGCTGCCCAGACGCTGCAGCACCTCGGCCATCGGCCGGCACAGCGCCTTGCTGAACACGCCGAGTACCTGATGACGAACGCCGGCCGGATTGGCCATCGGCCCCAGAATGTTGAACAGCGTGCGCAGCCCCAGTTCACGTCGCGGCCCGGCGGCGAACTTCATCGCACCGTGATGGGCCGGCGCGAACATGAAGCCGACGCCCACGGTATCGACACTGCGCGCCACCTGCTCGGGGGTGAGGTCGAGGTAGACGCCGGCCGCTTCCAGCAGATCGGCGCTGCCGCTCTTGCCCGACACGGCGCGATTGCCATGTTTGGCCACCTTGCCGCCAGCAGCGGCGACGACGAAGGCGGCAGCCGTGGAGACGTTGAAGATGTTCATGCCGTCGCCACCGGTACCGCAGGTATCGACCAACCGGTCGACCTCGAACCTCACCGGCTCGGCCAGCTCGCGCATGACTTGCACGGCGCCGACGATCTCGTCGATGGTCTCGCTCTTCATGCGCATGCCCATGAGGAACGCGCCGATCTGCGCGTCGGTGCACTGACCGGTCATGATCTGGCGCATCACCGCCTTCATTTCCTCGGTGGAGAGGTCGAGCTGCCCGGCGATGCGGTTGAGGGCTTCCTTGATATCCATCAGCGCACGCCTCCGGTCTGCTTCAGAAAGTTGGCGAACAGCTCATGGCCCTGTTCGGTCAGGATCGATTCGGGATGGAACTGCACCCCTTCGATATTCAGCGTCTTGTGGCGCAGGCCCATGATCTCGTCGACCGAGCCGTCTTCCAGCTGGGTCCAGGCGCTGATTTCCAGGCACTCGGGCAGAGTCTCGCGCTTGACCACCAGCGAGTGGTAACGGGTGACGGTGAGCGGATTGTTCAGCCCGGCAAACACGCCCTGATCGCGATGGAACACCGGGCTGGTCTTGCCGTGCATGGCCTGGCGCGCGCGCACCACGTCGCCACCGAACGCCTGGCCGATGCTCTGGTGGCCGAGGCAGACGCCGAGAATCGGCAGCTTGCCGGCGAAATGGCGAATCAGCTCCAGCGATACACCGGCTTCGTTCGGCGTGCACGGACCGGGAGAGACGACGATGCGCTCGGGCTGCAGCGCCTCGATTTCGGCCACGCTCAGCTCGTCGTTGCGCACCACCTTGACGTCCGCGCCCAGCTCGCCGAGGTACTGCACGACGTTGTAGGTAAAAGAATCGTAGTTATCCAGCATCAGCAGCATGATCAGTTCTCCTGCTGGTCGCGTTCGGCGAGGGCCACCGCGCGGAACATGGCGCGGCGCTTGTTCAGCGTCTCTTCCCACTCCAGCGCCGGCTGCGAGTCGGCAACGATGCCGGCGCCGGCCTGCACATGCAGTTCGCCGTCCTTGATCACCGCGGTGCGGATGGCGATCGCGGTATCCATGTTGCCGTTCCAGGCGAGGTAACCGACGGCGCCGCCGTAGACGCCGCGCTTGACCGGTTCCAGCTCGTCGATGATCTCCATCGCGCGGATCTTAGGCGCACCGGACAGCGTGCCCGCGGGCAGGATCGCGCGCAGCGCATCCATGGCCGACAGGCGCGCCTTGAGCTGACCGGTGACGTTGGAAACGATGTGCATGACATTGGAATAACGCTCGATGACCATCTTCTCGGTGACCTTCACCGAACCGGTCTCGGCCACCCGGCCGACATCGTTGCGTCCCAGATCGATCAGCATCAAGTGCTCGGCCAGCTCCTTGCTGTCCGACAGCAGGTCCTGCTCGAGCGCCAGATCGGCTTCCTCGCTGGCACCGCGCGGGCGGGTGCCGGCAATCGGGCGCACGGTGACCAGGCCGTCCTCGACCCGCACCAGTACCTCCGGCGAGGAGCCGACCACATGAAAGTCGCCGAAGTTGAAGAAGTACATGTACGGCGTCGGATTGAAGCAGCGCAGCGCCCGATACAGGTCGATCGGCGCCGCCTCGAACGGGATCGACATGCGCTGCGAGATCACCACCTGCATGCAGTCGCCGGCGAGGATGTAGTCCTTGATGCGGCGCACGGCCTGCTCGAAATCCTCGCGACTGAAGCTCGAGCGGAAGCTCGGCTCCCGCCCGGCGGACGCCTCGAAATCCAGTCCGAGGCGCGGCGCGATCGGCTGGCGCAGCTTCTCGCGCAGCTGCGCCAGATGCGCCAGCCCTTGCTCATAGGCGCCCTCGACGGCCGGATCGACCAGCACGATGCAGTGCAGCTTGCCGGCCAGATTGTCGAACACCACCACCGCGTCGGAGACCATCAGCAGGATGTCCGGCGTGCCCAGCGGATCGGGATGCGGGCACCGTGCCAGCTTGCGCTCGACGTAGCGCACGCTGTCGTAACCGAAATAGCCCACCAGACCGCCGTTGAAGCGCGGCAGGCCGGCGACCGGCGCCACGCGGTAGCGCTGCTGGAAGGATTCGACGAAGGCCAGCGGGTCCTCGACCTCGAGCGCTTCGGTCTCGGCGCCATCGACCGTCACGCGGACGTGGTGATCATGCACGCGCAATACGGTGCGGCAAGGCAGACCGATGATCGAATAGCGCCCCCACTTTTCCCCGCCCTGCACCGACTCGAGCAGGTAGGAATTGGGCGCATCGGCGAGCTTGAGGTACAGCGACAGCGGCGTATCGAAATCGGCCAGCGTCTCGAACGACAGCGGAATGCGGTTGTGGCCTTCGGCGGCCAGGCGCAGGAATTCTTCGCGGGTCATATCAGCCTCGTGGTTGAGGGGCGTACAGAGAGGTTCGCAAACGCACCGGCGCGGAGCCGGTCGGGACTGATCAGGCGCGCCAGCGCCAACGGGCCAGGGCCTTGATGACCTTCATCCACTGTTTGCGGGTAACCACCACGATCTGATCTCTTCGGCGGGGGTAGCGGGAGTCGGGCCACACTAGCGCAGCCCGGAAACCGAAGCAACCAGCAGGCGCAGGTCATCCAGCACCAGCGCGGGGCGCTCCTCGGCAATCGGCCGGCCGTGGTTGTAGCCGTAGGCCAGCCCTACGCAGCGCACGCCGGCAGCATCGGCGGCGCGGACGTCGTTGCGCGAATCTCCAACGAACAGCGACTCGGCCGGCGTTGCGCCCGCTTTCTCCATCACCCAGAACAGCGCAGCGGGATCGGGCTTCTGCTGCGGCAGCGTATCGCCGCCGACCAGCCAGCCGAAGTAGCCGCCCAGGCCCTTCTCTTCGAGCAGCGGCGCGACGAACTGGGCCGGCTTGTTGGTGATCACCGCCAGCGCCACGTCCCGCGCGGCGAGCCAGTCCAGGCACTCGCGCACGCCCGGGTAGACGCTGGTCAGCGCATGGCTGCCGGCATAGGCCTGCATGAACAGCGCGAGCGCCGCGTCGGTCTCGTCCTCATCGATGCCGGCGTGCTCGTAGCTGCCGGCCAGGGCGCGGCGCACCAGCACGCGCGAACCGTTGCCGACCCAGTCGCGCACGCGCTCGATGCCCGCCGGAGCGCGGCCGAGCTGGGCGAGCATGCTGTCCACCGCCGCGGCCAGATCCGGCACCGAGTCCATCAGGGTGCCATCCAGATCGAACATCACCAGCCGCGGCAGCTGGCCGTCGAACAGTTGCTCCAGACGCGTCATGGCCGCGCCAGCGCCAGCTCGGCGCGCATCTGGTCGATCACCGCCTTGTAGTCCGGCTGGTTGAAGATTGCCGAGCCGGCGACGAAGGTATCGGCGCCGGCCGCGGCGATCTCGCGGATGTTGTTCGGGTTGACGCCGCCGTCGATCTCCAGGCGGATTTCACGACCGCTGGCGTCGATCAGCGCGCGTGCTTCGCGCAGCTTGTCCAGCGTGCCGGGGATGAACTTCTGCCCGCCGAAGCCGGGGTTGACGCTCATCAGCAGGACCATGTCGATCTTGTCCATCACGTACTTGAGCACGTCCAGCGGCGTGGCCGGGTTGAACACCAGGCCGGCCTTGGCGCCGCCGTCCTTGATCAGCTGCAGCGAGCGGTCGATGTGCTCGGAGGCTTCCGGGTGGAAGGTGATGTAGCTGGCGCCGGCTTCGAGGAAGTCGCCGATCATGCGATCCACCGGCTTGACCATCAGGTGCACGTCGATCGGCGCGGTGACACCGTGCTTGCGCAGCGCCGCACAGACCATCGGGCCGATGGTCAGGTTGGGCACGTAGTGGTTGTCCATCACGTCGAAATGGACGATGTCCGCGCCCGCGGCGAGCACGTTGTCCACTTCCTCGCCCAGGCGAGCGAAGTTGGCGGACAGGATGGACGGAGCGATAGCGAACGGCTGCATGACGACCTCGGATGGCACGGGCGGAATGCCGCGCATTGTACCCGAGGGGTCAGGATTGCGGCGCGCCTGACATCCGCTGGCGGATGCCGGCGCGCCTCTGCATCAGGTCAGCTCGTCGAAGCACTCGCCGATGATCGCCAGGCCACGGTCGAGCAGCTCGTCCTCGGCGGTCAGCGGCACCAGCACGCGCAGCACGTTGTAGTAGGTGCCGCAGGACAGCAGGATCAACCCCTTGTCCCGCGCCTTGGCGACGATCTGCGAAGTGAGCGCCGCCGCCGGGCGCGCATGGTCGCCGTCCTCGAACAGCTCGATAGCGATCATCGCGCCGAGGCCGCGCACTTCGCCGATCTCCTTGTGCTTCGCCTGGATCGCCTTGAGGCCGGTGGTCAGCTTCTCGGCTACCGCCTTGCAGCGGTCGAGCAGCTTCTCTTCCTCGAACACCTCCAGCACCGCCAGCGCCGCCGCGCAGGACAGCGGGTTGCCCGCGTAGGTGCCACCCAGCCCGCCGGGTGCGATGGCATCCATGATCTCGGCCTTGCCGCATACGCCGGCAATCGGGAAACCGCCGCCGACCGACTTGGCGAAGGTGGTCAGGTCGGCGACCACGTCCATCTGCTCCATGGCGAAGAAGGTGCCGGTACGCCCGGCGCCGGTCTGCACCTCGTCGGCGATCAGCAGGATGCCGTGCTCGTTGCAGAGCGCGCGCAGGCGGGCCATGAAGTCCTTCGGCGCGACGTTGAAGCCGCCCTCGCCCTGTACCGGCTCAATGATGATCGCGGCGATATCGCGCGGCTCGGCGTCGTTCTTGAAGATGCGCTCGATGCTGGCGATCGAGTCGTCGACGCTGACGCCATGGATGGCGCAGGGATACAGCGCACGGAAGATGCCGCCCGGCATCAGGCCCATGCCGGCGGAGTACGGCACGACCTTGCCGGTCAGGCCGAGCGTCATCATGGTGCGGCCGTGATAGGCGCCGGTGAAGGCGATCACGCCGGCGCGGCCGGTGGCGGCGCGAGCGATCTTCACCGCGTTCTCGACCGCCTCGGAGCCGGTGGTGACCAGCAGGGTTTTCTTGGCGAAGTTGCCCGGCACCCGCGCGTTGATCTTCTCGCACAGCTCGACGTACGGCTCGTAGGCCAGCACCTGGAAGCAGGTGTGGGTCAGCTTGTGCAGCTGCTCCTCCACCGCCTTGACGATTTTCGGGTGCAGGTGTCCGGTATTCAGCACGGCAATGCCGCCGGCGAAGTCGATGAATTCGCGGCCTTCGACGTCGACCACACTGCTGTTCTTCGCATGGTCGGCAAAGATCGGATGGATCTGGCCAACGCCGCGCGGGACGGCAGCGACACGGCGTTGCATCAGGGATTCGTTGGTCTTGCTCATAAGCTCCTCGGTAGCCGCTCATCGTCGGCACGGGTCGGAAAGAACGCCAGGAAGCGAGCGCGGCAGCATACGATGATCGACTGCCGCGCCATCCGAGGCGTTCGGATTACAGTAAAACTCCGTGCATTATTTTGCACGCCGATTTTGGCCCGGCGAATCAGATGCCGCCCAGGCACAGGTATTTGATTTCCACATACTCATCCAGGCCGTACTTCGAGCCTTCGCGGCCGAGGCCGGAGGCCTTCATGCCGCCGAACGGCGCGACCTCGGTGGAGATCACCCCGGTGTTGATGCCGACCATGCCGTACTCCAGCGCCTCGGCGACGCGGAACACCCGGCTCAGGTCGCGGGCGTAGAAATAGGCGGCAAGGCCGAACTCGGTGTCGTTGGCTTGGCGAATCACCTCAGCCTCGTCACTGAAGCGGAACAGCGGCGCCAGCGGGCCGAAGGTTTCCTCGCGCGCCACCACCATCTCGGCAGTGACGCCGCCCACCAGCGTCGGCTCGAAGAAGTTGCCGCCCAGCGCATGGGGTTTACCGCCGGCCAACAGGGTGGCGCCCTTGTCCAAGGCGTCCTGCAGGTGGCGCTGGACCTTGGCCACGGCCGCGGCATCGATCAGCGGGCCGGTGGTCACGCCCTCCTCCGCACCGTTGCCGACCTTCAGCCGCGCCACCGCCGCGGCAAGCTTGTCGACGAAGGCGTCATAGATGCCGTCCTGCACGTAGAGGCGGTTGGCACAGACGCAGGTCTGCCCGGCGTTGCGGTACTTGGAGATCATCGCGCCCTCGACCGCCGCATCCAGATCGGCGTCGTCGAAGACGATGAACGGCGCGTTGCCGCCCAGCTCCAGCGAGAGCTTCTTCAGCGTCGGCGCGCACTGCTGCATCAGCGTGATGCCCACCGCCGTCGAGCCGGTGAACGACAGCTTGCGCACGATGGGGTTTTCGCAGAGTTCGGCGCCGACTTCGCGGGACGTGGCGGCATCGGCGGTGATCACGCTGAACAGCCCCGCCGGAATGCCCGCGCGCTCGGCCAGCGCGGCCAGTGCCAGTGCCGAGAACGGTGTCTGCGGCGCCGGCTTGAGCACCATGGCACAGCCGGCGGCCAGCGCCGGTCCAGCCTTGCGGGTGATCATCGCGCTGGGAAAATTCCACGGTGTGATCGCGGCGGTGACACCGACCGGCTCCTTCTGCACCAGGATGCGCTTGTCGCCGGCGTGGGCCGGAATCACATCACCGTAGAGGCGCTTGCCCTCCTCGGCGAACCATTCGAGAAAGGATGCGGCGTAGGCCACCTCGCCCCGCGCCTCAGCCAGCGGCTTGCCCTGTTCGGCGGTCATGATGCGCGCCAGGTCTTCCTGATTCTCCAGCATCAGCTCGTACCAGCGGCGCAGCCGCGCCGCGCGCTCCTTGGCGGTCAGCGCACGCCAGGCCGGCTGGGCTGCCTGCGCGGCCTCGATGGCGCGACGGGTTTCACCGCGGCCCATGTTCGGCACCGCACCGATCAGCTCGCCGGTGGCCGGATTGAAGATCTCGGTGCGCGCGCCGCTGTCGGCCTCGCACCATTCACCGTTGAGATAGGCGGTTTGGCGCAGCAGATCGGGTTGCCCCAGTTGCAGAGTCATGTGCGAATTCCGTCAGGCAGGTTGTTGGGTGCGCAGCTTCTCGGCACGGCCACGCAGCCATTCCAGGGTCAGCAGCAGCACGATGGAGAAGCCGATCAGCAGCGTCGCGGCGGCGGCGATGGTCGGGCTGAGGTTTTCGCGGATGCCGCTGAACATCTGCCGCGGCAGGGTGATCTGCTCGGGGCCGGCGAGGAACAGCGTCACCACCACTTCATCGAACGAGGTGGCGAAGGCGAACAGCGCACCGGAGATCACTCCCGGCGCGATCAGCGGCAGCGTCACGCGGAAGAACGCGGTCAGTGGCGAGGCCCCGAGGCTGGCCGCGGCGCGCACCAGGTTGTAGTTGAAGCCCTGCAGCGTCGCCGACACCGTGATGATCACGAACGGCACGCCGAGCACGGCATGCACGAGGATCAGCGACAGGTAACTGTTGCCCATGCCCAGCGGCGCGAAGAACAGGTAACTGGCGACGCCGATGATCACCACCGGCACCACCATCGGCGAGATCAGCACGGTCATCAGCAGCGCCTTGCCGCGAAACTCCGCACGGGTCAGGCCGACCGCCGCCAGCGTGCCGAGCACCACGGCGAGGGCGGTCGCGGCCGGCGCGATGAGCAGGCTGTTCTTCAGCGAGCGCATCCAGTCTGCCGAGGTGAACAGCGCCTCGTACCAGCGCAGCGAGAAGCCCTGCAGCGGATAGACCAGGAACGAGCCGGAGTTGAACGACAGCGGCACAATGACCAGCACCGGCACGATCAGAAACAGCAGCACCAGCGCGCAGAGGATGCGCAGCGCGTAGTACCAGGCCCGTTCGACGGGCGACATGTAGGGGCTCAGCATGAACGTTCTCCTGCCAGATGCATCATGGAAGTCGCGACCGTCATCAACCCAGCCGCAGTCGGCTGGCGCCGACCAGCCAGCTGTAGATGACGTACAGCAGCAGCGTGGCGAGCAGCAGCAGCCCGCCGAGCGCCGTGGCCATGCCCCAGTTGATGGTGGTGTTGGTGTAGAAGGCGACGAAGTAGCTGACCATCTGGTCGTTCGGGCTGCCGAGCAGCGCCGGGGTGATGTAGTAGCCGATGGCGATGATGAACACCAGCAGGCTGCCGGCACCGACCCCGGCCAGCGTCTGCGGGAAGTACACCCGCCAGAAGCTGGCGAACGGATGACAGCCCAGCGAGACCGCCGCACGCATGTAGCTCGGCGAGATGTTCTTCATCACGCTGTAGATCGGCAGGATCATGAACGGCAGCAGAATGTGCACCATGGCGATGTACACACCGGTGCGGTTGAACACCAGCTGCAGCGGCTCGTCGATCAGGCCCATCTTCAGCAACGCACCATTAATCAGGCCGCCGGACTGCAGCAGCACGATCCACGCTGCCACGCGCACCAGGATCGAGGTCCAGAACGGCAGCAGCACCAGGATCATCAGCAGGTTGCTCTGCCGCGCCGGCAGGTTGGCCAGCAGATAGGCCAGCGGATAGGCGAGCAGCAGGCAGATCGCGGTGATCACCAGGCCCATCCAGAACGTCCGCGCAAAGATGTCCAGATACACCGCCTGATCCGGCGAAACCTTGGCCAGCTCGCCCAGCTCGTCGATGCGATGATCGAGCGCCGCCAGCAGGTAGTAGCCGGTCACCGCGCTGTCGTTACGCTGGATCACCTGCCAGAACGCCGGGTCGCCCCAGCGCTCGTCGAGCGCTTCCAGCGCCTCCTGATAGGACGCCGGCACCTCGCGAAACGGCAGCGCCCGTGCGGTCTTGGTCAGCAGGCTGCGGTAACCGGCCAGCTCCATGTTCAGCCGCTTGGACAGATCGCCCAGACTCTGCTCGCGACGCGCCTGATACAGATCCTCGGCCAGCGCCTGATAGGCCGGCTCCGCCGGCAGGCCACGGCCATCCCATTCGGCCAGCGCCGCCAGCGTGCGCGGCAGCGTGTTCACCACCTCGGGGTTCTCAACACTGCGCCAGAGCAGCGAGGCGATGGGCACCAGAAAGGTCAGCAGCACGAACAGCAGCAGCGGCAGGATCAGCGCCTGCGACTTGAGCTTGTTCACCCGTTCGGCCCGTGCCAGTCGCTGTTTCAGATTGGGCTCGGCGATCTGGTTCGCCGGCAGGGATATTGCTGTGGCCATGATGACTCCGCGATTCGTTCCGATGGCTGGGACCGGCCCCGCCAGTGCGGCGGGGCTCCAGGGTCAGCGTGCTGCCCAGGCGTTGAAACGCTGTTCGAGCTGTTCGCCGTAGTCGGCCCAGAAGGTCACGTCCATCGCCACCTGGTCGGCAATGTTCTCCGGCGCGGTGGGCATCTGCGTCAGGCGCTGCTCATCCAGCAACGGCACCGCCTGGGTGTTCGCCGGGCCGTAGGCGATGTTCTCGGAGTAGGCCTTCTGCTGCTGCGGCTCGACGCTGAAGGCGATGAACTTGCGGGCCAGTTCCTGGCTCTTGGCGCCCTTGGGGATGGCCCAGGAATCGAAGTCGTAGATGCCGCCGCTCCAGACGATCTGCAGGTTGCTTTCGTCCTGCACCGCGGCGATGCGGCCGTTGTAGGCGCTGCTCATCACCACGTCGCCGGAGGCAAGGAACTGCGGCGGCTGCGCGCCGGCCTCCCACCACTGAATGTGCGGCTTGAGCTGGTCGAGCTTTCTGAACGCGCGGTTCTGCCCGTCCTTGGTCGCCAGCACCTTGTAGACGTCCTTGGCCGGCACGCCATCGGCCATCAGCGCGAATTCGAGGGTGTACTTGGCGCCCTTGCGCAGGCCGCGCTTGCCGGGGAATTTCTCCGTATCCCAGAAATCCGCCCAGCCGGACGGCGCGCTCTCGAGCTTGTCGGCGTTGTAGGCCAGCACCGTCGACCAGACGAAGAAGCCGACGCCGCAGGGCTGGATCGCGCCTTCGACGAAATCATCTGGATTACCGACGATGCCCGGGTCGAGTTCCTCGAACAGGCCTTCATCGCAGCCGCGCGACAGCTCCGGCGATTCCACCTCGACCAGATTCCACGACACGCTGTTGGTGTCGACCATCGCCTTCACCTTGGCCATCTCGCCGTTGTACTCGCCGGCGATCAGGTCACCGTGACCGGCGGCTTCCCAGGGCTCGTAGAAGGCTTTGACCTGCGCCTGCTTGTTGGCGCCGCCGAAGCTCACCGCGGTCAGGCTTTCGGCGGTGGCCTGGCCGGCACAGACGAGTCCGAGCGCCAGCGCGGACAGTTTCAGGTAGTTGCTCATACCAGTTCGCTCCATGATGCAGTTGTTAGGGTTCTTGTAATGCCTCAGGCCGCCTGCAGCGGGTCCAGCGCACGCACGTGCTCGACATGCCAGCCGATCGGCACCACATCGCCGACGCGCAGGGCGTGGTCGAACTCGGCAATCGGCTGCTTGACGAAGAAATCGCTGACCCCGCAGACCTCCAGGCGAATGCGGATGTGGTCGCCGAGGTAGATGAACTCGGCAACACGGCCGGTGAAGCGGTTCGGGCAACTGGCGCTGGCGCCGTTGAGCAGCACGCGCTCCGGGCGAATCGACAGGTTGACCGGACTGCCCGTGGCGCCGACGTTGACCGCCAGCGCCTGGACGGTTTCGCCGCGCTCCAGCTTGACCGTGCAGCTGTCGCCGCGCTGTTCGAGCAGGTGCGCCGGCAGACGGTTGTTCTCGCCGAGGAAGTTGGCGACGAAGGTGTTCAGCGGCTTTTCGTAGAGCGTGCAGGGGTCTTCGATCTGCTGGATCTGCCCCTGATGGAACACCGCGACGCGATCGGACATGGTCAGCGCTTCGCCCTGATCATGGGTGACGTAGACCACGGTGACGCCGAGGCGCTGGTGCAGGTGCTTGATCTCCATCTGCATCTGCTCGCGCAGCTGCTTGTCCAGCGCGCCCAGCGGTTCGTCCATCAGCACCAGTTGCGGCTCGAACACCAGCGCCCGCGCCAACGCCACGCGCTGCTGCTGGCCGCCGGAAAGCTGCGCCGGATAGCGATTGCGAAAGCCCTCCAGCTGCACCATCGCCAGGGCACGCTTGACCCGCTCCTTGATGTCCGGCTTGGGCATGCCGCGCACGCTGAGCGGGAAGGCCAGGTTTTCCGACACGGTCATGTGCGGGAACAGCGCATAGTTCTGGAACACCATGCCCATGTCGCGCTTGTGCGGCGGCACGTTGTTGATCGCGCGGCCATCGAGGAGGATTTCCCCCGCCGTCGGGGTTTCGAAGCCGGCCAGCATCATCAGGCTGGTGGTTTTGCCCGAGCCGGACGGCCCGAGCAGGGTGAGGAATTCGCCGCGGCGGATGTCCAGATTCAGATCCCTGACGATCAGCGACTCGCCGTCATAGCTCTTCTGGACGCCGCGAAAGCTCACCAGGATATCGTTCGCCGTTGACTCGACCATGCTGCTGCACCTGCCTAACCGTTGAACCGTGGCCACAGCGTAGAAGGGCAACGGGCACGGCAAAATCAGTACAGCGGAGCGATTGGCCTAGGCGTTGGGGAGAGTCGTGTGTAGGGAACGCCCTACACGACGGATCGGCGGGCGGTGCTCAGACCAGCTTGTGTTCCAGGGCGTAGCGCACCAGGTCGGCCACCGAATGTGCCGCCAGTTTCTGCATCAGGCGCGCCTTATGGGTGCTGATGGTCTTGCTGCTCAGCGCCAGCTTGCCGGCGATATCGTTCACCGAATCGCCCTGCACCAGCCGTTCGAACACCGAATATTCGCGTTCGGAAAGCAGCGCATGGGGCGGTCGCGAATCGGTCAGACCCACCTCGAAGACCATGCGGTCGGCCAGCGCCGGGTCGATGTAGCGACCGCCGCCGGCGACCTTGCGCAACGCGGTGAGCAGCAGCGCCGGCTCGCTGTCCTTGGTCGCGTAACCGGCGGCGCCGATCTTCAGCGCCCGCGCCGCCATCTGCGCCTCGTCGTGCATCGACAGCACCAGCACCGCCGGTGGCTGGTTCAGCGCGCGAATCCGCGGGATCGCCTCGAGACCGTTGACGCCCGGCATGGAGATATCCAGCAGCACCACGTCGCAGCTGACCTGGCGCAGCTGGTCGAGCAGCTGCTGGCCGTTGGCGGCCTCGCCGACCACCTGCATGTCCTGGGCCATGCCGATCAGCTGCTTGATTCCCTCGCGGACGATGGTGTGATCCTCGGCGACCATGACTCTGATCATGACGACAGTGCTCCCGTGCTGGCGGCTGTTGAAAGCGGCGCGGGGTCCAGCGGCACCCGCGCGGTGATGGTGGTGCCCCGACCGGGCTGGCTGTCGATGCTGAGCTGCCCGCCAAGCATCTGCACCCGTTCGCGCATGCCGACCAGGCCGAACGAACTGCCCGGTCCGCGGGCCGTCTCGGCAAAGCCACAGCCGTCGTCACCGACGCGCAGGCAGAGCATGTCGCCCTCGACCGTCAGCTGCACGCTGACCGTCTGTGCCTGGGCATGGCGCATCACGTTGGTCAGCGACTCCTGCAGGATGCGAAACAGGCCGATGGCCTTGGCGTTGCCCAGCGGCAGCGGGCATTCCGGCACCTCGACCAGACAGGCCACGCCGCTGCGCTCCTCGAAACGTCGCCCCTGCCATTCCACTGCCGAAGCGAGGCCGGCGTCGAGAATTGGCGGGCGCAGCGCGGTGGCGACGTCGCGCACACGCTGGAACAGCTGGGCGATCAGCCGTTTCATGCTCTGCAGGCGTTGCGCCAGGGCCGGATCGAGGCCGGCGAAACCGAGCTCGCACATCGAGATTTCCAGCTTGAGCACGGTCAGCACCTGGCCCAGCTCGTCGTGCACTTCGCGAGCGATGTGCGCCTTCTCTTCCTCGCGCACCGTCTCCAGGTGCGCCGCCAGCTCACGCAGCTGCACGCGCGAGGCCGCCAGCTCCAGCTCAATGCGCTTGTTGTCGGTAATGTCCCAGACGATGCCGTCCCACACCTGACGGCCGCCCGGCTGGCCACGCACGGAGGCGCGGATGTCGGCCCAGCGCACTTCGCCGTCGCGGTTGAGGATGCGCCCCTGCCAGCGCCAGTCCTTACCCTGCTCCAGCGCCAGCTGCTGGCTGGCCCAGTAGTCGGCCTCGTCGTCGGCATGCACCAGACTGCGAATACCCCGCTCCGGCTCCAGCAGGCGCTCGGCGGAATAGCCCACCAGGCGCTGACTGGCCTCGCTGATATAGGCAATGCGCACCGCGCCCTGCGGCGTCTCGCGCTCCAGGCGGAACACCAGCCCCGGCACGTTGCCAGCCATGGCCTTGAGCCGCGCCTCGCTCTCCTGCAGTTGCGCACTGGCACGGCGGCGTTCGGTGATATCGGCGAGAAACACCACCAGATACTCGCGACTGCCGAAGCGCAGGAAGCTGTAGGTGATCGCCGCGGGAAAACGCTGGCCGTCGGCGCGCTGCCATTCGCACTCATGCACTTCGCGGTCGTTTTCGCCGGTGCGTGCGGCGCGCCAGCGCTCGAGCCAGGCATCCATCTGTAGCGCTGGATCGAGCGCATCCAGCGGGCAGTCCAGCAATTCGCCGCGGGCATAGCCGAGCAGCGACTCGGCCGCCTGGTTGGCGTAGCGCACGCGACTGTCCCAGTTCAGCCAGAGGATACCGACGGTGCTGTGATCCAGGCAGAACTGCGTGAGCCGCTGCGACTCCTCGGCGGCCTCGCGCAGCTCGATGTCGCGCCGCGCGGCCTTCAACCGGGTTTCCAGCAGGCCGTGTTGATGGCGCTGCCAACCGAACATCAGCAGGCAGATCAGCAGCAACACACCGAGCAGCAGGCTGAGGCTGCGCCAGTAGCCAAGCTCGCGGCCGAGGTCGATGCTGCGCGGCTTGAGCCACTGCTCCTGCAGCTGGGCGAACTCCCGCGCCGGGAACTCGCGTATGGCGCTGTCGAGCAGCGCGGCAAGCGCGGGACTGTCGCGCCGCGAGGCGATGCGCAGCAGTTGCGGGCTACCCAGATCGCCGACCACCGCCAATGGCGCGTACTCGATCTGCTGCGACAGGCGGCCGAACAGCGGCTCGTCAACGACCGCGTAGCTGGCCTTGGCTTCGAGCACCTGGCGCAGCGCATCGGCCTGGCTGGCTGCGGTCAGCACGGTGATGTTCGGGTAGTTGGTGGCGAGGAATTCGGTGACCGAGCCCGGCCCCTCGGCCGCGATCAGCTCGCTGGGATGCAGCAGCTCAAGGTCGATGGCGCGCGGGCCGTCGCGGTCGCCGACGAGCAGGCGCGCAATGCGCAGAAACGGGTCGCTGTAACGCCACAGCCGCAGGCCGGCCGGCGTCTGCCGCAGACCGGGCGCCACATCGATCAGTCCTTCGCGGGCGGCCTTTTCGAGCGCGGCCTCATCGTCGAAGCGGCGCCAGTGCAGCCGCACACCCAACTGCGCGGCGATCTGCTCCATCAGCTGCACATGGAAGCCTGACAGGCGCCGCTGACGCTGGTCATACTCGGCATAGGGCGCGCCCATCACCACTCCCACGCGCCACTCGCGCTGCCCATCCAGCCAGACTCGCGCACCCTCGTCCTGCGGCGCGGCATGCGCAGCGAGGGGCAAAAGCAGCACGAACAGAAGGAGGCGGCGCAGGGTGGAAGCAAGCATATATTCACGCAATTGATGGGCGTGCCGACACGCTGTTGTAATGCATAAACCCTGCCGGCGCCAGCATGGCTCCGGCCTCGATACGGGAGATACTTCATGCGTCGCGTGCCTGCTTTCGCGCTGGTGCTCGGCTTCGCCATTGGTGGCGTTGCGCCACAGTTCGGCGCTGCGCAAGAGCCGCAGCCGCCAAAGCAGAATCAGGCGGACGAAGCCCCGACCACGCCACGATCAGCCGTGCAGCCGCGCAGCGCCGCGCTGGCCGACGGCTTGCGCCGACAGCTCGACCGCGCCGCGCAACTGCAGCTTGGCGGCGATGACGCCTTTCTCGCACTGTGGCAGCCGGCGAATACGGCCAAGCCGCGCGGGGTGCTGATCATCGTGCCGAGCGAAGGCGAAACCGCCGACTGGCCGCGCGTCGTCGCACCGCTTCGCCGCGCGCTCCCCGAGCATGGCTGGCACACCCTGAGCCTCACGCCCACCGATGCAATGACCGACCCGCTGGCGCGCCTGACGACGCCCGCGCAAGCCTCCATCCCAGCATCGACCGAGGACGCGGCAGAAGCCGATGCGGCGGGGGACGACGCGGATGCCGATGCCGATGCCGATGCCGATGCCGATGCCGATGCCGAGCAAGCCTCGGCGCAGCCCGCCAGCGCCGGCTATCTGCCCGAGCAGACCGCTCCCGCCGATGACGAGCCGCCCGCGGAGCCGACGCCGCCGGAGCAGGACGCCACGCCCGCGAGTCACGTCGACCGCATGCAGGCGCGCCTCGCCGCCGCGGTCGAGCATGCACGGTCCGCGAAGCCGGCGGAGATCGTGCTCGTCGGCCACGGCACCGGGGCCTACTGGGCGAGCCAGTACCTGGCGCAGATGCAACCCAAGGACATCCGCCAGCTGATCGTGATCGAGCCGCAACGACCGGCATCGGCCGAGCAGTCGCTGGAAGACCTGCTGTCGGCGCTACCGACCGCGGTGGGCGACTTCCATACCGATGAACGGCCGGCGGCGCAGCGGCAGGCGCTGCAACGACGCAACGCGGCGCGCCGGACCGGCCATCCGGACTATCGTCAGGTCGCCTTGCCGACGCTGGCCGCCGATCGCGACGGCGCGCAGCAACAGCTGGTGCGCCGCGTACGCGGCTGGCTGGATCGCCAGCCGTCACGCTGAGAGGCGCTCAGCGAAAGCCGCGGCGCTCGCGGATCAGCGTGTAGGCGCTATGCAACTCGCGCGTGCGCTCGGTGGCCTCACGCACAGCGGCCTGACTGGCGCCGGCGCCGGCCTGTTTGTCCGGGTGGTGCTTGCTGAGCAGACGTCGATAGGCTCGCTTGATCGTCGCCGGGTCGGCATCGTGGCGCACACCGAGCAGACGCAACGCCTGCTCGTAGGCGCCGCCGCGACTGGCCGGCGCCTCCTGGCCGCGTGCCGCGGCCTGATCAAGCGCCGCCACGGCGGCGCCGTCCCAGCCCATCCACTTGCCCCAGAGCAGGATCAGCTCGTGCTCGCGCGTGCCCATCTGCCCGTTGGCCCGCGCCATGCGCCAGCAGGCTTCCAGCAAGCGCGTCGCCTCCTCGCGGCGCTGGCGCAGCCGGGCGAGCGGCGCACGCAAGGCCACGTCGCTTGCCTTGCCGCGATAGAACGCCTCGATCGCCGCGCGCTGGGCCGCACCGTCCAGACGCAGGCGGCGCATCTCCGCCCGTGCCGCCTGGATGTGCGCCTCGCTGACGCGGCCGCCGCTCTTGGCAAGGCGCCCGAGCAGAAAGAACAGCAGTTCGTTGCCGCGCATCTCCTCGCGACCCGCCAGCCGTTCGCGCAGGCCCGCCCACGACGTCCAGCCGAAGCGGCGATCCAGCATCTGCCCGAGCAATCCGCCGAGCAGCGCGCCGGGAATGCTCGCCAGCAGCCAGCCGATCAGCGCTCCGAGCGCGGTAAGCGGCCAGAACATCAGCAGCGCGCCCCGAGCAGCTGCTCGACTTCGGCCAGCCGCTCATGGGTGCCGACATCCACCCAACGCCCGCGGTAATGCTCGCCCGTCACCTGCCCGCTCGCCATCGCCTGGCGCAGCAGCGGCGCCAGCTTGAAGGCGCCGGCCGCGCATTCGCGAAACAGTGCTGGATGCAGCACGGCCATGCCGCTGTAGGTCAGCTTCGAGGCGGCGCCGGCCTCGCTCACCCGACCATCGAGCAAACAGAAATCGCCCTGCGGGTGATGCGCGGGATTGTCCACCAGCACCAGATGCGCAAGACCGCTCAGCGGCTGGCGCAGCGCAGTGAAATCGAAGTCGGTCCAGATATCGCCATTGACCACCACGAACGGCTGCTCGCCGAGCAACGGCAGCGCACGCTGGATGCCGCCGCCCGTCTCCAGCGGCTCGCCTTCGGCGGAATAGCGAATACGCACACCGAAACGCGCGCCATCGGCCAGGTAATCCTCGATCTGCCGGCCGAGCCAGGCATGATTGACCACCAGCTCGGCGAATCCCGCCTGCGCCAACGCCCGCACGTGGTATTCGATCAACGGCACACCGGCGGCCCGCACCAGCGGTTTGGGCGTATGCAGTGTCAGCGGCCGCAGGCGCTCGCCCTTGCCGGCGGCGAGGATCATCGCCTTCATGGACGCGGCTCCGCTGGCAGGCTGCGCAGCAGCGTGGCCAGCTCGGCCAGCTCCGGGCGCCGCGCCAGCACCGTCTCGATGTAGGCGAAGAAGCGCGGCACATCGGCCAGGTAGCGCGGCTTGCCGTCGCGATGACAGATGCGCGCGAAAATGCCGATCACCTTGAGGTGCCGCTGCACGCCCATCAGATCGCTGGCGCGCTGCAGTTCCTCGAAGCTGTCGGGCACCGCGATTCCGGCGTCGCGCGCCTTCTGCCAGTAGTCCCGCAGCCATCCCTGCACGCGCGCTTCCGGCCAGCTGACGAAGGCATCCTTGAACAGCGAGGTGATGTCGTAGCTCACCGGGCCGAGCACCGCGTCCTGGAAATCCAGCACGCCCGGATTCGGCTCGCTGAGCATGAGGTTGCGCGGCATGTAATCGCGATGCACCAGCACCCGCGGCTGCGCCAGCGCCGAGTCGATCAGCGTGCGACAGATGCGCTCCCAGGCGTCCTGCTGCGCATCTTCGAAGGTACAACCGAGATGACGCTGCACGTACCACTCGGGGAACAGCTGCAGCTCGCGCCGCAGCAGCGCCTCGTCGTACAGCGGCATCGGCACCTGCAGCGGCTGTCGCTGAAAGGTCAGCAGTGCGTCGATGGCGTCGGCGAACAGTCGATCGGCGTTGTCCGCATCGATCACGTCCAGGTAGGTCTGCCGCCCGAGATCGCTCAACAGCAGGAAGCCGCGTTCGAGATCCGCCGCCAGCACCTGCGGCACATGCACGCCGGCCGCCGCCAGCAGACCGGCAATCTTGACGAAGGGCCGGCAGTCTTCCTGCGGCGGCGGCGCATCCATGACGATCAGGTTGCGGTCATCGCCCTCCCAGCGGAAATAGCGGCGAAAGCTTGCGTCGCTGCTGGCTGCGGTCAGCTGCGCAACCGGCACGTGACCCCAGCCGTTGGCGGCAAACAGGGCAGGCAGTTCTTGCTCCAGCCAGGCACGAACGTCCTGCAGGCGGTGATCTTGGTGAGGCATCGGGCGGTCTCCACGGCGCTAGCCGATAGGCGGGTCATGCTTTATTATCCGGCATCTTTCTCAGCCCATCGAGAGGCGTGCGGCTCAGCCGGACGATGGCTCGCCGCAAGCACGGACCCCAGAACAAGATGGCAGTCAAATATCCCGCGTTTCGTAGAAAATTCCCTCTTCTGATGACTGGCGGCCTGTTGGCGATGCAGCCGATGACCGCTCCGATGCTGCTGGCTGCCGAGCAGTTCGCCTGCCAACCCGGCGCCGGCGGCGGCTGGTCGTGCGCCAGCAGCACCCCGACCGCCAAACTGCCGCCCCGGCCGAATCAGGCCACGACCGAGAGCGCCGCGGCGTTCGCTGCCAGCGATGGCAAAGCAGACACCAGCGCCAAGCTGGTGACTGAGAGCAAGGGCCGTGCCCTGGCCTCGCGCAGTGCCGACTACAGCCATCTGGACTGGGTGCCACGCGATCAGCTGACGGCCGCCCAGCTCGCCGAAACCGGCCCCTACTGCGCCGGCACCTACGTCGAACCCGACCGTCCGGGCAAGCTCGACGACACGCCGATGAGCGAAGCGCCCACCTACGTTTCCGCCAAGGCAACCCGCTATGAGCAGGAACAGGAAGTCGCCACCTTGGCCGGCGATGTCGTATTGCGCCAGGGCAGCATGCAGGCCGAAGCTGATGAAGCCAGTCTCTATCAGCTGGAGAACCGCGGCGAACTGAACGGCAACGTTCGCCTGCGTGATCGCAACGCCCTGATGGTCGGCGACCGCGCGGAAATCTTCCTCGACAACGGTGAAGCCAAGGTCGAGAACGCCGAGTACGTCGTGCACTCGGGCAAGGTGCGCGGCAGCGCGCTGTACGCCAAGCGCGAAGAGAACGCGATCATCCGCCTCAAGGACGGCACCTATACCCGCTGCGAGCCAGGCGAAAACAGCTGGCACCTGAAGGGCAACAACGTCACGCTGAACCCGGCCACCGGCTTCGGCTCGGCCACCAACGTGACGTTGCGGGTCAAGGACGTTCCGGTGTTCTACACACCGTACATCTATTTCCCGATCGACGACCGCCGCCAGTCCGGCTTCCTCGCACCGAGCATCGGCTCCTCCAGCGACACCGGCCTGTCGCTGCAGACGCCCTACTACTTCAACCTGGCGCCGAACTTCGACGCCACGCTCTACCCGCATTTGATGACCGATCGCGGCCTGCTGATGGAAGGTGAATTCCGCTACCTGACCCGCAGCAGTGAGGGCCAGATCGGCGCCGCCTACCTGGACGACAGCAACGACGATCGCAAACTGCAGTCGGAGTACGAAGACCAGCGCTGGATGTACAGCTGGCAGAACCGCAGCGGCCTGGATTCTCGCCTGCTCGCCGAGGTGGACTACACCGACCTCAGCGATCCGTACTACTTCCAGGATCTGGATACCAACCTGGATATCGACCAGCCGGATCACCTCGATCAGCGCGGCACCCTGACTTGGCGCGGCGACAGCTACACCGCAAGACTCAACGTCCACGGCTACGAGCGCGCCACGGTTGCCGACGTCACACCGTACGAGCGGTTGCCGCAGCTGACCCTGGACGGGCGCCTGCCCTTTCAGCCGGGCGGGCTGAATTTCGCCTACAAGACCGAGTTCGTCAGCTTTCAGCGCAACCTGCGTGATGGCTTCTTCACTGACGAGGATGGAAATACCGGTCTGGCAGAACACCGCTGGTACGACGATCGCCTGCGCGGCCTGACCCGCGCCGAAGGCGAGCGTATCCATCTGGAGCCCGGCGTGAGCCTGCCGCTGGACTGGAGCTGGGGCTTCGTCAAGCCATCCCTGAAATACGCTTACACCCAGTACGATCTGGATCTCGACGCCACTGGGCAGCGCACTCTGGGCGCCTACGAATCATTCGATCGCAACCAGAATCGCGGCGTACCGATCTTCAGCGTCGACAGCGGCCTGTATTTCGACCGCGATACCCAATGGTTCGGCAAGGACTACCGGCAGGCGATGGAGCCCCGGCTGTTCTATCTTTATGTGCCTGAAGAAGATCAGACCGATATTCCGATCTTCGACACGGGCGAAAGCAGCTTCAGCTATTCCTCGCTGTGGCGCGAGAACCGCTTTTCCGGCCGCGACCGCATCGGCGACGCCAATCAGGTATCGCTGGGCGTGACCAACCGCTGGATCGAATCCAACGGCTTCGAGCGGCAGCGCTTCAGCATCGGCCAGGCGTTCTACTTCGAAGATCGCAAGGTCCAGCTGCGCGGCATTGATTACCGCACGCGCGCCAACGCAACCTCTTCGGTTTCGCCATACGCGTTGGAGTACATGTACCGCTATAACCGCGACTGGAACTTCACTTCGACGTTCAACTGGGATCCGGACGAGGGGCGTACCCGCTCGGGCAGTGCCATGTGGCACTACCAGCCTGAGGACAACCCGAACAAGATCATCAATATCGGCTATCGCTACCGTAACGACACCATGCGTTTCGACCAGGCGACCGGCGAATGGACCTATGGCGGGGACTATGGACGCCCCGGCCAAGCGAACTACATCAAGGACTACTACAAGATCAATCAGCATGACTTCTCGTTCATCTGGCCGGTGGTTCCGCAGTGGAGCGTCATCGGGCGCTGGCAGCACGACTACAGCCGCAGCCGCACACTGGAAGCCTTTGGTGGCTTCGAGTACGACAGTTGCTGCTGGAAGCTGCGGCTGATCAACCGCTACTGGATCGACTACGACGAAACCAGCCTCAACCCCGCTCTCAACGACGAGCCGGACACCGGCATCTTCCTGCAGATCGTGCTCAAGGGACTGGGTGGCGTGGTCGGCAATGCGACCGAAACATTCCTCGACGAAGGCATTCAAGGCTACCGTGAACGTGAAGACCAAGCTTTCTGATTACCTGCGCCCGCTCGTGGCGGGCGCCCTGCTGGTGGGCAACGCTGCACTGATTCCTCTCGCAAGCGCCGAGGTACAGCCGCTGGATCGCGTGGTCGCTATCGTCGACAACGACGTCATCATGCAGAGCCAGCTGGAACAGCGCATTCGCGAGGTTCAGCAGACCATCGATAAGCGCGGTGCCGATGCGCCGCCGATGGACGTCCTGCGCCAGCAGGTGCTCGAGCGCCTGATCACCGAGAACCTGCAACTGCAGATCGGCGAGCGCTCGGGCATCCGTATCTCCGACGAAGAGCTCAACCAGGCGATGGGCACCATCGCCCAGCGCAACAACATGACCCTCGAGCAGTTCCGCAGCGCCCTGGCCAACGACGGCCTGAGCCTGGAAACGGCGCGCGAGCAGATCCGTCGCGAGATGATCATCAGCCGCGTGCGGCAACGGCGGATCGCCGAGCGCGTGCCGGTTTCCGACCAGGAGGTACGCAACTTCCTCGCTTCGGACCTGGGCAAGCTCCAGTTGTCCGAAGAGTACCGGCTGGCGAACATCCTCATTGCGGTGCCCGAGGGCGCCGACTCGACCACCATTCAGGCGGCCGAACGACGCGCCAACGAAACCTACGAGCAGCTCCAGCAAGGCGCTAACTTTGCCCAGCTGGCGGTCGCCCGCTCGGCCAGCGAAAACGCCCTGGAAGGCGGCGAGATGGGCTGGCGCAAGGCCGCCCAGCTGCCACCGCCGTTCGATAGCGACGTGCGTGAACTGGCGGTGGGCGAATTCACCCGTCCAGTGCGCACACCGCCGGGTTTCATCATCCTCAAGCTGCTGGAAAAACGCGGCGGCGATACCCAGGTGCGCGACGAGGTGCATGTTCGCCACATCCTGATCAAGCCAAGCGCCATCCGCAGCAACGACGAGGCGCGCCTATTGGTACAACGTCTGCGCGAGCGCATCGTCGCCGGCGAGGACTTCGCCGAACTGGCGAAGAGTTTCTCGGAGGATCCGGGCTCGGCGCTCAACGGCGGCGACCTCAACTGGATCGATCCCGCCGCGCTGGTGCCAGAGTTCCGTGAAGTGATGGCCAACACCGCCAGCGGCAAGCTGTCTCCGGTGTTCCAGTCGCCCTTCGGCTACCACATTCTGGAAGTTCTCGGGCGTCGCGCCACCGACACCAGCGAAGAGTTCCGCGAACAGCAGGCCCTTAATCTGCTGCGCAACCGCAAATACGACGACGAGCTGCAGGCCTGGCTGCGCCAGATCCGCGACGAAGCGTACGTGGAAATCAAGCTCTAAGCTGATAACCGGAAGTACTCAGGGTGATGGACCAACCGGTACGTCACCCTTTTTTTTGCGCCCCTGTTTTTTCGAGGTTGCCATGCCCCTTTCGCGCCCTTTCGCCCTGACCCCCGGAGAACCTGCCGGCATCGGTCCGGACCTGTGTCTGCTGCTGGCACGTCAGGCCCAGCCACAAGCGCTTATCGCCATCGCCAGCCGGACCCTGCTGGCCGAACGCGCGGGGCAATTGGGACTGGACATCGCTCTGCTCGATGCCGGCCCCGGCGCCTGGCCGAGCGCCCCGGCACCGGCCGGCAGTCTGTACGTCTGGGATACTCCACTCGCCGCGCCGGTGACGGCCGGCCAGCTGGACGCCCGGAATGGCCTCTATGTGCTGGAAACCCTGACCCGCGCCGGGCGCGGCTGCCTCGACGGCCACTTCGCCGGGATGATCACCGCCCCCGTGCACAAGGGCGTCATCAACGAGGCCGGTATCGCCTTCTCCGGCCATACCGAATTTCTCGCCGAGCTGACCCACACCGAACAGGTCGTCATGATGCTCGCCACGCGCGGCCTGCGCGTGGCTTTAGTCACTACCCACCTGCCGCTCAAGGAGGTCGCCGCGGCGATCACCGCCGAGCGGCTGACGCGCGTCGCACGCATCCTGCATGCCGATCTGGTCGGCAAGTTCGGCATTACCCGGCCGCGTATTCTGGTCTGCGGGCTCAACCCGCATGCCGGCGAAGGCGGACACCTGGGCCGCGAGGAAATTGAGATCATCGAACCGACGCTGCAACGCCTGCGCGGCGAAGGGCTGAACCTGATCGGCCCGCTGCCGGCCGATACGCTGTTCACCCCCAAGCACCTCGATCAATGCGACGCGGTGCTGGCGATGTATCACGACCAGGGCCTGCCGGTGCTCAAGTACAAGGGCTTCGGTGCCGCAGTCAATGTCACCCTCGGCCTGCCGATCGTGCGCACCTCGGTCGACCACGGCACCGCACTGGACCTGGCCGGCACCGGGCGGATTGATACCGGCAGCCTGCAAGTGGCCTTGGAAACGGCCTACCAGATGGCCAGCCCGAGCTGAGCCTAGGCTTGCGCGCCGCAGGCGGATGTCACTTATGCATCCGCCTGGCGCACCTGAATCCGTGGGGAGCGGGCGGACCGCCTACAGCGGCACCGCCTTTCGCTGTTAAACTGCCCGCCTTTGCCTTACCGCTCTCGGCTCCTGCTTGACGCTTGCAGCTTGAGGCTTGGAGCTGCCGTTATGTCCGACTACCAACACCGCGCACGCAAGCGCTTCGGCCAGAATTTCCTGCACGATGCCGGCGTCATCCATCGCATCCTGCGCGCCATCCATCCCAAGGCGGGTGAACGGCTGGTGGAGATCGGCCCCGGCCAGGGCGCACTCACCGAAGGCCTGCTCGACAGCGGCGCGCACCTGGACGTGGTCGAACTGGACCTCGACCTGATTCCCATCCTGCAGAGCAAATTCGCCGGGCGCGAGAATTTCACCCTGCATCAGGGCGATGCGCTGAAGTTCGACTTTGCCCGCCTGAGCCAGGAACCGGCCAGCCTGCGTATCGTCGGCAACCTGCCCTACAACATCTCCACCCCGCTGATCTTTCATCTGCTCGAGCACGCCGGGCTGATCCGTGACATGCACTTCATGCTGCAGAAGGAAGTGGTCGAGCGCCTGGCCGCCGAACCGGGCGGCGGTGACTGGGGCCGGCTGTCGATCATGGTGCAGTACCACTGTCGCGTGGAGCATCTGTTCAACGTCGGCCCGGGCGCGTTCAACCCGGCGCCCAAGGTCGATTCGGCGATCGTCCGCCTGGTGCCGCACGAGACGCTGCCGCATCCAGCACGCGACCACCGCCAGCTCGAGCGGGTGGTACGCGAAGCCTTCAACCAGCGCCGCAAGACGCTGCGTAATACGCTCAAGGGTTTGCTCGACGCTGAGGCCATCGAGGCTGCGCAGGTCGACGGCGGCCTGCGCCCTGAACAGCTCGACCTCGCGGCATTCGTCCGCCTCTCCGATCAACTCGCGCTGCGCAGCTAGCAGCGCGCCTACCGAGTCGAGTTCGCCATGACCGAAGACCGCCGCTACCGCATCGACGTCAGCGTCACGCCCCGCTATCTGTCCGCGCAGTCCGAGCCGGAACAAAACCGCTATGCCTTTGCCTACACGGTAACGATCGAAAACACTGGCGAGGTGGCGGCGCAGCTGCTGGCGCGGCACTGGATCATCACCGATGGCGACGGCAAGGTGCAGGAAGTCCGCGGTGCAGGCGTCATCGGCGAGCAGCCGTTGATTGCTCCCGGCGAGCGGCACGTCTACACCAGCGGCACCCTGCTGGCGACGCCGGTCGGCAGCATGCAGGGCAGCTACGAGATGCGCGCCGAGGATGGCCACGCTTTCACGGCACCCATCGCGCCGTTCCGTCTCGCCGTACCCGGAGCACTGCATTGACCACCTATGCTGTCGGCGACCTGCAAGGTTGCCTCGAACCCCTCAAATGCCTACTCGAGCAGGTCGACTTCAGCCCCTCGCGCGACTGCCTGTGGCTGGCGGGCGATCTGGTAAATCGCGGCCCGCAATCGCTCGAGGCCCTGCGTTTCGTGCGTGATCTGGACGGCTCGGCCATCACCGTGCTGGGCAATCATGACCTGCATCTGCTGGCGATCGCGCATGACATCGAGCGCCTGCGCAAATCCGACACGCTCAGACCGATCCTCGACGCCCCCGACTGCGCCGATCTGATCGACTGGCTGCGCCGACAGAAGCTGCTGCACTACGACGCCGAGCGCCACACCGCGATGGTGCACGCCGGCATTCCGCCGCAGTGGACGCTGGAAAAGGCGCTCAAGCGTGCCGCCGAGGTCGAGCTGGCGCTGCAGGACGACGCAATGCTGCGGCCGTTTCTCGACGGCATGTACGGCAACCTGCCCGCCAAGTGGAGCAAGGACCTGCACGGCGTGCCGCGGTTACGCCTGATCACCAACTACTTCACCCGCATGCGTTTCTGCAAAGCCGACGGCACGCTGGAGCTGGAAAGCAAAGAAGGCCTGGACAGCGCACCGAAAGGCTTCGCGCCCTGGTTCAGTCACCCGCAGCGCAAGACCCGCAACGTCAAGCTGATCTTCGGCCACTGGGCGGCGCTGGAAGGCAACTGCGACGAACCCAACGTATTCGCCTTGGACACCGGCTGCGTCTGGGGCAACGCCATGACCCTGATGAACCTCGACAGCGAAGAACTCCTGCGCTGCGATTGCGACCATGGAACCGCGGCATGACCGACTTCAAACGCATTTCCCCCGAGACCGCCCAGCAGATGCGCGCCGCCGGCGCCGTGGTGGTCGATATCCGCGACCCGCACAGCTACGCCAGTGGCCATATCGGCGGCTCGACACATCTGGACAATCATTCGCTGCCGGACTTCATCGCCGCCGCCGACTTCGACCATCCGCTGATCGTCACCTGCTACCACGGCCATTCGAGCCAAAGCGCCGCAGCCTATCTGGCCAACCAGGGATTCTCCGACGTCTACAGCCTGGACGGTGGTTTCGAACTCTGGCGCGCCACGTTTCCGCTCGACGTCGAGCGCGATGACGATCCCGCTTAAATAAATCCCAGCCTTCACGCCGCGCCAGTCGCGGCCTCCGAGCGTCCCGGCGGCACCACGCCCCGGAAAATGCCGCCCTTGCCCTTCGCTGCGCCGAATCCGAACTATCCTTGAGTTCAGGCCATCCAAGAAATGAAAGCCGTACGCGGCTTCCAGAATCAGGTTTCGACCATTAGGTGTTCGGGGGAACTCCACTGGCCGCCCTTTCGGCCGGGCTCCAGGATGCCTGATGACAACGCCGGCTCCGTGCATCGACCGAGGTGAAGTCATGAGCATTTTCAGTCACTTCCAACAACGATTCGAAGCGACCCGCCAGGAAGAATACTCGCTGCAGGAATACCTCGATCTGTGCAAGCAGGACCCGAGGACCTACGCCACCGCCGCCGAGCGGCTGCTGATGGCCATCGGCGAGCCCGAGCTGGTCGATACCTCCACCGACCCGCGGCTGTCGCGGATCTTCTCCAACAAGGTCATCCGCCGTTACCCCTCGTTCGAGGACTTCCACGGCATGGAAGACTGCATCGACCAGATCGTTTCCTACTTCCGCCACGCCGCGCAGGGCCTGGAAGAGAAGAAGCAGATTCTCTACCTCCTTGGCCCGGTGGGCGGCGGCAAGTCCTCGCTGGCCGAGAAGCTCAAGCAGTTAATGGAGCGCGTACCGTTCTACGCGATCAAGGGTTCGCCGGTGTTCGAGTCGCCGCTGGGGCTGTTCAACCCCACTGAGGATGCGCAGATTCTCGAAGAGGATTACGGCATCCCGCGGCGCTATCTGAACTCCATCATGTCGCCGTGGGCGACCAAGCGCCTGCAGGAATTCGGCGGCGACATCAGCCAGTTCCGCGTGGTCAAGCTGTACCCGTCGATTCTCAACCAGATCGCCGTGGCCAAGACCGAGCCGGGCGACGAGAACAACCAGGACATCTCCGCACTGGTCGGCAAGGTGGATATCCGCAAGCTCGAGGAATTCCCGCAGAACGACGCCGACGCCTACAGCTATTCGGGGGCGCTGTGCCGCGCCAACCAGGGCCTGATGGAATTCGTCGAAATGTTCAAGGCGCCGATCAAGGTGCTGCACCCGCTGCTGACGGCCACCCAGGAAGGCAACTACAACAGCACCGAGGGGCTGGGCGCGATTCCGTTCAACGGCATCCTGCTGGCCCACTCCAACGAATCGGAATGGCACACCTTCCGCAACAACAAGAACAACGAAGCCTTCATCGACCGCATCTACATCGTCAAGGTGCCGTACTGCCTGCGCGTGACCGATGAGGTGAAGATCTACGACAAGCTGCTGATCAACAGCTCGCTGGCCCAGGCCCATTGCGCGCCGGACACCCTGAAGATGCTCGCGCAGTTCAGCGTACTGAGCCGCCTGAAAGAGCCGGAAAACTCCAACATCTACTCGAAGATGCGGGTCTACGACGGCGAAAACCTCAAGGACACCGATCCCAAGGCCAAGTCGATCCAGGAATACCGCGATGCTGCCGGCGTCGACGAGGGCATGAACGGCCTGTCGACCCGCTTCGCCTTCAAGATCCTCTCCAAGGTGTTCAACTTCGACCCGCACGAGATCGCGGCCAACCCCGTGCACCTGCTCTACGTGCTCGAACAGCAGATCGAGCAGGAGCAGTTCCCCGCCGAGGTGCGCGAGCGCTACCTGCGCTACATCAAGGAATACCTGGCGCCGCGCTACATCGAGTTCATCGGCAAAGAGATCCAGACCGCCTACCTCGAGTCGTACAGCGAGTACGGGCAGAACATCTTCGATCGCTACGTGCTGTACGCCGACTTCTGGATTCAGGATCAGGAATACCGCGACCCGGAAACCGGCGAGATTCTCAACCGCGGCGCACTCAACGAGGAGCTGGAGAAGATCGAGAAACCGGCCGGCATCAGCAACCCGAAGGATTTCCGCAACGAGATCGTCAACTTCGTGCTGCGCGCCCGTGCCAACAACAACGGTAAGAATCCATCCTGGCTCAGCTACGAGAAGCTGCGCGTGGTGATCGAGAAGAAGATGTTCTCCAACACCGAGGACCTGCTGCCGGTCATCAGCTTCAACGCCAAGGCCAGCAAGGAAGACCAGAAAAAGCACAACGATTTCGTGGTGCGCATGGTGGAGCGTGGCTATACCGAGAAGCAGGTTCGCCTGTTGTCGGAATGGTATCTGCGGGTGCGTAAATCGCAGTAACACGGCCCCAGCTCGCCAGCCCGCGCGGACGGTGCACCTGACCGGCCGCGCAGGCTTGCGGTCTGCAGCCTGAGAAGCCTGCAGTTGGCCGGAGGGCCCTTATGAGCTACGTCATCGACCGTCGTCTGAACGGCAAGAACAAGAGCACGGTAAACCGCCAGCGCTTCCTGCAGCGCTACCGTGGGCATATCAAGAAGGCGGTGGAGGAAGCCGTCAGCCGGCGTTCCATCACCGACATGGAACACGGCGAACAGATCAGCATTCCGGGTCGCGACATCGACGAACCGGTGCTGCACCACGGCCACGGCGGCCGCCAGACCATCGTCCATCCGGGCAACAAGGAATTCATCGCTGGCGAACGCATCCCGCGGCCGCAGGGCGGCGGTGGAGGTGGCGGCAGCGGTCAGGCCAGCAACACCGGCGAAGGCATGGACGACTTCGTCTTCCAGATCACCCAGGAGGAATTCCTCGATTTCATGTTCGAGGACCTGGAGCTGCCCAACCTGGTCAAGCGCCACCTGGCCGGCACCGAAACCTTCAAAACCGTGCGCGCCGGCATCAGCAACGAAGGCAATCCGTCGCGCATCAACATCGTGCGCACCCTGCGTTCGGCCCATGCACGGCGCATCGCGCTATCGGGCAGTAGCCGCGCCAAGCTGCGCGAGATGAAAGCCGAGCTGACGCGCCTGCTGCTGGAGGAACCGGACAACTTCAACGACATCAAGGCCACCGAAGAGGAGATCGAACGCCTCAGCGCGCGGATCAACCGGGTGCCGTTCCTCGACACCTTCGACCTCAAGTACAACCTGCTGGTCAAGCAGCCGAACCCCAGCTCGAAAGCGGTGATGTTCTGCGTGATGGACGTCTCCGGCTCGATGACCCAGGCGACCAAGGACATCGCCAAGCGCTTCTTCATCCTGCTGTACCTGTTCCTCAAGCGGAACTACGACAAGATCGATGTGGTGTTCATCCGCCACCACACCAGCGCCAAGGAAGTCGACGAGGAAGAGTTCTTCTACTCGCGCGAGACCGGCGGCACCATCGTCTCCAGCGCGTTGAAAATGATGCAAGAGATCATGGCCGAGCGTTATCCGGCCAATGAGTGGAACATCTATGCCGCGCAGGCTTCGGACGGTGATAACTGGAACGACGACTCGCCGTTGTGCCGCGACATCCTGATCAACCAGATCATGCCGTTCGTGCAGTATTTCACCTACGTCGAAATCACCCCGCGCGAGCACCAGGCGCTCTGGTACGAGTACAACCAGGTCGCCGAAGCCTTCGCCGACTCCTTCGCCCAGCAGCAGCTGGTCAGCGCCGCCGATATCTATCCGGTGTTCCGCGAGCTGTTCCAGCGGCGCATCAACGCCTGAGGGGGATGCCATGAAGCGACAGCCCATCTCCACCGGCTCGGAATGGACCTTCGAGCTGATCCGCGCCTACGACCGCGAGATCGGCCGCCTCGCCGAACGCTACGCGCTGGATACCTACCCGAACCAGATCGAAGTGATCACCGCCGAGCAGATGATGGATGCTTACGCCTCCGTCGGCATGCCCATCGGCTATCACCACTGGTCCTACGGCAAGCACTTTCTCAGCACCGAGAAAGGCTACAAGCGCGGACAGATGGGGCTGGCCTACGAGATCGTGATCAACTCCGATCCCTGCATCGCCTACCTGATGGAAGAAAACACCATCTGCATGCAGGCGCTGGTCATCGCCCACGCCTGCTACGGCCACAACAGCTTCTTCAAGGGCAACTACCTGTTCCGCACCTGGACCGACGCCAGCTCGATCATCGATTACCTGGTGTTCGCCAAGCAGTACATCACCCAGTGCGAGGAGCGCCACGGCATCGATGCGGTGGAGGATCTGCTCGACTCCTGCCATGCGCTGATGAACTACGGCGTCGATCGCTACAAACGCCCCTACCCGATTTCCGCCGAGGAGGAACGGCGCCGACAGAAGGAGCGCGAGGAGCACCTGCAGCGGCAGATCAACGACCTCTGGCGCACCATTCCCAAGAGTGCTGGCAAGGGCGATGAAGCCGACGACGGCAAACGCTTCCCGGCCGAACCGCAGGAGAACATCCTCTACTTCATCGAGAAGCACGCGCCGCTGCTCGAGCCCTGGCAGCGCGAAGTGGTGCGCATCGTGCGCAAGATTGCGCAGTACTTCTATCCGCAGCGCCAGACCCAGGTGATGAACGAGGGCTGGGCCACGTTCTGGCACTACACGCTGATGAACGACCTCTACGACGAAGGCCTGGTGACCGACGGATTCATGATGGAGTTTCTCCAGGCTCACACCAGCGTGATTTACCAGCCCGGCTTCGACAGCCCGTACTACAGCGGCATCAACCCCTACACCCTGGGTTTCGCCATCTACAGCGACATCCGCCGCATCTGCGAACAGCCCACCGAGGAGGACCGCCGCTGGTTCCCCGACATCGCCGGCAGCGACTGGCTGACCACGCTGAAGTTCGCCATGCAGAACTTCAAGGACGAGAGTTTCATCCTGCAGTTCCTCTCGCCCAAGGTGATCCGCGACCTCAAGCTGTTCAGCATCCTCGACGACGACCGCAAGGACGAGCTGCTCGTGCCGGCGATCCACGACGAGAGTGGCTACCACGTCATCCGCGAACTGCTCGCCGCGCAGTACAACCTCGGCAACCGCGAGCCCAACGTGCAGGTCTGGAGCGTCGACCGCCGCGGCGACCGCTCGCTGACGCTGCGCCATCAGCAGCACGACCGCAAGCCGCTGGGCAGGTCCACGGACGAGGTGCTCAAGCACCTGCACCGCTTGTGGGGGTTCGACGTGCACCTGCAATCGATGCAGGGCGAACAGGTGGTCAACGCCCATCACATGCCGCCGCAACCCGAACCGGAGGCCGAAAGCCGCTTCCCCGGAATGAATTTCGCCTGACGGCGGCACCCGTGTCGTCCCCGCGAGATGGCGGGGGCGCGTTAATCCTTTATCCTCCGCGCCAACGGAGGTGAACATGCAGATCTACAAGGTAGGCGGCGCCGTGCGCGATCGCCTGTTGGGCCGCGAAGTGACCGAGGTGGACTGGGTGGTGGTTGGCGCCACCGCCGAAGCCATGCAGGCGCAAGGCTTCCGCCCGGTCGGCGCCGACTTCCCGGTGTTCCTGCATCCCACCACGGGCGAGGAATATGCGCTCGCGCGTACCGAGCGCAAAAACGGTCGCGGCTACGGGGGCTTTGTCTTCCATGCCAGCCCGGATGTCACGCTCGAGCAGGACCTGATTCGCCGCGACCTCACCATCAACGCGATGGCCGAGGACGCCGAAGGCCGCCTCTACGATCCTTACGGCGGCCAGCGCGATCTTGACGCGCGGTTGCTGCGACATGTCTCCCCGGCCTTCGCTGAAGATCCGCTGCGCGTGCTGCGGGTGGCGCGCTTCGCTGCTCGCTACGCGCCGCTAGGTTTTCGCGTCGCCGAGGAAACCCACGCGCTGATGGCCGATCTGGCCGCGTCCGGCGAGCTGCAAGCACTCACCCCCGAGCGCAGCTGGAAGGAAATCTCCCGCGCATTGATGGAGCCGCGTCCCGATGTGTTCATTGAGGTGCTGCGTGATTGCGGCGCGCTCGGCGAACTGTTTCCCGAACTGAATGCGCAGCTCGCGTGCTCGGCCAGCGCGGCGCAGCCGCTGCTGCGGACCCTGCGCGAGTGCGCGCTCGACCAGCAGCCGCTGCCGGTACGCTGGGCCTGCCTGCTGGCCATGCTGGACGACACGGCCATCGAGGCGCTGAATGCGCGCAGCAAGGCACCGCGCGACTGCCAGGAGCTGGCCGTGTTGGTCGGCCGCTTCCACGACGACGCCAGCCGCGCGGCCGAGCTGACGCCTGCGGAGCTGTTCGAGCTGTTGCAGCACTTCGACATCCAGCGGCGCCCCGAGCGCTTCGAACTGTTCCTGCAGGCTTGCATCCTGCTCGCTCGCGGCCGCGGCGCAGCCTTTCCTCAGGCCGACTACCTGCGTGGCGCGGCACAAGCCGTCCGCGCGGTGACCGTGCAACCGCTGATTGAACAGGGCTATCAAGGCGCCGAGCTGGGCGAAGCACTCAAGCGCACGCGGCTGGAGGCCGTCGCCCGCTTCAGCCGTGCTCGGACCGCGTGCGCAGCATCAGGCCGGGATGCCTGATCGCGGCTCCTGTAGCAGCTCCAGCGGCGTCAGCTCGACGCCTCGCCAGTGGAAACTCACCGGCCACAGCTGCTGGTCGATCCGCGCCTCGCGCCAGAGCTCGGCGAAGCTGCGGCCGACAGCGGGATGCCGCTGCTCGGGCACCAGCAACGCCAGGGGCCGGAGCACGAAGGCGTTCTTCAGGATCTCCGCGCGCGGCAGGCGCAGCCCGTCGAAGTCGCCGACCAGCGTGTCGTAGAGCAGCACATCGATATCCAGCGGCAGGCCCTTGCGCTCCGGCGCATAGCGACCGTTGTCGGCTTCGATAAATTTGAGCCGGCGATCCAGCTCGTTGAGCGGCAGCGCGGTTTGTCCGGCCACCACCAGGTTGTAGAAATTGTCGCCCTTGTAGCCCACCGCCAGGCTCTCGAATACCGGCGAGCAGCGCATGTCGGTCAGCAATTCGGCCAGCGCATCGAGGCCGGCACGCAGGTGATTCTCGCGCTCGACATTGCTGCCGAGCCCGAGCAGAACCGGAGTCAGCGGCATCCGCGTTCGATCTCCACGCCCAGTGCCCGTGCCCGTGGGTTGACACCGGGCTTGGTCACGCGCAACCGCAGCCAGACGATGCCGAATTCCTGCATCAGGCTCGCCGCCAGCCGCTCGGCGAAGGTTTCGACCAGCTCGAAACGCGCCGCCGCAGCAAACCGATCGATCGCCGCAGCGACCTTGGCGTAATCCAACGCCTTGTCCAGCTCATCCTCGGCGGCTGCCGGACGGATGTCCCAGCCCAGGGTCAAGTCCAGGCGCAGGCATTGGCGAATGCCGCGCTCCCAGTCGTAGGCACCGATCACGGTGTCGACTTCCAGACCCTCGATGAAAACTGTATCCACGTAGCATTCTCCCGCGACACGACAAGCACCGGTCGCATCGTTAGACTCAGGAGCCTCCTGCCCCGGGTGTATTCCATGTTCTGGCTGCTGACACTGCTCGCCTACCTGATCGGTTCGCTGTCATTCGCCATTCTGCTCAGCCGCCTGACCGGTCTGCCGGACCCGCGTGCCAGCGGCTCAGGCAATCCCGGCGCGACCAACATGCTACGCCTGGCTGGTCGACGCCTGGCCATCGCCACCTTGTTCGGCGATCTGCTCAAGGGACTGCTGCCGGTACTGCTTGCCGCCCGCCTGGACTTGAGCGTGCAGCAGCAGGGTTGGGTCGGCCTCGCCGCTGTGATCGGTCATCTGTATCCACTGTATTTCCGTTTCCGCGGCGGCAAGGGTGTCGCCACCGCTGCCGGTGCTCTGCTAGGGCTGTATCTGCCCGCCGCACTGCTGGCCGTCGTCGCCTGGCTCACCGTATTCCGCCTCACCCGCACCAGCTCGCTCGCTGCATTGATCGCCCTGCCGCTCTGCCTGCCGCTGCTGGCCTGGCAGCAACCCGGGGCGCTGCTGCCGATGAGCCTGCTGGCGGTGCTGATCGTCTGGCGCCACCGCAGCAACCTGCGTGCGCTGCGTGCCGGCCAGGAACGCCACTTCTGATTTTCGACTGACTATAGATGGCGGCCATGCCCAGCGCCTCCGTCAGATCGCCGGCAGCAACTCCATTGGCCAGCGCGCCTGCACGCCGATCGCCGGGCCGTCGTGCTGCCCGGCCAGCAGCCGCTGGCAGCCGGCGTAGGCGATCATTGCGCCGTTGTCGGTACAAAAACGCGGGCGCGCGTAGAACACCTGGCCGTTCAGCTCGCCTAGCATCTTTTCCAGCGCCTGGCGCAACGCACGATTGGCACTGACCCCGCCGGCGATCACCAGCGATTTCAGCCCGGTCTGCTTCAGCGCGCGGCGGCACTTGATCGTCAGCGTTTCGACGACCGCCTGTTGGAACGCCAGCGCGATGTCACAACGAGTCTGCTCGGACTCGTCGCCAGCGCTACGACACTGCTGCCAGGTATTGAGGGTGAAGGTCTTGAGCCCACTGAAGCTGAAATCCAGCCCGGGGCGATCGGTCATCGGCCGAGGAAAGACAAAGCGCCCCGGCGCACCCTGCTCCGCCAGTCGGGCGATCTCAGGACCACCCGGATAGCGCAGCCCCATCAGCTTGGCCGTCTTGTCGAAGGCCTCACCGGCGGCATCATCCACCGACTCACCGAGCAGCTCGTAGCGACCGATGCCGTCGACGCGTACCAGCTGGGTGTGCCCGCCGGATACCAACAGCGCGACGAACGGAAACGCCGGGGCCTGCTCCTCCAGCATTGGCGCCAGTAGATGGCCTTCCATATGATGCACGCCCACGGCCGGTACGCCCCAGGCTAGCGCCAGCGCCTGCGCGCAGGACGCGCCGACCAGCAGCGCGCCGACTAGCCCAGGCCCTGCGGTATAGGCCACCGCATCGATCTGCGCAGCCTCGCGGCCAGCCTCGGCAAGCACCTGGCGGATCAATGGCAGCATGCGCTTGACGTGATCACGCGAGGCCAGCTCCGGTACCACGCCGCCGTAGACGCGGTGCAGATCGATCTGGCTGAACAACGCATCGGCCAACAGGCCCTGCTCACTGTCGTATAGCGCGACCCCGGTCTCGTCGCAGGATGTTTCCAGCCCCAGCACCAGCATGGGTTCAACCTTCCACGGAGGCGAATGAAGCCGTGCATATTAATCGCCACGGCCTGCGACCGACCAGCGCTTTTCGCTCGCAGGCTTTGCATTCCCGGCGTTCAGGGGTTAACATCCGCAACCCTTAAAACCAGCGTGCTTGCGAGTCATTTGCCGAAGCGCGTTGCCACCGGTAATCAAGTGAAGGTACGTCCTGGATGCCCGCTGTCAAAGTTAAAGAGAATGAACCCTTCGACGTAGCCCTGCGTCGCTTCAAGCGCTCCTGCGAAAAAGCCGGCGTGCTGGCCGAAGTCCGTTCGCGCGAGTTCTACGAGAAGCCGACTGCAGAGCGCAAGCGCAAGGCTGCCGCCGCAGTCAAGCGTCACGCCAAGAAAGTGCAGCGCGAACAGCGCCGCAGCGTTCGCCTGTACTGATCCCGTACAGCTGACGCAGCATAAAGCCCGGCCTAGGCCGGGCTTTGCATTGAACAAGACTCCGCTTCGCCAGTCGGCGAATGATCGGAGTTTTTGTCATTTCCGGGTCGAACATCACGAGCGCACCCCGAGACTGCTATGGCCGGCCTGATTCCGCAATCCTTCATCGATGACCTGCTCAATCGCTCCGACATCGTCGAAGTGATCGGCTCGCGCATCCAACTGAAGAAAGCCGGCAAGAACTACACCGCTCGTTGCCCGTTCCATAACGAGAAGACGCCGTCCTTCAGCGTCAGCCCGGACAAGCAGTTCTACTACTGCTTCGGCTGCGGCGCCGGCGGCAACGCGCTGGGCTTCATCATGGACCACGATCACCTGGACTTCCCCCAGGCGGTCGAGGACCTGGCCCGCCGCGCCGGCCTGGAAGTCCCGCACGAGGACAGCGGACGCAGCCACAAGCCACGTCAGCCGGTCGATTCGCCGCTCTACCCGCTTCTTGCCGCCGCATCCGACTACTATCGCCAGGCCCTGAAAAGCCACCCTGCACGCAAAGCGGCGGTGGAGTACCTCAAGGGCCGCGGCCTGTCTGGTGTGATCGCCCGCGACTTCGGTTTGGGTTTCGCGCCGCCGGGCTGGGACAATCTGCTCAAGCACCTGGGCGGCGATGCGCTTCAGCAAAAAGCCATGATCGACGCGGGCCTGCTGATCGAGAATGCCGATAACGGCAAGCGCTACGACCGCTTTCGCGACCGCGTGATGTTTCCCATCCGCGACAGCCGCGGCCGGGTGATCGCCTTCGGCGGTCGAGTCCTGGGCGACGACAAGCCCAAGTATCTGAACTCGCCGGAAACCCCGGTCTTTCACAAGGGGCAGGAGCTCTACGGCCTGTTCGAGGCACGGCAGAGCAATCGCAACCTCGACGAGATCATGGTGGTCGAGGGCTACATGGACGTGATCGCGCTTGCCCAGCAGGGGCTGCGCAACGCCGTGGCGACTCTTGGCACCGCCACCAGCGAGGAACATCTCAAGCGCCTGTTCCGCCTCGTGCCCAGCGTATTGTTCTGCTTCGATGGCGACTCTGCCGGACGCAAGGCGGCGTGGCGCGCCCTGGAGGCGACCCTGCCGAGCCTGCAGGATGGCCGTCGCGCACGCTTCCTGTTCCTGCCCGAAGGCGAGGACCCGGACAGCCTCGTACGCGCCGAAGGCACCGACGCCTTTCGCGCCCGAATCAACCAACAGGCCCAGCCGCTGGCAGACTACTTCTTCCAACAGCTGAGCGAAGAAGCCGACCCGCGCTCACTCGAGGGTAAGGCCCACCTCGCCACACTGGCGGCGCCGCTTATCGAAAAAATACCCGGCACCAATCTGCGCATCCTCATGCGCCAGCGCCTGGCGGAGCTGACTGGACTGACCGGCGAAGCGCTGCAAACCATGGCGGCGCCGGTGACGGATGCAAATCCCACCGCCACGCCCTATGACGACAGTCTCTATTACGACACCAGCACAGGCGAGCACGAGAACTACTTTGCCCCGGACTCCGACCAGCCCTCCCTCGCGCCGAAGAAGCCGACGAAGGAATGGAAAAAGGACTGGAAAAAACCGGGACAGCGACCAGACTTCAAGCCACGCGGACCGCGTACACCAACCACGGTCGAGCCACCGGCTCTGACCACCCTGCGCACGCTACTGCATCACCCGGAACTGGCACAGAAGGTCGAGGATGCCAGCCACTTCGCTGCGGAAGACGACACCTATGCCCAACTGCTGGTGGCTCTGCTCGGCACACTGCAGAAGAATCCGCGGCTGCGCAGCCTGCAACTGATCGCTCGCTGGCACGGCACCGAACAGGGTCGACTTTTACGTGCACTTGCCGAGAAAGAATGGCTGATATCGGCCGATAACCTTGAACAACAGTTTTTCGACACCATTAACACCCTTGCCGCCAGACAGCGCGAACGCAGCCTCGAACTGCTGTTGCGCAAGGCCCGCCAGGGCGCGCTCAGCACCGAGGAAAAAGACCAGCTGCGTCACCTCCTGAGTCGCGACAGCACACCCGCAACAACGACCTCAACTGGCGCGTGAGGCCTTAGCTCGGCTATAATGCTCAGCTTGTTTTCAGCCCGCCAGAACCTTCAGTGGATAGGGTTATATGTCCGGAAAAGCGCAACAGCAGTCCCGCCTCAAAGAGTTGATCCAGCGTGGCCGTGAGCAGGGTTACCTGACTTACGCAGAGGTCAACGACCACCTGCCGGAGGATATTTCCGATCCGGAACAGGTGGAAGACATCATTCGTATGATCAACGACATGGGCATCAACGTATTCGAGGTTGCCCCGGATGCCGATGCTCTGTTGTTGGCCGAAGCCGACACCGACGAAGCCGCCGCCGAAGAAGCTGCTGCTGCGCTTGCCGCAGTGGAAACCGATATCGGCCGCACCACCGACCCAGTGCGCATGTACATGCGCGAGATGGGTACCGTTGAATTGCTGACCCGCGAAGGCGAGATCGAAATCGCCAAGCGGATCGAGGAAGGCATTCGCGAGGTGATGAGCGCCATCGCCCATTTCCCCGGCACCGTCGACGGCATCCTCGCCGATTACGAGCGCGTGACGAACGAAGGCGGTCGCCTTTCAGACATCCTCAGCGGCTACATCGATCCTGACGACGACGGCGCCGCCGGTGCACCTCAGGAAGTCGAACCCGTCGCTCCGCAGGTCGCAGCCAAGCCGGTTGCCGACGACAAGGACGATGACGAGGAAGAAGAGTCTGACAGCGAAGAGGAAGAAGGCGACGGCGGCCCCGACCCGGAAGTCGCCCGCGCGCGCTTCGGCGCCGTGGCCGAGCAGCTGGAAAAAGCCAAGAAAGCGCTGAAGAAGCACGGACGTGCCAGCCAGCAAGCCATCGACGAGCTCGAGGCGCTGGCCATCCTGTTCATGCCGATCAAGCTCGTGCCCAAGCAGTACGACGCCCTGGTCGAACGCGTTCGCGATGCGCTGAACCAGATTCGTGCTCAAGAGCGTGCAGTCATGCAGCTGTGCGTGCGTGATGCACGCATGCCGCGCGCCGACTTCCTGCGCCAGTTCCCGAGCAACGAAACCAATCTCGCCTGGGCCGAAGAACTGGCCGCAGGCAAGAGCAAGTACGCCGAAGCGATCGGCGCCCGCAAGGAAGACATCCAGCGCTGCCAGCAGAAGCTGATCGAGCTGGAACAGGAATGCGAACTGGCGATTGCCGACATCAAGGACATCAACCGTCGCATGTCGATCGGCGAGGCCAAGGCCCGCCGCGCGAAGAAGGAAATGGTCGAGGCCAACCTGCGCCTGGTCATCTCCATCGCCAAGAAGTACACCAACCGCGGCCTGCAGTTCCTCGACCTGATCCAGGAAGGCAACATCGGCCTGATGAAGGCGGTGGACAAGTTCGAATACCGTCGCGGTTATAAGTTCTCGACCTACGCCACTTGGTGGATTCGCCAGGCGATCACTCGCTCGATCGCCGACCAGGCGCGCACCATCCGCATCCCGGTGCACATGATCGAGACGATCAACAAGCTCAACCGCATCTCCCGCCAGATGCTGCAGGAAATGGGCCGTGAGCCCACCCCGGAAGAGCTGGGCGAGCGCATGGAAATGCCCGAGGACAAGATCCGCAAGGTCCTGAAGATCGCCAAAGAGCCGATCTCCATGGAAACGCCGATCGGCGACGACGAAGACTCGCATCTGGGCGACTTCATCGAAGACTCCGCCATGCAATCGCCGATCGACGTGGCGACCGTGGAGAGTCTCAAGGAAGCCACCCGCGAAGTTCTTTCCGGCCTCACTGCCCGCGAAGCCAAGGTACTGCGCATGCGCTTCGGTATCGACATGAACACCGACCACACCCTCGAGGAAGTCGGCAAGCAGTTCGACGTCACCCGCGAGCGTATCCGCCAGATCGAGGCCAAGGCACTGCGCAAGCTACGCCACCCAACACGTAGCGAGCACTTGCGCTCCTTCCTCGACGAGTGAACCTGAACCCCCGGCCCGCCGGGGGTTTTGCTTTCTGCACCAGCCTCACGGACGACGCCCGTTGCGCGTGGCACATTGACAACGGCATCGGTATAATCCGCCGCTCCTTCTGGGGGCCTATAGCTCAGTTGGTTAGAGCAGAGGACTCATAATCCTTTGGTCCACGGTTCGAGTCCGTGTGGGCCCACCACCTTAAAAGCCGCGCACTGCGCGGCTTTTTCATATCCGCAGCAAAGGCAGCTAGACCAGTCCTATAGTCCAAAGGTACAAATTCAGTACAGTGCCGGTACAGCGGCGCGCCTTTGGAGCAGGAAAAATGGCCACCATCGTCAAAACGGAAGCAGGTACCTGGAAGGCCCTGGTACGCAAAACAGGCTGGCCGACCAACACCAAAACCTTCCGCACCAAGCGCGATGCCGAAGACTGGGCACGCCGCACGGGTTCTACCCCGTTTCCACGGACGGTTTGAAAAGGGCTGAAAACTTCAGATCTTGCCTGGCGACTCTACGACGCATTCGTGGGTTATGAAACCGCTCGATGTAGTCGAATAAATCCGCCCGTGCTTCATCACGAGTTCGATACGACTGATGGGCAACCCGCTCCCGTTTGAGCTGACCGAAGAAGCCTTCACAGGCTGCGTTGTCGCCGCAATGCCCGACGGCACTCATGCTGCAGACCAGCGTGTTGCGATTCAGAAAGCGCTGGTAGTCGGTGCTGGTGAATTGGCTACCGCGATCCGAATGCAGGATTACTGACCAGTCACCCTGGCGCTGCCAAATCGCCATCTCCACTGCTCGAATCACCATCTGCCGATCCTGGCGGTGATGCATCGACCAACCGATCACCAGCTTGCTGTACAAGTCGAGCACCACACATAGGAAAAGCTTGCCTTCCAGTGTGGCTATTTCCGTGATGTCCGTGACCCACTTGCGCTCCGGCTCCTGCGCGGTGAAATCGCGCTCCAGCAGGTTTTTCACGCCTGCTGGGCGGCCACTGACGGCTCTTCCAAAGCCACGTCGTTTCCGGCGTGGCCAGCCTTGAATTCGCTCAGCCGCCATCAGGCGAGCAACTCGGTTCAGGCTGACGACTTCGCCCTCGTCGAGCAAATCCTCGTGCATTCGTGGCGCTCCAATCACGCCCCGGCTGTCCTCGTGAATCTCCCGAATGCGCTTCACCAAGCGCGCATTCTCCTGAGCTCGCGCACTTGGTTCACGATCCTGCCAGGCGTAATAGCCGCTGGCAGAAACCTTCAGGCAACGGCACATCAATCGTACCGGGTACTCGTTGCGGCAGCGCTGGATCACCGTGTACCGCTCGATGACTCCTTGGCAAAGTACGCTGCCGCGTCTCTTAAAAAATCACGTTCCTTGGTTACTCGGGCCAACTCGCGCTTGAGACGGGCAAGCTCCTCATCCCGCGGACTTCCCGTTCCAGGGAAGACTTTCTCAGTGCCTGGTTGCGCCTCCCGAACCCAGCGGGTGAGCAGGTTGGGAGCCACACCAATCTCTAGGGCCACCTGTCGGCAGCTGGCCCCTGAACGACGAACCAGCTCGATGGCTTCCCGCTTGAACTCGGGACTGTATTTCTTGCGCTTCATGAACACTCCTTCAGCTCGGTGTGAGCTTACTTGAAAGTGTCCGTGCTAACGGGGTAGAACCCGAACGTCAAGCGTCACGCCAAGCATCTCAAGCAAATTCATCCTGAACTGCCTTATAGCAAGCGGCTCGATCGCGCTGCGGCTGATCTTCTCGGTCTCCGGAACTATCACGAACTAAGCAGCCGGTTTCAGGCTGTAATCGATCAGTATCTGGATTCGCCGACTGGCCCGAATGCCGTCGCGCATTGCCTCTACTGCGACTTTCGGTTCGCTGCGGATCTTAAAGAGGATCAGCAACAGCACCGCCAGATTCATGAGCGGGTTATGGAGGTCCACGAGATTACGGGCTATCGCCCGGGCACTTACGTGGAGCGGGAAGCCTTGAAAAAGGAGGGTAATGCCAAGGCGCGCAGTGCCGTTCCTCTGGAAGAGCGTATTCAGGGGGGAGTCTTGGTGCTGCGCGGATGGTTCGACCGCTCATACCGCAGCGCTATCGATGAGGGACAGTGGCGTAAGCACCCATCATTCGATGAATACGTGGCCATGATGATCCCGTACCTTGAGGATCTACTTCCTGATTTGGCGCCGTCCTTGGCTGAGCGCTACGGGCGCACTCCTGGCGTGATCGCTCATGGACAGACCAACTGGCCATTGCTGTAGCAGGCAAGCAGAGCCCGGCTTCGGCCGGGCTCTTTCGTCCTAATGACGGAGGCGATTGGGGCTTCTGGCGTGAAAAAGTTGTGGGTTGTTCCGCGTCAGCAAGCCCCTCTTCCCAGACCCTACACCCTATCAGCACGGTGAGGACATTGAGTACGGCGAGTACCATCAGCACGACGAGCACCGAAATCTAAAAAATAAATTATCAAAATCATGAACTTATAAGATTTTTTTGTGCGATATCGCGCAATACGATTATATGAACTAGCCTCACACCATGTATTTGGGTGCTCTGTATCGTTCATTCGCATGCATGAAAATGCGTGATATGTGCGCGTAATGACGGTTTGTCATCGTCCATGGATGCCTGGACACTGAGCTCAACAGAAATCGGATAAGGGCTGCAAAATGGCCAACGCAAAACAGTCGGCAAAACGTCGCTTAACGATGGCAGAACGTGCCCAGCAATTGATGCTGGTTCACTTCCCCGACGTTCCCGAGGCATGGAAATGGTCGCGTAAAACTCACGACGGCTTCAGCACGATTCCTCGGACCCTACCCATTGCCATGCAAATCATCGACGCTCAGTCGAAGGGACAGCCTGCCGGCCACGTACTGTTCTGTCTATGGGCGCGCATGCCCGATCATCCTGTCATCACGATCGAGAATCCCAGCACTTTTGCTGCTGAAGCGGGATTCCTCGGTGAGCGGGCCGTGGATACCTGGCGTCGTCGGATGAAGACGCTTCGCGATCTGCAATTCATCATTACCAAGCCAGGGGCGTCTGGCGAATTTCACTATGTGATGCTCACCAATCCTAACGCTGCGGTTGAGTTGATGCGTCAAAACAGCAAGGTTCAGGATGGCCTGTATGGCCGCTTCATCGAGCGACTGCCAGAGATTGGTGCCTATGGCGATATCGAGGCAATCCGCGCTTATTGGGTTGCGCTCCAAGAGGCAGCGAATGCCGCTGTACCGCCACCGCCACCCGCTCCATCCGCCAAACCAAAACGAGCCGGGAGGGCCAAGGCAAATGCATAGGAGGGTCCGGGGCATCGGGTGCCAGTCCACCCACCTTGATGCCCACAAAATGAAAGCCCTGAACCCGCTGAGGGTCGAGTCTTGATCGGTCGGGGTGGTGGTGGTGCAACGCTAGAGTGAAGTCTTGCTGACAGGAGGCTGTATGCGGACCGCGAAGAGAAGGGTCACGGGCATTGAGTGCGAGTCCACCCACCTCAATGCCCACAAAATGAAAGCCCTGACCAGCTGAGGGTCGAATCTTGACTGGCCAGGGCTGTGGTGGCGCAACGTTAGGGTGCTAGACCCCACAAAGAGTCTAGCACCCCTTCATTTTCTTTACGGCAGGGGATATGCAGTTAGGGCATTACTGCGAGCTGGCTCTGCCTCTGACCGACAGTGAACAGCCTGCCGAGGTCGGCTATCGGCCATTGAGGCCGTCCATATACGATACTTTACGTCTACCACAAGAAGGTTGGTGATTCATGGCTGCACTGCGTTATTCGAACAGCTCTACCTCTAACAATGTGCGCGTTCTCTGCGACATCATTAGAGATCCCAAGTGTGAGAGGGTTACCTTGTTCGGTACGGTTAAAGAGGTTCCCGCCCCTGGTGAGCAAGACCCAGATATGCCGCTGATGGCAGCCACCGCGGTGTACTCGATCCCAGGTATTGATCAGGTCCAGGTGGTTTTTGATGGCCAGTTCTTGAGCGCTGTCCGCTATCCACGTTACTTGGATGTGCGTGACGTTCTGGATGTCGCTGTGGCAGCCGGAAATGTTTACTTCAGTGAGGAGAGGGCGCCACTTACCGAGGCTCTTTCACCAGAGGATGCGGCGGCGGTACTGGGGAATCTGGGCGACCTGAAACTGCTTGATGCGAGCTCCAGGGCGAGCTACTTCTCTCTACTCAGCGACCTCACTGAGCAGCAGGTGGTTGATATTTTCAAGTAGGTCTATTCACATGTGAAATTGCACTGAGTTGACCACCCATTTACACAACCACTGACCAGTCAATTGCACTCCAACTGACCGCGCGTTTGCGCTTGATTTGACCAGCGCGCATCGTAAGAACAGCCAGAAGCAGTCGTCAGCGAAGGGCTGCTAACGGCCGGTGATGCCTCTACTTACTGGCGCCACTGGGTAGCTCTCCGGTACTTATGGTTACGAAGCGCGCAGGGCAACCACACCCAAGGCTCAATCTCCAAAACGGTTGTTTTACGGACACGTACAGCTACCTCCTTCGCCGCCCAATAGTCAGCGCTCACGATTGATTTAAACTCGTCTTTAAATCAAAATACGTAAACATCCTATGTTGACGAGAATTCGGACAATGAAGATTGGGTACGCGCGAGTATCACGGGATGATCAGCAGCTCGATCTTCAGCATGACGCGCTGACTGCTGCCGGTTGTGAGCGGATCTTCAGCGACAAGATGAGTAGTGCCAAAGCATCGCGTCCCGGTCTTGATGAAGCGCTGGCATTTGCACGACCTGGCGATGTTCTGGTTGTCTGGCGGCTTGACCGCCTCGGCCGCTCGATGTCCGAGTTGCTGCGCCTCACTGCCAACCTCGAATCCACTGGCGTGGGCCTTGAAAGCCTGAAGGAACAGATCGACACCACCAGTGCTGCCGGCCGCCTGGTTTTCCATGTTTTCGCTGCGATGGCGGAGTTCGAGAGAAACCTGATTCGAGAACGCACCTTTGCCGGTCTCGAAGCGGCGCGTGCCAGGGGGCGGCAAGGCGGGCGGCCTGGTGTGCCGCCAGAGACGATTGCTGCGATACAAGCCCTGGTAGGTGATCAGAATCGTACGCCCGACGAGATATGCAAGGCGCTGAAGATCAGCCGAAGCACCCTCTACAAGTATCGCCAACAGGCCAGCAAGTCGTGATCGAAACCGAACTCGAAGTGCTCTACCTCGGCGCGCTGCTGCTCTTGGCTGACTGCATTTGTTGCCTCGTCGCTGCGTATCGCAGAGCGCCTGTGCTTGGAGCTGTCGCTGGTGGCGGCACTGCCGGCGCGCTTGCTCTTGTGCTGATTACCAGAGTGATGCCGTTTGCTCTAGCCGCAGTGGCCAGCATCGTCATCGGAGGAGTGATTGCCTGGATGAAAGCGAAATCACTTGAACCCAGTGATAGCGAGGTAGCCCATGGATAAGAACCTGAGTAAGACAGAGGAAGCTGCGTTGCTCTTATCTGATGGCATGTCCACGGCGGAGATTGAGGTGCACCTGGCCATCGCCAACTATCTGATCCCCAGAATCGCCGGAACCCCGGCCGCGCGGGAAGCGTTCAACGCATTGGTTGGCAGATTTCAGGGGCGCTACCCGCACCACAAGCTGCTCACTCACCTGCTGATCGCGCCTGAATACCTGGAGCACGCCTCTGACACCCAGTAGTGATCGTGTAACAACGCAACCACGGTCCATATAGCGAGGGACTCATGCGAAACCGAGAGCGTACCTATAGCGGATGCCCTGTGCTGCCCCTGGTGACACAGATTGCCTCCTACCTGGATCATGGGGCCGTCCCGTGCAACACGGAATTCTTGGAGGTTCCGCCTGGCAAGGTAGTGCGCAAGCGTGGATTTTGGCTGAACCCTGGCTATCGCATTCACCACACGGCAATGCTGTTCTTGATCAGCACCGATGTGTACGCGATGAACGTCGACGACTTCTACGCGCGGCGGGATCAGATCCATTGCTACCTCAGCCACAAGGCTGGCACAGCCTATATAGGCAGGGTCGAGCATGCGGGTGAGTCTCAGCAGCTACTGCACCCGCTACTGCCCGACTTGCACGAGCCTATTGATATCCAGCTCAACGAGCTTGCTTACGTAGGACGCGTGATTTCTGCCATCTGAGGTGCTCCATGCTTTTAGGAATCCAGGCGGATGATTACCGCCAACGCAGGGCGAGGCTGCTAGGCGTACCAGAGCACGCAACTGATGTAGACGTGCATTCGCACATCATCAACGGCATCCCTGTAGCTCACTTGGCAACGCTGCTCAGGAACGGTGACATCGATGCCCATGCGTGTGAGCAAATCACGCCAGCCATTGGGCAAAAGCAACACCCAACAGACAGAGTTACGGCTCCGGACGCCTCACCAGATAATCGACTGTCTGCAGATGAGAGCGACCGACTCTTTCGCGTCGTGCATGCGATCGTGGTGGCCGAGATCCTTTTTGGTTCTCGTGATAAGGCGCAGCGCTGGCTCTCGAAGCCCAAAGACAGGTTCTCCGGCAACTCGCCAATACAGATGCTGACATCTACGGCAGGGGCCTGGCTCGTCGAGGAACTGCTGACACAGCTGGCGGAGGGTTTCGTTTTGTAGTCAGTGCGGCCGGGCAGTGGGTCGATGGATGACACACCAAGACTCGGATTTCGCTTCACTGCCGACAACACAAACTCTACAGCCGGGATCGACACGCAAACCCGATCTCATTACTACGCTGAGCGGCCATTTTCAGGCCTCGGTGTATCACCCTATTTGTCTACCCGTAATAGTCTCGCACTGATTTTTGAGCGTGCAGCGTGTGATACAGGAGCCGCGTGCAGCCTGTGATACACCAATAGCGTTCAGCCTGTGATACAGCGACATTTATGCCGCCTGAATGCGGCAATTCGGCCAACCCCGAAGACATTTACCGACAGCGCAACCCAAGTAAGCGAAGAGCCGCACTCAGGCGCGAGCAAGAGAGCTGCCGGCAGCCGAAAAGATGGCAATCATTGGCAATGAAAGCCAATCATTGCCATCTAATTACTCCTTGATGATCCGTGATTGCGTCATTACATGCCAATCATTGCCATTGAATGGCAATGATTGGCATGTAATTGAGCGAGGTTCGGACGTGTAAGCCTGGGAAGCCCGCCATCTGAGCTTTCATCCCATAGCGCGCATGGACGAGCTCAAAAAAGCGAACGCACCCAGGTCTGGATGGGATAGAGGATGATGCCGATCATCAGGCCTATGTACACCAGGTAGCCAAGAGTTACCTGCGGCGCGCGCAGCTCAGCGAGCTTTTCAAAGTCGCTACCCAGGTACATGGCCGCCTGAGTCGAGTTGAACGGCAGAGCCTCAAGCTGGGCCTTGGCGTTGCGCGCAGCTATGAAACGCAGGGAGACGTACCAGAACGCTGCTGCCGGGATCACCGTCCAGACCATGCCAAATAGGATACCCACCGCAATCACGACAGGGATCATCAACAGAACCTGAGGCCCAGGATCGACCATGCTTGCCATGAATTCGCTCGCGAAGGCCGAGAAGCCACTAGCGATGAAGCTCACCACCGCCCCCACATCCCACTCGGCGCCCATCGCCAGCCACAGGTAGGAAAGCCCCGCCATTGCCGCCGCCCAGTTGATGACCTGGGCACAGCCATAACCACCAAAGCCACCGCCATTGATAGGCGCTATCGCCGCGAAGTGAGTGCCACGCCCCAGGAGGGCCCGAGGCAGGAAGCAGATCACCAGCAGCAACCCGGCCATCAGAAGCATTAACCCCTCATATCCGGGCAACGGCGCCCACTCTCCGATGGAAAAGGAGTCTTGCTTGACGAAGGTGCGCCCCCGGATCACGTCCCGCGCCATGTCCACAAATGGGATGGCCAGTGCGGCTGCAATGACGCCGGACTTCGGCACCGACCAGATTTCGGCAAACCAGTTACCGGTCAGGCTACGGCGGTAGTAGTAGCGATAGGTGCGCTTGGGTTGGTACTGGGTACCGGAGTTTTTCACCGCCACCCCAAACCAGCCGCTGGCGATAGCCACATAAGAGAGTAGGCGCCCCGTATTGTTCATCACCAGCGAGTGGGTTGCCGAGCTATCCACCCAGGGTAGACGGACGGACTGCCCGGCAGGGCGATTGGCGCATTCCTCGACGAACGCATCCGCCATTTGGTTGCACGGCCTGTAGCCACGTGGGTAGACGAAATCGCAGGCCGCCCTCACGGAACTGACGATAAGGCTCCATATCACGTACAGCGGCAGAGAAACGCCATACGACCAAACCGCCCCAAGGAAAGACCTGACTGCCGCCATAGCCGCAACTCCTTTGCCATCAGTAGATTTGAACGATCAATTCCTACAGGTCTGCATTGCTTCCGGTCAGACTCTTGAAGAGCGCATCGATCAGCACTTCCCGCACAGCCAGCTTGCATTGCCGCTGCCAATTGGCGCGAGCCAGATAGCCGGCATCAATGCTCAGCGGGTGTAACCGTCGCCACTCTCGCTCAAGCAGGGTAGCCTCGCTCTGGAGATAGCCCTGCCTCCGCTCGATATAGGCTTGAAGCGCCTGGCATTCCGCCAGTCGACACATGAGGTGCGGATTAACCTCTTGGAGAACCTCGTGGACTCTCCGCCCCCAATACGAAAGGCCTTGGAGCTCCGGCAGCAGGGTGGCTTCCATCGGCATGGACAGGTAGACGTCATGGAACCGCGAATTCAGGGCCACCACCTGTTCCACCCGGCAAACATGCCTCAGCTGAGCCAGCCCCAAATGGCTGGCAAGAGAGTTTGATATAGAGGAAATATAGGGGGATTGCTTAAATTACGCAACTTACGTAAGTTGTTTTTTTATTCCGGCATCTCACCTTGCGCGCGACACCACACGAACCAGCTACTCACGGCGGACCTTATCCAGCAGAGCCACGAGTTGCTCTTCCGGCATTGCAGCAAGGGCCGCGACACCAGCACGAACAACATCGGAACGGGAGGCTCGGAAATTCCGCGGGATAAGGCTGAGGCGGTCAATCTCTTCGCTGATTTGGTCCGTCAGCGAGAAAGTGACGCGCTTGAAGACTGCTGCACTCTGGGTAGGAGCATTCGAGGTGGGCATGGTGGCTCTCTATTGGTTACCTAAGACCCGCAAATTACGTAAGTTATGCGAGTTATTCAATCATTGCGCCGGTGCTACACCGGTAAGCAGTCGAAGAACTGAATTGGCTAGACGATCCAGAATCAGTCTGACGCTGCTTTATGCAAAAGGGTGAGTGGTCCAATGCCATGGCCAAACTCGGCTCACCTTCGTTAAGCTGCAGCCACTTACGCGTAATAGAGCCCGTTTGGCGTAATGAGTGGAACGCAACCGAAGGATCGACCATGGCAGCCAGCAGTAATTTCGCCTTTCTCCAGGAGCACGACCCCGTTTTCCTGCAGCTTGCGAGCACAGCCGAGCAGGTCTTCGCTAGCGATCCCAACACCACACTGATCAAACTGCGCCAACTCGGCGAGGCGCTGGCTCAAGACTTGGCCAGCCGTGCCGGTATCGAGTTCGATGCCACCACCACGCAGTCCGACCTGCTCTACAAGCTCAGCCGCGAGATCCAGCTGGATCAGAACATCCGCAGCCTGTTTCATACCCTGCGCGTCGAGGGCAACAAGGCCACTCATGAGTTCCGCACCCAGCACCGTGAGGCCATGGATGGGCTGAAGATCGCCCGTGCTCTGGCCATCTGGTATCACCAGTCGTTCGGCAAGAATGCTCATGCGTTCAAACCTGGCCCCTTCGTCACCCCCGCAGACCCCAGCGCTCCGCTGCGCGATCTGCAAAGTCAGATCGAACAGCTCAAGACGCAGCTCAGCGAGTCCAGCCAGCAACTGGAGAGCAACCAGAAGTTGGCTGACCTGCTCAAGCAGGAAGCCGAAGAATACGCCGTGCTTGCCGAGCAGATGGATGCCGAATCACGCAGCCATAAGCAGCTAGCAGCCGAACACGAAGCCGCATTGCAAAAGCTGCGCAGTGAGCACGAGCAAAGCCTCAAAGCTCTGCAGCAGCAACTGGCAGCCCAGCCACAAGCCAGCCAACAGGTCGCCAAGCTGACTCAGCAGGCCAGTAGCAGCTTCGACCTATCCGAAGACCTGACCCGCATCTTGATCGACCAACAGTTGATAGATGTCGGCTGGGAGGCCGACTCCCTCGACCTCACCTACGGTAAGGGAGCCCGCCCGGAGAAGGGTAAGAACAAGGCCATCGCCGAATGGCCCACCAGCAGCCCCAAAGCCTGCGCCGACTACGTACTGTTCGCCGGTCTTACGCCCATCGCCATCGTTGAAGCCAAGCGTAAGCGCATCAATATCGCCGACCGCATCCCCCAGGCCGAGCGCTATGCCCGTGAGTTCAACTTGGCGACCGAACATCAGCAGCCCTGGCTACTGGCTGGTCAAAATCAGCCCTGGAACGATGGCCAGGGTGGCCACTTCCGCGTGCCCTTTGCCTTTGCCTGCAACGGCCGGCCCTTTATCAAGCAGCTCGCCGAACAGTCCGGCACCTGGTTCCGTGACCTGCGCAGCCCGGCCAACACACGTCGTCCGCTGCAAGACTTCCACAAACCCGATGATCTGCTCGATCTGCTCAAACGCAGCCAGGGAGACGCCGAGGCCAAGCTGAAAGCCGAAGGCTTCACCTACCTAAAGCTGCGCGACTACCAGGAGAAAGCCATTCAGGCTGTCGAGCAGGCGCTGGCCAACAACCAGCGCGATTGCCTGCTGGCCATGGCCACCGGCACCGGTAAAACCCGCACCATCATTGGCCTGATGTACCGATTCCTGAAGGCTGAGCGCTTCAAGCGCATTCTGTTTCTGGTTGACCGCAGCGCCCTCGGCCAGCAAGCCATCGACTCGTTCAACGACACCACGCTTGAGCAGAATCACACCCTTGCGCAAATCTACGACATCAAAGAGCTGGGAGACATGGCTGCCGAAGCGGAAACCCGCATTCAGGTGGCCACCGTGCAGGCTATGGTCAGCCGCATTTTCCGCTCGGATAACCCGCCGCCCGTGGGCGAATTCGACTGCATCATCGTGGACGAAGCCCACCGGGGCTACACCCTCGACCAGGAAATGACCGAAGGTGAGTTGGCCGTGCGCGATCACAGCCAGTACCTCTCGCAATACCGCCGCGTGCTCGACCACTTCGACGCCTGCCGTATCGGCCTCACCGCCACCCCGGCCAAGCACACCAGTGAAATCTTCGGCAAACCGGTATTCACCTACAGCTACCGCGAAGCCGTGGCCGACGACTGGCTGGTGGATCACGAACCACCGATTCGCTACGAGACCCAACTCAGCAAGCATGGTATTCGCTTCGAGAAAGGCGAGTCGGTCAGCGTTATCAATACCCAAACCGGTGAAGTAGACGTAGCCGAATTGGACGATGAACTCACCTTCAACATCGAGTCGTTCAACCGCCGCGTGATCACCCCGGCCTTCGACAAGGTCATCTGCGACGAGTTGGCCAAAGAGCTGGACCCGTTTGGCGACGAGAAGACCATGATCTTCTGCGTCAATCAGGCCCATGCCGAGCGGGTCAAAAACCTACTCGACGACGCCTTCAAAGAAGCCTATGGCGAGCAGTACAACCAGGCCGCCGTGGAAATCATCACCGGCCAGAGCGATAAGGTTGAAACGCTGATTCGCCGCTACAAGAACGAGCCCACCCCCAATATCGCCATCACCGTCGACCTGCTCACCACCGGCATCGACGTACCGAAAATCTGCAACCTGGTGTTTATGCGCCGGGTGCGCTCGCGCATCCTCTACGAGCAGATGAAAGGCCGCGCCACTCGCCGCTGCGACGACATCGGCAAAACCGTTTTCCGCATCTACGACCCCGTCGACCTCTACGCCAGCCTGGAAGCGGTCGACACCATGAAGCCCCTGGTGAAGAACCCCAACATCAGCCTGGAGCAACTGGTCAGCGAACTAACCAGCGGAGCCAGTCATGACACGCCCGGCAGCCAGGACGACAGCAGCCACGCCCATGACGTGCTCGATCAACTGAGCCAGCGCGTGATGCGTATCCTGCGCAAGGCCCAGCACAAGGCCGAGGACAAACCCACGCTGAAGAAAAAGCTTGATGAGCTGCAAGACGTGTGGGGCGTTGAGCCGGCCCAATTACATAAACACCTGCACGACCTTGGCCCGCAGCAAGCGGCCAACTTCGTCCGCCAGCACAGCCAGCTGATCAACCAGCTCGCCGCCGTCAGTGCCCTGCTCGGCTCGGAGAACTACCCCGTTATTTCCACCCACAGCGATGAACTGCTGGTGCGTGAGCAGAACTACGGGCAAAACCAGAAACCAGCCGACTACCTGGAAAGCTTCAATGACTTTATTCGCAACCAACTCAACCAGTCCGCCGCCCTTGGCGTGGTGGTCAACCGCCCCAAGGATCTGACCCGCGAGCAACTGCGAGAAGTCCGCCTGCTGCTCGACCAGCACGGTTTCAGCGAAGCCAGCCTGAAAAGCGCTTGGCGCAACCAGACCAACCAGGAAATCGCCGCCAGCATCATTGGCTACATTCGCCAGGCTGCCATCGGCGAAGCCCTACTGCCCTTCGACCAACGCGTGGCCAAGGCCATGCAAACCATCTACACCCAGCAACCTTGGACGCCCGTACAACGCAAATGGCTGGATCGCCTGGCCAAGCAACTGGTGCATGAAGTGGTCATCGACCCGCAGCAGGTCAACGATGCCTTCCGTAACGACGGCGGCCTCAAAGCCCTGGATCGCAACCTGGGCGGCAACCTGGATCGGGTGCTGGAAGCCTTGAACGAGAACCTGTGGCAAGCGGTTAGCTGAGTGATTGACAGCTGCTATGCATGAACGCTTAAACTGTCCTCAGTCCTAGGACAAAGGACAGTCGCTAGCCGAGGCCGCAATGAAGAGTCAAGACGTTCTGTTGCTGATCAAATTGATCTGCCTTGAGCAGCGCGAGCGCCTGCAGCAAAGGCTCAACAGCGAAACTGCAGAGCTAATTAAACTCGGCGATATCTACGCATCCGACCAATGGCAAGGCTGGGAAGATCATTCAGAGCAAGATCCTCCCGTCCACCACGACAGCTACTCCGTTCGCGCACTGCAAGCATCACTCGGCATCAGCAAAACCGAGATTGCCTCCGCATTGAAGCGCTGCCAGCAAATCGGGCTATTGCGCGTAGACCCAAGCACCCAGCTACCGAGGGTCAACAGCAAAGCGCTACTGGGCTTTATCGAACATGGCTTGCGCTACGTATTTCCAGTCAAACCGGCAGAAATTGTCCGAGGTATTCCTACAAGTTTTTCCGCGCCCGTGCTGCAGGACAAGCTAATGAGCGGCGGTGACCTTATCCATGTCTGGCCAGACGCTTACGGCAATCGCAAGGGGCAATCCATCACCCCCCTATTCAAGACAGTGCCAGGAGCGGTCAAGAAAGACCCTCGCCTGTATGAATATCTGGCCCTGATAGATGCAATTCGCCTGGGTAATGCCAGGGAGGCCAATCTCGCCAACCAGATGCTGCGTGAAAAGGTGCTGCAGGCATGAACCATACACACAACATTCAAATGCTCGAGATGGTCGCCCAGGCGCTCGGCCAAGAACTGCGTCAAGAGATTGCTTTCGTGGGCGGCTGTATAACGGCCTTGCTGTTGACTGACGAATTCAGTCGGGAAGAAGTGCGCTACACCGATGATGTCGATTTGGTTGTACACCTGACCGGCTATGCCCAATGGCCAAGGCTAGTCGAACAACTACGGCAAAAAGGCTTCAAGCAATCGCAGCAGGACGAGGTTATCTGCCGCATGCGCCTCGGTGAGTTGAAGGTCGACTTTATGCCCGAAAATGCTGAAGCCGCCGATTTACTGGGCTGTAATAACCGCTGGTTCAAAGACGGCCTGGCCAATGCGCAGTGGCACGAATTGCCGAGCGGCTGCCCCATTCGTCTATTCACCCCGCCCTACTTTCTCGGCAGCAAACTGGAAGCCTATGCGGGGCGCGGGGCGCAGAACCCACTGGGTAGCCAGGATCTTGAGGACATTCTCAACCTGGTCAACGGGCGCGAAGAACTGCTGCAGGAGGTCGACGCTGCCGCCCCCGAACTACGCGTCTACCTGGCACAAAAGCTCGCCGCACTACTGGACAATAACGACTTCGGCTACCTGGTGCAGAACACCGCCCATGGCGATAACGAACGTGAGCAGATCATTTGGCAGCGCTTGCGTCATATCGCACAGGTAACCGCCTGAATGCGCGCAACCCTGCAATGGCGTACCCAGATCGGCACCATCACAGCCGACAACCGAGATGCCTTCGCCCATATCGAGCAGGCACATGCCAGCCTCTACCTGATCGCCGATGGCAGCAGCAGTCACCCGCGTAGTGGCGAGTTGGCTACTGCCCTGCTGGTAGAGCTTGCACAGGGATTCAACCACTTGCCTGCGACAGAGCTGAACCCAGAGCAATTGGCCGAGGCGCTGCTGCAGCTAATCGCCAGCAGCCATCAAGCCCTGCGTGATGCACATCCACAGGCGGCTTGTAGTTACCTGGTGCTATGCCTGCTAGGCGATGCAGCGTTCAGTATCCATGAAGGTGACTGCTGCCTGGGGCTAAATGATCCCAGTGGCAAAATTAGCTGGCTGAGTCCCGCACATTGCGTCGCCAACTGGCAAGGCAACCTCACCCATGCGGAACTTGCGCAAATGCAATCACGCCACCGCCTGACTCGCTGCTTCAGCGCCAGGCGAGCGAGCAATCCCGAGATAAACCACTGGTCTCTTGAGCCAAACCAGCATTGGCTGCTGGCCACTGACGGCTTCTGGGCAGGCCTTAGCCCTCAGGAACAACAGGATTTTTTACGCGACGGCCATCTGCCCGCGCCGCCCACCGATGACGACATCAGCTGCCTGAGCATCATCACACCGCCTACTTGATGAGCCGAATAACACTCCCTATTCGGCTCACGACCCTATAAATCAGTTTGAGACCCCACCATGACCAACTCTGACATTGTCCAGAAGCTCTGGAACCTCTGCGACGTACTGCGCGACGACGGCATTAACTACAGCGACTACGTCACCGAGCTGGTCCTACTGCTGTTCATCAAGATGGAATACGAGCAGGTCCAGAACAACGACAGCTTCGCCCACAAGCTGCCCGAGGGGGCGCGCTGGCCGGATCTGGCAGGTAAATCCGGTCTCAACCTGCTCGACCACTACCGGCAGATGCTGCTCGACTTGGGCAAAAACAGCGACCCACTGATCGCCGCCATCTATGCCGACGCGCAAACCCGCCTGAAAGAGCCGCGCCACCTGGAGCAGCTGATCAAGAACCTGGACGGCATCGACTGGTTCAGCGCCCGCCAGGACGGTCTCGGTGACCTCTACGAAGGCTTGCTGGAAAAGAACGCCAGCGAAACCAAATCCGGTGCCGGCCAGTACTTCACCCCGCGCCCGCTGATCGACAGCATCATCAACTGCCTCAAGCCTCAGCCCGGTGAAACCATCCAGGACCCGGCCGCCGGCACCGCGGGCTTCCTGATAGCTGCCGACGCCTATATCAAACGCCACACCGACGACCACTACGACCTCGACGCCAAGGCCCAGGCCTTCCAGCGCAACCGCGCCTTTGTCGGCATCGAACTGGTGCCTGGCACCCGCCGCCTGGCCCTGATGAATACCCTACTGCATGGCATGGAAGGCGACGAAGAAGGCGTGGTGCACCTAGGCAACGCCCTCGGCCAGACCGGGGCCAACCTGCCCAAGGTCGACGTGATCCTCTCCAACCCACCGTTCGGTACCGCCAAGGGCGGCGGCGGCCCGACCCGCGACGACCTCACCTACAAGACCAGCAACAAGCAGCTGGCCTTCCTCCAACACATCTACCGTGGCCTCAAGCCCGGTGGCCGCGCCGCCGTGGTGCTGCCGGACAACGTGCTATTCGAAGCCGGCGTCGGCACCGAGGTGCGCCGTGACCTGATGGACAAGTGCAACCTACATACCGTCCTGCGTCTGCCCACCGGCATCTTCTACGCCCAGGGCGTGAAGACCAACGTGCTGTTCTTCCAGAAAGGCACGCAGGACAACCCACGCCAGGAACAAGGCTGCACCCAGCGCGTGTGGGTCTATGACCTGCGCAGCAATATGCCGAGCTTCGGCAAACGCACCCCCTTCGGCGCACAACACCTCAAACCCTTTGAGGATGCCTATGGCGAGGATGCAAACGGCAACAGCCCCCGCGCCGAGAATGTGGAAGGCATCGGCGAACTCAGCCGCTTCCGTGTGTTTACCCGCGAGCAGATCCGCGAGCGCGGCGACTCGCTGGATATCAGCTGGCTTAAGGATGCCGACAGCCTGGATGCCGCCGACCTGCCCGCCCCGGAAGTGCTGGCCGGTGAAGCCATGGCCGAACTGACCGAAGCCCTGCATGAGCTGGAAGAGTTGATGAAGGCGCTGGGTGCGGGGGATGAAGTGGCGGCGCAGAAGCAGTTGATGGCGGAGGTGATGGGACTTTCGGTCGTTGCGGAGGCTGGGGATGAGTGAGTTGCCGAAGGGGTGGGTGACTGCAGCCTTGGGTGATGTTTGCGAACAGCCTGCTCAGCGTGTACCCAGTGCTGATGAGGAATTCACTTATATTGATATCGCAAGCATTGACCGAGAACGAAAGATTATCTCGGAGCCACAGAGACTACCCGGAGCTGAGGCACCGAGCCGTGCCCGTAAGTTGGTCAAAACTGGTGACGTTATCGTTTCAATGACTCGACCTAATCTGAACGCGGTTGCCTTAGTTGGTGAAGAGCATAACGAGTGCATCGCCTCGACAGGCTTTGATGTGCTGAAACCCATTGAGGTGGAACCCCGCTGGGTTTTTGCCGCAGCCAGGTCTGCGCAGTTTGTTAATGCCATGTGCGACAAGGTGCAAGGCGCTCTTTATCCCGCGGTGAAGGCAGCAGACATTCGTGAGCATGAAATACCACTGCCGCCCCTCGCAGAACAAACCCGCATCGCCGCCAAACTCGATGAACTGCTGGTCCAGGTCGACAGCCTCAAAGCCCGCATCGACGGCATCCCCGCCCGGCTAAAACGCTTCCGCCAATCCGTCCTCGCCGCCGCCGTTTCCGGGCGGTTGACGGAGGAGTGGCGGGCTGGAAATCCTTACGCTGAAAGTGCTGAGCAGCAAGTTGCGAAAGTTGATGCCTCAAAAACGGGCAGGCTCAAAGTGCGCAAGGCCGAAACCGGATTTAGCGATGATCAGCTTTTCGTAATACCAGATGGCTGGGGCTGGGTAGAGAATCATCGTCTCGCCGAAGACTCCAATACTGCCATCTGTGCTGGCCCTTTCGGGACGATCTTCAAGGCGAAGGATTTCCGTGATGCCGGCGTTCCGATCATTTTTCTTCGGCATGTTGCTGAGGGTGTTTACAAGACGGAAAAGCCGGGTTTCATGGATGAAGCTGTCTGGGAAGAGCTTCATCAAGAGTACAGCGTTTACGGTGGGGAGCTTCTCGTCACGAAGCTCGGCGATCCTCCAGGGACTGCATGTCTATACCCACAAGGGATTGGGACAGCGATGGTGACCCCAGACGTTATAAAGATGAGCGTCGATGAGCGTGTTGCCCTGCCAAAGTACCTCATGTTTTTCTTCAACTCCCAGCACTGCAAGGGACTGATTGAAAAGTTGGCTTTTGGTGCAACACGGTTACGTATCGACATTGCGATGTTCAAGGGCTTTCCAATTCCCCTGCCGCCGCTTGAAGAACAAACCGAAATCCTCCAGCGCGTCGAACAACTCTTCGCCTTCGCCGACCAATTGGATGCCAAAGTTGCCGCAGCCAAAAGCCGTATCGACCACCTGACCCAAAGCATCCTGGCCAAAGCCTTTAGAGGCGAACTGGTGCCGCAAGACCCGAACGACGAGCCGGCCAGCGTGCTACTGGAACGCATCAAAGCCCAACGCGCCGCCACACCCAAGGCCAAGCGCGGGCGCAAGGCGTCGGCCTGAGCGAAGGAGTCGTTATGCTCAATGCAGTTTTTTCAGGGAAGAAACGCGGTACCGGCCTGCAGACGCTGGAGCTGGCAGAGGGTGCCGAAGATGTGCTGACCGCCAGCGTCTTCGAGCGCCTGGCCTATCTGCCTGATGGACTGTTGACGGCGGTGCTATCGGAGCTGCTCGGAGAACCCTTCGGCCCGCTGCAGGCTATCGCGTACTGGCCGAAGTGGCGCCTGCAGGATGGCACCCGCGTCGAGCCCGATGTGCTGCTGCAGGATGCCCAGCGCTGCGTGCTGATTGAGGCCAAACGGAATGACCATGTACGCCAGCAGAGCGCTAGGCAACTCGCCAATGAGTTGCTCGCCGGCTGGCACGGGAAGTACCTGGGCGATAGCTGCATTCTCCTGACGCTGGGAGGCCTGGAGGATACGAGCGAAGCCGGGCACCATCTGCTGCTCAGCGAGATACTTGGCCGTCTGCCAGCGGGCAGCGCAACACGCTTCTCGCTGGTATGCCGCAGTTGGCAACAGCTGTATCAGGTGCTGGAAAGCCAGGTCGATCCGGATTCGCCAGCGGGCCTCCAGCGCCTGCTTGATGACATCGCTAAATGCTATGCCTGGCATGGCCTGAGAACCCACCCGATGCGCTGGCTGGCTGACCTGCAACCGCCTGAGCTCGACGTACACGCCGGAGCTTTCACCGCATGGAGCCGCAAATGAGCACCAACCTGCAAGACGCCCTGCTGGATGTACGCAAAGCCTATCGCCTGCTCGCCGACTACCAGCAACGTATGTTCGAGCTGCTGGGTTTTATCCGTGAGCGGCTAGGGGCAGAAGACTATTACCACAAGTACCTTTATCCACTGCCGCAGGGGCTGGAAGGGCTGGATCAGCGTGACAACAGCGGCCTGCGCTATCTGCCCTTCTACGATCTGTCGGCGATCTGGCTGCAGAACCAGGGCCAGGATGCGCCCTGGGACAACCACATGCCCGGCGACTTGATGTTCGGCGCATGGGTGCGCAGCGACACGGGCTTCGACAAGTACTCAGGCCAGTTCAACGGCCTACCTGCCGAGCAAAGCCGCAGTGTTCTGGTGTTGTCCGTCGTGGTCTGTGAAAAACCCATGGCCAAGCCATGCAACTGGTACGGAAAAATCTGGGACTACATGGGCTACCCAGAGGACGACCAAGTTAACGACACCGACGTCCCTGGCTACCGCTGCTACGCCAAATCGATTGACCTCGAACAGCTATCAGATCGCGACGCAATCAAGACAGCTATTGCCGACTGGTGCAAGCGCGCCAGCCAGAAGCTGAATACGCCGATTGGCTCCTGAGCAATCGGAGGAGCAGCGAACCAAGGCGGCCCATTACTGCGTCCAAGAGGCGAAAAACACGATGCCGACAAAAAAAATAGAGTGCGATAACGAACTGTTTCTCAGCTTGCGCCAGGCCTCCCCGGAGGAAGTGGATGTGCTGGTGGACATTGTTACCGACTTCGCCAGGGGCCGCGCAGGCCTGGATGCAGATGACAAGAAAACCCTGGTGCAGGCCAAGCACGCATCCAGGCCCAATGGATATTCCGAAGACCAGCTCATGTTGCTGGGGCACGAGCTGCAGCAGTTCGGCGGCCATTCGGCATTCAACCTTGCCCGCCGCCTGCTCCAAAAGCCCGCAATTGACTACACGGAAATCGTCAACGACGTTTACCGGAAGCTGAACGGAGATCAGGCGAAGCAGAAGTCCGTGGCGAACAAGGAGCGCGAGATCGCCCTAGCCCTGTTCGGGGAAAACTGGCGCGAACTGCCGCCAAAGGAGCGGTTCAATCGCAGTACCAGCGTCAAGGTGCTTTCAGGTCTATTCAAGTTGAAGGACGCCCTGCCTTTAGGCAGGGCGGGTGCGTTAGTCGGTCTCTCGGCTGCAAACAGTGCGGCCTTGTTCACCGTGGCCTCCACGGGCATGAGACTGAACCCTCTCGGCCTGGCGGCTACAGCCGGCCTAGGCCTCAACAGTGCGGTCGCGGAAGCCTACCGCGTGACTGTCCCCTTCGTTGCCCAGATGGGGTGGATACGGCTGCGACGAGAAGCAAGCTCCTCGACTCAGCCTGCGCACACCACAGCACAACCACAGGCTCATGAGAGCGCGGATAGCTCAGACCTCGTCTTGCGTGATGAGAACGACGGCACGCTGATGAAGATTCGCATCATCGAGCGAGCCTCCGAGCAATCGGGTCGGCAGATGTCGCCAGAGCAGATCAACGCGCTAAACCCTCTTCTATCCAATGTACCGGGGCTCGCAGCCTTGGCCGAGCTGCACCAAGGAAACTATGTGGTTTGCAGTCTACCTTTCGACACGCTCACCAAGAGCACTAGCAACGATGGGAGTGTCAGGGCCTTCGTCACCAGCGGCGGGCGAATTACCGAGCACGCCCATCTTTCGATGCCGGACGGCTTGCAGAATGTGCTGATCAGCGGTGCGGTATGGAACGCCCTTTCATCGGCGGTAGGCCAGAAACACCTGCACGATATCAACGAAAAGCTAACCGCCATCAAACGTCAGTTGGATGCTGTCCAAAAAGGTCTGGAGGACCAACGCTGGGAAAAGCTGGCAGGGCTTCTGGACTACGTGCAAAGCCTGCTGGATCACTACCCGCAGGAAGGCATCACCGATGCGGCCCTAACAGCTCTGGAAATGCAGCAGGCCGAAATGATCGGACTGACACAGTTTTTCGAGGGGAAGATTAAGGATGAATTGAGGTTCGCCGAAGGTGTAGAAGCCAGCAAGGTATTTGGCGTCGAAGCCTCCCGAATGGCTTTACAGGAAAGCCTTTCCAGGATGAACGACTGGGTCAGTGGCTACCTGCAGGTAACTCAACTGCAGGTCGTCAGTGCTGCTTTACGCTACATGGCGCAACCACGCGAGCTCTACCGAAGCGCTGCAGCCAAAGTACTTGAAAACCTGAGCCAACTCAGCAACAGGGCTGCCGAGAGCCGCAAGGTCTATGGTTCCCAGATGGAACTGACCAACTCACTGGTATTCAGCCTTGAGGAGTCAAGGCGCAAGCACTTCACCGCGAGTCTAGACTCGCTGACCAACACATTGACCGCAGGCCCACTAGACACTCGCCGCCTACACCGAATGCTGTTCGAGCAAGGGGAGCACCAGGTGTTACTGCAGATTGAAAACGGACAGTTCACAAAGGGACAGTTACTAGATTCGAATATTTGAACCTGACCGTTTCGCGGTACAAAAAACAGTACACTGGCGGTACAGTGCCCAGCTTTTACAGATTTCGCTCAATTACGCTTAACCCGCTCTAAAACGCTGCTTTCAACTAACTGTACCTGCGCTAAGCTACGCCCGATTTCACTGGGTTTGCAGCGTTTCTAGGCAACTCATAATCCTTTGGTCCGCGGTTCGAGTCCGTGTGGGCCCACCACCTTATAAAGCCGTGCTCTGCGCGGCTTTTTCGTTTCTGCCCCTTCCCCGCCCTCATCGCTTCAGCATCCGCTACATGCCGCGGTAGATGAATGCAGCTGCGGCGTCGTTGGCCTCGCCCAAAACAGCTAAATAACTAAAACGCATATAAACAGCAGTATTGGTTTCTGGACTCTCTAAATCGGGGCCACTATCGTGCGCGCGGGGTCGCTGGCGCGGCCTGTCGTTTTCAGGTCACCGCCACGCTTTAAGGATCCCCATGCTTTCGGAATCGCTGCCGCTGCTGTTCGTCTGCGCTCTGCTGGTCTGGGTGCTGGTCGCGTTCGTTCGCGAGACCTGGAGCCCGGATATCGTGGTGGCGATCGCGGTGGCCGTGCTATTGGCGACGCAGCTGCTCAGCCCAGGCGAAGTGCTGAGTGTGCTGTCCAACTCCGCGCCGGTGACCATCGCCTGCATGTTCATTCTCTCCGCCGCGCTGGAGCGCACCGGCTGTATCGATGCGCTAGGCAACTGGCTGGGTGATCTGGTCGGCGACAGCCCCACGCGCGTGCTGGCCGGGCTGATGATCACCGCGCTGGTGGTGTCCGCCTTTCTCAACAACACACCGGTCGTGGCCATTCTCACGCCAGTGGCGATTGCGCTGGCCAAGCGCGCCAGCAGTTCGCCGTCGAAGCTGCTCATCCCGCTTTCCTACGCCACGGTGCTCGGCGGCATGCTGACCATGATCGGCACCTCGACCAACATCCTCGTCGACGGTGTCGCACGCAAGGCCGGCCTGGAGCCATTCGGCATGTTCGAGATCACCCCCGCGGCGCTGGCCTTCTGCGCGGTTGGTTTCGTCTATCTGATGCTGTTCAGCCGACGTCTGCTGCCGGATCGGGAAACCCTGTCCAAGCAGTTGCGCCCGGATCTGGACCGCACCTTCATGAGCGAGCTGCGGGTGCCGCATACGTCGCCGATGATCGGCAGGACGCTGAGCGAGGCCAATCTCAATGGCGGTAGCGGTCTGCAGGTGCTGCAGGTGAGCCGTGACGATCAGCAGATCAGCCGCCCCGAGCACGATTTCGTCCTGCAGGCCGGCGACCTGCTGGTGCTACACGGCCAGGTGCGCAACGTGGTCGATCTGCGCGAAAGCGGCCACCTCAGCTTCAACCGCGGCGATGCCTTCGAGACCGTCAGCAGCCAGGACCTGGTGCTGGCCGAGGCCATCGTCGGACGCGGCTCGCGCTACAGCCACCGACCGATGCGCGATCTCGACCTCAGCGTGCGCTACGGCATCAACGTGCTGGCGGTGCATCGCCAGGATGCCAACGTCAGCGGCAACCTCGACGATTTCGAGCTGCAATTCGGCGATGTCATGCTGGTCGAAGGCACCCCGGCGCAGATCAAGCGCTTCGCTGACAATGGCGAGCTGATCAGTCTCAACGCCGTGCAGGAGCGCGCCTACCGCCGCGACAAGGCGCCGATCGCCATTCTCGCCACGCTGGCGGTGGTGATTCTGTCCGCCTTCAGCTTCATGCCCATCGAAGGCCTGGCGATCATCGCCGGCGCGGTGGTGCTGGCCACTCGCTGCCTGGATGTTGAGGAGGCTTACAAGGCGGTCGACTGGAAGGTGCTGAGCCTGATTTTCGGCATGCTGGCGATCAGCATCGCGATGGACAAGGTCGGCCTGGTCGATGTGGTGGTGGCCAAGACCATGACTGCGCTGCCCGACGCCAGCCCGCTGCTGATGCTCGGTTTCGTCTACCTGCTGACCACCATCCTCACCGAGATCCTGTCCAACAACGCCGTGGCGGTGCTGGTCACGCCGGTGGCCATCGGCATCGCCCAGAGTCTCGGTCTCGATCCACGGCCGTTCGTGATAGCAGTGATGTTCGCCGCCAGCGTCAGCTTCGCCACGCCAATCGGCTATCAGACCAACACCTTCGTCTACAACGCCGGCGGCTATCGCTTCAGCGACTTCCTGCGCATCGGCATCCCGCTGAATCTGCTGATGGTAGGGGTCGCGATTGTGGTCATCCCGCTGGTGTGGCCGTTGCACGCGGCCTGAGCGCTGAGCCCCTAATCCCGTGCCGCTTGCGCTGAGTCATTGATCCCGCGCGCATTCCGTTTCAAGCTCCGGTTTTTCGTCGAACAACAACAGGAGCGCGACATGAAACTGGAAACGCTGGCCATCCACGCCGGTTACAGCCCGGACCCGACCACCAAGGCGGTCGCCGTACCGATCTACCAGACCACGTCCTACGCCTTCGACAATACCCAGCACGGCGCCGACCTGTTCGACCTCAAGGTGCCGGGCAACATCTATACGCGCATCATGAACCCCACCACCGACGTGCTCGAACAGCGCGTCGCTGCGCTGGAAGGCGGGGTTGCCGCGCTGGCGGTGGCGTCGGGGATGGCGGCGATCACCTACGCCATCCAGACCATCGCCGAAGTCGGCGACAACATCGTCTCGGTGGCCAAGCTCTACGGCGGCACCTACAACCTGTTCGCCCATACCCTGCCGCGCCAGGGCATCGAAGTACGCTTCGCCCCCCACGACGACATCGCCGCGCTGGAAGCGCTGATCGACGAGCGCACCAAGGCGGTGTTCTGCGAGTCCATCGGCAACCCGGCCGGCAACATCATCGATATCCAGGCCTTGGCCGACGCCGCGCATCGCCACGGTGTGCCACTGATCGTCGACAACACCGTCGCCACGCCGGTGCTCTGCCGTCCCTTCGAGCACGGTGCCGATATCGTCGTGCACGCGCTGACCAAATACATGGGCGGCCACGGCACCAGCATCGGCGGTATCGTCGTCGACTCCGGCAAGTTTCCCTGGGCGCAGCACAAGTCGCGCTTTCCGCTGCTCAACACACCGGATGTCTCCTACCACGGCGTGACCTACACCGAGGCCTTCGGCCCGGCGGCGTTCATCGGCCGCTGCCGTGTGGTGCCGCTGCGCAACATGGGCGCGGCGATCTCGCCGTTCAATTCGTTCCTGATCCTGCAGGGCCTGGAAACCCTGGCGCTGCGCATGGAGCGCCACTGCGAAAATGCGCAGAAGGTCGCCGAGTTCCTGCAGGCCCACCCGCAGGTGGCCTGGGTGAAGTACGCCGGGCTGACGGACCATCCCGAACACGGCCTGGCGCGCCGCTACATGGGCGGCCGCCCGGCGTCGATTCTCTGCTTCGGCATCGTCGGCGGCATGGAAGCCGGCGCACGCTTCATCGACGCGCTGAAACTGGTCCTGCGCCTGGTCAACATCGGCGACGCCAAGTCGCTGGCCTGCCACCCGGCGAGCACCACCCACCGCCAGCTCAACGCCGAGGAACTGGCGCGCGCCGGAGTCTCGCAGGACCTGATCCGACTGTCGATCGGCATCGAGCACATCGACGACATCCTCGCCGACCTCAGCCAGGCGCTCGACGCCGCCCGAGGCTGACCGCCGCCCGCGGCGCGATCCTTGATATCGCGCCGCGCGGCTCCACATTGTTCGGCATACCGCCTGTGGAGCCTTGCCATGACCGACTCGCTGATCATCCCCTGCGCACACTGCGCCGGCCTCAACCGGATTCCCGCCGGCCGTCTGCATGACGCGCCGCATTGCGGCCGCTGCAAGGCCGCAGTCCTGCCGGACAAACCCTTCGACCTGCAGCACAGCCAGTTCGCCAGCCAGCTCAAGGGCGATCTGCCGCTATTGGTGGATGTCTGGGCCAGCTGGTGCGGGCCGTGTCGCAGCTTCGCACCGACCTTTGCCGAAGCCGCCCGCCAGCTGCAGGGCCGCTGCCGCCTGGCCAAGCTCGATAGCGAAGCCAACCCACAGCTTTCCACGCAGCTGGGCATTCGTTCGATTCCCAGCCTGTTGCTGTTTCGCAACGGTCGCGAGGTGGCTCGCCAGAGCGGCGCACTGCCGTTGCCGCAGTTGCTGACCTGGCTGCGCCAGCACGGCATCTGACCGCAGGTCCGGAGTGCCTGAACGATCAGGATGGCAACTCGGTCCACCGCACAGATTCATATCTGTCCGGAGACCGCCCCTATGTTCGGCAATACCACCCGCACGTTTGAAGTGAACTACATCTACCAGAACGATCCGCGCGCAGATCATCGAGTCGCAGGACGAAAGCCTGTCGAATGCTGCGGCGGCTGCGCACCTGATCCGCCTGCATCATGCCGATGCGGAAAATGGCTTGGTGATGCCTGACGTGGATGCCGCGGGCGAGGAACTGCTCAAGCAGGCCGAGATTCTCGGCATCACCGATATCCGGGTACCCCGGCTGGTGCACGAGCACGCGCCGGGCACCACGCCGGGCCATCATCAGCAGCCCTGATACACCTGCCGCCGCGTCAGTAGAAGTACCAGCGCAGCTGGACCTGAAACTCCGTTTCCGGCTCGGCGCGGTGACTGAAGCTGCGCTCAAGGCCCACCCGCAGGCCGGCGGTGTCGCGCACCTCGAACTGCTGAGCGAGGCTGATCCGCCGCCGCACCTCGCCGTTGTGGAAGTAGTCGCCGCGCGCCTCCAGCAGCAAGTTGCCGGCGCCGTTGCGCCAGAGCAGCCCGCTGTCGAAGCCCGCTGCCGGACTGATTACTGCGCCGAATTCCGGGTGGTGCTCCAGGCGTGCCGTCGCCATGGCGAAACCGAGCAGGTCCTCGTGCAGCTGCCAGGTAAAGCCGCCGCCACCATTCAGATGGCCGACCAGCCGATCGTCGCCGTCGCCCTCGGCGATCCGCTCCAGCCCGGCCGCGATCTGCCACGACCAGGGCCGCAACAGCGGGGTGAGGGGCGTCAGCGAGCGGATTCCAGCAAGGTCCAGCCGCTGCAGCTTCCAGTGGTTGCCCTCGTACTGACGCAGACGCAGCTGGGCGATCTCGATCTGAGCGCCGAGCGGGAAGCCTTCCAGGTTGTCGATCAGGTCGTGATAGGCCATGCGCAGCCCGTATTCGGCAAAGGCCCGCTCATCGCGGCTGCCGACGCCGAACTGCAGGGTGCGCGATTCATGGCCGTTTTCCGGGAGCACCGGGCGCTCGACGTCCAGGCGCGGCGGCGGGTTGCGATTGATCGCCTGCAGCAGACGATAACTGTGCGCGGCATTCACCGGATCGCGCTCCTCACCAGTCACCCGGTAGCGCACCAGACGATAGGCGCCGTCCTGAATCAGTGCCCGCCGCTCGCTCGGCAGCGCCTGGAAATCGTCGCGTTCGAGCTGCTGGGGATCGTCGGCCAACTGGCGTACCCAGCGCAGCTCCTCGCTCTCGAGCGGTGCGGTACGGGCCAGCAGTTCACGCTCGCGCGACGGCCGATAGTCGATGTCGGCGACCAGCCCGGCGTCGATCACCGCGCGCACGGTATCGGCCGGAATCGCGGTCAGCGGGAACTGTTCAGTCAGTTTCAGGCCGGGCCGGGCGACCTCCAGCAGCTCAAGCAGACGGTAGGAACAGTTTTCGTCGAAGAAGAAGTAGTCGAAGCGGATCTGCTTGAGCTCCCAGACATGCTCGAGCATCCGCCCCGTTTCATCCGGCGTCAGATTCAACCGGTACTCCCACAGATCGCGATTCTCCAGGCGGCTGTATTCACCGATCTTCTCGCGGTAGGGCAAGAGCGAGAAAAGCCCCGGATAACCGCCCATCAGGCCCTTCCATGCGTAGAGGACGCTGTTATCCATCCCCTCGATGTAGGCGCCGAAGTTGAGTGCCGAACTCAGCAGCGGACTGCCTTGGGTATCGATATCGGCCTGGTCGATGCGCAGCAGGGTGTGGCCGAACATCGACGACGGGCTGTTGAGATAGGCCGCCGGAAAGACCAGCACGGTACTGTGCGGCGCGACGTCGGCGTACCAGGTGCGAAACTCCTTGCACTCGACGGTCGGCAGGTCGGTGAGGCTCAGCCGCTCGCGCAACCAGCGCGTGCGCGCCGGGAAAACACACTGGGGGTGACGGTCGCCGGCGCTCGCCGGCGCGTAGAGCGCGGCAAGGGTCGCCGCCAGCTCGGCAGCAGGATCATGTTCACCGCCGTCGGCCAGGAAGAAATCGTCGTCATCGACATAGCTGCGCCAACCGCCCAGCTTGCCGCTCTCGTAATGTCCGAGCGAGTGCCAGTAGGGCTCGTCGGCCAGCGATCGCAGCGTGGAATCGTCAGGTGGGGCAGACAGCACGAGGGGGCTCGCGCCACACAGCGCCAGCAGTAGCAGGGGTCGAAGCATATTCGGCCAATGGCAAGCAGATACGAAAGTGCCCGCCGGAGCGGGCACGAGAGAAGGAACGCGAAACTCAGGCCCGCTCGGCGTACTGAGCCAGGCGAGCGTCCTGCTTGAGCACCGCCAGAGTGGCGGCATGCACCTGCTCGGCGGTCACGTCAGCGGAGCTGAAGATCTCGTCGAAGTGTGCCTGGGTGACGCTGGCGAAATGCGCGCGATCCTCGGGCTTGATGCCGAGCACGACGGCGTAGGTGGTCAGAGCCTCACCTTCGCCCATCGCCATGTCTTCGGACAGCTCGGTCATGATGCTGCCCAGCACGATCATGGACTTGCCGTTGTACTGCAGCGCGCCATCGGTCGAGCAACCGTTGGTGCCGGAGGTCATGCCGAAGGTGGCGTTACCGGAAGTGCCGTTGGTGGTCGAAGCCACCAGGTGGGAGGGCAGGCCGCGCTGGCCTTCGAACAGCATGTTGCCCCAGCCGCAACCTGGGCCACCCGGTGCGGTGGCGAAGGCACTGGCCGATGCGGAGAGGAGCAGGGACGCTAGCAGAATCCGTTTCATGATCGTTCTCTTGTGCGTGAAGGAAAGGCCGGCGCCCTCGCCGGCTGCGTTGTAGCTTTGGCAGAGCGGCGAGCGGTGTCAAGCCAGAAAGCCATTCGCTGCTGAATGGTTCAAGCTAAAGCGGTTGCAGCCACGCATCCACCCCTCGTCTGTGCACACAAAAGAGCAGGTACCTGCGCAAAATCATGTCAATTTGCCATCACCACATGATAGCTTCCGCGCCGCGCGTCACGGAGCGCGCATGAAAAACAGACAACAAGGAGCTGTCGTGAAACTCACCCCTATTCTTCTCGCTGGTGCGATTCTGGCTTCCACCGGCTGCGCGAGCGGCCTGAATTCGTATCAGGAATCCGAGCTGCGCCACTTCGAAGCCGCCGGCCTGGCGGTCGAGGAAAAGAGCCCTGCCCTGGGTACCGCGCTGGGTCTGCTTCCCGGCGGTGGTTCGTTCTACGGTCGTGAGTACGGCCTTGGCGTGGTCAATCTGCTGTTCTGGCCGCTTTCCATTCTGTGGGATCCGGTCAGTGGCCACAGCGCCGCGGAAACCATCAACTACCACGCTACCAAGCATCACGTCAGCAAGTTGGAAAATGGCGAGCTGGACAAGCTGGAAGACCAGCTGGCACAGAACCAGATCGACATGACCCAGTTCACCCTGCAGAAGCGCAAGATCGAAGCGAAGTACCGCTACAACTGACCGAGCGCTCCGTGCCGGCTCTCAGCCGGCACGGACTCTCACCGCACGCTAGCGGGCGGCAAGGGCCTCGCGCGTGACCAGCTCGATGAAGGCGCGCGTCAGCGGTGACTGCTCCTGGCGGCGCTTGACCAGCCAGACGGCGGTGGTCGCGTCCTTGTCCAGCAGGGTACGAAATGCCACGCCGTCGATGCGGATGCGCTGGAACGACGCCGGCAGCACCGAAACCCCCAGTCCTGCAGCGACCAGGCCGATGATGGTCAGCGCCTCGTTCGCCTCCTGGGCAATGCGCGGGTTGAAGCCGGCCTGGCGCGCCAGGTTGAGCAACTGGTCGTAGAGCCCGGTGCCGTAGCTGCGCGGAAAGAACACGAATGGCTCGGCGGTCAACTCGGCCAGGCAGATGCCCTCCTCGCTACCGCTCGCCAACGGATGGCCGGTGTGCATCAGCGCCACCAGCGGCTCGCTGAACAGCTCCGTGGTCTGTAGGCCGGCCGGCAGCGCGAACGGGCGGATCATGCCGACCTGCAGCGTCTCATCCTGCACCGCCTCCACCACCTGCTTGCTGGTCATCTCCTGCAGCGCCAGATGCACGGCCGGAAAGGCTTCGCGGAAAGCCAGAATCGCCCGCGGCAGAATCGAGGTGAACGGCGCCGAGGAGGTGAAACCGATCTGCAGCTCGCCGATCTCGCCCTGATTGGCGCGGCGCACCACATCCACCGACTTGTCGACCTGCGCCAGCGTGCGGCGGGTTTCCTCGAGAAACAGCCGACCGGCATCGGTCAGCGAAACCCTACGGTTGGTGCGATCGAACAGGCGCACCCCCAGCTCGGCTTCCAACGCCTGGATCTGCTGGCTCAGCGGCGGCTGGGAAATGCGCAGCAGCTCGGCGGCACGACCGAAGTGCAGCTCCTCGGCCACAGCGACGAAATACCGCAAATGGCGTAGCTCCATGACGACCTCTTTGATTCGCCGATCATATTGATTGGGTCGAATAATATATTGGATACATTAAACAAAGCTCCCTATCGTTCTCCCTATCAGCCTGCGATCCCGACGCTCAACGAACGTCGTGCGGGTGAACGACAGCGAGAATCGGCGATGAACAGTTTCCAGTGCGCGACCGGCGAGCCAGCTCAACCCGACGCGCAGCCCTCCCCCGACGCCGTGGACCGCGCCGCCTTCACCGAAAAGGGCACACCACGCTTCACCCGCACCGTGCTGGCGCTGTTCGCTGGCGGCTTCGCGACCTTCGCCCTGCTCTACTGCGTGCAACCACTGATGCCCATGCTGTCGCAGGCGTTCGCCATCAACGCGGCGCAAAGCAGCCTGGTGCTGTCGTCCTCGACCATCACCCTGGCAATCGGCCTGCTGATCACCGGGCCAATCTCCGATGCCGTCGGCCGCAAGCCGGTGATGGTCACCGCGTTGCTGGCCGCCGCGCTGTTCACCCTGCTCAGCGCGGTGATGCCCGGCTGGCATGGCGTGCTATTGATGCGTGCCCTCGTCGGGTTGGCGCTGAGCGGGCTGGCGGCGGTGGCGATGACCTACCTGAGCGAGGAGATCGATCCACGGCACCTCGGCCTGGCGATGGGCCTGTACATCGGCGGCAATGCGATCGGCGGCATGAGCGGCCGGCTGATCAGCGGCGTGCTGGTCGATTTCCTGCCGTGGCAGAGCGTACTGGCGGTGATGGGCGGGCTGGCGCTGCTAGCCGCACTGCTGTTCTGGCGCTTTCTGCCCGAATCGCGGCACTTCCGTCCGCGCCCGTTGCGTCCGCGCGGGCTGGTGCAGGGCTACGCCATGCACTTTAGCGATGCCGGGCTGCCGTGGCTGTTCCTGCAGGCATTCCTGCTGATGGGCAGCTTCGTCACGCTGTTCAACTACATCGGCTACCGGTTGATTGCCGCGCCGTTCGAGCTCAGCCAGACGCTGGTCGGTCTGCTGGCGGTGGTCTATCTGTCGGGCATCTACAGCTCGGCGCAGGCCGGTGCGCTGGCCGACCGGATCGGCCGGCGCAAGGTGCTCTGGGCGATGATCGTGCTGATGCTGGGCGGACTGGGGCTGACGCTGTTCGATGTACTGGCTGCCATCCTGCCGGGCATGCTGCTGTTCACCTTCGGCTTCTTCGGTGCGCATTCGGTAGCCAGCAGTTGGATCGGCCGCCGCGCCACCCAGGCGCGGGGCCAGGCGTCGTCGCTGTACCTGTTCGGCTATTACCTGGGCTCCAGCATCGCCGGAACGCTGGGTGGGCTGTTCTGGCATGCCGGCGGCTGGATTGGCGTAGGCCTGTTCATCGCTGCCCTGCTGCTGGTCTCGCTGCTGGTGGCGCTGCATCTGGCACGCTTGCCGGCCACGCCGGAAAACCACGCACGCGGATAGCAAAACGCCCCGCATGAGCGGGGCGTTCGTCGTGCGCTAGGTGCTTAGCGGTGGTACTGCGCCGACAGCTCGTGCACGGCCTCGATGAACGCGCCGGCATGCGCCGGATCGACTTCCGGGGTGATGCCGTGACCGAGGTTGAACACGTGGCCATCACCGTGGCCGAAGCTGGCGAGGATGCGGCCGACTTCGGCACGAATCGCCTCCGGCTTGGCGTACAGCACGCTGGGGTCCATGTTGCCCTGCAACGCGACCTTGTCACCGACCCGCGCACGGGCGCTGCCGATATCGCAGGTCCAGTCCAGCCCGAGCGCCTCGGCACCGGCATCCGCCATCGACTCCAGCCACAACCCGCCGCCCTTGGTGAAGAGGATCACCGGCACGCGGCGGCCATCATGCTCGCGGATCAGCCCGTCGACGATCTTCTGCATGTAAGCCAGGGAGAATTCCTGGTAAGCCGCCGCCGACAGGCTGCCGCCCCAGGAGTCGAAGATCTGCACGGCCTGCGCGCCGGCACGAATCTGGCCGTTGAGGTAGGCGGTGACCGATTGCGCCAGCTTGTCGAGCAGCGCGTGCATCGCCGCCGGATCGCTGTAGAGCATCGCCTTGGATTTGCGGAAATCCTTCGACGAGCCGCCTTCGACCATGTAGGTCGCCAGGGTCCAGGGGCTGCCGGAGAAGCCGATCAGCGGCACGCGGCCGTTGAGTTCGCGGCGGATGGTGCGCACGGCGTCCATCACGTAACCCAGATCCTTTTCCGGATCGGGGATCGGCAGCGCGTCGATGTCGGCGGCGCTGCTGACCACCTTCTTGAAGCGCGGCCCTTCGCCGGTCTCGAAGTACAGCCCAAGGCCCATCGCATCCGGCACGGTGAGGATGTCGGAGAACAGGATCGCGGCATCCAGCGGATAGCGCTCCAGCGGCTGCAGGGTCACCTCGCAGGCCAGCTCCGGATTCATGCACAGGCTCATGAAGTCGCCGGCCTTGGCGCGGCTGGCGCGGTACTCCGGCAGGTAGCGGCCGGCCTGGCGCATCATCCACACCGGGGTGACGTCGACAGGCTGCTTGAGCAGGGCACGAAGGAAGCGATCGTTCTTCAAGGTGGTCATGGCGGGGTCCCGGCAAAAAAGTGCCGTGCATTGTCGCAAAGCGGAAAACAAAAGGCACGGCGAGTGCCGTGCCTTTTCCGCGAGCTTGATTCATGTCAGGCGCGAGGCGTCCGGCGCAGGCTCAGACGCCGAGGTAATCCATGATCCCTTCGGCGGCCTGCCGGCCTTCGTAGATCGCCGTCACCACCAGGTCGGAGCCGCGCACCATATCGCCACCGGCGAAAATCTTCGGGTTGGCGGTCTGGTGCTTGAATTCACCCTGCGCCGGCGCCACGACGCGCCCCTGGTTGTCGAGCTGCACACCCTGGGCCTCGAACCACGGTGCCGGACTCGGGCGGAAGCCGAAGGCGATGACCACCGCATCGGCCGGCAGCACCTGCTCGGAACCGGGGATCGGCTCCGGGCTGCGACGACCGCGGGCATCCGGCGCGCCGAGACGGGTCTCGACCACCTTGACGCCTTCGACCCGGTCCTCGCCGACGATGGCGATGGGCTGGCGGTTGAAGAGGAACTTTACGCCCTCCTCCTTGGCATTCTTCACTTCGCGACGCGAACCCGGCATGTTCGCCGCGTCGCGGCGGTAGGCACAGGTCACGCTCTTGGCGCCCTGGCGGATGGAGGTGCGGTTGCAGTCCATCGCGGTGTCGCCACCGCCGAGCACCACCACCTTCTTGCCCTTCATGTCGATAAAGTCATCGGCGGACTTCTCGAAACCGAGGTTGCGGTTGACGTTGGCGATGAGGAAATCCAGCGCGTCGTGCACGCCGGGCAGGTCCTCGCCGGGGAAGCCACCCTTCATGTACGTGTAGGTGCCCATGCCCATGAACACCGCATCGTATTCGTCGAGCAGCTGCTCGATGCTGACGTCCTTGCCTACCTCGGTATTCAGGCGGAACTCGACGCCCATGCCGCTGAAGATCTCGCGGCGGCGACTGAGCACGGTCTTCTCCAGCTTGAACTCGGGGATGCCGAACGTCAGCAGGCCACCGATTTCCGGATTGCGGTCGAACACCACCGGCGCCACGCCGTTGCGTACCAGCACGTCGGCGCAGCCCAGACCGGCCGGCCCGGCACCGATGATGGCGACGCGCTTGCCGGTCGGCTTGACCTTGGACAGGTCTGGCCGCCAGCCCATCGCGAAGGCGGTATCGGCGATGTACTTCTCCACCGAGCCGATGGTTACCGCACCGAAACCGTCGTTCAGGGTGCAGGCGCCTTCACACAGGCGGTCCTGCGGGCACACGCGGCCGCAGACTTCCGGCAGGGTGTTGGTCTGATGCGCCAGCTCGGCGGCGGCGAGGATGTTGCCCTCGGACACCAGCTTCAGCCAGTTGGGAATGTAGTTGTGGACCGGGCACTTCCACTCGCAATAGGGATTGCCACAGCCCAGGCAGCGATGCGCCTGCTCGCAGGCCTGCTGCGGCTTGAAGGGTTCGTAGATCTCGACGAACTCCTTCTTGCGCTGGCGCAGCAGCTTCTTCTTCGGATCCTTGCGCCCGACCTCGATGAACTGGAAGTCGTTATTCAGACGTTCAGTCATTTCAAAACCTCTCAACAGCAGCGGCCAGCCTCAGGCTGCAAACCGCATGACGATCACGGAGCCGTGCCTCACGCCGCTCGGGTCGTGAGGCTCGCGGCTTTAAGCTGCTTGTTATTGCGGGTTGGCCCGAGTGCTCGACAGCAGCGAGGCCAGGTTGGCCGCCTTCGGCTTCACCAGCCAGAAGCGCCGCAGATAGTCGTCGAGATTTTCCAGCAGCTCAGCACCCCACTCGCTCGCGGTTTCGGCGACATACTCGCGCAGCACGCCGTGCAGGTGGCTGCGATAGGCCTCCATCGCTTCGCCGGTGATGCGCTGCAGGTTCACCAGCTCGTTGTTGACCCGGTCGATGAAGCTGTTGTCCATATCCAGCACGTAGGCGAAGCCGCCGGTCATGCCGGAACCGAAGTTGTGCCCGGTCTTGCCCAGCACGCAGACGAAGCCGCCGGTCATGTACTCGCAGCAATGATCGCCGGTGCCTTCCACCACGGCATGCGCGCCGGAGTTGCGCACCGCGAAGCGTTCACCGGCGGTACCCGCCGCCAGCAGCTTGCCACCGGTGGCGCCATACAGACAGGTATTGCCGATAATGGCGGTGTCCTGCGAGGCATAGGCGCTGTTCTTGGGCGGGGTGACGATCAGCTTGCCGCCGGTCATGCCCTTGCCAACGTAGTCGTTGGCATCGCCTTCGAGATAGAGGTTCAGGCCGCCGGCGTTCCACACGCCGAAGCTCTGCCCCGCCGTGCCCTTGAAACGGAAGGTGATCGGCGCCGTGGCCATGCCCTGGTTGCCGTGCAGACGGGCAATTTCACCGGATACCCGTGCGCCGATGGAGCGATCGCAGTTGCAGATTTCCAGTTCGAATTCACCGCCGCTCTTGGCTTCGATCGCACCCTTGGCGAGTCGCACCATTTCCTCGGCCAGCAGGCCCTGATCGAACGGTGGGTTCTTTTCCACCTCGCAGAACTGTGGTTTATCGGCCGGAATGTTGCTGCTGCCGAGCAACGGCGTCAGGTCGATGTTGCCCTGCTTGGCGGTCTCGCCGGGCAGGATTTCCAGCAGATCGGTGCGCCCGATCAGCTCGCCGAGACTGCGCACGCCGAGCTTGGCCAGCCACTCGCGAGTTTCCTCGGCAACGAACTGGAAGAAGTTGACCACCATTTCCACGGTGCCGATGAAGTGATCCTTGCGCAGCTGCTCGTTCTGCGTGGCGATGCCGGTGGCGCAGTTGTTCAGGTGGCAGATGCGCAGGTACTTGCAGCCCAGCGCGATCATCGGCGCGGTGCCGAAGCCGAAGCTCTCGGCGCCGAGGATCGCCGCCTTGACCACGTCGAGGCCGGTTTTCAGTCCGCCGTCGGTCTGCACCCGCACCTTGCCGCGCAGGTCGTTGCCGCGCAGGGTCTGGTGGGTTTCAGCCAGACCCAGTTCCCACGGCGAGCCGGCGTAGCGGATCGAGGTCAGCGGCGAGGCGCCGGTACCGCCGTCATAACCCGAGATGGTGATCAGATCGGCGTAGGCCTTGGCGACGCCGGCGGCGATGGTGCCGACGCCGGGTTCGGCCACCAGCTTGACCGACACCAGCGCGCGCGGATTGACCTGCTTGAGGTCGAAGATCAGCTGCGCCAGGTCCTCGATGGAATAAATGTCGTGGTGCGGCGGCGGCGAGATCAGCGTCACGCCTGGCACCGCGTAGCGCAGCCGCGCGATCAGGCCGTTGACCTTACCGCCGGGTAGCTGCCCACCTTCTCCAGGCTTGGCGCCCTGAGCCACTTTGATCTGCAGCACCTCGGCGTTGATCAGGTATTCCGGCGTGACGCCGAAGCGGCCGGTGGCGACCTGCTTGATCTTCGAGCTGCGCTCGGTGCCGTAACGGGCCGGATCCTCGCCACCCTCGCCGGAGTTGGAGCGCGCACCGATGCGGTTCATCGCCGCGGCGATCGCCTCGTGCGCCTCGGGCGACAGAGCGCCCAAGGAGATACCGGCGGAATCGAAACGCTTGAGGATCGAATCCAGCGGCTCGACCTCTTCCAGCGCCAGCGGCTGCTCCGCCAGTTTGACGCCCAGCAGGTCTCGCAGCATCGATACCGGACGCTTGTCGACCAGCGCGCTGTATTCCTTGAAACGGGCGTAGTCGCCCGACTGCACGGCCGCCTGCAGGGCGCCGACCACGTCGGGGTTGTAGGCGTGGTACTCGCCACCGTGGACGAACTTCAGCAGACCACCCTGCTGGATAGCCTTGCGGTTGTTCCAGGCCTCGTCGGCCAGCGCCTTCTGTTCTGCCTCGAGATCGACGAAACGCGCGCCCTGGATGCGACTGGCGACGCCGCGGAAGCTGAGCTCAACCACTTCTTCAGCCAGTCCGATCGCCTCGAACAGCTGCGCGCCGCGATAGGACGCGACGGTCGAGATGCCCATCTTCGAAATGATCTTCAGCAGGCCCTTGGAGATGCCCTTGCGGTAGTGCTTGAACACCTCGTACAGATCGCCGAGCACTTCGCCGGTGCGGATCAGGTCGCTGAGCACCTCGTAGGCGAGGAACGGATAGACCGCGGTGGCGCCGAAGCCGATCAGCACCGCGAAATGGTGCGGATCGCGTGCGGTGGCGGTTTCCACGAGGATGTTGCAATCGCAGCGCAGGCCGGTTTCCACCAAACGATGGTGCACCGCGCCAACCGCCAGCGAAGCGTGCATCGGCAACTTGCCCGGTGCGATGTGGCGGTCGCTGAGCACCAGCAGAACCTTGCCCGCGCGCACCGCTTCCTCGGCCTGCTCGGCCAGGTTGCGCACCGCAGCCTCCAGGCCCAGGCTCTCGTCGTAGTTCAGATCGAGGAAATGGCGCTCGAAGCCGGGACGGTCGAGTTCCATGATGGTCCGCCACTTGGCCGGCGAGATCACCGGCGTGGTCAGGATCGCGCGGTTGGCGTGATCGGCGGTTTCCTCGAAGACGTTGCGCTCGGCCCCCAGGCAGGTTTCCAGCGACATGACGATGGCTTCGCGCAGCGGGTCGATCGGCGGGTTGGTGACCTGCGCGAACTGCTGGCGGAAGTAATCGTAGGGCGAACGCACGCGGCGCGACAGCACGGCCATCGGCGTATCGTCGCCCATCGAGCCGACCGCCTCCTGACCTTGCTCGGCCAGCGGGCGCAGCACCTGATCACGCTCCTCGAAGGTGACCTGGAACATCTTCATGTACTGCTTGAGCTGGTCGACGTCGTAAACCGCCGAGCCGTGGTCGTTGTCGTCCAGGGTCGACTGGATACGCAGCGCCGTGCCACGCAGCCACTTCTTGTAGGGATGCTGGGCTTTCAGGCGGTTGTCGATGTCGCTGGTATGCAGGATCTGGCCGGTTTGGGTATCGACGGCGAGAATCTGACCCGGACCGACGCGGCCCTTGGCGATGACATCCTCAGGCTGGTAGTCCCATACACCCACCTCAGACGCCAGGGTGATATAGCCGTTCTTCGTCGTCACCCAGCGAGCCGGGCGCAAGCCGTTACGGTCCAGCAGGCATACCGCGTGGCGACCATCGGTCAGCACCACACCGGCCGGGCCGTCCCAGGGCTCCATGTGCATGGAGTTGTATTCGTAGAATGCGCGCAGATCGGCATCCATCGTTTCGACGTTCTGCCACGCCGGCGGAATGATCATGCGCAGGCTGCGGAACAGGTCCATGCCGCCAGTGACTAGCAACTCGAGCATGTTGTCCATGCTTGAGGAATCCGAGCCGGTGCGGTTGATCAGCGGCGCCAGGCTTTCCAGATCCGGCAACAGTTCGTTGGCGAACTTGAGCCGCCGCGCCTGCGCCCAGTTGCGGTTGCCGGTGATGGTGTTGATTTCACCGTTGTGCGCGAGATAGCGGAACGGTTGGGCCAACGGCCAGCGCGGCAGGGTGTTGGTGGAGAAACGCTGGTGGAACACGCAGATCGCGGTCGCCAGACGCTCATCACCGAGATCCGGATAGAACTGCGCCAGATCGGCCGGCATCATCAGGCCTTTATAGATGATGTCCTTGTCCGACAGACTGCAGACATAGAACTCTCGGTCGGCCAGAGCGACCTCAGCCCGACGGCGGGCGAAGAACAGCTTGATGCCGAAGTCACGCTCGGACAGGCCGGCGCCCGACACGTAGATCTGCTCGATGCGCGGCAGGCGCTCGAGGGCGAGGCGGCCAAGTACGCTGGTGTCCACCGGCACTTCACGCCAGCCGACCAGCGTCAGCCCTTGCGCCGCAACCTCTTCGTTGAGGCGCGCACGCGAGATGTCCGCTTCGCTGGGATCCTGGCTAAGGAAGATCATGCCGACCGCATACTGATCCGGTAGCTCAGTGGCAAAGTGCTCACGGGCCATGGCGCGCAGGAAAGCGTCCGGCTTCTGCATCAGCAAGCCACAGCCGTCACCGGTCTTACCATCGGCATTAATGCCGCCGCGGTGAGTCATGCAAGTGAGCGACGCAATTGCGGTTTTGAGCAGGTGATGGCTTGCCTCGCCCTGCATGTGGGCAATCAGACCGAAGCCGCAGTTATCCTTGAACTCTTCAGGACGAAACAGACCTGCTCTCATAGGCACTCCACCAGCTAAATGCGTTGTAAATCAACCCCTTACTGACGGAGCACAGGAGAGCCCCGTCATTCACGCGGGCGAAAGGGGGAGCAGTTTACAAAGCAACCGTGGAACGACACAATTTTTTTTTGCAAGCCCCAATTCGGTGCATTGCGCACTTTTTTGGGGCATTTTTTCGCTTATTTACGCATCTCCTGCTGAACGCTTCCCAGACTCCGCACCCATGGCTTACCCGCCTGCAGTTCCGCCGGTAATGCCTTGATCGCCGCAGTGGCTGCGGTGCGGCTGGCGAAGCTGCCATAAGTCACTACGTAGAGCGGCTTGCCCTGGTGCTGCTTGATGAAATAACGGTAGCCAGCACCATGCTTGGCTATCACCGCCTGCGCACTCTTCTCGCTGCGCGTTCCGAGAATTTGCAGCAGATAGTTGCCGCCAGGTTGGCTGGCGTACCAATTTCCTCCAGCCGCGTTCGTTGCCGGCTTCGCCGAAGCCGGTTTAGGAGCCGGGGTGGGTGCGGATGCTCTAACTGGAGGAATCACCGTTGGTGCCGGCGCGAGTGCTGGTGCTGGTGCTGGTGCTGGTGCCGGTGCCGGTGCCGGTGCCGGTGCCGGTGCCGGTGCCGGTGCCGGTGCCGGTGCCGGTGCCGGTGCCGAAACAGGCTCGCGCGCCGACTCGGCCGGAGGCAGTGCCGCTGGCTCCATCAGCCCGGGTGAATCGACATCACTCTGCATGCCGCTCGGCCCATCGTCTTGCTCGCCTCCGGCCGCCGCGGCCAACGGCTCACGAATTACCGGCTGGGCATCCGCCGTCAGCGGCAGCGCCGCCGGCCGATCAGCACCATCGAACTCGATTGCGGCCTCACCGGTCGCTGGCGATTCGGCCGAGGCGCCGCCACCCAGCGGAAGCGCCGTGCTGCTCGGTGCCGCCGCATCCTGCTCGCCCGCGCCACGAAACAGCAGCGCCAGCCCAACGACGACCAGCACGGCGAGCACTGCCAGCAGGTGTTTTCTCGGAACAGGCAGGGAAAAACCGCCAGCGCGAGAGCGCTTCCTTTTCACCTGCATACCTTCGATCAGTTCCTCTCGCGCAACCTCGTTGATTGCACCAGGCCATCCACCAGCCAGCTCATGAATGCGCGCGATCTGCTCCCCGCTCAGGCACTCCAGACCAGCGCCCGCACCCTCCAGGCGCTGAGCAAGGTATTCGCGCGTTTCGTCCTCTTCGTAAGGCTGCAGAGCGATGACGTGATAGCGCTCACCGGGTCCGTCGCTGAGCGCCTCCAGCCGCCCAACCAGCGCCGACTCGCCAAACAAAAACACGTGCGGTCGTGCCTCCGGGCTGCCTGCGGCGAAGCGCAACAGCGTCTCGATTGCCGCACCGGTCAGACGCTCGGCATCATCGACCAGCAGGTACACCTCCTGACCAGTGAGCGCCAACTGGACGATCTGCGCCATCACCGCGTCGAAATCGCTCCGCTGCACGTTCAGCGCCTGAGCCACCTGCTGCAGTATGGCGGCAGCATCTGCGGTTTCCTGCGGCGTAATCACTACGCTTTGCACGGACTGCTTGTTGCTGCTGGCGACCAGCGCCTGACGCAGCAGCGTCTTGCCGCTCCCCTGCGGGCCGGTTACCACCAATAGCAGCTGGCTGTATCGTGCAAGATGATGTAGCTGCCCCAGCACCGGCTTGCGCTGAGCGGGAAAGAATTTGAAACCCGGGACACGGGCGGCAAAAGGATCATGACTGAACCCGTAATGGTTCAGAAACGAGTCGTCCGCAGACAAACTAGTCATGGAAATTTCTTACGCTCCTAAATGTTGCGTCAGCGCCCCATAGTCGACGCGCAATGTATCTTCCAGCGCCTCACGGGGAAAATCGCCGGTCACGACGGCCTCACCGAGCTTCTTGAGCAGCACCAGCCGCAGCTTGCCGTCGAGGACCTTCTTGTCGACCGCCATGTGCTGCAGAAAATCCGACGCCGCCATATCCTGCGGCGGCACGACCGGCAAACCTGCGCGCACCAGCAGGCGGATCGCCCGGTCACGCTCGGCGGTTTCGATCCAGCCCAGCTGGCGCGACATCTCCAGCGCCATTACCGTGCCCGCCGAAACCGCCTCACCATGCAGCCAGGCACCATAGCCCTGATGTGTCTCGATGGCGTGCCCGAAGGTATGTCCCAGATTCAAGGTGGCGCGGACCCCCGATTCCCTCTCATCCGCTCCCACCACCCGAGCCTTGGCAGCACAGGAGCGGTAGATGGCCTCGCTCAATGTCTTCGGCTCCAGCGCACGCAGGCTTTCGATATGAGCTTCCAACCATCCGAGGAAAGGCGCATCGCAGATCAGGCCGTACTTGATCACTTCCGCGAGTCCGGCCGAAAGCTCACGAGCCGGCAAAGTACCTAGCGTAGTCGTATCGATGATCACGGCGCGTGGTTGGTAGAACGCACCGATCATGTTCTTACCCAGCGGATGATTGATCCCGGTCTTGCCGCCGACCGAAGAGTCGACCTGCGATAACAAGGTCGTCGGCACTTGGATGAAATCGACGCCCCGCTGGTAGCTGGCCGCGGCATAGCCGGCCATATCACCTATCACACCGCCGCCCAGCGCGATGATCGTGGTGCTGCGATCAAGCCGCGCGCCGAGCAGACCATCGAAGATCAGCTGCAGCGTCTGCCAGTTCTTATGGGCTTCGCCATCGGGAAGGATGATCGGCGTGACCGAGAAAGCGCTCAACGAACGCGTCAGTTGATCCAGATACAACGGCGCAACGGTCTCGTTGGTGACGATCGCCACCTGCCTGCCGCGGATTCGAGCGGATATCAAATCGGCATGATCCAGGAGGTGCTCGCCAATTTGTATCGGATAACTGCGCTCGCCGAGATCGACCTGAAGTGTCTGCATGAGGCCTCCAAAAAAGGAGGCTAGGATAGCGCAGTTCCGTCACGGCTTTCACGGTGCCGGAGCGCCTGGAGCCGCTCGAGAATTTCCATCACCACAAGTCGTGGCGGACGCTCATCGGTTTCCACCACGATGTCGGCGATCTCTCGATAAAGCGGATCGCGAACGGCCATGAGTGTCTCCAACACAGCCCGTGGATCTGCGGCCTGCAGGAGCGGACGATTACGATCCCTGGAGGTTCGCTCCAGCTGCTGCTCCACGGAGGTGCACAAATAAACGACCTGCCCGCCGGAGCGCAATGCGCGACGATTGTCCTCCCGCAACACAGCGCCCCCGCCCGTCGCCAGCACTACCCCGTTCAACAGGCAAAGGTCAGCGATCGCCGCGTGCTCGCGCTCACGGAAGCCGCCCTCACCCTCTACATCGAAGATCAGGGGGATACTGGCGCCAGTGCGCTGCTCGATCTCCTTGTCCGAGTCTTTGAACGGCAAGCGCAACTCTTTGGCAAGCAAACGCCCGATGGTGCTCTTGCCAGCTCCCATCGGGCCTACGAGGATCAGATTCTGCATTCACTGGTTAGCGACTGGCCTGGATCGCCTGATTATTCATGATCCGCGGCGTGATGAACACCAGCAGTTCGGACTTCCGATCTTGAACCAGATCGCGGCGGAACACTCGACCAATAAACGGTAAATCACCGAGGAACGGAACCTTGTCTACCGACTTGCTCTGCGTGTTGGAGAAAACGCCACCAATTACGATGGTTTCACCGTCGCTGACCAGCACCTTGGCGTTCACTTCATTCTTGCGAATTGCTGGGATACCGCCAGTACTCGCCGCTTGCGAGAAGTCCGGCTCATCCTTGGTTACCTTGACTTCCATGATGATGCGATTATCCGGTGTGATCTGCGGAGTGACCTCCAGTGAAAGCGCTGCTTCCTTGAAGGACGTGCTGGTCGCGCCGCTGGAACTGGCTTCCTGATAGGGAACTTCGGAACCTTTCAGGATCTTGGCCGTTTCCTTGTCCGCGGTAACAACCTTCGGCTGCGAGACAACCTCGCCGTTACCAGTCTTTTCCATAGCGGACAACTGGAGATCAAGAATTGCGTTGTCCGTAATGAACCCCAAACCGATACCCGAGGTCGCGCCAATAGCCCCCATATCAACAAACGGGCTATTCATCGGCACTTCCGGGATACCCGGGAAACGTCCGACCTGCCGGGACGGCACATAACCATCATCGCCAGGCTTGCCGCTCGCATCCGGATCATCAGCTACGCCCAGCTGCCCGTTCTTGCCCCAGGCATTCCACTTGTCGCCCGCCCAGAGGTTGCCCCCCCAACGCACACCCAGGCTCTTGTCATAGTCGACGTTGGCTTCGACGATACGCGCCTCGATCATCACCTGGCGTACCGGAATATCCAGTTGCGCGACGATGCGACGCAGCTCGTCTAGTCGCTCCTGCGTCTGGTACGCAATGATGTTGTTGGTGCGGTCATCGACTGCGATCGACCCGCGATCTTCGCTCGCGCCGTCCTTGTCGGTCACGGACTGGAACAGTCGGGCGATATCGGCAGCCTTGGCATAATTAACTTGGACCACCTCACGGCGCAGCGGCGCAAGATCCGCGATCTGCCGCTGCGATTCGAGTTCCTGGCGTTCGCGCGCAGCAATCTCGTCAGCAGGCGCGACCAACAGCACATTACCAACCTGACGCTTGTCCAACCCTTTGGTCTTGAGGACAAGATCAAGAGCCTGGTCCCACGGCACATTCTGCAGGCGCAGGGTGATATTTCCCTGCACCGTATCGCTGGCGACCAGATTGAGATCGGTGAAGTCTGCAATCAATTGCAGTACGGAGCGAACATCGATGTCCTGGAAGTTGAGGGACAACTTCTCGCCCGAATAGGCAAATCGCTCCGCCTTACGTTTCTGCGCCTCATCTTCGGTCAGCGGTTTGATGCTGATCGTCAGCTTGTCGTCGGTCTGATAGGCCAGATAGTCGTAGCGACCTGTAGGCTCAATGGCGATAGCTGCACCACCACCCTGTGCGGTGGCATCAACAAACTTCACTGGAGTAGCGAAATCCTGCACATCCAGACGAACCCGCAGAGACTCGGGCAACTGAGTCTTGGCAAACGAAACGCGGATCTTCCCGCTCTGCTCTTCGATATTCGAACTGATCGAAGGGTCGGAAAGCGTGATGATCACATTCCCAGCGCCATCCTCACCGCGCCGAAAATCGATGTTGTTGATCGCCTTGCTCGTTAGCAGCGGCTTAGAAGGCGCCGGCGTAGCTACAGGAGCGGCGACGGTGGAATTGGATACGGCAACCGGGGCCGAGGATTCGCCGAGCACAACGAAAAGGTTGCTACCCTCGATGCGAGTCGAGTAGGGCACCAGAGTGGTCAGATTGACGATCAGACGGGTACGTCCTTGCGCCTCGACAACCGTGACGCTGCGAGCGTTACCTACCCCCAACTCACGATTCTTCACACCCAGTTTGTTGGACACGCCGGGCAAATCCAGCGCAATGCGCGCCGGCTGCTCAAGCGTATAGCCATGCGGCTTATTCACTGGCTCGTCGAACGCCAGCTTGAGCTCGACACGATCACCGGGAAGCGCCGCAACATCCAAGGCGTTGAGGTTGGCAGCCAGCAGAGCCGGGGCGGCCAGGAATGCCAGCAATGCGACACCAAGACGCGAGACGGTGCTATTCATAGAGTTCTTCCGTTGTGCAGACCGGTATAGGTTTTCCATTCTTATTGCCCCGCGCTCAGGTGCGCTCTTTCAAATTCAAACTGCGCGGGCGCTCTAGCCACCCACCCTCACCATCCGGAACTATCTCCAGCACCTCGACCTCGGCATCGGTGATATCGACGATGCGACCGTGGTTTCGTCCCAAATAATCGCCGACCTTGACGCGATGAACACCGTCCCCTCCCTTAACCAAGGCGAAGCGGCCGTCACCGTTAGCCAATGTTCCAACCATGACGAAATTTTCGATATTGAAACCTTCGAGGAACTGCTTGATCCGGGTTTCGTCTGGACGAATATCCTTGGATCCCTTTTCCCGCTGCGCCAGGTCTATTTTCACCGGCGGCTGGAATGGATGACGCAAGGCGGCTGCGCTATAGGTGAAGGCCTCGTATGGAACAAAGGCTGGAAGAGGCTCGATCGAGCCCTTCGGCCGGGCCCGCACCTCGTCGAGATACTGCTGCAAATCGGAAAAATCGGATCCGCCGCCACAACCTGCCAGCGCCATCAGACCCAAGCCCAATACGGCGAAACGGGCTTTTTTCATTTTTGCAGCCCCTTGTCGTTATAGCGATAAGTCTTGGCCAAAATACTCATGCGCAACTTGTTGGAGGTATCCGCTTTTTCGGTCTTGATCTCAAAGTCATGCAGCGTGACGATACGTGGCAAACTTGCAACACCGCTCACAAACGTCGCCAAATCGTGATAGCCGCCCACTACTTTTATCTGTATGGGGAGTTCTATATAGAACTGCTGAACGACTTCCGGCTGAAGCTTTATCTCCTCGAACTCCAGCCCACTTCCCAATCCGGTGCGAGTGATATCTTCGAGTAAACCGGGAACTTCCGTATCGCTAGGCAGTTGACGCAACAGTGCACCAAAGGAAGTTTCCATTTCAGCCATTTGTTCTCGGTAGGCTTCTAGGTTCGCCGCCTGGAACGCCTTCGTCGAGAACTGCTGCTTCAGCGTTTCCTCTTGAGCCTGCTGCTGTTCAAGATTCGTCTGCAGGTCTTTCAAATGAAAGTAGTAACCCAGCGCAAGTACGACGGACAGCAGGAGTACCGAAGCAATGACCTTAACTGGCCCGGGCCAGGAACCGAGGTTGTTGAGATCCAGCTCTGCCAGATCGACCTTGCGCAGACTTTCCAGCGAATCGGCCAGACTCATGGCTTGCCTCCTTCCATGGCGACGCCAGGTTGCGTCTGTTGCACCGTAAGCTGGAACACGTTTTCCTGATCCACCGCTCCCGCCGTGACCGCCTTGACCTCAGTGAGATTCGGCGCATCGAGCCAATCTGATCCATCGAGGTTGCGCATCAGGTTGGAAACCCGATTATTCGATTCTGCGGCGCCGACGATGGCGATGTTCTTACCGGTCATCTTCAAGCCGGTGAAATAGACGCCATCGGGCAAGGTGCGCACCAACTGGTCGAACACACGGCCGATAACCGGTCGATTGCCTTGTAGATCCTGAATGATCTTCATACGCTCCAGAAGCTGCTGGCGCCGCTCCTTCAGCTCTCTGATCTCCTTGATACGCGCATCGAGCACAGCAATCTCCTTACGCACGAAGTCGTTACGCGCGTTCTGGTACTCGATAGCACCTTGAAAGTAACGATCGCCAAGGAAGACAAGTCCGCCCGCGAGCAGAAGCACACCAGCCAGCGTCGCCAGAAAGCGCTGCTTACGCTCCTCGCGCAGCTGCTCGCGCCAAGGAAGCAGGTTGATCCGTGCCATCAGTCGAAACTCCTCATCGCCAAGCCACACGCAATCATCAGCGCCGGTGCATCACTGGCCAGCGCACCAGCGTTGACCTTGTTACTCAGCGACATATCGGCAAAGGGATTGGCGACTAGAGTCTGCGTACCGATCTTCTGCTGGATCAGACGATCGAGTCCCGGCAGCGACGCCGTACCACCGGCCAGCAAAATGTAATCCACATCATGGAATTGCCCGGCGGCAAAGAAGAATTGCAGCGAACGCGAGACCTGCTGCACCACCGCCTCTTTGAACGGCTGCAACACCTCGCTGTCATAGTCATCTGGAAGACCGCCCTGTTTCTTGGCCAAACCAGCTTCCTCTACGGACAAACCATAACGCCGCTGAATCTCTTCGGTCAGCTGGCGGCCGCCGAATAGCTGTTCGCGCGTATAGATGGTGCGTCCGTTGTGCAACACGCTTAGCGTCGTCATGGTGGCGCCGATATCAACGACAGCCACCGTCAGCTCGCCCTGCGCACCAGCCAGCATCGAAGCAAGCAGGCTATAGGAACGCTCCAGCGCATAGGCCTCGACATCCACGACCTTGGCAGTGAGGCCCGCCAGTGCAAGGGCGGCCTCACGAATTTCGACGTTTTCTTTGCGACAGGCTGCCAGCAGTACCTCTACACGTCCGGGCGTACGCGCGGCAGGCCCCTGTACTTCGAAGTCGATGGCGACCTCTTCAAGGGGGTAAGGGATGTACTGATCCGCCTCGATCTTGAGCTGATTCTCCAACTCATCGTCCGAGAGGCCGGACTCCATCTCGATGCTCTTGGTGATGACTGCCGAGCCAGACACGGCAACCGCCGCCTGCTTGCCATTCACCTTGGCCCTGGCGACAACACGCTGCAGCGCCTGACCGACACCTTCGAGCTCGACGATATTCTTCTCGACGACGGCATTCGGCGGTAACGGCTCAACGGCGTAAGCCTCCACCCGATAGCGATTACCCGAGCGGCTCAATTCGAGGAGCTTGACGGATGTCGAACTAATATCGATCCCAAGTAGCGTGTTCGCTTTCTTCGTGAAGAGCCCTAGCACGACCAATTTCCTATTTTATCCGCGACTTACGGATTAATTATGGTTATCCACATTAGATTACAGCCTTGACAGAAGCGCAAATGGCTAGCCGACAAAAAAACCGCTTATAATGTGACCGGTTTTTCCCTTTCAGCATCGCCTGCGGCGCCCTCCTATATTCCGGATTTCAAGAACCCCGATGCGCTTTCTGAAGTTTCTCTTCTGGTCTTGCTTTGCACTTTTTTGCGCATTTGCGCTCAGCCTCAGCGGTGCCTTTCTCTATCTGAGTCCGAACCTGCCGTCCGTGGATTCGCTACGCAGCATTCAGCTGCAGATCCCGCTGCGGGTCTACAGCGCCGATAACAAGCTCATCGCGGAGTTCGGCGAAATGCGTCGTTCTCCTGTCCGCTTCGAGGAGATTCCCGGCGACTTCATCCAGGCCCTACTGGCCGCCGAAGACGACAATTTCGCAAATCATTATGGCGTCGACGTCACCGGCCTGCTGCGCGCTGCCGCGCAATTATTGAAAAGCGGGCACATTCAGACCGGCGGCAGCACCATCACCATGCAGGTCGCCAAGAACTTTTTCCTGACCAGCGAGCGCAGCTTTTCCCGCAAGATCAATGAAATCCTGCTGGCCCTGCAGATCGAGCGCGAGCTGACCAAGAACGAAATTCTCGAACTCTACGTGAACAAGATCTACCTGGGCCATCGCGCCTACGGTATCGAGGCGGCGGCGCAGGTCTATTACGGCAAGTCGATCGGCGAGCTGACGCTGGCCCAGAAGGCGATGATTGCCGGCCTACCCAAAGCCCCCTCGGCGTTCAATCCACTGGTCAACCCCGCGCGCAGCAAGGAGCGTCGCGACTGGATTCTGGGCCGCATGTATCGATTGGGCTCGATCGATGAGGCCAGCTACCAGCAAGCCATCGCCGAGCCCGAAACCGCACGCTACCACGGCGCTGCGCCGGAGCTGGATGCAGCCTACATCGCCGAAATGGCACGCGCAGAGATGGTCGGCCGCTTCGGCAGCGCAGCCTATACCGATGGCTTTCGTGTCTACACCACCGTCAGCAGCGAACGGCAGCAGGCCGCCAATCTGGCACTGTTCGAAGGTCTGATCGAATACGACCAACGCCACGGCTACCGCGGGCCCGAGGCTCGCCTGGGTGAAAAGTCGCGTGATGCCTGGCTCGAAGAACTGACACAGCATCGCGCACTTTCCGGTCTGCTCCCGGCCATCGTCAGCCAGGTCGACGCTGACGGGATCAAGGTACTGCTGCGCGACGGCAGCGAACACGCGGTGAGCTGGGAAAGCATGAAATGGGCCCGCCCGTTCCTCGCCACCAACAGCCTTGGTCCTCGCCCGCAGCGACCTGCTGAAGTCGTGGCGCGTGGCGACCTGATTCGCATCCGCCTCGATGGCGAGAGCGCCCGCTTCAGTCAGGTTCCGGTCGCGCAGGCAGCACTGGTATCGCTGGATCCCATCGACGGCTCCATCGAAGCACTGGCCGGCGGTTTTTCGTTCGGCCAAAGCAAATACAACCGTGCGATCCAGGCCAAACGCCAACCGGGATCGAGCTTCAAACCCTTCGTCTACAGCGCCGCGCTCGATGCCGGCTACACCGCCGCCACGCTCGTTAACGACTCACCAATCGTCTTCGTCGAAGAAGGAATGGATCGCATCTGGCGACCGAAGAACGACAACAACACCTTCCTCGGCCCTATCCGCATGCGCGAGGCGCTATACAAGTCGCGCAACCTCGTTTCGATCCGCTTGCTGCAGAGCATTGGCATCGATTACACCATCGACTATATCAGCCGTTTCGGCTTCCGCCCGCAGGATCTGCCACGCAACCTTTCGCTGGCGCTCGGCACCGCGACACTCACGCCGATGGAGATCGCCACCGGCTGGACCGTGTTCGCCAATGGCGGCTACAAGATCGAGCCCTATCTCATCGAGCGCGTCGAGGATCGCGAAGGCCAGCAGATTTTCGCCGCCAACCCCACCCGCGTTCCTGATGCGCCGAACGCAGCTACCGTCAGCACCAGCGAAGTCGAACCCGCGGAGGCAGACACGGCCCCGCGCATTGCCGAGCAGATCATCGACGAACGCACCGCCTACATCATGACCAGCATGTTGCAGGACGTAATCACCCGTGGTACCGGCCGGCGTGCGCTGGCGCTCGGCCGCCACGACCTCGCCGGCAAGACCGGCACCACCAACGACTCGATCGACAGCTGGTTCTCCGGCTACAACGCGGATCTGGTGACAACAGTCTGGGCCGGCTTCGATCAGCCACAGAGCCTCGGCCGGCACGAGTACGGCGGCACCGTGGCACTGCCCATCTGGATGAAGTACATGGGAAGCGTGCTCAAGGACCTTCCAGAACATATGCCAGCCGAGCCAGCCGGGCTGCTGACTCTGCGGGTCGATCCGCAGAGCGGCCGCGCAGCGACACCTTCGACACCGAATGCCTATTTCGAGCTATTCAAGAGCGAAGACTCGCCTCCCTCGATGAGCGAACTCGAACCCGGCGCTCCAGTGCCTGGCAGCCCACTGCCAGCCAGCGAAGCGGCGCCGATCGACCTGTTCTAGAATCTCTTCGACCCCAAACAAAAAAGCCCCGCAGAATCTGCGGGGCTTTTTCATTCAGACCGGGATCAGCCGTTGAATACGTCGTTGACCGACTTGAGCGGGTAGTTCGACGGATAAGGCAGCGTCGCCACGCCGCTGTCGATTGCCGCCTTGGCAACCGCATCCGATACCAGCGTGATCAGGCGCGGGTCCATCGGCTTGGGAATGATGTACTCGCGGCCGAACTGCAGGTCGGACACGCCATAGGCAGCCGCCACTTCCGCCGGCACCGGCAGCTTCGCCAGATCACGCAGCGCGAGCGCCGCCGCGATCTTCATTTCCTCGTTGATGCGGGTCGCCCGTACGTCCAGCGCGCCGCGGAAGATGAACGGGAAGCCAAGCACGTTGTTGACCTGGTTCGGATAGTCCGAACGACCGGTGGCCATGATCACGTCGGAACGGGTGGCGTGCGCCAGCTCCGGACTGATCTCCGGATCCGGATTGGAGCAGGCGAAAACGATCGGATCGGCCGCCATGCGCTTGAGGCCCTCGGCGCTCAGCAGATTGGCCCCGGACAGGCCGACGAACACATCGGCGCCGTCCAGCGCGTCGTCCAGCGTGCGCTTGTCGGTTTCGTGGGCGAAGATCGCCTTGTACTGGTTGAGATCGTCGCGGCCGGCGTGAATCACGCCCTTGCGGTCGACCATGAAGATGTTCTCGATCTTCGCGCCGATGCTGACCAGCAGCTTCATGCAGGAAGTCGCGGCAGCGCCGGCGCCGAGGCAGACAATCTTTGCCTCTTCGATGGTCTTGCCAGCGATTTCCAGCGCGTTGAGCATGCCGGCGGCGGTCACGATGGCCGTGCCGTGCTGATCGTCATGGAAGACCGGAATATCGCACTGCTCGATGAGCGCACGCTCGATCTCGAAGCACTCGGGCGCCTTGATGTCTTCCAGGTTGATGCCACCGAAGGTGATCGAGATGCGCTTGACGGTGTCGATGAAGGCCTGCGGGCTTTCGGCGTCCACTTCGATGTCGAACACATCGACGCCAGCGAAGCGCTTGAACAGCACACCCTTGCCTTCCATCACCGGTTTGGAGGCCAGCGGGCCGAGGTTGCCCAGACCGAGAATCGCGGTACCGTCGGAGATCACAGCGACCAGATTGCCCTTGCCGGTATAACGGTAGGCCAACTCCGGATCACGGGCGATTTCTCGTACGGGAGCGGCAACACCTGGACTGTAGGCCAGCGAGAGATCGCGGGCGGTGGCGGTAGGCTTGGTCAGCTCGACACTCAGCTTTCCCGGACGCGGCTGGGAATGGTAGTCGAGAGCGGCGGTTTTCAGGTCAGTCATTGGCATTTCCGCTTGTTTTTACTGGGACAGACAGGCGGTCGAGCATACGCCAAGAGCGCGCGCCGTCACAAGCGAGCCAAGAGGAAAGTGTCAAGCGCTGACGCCTGCGACTTTTAGGGAATAAATGCCACGCAAAACGGCGTTTTGCCCAAGCTAGTTACAGACGAACATCGAGCGCCGCCGGATGCGACAACCGCATCAGCCAGCGCGCCTGATCGCGTCGCGTCCGCGAACCACGATCGACCACCCAGCCGCGCGCCTCAATTCGGGCACCTCGCAGCGACGCCTGCAGCGCAGCGAAGGCTGCGACATCTCGTAGCGGCACGTGCAGCACCAGCGGCCCGTCAAGCTCGATCCACAGACCGCCCCGGTTGCGCTCGACGCGCTCGACGCGCCCCTCGACCAGAGCGAAGCCGCCGGCGCGAATCTCCCGCGCCTGCCGCAGCGGAGGCCGCTTCCAGAGCCCGCGATGCTGTTGGCGCGCCTGCGCCTCGGCGGCGCGATGGCAGTCGACCAGTTCGGTATTGGGCGCTACCGCGACGAAGAAGCCGAGCCCCTGCGCCAGCAATGCTGCCTCCAGATTGTTTCCCCGGACATCGTAGGCATGCGCCAGCACGCGACCGTAGCGATCGCGCGCCTCGCGCCCCATGCGCAGGCCGAGCCGACCGTCACTGGCCTTCACCAATTGCTGCAGATGGTTGCGCGCCGCATCTGCCAGCGGCTCGGCGACACGGCCTTTGCGTCCCAGCTCCGGCGTGTTAAGGCCAATCAGTCGGACGCTGCGGCCATCGGTCAGGCGCAGGGTATCGCCATCGATGACCTGCGCTACCGCGACCTGTGGCAGGCGTTCCGGCGCAGGGCAGAATGCCTGCACCGACAAGCTGCAAACGACGGAAACGAAAAAGGCGCCCACCAGGGACGCCTTTTTCATGTACTCGGAGAACTGCATAAGTTCTCGATACGCCAGCTTACTTCGCGCCGAACACACCGAAACGCTGCTTGAAGCGATCGATACGGCCGCCGGTATCCAGTACCTTCTGCTTGCCGGTGTAGAACGGGTGGCATTCGGAGCACACGTCGATGTTCAGGTTCTTGCCCAGCGTGGAGCGAGTCTTGATGACGTTGCCGCAGCTGCAGGTGGCGTCGATTTCGACGTAATTCGGATGGATATCGGCTTTCATGATGAATCCTCTGGAATTATGTGCCGCCACCCGACCCTATGCCGAGTACCGCACGAATTAGGGCGCGAATGATACCAGAGCGTCCGGGTGATGCAAGCGCGAGCCATCGCCACCAGAGCAGCGGCGCGCGCGGCGATCGTTTACCATCGGCGCCCGCCCCCCAGGGATTGCCGCGTGCCCACGACCATCCTTCGCCTGGCCCTGCCCTCGCCGCTGCGCCGCCTGTTCGATTATCTGCCGCCGGCAGGCTGCGCGACCGCCGCGCTGCAACCGGGCGTGCGTCTGCGCGTGCCCTTCGGCCGGCGCGAGGTGGTGGGCGTGCTGGTCGAACTGGCCGACCACAGCGAAGTACCGGAAGCGAAGCTCAAGCCCGCACTCGAACTGCTCGACCGCCAGCCGCTGCTGCCGGCCGCACTGTTCCGGCTCTGCCTGTGGGCCGCCCAGTATTACCAGCACAGCCTCGGCGACACCTTCAGCTGGGCACTGCCGGTGCTGCTACGCCAGGGCGAACCGGCGGAAGCGCGGCAGGAGCGCTTCTGGCTGTTGGCCGAAGGCGCACGCGCCGACGATCCACGCCTGGCACGCGCGCCACGCCAGCGCGAAGCACTCAAGACCATCGCCCAGCACCCGCACGGCGTACCGCATAGTCTGCTCGGCAAGCTGCAGCTGAACCGCGATAGCCTCGAACTGCTGCTGGAAAAACGCCTGCTGCGCATCGAGAACCGGCGCCTCAGCCAGCCACGCAGCCACAGCGGCAGCTGGCTGCTGCAATCGGAGCTGGCGCTCAACAGTGAACAACGCGCGGCCTTCGAGGCCATACGCGCCGGACTTGGCGGCTTCCAGGCATTTCTACTCGCCGGCGTGACCGGCAGCGGCAAGACCGAGGTCTACCTGCAGCTGATCCATCAGGTGCTTGCCGCCGGTAAACAGGCGCTGGTGCTGATTCCGGAAATCAACCTCGGACCACAGACGCTGGCGCGCTTCGAGCAGCGCTTCAACGCCCGCATCGCCCTGCTGCATTCCAGCGTGAACGACCGCGAGCGCCTGGACGCCTGGCTCGCGGCCCGCGACGGCGAAGCGGATATCGTCATCGGCACACGCTCGGCGCTGTTCACGCCACTGAAGAATCCCGGCCTGATCATCATCGATGAAGAACACGACGCCTCCTATAAACAGCAGGAAGGCCTGCGCTACCACGCCCGCGACCTCGCCCTGCTGCGCGCCCGCCAGGAGAATCTGCCGATCGTGCTCGGCTCAGCCACGCCGTCGCTGGAGAGCCTGCACAACGCCCACGCCGGCCGCTACGCGCTGCTCAAGCTGACCCGTCGCGCCGGTGGCGCCCAGCCACCGCGCTTCCTGCGACTGGACGTCAAGAGCCGCCCGCTCGATTCGGGCATCTCCGGCCCGCTGCAGCAGGCCATTGCGCAGACCCTGGCGGCCGGACAGCAGGTGCTGGTGTTCCTCAACCGCCGCGGCTTCGCCCCGACGCTGCTGTGCCACGACTGCGGCTGGCTCAGCCAGTGCCCGCGCTGCGATGCGCGCATGACCCTGCACCAGCGCCACCACGAATTGCGCTGCCACCACTGCGGGCACGTCGAACGTCCGCCGAGCAACTGCCCACAGTGCGCCAAGGTCGATCTGCGCCCGGTGGGCGCTGGCACCGAACGCGCCGAGGAGCGGCTCGGCATCCTCTTCCCCGATTACCCGGTGCTGCGCATCGATCGCGACAGCACCGCCCGCAAGGGCGCGATGGAGCAGCTGTTCGGCACCATCAACCGCGGCGAGCCGTGCCTGCTGGTCGGCACGCAGATGCTCGCCAAGGGTCACCATTTTCCGCGCGTGACGCTGGTGGCGATCCTGGACGCCGATGGCGGGCTGTTCTCCGCCGACTTCCGCGCCAGCGAACGCATGGCGCAGCTGATCGTCCAGGTCGCCGGACGCGCCGGACGCGCCGAGGAGCCCGGGCGCGTGATCATCCAGACTCATCTGGCCGATCATCCGCTGCTGGTGCAGCTCACCGAACAAGGCTATTTCGCTTTCGCCGAGCAGGCGCTCTCCGAGCGGCGCGCGGCCGGCCTGCCGCCGTTCAGCCATCTCGCACTGCTGCGCGCCGAGGCGCACCGTCCGGGCCAGGCAGAAGAATTTCTCGATCAGGCCTGCGGTCTGGCCGAGCGCCTGCTGGACGAACTGCAGCTCGGCGGCATCGAGCTGCTCGGCCCGGTGCCCGCACCGATGGAACGCCGCGCCGGACGCTACCGCGCCCAGCTGTTGCTGCAAGGTAACAGCCGCGCGCCACTGCACCGACTGATGAGCGCCTGGCTGGTGCAGCTCGAGCAATTACCGGGCGGACGGGCGGTGCGCTGGTCGCTGGATGTCGATTCGATCGATCTTTTCTAGCGGCAGGCGAACGCCGGCGGTGGCTTGCCACCGGTGGCTTGAAGCTTGTCGCTGCTTCTATAATGCCGGGTTTTCGCGCAAGCCCGCCCGACCGAGCCGATCATGAAAGACAGCATTCGCCACCTGATCCAGCAAGCCCTCGACCGCCTGACCGCCGACGGCGTGCTGCCTGCTGGCCTGAGCCCGACGATCCAGGTGGAAAACACCAAGGACAAGAGCCACGGCGATTTCGCCAGCAACATCGCGATGATGCTGGCCAAGCCCGCCGGCCTGAAGCCGCGTGAACTGGCCGAGAAGCTGATCGCCGCACTGCCGCAGGATGCCCAGGTCAGCAAGGTGGAGATCGCCGGCCCGGGCTTTCTCAACTTCTTCCAGAACACCGCTGCCCTTGCCGAACGCCTCGAGGCAGCCCTGGCCGATCCGCAGCTGGCGGTGCGCAAAGTTGGCGCCGCGCAGCGCGTGGTGATCGATCTGTCATCGCCGAACCTGGCCAAGGAAATGCACGTTGGCCACCTGCGCTCGACCATCATCGGCGACGCCGTCGCGCGCGTATTGGCCTTCCTCGGCGACGACGTGATCCGGCAGAACCATGTCGGCGACTGGGGCACCCAGTTCGGCATGCTGCTGGCCTACCTGGAGGAGCAGCCGGCGGCCGCCGAAAGCGAGCTGGCCGATCTCGAGCAGTTCTACCGTGCGGCAAAGAAACGCTTCGACGAATCCGCCGAGTTCGCCGACCGCGCCCGCGAGCTGGTGGTTCGCCTGCAAGCCGGCGATGCCGAGTGCCTGCGCCTGTGGCAGCGTTTCAACGACGTCTCACTGAGCCACTGCCAGGCTGTCTACGACCGCCTCGGCGTCAGCCTGAGTCCGGCCGACGTCAAGGGTGAGAGCGCCTATAACGCCGAGCTGCCGGGCATCGTCGAGGCCCTGCGCGCAAAAGGCCTGCTGACCGAGGACGACGGCGCCCAGTGCGTGTTCCTCGACGAGTTCAAGAACGCCGAGGGCAATCCGCTGCCGGTGATCGTGCAGAAGGCCGGTGGTGGCTACCTCTACGCCACCACCGACCTCGCCGCCATGCGTTATCGCAGCCAGGTGCTACACGCCGATCGCGTGCTGTACTTCGTCGACCAGCGCCAGGCGCTGCATTTCCAGATGGCCTTCGAAGTGGCGCGCCGCGCCGGCTTCGTGCATGACGGCATGCAGCTCGAACACATGGGCTTCGGCACCATGAACGGCGCCGATGGCCGGCCGTTCAAGACCCGCGACGGCGGCACGGTGAAGCTGATCGACCTGCTGGATGAAGCCGAGCAACGCGCCTATAGCCTGGTGAAGGAGAAGAACCCGGAGCTCGACGAAAGTGAGCTGCGCCAGATCGCCCGCGCCGTGGGCATCAGCGCGGTGAAATACGCCGACCTGTCCAAGCACCGCACCAGCGACTACCGCTTCAACTTCGAGCTGATGCTCAGCTTCGAAGGCAACACCGCGCCGTACCTGCTGTATGCCTACACCCGCGTGGCCAGCGTGTTCCGCAAGCTGGGCAAGGGCAGCGACGAAATCACCGGCCACATCCGGCTGGAAGCCGAGCAGGAGCTGGCGCTGGCCGCCCGCCTCGCGCAGTTCGGCGAAGTGCTGAACAACGTTGCCGCCAAGGGCGAACCGCACCAACTGTGCAGCTACCTCTATGATCTGGCCGGGCTGTTCTCCAGTTTCTACGAGCATTGCCCGATCCTCGGCGCCGACCAACCAGAGCAGAAAGACAGCCGCCTGCGCCTGGCGGCTCTGACCGGCAAAACCCTCAAGCAGGGCCTGGAGCTGCTCGGCCTGGAACCGCTGGAGCGGATGTAAGTGGCTGCGCGCAAGAAGGCCGCCCCCAAGCGCGGCGCCAGTCGCTACCAGGCGCCGACGAAGAAAGCCGTCCCCGGCTGGATCTGGCTCGCCTGTGGCTTGGTGATCGGCGGTTTCATCGTCTTCCTGGCCAGCCTGGAACCGGGTGGCGACGAAGTGAAACGCAACAAGGAAGCCCCCAGAGCCGCGATCAAGGAGCAGCCCAAGCGCAGCACGGCGGCAAGCGAGCAGCCGAGCAAGCCCAAGTACGACTTCTACACACTGCTGCCGGAATCGGAAGTGATCCTGCCGCCGGAAACCAAGCAGCCGGAGCCGCCGCCGAGCAAGGCGGTGACGCCGGCCGAAGCGGCCAAGCTCGACGAAGCGCGCGCCCTGGCCGCCCTCAGCGGCCAGGTTCCGCCGCCGCCACCGACCGTGGCCAAGGCGCCGGTAACGCAGTATTTCCTCCAGGCCGGCTCGTTCCGTCAGCAGGCCGAGGCGGAGAAGGTGCGCGCCCAGATCATCCTGCTCGGCCAGGATGTGCGCGTGGAGAACGTCAAGGTGCGTGACGAGCCCTGGTATCGTGTGCTGGTCGGGCCGTACAGCAGCCGTGAACAGCTGGGCGCGGCGCAGAAGACCCTGGCCGCCAGCGGCTACAAGAACCTGCTGCTGCAACAACGCCAGGTTCGCTGAAACGAAAAACGCCGGGCTCGACCCGGCGTTTTTCTGCTTGCGTTGCTTTGCGGCCGCTCAGGTCTCGCGCGGTGCGTAGGCGAAAACGTCGGCGCGCATCTGATGCGGGTCCATGCCAGCCGCTACCAGCGCGTCCAGCGTGCCGTAGACCATCGAGGGCGAGCCGCTGGCGTAGACGTGCAGCTTGCCAAGGTCGCTGAAATCCTCGCGAATCGCCTCGTGCAGCAGCCCGCAGCGCCCCTCCCAGCCACAGACATCGCTGACCACCCGGTGCAGGTGCAGGTTGGCCATGCCCTGCCACTCTTCCCAGTGCGGCAGACGATAGAAGTCTTCCGGTCGCCGCACGCCCCAGTACAGATGCACCGGATGCGCGAAGCCGGCGGCGCGGCAGTATTCGATCAGACTGTGCATCTGTGCCATACCGGTACCGGCGGCGACCAGCACCAGCGGGCCGTCCGGCAACTCGGCCAGATGCGTATCGCCGAACGGCAGCTGTACGCGGGCGAAACCCTGGCAGCGTACATGCGCCAGCAGCTCGATCGCCGAATCCTCGCGCGCCAGCACGTGCAGCTCCAGCTCCCGGCCGCGCCCCGGCGCCGAGGCTAGGGAAAACGCCGACCACTCGCCATCGGCGCGCTGCAGCAGGAGGTACTGCCCGGCGTAGTAACGCGGTTGCTTGCCAGCCGGCAGACGTAGCAGCAGACGCACCACATCGCCACCGACTTCCTCGTAACCGCTCAGCTGGCAACTCAGCTCGCGCACCGGCAGCTCGCCGGGCGCCAGTACGCCGTCCCAGTGCAGCACGCAGTCTTCCAATGGTTCGGCCAGGCAGGCGAGCAGCTCGCCGTGGTCGCGTTCTTCGCCACTCTGGCGCACGCGCCCCTCGACCAGCAGCGAAGCGCAGATATGGCAGTTGCCGTTGCGACAGCTCTGCGGGCACTCGTAGCCCAGACGCCGCGCGGCATCGAGAATGCGTTCGCCGGGGACTACGTCGAGAACGGCCCCGGATGGCTGCAAGGTCACTTTCATGTGCACGTCGTTTCTTCAATGAGCGGGTTGCCCCGCCAAGGCTGCGGGCGGGCTCGAGCCCGCCTCTGTGTTATTTCAATCGATGCCCAGCTGCGACCAGAGTTCGTCGACCCGGCGTTTCACCGCCTCGTCCTGCACGATGGCGCGACCCCATTCGCGACTGGTTTCGCCTGGCCACTTGTGAGTGGCATCCAGGCCCATCTTCGAGCCCAGACCGGAAACCGGCGAGGCGAAGTCCAGGTAGTCGATTGGCGTGTTGTCGATCAGCACCGTGTCGCGCTTGGGGTCCATACGCGTGGTGATCGCCCAGATCACGTCGTTCCAGTCGCGCGCATTGATGTCGTCGTCGGTGACGATGACGAACTTGGTGTACATGAACTGGCGCAGGAAGCTCCACACGCCGAGCATCACCCGCTTGGCATGACCGGGATACTGCTTTTTCATGGTCACCACCGCCATGCGGTAGGAGCAACCTTCCGGCGGCAGGTAGAAGTCGACAATTTCCGGGAACTGCTTCTGCAGGATCGGCACGAACACTTCATTCAGCGCCACGCCGAGGACGGCTGGCTCATCCGGCGGACGGCCGGTATAGGTGCTGTGATAGATCGGGTCGAGGCGATGGGTGATGCGCTCGACGGTGAACACCGGGAAGCGATCGACCTCGTTGTAATAGCCGGTGTGGTCGCCGTACGGCCCTTCGTCGGCCATTTCGCCGGGATAGATGTGCCCCTCGAGGACGATCTCTGCATAGGCCGGCACCTGCAGGTCCGAGCCGATCGCCTTGACCAGTTCGGTGCGCGAGCCGCGCAGCAGGCCGGCGAAGGCGTATTCGGAGAGGGTATCGGGCACCGGGGTCACCGCGCCGAGGATGGTCGCCGGGTCCGCGCCCAGCGCCACGGCCACCGGATACGGGCGGTCCGGGTACTTCTCGCACCACTCACGGAAATCCAGCGCGCCGCCACGATGACTGAGCCAGCGCATGATCACCTTGTTGCGGCCGATGACCTGCTGGCGGTAGATGCCGAGGTTCTGCCGCTCCTTGTTCGGGCCTTTGGTGATGGTCAGCCCCCAGGTGATCAGCGGCGCGGCATCGCCCGGCCAGCAGTGCTGCACCGGAATCTTCGCCAGATCGACGTCGTCGCCTTCGAGCACCACTTCCTGGCAGGGCGCATCCTTCAGCACCTTGGGCGCCATGCTGATGACCTTCTTGAAGATCGGCAGCTTGCTCCAGGCGTCCTTCAGCCCCTTCGGCGGCTCCGGCTCCTTGAGGTAGGCCAGCAGCTTGCCGATCTCGCGCAGCTCACTCACCGCCTCGGCGCCCATGCCCAGCGCAACGCGCTGCGGGGTGCCGAACAGGTTGCCGAGTACCGGCATGTCGAAACCGGTCGGGTTCTCGAACAGCAGCGCCGGGCCCTGTTTGCGTAGGGTACGGTCGCAGATCTCGGTCATTTCCAGAACGGGAGACACGGCCGTCGTGACGCGCTTGAGTTCACCGCGTTGTTCCAGGCCGCTGATAAAGTCGCGCAGATCGCGATACTGCATGCTTGAGCCTCGCATGGGCCGGCAGGTCGGGGCGCAAAGTTTAGCGCTCGCGTCGGATTTTCCAAAACCTGCAGATAGACGAAGGCCGGGTTTCCCCGGCCTTGTTGGCAACGACGTGATGCTTACTTGCGCTTCATGGACATGAAGAATTCGTCGTTGGTCTTGGTGTCCTTGAGCTTGTCGAGCAGGAACTCGATGGCGGCGATCTCGTCCATCGGATGCAGCAGCTTGCGCAGGATCCACATGCGCTGCAGCTCGTCCTCGCTGGTCAGCAGCTCTTCGCGACGGGTACCGGACTTGTTGATGTTGATCGCCGGGAACACGCGCTTCTCGGCGATGCGGCGATCCAGCTGCAGCTCCAGGTTACCGGTGCCCTTGAATTCCTCGTAAATCACTTCGTCCATCTTCGAGCCGGTTTCCACCAGCGCGGTGGCGAGGATGGTCAGGCTGCCGCCCTCCTCGATGTTGCGCGCCGCGCCGAAGAAGCGCTTGGGCTTTTCCAGCGCGTGGGCATCGACACCACCAGTCAGTACCTTGCCGGAGCTCGGGATCACGGTGTTGTAGGCGCGTGCCAGACGGGTGATGGAGTCGAGCAGGATGACCACGTCCTTCTTGTGCTCGACCAGGCGCTTGGCCTTCTCGATCACCATTTCGGCGACCTGCACGTGGCGGGTCGGCGGCTCGTCGAAGGTCGAAGCAACCACTTCGCCGCGCACGGTGCGCTGCATCTCGGTGACTTCTTCCGGACGCTCGTCGATCAGCAGGACGATCAGATGGCAGTCGGGGTTGTTGCGGGTGATGTTGCTGGCAATGTTCTGCAGCATGATGGTCTTGCCCGCTTTCGGCGGGGCGACGATCAGGCCGCGCTGGCCCTTGCCGATAGGTGCGGTCAGATCAATGACGCGACCGGTGAGGTCTTCGGTGGAGCCGTTGCCAGCCTCCATCTTCAGCCGCTCGTTGGGGAACAGCGGTGTGAGGTTCTCGAAGAGGATCTTGTTCTTCGCGTTTTCCGGCCGGTCGTAGTTGATCGAGTCGACCTTGAGCAGGGCGAAATAGCGCTCGCCTTCTTTCGGCGGACGAATCTTGCCGACGATGGTGTCGCCGGTACGCAGATTGAACCGGCGGATCTGGCTGGGCGAGACGTAGATGTCGTCCGGGCCGGCCAGGTACGAAGAATCCGCGGAGCGCAGGAAGCCGAAGCCGTCCTGGAGAATCTCCAGCACGCCGTCACCGGAGATTTCCTCGCCGCCTTTGGCGTGCTTCTTGAGCAGGGAGAAAATCACGTCCTGCTTGCGCGAACGGGCCATGTTTTCGATGCCCATCTGTTCGGCCATTTCCAGCAGTTCGGTGATGGGCTTTTGCTTGAGTTCAGTCAGATTCATAGAAAGAGATCAGGAAGGATGTAGACAGCGATTAGCTTGAGAAGCCGCGCAGCAGGAGACGAACAGGTTCGTGGTGCTTTGAGAGGCTGATGTGCGTCGGCGACGGCATGCAGAGGGCGACCGAAGGAATGATCGCGTGGCCGAATTTAGCACCGCATCAACGTAGCGTCCACCCTGGAATGCAAAAAGCCCCCGCGGATGCGAGGGCTTTGCGTGTGGCGCGAAGGCTCAGATATTGCTATCGAGGAACGCCGCCAGCTGCGATTTCGACAGGGCGCCGACCTTGGTGGCTTCGACGTTGCCGTTCTTGAACAGCATCAGCGTCGGGATACCGCGCACGCCGTACTTGGGCGGGGTTTCCTGGTTTTCATCGATGTTCAGCTTGCAAACCTTGAGGCGGCCTTCGTAATCCTTGGCGATCTCGTCGAGCACCGGGGCAATCATCTTGCACGGCCCGCACCACTCGGCCCAGTAATCGACCAGCACGGGACCATCCGCCTGGAGAACGTCCTGCTCGAAGCTGCTGTCGCTGACATTGTTGATGTATTCGCTCATGGATAGTCTCCAGGGTCTGAACGTAAAGTGGCCGACATGATAGCCCGCCTTCCGGCTGACCGAAAGCCGCAGTCGGCCGCCGGGCACGCCCGGCGTCTGCGGCTGCGTCAGCGCCTCACGTTGGCGGATGAATGTCGATCGTGTCACGATGGCGGAGTTCTGCATCGAGACCAGCCCATGCGCAAGACCGCTCCCGAATCCTATCCCCTGATCGCCGCCCTCGATCTGGGCTCGAACAGTTTCCACATGGTGCTGGCACGTACCAACAATGGTGAGATGCGTATCCTCGAACGCCTCGGCGAGAAGGTGCAGCTAGCTGCGGGCATCGATGAGAAAAGCCGTCTGCTCGACGAAGCCGCCATGCAACGCGGCCTCGACTGCCTGCGGCGCTTTGCGCAACTGGTCAACCACCTGCCGCAAGGCGCCGTGCGTGTGGTCGGTACGAACGCGCTGCGCGAGGCACGCAATCGCGCCGAGTTCATTCGCCGCGCCGAGGAAATCGTCAACCACCAAGTCGAGGTTGTCTCCGGCCGGGAGGAGGCGCGCCTGATCTACCTCGGCGTCTCACATACCTTCCCCGGTCGCGCCGGCCGGCGTCTGGTGGCCGATATCGGCGGCGGCAGCACGGAATTCATCATCGGCGAGCATTTCGAATCGCAGCTGCGCGAAAGCCTGCAGATGGGCTGTGTCAGCTATACCCAGCGTTTCTTCCGCGACGGCAAGATCACCCCGGCGCGCTATGCGCAGGCCTATACCGCCGCGCGCGTGGAGCTGATGGGGATCGAGCACGCGCTGCGCCGGCTGGGCTGGCAGGAATCGATAGGCGCGTCGGGCACGATTCGCGCGGTCGGACAGGCCATCAAGGGTGGCGGTTACAGCAATGGAGAGGTCACGGCCGAAGGCATCGGCTGGCTGAAGCGCCGCCTGTTCAAGCTCGGCGACGTCGAGCGCATCGACATGGACGGCATCAAGCCGGATCGCCGTGGCGTGTTCCCGGCCGGGCTGGCGATCCTCGAAGCGATCTTCGATGCGCTCGAACTGGACAGCATGACCCACTCCGAAGGCGCGTTGCGCGAGGGCGTGCTCTATGACCTGCTCGGCCGCCATCATCGCGAGGACGTGCGCGACCGGACCCTGAGCTTTCTCATGGAGCGCTATCACGTCGACACCGAACATGCCGCGCGCGTGGAAGCCAAGGCGCTGGAGGCCTTCGACCAGGTGGCCGAGAGCTGGGGGCTGGACGACGAATGGCTGCGCGAACTGCTGGGCTGGGCGGCGCGCATCCATGAGGTCGGACTGGACATCGCGCACTATCACTACCACAAGCACGGCGCCTATCTGATCGAGCACTCCGACCTGCCCGGGTTCTCGCGCCAGGACCAGCAGATGCTCGCCCTGCTGGTGCGCGGCCATCGCCGCAACATTCCCAAGCAGAAGTTCGAGGAGTTGTCCGAGGAAGGCGTCAAGCTGACGCGCCTGTGCGTGCTGCTGCGCTTCGCCATCCTCTTCCACCACATCCGCGGCGCGCAGCAGGCGCCGGCCTATCGGTTGAGCGTCGATGGCGACAGCCTGGACGTGGTATTCGCCGATGGCTGGCTGCAGGACAACCCGCTCACCGAGGCCGATTTCGCCCTCGAAGCCGAATGGCTCAAGCGCATCGGCTTCACCCTCAGCGTCCGCTGAGCGGTCACGGCGCCAGCGCAAGCCGGCTGGCGCCGCGCATCCCTCGCACTAGCGTGAGTTAGGGTTGCTCAGCCGCTCGAGCATCGCGTACTGCGCGTTGCGCGGGTTCTGGTTGCCGCTCGGACTGTTGCGCACGTAGCTGCCGTCGGGCTGCAGAATCCAGCTCTGGGTGTTGTCGGTGAGGAAGGCTTCAAGCTCCTTCTTCACCCGCGTGACCAGCTTCTTGCCTTCGACCGGGAAGCAGGTTTCCACCCGCCGATCCAGGTTGCGCTCCATCCAGTCGGCACTGGAGAGATAGAGCTTCTCGTCGCCGTCGTTGTGGAAATAGAACACCCGGCTGTGCTCGAGGAAGCGGCCGATGATCGAGCGCACCTGAATGTTGTGCGAAACCCCGGCGATACCCGGCCGCAGACAGCACATGCCACGCACCACCAGATCGATGCGCACGCCGGTCTGACTGGCTTTGTACAACGCCTTGATCATCCGCGGATCGGTCAGCGAGTTGACCTTGAGGATGATGTGCGCCGGCTTGCCTTCGCTGGCGTGCTGGGTTTCCTGCGCGATGAGGTCGAGCAGCGCCTTCTTCAGGGTGAACGGTGCGTGCAGCAGTTTCTTCATGCGCATGGTCTTGCCCATGCCAATCAGCTGACTGAACAGCTTGGAGACGTCCTCGCAAAGCGCATCGTCCGAGGTCAGCAGGCTGTAATCGGTATACAGACGGGCGTTGCCGGCGTGGTAGTTGCCAGTTCCCAGGTGCGCGTAGCGGCACAGCTCGCCGTTTTCGCGGCGCAGGATCAGCATCATCTTGGCGTGGGTCTTGTAGCCCACCACACCGTAGATCACTACCGCTCCAGCCTGCTGCAGGCGACTGGCGAGCTGCAGGTTGGACTCCTCATCGAAGCGCGCGCGCAGCTCGATCACCGCGGTGACCTCCTTGCCGTTGCGCGCCGCTTCGACCAGGGCGTCGACGATCTCGGAGTTGGCGCCCGAGCGATACAGCGTCTGCTTCACGGCCAGCACCGACGGATCCTTGGCCGCTTCGCGCAGCAGATCGATCACCGGCGTGAACGACTCGAACGGGTGCATCAGCAGAATGTCCTGCTTGCGCACCACGTTGAAAATGTTGCCGCTGTTCTGCAGCAACTTGGGAATCGTCGGGGTGAACGGCGAGTATTGCAGCTCCGGGTGGCTGTCCAGACCGGTGATGCTGAATAGCCGGGTCAGGTTCACCGGGCCGTTGACCCGGTACAACTCGCTCTCGCCGAGGCTGAACTGCTTGAGCAGGAAGTCGGCCAGGTGCTGCGGGCAGGTATCAGCCACCTCCAACCGCACCGCATCGCCGTAGCGACGCGACATCAGCTCGCCGCGCAGCGCCCGAGCGAGATCCTCGACGTCTTCGGTATCCACCGACAGATCGGCGTTGCGGGTCAGGCGGAACTGGTAGCAGCCCTTGACTCGCATGCCGTGGAACAGGTCGTCGGCATGCGCGTGAATCATCGAGGAGAGGAACACGAAGTTGTCACCCGTACCGCCGACGTCTTCCGGCACGCGGATCACCCGCGGCAGCAGACGCGGCGCCGGGATGATCGCCAGGCCCGAATCGCGGCCGAACGCATCGATGCCTTCGAGCTCGACGATGAAGTTCAGACTCTTGTTCACCAGCAGCGGGAACGGGTGCGTCGGATCGAGGCCGATCGGCGTGACGATCGGCGCGATTTCGTCGCGGAAGTAGCGACGCACCCAGGTCTTGATCTTGGTGGTCCAGTGACGGCGGCGAATGAAGCGGATGCCATGCTCGGCCAGCGCCGGCAGCAGCACCTCGTTGAGAATCGCGTACTGCCGATCCACCTGAACGTGCACCAGCTCGGAGATGCGCGCCAGCGCCTGATGGGGCTGCAGGCCGTCAGCACCGGCCTGCTCGCGGGCGAAGGCAACCTGCTTCTTCAGGCCGGCGACGCGGATCTCGAAGAATTCATCCAGATTGCTGGAGAAAATCAGCAGGAACTTCAGCCGCTCCAGCAACGGATTGGACTCGTCCAGCGCCTGTTCCAGCACGCGGATGTTGAACTGCAGCTGCGACAGCTCGCGATGGATATACAGACTGCTGTCGTCGAGGTTCGGCACCGGCACCGTGACCGGCACCGGCAATGGCAGCGGCGCCTCGACCACGGGGACCTCAGCCACCGCCTCGGCCAGCGGCTGAACCTCTTCGGTGGCGGTGTGCAATTCCGTTTCGCTGAGTCCTTGATTGGTCATGCAATGCCTCGCGGGCCTACTGGCCCCGTTTCAATTGTTGTGCGGCCTGTTTGGCGAAGTAGGTGAGAATGCCATCGGCCCCGGCACGCTTGAAGCCGACCAAAGACTCAAGAATGACCGCCTCGCTCAGCCAACCGTTCTGGATCGCTGCCATGTGCATCGCGTACTCGCCACTGACCTGATAGACGAAGGTCGGCGCCTTGAACGCCTCCTTGACCCGCCAGACGATATCCAGATACGGCTGCCCCGGTTTGACCATCACCATGTCGGCGCCTTCGGCCAGATCCGCGCCCACTTCGTGCAACGCCTCGTCGCCGTTGGCCGGGTCCATCTGGTAGGTGTTCTTGCTGCCCTTGCCGAGGTTCGCCGCCGAGCCCACCGCATCGCGGAACGGGCCGTAGTAGGCACTGGCGTACTTCGCCGAGTAGGCCATGATGCGCACGTTGTGATGCTCGGCGACTTCCAGCGCCTCGCGGATCGCCTGGATGCGGCCATCCATCATGTCCGACGGCGCGACGACCTGGGCCCCCGCCTCGGCATGCGACAGCGCCTGCTTGACCAGCGCATCGACGGTCACGTCGTTCTGCACGTAGCCGTCGGCATCCAGGATGCCGTCCTGGCCGTGGGTGGTGAACGGATCGAGCGCCACGTCGGTGATGATCCCCAGCTCCGGGAAGCGCTCACGCAGCGCGCGGGTGGCGCGTTGGGCAATGCCGTCCGGGTTCCAGGCTTCGGCGGCGTCGAGCGACTTCTTCTCCAGCGGCGTCACCGGAAACAGCGCCAACGCCGGGATGCCCAGGGCCACCAGCTCCTCGGCTTCCTTGAGCAGCAGGTCGATGGACAGGCGCTCCACGCCGGGCATCGACGGCACCGCCTCGCGACGGTTCTCGCCATCAAGGACGAACACCGGCAGGATCAGGTCGTCCACCGTCAGCACGTTCTCGCGTACCAGGCGACGGGAAAAGTCGTCGCGACGATTGCGCCGCAGGCGAGTGGCAGGAAACAAGCGATTGGCCGGAACGAGACTCACGGACGAACTCCTGGCCCGCAGAACGGGCGAATATGACGGTTATAGGCCAACCCGATGACAGCTTGATGACAGGCGGACCAAAAAATATCCGGGCCATTGTCGCCAGCCTCGGCGCCGACTGCCAGTGCTTTGCACCGTCGTAAATCGCCGCGCAGGCGCAACGTAGAGCGTACTGAACACTAGGACGGCGCACGCATCAAAGCTGACAGGAGGGCTTACCTGCGATCCGCTCGCGTTTTAGCATCAGCGCATGCGCAGGCCCGCTCGGCCGTGTCTAGACCAGGAGTATCGCTATGAACAAGAAAGTCGCCGTGATCCTTTCCGGCTGTGGCGTCTACGACGGCTCGGAAATCTACGAAAGCGTTATCACCCTGCTGCGCCTCGACCAGCGCGGCGCGCAGGTGCAGTGCTTCGCACCGAACGTGCCGCAGCTCCACGTGATCAACCACCTCACCGGCGAAGAGATGCCCGAGTCGCGCAACGTGCTCACCGAATCGGCGCGACTGGCGCGTGGCCAGATCAAGGACCTGCGCGAGGCCCGCGCCGAAGATTTCGACGCCCTGATCATGCCCGGCGGCTTCGGCGCGGCGAAGAACCTGTCGACCTTTGCTACCGAAGGCGCAGCGGCGAAGGTGCTACCGGAGGTGCTGGCGCTGGCCCAGGCTTTCGCCCAGGCCGGCAAGCCGGTCGGCCTGATGTGTATCGCACCGACGATGGCGGCGCAGATCTTCGGCGCCGGCGTGGTCTGCACGCTGGGCAGCGATGACGCCGACGCCGCCCGTGCGGTGGTCACGATGGGCGCCGAGCACCAGGCATGCGAAGTCGGCGACATCGTCGAAGACCCGCAACACAAGCTCGTCACCACTCCGGCCTACATGCTTGCCGAATCGATCAGCGAGGCCGCCGCCGGCATCTACAAACTGGTCGACCGCGTGCTCGAACTGGCCAGCGAGGACTGACAGGCATCGCCAGAAGAATCCCCGGGGCAACCCGGGATTTTTTTGCGTGAAACTCGCCAAACCCGCGGGTACTCGCGCCGTCGCTCTGTTCAGCCGGGCGTCCGTGAGGCAGCGTTGATACTCGTCCACGCAGGAAACCGATCATGAACGACGACACGCTGCTTGCCGAACAGGCTCAGGCGGTACGCGAGATGTTCGAGCGCATCCCCTTCAACCAGGCACTGGGCATTGAACTGGACGAAATCTCGACCTCACGCGTGGTCATGCACCTGTCGATGAAGCCCGAGCTGGTCGGCAACTTCGTCCACGGCATCCTGCATGGCGGCGTCATTGCCTCGCTGCTAGATGTCGCCGGCGGCGCCACGGCGATGCTCGGCGTATTCGACCGGCACCGGCATCTCACCGAGCATGAACGTGCGACGCGCCTGGCGCGGCTCGGCACCATCGACCTGCGCATCGACTACCTGCGCCCCGGACGTGGAAAGCGCTTCAGCGCCAGCGCGGTGCCGTTGCGCGCAGGCAACAAGGTGGCGGTCGTACGCTCGGAACTGCACAACGAGGAGGGCTTGCTGGTCGCGGTAGGAACCGGAACCTATCTGTGCGGCTGAGGCGCAGGGCGGATGCCGCCCGCCCTACTGGCGCCGCATCAGCTGCGTCAGCAGCCGATCCAGGGCATTGGCGAACGCCTGGCGCTCGCGCTCGCCATAGGCGGCCTGACCGCCGCCGACCTGGCCCTGCTCGCGCAGATCGGTGAACAGGTTGCGCACCGCCAGGCGCTCGCCCATGTTGCGCTCATCGAACTCGCGCCCGCGCGGATCGAGCGCGACCACGCCCTTCTTCACCAGACGATCGGCCAGCGGCACGTCGCTGCAGATCACCAGATCGCCCGGAACGGCATGCTCGACCAGATAGTCGTCAGCCGCATCCGGACCGCTCGGCACCACGACCAGCCGAACACAGGCGAACGCCGGTTTCACCTGGCTCTGCCCAGCCACCAGCCACACCTCGAAGCCGCGCTTCAGGGCGAACTTGACCACCTGATCCTTGGCGGCACGCGGGCAGGCGTCGGCGTCGATCCAGACGCGCATTCGCTGCGTGCTCACGCGGCGGCGCGCCTGACGGTCGCCAGCAACGCGGCCGCACCGGCAAACATGACGGCAAAGCTGCGATTGACCAGCCGCTGCTGGCGCGGCGTGCGCAGCAGGCGCAGCACCCGGGCTGCCAAGCCGGTATAACCGGCCATGACAACGAGATCGACCGCCACCATCGTCGCGGCCATTTCCGTGTACTGCAGCACCAGCGGTCGCTGCGGATCGAGGAACTGCGGCAGCACGGCGAGAATGAACACGATTGCCTTGGGATTACTGGCATTCACCAGAAAGCCGCGCAGCACCAGGCTCAGCGGCCGCCCGATCGGGCGCGGCGCAGCGGAATCGTCCAGCGCTTCGGGTTGCGCCTGCCATTGCTTGAGCGCCAGCCACAGCAGGTAGCCGACGCCAAACCACTTGATCAGGCCGAACGCCAGTTCCGAGGTCGCCAGCACCGCGCCGACACCGGCGGCGACGATGGCGATCTGCAGGACCAGCGCCAGCTGCAGGCCGATAGCGTTCCAGTAGCCGCGCCAGAAGCCGTACTGCAGCCCGCAGGACATCGAGGCGATGGCGCCGGCGCCAGGCGACAGGCTGATCACCCAGCAGGCGACGAAGAAGGCAAGCCAGGTTTCAAGCGTCATGTTCCATCTCCTGGTTGAACGAGGGTCGGGCGCTGCACGAGGCCGGCGATCAGTCCGGCACGTCCTTGCCCAGTTTCACCGGCTCCTTGAGCTTGCGTCCCATCGCCTTGCGCATGCGGATGTTCAGCGCTTCGACGCCCAGCGAGAAGGCCATCGCGAAGTAGACATAGCCCTTGGGCACATGCACGCCGAAGGCCTCGGCAATCAGCAGGGTGCCGACCACGATGAGGAACGACAGCGCGAGGATCTTCAGGGTCGGGTGCTTCTCGATGAAATCGCTGATGGTTCCCGCCGACATCATCATGACCAGCACCGCGATGACGATGGCCGCGACCATCACCGGCACGTTCTGCACCAGCCCCACGGCGGTGATCACCGAGTCCAGCGAGAAGACGATATCGATCACCGCAATCTGCAGGATGATGCCAAGGAAGCCGGCCTTCACCGCGCCACCGGCGCCGTGCTGCTCTTCTTCCTCACCTTCGACGCTGTGCCAGATTTCCATAGTGCTCTTGAACAGCAGGAACAGGCCGCCGAAGAACAGGATCAGATCGCGCCCGGAGACGCCCTGCTCCCAGACGGTGAAGAGGTCGTCGGTCAGGCGCATGACCCACGCAATCGACAACAGCAGCAGGATCCGCGTACCCATCGCCAGCGCCAGACCGAAGAAGCGCGCCTTCGGTTGCTGCGCCTTGGGCAGCCGGCTGACGAGGATCGAGATGAAGATGATGTTGTCGATGCCAAGGACTATTTCCAGGGCGGTCAGGGTTAGAAATGCGACCCAGATTTCCGGGTTGCTCAGCCATTCCATAGGGATTTACTTCTCGTTGGGGGGTTGTGGGGTCAACTGCATGTCGCTGCCGCGCCAGCGGCGCACGGCTTTCTGGAAAAACAAGCTGTTGGGCACCTGAACGATGGCGCCGGTTCCGCTCTCGGCGCTCTCCTCGAGGGTGGTGTAGAGCAGATTGATGTCGATCACGCGGCCTTTGACGATGGGCTTGTCGAACGCCTCGACGATCTCCACCACATCACCGAGCCGAAACGGCCCGACGGTGAGGATCAGCACGGCGCAAAGCAGGTTGGACAGCACGCTCCAGATTGCGAAGAAGGCCACGGCCGCCACCGCGACGAAGCCGGAAATCGCCGTCCACAACACGGTGGCGGATACGCCGAGGCGCTCCAGCACCATGATCAGCGCACCACCCATGATGAACCAGCGGATGCCGCCACGCACCGGCAGCAGCAACTCCGGCGGCAGCGGATAGCGACTGCCCAGACGGGTCAGACCACGCGCCACCAGACGCTGCAGCACGTAGGCCACCAGCAGGATCAACAGCACCTGCAGGCCAAGCAGCAGCGGTTCGCGCCACGGGCCGAAGACGGTCAGCAGGCGCTCGTTCATGCGCTGGCCTCCAGTTGCGCCTGCAGGCTTTCGAGGGTTTCCAGCGCTTCCAGCCAGGCCTCCTCCAGCTCGCCTTCGCGCACCTTCAGTTCGGCCTGACGCGCCAGCAGCTCGCGCAACTCGTCCTTGCGCGCCGCCTCGTAGAGCGCCGTGTCGCTGAGTCGGTCTTCCAGCTCGGCGAGCTTTTCGTGCACGCCACCAAGGTCCTTCTCCAGCTTGTCGGCCTGCCGCTTGTGCGGTGCCAGTTGCTGGCGCAGCGCCGCGGCGGCCTGGCGCTGGGCGCGGCGGTCGGTCTTGTCCGGCGCGCCCTCGTTGACCGTTGCAGGCTGCTGGCGCGCGCGGTAATCCACCAGCCAGCGTGCGTAGTCCTCCAGATCACCATCGAACGACTGCACCTGACCGTCGGCCACCAGCAGAAACTCGTCGGTGGTGCTCTTGAGCAGATGGCGGTCGTGGGAAACCACCAGCACCGCGCCTTCGAAATCCTGCAGAGCCAGGGTCAGCGCCAGACGCATTTCCAGATCGAGATGGTTGGTCGGTTCGTCGAGCAGCAGCAGGTTCGGCTTGCCCCAGGCGATCAGCGCCAGCGCCAGGCGCGCCTTCTCGCCGCCGGAAAAATTCAGCACCGGCTCATCGCAGCGCTCGCCACGAAAATCGAAACCGCCGAGGAAGTCGCGCAGCGTTTGCTCGCGCTCGCCGGAAGCGATGCGTTGCAGATGCAGCAGCGGACTGGCCTTGGGATCGAGCGCATCCAGCTGATGCTGAGCGAAATAGCCGATCACCAGATTCTCGCCACGCTGCAGACGCCCGGCGATAGGACTGAGCTCGTTGGCCAGGGTCTTGATCAGCGTCGACTTGCCCGCACCATTCGGCCCCAGCAGGCCGATCCGTGCGCCGGGCACCAGTTGTAGCTTGACCTTGTCCAGCACGATCTTGTCGCCGTAGCCGAGCCGGCCTTCAGCCAGATCGAGCAGCGGGCTGGAAACCTTGTCGGCCTCGCGAAAGCTGAAGTCGAACGGCGAATCGACATGGGCCGGCGCCAGCTCCTCGAGGCGCTCCAGCGCCTTGATCCGGCTCTGCGCCTGGCGCGCCTTGGTCGCCTTGGCCTTGAAGCGGCGGATGAAGCTCTCCATGTGCGCGCGCTGCGCCTGCTGCTTCTCGTAGGCCTGCTGCTGTTGCGCCAGGCGCTCGGCGCGGGTGCGCTCGAAGGCCGAGTAGCCGCCGCGATAGAGCGTCAGCGTGCGCTGCTCGAGATGAATGACGTGATCGACCACCGCATCGAGGAAGTCGCGGTCGTGGGAAATCAGCAGCAGGGTGCCCGGATAGCTCTTCAGCCAATCCTCCAGCCAGAGGATCGCATCGAGATCGAGGTGGTTGGTCGGCTCGTCCAGCAGCAGCAGCTCGGACGGGCACATCAGCGCCTGCGCCAGGTTGAGGCGCATGCGCCAGCCGCCGGAGAAGCTGCCGACCGGCAGGGCCATCTGCTCGTGGGAAAAGCCCAGCCCGGCGAGCAGCTTGCGCGCGCGCGCATCGGCGCTGTAGCCGTCGGCGTTGTCCAGCTCGGTATGCAGGCGCGCCAGCACGTTGCCGTCGTGCGCCTGCTCTGCCGCGACCAGATCACGCTGGATGCGCCGCAGCTCGACGTCGCCATCGAGCACGTAATCCACCGCCAGCCGATCGAGCGTCTCGATTTCCTGACGCATATGGGCGATGCGCCAGTCTGGCGGCAGCTGGCAGTCGCCGCCATCGGGCACCAGCTCGCCGCGCAACAGCGCGAACAGGGTGGATTTGCCGGCGCCGTTGGCGCCTACCAGACCGGCCTTCTGGCCAGGATGCAGGGTCAGCTCGGCGCCTTCCAGCAGACACTGGGGGCCGCGCTGTAGAGTGAGGTTCTGAAGTCGGATCATAATGGCGGCGGAGTTTATCAGCTCGCCCGAAATGCGGTCGGGCGCCGACAAAAAAAACCGAGCCCATGCCCACCACCGATCTCTGGACCTTCGCTCTCGCCTGCTATGCCCGTCCCGGCGTGGAGTCCGCCTGCCTGGACCTGCAAGCGCAAGGCGCCGACGTCTGCCTGCTGTTGTGTGGCGCCTGGCTGGAAGTGCGCGGCAGCGCATCCGATCCGGTGCGCCTGGGGCAACTCACGGCAATCGCCACACCCTGGCAACAGCATCTCCAACCGCTGCGCCAGCTGCGGCAGCAATGGCGTGCCGCAGCGCAGCAGGATGCCGCGCTGCATCGGCTGCGCGAACAGCTCAAATCGCTGGAGTTACAAGGAGAACGCGTCTTGCTGGAGCGCCTGGAGCGCTGCAGTGAAACCTGGCCGGCGAGCGCACAGCAGGCGCACTGGCTGGAGGCGCTGCTGCCCGTGGACAGCGAAAGCAGTCGCGCAGCCCTGGCGGTGCTGCGCGACGCGGCGCGGCGGACTCAGCTGGAGCTGCGCGGCGCCTGAGTGGTTGCACCGCTGGACTTGGCCGGCTTGCGCGCCGCGGGTTTCTTGGTAGCCGGCTTCGGCGTGGCCGCCGGCGTCGACGTTACCGCCGGCTTGCTCGCGACCGGCCTGCTACGCGCGGGTTTGGCCGCCGGCGCAGCCGCTTCCGGCTCGACCTTGGCGGCAGGTTTGCTCGCCGGCGCCTTCGCCGGGCGCGCCCGGGTGGTGGCCGGCTTGGCGGCGGCAGCCGGCGCACGGCTGCTTCGTGCTGCCGGCTTGCGCGCGCTGGCGCTCGTCGCCGCCGTTTCCGCAGACGAATTGCGCGTCTGCAACGCCTGCGCGGCGGAATCACCCACCTGACGCACGCCCTGCGCCAGATGCAGGCTCTGAGCGATGTCACGCTTGAGTTCGGCAATGTAACCGAGCATCTCGCCCTGGCGCGCCTGCAGCAACGCCATCAGCTCCTCCAGCTCGGCAATGCGCGTGCGCGCCTTGCCCTGAGCCTTGGCGCGACCAGCACGACCGGCTTCATCCAGTCGTGTACGGGCCTTCGCCAGTCGCTCCTGGGCCTTACCGCGCTGCTTCTCCAGCTTGCCCAGCGTACCTTCGGCATCCTGCAGTGCCAGCTGGCAGGCCTTGTCCAGATGGTCGACGAGGGTGTTCGCCAATTGCTCTAGCAGATGCAGCGGGGTGTTAACCGACTTCTTCTTCGCGGGCATGAAGGTGCCTCCTGGCGGGTTCGATGGAGCCATACTAGACGCGCGCCAGGCCGCCCGCCAGAGGGCCTGTGAGGCCCGCGGCGCGGCGAACGGAACGCGATCCAGAGGCTCAGGCCGTGACGGCGACCTGCTTGTGCGCGGTGTGCAGCACTTCGATCAGGCAGTCTTCCAGTTCGAAGCGCTCGTGCAACAGCTGGCCTAGCTGCCGAAGCTCGTCACCCAAGCCAGGGCTACCGAGGCAGTCACCTTTCTCGCAGCGATCGTTGAAGGCGAGCGACACCTGGGTGATGACCTCGATGCGCGGGTAGATCTGCTTGGCCAGTTCGATGCCACGCGCATCGCCGAAGGCCTTGGCCTCGGCAAGCAGCTGTTCGTAAATCTCGAAGTGGCCGGCGGACACGTAGTCGACCAGCAATTGGCAGAATCTCTGCAGGGCTTGGCGCGTTGCGGAATCGCTTTCCACATGCAGCCCGTCGAATGCGTTGACGAGCGCATGACGTTCCTGCAGCCAGCGGTCAATCAGCAGATGCACACCACCCCAGCGTTCCTGGGCGTTCCGACAGCTCTCGAGCATGATGACCTCACTTCCCTAATCGAAATACTTTTTCGCCTTTCCGAGACGTTTTTTGTCTTTCGGCATCGGCCTTGGGTGAGTGGCGGTGCAATCGGCGAATTTCCGTCACCGCACGAGCAGACTATGCTGCCGCGCATCAGGCTTCAAGCAATGCCAGCGTTTTTTCCGCCCGCCTGTCCCCCTGCATTCCGGCTCCCGGATGAGCACCGGAATTACAGTGCCCGAGCCATCATCTGCGCTTTCTCACTGACCCTCGAACGGGAAGCAGGTTCGCTGACGAAGCGCGACGATCAGCCGCGACGCAGCATCTGCCAGATGCAGAATGCTGCCATGCCGATGAACGCCAGCAACGTCCACTCCGGAATGCTCATGCCCAGCAGGGTCCAGCTGACCTCCGCGCACTCGGCGGTGCCGTGCAGCACCAGACGGGCAATTTCCTGGAAGGGCAGCGCTTCCATCATGTATTCCAGGCTCGGCAGGCAGCTCGGCAGCTCTTCAGCCGGCACGCTCTGCAGCCAGATCTGGCGGATCGCCGTGGCGCCTCCGGCAACGGCAAACAGCAACGCGAACGCGGCATACAGGCGCCGACCGGTCAGTGCCGGGTCATGCAGCGCAGCGATCAGACAGACCACGCCGAAGCCGATCACACAGATCCGCTGCACGATGCACAGTGGGCAAGGCGCCAGACCGACCACATGTTCCAGATACAGCGCAGCGCCCATCATCGCGACGCAGGCAAGGAAGGCGAGAAGGAAAAGCGAACGTGGGCTGGCCAGGTTCATGGGAGCTCCGCAGGCAGGAAAAGCCCGCTACGGTAGAGGAAAGCGACGACCGCTTACAAGCTGCGGCGCCTGGCTTGCGAACGGCGACACCCGCGCAACGGCGGGTGTCGCCCACCGTCAGAGCGGTGCCGGCAGATTGCGATCCAGCAGCCCGAGCCCTTCGTGGAACAGCTGGTTGCTGCGCTGCGCATCACCCAGCTGGGCGAGCAGGCGCGCCAGTTCGGCGCAGGTTTGCGGGCGGTGTTCGATGCGCAGACTCGCCTCGAAGTAATCGCGCGCCTTGCCCCACAGCTCGTTACGCAGACTCAGCCGCGCGAGCGCCAATAGCAGCGCAGCATTGTCCGGGTGCGCCTTGAGCCAGCCTTCGGCATGTGCCAGCTGACGAGCCGAATCGCGCCCCTGAACGCAGCCGTAGCGCTCGACCAGGCGATCATCGAACTGACGCTTGAGCGCGGCGTACAGCACTTCCTCGGCCTTCGCCTCGGCGCCGAGCCGGCTAAGGCCGTCGGCGTAGGCGCGCACCAGCAGCGGTTCGTGACGCAACGCAGCGGGTACCGACTGCCAGCGCTGTTCGAGCGCCTGGCGCGCCTCTTCCGCCGTGCCAGCCTCGGTCTGTGCGGCCTGCTCGACAGCGGCGGTCCAGGCCAGCCGCTCCAGTTCGTCCAGACGCGCCGCCGGTAGCACGCGCTGCTTGCGCAGATCCGGCAGCAGCCGGCACAGCGCGGGCCAGTCTTCCAGCTGCACATAGAGCTGCTGCAACTGCACCAGCAGATAGGGATGGCGCGGATGTTCGTCGTGCAGCGCGCTCAGCGTCGCCCGTGCTTCGGCGTACTGGCCGCGCGCGATCTGCAGCTGTGCCTGCGCCAGGCCGATGGCCAGCGCGGCCTGCGGTTCACGTTCCCGCGCCTGACGCAGCAATTCGTCGCTCTGCTCATGTTCGCCCAGTTCGTTGGCAGCGCGGGCCGCGCCCAGGTAATGCACCAGTGGCTGGCGGTCGTGTTCGGCGGCGGTACGCAGATGCCCGAGCGCCGGCTGCCATTGCCCTTCGGCCAGCTCGCGCATGCCGCGCCGCGAAGCGTTCTCGACCCGCCGCGCGCGATGCCGCCGTGACCACGGGTTGACCAGTGCGCCGGACAGCTGCAGCAGCCCCAGCAGGCGATGCAGCAACACCGCAAGCAGCCAAAAGGCGGCGATCAGCCCGAGGAAAACCCAGAAACTGGATTCGTAGCGGAAGCGATCGTAGGTGATCAGCACGTAGCCGGCGCTCTGGCTGATGGCCCAGCCGAGGAAGCCGGCGATCGCCAGGATCAGGATGAGAACGAGAGCCAGGCGTTTCATGTGCGCTGCGCCTCCTGCTCCGTCTCGGCCGCCGGCTGCTCCGGCTCTGGCTCGCTGCTGTCAGGGGTTTCACGCTTCTGCACGTAGACCTGCAACGCCTTGAGCGCCGGCGCCAGGTCGGGCAGCGCCACCGCGACCTGCCGTCCGGCGAGCGCCTCGATGCGCTGGCGCAGCCCGCGGGCGTCGCCGTTATCCTCACTGAAGTGGTCCTGCAGCATGCTGCGCGCCTGCTCCAGCGACTGCTGGTAGACCTCGGTATTGCCGTTGAGCACCGCCCACTGCGCCTGCTCGATGGCCAGCGACAGCGCCAGCTGCACTTGCGCCAGGCTCTGGCCTGCGAGCAGCGGCTTGACGTTGGCGCCGGCGTCGAAGTCGATGCGCACGTAGCGCATCAGCTCGTCGAGCCAGCGCTGCCAGCGGCTTTGCACCGCATCGCCCGGCAGCGCCTCACCGTTGACGAATTCCGGCGCCAGCGCGCTGAGCCGGCTGGTCTGCCCGCGCAGCGCACCGAGCTGCAGGAACAGCCCGGTGCGGTCGAGATCCGGCAGGCTGCGCAGGCCTTCGAGTCCTTCGAGCAGTTTCTGCCGGGTAGCGTAGGCGGCCGGATCGTCCTGCTTCTGCAGGATCAGGTCGGCCTCGTGCACCAGCATCTCGGCGCTCTTCACGTCCTGCATGGCCGACAGGCGCAGCATCGCCATGCGTAGCAGATGTTCGGCTTCGGCCAGCCGCCACTCCTCACGGCTGGCGCCAAGCACCTGCTCGACGCGCCCGGAGAGGCGCTGCTGGTCGCTCTGCAGCGCGGCGAGCAGGCGCCGCTGCTCGTCCAGCTCCGCCGGCGATGGCAGTTGTTCCAGGGGCGTCAGGCGGCTGGCTAGCTGCCGATCGGCCTCGACCAGGCGCTGCGCCTGCGCGTCAGCGGTCTGCAGCGCCTGCGCCTGCCGTGCATCGCGAGCGGCGAACTGCTGCACCTGCCAGACGCTGTAGCCGGCCACGGCAATACCGGCGACGCCGCACAGCAGCGCCAGCAGAGACAGCGCCTTGCCGCCGCCCTGGCGGGCAGGCTTGGCCGGGGCGCTTTTGCGGGCGTCGTTGGCGATGGGATCCGGCGTGCTGGCCGGAGATTGCAGCGGCTCGTTCTTGTCTGTTTCGCTCACATTTCCGTCCTTTGCTTCAGAAGGCAGGCCGCGGTGTGCTGCGTACGGCCGCCAGCAAGGCCGTGGCGGCAGCGCCACGGCAATCCACGATTCGTCTGGCGCCCAGCTGTCGGGCCATCTCGGCGACCCTGGGGCTGGGTACGAACAAGGGTAATTCAAGCAGATCAGGCCAGGCGGCGCCGGCCAGCGCATGCAGCGACTGCAGCCCCTGGCCGCTGCTGACCACCAGCCCGTTGAGCCGCTGCGCCTCTACCAGATCCATCAGCGCATGCGGCGGATACTCAGGCAAGCAACGGCGATAAAGCTCCAGCGTGTCGACCTGCATGCCGCGCGCGCGCAGGGTCTCGGCAAAAAACTCGCGTCCGCCCTCGCCACGCACGATAAGCACCTTCGGCGCCGGTACCGCCAACGCCTCGGCCAGCTGCGGCAGCGCCAGCAGGGCCTCGCTGTCGTCGCCGGTCTGCGGCCAGCTGACATCCAGGCCGTAGTCCGCGAGGATCGCCCCGGTCGCCGCGCCGACGCTGAACCAGCGCTGGCCGAACGGCGGCTGCGGCCAGTAACGATCGAGCAGCTCCAGCGCCAAGCGCGCGGCCGGCTTGCTGACCACGACCACGGCGCAGTAGCGGTCCAGTTCGAGAATGGTCGCGCGCTGCTCGGCGGTTTCCGGCAGCGGCTCGATCACCAGCAGCGGCAGGCTGGCGCTGTCGATTCCGGCCTCGGCCAGCGTCGCCGCCAGCGCGGCGCATTCGTCGGCCGGCCGGGTCAGCAGCAGGCGCCAGCCGCTCACGCGTGACCGGCCTCGCCGTAGACCGCCTGGAGAATCCGCTCGGCGCCCTGTGCCAGCAGGTCTTCGGCGACGCGCACGCCCAGCGCCTCGGCCTCGGCGGCCGGCGCACGACCCTCGGCGCGCAGCAACAGGCTGCCGTCGGGCTGGCCAACCAGGCCGCGCAGCCACAGCTGCTCACCCTCGAGCACCGCGTAGCAGGCGATCGGCACCTGGCAGCCGCCATTCAGCCGCTTGTTCAGCGCACGTTCTGCGGTGACGCGCGTAGCGGTCGCGGAGTCATTCAGGCAGGCGAGCAGCTGGTGCACTTCGCTGTCGGCGCTGCGGCATTCGATGCCGACCGCACCCTGCCCGCCGGCCGGCAGGCTCTCGTCGACGCCGATGCTGGAGCGGATGCGCTCGCCGAAGCCAAGGCGAATCAGCCCGGCGGCGGCGAGGATGATGGCGTCGTACTCGCCGGCATCCAGCTTGGCCAGACGGGTGTTGACGTTGCCGCGCAGGAACTGGATTTTCAGGTCGGGGCGATGCGCCAGCAGCTGGGCCTGGCGACGCAGGCTGGAGGTACCGACCACCGCGCCGGCTGGCAGCGCGTCGAGGCTGTCGTAGGTGTTGGAAACGAAGGCGTCGCGCGGGTCTTCGCGCTCGCAGATGCAGTACAGGCCGAGCCCGGCAGGAAACTCCATCGGCACGTCCTTCATCGAGTGCACGGCGATGTCCGCCTCGTTCTCCAGCAGCGCGGTTTCCAGCTCTTTGACGAACAGCCCCTTGCCGCCGATCTTCGCCAGCGGCGCGTCGAGCAGCTTGTCGCCGCGACTGACCATCGGCACCAGGCTGACGGTCAGGTCGGGGTGCGCCGCCTCCAGGCGGGCCTTGACGTATTCGGCCTGCCACAGGGCCAGGGCACTCTTGCGGGTGGCGATGCGAATTTCGCGAGACATGGGCTAATCCAGAACCAGTGAATTGCCGGCGATGATAACAGGGCCGGCGGCGTCGCTGGGTTGGCAGGAATCAAGGAACACCGCCGCATCGACGACCCGGTAAGGCGCGGCGGCAAACCGGCAACGGGCTGCCACCCGCACCGTGCCGCGCGCAATCAGCGCGGACGACCTTCCTGCGCCTAGAGGTTCTGCATCAGCTTGCGCACGCCGGCGACATGTCGGCGACTGACCGTCAGCGCCTCGCCCTCGAGGCCCTTGAGGTACAGCTGGAAATGCCCCAGCGGCGTGCGCTGCAGGCGCTCGATGCGATCGCGGAACACCAGCGCGTTGCGGTGGATGCGCACGAAGCGCTCTCCGAACTCGTCCTCCAGCGACTTCAACGGCTCGTCCAGCAGCACCTCTCCGCCAGCGTGACGCAGCGTCACGTACTTGTGGTCGGCGATGAAATAGATCACCTCGTCCAGCGGAATCAGCTCGATGCCCTTGCGCGTGCGGGCGCTGATGTGGCTGCGCGGCCCGCCACCGGAAACCGCCGCCGGACGGGTCAGTGCAGCGAGCTGCACGCGGTTGGGACGCTCGGCCTTCTTCAACGCTTCGGCCAGATGCTCGGGGCGCACCGGCTTGACCAGATAGCCAACCGCGCTGACCTGGAAGGCCTCGAGGGCGAATTCGTCATGGGCAGTACAGAAGATCACCGCCGGCGGCGCATCCATCTCGCACAGCCGGGCGGCGACCTGCAGGCCGTCGAGGCCGGGCATGCGGATATCGAGCAGCACGATATCCGGGCGCAGTTCTTCGATCAGCGACAGGGCTTGCTCGCCGTTGCTCGCGGTCGGCTCGAGGACACGATAACCGTCGAGGTCACCTACCAGTCGGCTTAGGCGCTCGCGGGCCAGAGGTTCGTCATCGACAATCAGGACATTCATAGAGGTCAGGCTTCCTGCTTTTGTCTCGCACATGGATAGCGTAGACAGGTGTAGTGGCGGCCATCACGGCGCTCCACGCTGAGACTCGCCTGCGGCCCGAAAAGTGCCGCTAATCGTGCGTCGATATTCAGCAAACCCTGGCGAGTACCGCGCGAAACCTGCGTTTGCGCCGCTTCGTCGAACGGGTTGCTGACCTCCAGGCTGAACACGCCGCCGGCGTATTTCGCCGTCACGCTGACCAGGCCGCCCTCGATGCGCGGCTGGATGCCGTACACCAGCGCATTCTCCAGCAGCGGCTGCAGCGTGAGCTGCGGTATCGGCAGGTCCGCCGGCACCTCGTCGATCTGCCACTGCAGCTGCAGGCGCTCGCCAAGGCGGTACTGCTCGATCGACAGATAGCGGCGCGCCAGTTCCAGCTCATCCTGCCAGGCCACCAGCGTGCCGGGGCGCGCCAGGCTGGCGCGGAACAGGTCGGACAGGTCCAGCACCGCCTGCTCGGCCTTGGCCGGATCGAGCGCCACCAGACTGGCGATGCTGTTCAGGCTGTTGAACAGGAAGTGCGGGCGGATCCGCGCCTGCAACGATTCGATTCGCGCGCGCAGCTCGGCTTGTTCCTGGCGTCGCCACTGGCTCTGCAGGTAGAAGTAGCGTAGCAGCAGCCCGGACATGATCAGGCTGATCAGCGCGTGGCGCAGGTACAGGTTGACCTCGCCGTCGCGCTGCAGCGGCCCTGCGAGCTGGTAGATATCGGCCACCGCGGTGCAGGCCAGGGTCAGGCCGAGCACCAGCACGCAGCACACCAGCCCCGCAAGCGCCGCGCGCAGCTGCGCCAGCAGAGGGCGCAGCAGGCACAGCGTGCCGGCCGAGAGCAGCACGATCCATTGCACGAACAACGAGGTCAGCGCCAGGCGCATCCAGTCGAAGCCCGGCTGCATCGGTTCGGCCAGCACCAGTACCAGCACCAGCAGCTCGGCCAGCAGCACCAGACCGAGCAGCGCCTCCGCGCGGCACAGTTCGGGAATGAAGAAATCGTCGGTTACGCCAGTGGACTTCACTTGATCAGCCTGTTGGTTTGCCCGCCCGGCAGTTTCCGTGCGCCCTCCGGCATCGGCAAGCCGGCCACCGATCGCAAGCGCCGGAAAAGCGTGGATTTGCCAGCCAGCTCACCCTTCCGGCCGTGCCCGATCGCGGCGTCATCCCTGCTATCATCGCGGCCTTTCCTCAGCCTTCGGATTTCAGCGAGCGCATTCATGAGCACCGACAAGACCAACCAGTCCTGGGGCGGCCGTTTCAGCGAGCCCGTCGACGCCTTCGTCGCCCGATTCACCGCCTCCGTCGAGTTCGACAAGCGCCTCTACCGCCACGACATCATGGGCTCCATCGCCCACGCCACCATGCTGGAAAAGGCCGGCGTGCTGAGCGCCGATGAGCGCGACCAGATCATCGCCAATCTGAAAGACATCCAGAGCGAGATCGAGGCCGGCACCTTCGACTGGCGCGTGGACCTGGAAGACGTGCACATGAACATCGAGGCGCGCCTGACCGACCGCATCGGCGTCACTGGCAAGAAGCTGCACACCGGCCGCTCGCGCAACGACCAGGTCGCCACCGACATCCGCCTGTGGCTGCGCGACGAGATCGACACCATCCTCGGCGAGATCACCCGCCTGCAGCAGGGCCTGCTGGCGCTGGCCGAGGCCGAAGCCGACACCATCATGCCGGGCTTCACCCACCTGCAGACCGCGCAGCCGGTGACCTTCGGCCATCACCTCTTGGCCTGGTTCGAGATGCTCTCGCGCGACCACGAGCGCCTGGTCGACTGCCGCAAGCGCACCAACCGCATGCCGCTCGGCTCGGCCGCGCTGGCCGGCACCACCTACCCGATCCAGCGCGAAATCACCTGCGAACTGCTAGGTTTCGAAGCGATCTCCGGCAACTCGCTGGATGGCGTCTCCGATCGCGACTTCGCCATCGAATTCTGCGCCGCCGCCTCGCTGGCGATGATGCACCTGTCGCGCTTCTCCGAAGAGCTGGTGCTGTGGACCAGCGCGCAGTTCCAGTTCATCGACCTGCCGGACCGCTTCTGCACCGGCTCCTCGATCATGCCGCAGAAGAAGAACCCGGACGTGCCCGAGCTGGTGCGCGGCAAGACCGGCCGCGTGTTCGGCGCGCTGGCAGGCCTGCTGGTGCTGATGAAGGGCCAGCCGCTGGCCTACAACAAGGACAACCAGGAGGACAAGGAACCGCTGTTCGACGCCGCCGACACCCTGCGCGATTCGCTGCGCGCCTTCGCCGACATGGTTCCGGCGATCAAGCCCAAGCGCGAAATCATGCGCGAAGCGGCGCTGCGCGGCTTCTCCACCGCGACGGATCTCGCCGACTACCTGGTGCGCAAGGGCCTGCCGTTCCGCGACTGCCACGAGATCGTCGGCCATGCGGTGAAGTATGGTGTGCAGACCGGCAAGGACCTGGCCGAGATGAGCCTCGACGAGCTGCGCCAGTTCAGCGACCAGATCACTGACGACGTGTTCGCCGTGCTGACCCTGGAAGGCTCGGTGAACGCCCGCAACCACATCGGCGGCACCGCGCCGCAGCAAGTGCGGGCCGCCGTGCAGCGTGGCCGCGACCTGCTCGCCAGCCGCTGATACCACCCTCGGAGCGGGCGCCGGCCCGCTCCGACCCGGAGGCGCCCATGCACCCGCGCAAGCCGCGTCTTCCCTTCGCCAACGCCTGGTTCTTTCCCGCCGCCGCGCTGTATGCGGCCGTGCTGCTACCGATCTCGGTACTCGGCCTGCTGGGCCTGCTGCCCGCGCTGCCGGGGCTGGTCACGCCTGCCGGTCATGCGCGGGAAATGCTGTTCGGCTTCGCCCTGGCGGTGGTCGCCGGTTACCTGCTCGGCCCGCAACCGTTGCGGCTGATCCTGTCACTGCTCGGCTTCTGGTTGCTGGCGCGCGTCGGCGCGCTGTTCTGGCCCGGTTCCTGGCTGACGATGGGGGCCACGTTGCTGTTCGCCGCCGGGTTGGCGTGGAAGGTGCTGCCGCGCTTCGTCGGTGCGGCGAAGAAGTGGCGCAACCAGTCCGTCGCGCCGGTGGTCGGCGGACTGGCGCTGCTCAGCGCGGTCACCGCCACCGGTCTCGATTACGGCGTGCTGCGCCTGCTGCAGCACGAGGCGCTACTGCTACTCGCCGCTCTGCTGTTCTTCATGGGCGGACGCGTCATCGCCCCGGCGCTGGCCGGCCATGCGCAGAATGAAGGGCGCCGGCTGGACGCCCGCGTGCAGCCGCAACTGGAAGGCGCGGTGCTGATCCTGCTGGCGCTCGCCCTGCTGCTGGCGCCGCTGCCCTGGCTGCTGCTGCAGCGCCTGGCGGCCGCCATGCTGGTCGCCGCCAGCGTGCTCAGCGGGATTCGCCTGCTGCGCTGGCAGCCCTGGCACTGCCGCACACGTCCGGACCTGCTGGTGCTGCTGCTCGGCTACGCCTGGCTCGTGCTCGGCCTGCTGCTGCTCGGCCTGAGCGCACTGATTCCGACGCTGCCGGCAACCGCCACGCTGCATGCGCTGAGCGTCGGTGCCCTGGGCAGCCTGACCTTCGGCGTGATGGGACGTACGCGGCTGGTGCAACGCTTCCGCGATCCCGAGGCGCGGCGCTGGATTCACCCCTTCGCGCTGCTGCTCAGCCTGGCCGCGCTGGCACGCATCGTTCCGCCCATGCTGGGCCTGCAACCAATGCCCTGGTTGCTGTTGGCGGCGGGCTGCTGGTCGCTGGCCTATCTGGCGCTGGCGGTGCTGCTGTGGCAATGCCGTGATGTCCCTGTCGACCGTCCGCGGGCAACGGCTGACCAGTAATCGTCGAGGAACTCTCACGCAGCGCGCTTGACGTACAAGCAGTCGACGGCGAATCCGTCGTCATCCATTCGCGGAGACATCGCATGGCCAACCTGCGCACGCTGCTGTTGAATCAGGACACCCAGGGCGGCGAGCTCTTCGAGTCGCCGCGCGAACGCCTGCTCTTCTACCGCGCCGAAATCCATTTCGAATCCTCGCTGCTGGCCGAGCGCACCAGCGCCTATCTGGCCTCGCAATCGTTTCTGATGATCGCCTTCGCCTCGGCGATGGCCAACAGCAACCCGGACTGGGGCAACCTGTTCCGCCTGGTGGTGCCGGCGGTGCTGGCGTTGCTCGGGCTGCTGACGTCGCTGCATGCGATGCCAGGCATCCGCTCGAACTTCGAAGTCATCGAGCGCTGGCACCAGAAGCAGGCCGAGTTGCTGCAGCTGGAGGGGCGCGTCGGCATCCTGCCGAACAACGAATCGGCGCTGTTCGGCGAAGGCGACAGTCCCGCGGGCGGCACACGCTACAAGCGCACGTTGCTGTTCTCGCTGCGCACGCCGATCATCTTCTCGCTGGTCTGGGGCCTGTTCGGAGTACTCTGCCTGACGCTCAGCCTGCTGGACTGAAGACGGCCGCTGGCGTCTGGCCCGCTCAAGCGGCGAGCCGCACAATCGAGGAGAAACCGCATGTCCGAGTCCGACCGCCCGCGCTATCGCATCAGCGCAGATCGCCAGGCCGCTCATCGGCGGGTACGCTACATCGAAACCAATCAACCGGACGACGGTAGCTGCACGCTGTGCCAGCTGGACACCGCCAACCCGTCGCCAGCCGAAGAGAATCGCGCAATGTCCAACGAGATCGAGCAAGACGACGAGGCGTTCGCCGAGGCCACGCTGATCCAGGCCATCGAGAACCAGCTGGAGGCCGGCGAGCCGGCCGCCGCCCAGGCAACCCTGAACAAGCTGACGCTGGTCGGCTACGAGCGCGAGGAAAGCGTGCAGATGATGGCGCTGGCGCTGGCCCATGAAATCCGCAGCATGCTCGCCGAGGATCGCCCCTTCGACGGCGCTGCCTACGAAGCCCTGTTGCGCAACCTGCCGGAACTGCCCGAGCAGGCGTAGCGCTCGGCCAGCCAGCAATCGTGCCGAACCCGAACCTGGATCAAGGCAGGGGCGCGGCCAGCAACTACACTCAGCAAGCAAGGGCCGAATGGCCCACCATTCGAGGAGCGAGCATGTCGTACACCCCTGAGTTGGTCGCCGAACTGGAAGTCCTTCGACAGTTCAATCTGGAAAACCTGCAGGAAGGCCTCAAGGTCCATCACGAAGCCAGCCCATCCACCATCGCCGCGTTCGCCCGGCTGCATGCCAAGGGCCTGATCACTCAAGTCGACGGCGGCTACCTCACCAGCCTCGGACGCGATGCCGCCGAACAGGCGCAAAGCTTGCTGACCATTCTCTGCGAACCCGTGAGCGCCTGAACCGCACCATCTACAGCGATCCGGGCGGCAACGCCCGCACTGATGCCCGCTTGAGGCCTGGCCATGTGCCAGCCTCAAGCCTCGCAGCGAGCGGCCGATGAACAGAGGTCGTCCCACCTGCACAATGCAATGACCCGCAGCCTACCCATTCAGCCGATTCTCGAGGAAGGCATCGACCGCAAGGTGCTCGCCACCCTGCGCGCGCGTTTTCTGGCGCTGAGCGCGGCACGCCTGGAGCGCGCGATGCAGGGGCTGTCGACGCGCCAGCAGCAGGCGGTCCAGCTGCTGCCCCTGCTGTTTCACGTCAACCATCCGCTGTTGCCCGGCTATGTCTCGGCGAGCACGCCGGCGGGGCTGTCGGGCTTCGAGCCGGATACCGAACTGCTCGCCGAAGCACAGCGCCTGACCCGCTCGTTCACCTACAAGCCATTGCGCGGCCGCCCGGCCCAGCCGATCTGGGGGCTGTACCTGATGGGCAGCCTCGGTACCGTGGCGCAGGAGGAGCACAGCGATCTCGACGTATGGGTCTGCCACGATTCGGCACTCGACGCCCGCCAGCTCGACGAACTGCGCCGCAAATGCGATCTGCTGACGGCCTGGGCCGCCAGCCTGGGCAGCGAAGCGCATTTCTTCCTGGTCGACCCGCAGCGTTTCGTTCAGGGCCAGCGCGAGACGCAGCTCACCTCCGACGACTGCGGCACCACTCAGCACTACCTGTTGCTCGATGAGTTCTATCGCACGGCGATCTGGCTCGGCGGTCGCACGCCGGTCTGGTGGCTGGTGCCGGCCTACGAGGAACACCGCTACCACAGCTATGTGGATACGCTGCTGGAGCGGCGTTTCGTCCGCGCCGAGGACGTGCTCGATCTCGGCCATCTGCAGCAGATACCGCCCGGCGAGTTCGTCGGCGCCGGGCTCTGGCAGCTATACAAGGCCATCGAGGCACCCTACAAATCGTTATTCAAGCTCCTGCTGGTGGAGGTCTACGCCAGCCAACATCCGCAGGTGCATTGCCTGGCGCTGGCGTTCAAGCAGGCGGTGTACGCCGGCCAACTGAAGATCGAAGAACTCGACCCCTACATCTGCGCCTATCGCGCCATCGAGCAATACCTGCGCGACCGCGACGCACCCGAACGCCTCGAACTGGCCCGGCGCTGCCTGTACCTGAAGGTCAACCGCCCGCTCAGCCGCCCGCCGCGCAACCGCAACAAGAGCTGGCAACGCGTGCTGCTCGAGCAGCTGGTACGCGACTGGCAGTGGGACGAGCGCCTGCTCGCCCGGCTCGACGACCGCAGTCGGTGGAAGGTGCGTCAGGTCATACAGGAGCGCCAGGCGCTGGCCAACGAACTGGCGCTCGGCTACCGCTTCCTCAGCGATTTCACCCGTCTGCAGCAGGTCGCCAGCTCGGTCAGCCGCCGCGATCTGAGTGTGCTCGGCCGTCGCCTGTTCGCCACCATCGAGCGCAAGGTCGGCAAGGTCGAGGTGCTCAATATCGGTATCTCGCCGAACATGGCCGAAGACAGCCTGACGCTGGTGCACGGCGAGGACGCCGCCGGTGATCTGTGCTGGTCGCTGTTCACCGGCAGCCTGAACGCTCAGGAATGGGCGAACTTCGCCCCGCTCAAGCGCACGCGCGAACTGATCCCGCTGCTCGCCTGGTGTCATCGTAACGGCGTGATCGACGCCGGCACCCGCGTCTCGCTGTTCGCCGGCGACAGCGGCGTGAGCGAGCTGGAGCTGTTCAACCTGCTCAGCGAGCTACGCCAGGCACTGCCGCTGCCCCTGCCGCCGGTTGATGCACAGACGCTGCTCGCCACCGCGCAGCCGCGCACGGTGCTGCTGCTGGTCAACGTCGGCCTCGATCCGCTCGATCAGCGCTCCCTGTTGCAGATGCCCGAGGATGGCGCGCACAGCGACCCGCTGGGCTATGCCGCAGCGCGGGAGAATCTGGTGCTGAGCATCGATCAGGTGCAGCTGAGCAGCTGGAACGAGCTGATCGTCAGCCGCTACGAAGGCCCGCATGCACTGCCCGACTGCCTGCGCGACCACCTGCAGAGCCTGCCGGCCGATGCCGTCGACGGACTGCCGCAGCTGCAGGTGCGCTGCTTCTCGCGCAATCGCGGGCAGGCCATCACCCGGCGTGTCGAAGAGCTGCTGCTGGAGGCCCGCCTGCAGCTCGCCAGCGTGCACAGTCGCTACCTGCTGCAGGTGCGCCAGCAGTTCCATCTGCTCGAACGCCGGCCCGACAGCGTCCGCGCCACCAGCCTGAACGACCGCACCGCGCTGCTCGCCCACCTGGGCGAGGCGCATCACGTCTATCGTCCGCTGCGGCTCGATCGGCATGCGCTCAAGGGCGACGACCTGCGCCTGATCCTGCCACTGGCGCGCCCCGATTGCCTGCAGCTGTTCTACCGCGTGCGCGGCGAGACGGCCGAGCTGAGCATTCTCGACGAGTGCAACGCACTGTGGTGCCAGCGCCTGCCGTTTCGCGACGAACAGCAATTGCTGATGCCGCTGCTGCGCTTTCTGAGGTCGGTGGAATATCGGCGCAACGCTCGCGTGTCGCTGCACGGGGATGACGGCGAGGCGGCTTTCGACATTCAGCTCTACCGTCTGCACGGCGACCCGGGCGAACCCTCGGCCAGCGTGGAGCGGCGCCCGTTACCGCAGGGCGGGACGAGCGATGCCTGCTACGAAGTGCAGGCCATTGTCGAACCGGGCGAAACGCGCTCGCAGGTGACGCTGTACTGCAACCACCGGGAGTTTTCCGAACTGGAGTACGGCGCCCGGCTGTGTATCGCGGTCGCCGAACACATTCTGTCGCAGCGCCGCGATGGCGAGCGCTACCCCTGCTACATCACCGATCTGGATCTCTCGGGTATGCATGGCAGCGGCCGCAGCCAGACGGTGCAGCTGCTGCGCTACAAAGCGCGGCTCGAAGCCGCGCTGAACGCCGCGCTGGCGCACCTCTAAGCGCGCCGCGCGGCCGCCGGCATCACAGGCCGGTGTCGCCCGCCGCTTCCGGCTGGTATTCCACTTCCAGCAGCGTGAGCTTGATGACCTTGCCGCCCGGGGTCGGCCAGTCGATGTGCTGGCCGACGCTCATGCCCAGCAGCGCGGTGCCCACCGGTGCCAGTACCGACACGGTGCCCGGCTTGCCGGCATCCTGCGGATAGACCAGGGTCAGGTGGTAGTCCTTGCCGCTGCCTTCCTCGCGGCAATGTACGCGCGAATTCATGGTCACGACGCCAGCGGGCATCTCGCTGCGCGAGACGACCTTCGCCCGCGACAACTCCTGCTCCAGCGCCTCGGCAGCCGGGCCGTACTCGTCCAGGCTGTCGAGCAGCCGTTCGAGCCGCTGCAGATCGAGTTGGGTAAGGATGATCGACGGTGCACTGGTCATGGGTTCTGGCTCGCTCCTGTGAAATCCAAACGCAAAAAAAGCAAAACCCCGCCCGAAGGCGGGGTTTTGTGACCTGCGGCGACCGTATCACAGCCGCTCGAATTAGCAAAGAGAGCCGCGCGGGGCCCGCTCAGAGGTCCTCGAAGGCCAGCGCTTCGCCGCCCTGCTCCTGGGTGACGCGCGCCAGCAGTTCACCCAGGCGCTCCTCGCTGCTGTCGCAGATCCACAGCTCGGCGTCCTCGTCGTAATCGAAGTGGAAACCGCCGGAGCGCGCCGCGACCCACAGCTGGCGCAGCGCCGGCTGGCGGCTGAGGATCAGCTGGCTGCCGTTGGCGAACCGCACGGTCAGCACGCCGCCGGAATTCTCCAGATCGACATCCAGGGCGCTGTCGTCGAACACATCCTCCACCTCTTCCTGGGCGGCGTCGACGAGATCGTGGTAGCGGGCTTCGCTCAGGCTCATGCGGGGGTCCTCAAGGTGACGCGCGACCGGCGGTCGCATCGAGGACGCGAGCTTAGCAGGCCCGTCGCAACCCAGGCGAGCCGGCCCCGCCGCCGCGGCTGCTCGATAGGCAATCCGCCGGGTGCTGGGTATACTCCGGCCATTCGATTTTTCAAGGATTGTCCCCCATGAAGCGTCTGCTGCTTCCCCTTGTCGCGCTCGCCGTTCTCGCCTCCGTTCTCGGCGGCTGCGGCCAGAAAGGCCCGTTGTATCTGCCGGACGACGAGGCCACCGCCAAAGAACGTTCCAAAGACCGTTTCGAACTCTAAAGGAGGCTGATCATGGAGGCCTTCTCGTACCGCGACGGTCAACTCTTCGCGGAGGGCGTGGCGCTGTCCGCGCTCGCGCAGCGCTTCGGCACACCGACCTACGTCTATTCCCGCGAGCACATCGAAGCCCAGTACCGGGCCTATGCCGATGCGCTGGATGGCATGCCGCATCTGGTCTGCTTCGCCGTCAAAGCCAATTCGAATCTGGGCGTGCTGAACGTACTGGCGCGTCTGGGCGCGGGCTTCGACATCGTTTCGCGCGGTGAACTGGAGCGCGTGCTGGCCGCTGGCGGCCAGCCGGACCGTATCGTCTTCTCCGGCGTCGGCAAGACCCGCGACGACATGCGCCGCGCGCTGGAAGTCGGCGTGCACTGCTTCAACGTCGAATCCACCGACGAGCTGGAGCGCCTGCAGCAGGTCGCCGCCGAGCTGGGCGTCAAGGCGCCGGTGTCGCTGCGGGTCAACCCGGACGTCGACGCCGGCACCCATCCGTACATTTCCACCGGCCTCAAGGAAAACAAGTTCGGCATCGCCATCGCCGATGCCGAAGCGGTCTACACCCGCGCCGCCGAGCTGGCGAATCTGCAAGTGGTCGGCGTCGATTGCCATATCGGCTCGCAGCTGACCAGCCTGCCGCCGTTCCTCGATGCGCTGGACCGCCTGCTCGGGCTGATCGACCGCCTGGCCGCACGCGGCATCCACATCCGTCACCTGGACCTGGGCGGCGGTCTCGGCGTGCGCTACCGCGACGAGCAACCACCGCTGGCCGGCGACTACATCCAGGCCGTGCGCCAGCGCATCGAAGGCCGCGGACTGGCGCTGGTATTCGAACCGGGTCGCTCGATCGTCGCCAACGCCGGCGTACTGCTGACCCGCGTGGAATACCTCAAGCACACCGCGCACAAGGATTTCGCCATCGTCGACGCGGCGATGAACGACCTGATCCGCCCGGCGCTGTATCAGGCCTGGATGAACGTCGTCGCGGTGCAGCCGCGCGAGGGCGAAGGCCGCCGCTACGACATCGTCGGGCCGATCTGCGAGACCGGTGACTTCCTCGCCAAGGACCGCACCCTGGAGTTAGCCGAGGGCGACCTGCTGGCTGTCTGCTCGGCCGGCGCCTACGGTTTCGTCATGAGTTCCAACTACAACACCCGCGGCCGCGCCGCCGAGGTGCTGGTGGATGGCGACGAGGCCTTCGAAGTACGCCGTCGCGAAAGCGTGCAGGAACTCTACGCCGGCGAAAGCCTGCTGCCCCGTTGAGGCCAACCCGATGCTTTTGCGCTTTACCAAGATGCACGGGCTGGGCAACGACTTCATGGTCATCGACCTGATCAGCCAGCACGCGCACATCCAGCCCAAGCACGCCAAGCAGTGGGGCGACCGCCACACCGGCATCGGCTTCGATCAGCTGCTGATCGTCGAGCCGCCGCAGAATCCGGACGTCGACTTCCGCTACCGCATCTTCAATGCCGACGGCTCGGAAGTGGAGCAGTGCGGTAACGGCGCGCGCTGCTTCGCCCGCTTCGTGGTCGACAAGCGCCTGACCGTCAAACGCAAGATCAAGGTCGAAACCAAGGGCGGCATCATCGAGCTGGACATCCGCCCCGACGGGCAGATTCGCGTCGACATGGGGCCGCCCCGCCTGAAGCCGACGGACATCCCCTTCCAGGCCGACGCCGAGGCACTGAGCTATCCATTGGATGTCGCCGGCCGCCGCGTCGAGCTCGCCGCCGTGTCGATGGGCAATCCCCATGCAGTGCTGCGCGTCGACAGCGTCGACACTGCGCCCGTGCACGAACTGGGACCGCAGATCGAACACCACCCGCGCTTCCCGCAGCGGGTCAACGTCGGCTTCCTGCAGGTGGTCGACCGTGGCCATGCGCGCCTGCGCGTGTGGGAACGCGGAGCCGGCGAGACCCAGGCCTGCGGCACCGGCGCCTGTGCCGCAGCAGTCGCGGCGATCCGCCAGGGCTGGATGGATTCGCCGGTGCAGATCGACCTGCCCGGCGGCCGTCTGTCCATTGAATGGGCAGGTCCCGGCCAGCCAGTTATGATGACCGGCCCCGCCGTTCGCGTTTTCGAAGGACAGGTTCGCCTATGACCGAGCAGACCCCGGCCACCGCGCCGCTGCCCGACGCCGAAGCCGTCGCCGCCTACCTGCGTGCTCATCCGGAATTCTTCGTCGATCACGACGAGTTGCTCACCGAACTGCGCCTGCCACACCAGCCCGGCGCGGCCGTGTCGCTGGTCGAGCGCCAGGTCAAGCTGCTGCGCGAGCGCAACATCGAGATGCGCCACCGGCTGTCGCAATTGATGGATGTCGCCCGCGACAACGACCGGCTGTTCGACAAGACCCGCCGGCTGGTGCTCGACCTGCTCGACGCCAGCAGCCTGGAAGAGATGGTCAGTGCGGTCGAGGACAGCCTGCGCCACGAATTCCAGGTGCCCTATGTCAGCCTGATCCTGTTCAGCGATGCCGTGCTGCCGGTGGGGCGCAGCGTCAGCCCGGCCGAAGCCCAGCAGAGCATTGGCGGCTTGCTCGCCGGCGGCAAGACCATCTGCGGTGCGCTGCGCGCCCACGAACTGGCCTTCCTGTTCGGCGAGGAGCACAGCGCCAGTGTCGGCTCGGCGGCGGTAGTCATGCTCGATCAGCAACTCGGCGCGCTGGCGATCGGTAGTCCCGATCCGCAGCACTACAAGAGTTCGCTCGGCACGCTGTTCCTCGGTTACATCGCCGAGGTGCTGGCGCGGGTGTTGCCGCGCTTCGCCGTGCCGCTGCGTTCGGTGCGCTGAGCCTCCGGCATTTCGCGGCAGGCGGTCCGGTCGGCGCAGTGTCCGCCATCGTTGGGAGGCCCCGTGCAAACCGATCTCGATCGCTATTTGCAGCATCTGCACAGCGAGCGACAGATGTCGCCGCATACCCTGGACGGCTACCGCCGCGATCTGGCCCGGGTGCTCGCCTTCTGCGAGCGCCAGTCGGTGCAGCAGTGGGCGGCGCTGCGCACCCAGCAGGTGCGCCAGCTGATTGCCGAACTGCATCGCCAGGGCCTTTCCAGCCGCAGCCTGGCGCGCCTGCTGTCGTCGCTGCGCGGACTGTATCGCTACCTCAATCAGGAAGGGATCTGCGCGCATGATCCGGCCAGCGGCGTCAGCGCGCCCAAGGGCGAGAAGCGCCTGCCGCGCCTGCTCGACACCGACCGCGCGATGCAGCTGCTCGACGGCGCCGTCGAGGACGACTTCATCGCCCGTCGCGACCAGGCCATGCTCGAGCTGTTCTATTCCTCCGGGCTGCGCCTGTCCGAGCTGGTCGGTCTGAATCTCGACCAGCTCGACCTGGCCGCCGGGCTGGTGCGAGTCATCGGCAAAGGCAACAAGGAGCGCGAGCTGCCGGTCGGACGTCAGGCGCGCGAGGCGTTGCGCGCCTGGCTGCCGCTGCGCGCGCTGGCCAATCCGGCCGACGGCGCGGTGTTCATCGGCCAGCAGGGCCGCCGCCTCGGCCAGCGCGCGGTGCACAAGCGGGTGCAGGCCGCCGGCGCCCGCGAGCTGGGCCAGCACCTGCATCCGCACATGCTCCGTCACAGCTTCGCCAGCCATCTGCTGGAGTCGTCGCAGGACCTGCGCTCGGTGCAGGAACTGCTCGGCCACGCCGATATCGGCACCACGCAGATCTACACCCACCTGGACTTCCAGCACCTGGCCAAGGTCTACGATCAGGCGCATCCACGGGCCAGACGCAAGCAGGACAGTGAATCTTGAACCTTCGCCTGATCACCTTCGACCTCGACGACACCCTCTGGCAGGCCAAGCCGATCATCCAGGGCGCGGAGCGGGCGCTGCGCGACTGGCTGACGGCCAACGCGCCGCTGCTCGGCGATTTCCCCATCGAGGCGCTGGGCGCGATCCGCCGCATGCTGATCGAGCGCGAACCCGCGCTGCGCCACCGCATCAGCGAGCTGCGCCGGCGGATTCTGTTCCATGCGCTGACAGATGCCGGCTATGAGCAGACGCAGGCGCAGCAGCTCACCGACGCGGGCTTCCGGGTGTTTCTCGACGCCCGCCATGCGATCAAACTGGCGCCGGAGGTTCTGCCAACGCTGGAATGGCTGGCCAATCACTACATCCTCGGCGTGCTCACCAACGGCAATGCCGACGTGCGACGACTGGGGCTGGCCGACTACTTCCAGTTCGCCCTGTGCGCCGAGGACCTGGGCATCGGCAAGCCCGACCCGCGGCCGTTCCGCGAGGCGTTACGGCTGGCCGGTGTGAGTGCGGCGCAAGCCGTGCACATCGGCGACCACCACGAGGACGACATCTTCGGTGCCCAGCAGGCCGGTTTCCGCGCCATCTGGTACAACCCGCAGCGCCTGCCGTGGCAACAGGCACGCCGCCCCGAGGCCGAAATCCACAGCCTCACGGAGCTGCCCGGCGTGCTGCGGCACTGGTCGCGGTGACTCGCCGAGGCCGCTGAAACGAAAGAGCCCGCACGATGGCGGGCTCTTCGCTTGGCGCGCGGACTCAGATGGGCCGGCTGCCGTACTTGCTGTCGGGCTTCTTGGGCGGATCGGCCACCACGTTCGGCTCGACTTCCTGCACCTTGCCGCCACGCGCGAGGAATTCTTCCATCGCCCGGGCCAGTGCATCGCGCTCCTTCTGCTTGGCTTCCAGGCTGGGCAGCTCATCCGGCTCGGCGGCCTTGGCCTTAGCCTTCTTCGGCGTCGGCGTGGCGCGCTCGCTGTCGGTGCCCTCGTCGTCCAGAGCCTCGTCGCCGTCGTCGGCCGCGCTCAGCTCTTCCTCCCCGTCTTCCTCGTCAGTCACGTCCAGATCGTCTTGTTCGAGTTCTTCGTCGCTCATGTTCAACCTCATGGCTCGCCAAAGCGGTAGTTATAGCCCAGCGATGCACAACCTCTGGCATCGCCAAAAAAATTCAACTCTGCATGCCATGCAGGGTCGCCAGCAGTTGCCTGGCGCCTCCCTGCTCGCGGTGCTCGCCGAGATAGATGCCCTGCCAGGTGCCGAGCGCCAGGCGCCCGGCGGTAACCGGAACGCTCAACTGGCAGCCCAGCAGGCTGGCCTTGAAGTGCGCCGGCAGATCGTCCGGCCCCTCGTAATCGTGTTCGTAGCCCGGCTCGCCCTGCGGTGCCAGGCGATCGAAGAAACGCTCGAAATCGCGTCGGACCGCGCCATCGGCGTTCTCATTGACGGTCAGCGACGCCGAGGTATGCCGCAGCCACAGGTGTAACAGACCGACCTCGCAGCGCCGCAGTTCCGGCAACGCGGCCTGCAGCTCGTCGGTGATCAGATGAAAACCGCGCGGACGCGGGCGCAGCGTGATCAGGGTCTGTTGCCACATGCTGGAAACCCGGCTCGGAGGCGAATCGGGCGCATTCTAGCGCGGTCGCGGAAAAAGCAAAGGGCGCCAAAAGGCGCCCTTGCCAACCGCTGCGTGATGGTTGCGCGATCGCCGCGCGGGATGTCGCTAGAGGTTGTAGCCGCGTTCGTTGTGCAGGCTGAGGTCCAGGCCCACGGTTTCCTCTTCGTCGTTCACCCGCAGGCCCATCACCGCATCGATCACCTTGAGGATCACGAAGGTGACGATGGCGGTGTAGACCACGGTGAACAGCACGCCCTTGAACTGGATCCACACCTGCAGCGCGATGTTCTCCACCTCGCCGAAGCCACCAAGCGCCGGCGCCGCAAACACGCCGGTGAGCAGCGCGCCGACGATGCCGCCGACACCGTGCACGCCGAAGGCGTCCAGCGAGTCGTCGTAGCCGAGCTTGCGCTTGAGGCTGGTGGCGCAGAAGAAGCAGATCACGCCCGAGGCCAGACCGATGATCAATGCGCCCATCGGACCGACGGTGCCCGCCGCCGGGGTGATGGCGACCAGACCGGCCACCACGCCCGAGGCGATGCCCAGTGCGCTCGGTTTACCGTGGGTGATCCACTCGGCGAACATCCAGCTCAGCGCCGCCGCGGCCGTGGCGATCTGCGTCACCAGCATGGCCATGCCGGCGGTACCGTTGGCAGCGGCCGCCGAGCCGGCATTGAAGCCGAACCAGCCGATCCACAGCATGGCCGCACCCATCAGCGTCAGACCGAGGTTATGCGGGGCCATCGGCGTGACCGGGAAGCCCTTGCGCTTGCCCAGCACCAGGCAGGCCACCAGACCGGCGATACCGGCGTTGATGTGCACCACGGTGCCGCCGGCGAAGTCCAGCACGCCCCAGTCCCACATCAGGCCGCCGTCGCCGCCCCAGACCATGTGCGCGATCGGCGCGTAGACCAGGGTGAACCAGACGGTCATGAAGATCAGCATCGCCGAGAACTTCATGCGCTCGGCAAAGGCACCGACGATCAGCGCCGGGGTGATGATGGCGAAGGTCATCTGGAAGGTGATGAACACGCTTTCGGGGAAGGCGCCGACCAAACTGTCGACCGTCAGGCCGCTGAGGAAGGCGCGCTCCAGGCCGCCGACGAAGGAGCTGAAGTTGATCACTCCCGCCTCCATGCCGGTGGTGTCGAAGGCCAGGCTATAGCCGTAGACCATCCACAGGACGCTCATCAGGCCGGTGATGGCGAAGCACTGCATCATCACCGAGAGGATGTTCTTCGAGCGGACCATGCCGCCGTAGAACAGTGCCAGGCCAGGGATCGTCATGAACAGCACCAGCGCGGTGGCGGTGAGCATCCATGCCGTATCGCCTGAATCCAGCGTCGCGTCCTGCGCCAGCGCGAGGCCGGGGCTTAGCAGGGACAATAGGGCTCCTAGCCCTGCGAATTTGCGCAGAGTCATGGTGTTACTCCTGGGGCGTGGGGGTTCGTTGGGGGTGCGTTAGATCGCGTCGGTATCGGTTTCGCCGGTACGGATGCGAATGGCCTGTTCCAGGTTGACGACGAAGATCTTGCCGTCGCCGATCTTGCCGGTGTTGGCCGCCTTGGTGATGGCCTCGATTACGCGATCGAGCTGATCGTCGGCGATGGCCACGTCGATCTTCACCTTCGGCAGGAAGTCGACGACGTATTCGGCACCGCGATACAGCTCGGTGTGCCCCTTCTGACGACCGAAGCCCTTGACCTCGGTGACGGTGATGCCCTGGACGCCGATTTCGGACAGCGACTCGCGCACGTCGTCCAGCTTGAACGGCTTGATGATGGCAGTGACTAGTTTCATGAAACTTCTCCCGTTTAGGTGGACTTGCCCCAGAAGTACGAACCCGCAGCAAGTCTAAGCTGGTGTCCGGCTCTTGTAACGCCCGGACTGCTTGCCAGGCGCAGGTCCGACTGCGTGCCCGTCCGTTGTGCGATCCAACCGGGCGCCGCACTGGTGCATGCGTCGAGAGGGTCAAAGCAGAATCGATGCCAGTTTGCCGAAACGCCCGCCCGGCAAGGCGCCAGGCGCTAAGGGCAAGCGCCAGCGAGGAAAAGCCAGCGCAGCGATGCACCACAATGGCGCACGCGAGCCTGTATATCTGCGCAAATCCTGTGCAACCACGGGCACGGTCTGCACAAAAAAGCGCGTGCTACACTGCCGGCCGTTCAAATGCAGGTACCTGTCATGCTGCCACCCAAAGCCTTCCTCGATGCCCTCGGTTCCCAGGCGTCACGCCTGTTCAACGGCGACACCCCGCTGCCGCGCCCCGAGTTCGAAGCCCAGCTCAAAGCCGTGGTGCAGGGCGCGCTGAACAAGCTCGACGTGGTCAGCCGCGACGAATTCGACAGCCAGATGGTGGTACTCGCCCGCACCCGCGCGCGCCTGGAGGCGCTGGAAGCCAAGGTCGCCGAACTGGAAGAAAAGCTCACGCCGCCCGTGTCCTGATCGACCGGGCCGCGACACGATCAAGGAGTGATCGAATGTCCCTGGCCATCGTCCACAGCCGCGCACAGAGCGGCGTTGAAGCGCCACCGGTGACCGTCGAGGCGCATCTGGCCAACGGCCTGCCCTCGCTGGCGCTGGTCGGCCTACCGGAAACCGCGGTGAAGGAAAGCAAGGATCGCGTGCGCAGCGCCATCCTCACCTCCGGTTTCGACTTCCCCGCCCGCCGCATCACCCTCAACCTCGCCCCCGCCGACCTGCCCAAGGACGGCGGCCGCTTCGACCTGGCCATCGCCCTGGGCATCCTAGCGGCCAGCGGTCAGCTGCCAGCCGAGCGCCTGGACGGGCTCGAATGCCTGGGCGAGCTGGCGCTTTCCGGGGCGCTGCGGCCGGTGCAGGGCGTGCTGCCCGCCGCGCTTGCCGCTCGCGCCGCCGGCCGCGCGCTGCTGGTGCCGCGGGCCAATGCCGAGGAAGCCAGCCTGGCGTCCGGCCTGACCGTGTATGCCGCCGAGCACCTGCTGGAAGTCGCCGCGCATTTCAGCGGCACCACGCCGCTGACGCCCTATGTCGCCGAAGGCCTGCTGCGCCAGGTGCTGCCCTACCCCGACCTGGCCGACGTGCAAGGCCAGCTCGCCGCCAAGCGCGGCCTGCTGGTCGCCGCGGCGGGTGCGCACAACCTGTTGTTCTCCGGCCCGCCCGGCACTGGCAAGACACTGCTGGCCAGCCGTCTGCCCGGCCTGCTGCCGCCGCTGGACGAGCAGGAAGCGCTGGAAGTCGCGGCGATCCAGTCGGTAGCCAGCCACGGCCCTCTGGCGCACTGGCCGCAGCGGCCGTTTCGCCAGCCGCACCACAGCGCGTCAGGTCCGGCGCTGGTCGGTGGGGGCAGCCGGCCGCAGCCGGGCGAGATCACCCTGGCGCACCAGGGCGTGCTGTTTCTCGACGAGCTGCCGGAGTTCGATCGCAAGGTGCTGGAGGTGCTGCGCGAGCCGCTGGAATCGGGGCAGATCGTCATTGCCCGGGCACGCGACAAGGTGCGCTTCCCAGCGCGCTTCCAGCTGGTGGCGGCGATGAACCCCTGCCCTTGCGGCTATCTCGGCGATCCCGGCGGACGCTGCCGCTGCACCCCGGAGCAGATCCAGCGCTACCGCGGCAAACTCTCCGGCCCGCTGCTCGATCGCATCGACCTGCACCTGACGGTCGCGCGCGAAACCACCTCGCTGAATGCACCCGCGCAGCATGGCCAGAGCAGCGCGGAAGTGGCCGCTCAGGTGGCGGCCGCACGCCAGCTGCAGCTGCGTCGTCAGGGCTGCGCCAATGCCTTTCTCGACCTCGCCGGCCTGCGCCAGCACTGTCGGCTGGACGGCGTCGACCAGCAATGGCTGGAGCACGCCTGCGAACGCCTCGGCCTGTCGCTGCGCGCCGCGCACCGCCTGCTCAAGGTAGCGCGCACGCTGGCCGACCTGGACGCGACGGCGGAAATCTCCCGTCAGCACCTCGCCGAAGCGCTGCAATACCGCCCCGCCGCCCAGGCCTGACACGCTGCGCGGCGCTGGCAAGCGCGCCGTAGACACCAGGGCCGTTTCGTTGTCTATGTTAGATTGGTGCGCTTTCGCCACAGGCGGCCACTCCCCAGACCCACGAAGGAGCGCAGCATGGAGGCAAGAAAGTCTTCCGCTACAACCATCAATCCGCCGGTCTTCTACAGCTCGGCATTCATCATCCTGGCGCTGGTGATCTACAGCGTCGCCCTGCCGCAACACGCGCAGTCGCTGTTCAGCACGACCCAGGCGTGGATCGTCGCCCACCTCAGCTGGCTGTACATCCTTGCCGTCGCACTGATCCTGCTGATGGTGGTGCTGCTGGCGCTCAGCCGCTACGGCGACATCAAGCTCGGCCCCGACCATAGCGAGCCTGACTATTCGCGTACCACCTGGTTCGCCATGCTGTTTTCCGCCGGCATGGGCATCGGCCTGATGTTCTTCGGCGTTGCCGAGCCGGTGATGCACTTCCTCTCGCCACCGATCGGCGAAGGCGGCAGCGTGCTCGCCGCGCGCGAGGCGATGAAGATCACGTTCTTCCACTGGGGCCTGCATGCCTGGTCGATCTACGCCATCGTGGCGATGATTCTGGCCTACTTCGCCTATCGCCACGGCCTGCCGCTGGCGCTGCGCTCGGCGCTGTATCCGCTGATCGGCGAGCGTATCCACGGGCCCATCGGGCATGCGGTGGATACCTTCGCGATCATCAGCACCGTGCTTGGCGTGGCTACCTCGCTGGGCCTGGGCGTCACCCAGATCAACACCGGCCTGAACCACCTCTACGGCCTGCCGATCTCGCTGCCGGTGCAGATCGGCCTTATCCTGGCGACGAGCGCCTTGGCCACGCTCTCGGTGGTCAGCGGGCTGGACAAGGGCGTACGCCGGCTGTCCGAGCTGAACCTGTCGCTGGCGGTGCTGCTGATGGTGCTGGTGATGATCGTCGGGCCGACGGTGTTCATCCTGCAGACGTTCGTGCAGAACACCGGCAGCTACCTGGCGGACATCGTCAACAAGACCTTCAACCTGTACGCCTACGAGCCGAACGACTGGATCGGCGGCTGGACGCTGTTCTACTGGGGCTGGTGGCTGGCCTGGTCACCCTTCGTCGGCCTGTTCATCGCGCGCATCTCGCGCGGGCGGACGATCCGCGAGTTCGTGGCCGGCGTGCTGCTGGTGCCAACCGCCTTCACCCTGCTGTGGATGACAGTGTTCGGCGACACGGCGATTCACATGATCCTCTGGGAAAACGTCAGCAGCCTCGGCGAAGCCATCGAGCGCGACAGCTCGCTGGCGCTGTTCGCCTTCCTCGAGCACTTTCCCTTCTCCGCGCTGCTGTCGCTGCTGGCGATCGTCATGGTGGTGGTGTTCTTCGTCACCTCGGCGGATTCCGGCGCCATGGTGGTCGACATGCTGGCCTCCGGTGGCAATGACAACACCCCGGCGCGCCAGCGCATCTTCTGGGCCATGCTGATGGCCGGCGTGGCCATTGCGCTGCTGCTGGCCGACGGCCTCACCGCGCTGCAGACGGCCACCATCGCCAGCGCCCTACCCTTCACCCTCGCGCTGCTCTGCTCGATGTGGGGCCTGCTCAAGGCGCTGCGTATCGATGCGACCAAGCAGGGCCTGCGCTACCAGGCGATCACCACCTCGCCAGCCACGCCGCGCGCCTACAGCGACTGGCAGCGCCGCCTGCGCAATCTGACGATGTTTCCGCGGCGCCGCCATGTGGTGCGCTTCATTGCCGAAGTGGTGCGTCCGGCCTGTGAGGCGGTTGCCGAGGAAATTCGCAAGCAGGGCTACGGCGCCACGGTCAGCGAGGGCGAGGACCAGCGCATCCGCATCGAAATCGTCCACGAGGGCGAGCCCGACTTCCTCTACGAGGTGCGGCCACGCGCCTACGTGATGCCCAGCTTCGTGCCGCGCAGCGAGGACGACGAGCCCGGCGAGCGCAAGTACTTCCGCGCCGAGGTGCACCTCAAGGAAGGCGGCCAGGACTACGACGTGATGGGCTGGAGCCGCGAGGGCGTGATCGGCGACATCCTCGACCAGTACGAGAAACACATGCACTTCCTGCACATGGTGCGCTGACGCAAGGCGTCGGGTTGGCTCAGTGCGCCAGCCCGGCGCGGCGCTCGCCGCGCATGAAGACCGCCAGCTCGGCCAGCGGCAGCGGCCGGCTGACCAGATAGCCCTGGATCTGGTGCGCACCGAAGCGCTTGAGCTGCTCCAGCTGCGCGGCGGTTTCCACCCCTTCGGCGACGATTTCCAGCTGCAGGTCGCGGGCGAGGTTGACCATCGCATGCACCAGCCGACGGTTGCCCTCCATGCCGGCGACAAAGCTCTTGTCGATCTTCAACAGCGCGATCGGCAGGCTGGACAGGTGCACGAACGACGAGAAGCCGGTGCCGAAATCGTCCAGGGAAAACCGCACGCCGAGCTTGCGCAAGGTTTCCATGGTGCGCCGGACCTGCTCGCTGCGGCGCATCACCGCCGTTTCGGTCAGCTCGAATTCCAGCCAGTGCGGATCGATGCCGCATTCCTCGATCAGCCGGCTGAGCGTCGCCAGCAGCTGGCTGTCCTGGAACTGGCGGAACGACAGGTTGATCGCCATGTGCAGCGCATCGCCACCCTGCGCACGCAACGCCTGCAGGTCATGCAGGGCGCGGGCGATGACCCAGTAGCCAAGCGGCACGATCAGCCCGCTCTCCTCGGCCAGCGGAATGAACGCTTCGGGCGTCAGCAGGCCGCGCTCCGGGTGTGCCCAGCGCACCAGCGCCTCCAGCCCGAGAATCCGCCCGCTGCTCAGGCACAGGCGCGGCTGGTAGTGCAGCTCCAGCTCGCCACGACGCAGGGCCTTGCGCAGCTCGCTCTCCAGCTCGGCGAGGCTGCGCGCGCCGCGACTGGCCTGCTCGTCGTACAGTTGCCAGGTGCACCCCTGGCGGGACTTGGCCTGGCGCATGGCGCTCTGCGCATGCCACATCAGCGGGTCGGCGCCAATGCCCGGACGCGCCGACGCCAGCCCCAGGCTGCAGCCGAGCATCAGGCTCTCGCCGTCGACCCAGTAGGGTTCGGCGAGCGCTTCGACCAGACGATCGGCCATCTCGGCGGCGCGGCGTGGCCGTTCGCGCACGTCCAGCAGCAGGGCGAACTCGTCGCCGCCCAGCCGTCCCAGGGCATCACCCTCCTCCAGCTGCGCCTGCAGGCGCGCGACGATCTGCAGCATCAGCCGATCCCCGGCCTGGTGGCCGAGCGAATCGTTGACGTGGCGAAAGTCGTCCAGATCCAGATAGCCGAGCACCAGCCCGCGCCCCTGGTGCTCGGCCAGCGCCGCCATCAGCAGGGCCTGGAAGCCCTGGCGATTGACCACGCCGGTGTACGGGTCGTATTCGCTCAGGTGCTGCAGCGAGCCCTGCAGCCGGCAGCGCTCGCGCGCATAGCGCAGGCAGCGGCGCAGCACGTCAGCACTGAACTGGTCGCGCACCAGCCAGTCGAGCACGCCTTCCGGCGCTTCGGCCGGCTCGGCGTCGAGCAGCAGGATCACCGGCCAGGGGCATTCGTGCGCGGGCGGCCGACAGGCTGGCGTCGTCAGCAGCAGGCCGCGGGCGCTATCGTCCAGCGTAGCCCGTGCCGTCGCCCAGTCCGGGGCAACCAGCAGCGCCGGCGCATCCGCCAGCTGCTCCAGGCAGCCACGCAGCTGTGTCGCCCACTCGGGGCGCTCGGCCAGCAGCAACAATGACAGGGGTGCGATGGGCGCGGACAAGCAGCCTCCCGGGGCGTGGTGAGATGGACGCAGGAAACGTCCGCTGTCGAAGCAGCCTGCGCGAGCGGGCTGGCTCGACAAGATAAAGGAATAATCCCATTTACCAAGGCCCGCCAGCCGATTGGGCGCCGACCGGTCGTCAGCGAACCGCTTCCCGGCGCTAGCCTGTTAAACTCGCGCCCCGCCTTCCACAACCCGAACGTCCATGTCCCGACTCAATCCCCGGCAGCAGGAAGCCGTGAACTACGTCGGCGGCCCCATGCTGGTGCTCGCCGGCGCCGGCTCCGGCAAGACCAGCGTGATCACCCGCAAGATCGCCTACCTGATCCAGCAATGCGGTATCCGCGCGCAGTACATCGTCGCCGTGACCTTCACCAACAAGGCCGCCCGCGAGATGAAGGAGCGCGTCAGCAGCCTGCTGCGCGGCGGCGAAGGCAAGGGTCTGACGGTATCGACCTTCCACAACCTGGGCCTGAACATCATCCGCAAGGAATATGTCCATCTGGGGTACAAGCCGGGCTTTTCGATCTTCGACGAGGGCGACATCAAGGCGCTGCTGAGCGACATCATGCAGAAGGAATACGCCGGCGATGACGGCGTGGACGAGATCAAGAACTACATCGGCAGCTGGAAGAACGACCTGGTCACCCCCGAGGAAGCGCTGGCCAGTGCGCGCAATCCCAAGGAGCAGACCGCCGCCGTCGTCTACACCCACTATCAGCGCACGCTCAAGGCGTACAACGCGGTGGACTTCGACGACCTGATCATGCAACCGGTGAAGCTGTTCCAGGACCACCCCGAGGTGCTGGAGAAGTGGCGCAACAAGGTGCGCTACATGCTGGTCGACGAATACCAGGACACCAACGCCAGCCAGTACCTGCTGGTCAAACTGCTGGTGCAGCAGCGCGCGCACTTCACCGTGGTCGGCGACGACGACCAGTCGATCTACGCCTGGCGCGGCGCGCGGCCGGAAAACCTGATGCAGCTGAAGGAAGACTTTCCCTCGCTGAAGGTGGTGATGCTGGAACAGAACTACCGCTCCACCAGCCGCATCCTCAAATGCGCCAACGTGCTGATCTCCAACAACCCGCACGCCTTCGAGAAGCAGCTGTGGTCGGAAATGGGCCATGGCGACCCGATCCGCGTGATTCGCTGCCGCAACGAAGAAGCCGAGGCCGAGCGCGTGGCGATGGAAATCCTCACGCTGCATCTGCGCACTCAGCGGCCCTACAGCGATTTCGCCATCCTCTACCGCGGCAACTACCAGGCCAAGCTGATCGAGCTGAAGCTGCAGCACCACCAGATACCCTATCGGCTGTCCGGCGGCACCAGCTTTTTCAGCCGCCAGGAGGTGAAGGACCTGATGAGCTACTTCCGCCTGCTGGTCAACCCGGACGACGACAACGCCTTCCTGCGGGTGATCAACGTGCCGCGCCGCGAGATCGGTTCGACCACTTTGGAAAAGCTCGGCAACTACGCCACTGCGCGCAAGATTTCCATGTACGCCGCCTGCGACGAAATCGGCCTCGGCGAGCTGATGGACAGCCGTTTCACCGACCGCCTGGCGCGCTTCAAGCGCTACATGGACAACCTGCGCCAGCAGTGCGCGCAGAACGACCCCATCGCCGCCCTGCGCAGCATGGTCATGGACATCGACTACGAGACCTGGGTACGCAGCCAGACCTCCAGCGACAAGGCCGCGGACTTCCGCATGGGCAACGTCTGGTTCCTCATCGACGCGCTGAAGAACACTCTGGAGCGCGACGAGGAAGGCGAGATGACCATCGAGGAGGCGATCGCCAAGCTGGTGCTGCGCGACATGCTCGAACGCCAGCAGGAAGAGGAAGAAGGCGCCGAGGGCGTGCAGATGATGACCCTGCATGCTTCCAAGGGCCTGGAATTCCCCTACGTGTTCATTCTCGGCATGGAAGAGGAAATCCTCCCGCACCGCTCCAGCATCGAAGCCGACACCATCGAGGAAGAACGCCGCCTGGCCTACGTCGGCATCACCCGTGCGCGGCAGAACCTGGCGATGACCTTCGCCGCCAAGCGCAAGCAGTATGGCGAAATCATCGAATGCATGCCCAGTCGCTTCCTCGACGAACTGCCGCCCGAAGACCTGGAATGGGAAGGCCAGGAAGACGCGCCGGTGGAAGTGAAGGCCGCGCGTGGCAACGACGCACTGGCAGCGATGCGGGCGATGCTCAAGCGCTGACGACAGGCGGCGCGGGGTCGGCGCAGCCCCGGGTCGACGGAGCAACGAAGCCCTCGCGCGGGCACAACGCGGCGCCGCGACCACCTTCATTTCGCTGATCGTTCATCGATTTGACTGTATCCGGTCATGCGGACGCGGCATGCTGGGCCTGTCGCATCTGTGCGGAGAGCCCCCGATGTACCACGGCGAACGCTTCAACGCCTGGACGCACCTGGTCGGTGCCTTACTCGCCTGCCTGGGCGCCATCTGGCTGCAGGTGCTGGCCGCGCTCGGCGGATCGCTCGCCGAGATGGTCAGCGTGGCGATCTACGGCATAAGCCTGGTGCTGCTCTACAGCATCTCCACCCTCTACCACAGCCTGCGCGGACGGGCGAAGGTGATCATGCGCAAGCTCGATCACCTGTCGATCTACCTGCTGATCGCCGGCAGCTATACGCCGTTCTGCCTGGTGACACTGGCCGGGCTCTGGGGCTGGACGCTGTTCGGCGTGGTCTGGAGCCTGGCGCTAATCGGCATGCTGCAGGAGATCAAGCCACGCTCGGAAGCACGGATTCTCTCGCTGGTGATCTACGCGGTGATGGGCTGGATCGTGCTGGTGGCGGTCAAGCCGCTGCTCGCCGCGCTTGGCAGCGCGGGCTTCGCCTGGCTGCTGGCCGGCGGCATCTGCTACACGGTGGGCATCGTGTTCTTCGTCTTCGACGAACGTTTCCGCCACTGGCACGGCATCTGGCACCTGTTCGTCATGGGCGGCAGCCTGCTGCACTTCATCGCGGTGCTGTTCTACGTGCTGTGAACGGCGCCGGCGGCCGCGATTGCCGCGCGGCGCCGGCGCTCATGCCTGGTTCCAGACCGTCTCGTACAGCTCGACGATCTCCGCCTGCGTCGGCACGCGCGGGTTGTTGCCCGGCGAACCGGACGCCAGCGCCTGCTGCGCCATCGTCTCGCGCAATTCGAAGAAGCGCTCGCGGGCGATGCCGTACTGGCCGGGGCTCGGCACCTGCAGTTCGCGGTTCAATGCCTGCAACTCGACGAGCAGCCGCTGATTGGCGGTCTCGACGCTGTCGGTCTGTGCCGCAACGCCCATCGCGCGGGCGCAGTCGGCGTAGCGCTCGGGCGCGGCGGGAATCGAGAAGGCGGTGACCGCCGGCAGCAGCATGGCGTTGGACAGCCCGTGCGGCACGTGGAAGAACGCACCGATTGGCCGGCTCATGCCGTGCACCAGCGCCACCGAGGCATTGGAGAAGGCGATACCGGCCAGTGTCGCGCCAAGCATCATCGCCTCGCGCGCGGCACGGTTGCCCGAATCGTGGAAGGCAGTGCGCAGGTTGGGCGCCAGCAGGCGCATGGCCTGCAGCGCCTGGGCATCGCTGTAGCCGCTGGCCTTGCGACTGACATACGCCTCGATGGCATGGGTCAGCGCGTCCAGGCCGGTATCGGCGGTGACCCGCGGCGGCAGCGAAAGGGTCAATTCGTAGTCGATCAGCGCGGCGACCGGCATGAAACCGAGGCCGGCGCAGAGCATTTTCTCGTCGCTAGTCTCATCAGTGATGATGGTGAAGCGCGTCGCTTCCGAGCCGGTGCCGGCGGTGGTGGGGATGGCGATCAGCGGCAGGCCGGGCTCGCACACATCACGCGGGAAACGATAGTCGCGCATCTCGCCGCCGTAGCGGCCGAGGATGCCGATGGCCTTGGCCGAGTCGATCGGGCTGCCGCCGCCGAGGGCGACGATGGAATCGAAGTCACCGTCGCGGACCATTTGCACGCCGGCACGGATCGACGCCGCGGTGGGCTCCGGCAGCGTGTCGGCGAAGCGCTGGCTGGCGATTCCCGCCGCCTGCAGCTGTTCTTCGAGGCGATCGACATAGCCCAGTTCGACCATCATGCGGTCGGTGACGATCAGCGGACGACTGCAGCCCAGGCTGCGCAGCACGACGGCGAGCTGCTGGCTGGCGCCGGCGCCGATTTCCATCAGGCGCGGCAGGACGATGCGATGACTCATGGACTCTCTCCGGCAGTTAATGGCGCTGGGGGTCCAGCGAGTATAGACAGCACCCCCAGCCGCCCGGCGCGATGCCGCGACCGGACGGCGAGCACACCCGCTCAGGCAACCGGTTGCGGGTTCCAGTGCAACAGCACGTCGAGCATGCGGTTGGAGAAGCCCCACTCGTTGTCGTACCAGGCCAGTACCTTGACCAGCTCGCCCTGCACGCGGGTGTGGCTGAGGTCGGCCACGCAGGACGCCGGATAGCCGTTGAAGTCGCAAGACACCAGCGCCTCCTCGGTGCATTCCATGACACCCGCCGGCAGCCGCTGCGCACCCTCGCGCAGGATGCGGTTGATGGCCTCGACGCCCTGCGGCGCACGCTCGGCGACGAAGGTCAGGTCCACCAGCGAGACGTTCGGCGTCGGCACCCGCACCGACAGCCCGTCCAGCCGCCCGGCCAGTTCCGGCAGTACCAGGCCGATGGCCTTGGCCGCGCCGGTGGTCGACGGAATCATCGACAGCGCCGCGGCGCGCGCGCGGTAGAGGTCCTTGTGGGCCTTGTCCAGCAGGTTCTGGTCGTTGGTGTAGGAGTGCACGGTGTTCAGCAGTCCCTGGCGAATACCCACTGCCTCGTGCAGCACCTTGGCCAGCGGCGCTAGGCAGTTGGTGGTGCAGGACGCGTTGGAGATCACCTGCTGGTCGCCCAGCAGCTGGTGGTTGACGCCATAGACAACGGTCAGGTCGGCGCCATCCAGCGGATGCGAGGCGAACACTCGGCGCGCACCGGCCTGCAGGTGCTGCTCGACAAGGGCGCGCTGCTTGAACTTGCCGGTGCATTCGAGCACCACGTCGACGCCCAGCTCGCCCCACGGCAGCCGGCTCGCCTCGCGCTCGGCGAGCAGGCGGATGCTCTGGCCGCCGACGACCATCGCCTCGCCCTGCAGCTCCACCGGCTGCGGAAAGCGACCGAACGTCGAGTCGAAGCGCGTCAGGTGCACCAGCGTGCCGTGCTCGCTGAGATCGTTGATGGCGACGATCTGCACCTGCTCCTGCAGGCCACGCTCGAACAAGGCCCGCACGACCGCGCGACCGATTCGTCCATACCCGTTGATAGCAATACGCAACATGCGTGATTCCCCGCTGGTTGAAATGGCCTTCCAGCTTAGGCGGCTTATCCTTACAGGTGTTCAGTCATTTAGGCGCATGTCGGATTTTTGCACTGCCCGCCAGGATTGCGCGAAAATGCGCGGCTTTCCAGGCTGCGCCGCCCCGCTCGGGAACCCGGCCAGGCCTGCCCGAAGCCCCTTTCGAGGTAGCACGTACGTGGAACTACTGAAACAGAAAATCCGCAGCGAAGGCATCGTTCTGTCCGAGCGCGTGCTCAAGGTCGACGCCTTTCTCAATCACCAGATCGATCCGCGACTGATGCAGCAGATCGGCCAGGAATTCGCCCGCCGCTTTCGCGATGCCGGCGTCACCAAGATCGTCACCCTCGAGGCGTCCGGCATCGCGCCGGCGGTGATGACCGGGCTGGAACTGGGCGTGCCGGTGATCTTCGCGCGCAAGCACCAGTCGCTGACGATGACCGACAACCTGCTGACTGCCTCGGTGTACTCCTTCACCAAGCAGGTGGAGAGCACCATCGCCATCGCCGCCAACCACCTGTCGCCGACCGACCGGGTGCTGGTGATCGATGATTTCCTGGCCAACGGCAAGGCCGCCAAGGGCCTGCTGTCGATCATCGCGCAGGCTGGCGCGACGGTCGTCGGCCTGGGGATCGTCATCGAGAAGTCGTTCCAGAGCGGTCGACGCGAGCTGGAAGAAACCGGCCTGCGCATCGAGTCGCTGGCGCGCATCGCCTCGCTGGAGAACGGCCAGGTGCAGTTCGTCGAGTGACGTGCAGATACGACAAAGCCGCCCGTAGGCGGCTTTGTCGGTGCAGCGGTCAGCGTCTGTCGATCAGAGACCGGACATGTGCTTGATGGCGCCCTTGAGCTCGTCGTCCGAGCAGTCGCCACAGGTGCCTTTCGGCGGCATGGCGTTGAGGCCACTGATGGCGCTCTTGAGCAGACCATCAAGCCCGCCCTTGGCGTCGGCACGTGCGCTCCAGGCCGCGGAGTCACCGCTCTTCGGCGCGTTGAGCAGGCCGGAGCCGTGGCAAGCGGTGCAGAACTTGCCGTAGATTTCTTCGCCGCTGCGTGCCGCACTACCGGCCGCCGCCGCAGCGCCGCCACCGGCCGCCGCACACTCTTGGCCTTGTACGCATACTTCGCCCACCGGCTTCAGACGCTCGGCGATAGCTTCGTCAGTCGCAGCCTGAGCGCTCATTGCCCACAGGGCCACTACGGCAGTCTGTGCTACCAGGATCTTCTTAATCAGGTTCACCTTTCACCCTCATTGTGGCTAGACACGCCCGCGGCCACGGTTCGCGAGCGGGCGGTAGTATAGCGGCAAGCCCCGTAAGCCGAAACAATTGCCATCGCCAGCGACTCTTTGTCGCATTGCGCGGCGTCGCTCAGAAGTTTGCCGGCGTTGTTGCGCTGATCAGCCGAGCCGGCGCGTCGAACGGATTGCGAAAACGATGGGGTTTGCTGCTCTCGAAGTAGTAGCTGTCGCCGGTTTCAAGCACATAGGTCTGCCCGTTGACCGTCAGTTCCAACCGGCCCTCGACCAGCATGCCGGTCTCCTCACCCTGGTGGGCGAGCATGTCCAGGCCGGTGTCCGCACCGGGTGGATAGGTCTCGTCGAGAAAGGCGATGGCCCTGCTCGGATGCGCCTTGCCCACCAGCTTCATGCTCACCGCACCGTCGGAGATGTCGATCAGCTCGCTCGCCTTATAGACCACCTGGGTGTCGCTGTCCTGCTCGAAATCCGGCGAGAAGAACTCCACCAGCGACATCGGAATGCCGCCGAGAACCTTTTTCAACGAACTGATCGAGGGGCTGACGCTGTTCTTCTCGATCATGGAAATGGTGCTGTTGGTGACGCCCGCACGCTTGGCGAGTTCACGCTGAGACAGCCCCTTGAGCTTGCGGATGGTTTGCAGCCGAACGCCGACGTCCAATACGAGCTCTCCTATCAAGAGCGAAACGACAGGCTGTCATGATGGCAACGGCGTTCGGAATTTACAACACGCTGGCGCGCTATCCAATGCACCTGCTGTCAGAGGTTCGGCCCGGACAGGTCCGGCAGCGCGGCCACCACGGTGATTTCCACCCGCACCTGCGGCGAATACATCAGCGCCTGCACCGTGGTACGCGCCGGTGCGGAACCTTTGGGCAGCCACTCATCCCAGACTTCGTTCATGCCGTCGTAGTCGGCCATGTCGCGCAGATGAATCAGCGCCGAAAGCAGGCGCGAGCGGTCGCTGCCGGCCTCGGCCAGCATGCGGTCGATGCTCAGCAGGGTTTCGCGGGTCTGCTGGCGAATGTCGCCCGACAGATCGTCGGCCAGTTGCCCGGACAGGTAGACCGTGCCGCGGTGGATGACTGCCTCGCTGTAGCGGGCGGTAGTGTGCAGACGCTGGATGGGCATTAAATTCTCCTCGAACGAGTGGCGCCGGCCTGCAGTGGGCCGGCGCCGGGCAGTGTCAGGATAGCGGGCTTAGCTCGCGTTTTTGCACTTCGAGGTTCGCGCGGGAGCGGCCGCGCACCCAGCTGAAGACGATGGCGAGGATCAGCGCAAAGCCGACGTAGCCGAGCAGCGGGTACACGGTGCCGACCAGCTTGCTGAAACCGCCCAGGCTCAGCGCCAGGCCGATGCACACCGAAATCGCGCTGAAGCCCTTGAAACGTGCCGACTCGGGCTTGGCGAAACGTGCGCTGAAGGCGAAGAACATGCCGACAGCGGTGCTATAGACCATGCAGATCAGCGCTACCGACATGACCACCGAGAGCAGCGGGGAAATCCGCGATGCCAGCGCCAGGGTCGGCATCTCGAAGCCCTGCAGCTGGTTGATGTTGGCGAACAGACCGACGTTCAGCAGCAGGATCAGCACACCCAGGCCGAGCCCGCCGAGCACGCCACCCAGCCCTGCAGCCTTGGATTGCTTGGTCATCCCGCCGATCACCGCCAGCATCGGGAAACCTACGGCGATGTTGAACGAGGCGTAGAGCAGCGCGCCGACGAACCAGTTGGAGCTGACCGTCTCGTTGTTCTCGCGGGCAATCGCATCGAGGGTCTCGACCGGTGCGTTGTAGTTGAAGATCGAGTAGGTGGTGATGATCAGCACCATCGCCAGCAGGAACGGCATCACCGCGCTGATCAGATCGATGATGCGCTTGACGTTCAGGCACAGCGTGGCGATCACCAGCACGGTCATCAGCACACCGCCGAACAGCGGATGCATGCCGTACTGCTGGGCGAAGATCGATCCGCAGCCGGCCAGCATGACCACGCCGACGCCATAGAGGAAGAATGACAGCACCACGTCGACGGCCAGGCCGACACGCGCGCCGAACAGGCTGTAGAGGACTTCTTTGTGCGAGTTGGCCTGCATCTTCGAACTCATGCGGGCGATCTGCATGCCGAGGAAGGCGAACAGCAGGCCACTGACCAGCGTACCGGCGACGCCGACCAGCCCGTAGCCGGTGAAGAATTGGAGGACTTCCTGGCCGGAGGCGAAGCCGCCACCGATGACCACGGACATATAAGCCAGCGCAATCTGGATCGACTGTTTGTTCATTACATTCATCTCGTTCTTAGATTTGTAGGTACGAGGAACGACTGCAGATGTCAGCTCATTCCGGTAAAACGCTGTCCCAGGCGGGGAACAGATGAGCGGCTCCGGCTCGCTGATAGATCCATGTCACTCGACCGGGCGTCCGCATGGCGGACACCCGGTCGACGGTTATTGCAAAGGGTTGAGGGTCAGTGGGCGGAAGCCGGCCGACCGTGGCCAGATACCTCGCTGCGGCTGCTATAGCGGGAAATATCCAGACCCTGCGCGCTGATCTGCGGACGCTTCTTCGCGATCAGATCGGCAAGCAGGCTACCGGACCCACAGGCCATGGTCCAACCGAGGGTGCCGTGGCCAGTGTTGAGGAACAGGTTGCGATAGCGCGTCGCACCGATGATCGGCGTGCCGTCCGGGGTCGCCGGGCGCAGGCCGGTCCAGAACTCGGCGCGGCTCAGGTCGCCGCCCTGCGGATAGAGGTCGGCGGTGATCATCTCCAGCGTCTCGCGACGACGCGGGTTGAGCGACAGATCGAAGCCGGCGATCTCGGCCATGCCGCCGACGCGGATACGGTCGTCGAAGCGGGTGATGGCGACCTTGTAGGTCTCGTCGAGAATGGTCGAGGTCGGCGCCATCGCTGCATCGGTGATCGGCACGGTCAGCGAATAGCCCTTGAGCGGGTAGATCGGCGCGCGGATACCGAGCGGCTTGAGCAACTGCGGCGAGTAGCTGCCCAGCGCCAGCACGTAATGGTCGGCACGCTCCAGTTGGCCATCGATCCAGACGCCGGCGATGCGTTCGCCATCGCTTTCCAGGCGCTCGATGTTCTGCCCGAAGCGAAACTCCACGCCCAGCTCGCGGGCCATCTCGGCCAAGCGCGAGGTGAGCAGATAGCAGTCGCCGGTCTGGTCATTGGGCAGACGCAGAGCGCCGGCAAGCTTGTCGGAAACCTTGGCCAGCGCCGGTTCGACGCGCGCGATGCCAGCACGGTCGAGCAATTCGTAAGGAACGCCGGCCTGTTCGAGCACGGCGATGTCCTTGGCGGCGGCGTCGACCTGCGCCTGGGTGCGGAACAGCTGGGTGGTGCCGAGCTGACGACCCTCATAGGCGATGCCGGTCTCGGCACGCAGCTCGTCGAGGCAATCGCGGCTGTATTCGGCCAGCCGCACCATGCGTTCCTTGTTCACTGCGTAGCGCGCAGCAGTACAGTTACGCAGCATCTGCGCCATCCACAGGTACTGGTCGAGGCTGCCGGTGAGCTTGATGGCCAGCGGCGCATGGCGCTGCAGCAGCCACTTCATGGCCTTGAGCGGAATGCCCGGAGCGGCCCACGGCGAGGCGTAGCCAGGCGAGACCTGGCCGGCGTTAGCGAAGCTGGTTTCCAGAGCGACGCCGTCCTGGCGATCGACCACTACCACCTCGAACCCGGCACGGGCCAGGTAGTACGCGCTGGCGGTGCCGACCACACCGCTGCCCAGGATCAGAACTCGCATGACTGTCGCCCTCCATCCGGCACGCCCGGATGTTTCCGTTGTTGTTGGGCGGAGTGTAGGACGGCTGACTCAGTGGTATTCACTGTTTATCATGCGATTCTTGACGAAAATTCTCGCCAATATGGCTTTTACTAGAGGGGCATCCCCCATGAATAATCCCAACAAGGCCCGTCGGGAATTGGACCGGATCGACCGTTCCATCCTGCGTATCCTGCAGCAGGAGGGACGGATTTCGTTCACCGAACTGGGCGAGCGGGTCAACCTCTCGACCACCCCGTGCACCGAACGGGTGCGCCGTCTGGAACGCGACGGCGTGATCCTCGGTTACCACGCACGGCTCAATCCGCAGCTGCTGCGCGCCAACCTGCTGGTGTTCGTCGAGATCAGCCTGGACTACAAGTCCGGCGACACCTTCGAGGAGTTCCGCCGCGCCGTGCTGCGGCTGCCGCACGTGCTGGAGTGCCATCTGGTGTCGGGCGACTTCGACTATCTGGTCAAGGCGCGCATTTCGGAGATGGCCTCCTACCGCAAGCTGCTCGGCGACATCCTGCTGAAACTACCGCACGTGCGCGAATCCAAGAGTTACATCGTCATGGAAGAAGTGAAGGAATCGCTCGAGCTGCCGGTGCCGGACTAGAGCGCCGCGTACCCGTTCCGCTCCAGCGAGCCCGCCGCGGCCGCTGGCCGAACGGCGCCGGGCGTGCTTTGCTCGCTGCAGTGCCGAACCGTGACCTCCCCCTGAACCCCGCAGAGAATCCATTCCGAACCGATGACTCAGAACACCACTCGCCAAGACGCTCACGCACCCTCCTACTACGCCGCCAGCGCGAACCGTGCGCTGCGCTTCGCCGCGCTCGCCGGTGAGGCCCGCGCCGACGTCTGCATCGTCGGCGGCGGCTTTACCGGGCTGAATACCGCCATCGAACTCGCCGAGCGAGGACTGTCGGTCATCCTCCTCGAAGCCCGGCGTATCGGCTGGGGGGCCAGCGGTCGCAACGGCGGCCAGCTGATCCGCGGTGTCGGCCACGATGTCGAGCAGTTCCGGCCGATCCTCGGCGAAGAGGGCGTCGACGAGCTCAAGCGCATGGGCTTCGAAGCCGTCGACATCGTCCGCCAGCGCATCGAGCGGCACGCCATCGATTGCGACCTGACCTGGGGCTATTGCGACCTGGCGACCAAACCACGGCATCTGGAAGGCTTCGAGCAGGACTACGCCGACCTGCTGCGTCTGGGCTATGCGCATCCGCTGCAGCGCATCTCGCGCGCCAACCTGCCGACGGTGATCGGCTCGCAGCGCTACATCGGCGGGCTGGTCGACATGGGCTCCGGGCACCTGCATCCACTCAACCTGGCGCTCGGTGAGGCGGCCGTGGCGCAGACCCTGGGCGTGCGCCTGCACGAAGACTCCGCCGTCGAACGCATCGAGTACGGCACGCAGGTCGCGGTCCACACCGCCCACGGCGTGGTGCGCGCCAACCAGCTGGTGCTGGCCTGCAATGCCTACCTCGACGGCCTGCAACCCAAGCTGACGGGCAAGGTGTTACCGGCCGGCAGCTACATCATCGCCACCGAACGTTTGCCGACGGCGCTGTGCCAGGAACTGCTGCCGCAGAACATGGCGGTCTGCGATCAGCGCGTGGCGCTCGACTATTTCCGCCTCTCGGCCGACGGGCGACTGCTGTTCGGCGGTGCCTGCCATTATTCCGGGCGCGATCCCAAAGACATCGTCGCCTACATGCAGCCGAAGATGCTCGCGGTGTTTCCGCAACTGGTTGGCATCGGCATCGAGTACCAGTGGGGCGGCATGATCGGCATCGGCGCCAACCGCCTGCCGCAGATCGGCCGGCTGCCGGAGCAGCCGAACGTCTACTACGCCCAGGCCTACTCCGGCCACGGTCTGAACGCCACTCATCTGGCCGGCCGGCTGCTCGCCGAAGCCATCGCCGAGCGCGAGAGCCGCGGCTTCGATCTGTTCGCCCGCGTGCCGCACCCGACCTTCCCCGGCGGTCCGGCATTGCGCTCGCCGCTGCTGGCGCTGGGCATGCTCTGGTATCGGTTGAAGGATCGCTTCTGACGCCGCGGCGTCTAAGCTGCACGTGACCGGACCGGAAGGGAACACCGTGCGAGCGCTCCTGCTGCTGATCCTACTGCTGTCGCTTGCCGGCTGTGCCAGCCAGCCTGCGCCGACGCCCTCCCACGCCATCGCGCCGGCGGACTCCTCGCTCGGCCGGCAGGTACAGCGGCTGGCGGCCGCGCAGCCGGAAGGTCATTCCGGCCTGCGCCTGCTGCCCGAAAGCAGCGAGGCCTTCGCCGCCCGCGCCGAGTTGTTCCGTGCCGCGCGGCGCAGCCTCGATATCCAGTACTACATCGTGCATGACGGCCTCTCCACGCGCCTGCTGGTCGACGAGCTGCTGCGCGCCGCCGACCGTGGCGTGCGCGTCCGGCTGCTGCTCGACGACACCACCAGCGACGGCCAGGACTACCGCATCGCCACGCTGGCAGCGCATTCGAACGTGCAGATCCGCGTGTTCAACCCGCTGCGCGCCGGCCGCAGCAACCCGGTCACGCGCACGCTCGGGCGACTGCTGCATCTGCCGCAGCAGCACCGGCGCATGCACAACAAGCTGCTGCTGGTCGACAGCAGCCTGGCGATCGTCGGCGGACGCAATCTGGGCGACGAATATTTCGATGCCGATCGCAGCCTGAACTTTACCGACATCGACCTGATCGCCGCCGGTCCGGTGGCGCGGCAGCTCGCCGACAGCTTCGACCAGTACTGGAATCACCAGCTGAGCGTGCCGATCCAGCACTTCTTCTGGCGACCGCCGGCACAGCGCAAGCTGAGCGAGGCACGCGAACAGCTCCAGCAATATCTGCAACAGGCGCGCCGCGACGATGGCCCGCTGTACCGCCGACTGATCCGCTACCAGCGCGAGCCGCAGCTGCAGCGCTGGCTGGACGAGCTGATCTGGGCGCCCGCCGCGGCGCTCTGGGACGATCCCGACAAACTCCTGGCCGATGGCCCGCCCACGCGACTGCTGACCACCCAGCTGGCGCCGGCGCTGACCGCGGTGCAGGACGAGCTGATGCTGGTGTCGGCGTACTTCGTACCCACCGACAGCGGCGTCGACTACCTGGTCGAACGTCGCCGCGACGGCGTGACCATCCGCATCCTCACCAATTCGCTGGAGGCCACCGACGTGCCGGCCGTGCATGGCGGTTATGCGCCGTACCGCCAGCGCATGCTGGAACAGGGCGTGCAGCTGTTCGAACTGCGCCGCCAGCCCGACCAGAAGTCCTCCTACAGCTTCTTCGGCGAGTCGGAATCCAGCCTGCACAGCAAGGCAGCGGTGTTCGACCGGCAGCGGGTGTTCATCGGCTCGCTCAACTTCGACCCGCGCTCGGTGCTGTGGAACAGCGAGGTCGGCATCCTCGCGCAGAGCCCGGCGCTGGCCGGCGAGGTGCACCGGCTAACGCTCGAGGGCATGGCGCCGGCAACCAGCTACGAGGTGAAACTGGCCCGGCGCGGTGATACCCGGCAGCTGGTATGGATCGCCGAGGAGCAGGGTCAGCGCATCATCCTCGAACGCGAACCGGGCGGATTCTGGCGCCGCCTGAACGCCTGGCTGGCGGACGTCGTTGGCCTCGAACGGATGCTCTGAGCGCAGCCCAAGCGGCGCGGCCGACCATCCGGCACCTGCAGCGGCGAATCACACTTTGGGGTGATACCACTTGGCCACTGGTCCGCTAGGCTCTGGAAGCCAACTGCAACAAGCAGGCATCCGCTTCGATAAAAACAACAAAGGAGCACAACAATGCGCCATCGCACATGGATATGGCTGCTCGTCCTGGTCGTCGCCTGGCTGCCCGGCCAGTCCCACAGCCAGACGCTGTCCGCGCTGGAAAAACTGCAGATCCACGCCAGTCGCGCCACCAGCAGCCTGCTGCTGTATCGCGGCGAAGGCTTCCAGAAAGCCCACCTGGCGCGGATGGAAGCCGACATCCTGGCACTCAACGAGGCCCTGCAGGGTGTCGCGAATCCCACCAGCGCGCTACGCGACAGCCACCGCCAGTTACAGGCCAGACTGCGTGAAGGGGCCGGTTTCGGTCGTGGCGAAGACGACATGCCCTGGGGCTGGCCGCTGGAAATGAGCAAGGCACTGCGCGAGTTCCTCACCGCCGTGCGCGGCCAGCAGGGCGTCGAGGCTCACGCCGAGCTGCCGGCAAAAGTCGAATACCTCGCCGTGCAATACCTCAGCCGCGCCTACATCGGCAGTTTCGAGACGGCCCGTGAGCAGCCCGACACCTACCTCGGTCAGGACGAACGGCAGCTGGTGCCGGCCATCGACGCGCAACTGGCACAGCTCAGCGAGCGCGGCGACCCGGCGCTAGCCCAGGTCAAGACGCGCTGGAGCTTTCTCAAGGTGGCGCTGCAGGACATGAACAGCGGCAGCAACAACTTCTCCACCGCCTCGGGCCGGCCGTTCGCGCCGATCATGGTCGACCGCCACACCCGCAGCCTGAGCGATCAGTGGATGGCGCTGGCGCCCTGAGCCGCCGTCAGGCCTGCGCCTCCGGTCGATAGCCCAGGCGCAGCCCGCCCCAGTGACGCCCCTTGACCATGATCGGCACCGAGAGGTCGTGCATCAGCTCGCCGGTGTCGCGGCTGTAGGTCTGCAGCAGCACGTTGCGCTGGTGGCTGCCGCAGCGTCCGCCGGTACGGTCGTTGAACAGCCGCTTGCTGCGACTGCGGCTGCGGTCGATCTCGGGATTGCCCACCGGCGGATGATTGAAGGCGTTGTTGTGGGTCGGCACGTAGCCTTCCGGCGTGGTGGCGATGCCGTAGACGATCGCGTCGTGGCGTGCCAGCAACGGCTCCTGAATCGCCGGCAGCACGCCATCGGCGTACTTATCGAAGCGGGTGTGGTACTTCAACGGATCGGTACCCGGCTGCGCCTGGTAGTTGCGGTCGAACAGGTCGTTGACGGCGATGCGCCCGGCGTCGATATCCGCCTCGAAGCGCGCCGCGATATCCGCGGCCCCTTGGCGCGCGAGGTCGTAGATCGCCTGGTGATAGTCGTCGAGCTGTACCTCGGCGAGGCGCTCGCTGGCACTCTCGGCCTGCGCCACCAGGCGTTCGGCGGCCTGCTCGAGCTGGCGGGTCTGCTGTTCGCTGTCCAGCGCATCGGCACGCAGCTGGTCGAGCGCGACGAACAACGCGGTCAGCCGTTCATGGTTGCTGGCGGTGCCGGAGGTGATTTCGGCGACCTGGGCCTCCACGCCGCCGGCCAGTTCGGTGATGCCGGTCAGCTGCTGGCCAGTACCGGCAATCTGCGCGGCGGCTTCGTCCAGTTCGCTGGCCTGCTGCTGGATATGGCTGACCACGGCGCCGCTCTGCTCGCGAATATCGGCGACCATGCGCCCGACTTCCTCGGTTGCGCTGGAGGTCCGCGCGGCGAGGTTGCGCACCTCGTCGGCCACCACGGCGAAGCCGCGCCCCGCCTCGCCGGCCCGGGCCGCTTCGATGGCGGCATTGAGCGCGAGCAGATTGGTCTGGCTGGCGATGGACTGGATCACGTCGGTGATCTGGCGGATTTCCTCGGTACGCGCCGACAGGCCGTCGATCAGCTCGCGGCTCGACTGGGTCTGCGCACTGAGCTGCTGCATGCGGGCGATAGCCTGCAGCAGTTCGGTCTGCCCGGCATCGCTGCTGCGCCGCACCGCCTGCGCTGCTTCCAGGGTATGGCGGGCGCGCTCGGCGCTGTCCTGGCCAGTGGCGGCCATCGCCTCGGCGCCATTGGCAATCTCGCTGACCGCCTGCAGCTGCGACTGCAGCCGGCCGGCCAGCTGCTCGGCACTGAAGGCCACCTGGGCGGCCGACAGCGCGTTGTGGCAGGTGTGCCGGGAGAGACTCTTGCTCAGTTCGGTAAAGGCCTGCGGTTCGGCCCCAGCCACACTGCTCGTCTCGCCGCCCGCACGCCAGACACCGAACCAGGGCGCCAGCGCCGCCCCCAGGATGAGCGCGGCAAGCAGCGGAAACGGCAGGGTGATTGCGTAGTGGAGCAGCAGCACGGCACAAATGGCCAAGCCGTGCAGCAGGCAGGCGCGCGCGTTAAGGCGAGGGGTAGATCGCATGGACGGCCTCTATTTGTTCTTGTCGATCGGCCAAGCGTTTTACCCATATTTCGCGACGAATGTCAGTAGTGCCTTAGTAGCAAAGTGCCAACAGTCCGTTATGCCCTCGCATACCACGAGGCGTGGCGCACGGGCCAACCGCCTATGGCGCTGCGGTCATGCCGTACCGCAGCCCTCGCACCGTCAATCGGAAAATCGAGGGCGGCGTCGAGTGGCTCTGGTGATGCAAAGGTATTTCGCCGTGCGGAACAACGTTCTGCGCAATTGACCGCGCGTTCGGAGACTGACAGCCTGCCTTCTATTACGCCTCCTGTTCGCACGCCCGTTTCGCCCGCTCTCCGTGCACGCTTCGCCGGGCGAGTTTTACCGATTATCGAGACGCACCGGACCATGACCGCGCTGCTGCCGCTGGCACTGTTCTGCGAACTGCTCGCACTGGCGACTCAGACGCGCCCGCTGAGTGTCGCCAGCGGGGTGCTGCTGAGCCTGTTCTTCATCTGGCACTGGCGTTCACTGATGCCTTACCCGCGCCGACTCGCCCTGGTCACGCTGGGCCTGCTCGGCTACTGGCTGCTGAGCGGCGCAGCCAGCTGGGAACAGGGCCAGCGTCTGCTTGCGGCGGCCGCGTACTACGGCGCCTTCGTCGGCGCGCTGGGTTTGATGCATTGCCTGGCCGAGCGCCTGCGCCCGCTTGGCGAGCTGCATCGGCGGCTGCTGACCGGACCGCCCGCGCTGCTGTATCCGAGCTATCTGCTGAGCACCCTGACGATCAGCTCGATCCTCAGTTTCGGCATGCTCACGCTGGTCTGCGGCTCACTCGAGCGCCACCTGCAACACGGCGGCTACAGCGAGACGCAGCGCCGCGAAGGCCGACGCGGGGTAATGGTTACCGCGCTGCGCGGCTTCGCCCTGGTTCCGCTGCTGGCACCGACCAGTGTCGCGGTGGCCATTCTCACGCGTGAACTGCCGGGACTGAGCTGGCAGGCGCTGCTGCCGTTCGGCCTGCTCGCCGCCATGCTCTTACTGCTGATCGGCTGGCCGCTGGAGAACCGTCGACTGCGGCAGCTGCGTCGCACCGAGTCCGGTGACACACCGGCACCACCACCGCAATCACTGCGCAGCCTGCTGCTCGGCAGCCTGCTGGGTATTGTGCTGATCGCCCTGCTGGCGGCTTTTACGCCGCTGTCCGCCACTCAGGCGGCGATGCTGCTGGTACCGCTGGCGGTGGTCGGCCTGCTACGCGCGCAGGGGGAAGGGTTCGGCGCGACTCATACCCAGGTGCGCGACACCCTGGCCGGCATGCGCAACGAGACCTTCATCTTCGCCTGTTCGGCCGTGCTCGGAGGGCTCGTCGCCGCGCTGGTTCCGGTCGACGCCCTGGTCTTACACGTCGGCACCTCGCCACTGGCGCTGTTCGGCCTCGGCAGTGCCGGCATGCTTGCGGTCATCGCGCTGGCCTTGCTTGGCGTCGCACCGATCATTTCACTGAACCTGTGTGCCGCGCTGCTGGCGCAACTGGCCGCACAGGGCGTGACCGTCATGCAGCCGGCGGTAGCGCTGCTCGCCGGCTTCTCGCTGGCGATGCTGCTGTCGCCCTACGGCCCCTCGGCGCTGATGCTGGCGCGACATGCCGGGCTGTCGCCGTGGCGCATCGCCTTCGGTTGGAACGGCCGCTTCGTGCTGCTGGCGCTCGGGCCGCTGCTGCTGGTGCCGCTGCTGGCGTAACGACGCTCACATCCAGCCCGCTTCGGCCATCGACAGCGGCTCGCCCTCGCCGACGATGAAGTGGTCGAGCACGCGCACGTCGATCAGTGCCAGCGCTTCCTTTAAACGCTGGGTCAGCTGGCGATCGGCCTGACTCGGCTCAGCAACGCCGGAGGGATGATTGTGGGTAAGGATCACCGCCGCCGCATTCTGCGCCAGCGCGCGCTTGACCACCTGCCGCGGGTAAACACTGGCGCCGTCGATGGTGCCATGGAACAGCACTTCGAACGCCAGCACCCGGTGCTTGGAATCGAGAAACAGGCAGGCGAACAGCTCGTGCGGCTCGTGGCGCAGGCGCGCCTTGAGGTAGTCGCGCACCGCTTGCGGCGACTCCAGCGCCGAATCCCGGCGCAGCCGCTCGGCCAGATGCCGGCGCGCCATCTCCAGCACGGCCTGCAACTGCGCGTACTTGGCGGGGCCGAGCCCCAGATGCGTGGTGAACTGATCGAGTTCGGCTTCGAGCAGCGCGCGCAGGCCGCCGAACTCGCCGAGCAGGTGGCGCGCCAGGTCTACCGCGCTTCGGCCGGCAACGCCGGTACGCAGGAAAATCGCCAGCAATTCGGCATCGGAAAGCGCCGCCGCACCCTGTTCCAGAAGCTTTTCCCGCGGCCGCTCCGCCGTCGGCCAGTCACGTATGCTCATGTCTCCTCCCTGTCGAGCAGGCCCGCTTCTCCGTCGCGGGCGCTGTGCTATCTTAGCCCGTCATTTTTCCGGGGTGCCCGCGCGGCTCCGACGCAGTTCTCACTCCGGCAATCCTCTACAAGAAACAAGGCAGGCCTATGCAGCGGCTGTATCGTAAACGCATCGTCCTGGGCGTCGGCGGCGGCATCGCCGCTTACAAAAGTGCCGAGCTGGTGCGTCGTCTGCGCGACCACGGCGCCGAAGTACGAGTGGTGATGACCCAGGGCGGCCGCGAGTTCATCACGCCGCTGACCCTGCAGGCGCTCTCCGGCCACCCGGTGCATCTGGATCTGCTCGACCCCGCAGCCGAAGCGGCGATGGGCCATATCGAACTGGCGCGCTGGGCCGACCTGGTGCTGATCGCACCAGCGACTGCCGACCTCATGGCGCGCCTCGCCCAGGGCATCGCCAACGACCTGCTGACCACCCTGGTGCTGGCGACCAACGCCCCGGTCGCCCTGGCGCCGGCGATGAATCAGGCGATGTGGGCCGACCCGGCGACCCAGGCCAACCGCCAACTGCTCGAACAGCGCGGCATTCGCCTGTTCGGCCCTGGCTCCGGCAGCCAGGCCTGCGGCGATGTCGGCATGGGCCGCATGCTCGAGGCCGAAGAGCTGGCCCAGGCTGCCGCCGATTGTTTCGAGAACGGCCGTCTGAGCGGCCTGCGTCTGCTGATCACCGCCGGACCGACCCAGGAAAACATCGACCCGGTGCGATACATCACCAATCACAGCTCGGGCAAGATGGGTTTTGCCCTCGCCGAGGCGGCCGCCGAAGCTGGCGCGCAGGTCACGCTGGTCACCGGCCCGGTGTTCCTGCCGACGCCTGATCGCGTGCAGCGCATCGACGTGGTCAGCGCGCGCGACATGCTCGCCGCCTGCGAAGCGGCGATGCCCTGCGACCTGCTGATCGCCGCTGCCGCGGTGGCTGACTACCGCCCCGAGGTGGTGGCGCCGCACAAGCTAAAGAAAGACCCCACCACCGGCGACGGCCTGTTGCTGCAGATGGTGCGCAATCCGGACATCCTCGCCACCCTGGCGGCTCGCCCGGATCGCCCGTTCTGCGTCGGCTTCGCCGCCGAAACCGAGAACCTGCTCGACTACGCCATGCGCAAGCTGCGCGACAAGAATCTCGACCTCATCGTCGCCAACGACGTGGCCAACCCGAGCATCGGCTTCAACAGCGAAGAAAACGCGGTCAGCGTGATCGATCGCCAGCAGCACGTAACCCGCTTCGGCCAGGCCAGCAAGGGGCACATCGCCCGCGCGCTGGTGGCCTTCATCGCCGATCGCTACAGGCAGGCCTGACATGCACCAGCTACAAGCCAATATTCTCGACCCCCGCCTGGGCCGGGACTTCCCGCTGCCCGACTACGCCACCTCCGGCTCGGCCGGCCTCGACCTGCGCGCGATGCTGCAGAGCGATACTGTGCTGCAGCCGGGCCAGACGCTGCTGATCCCGACCGGGCTGTCGATCCACATCGCCGACCCGGGACTCGCGGCGCTGGTTCTGCCGCGCTCGGGCCTGGGCCATAAGCACGGCATCGTGCTCGGCAACCTGGTCGGCCTGATCGACTCGGACTACCAGGGCGAGCTGATGGTCTCCTGCTGGAACCGCGGCCTTAGCGACTTCACCATTGCCGTCGGCGAGCGCATCGCACAGCTGGTGCTGGTGCCGGTGGTGCAGGCGCGCTTCGAGCTGGTCGAGCAGTTCGACAGCAGCGACCGCGGTGCCGGCGGCTTCGGACACTCCGGCAGCCATTGATCCAACGCCCCCTTTCAGGATGAATCGAGGAGCCTCATGGCACTCTTCAAGCGTACCGCCAAGGAACCGGACCTGTTAACGCCGGCCAACGCCGACAACAAACGCCCCACCCGCGCTGCTCCCAACCTGCTGCTGAGCGGGCTGCTCCCCGGCCTGCTCGGCCTGGGTGCGGCGGCCGCGCTGCTCTGGTTCGGTTTGCAGGACGCCCAGCGCCAGCAACAGGCCGAGCTTGGCGCAGCCTGGGGCCAGAGCCAGTCGAGCGCACTGCAACAGGCCGTGCGCCAACTCCAGGCCGATACCCAGGCCATCGCCGCCGACCCGCGCCTGCTCGAGGCGCTGCGCAGCGAGCAGCCCGAACAGATCGCCGCGCTCGAGCAGGCTCTGCGCCAGCAGCCGGGCGTCATCGATGCACATCTCAACGCACGCGGCCGCGGCCGCCCGACGCCTGAACGCGCAGGGCCGATGAATTTCGCCGCACTGGACCTGCTGCAGCGCGCCGAGAGCGGCGATGCCCCGCCCGTCGAGGCCTTTCAGGTCGGCAAGCGCTGGCTGCTCTACAGCGCGGCGCCGCTGCGCGCCTCCGCCGAACAGGCCGCGCAGGGTACGCTGCTGCGTGTCATCGAGTTCGACCGTCTGCTCGCCACATTGCCACGTCTGCCGGCCGATGCCGGCCAGCTGCGTCTGACGCAGCAGTTCGATAACTCGCCCGAGAAGGTCCTGCTCCAGCAGGGCAGTGGCAACGGACCGCTGCTGCCGCTGGCCAGCGGCAACCCGCACTGGAAGCTGAGTTTCCAGCCCGCCACGACCGCGACCGGCGCCTCGCCGCTGATATTGCTGGGGGCTGCGCTGCTGGCGCTCATCGGCCTGTTGCTCGGTCTGCAGTTCCTCGCCAGCGCCCAGCAGCGGCGCCTGCGTGACGACGTGCTGCAGATCAACCGCCTCGTGCAGGAACTCTCCAGCGGCCGGGCCATCCAACAACCGTCCCTGAGCCTGCCGGCGCTCGACGCGCTGGCACGGAACATGGCCCGCCTGCCGCTTCGCCCCGTCGGGCCGGCAGTCACGCAAGCCGCGGCGGCGCCTGCCGCCCGCCCGACCAAGGAGTATGTCGATCCGCGCGTGCCGGATACCGACATTCTCGACATCGATATTCTCGACGAGGACCTGGACCTGTTCGGCCTCGATACCAAGGAGCGAGAAACCGCAATGAGCAGCGCCAAAGCCCCGAAACTGCCCGCCAGCATCTTTCGCGCCTACGACATCCGCGGCATTGTCGGCGACAGCCTGACCAACGAGACCGCCTACTGGATCGGCCGCGCCGTAGGCTCGCAGAGCCTCGCCCAGGGCGAGCCGAACGTCTCGGTCGGCCGCGACGGCCGTCTTTCCGGCCCGGAGCTGGTCCAGCATCTGATCCAGGGACTGGTCGACAGCGGCTGCACGGTCAGCGACATCGGCATGGTGCCGACGCCGGTGCTCTACTACGCGGCCAACATCCTCGCCGGCAAATCCGGCGTGATGCTCACCGGCAGCCACAATCCGCCGGATTACAACGGCTTCAAGATCGTCATCGCCGGCGACACTCTGGCCAACGAGCAGATCCAGGCACTGCGCCAGCGCATCGAAACCGGTGACCTGAGTGAAGGCGTCGGCCGCGTCGAGCCGGTCGACGTGCTGGAGCGCTACTTCGAGCAGATCCGCACCGATATCGCCATGGCCAAACCGATGAAGGTGGTGGTCGACTGCGGCAATGGTGTCGCCGGGGTCATCGCCCCGCAGCTGATCGAGGCGCTGGGCTGCAAGGTGATCCCGCTGTACTGCGAGGTCGACGGCAACTTCCCCAACCACCACCCGGACCCGGGCAAGCCGGAGAATCTGGTCGACCTGATCGCCAAGGTCAAAGCCGAGAAGGCCGACCTTGGTCTCGCCTTCGATGGCGACGGCGACCGCGTCGGGGTGGTGACCAATGCTGGCACCATGATCTACCCCGACCGCCTGCTGATGCTCTTCGCCAAGGACGTGGTGGCGCGCAACCCCGGCGCCGACATCATCTTCGACGTCAAGTGCACGCGCCGCCTGACCCCGCTGATCAGCGGCTACGGTGGTCGCCCGGTGATGTGGAAAACCGGCCATTCGCTGATCAAGAAAAAGATGAAGGAATCCGGCGCGCTGCTGGCCGGCGAGATGAGCGGCCACATCTTCTTCAAGGAGCGCTGGTTCGGCTTCGACGACGGCATCTACAGCGCCGCGCGCCTGCTGGAAATCCTCAGTCAGGACAAGCGCGATGCCGAGCAGGTGTTCGCCGCTTTCCCGAGCGATATTTCCACGCCGGAAATTAACATCACGGTGACAGAAGAAAGCAAATTCACCATCATTGACGCCCTGCAACGGGATGCCCAGTGGGGCGAAGCCAACCTGATCACGCTCGACGGCGTGCGGGTCGACTATCCCAAGGGCTGGGGCCTGATCCGCGCCTCCAACACCACGCCGGTGCTGGTGCTGCGTTTCGAGGCCGACAGCGCGCAAGAGCTCGGCCGCATCCAGGACGTCTTCCGCGCGCAGCTGCACAACGTTGCACCCGACCTCAAACTGCCGTTCTGATTTTGCGGAGCCCTGCATGACCCTCAGCCGTGAAGCTGCCACCCAATTCGCCCAGGTCCTCTCCGAGGCGTTGCCGTACATTCGCCGCTTCGTCGGCAAGACGCTGGTGATCAAGTACGGCGGCAACGCGATGGAGAGCGAGGAGCTGAAGACCGGCTTCGCGCGCGACATCGTGCTGATGAAGGCGGTGGGCATCAATCCGGTGGTGGTACACGGCGGCGGCCCGCAGATCGGCGATCTGCTCAAGCGCCTGAACATCGAGAGCCACTTCATCGACGGCATGCGGGTGACCGACAGCCAGACCATGGACGTGGTGGAGATGGTCCTCGGCGGCCAGGTCAACAAGAGCATCGTCAGCCTGATCAACCAGCATGGCGGCAGCGCCATCGGCCTGACCGGCAAAGACGCCGGACTGATCCGCGCGAAGAAACTCAAGGCCACCCGCCAGACGCCGGAGATGACCAAGCCGGAAATCATCGACATCGGCCATGTCGGCGAGGTCACCGGGGTCAACAGCGAGCTGCTGGAGATGCTGGTCAAGGGCAACTTCATCCCGGTGATCGCGCCGATCGGCGTGGGCGACAATGGCGAGTCGTACAACATCAACGCCGACCTGGTCGCCGGCAAAGTGGCCGAAGCGCTGAAGGCCGAGAAGCTGATGCTTCTGACCAACATCGCCGGCCTGATGGACAAGCAAGGCAACGTGCTCACCGGCCTCTCGACCGCCCAGGTCGATGCGCTGATCGCCGACGGCACCATCTATGGCGGCATGCTGCCGAAGATCCGCTGCGCCCTCGAAGCGGTGCAGGGCGGTGTAACCAGCGCGCACATCATCGACGGCCGGGTACCCAACGCGGTGCTGCTGGAAATCTTCACCGACGTCGGTGTCGGTACGCTGATCACCAACAATCAGCGCTGAACAGCGGCGGTCGGACACAAAAAAGGGGAGCCATCGGCTCCCCTTTTTCATGCCCGCGCCGTCAGTGGTCGACGCGGAAGGACTCGAACATGGCCGGGATCCCCGGGAACATACCGACGCCCAGCATCACCGCGCAAAGCAGGATGAACACGATCGTCGGGATCACCCAGCGGTGCATATGGCTCAGGCTCTGGCCGCGTTCCTTGTCACCGATCAGCCCGAGATTGTCGAGCAGCACGGTCAGCGACCACCCGAACACCGGGTTGACCAGTGCCGAGGAGAACACCACGATCGCCGCCGACTGCGAAGTCTTGCCCTCGCGGGTCATCTGCATACCAGCCTCGAGCAGCGGCAGGTACACCCCGACCAGCAGGGCCACGGAAAGCACCGGCGGCCAGATCGCCAGATCCATTGGGTAGCCGAGGATCGCCGCCAGCACGCAGAGCAGACCGGTCAGTACCGCACCCGCCGGAATCGGCCGCTTGGCGATCGCCGCCGGCACCATGTAAGTGCCCCAGGACGAGGCCAGGTTCCCGCCACCTAGGGCCGTGCCCACCGCCTGGCGCGCAGCCGCGATGCACATGGTGTCGTCGATATCCATCAGCACCTTGTCCGTGCGCGGCGGGTAGTTCAGCTGCTGGAACACGCGGTGGCCGAGGAAGTCCGGCGACCACATCGCCACGGCCAGCACCGCGAACGGAGCAACGGCGACGAAGTGGTGCAGCTCCGGCAGGCCGAGCTGCCAGCCGCTGTTTTCACCCCACCAATACGCCGGGTTGAGGTTGGGAATACCCGGCTCGGTGGAAAACTCGAACGGCGCGCCGAGCGCAAAGGCGATCACCGCCGCCAGCACCGAGCCCAGCGGAATCGCCAGCCAGCGCATGCGGATGTGCTCGAGGTAGGCGTACATGACGATGGTCGACAGCACCACCACGAAGGCGATGTAGCCCATGTCGAAGCCGTTGGCCCAGGCGAACAGCTTCTCGATCTGCGACGACACGCCGATGAAGCCCAGGTACAGCAGCAGGCCGCCGCACACCCCGTCGCTGGTCAGCCGCGCCAGCAGACTGCCGCCACGTGCGACGCCGAGGGCGAAGCCGAGCACGCCGACCATCAGGCCGAGCGCCATGGGATGGCCGCCCGAGGCCACGATCAGCGGGATCAGCGGGATCAGTGGGCCATGGGTGCCGGCCAGGTTGGCGGTGGGATTGAGGAAACCGGAGAACAGCACGACGAAGAGGATCGCCGCGATCAGCATCTCGAAGCGCACGTTCTCGATGACGAACTCGTTGGACAGCCCCAGCGGCCCGGCGAACGCCGCCACCACCGCAGCGACCATCACGATCTTACCGATCGTGGCGGCCATGGCCGGCACCCAATCCTCGATCTCGAAGCGGTAATCGCGGAATGGAAGGTTAGGACGCCAGCGCCGCGGCGCCATGATCTGCAACTCATGTTCCAGATAGTTGCTGCGCGAGGCAAACGCGGACCGCGGTCTGTGACGCTCCCGATAACTGCTTAGGTCGCTATCTTTCATGCGATCATCTCACCGTCGAAAATTCGCGGCGAAAGGTACAGGCCCAGAGGCGATTACTCATCCATACCTTAAAAGCATTGATCCAGAGCGGCTTGTTTGTTAGCGCCCGGGGAATAGCTGCACGTGATCAAGATTTCGGCTGTGCCGCAAGTGGACAGACGGCTCAGCGATCGCCGAGCAGTTCGGCGACACGCTCGCGGTCACGCGCGAAGCTCGCGTCCGCCTCGACCTTGGCGCGCTGGTAACGCACTTGGTCACGCTGCAGGCCCGCCTGCTCCTTTTCGAGATTGGCGATCTGCGTCAGCAGATTCTGCGGGACCTCACGACCGGCGCGCTCGTGCTGGGCTGCCTGCGCCCGCAGAGTTTCCTGCTGCGTGCGCAGCGATTGCAGATTGCTCTGGGTAATGCCGATGATGCTGTCGAGTTCCGCCAGCTTGCGCTTGCGGGCGCGATCCACATCGTCCGGGCTGGCATACAGACGCAGCAGCTGCACGTCGGCCGCCGCACGAGCCTTTGCCTGCTGCTGGCGCTGCATCTCCTCGGCCGTCGGCGCCGGCGGCACCACCCGGACGACCCGCCCCTGCTCGTTCAGCACCTCGTAACCACGGCCGATGTGCTGCGGCGGTACGCCATGTCGGTCAAGCACCACCACGCCGCGCTCATCGGTGTAGCGATAAAGCTCGGCGGCGTCAGCCAGCGTCGCGGTCAGCAGTCCCAGCGCAACGAGCGAGCGAATTAGCGGCTGGAGCATGGCGAGATACCTATCCCTGATCAGATTCCGTACTGCGCGCGATAGGCCTGCACCGCGGGCAGATGCTGTTTGAGCTGATTATCTTCTTCCAGATACTCGAGCACCTGCGACAGCGACACAATACTGATCACCGGCATCGCGTAATCGCGCTCGACTTCCTGAATCGCCGACAGCTCACCCTGCCCACGCTCCTGACGGTTGAGCGCAATTAGCACGCCCGCAGCCTGGGCCTGCTGACCCTGGATGATCTGCATGACCTCGCGAATCGCCGTGCCGGCGGTGATCACGTCATCGACGATCAGCACACGCCCGGCCAGCGGTGCGCCAACCAGGGTACCGCCTTCGCCGTGGTCCTTGGCTTCCTTGCGGTTGAAGCACCACGGCAGATCGCGCTCGTGCTGCTCGGCCAGCGCGATCGCCGTCGCGGCGGCAAGCGGAATGCCCTTGTAGGCCGGGCCGAAGATCACGTCGAAATCGATGCCGCTTTCCATCACCGCCGCCGCATAGAAACGGCCCAACTGAGCCAGCGCGCTGCCACTGTTGAACAACCCGGCGTTGAAGAAGTACGGACTGGTACGGCCGGATTTGAGGGTGAATTCACCGAAGCGCAGAACACCACGCTCGATGGCAAAACGAATGAACTCGCGCTGGTACGCCTGCATGAAGAAAATTCCCGGAAGCCACGGATTTAGCCAATTACAGAGAGCTTGGGTTATCATACACGGACGTGTTTTTAGGGGCCATTTATGCGGATCATCAGCGTCAACGTGAATGGCATTCAAGCGGCAGCACAGCGAGGTTTGCTCAGCTGGCTGCAAGCGCAGAATGCCGATGTCATCTGCCTGCAGGATACCCGCGCCTCTGTATTGGAACTCGATGATCCGGCCTACCAGCTGGACGGCTATTTCCTCTATGCCTGCGACGCCGAAATCCCCGAACAGGGCGGTGTGGCGCTGTATTCGCGACTGCAGCCCAAGGCGGTGATCATGGGGCTCGGCTTCGAGACGGCGGATCGCTACGGGCGCTACCTGCAGGCGGACTTCGACAAGGTCAGCATCGCCAGCCTGCTGCTGCCGACCGGCCAGGATGGCGACGCCAGCCTGAACCAGAAATTCAAGTTCATGGACGATTTCGCCCATTACCTGGACAAGCAGCGTCGCAAGCGTCGCGAATACCTGTATTGCGGCTCGCTGTACGTCGCGCACCAGAAGATCGACGTGAAGAACTGGCGCGACTGCCAGCAGAGCCCGGGCTTCCTCGCCCCCGAACGTGCCTGGCTGGACGAGATCTTCGGCAACATGGGTTACGTCGATGCGCTGCGCGAGGTCAATCGCGAGGGCGATCTGTTCAGCTGGTGGCCGGATACCGAGCAGGCAGAGATGCTCAACCTGGGGTGGCGTTTCGACTACCAGATTCTCACCTCGGGCCTGCGTCGCTTCGTGCGTGGTGCCCGCCTGCCACGCCAGCCGCGCTTCTCGCAGCACGCGCCGCTGATCGTCGACTATGACTGGACGCTGAGCGTTTAAAGTCCAGATCAGGAGAGCCTGGCGCTCAGCGCGCCAGGTTCGATCGACTCCTGCGGTTCGCGCCTACTTGATCAATCGCCAGCAGAACGGATAACGGTAGGACTTGCCTTCGTTGGCGCGGATGCCGGCGATGATCACCAGCACCAGCGCCACCACGCTGATCAGCGCCATCAGCGGAAAGCCGATGAGAATCCAGGCGAGCAGCGCACAGACCATCATCACGATGCTGAAGGTGATCTGGAAGTTCAGCGCCTCCTTGCCCTGCTGATCGACGAACGGATCCAGATCCTTCTTCAGCTGCCAGACGATCAGGGGACCGATGACGTTGCCGATCATTGGCGCGAGGAACCAGAAGAACGCCGAATAATGACAGAACATCGCCCATTGGCGCGCTTCGCGGCTGGGCAACGGCATCAGCTCCTGATCGCTCATGGCTGCACCACTCAGTCAGCCAGCGCCGCGCGCTGCAGGTCGAACAGTTCGCGCATGCCGCTCTGGGCCAGCTCGAGCATGGCGGTCAGCTCGTGCGGCTGGAACGGCGCGCCCTCGGCGGTGCCCTGCACCTCGATGAAGCCACCGGCCTCGGTCATCACCACGTTGAGGTCGGTTTCGGCAGCCGAATCCTCGAGGTAATCGAGGTCCAGCACCGGCTGTCCCTGGTACATGCCGACGGAGACCGCGGCCACCATCTGCTTGACCGGATCGCCGCCCTTCAGGCCGCCCCGCTGCTTCAGCACCTTCAGCGCATCGACCAGTGCGACCATGGCACCAGTGATGGAGGCGGTACGAGTGCCGCCATCGGCCTGGATCACATCACAATCGATGAACAGCGTGTTCTCGCCCAGCTTGCTCATGTCCAGCGCCGCACGCAGCGAACGGCCGATCAACCGCTGGATCTCCAGGGTGCGCCCGCCCTGCTTGCCACGCGCGGCCTCACGCTGATTACGCTCGCCGGTGGCGCGCGGCAGCATGCCGTACTCAGCCGTCAGCCAGCCCTGCCCCTGCCCCTTGAGGAAACGCGGTACGCCCGACTCGATACTTGCAGTGCAGATGACCCGGGTGTCGCCGAACTCGACCAGCACCGAACCTTCGGCATGCTTGGTGTAATTGCGCGTGATACGGATCGAGCGCAGCTGATCGGCGGCACGGCCACTGGGACGCTTCATGTAGGTACATCCTGCTTCGGGGTAAGAGTGCCGGGCATTATAGAAGGCTTGTCCGCAAAAGGGGCCGATTGCCGCCGCAACCCCGCTGACGGTTTTTCCTTTACAATCCTCCGCCTTTCGCCATCCGCATCGAGAGGTTTCCCGATGGTCCACAGCATGACGGCCTTCGCCCGCAGCGAGCTGGCCGGCCCCCACGGCACCCTCAGCTGGGAAATCCGCTCGGTCAATCATCGCTACCTGGAACCGCATCTGCGCTTGCCGGAGGCCTTTCGCGACCTTGAGGGCGCGGTGCGCGAAGCCCTGCGCAAAGGGCTGTCGCGCGGCAAGGTCGAATGCACCCTGCGCTTCGCCGAGGATGCCGGCCGCGGCGAGCTGCAGCTCGACCGCGAACGCGCCGGCTGGCTGATCGCCGCGGCCGAAAGCGTAGCCGCGCTGATCAGCCAGCCGGCGCCGATCGACCCTCTGCAGGTGCTCGGCTGGCCCGGCGTTCTGGTTGGCGATGCGATCGACCCGCAGGCGTTGAACAAGAGTGCCCTGCAACTGTTCCACGACGCCCTGGCGCAGCTCCGGGAAGGCCGCCAGCGCGAGGGCGAGGAACTGGCCAAACTGCTCAATGAACGCCTGGACGGCATGCTCGTGGAAGTCGCCACGCTACGCGAGCAGGTGCCGCAAATGCTCGCCGCCCAGCGGCAGAAAGTGCTCGACCGCTGCGCGGAAATGCAGGTCGCACTCGATCCGCAGCGCCTGGAACAGGAAATGGTCCTGCTGGCGCAGAAGAGCGATGTCGCCGAAGAACTCGACCGCCTCGCCACCCATGTCGGTGAAGTGCGCCGGGTACTCAAGGCCGGGGGCGCCGCCGGGCGGCGCCTGGACTTCCTGATGCAGGAACTCAACCGCGAAGCCAACACCCTCGGCTCCAAGGCGTTCGATCCGCGCAGCACCCAGGCGGCGGTCAACCTCAAGGTGCTGATCGAGCAGATGCGCGAGCAGGTGCAGAACATCGAATAGCCGGCGGGCACGCACAACCGCCGGGCTATTGTCACAGTCAGATATTCATCGAGTTCCAGGAAACCGTCATGTCCGCCACAACCGGCACGCTCTATATCGTTTCCGCGCCTTCCGGGGCCGGCAAGACCAGTCTGGTCAAGGCACTGATCGATGCCCAGCCGCAGGTCCGGGTGTCGGTATCGCATACCACCCGCGCCATGCGCCCGGGCGAGGTCGACGGGGTCAACTACCACTTCGTCAGCCGCGAGGACTTTCTCGAACGTCTCGAACGCGACGAATTCCTCGAGCATGCCGAAGTGTTCGGCAACCTCTACGGCACCTCGCAACGCTGGCTGGGACAGACCCTCGCCGAAGGCTACGACCTGATTCTGGAGATCGACTGGCAAGGCGCCCAGCAGGTGCGCCGGCTGATGCCGCAGGCCAAATCGATCTTCATCCTGCCGCCGACCCAGGAGGCCCTGCGCCAGCGCCTGAACAACCGCGGCCAGGACAGCGACGAGATCATCGAGCGGCGCATGCGCGAAGCGGTCAGCGAGATGAGCCATTACGTCGAATACGACTACCTGGTAATCAACGACGATTTCGCCCACGCGCTGATCGACCTGCAGGCGATCTTCCGCGCCAATCAGCTCCGCCAGCCGGCTCAGCAGCAGCGTCATATGCGCCTGCTGAGCGATCTGCTCGCCTAGAAACGCAGAACCCCGGCGCCGTTGCCGACGCCGGGGTTCATTTCGTCACTGCCGGATCACACCTGGCGGTAGATCACCGAGCCTTCGTCCTTGAAGCGCTCGGCCTGCTCGGCGAATCCCGCCTCGATGGCCTTCTGCTCGTCGGTCAGACCGTTCTCGGCAGCGTATTCGCGCACTTCCTGAGTGATCTTCATCGAGCAGAACTTCGGCCCGCACATGGAGCAGAAGTGCGCGACCTTGGCCGAATCCTTGGGCAGCGTCTCGTCGTGGTAGCTGCGCGCGGTGTCCGGGTCCAGGCCCAGGTTGAACTGGTCTTCCCAGCGGAACTCGAAGCGCGCCTTGCTCAAGGCGTTGTCGCGGATCTGCGCGCCCGGGTGCCCCTTGGCAAGGTCGGCGGCATGCGCGGCGATCTTGTAGGTGATGATGCCGGTCTTCACGTCATCCTTGTTCGGCAGGCCGAGGTGCTCCTTGGGCGTGACGTAGCAGAGCATGGCGCAGCCGAACCAGCCGATCATCGCGGCGCCGATGCCGCTGGTGATGTGGTCGTAGCCCGGCGCGATGTCGGTGGTCAGCGGCCCGAGGGTGTAGAACGGCGCCTCGTCACAGCACTCCAGCTGCTTGTCCATGTTCTCCTTGATCATGTGCATCGGCACGTGGCCGGGGCCTTCGATCATGCACTGCACGTCGTGCTTCCAGGCGATCTTGGTCAGTTCGCCGAGGGTTTCCAGCTCGCCAAACTGCGCGGCGTCGTTGGCATCGGCAATCGAGCCCGGACGCAGGCCGTCGCCCAGCGAGAAGCTGACGTCGTAGGCCTTCATGATTTCGCAGATATCGTCGAAGTGGGTGTAGAGGAAGTTTTCCTTGTGATGCGCCAGGCACCACTTGGCCATGATCGAGCCGCCGCGGCTGACGATCCCAGTGACGCGCTTGGCGGTCAGTGGCACGTAGCGCAGCAACACGCCGGCGTGGATGGTGAAGTAGTCCACGCCCTGCTCGGCCTGCTCGATCAGTGTGTCGCGGAACAGCTCCCAGGTCAGGTCCTCGGCGATGCCGTTGACCTTCTCCAGCGCCTGGTAGATCGGCACGGTGCCGATCGGCACCGGCGAGTTGCGGATGATCCACTCGCGGGTCTCGTGGATGTGCTTGCCGGTGGACAGGTCCATGACGGTGTCCGAGCCCCAGCGGATGCCCCAGGTCAGCTTGGCGACTTCTTCCTCGATGGAGGAGCCCAGCGCCGAGTTGCCGATGTTGCCGTTGATCTTCACCAGGAAGTTGCGGCCGATGATCATCGGCTCCAGCTCGGTGTGGTTGATGTTGGCGGGGATGATCGCGCGGCCGCGGGCGACTTCACTGCGGACGAATTCGGCGGTGATTTCCTTCGGAATGCTGGCGCCGAAGCTCTGGCCGGCGTGCTGCTCCTTGAGCAGGCCCGCCTCGCGCGCCTCGGCCAACTTCATGTTCTCGCGGATGGCGACGTATTCCATCTCGGGCGTGATGATGCCCTGCTTGGCGTAGTGCATCTGGGTGACGTTGCGCCCGGCCTTGGCGCGGCGCGGGTTACGCACGTGGGCGAAGCGCATGGCAGTCAGTTCGGCGTCGTCCAGGCGACGCTGGCCGAACTCGGAGGACAGCCCCGGCAGCTTCTCGGTGTCGCCGCGCTCCTCGATCCAGGCGCTACGCACGTCGGCCAGGCCCTTGCGCACGTCGATGGTCACGTTCGGATCGGTGTAGGGGCCGGAGGTGTCGTAGACGGTGACCGGTGCGTTGATCTCGCCACCGAAGGCAGTCGGAGTGACGTCCAGGCTGATCTCGCGCATGGGCACACGAATATCCGGGCGCGAACCCTGCACGTAGACCTTCTGCGAACGCGGGAATGGCTGGATGGATTGCTGATCGACCTGGGCGCTTTCGCTCAGATTCTTGTTGCTTTGCACGCTCATGGGCTTCTCCACGGGAAATGTCGGAGCGAACCTGAGCAACACGGCGGGTCAAGGGCATTGGGGTGCGCCGGAACTGGCGCCGAGAGCCTCGCCGGCAACTGGCGAGTACATCTTGTTCCCTACGCAGGCCTTAACCTGATCAGGTTCAACGGGATCCGGAACTTTCCGATCTCAGCCTTCGCATCAAGGCACCCCGACAAGAACGCCGTCGAGTCTAATCAAGAGCCGCGGGAAAAACCACGCCGGCGCCGCCACAAGCCGACCGTTCGGTCATTTTTCCCCGCCGCACCCCGGACAATCGCTGCGCCTTGACCCTCCCTGGCCCGCCGCTTAGCCTTGCCCATCACTTCAATTCAGGATGAGCCGAGATGCTGCAAAGACTTCCCCTGGCCATCGCCGTGGCAGCCATCTTCGCCGGGACGGCCTGGGCCGAAACCCCGCTCGCCAGCCGCACCGATCTGGTCAGCGTCTACCAGCATGCGGTCGACAACAACGCCGACCTCGCAGCCGCCCGTGCACAGTTCCGTGCGCGCCAGGAGGTGGTGCCGCAGGCACGCGCCGGGCTGCTGCCCAATCTCAGCGCCGGTGCCGAGCTGAGCGACAACGAAACGGATGTCGACACCCATCTGGGCTCGCGCTCGCTGTCGCGCAGCGGCACCGCCTACCAGGCAACGCTGAGCCAGCCGCTGTTCCGAGCCGACCGCTGGTTCCAGCTCAAGGCCGCCGAAGCCATCAGCGAGCAGGCGGCACTGGAATACTCCATCGCCGAACAGGATCTGATCCTGCAGAGCGCGCAAGCCTACTTCGCCGTGCTGCGTGCGCAGGACAACCTCGCCGCATTGAAGGCCGAGGAAGCGGCGTTCAAGCGGCAGCTGGACCAGGCCAACGAACGCTTCGAAGTCGGCCTGTCCGACCGCACCGACGTTCTCGAGGCCCAGGCTGGCTTCGATACCGCACGCGCCAATCGCCTGATTGCCCAGCGGCAGGTCGACGATGCGTTCCAGGCACTGTTCACCCTGACCAACCGCGAGTACCTCGCACTGGAAGGCATCCGCCACAGCCTGCCGGTGCTGGCGCCGACACCGAACGACGCCGGCGCCTGGGTCGAGACCGCCAGCCGGCAGAACCTCAATCTGCTGGCGGTGAACTATGCCGTGACCGCGGCCGAAGAAACCCTGCGCCAGCGCCGCGCCGGCCACGCGCCGACGCTCGATGCGGTGGCGTCATACCGCAAGGGCGACAACGATGCGCTGGGTTTCTCCAACAGCGGCATGAGCGATGCGCTGCCGAACTACCCGCGCTACACCGGCGATGCCGAGCAGCGCAGCATCGGCCTGCAACTGAACATTCCGCTGTACAGCGGCGGCCTGACCCGTTCGCAGAGCCGCGAAGCCTTCCACCTGCTCAGCCAGAGTGAACAGCAGCGTGAGAGCCTGCGCCGCCAGGTCGTCGAAGCCACACGCAACCTGCATCGTGCGGTGAACACCGACATCGAGCAGGTGCAGGCGCGCCGGCAGTCAATCATCTCCAACCAGAGCGCGCTGGAGGCCACGGAAATCGGCTATCAGGTGGGTACGCGCAATATCGTCGACGTGCTCGACACCCAGCGTCGGCTGTACGCCGCGGTGCGCGACTACAACAACGCCCGCTACGACTACATCCTCGACAATCTGCGCCTGAAACAGGCCGCCGGTACGCTGAACCCGGACGACCTGCAGCAGCTGGCCGCCTACCTCAAACCCGACTACGACCCGGACAGCGACTTTCTGCCGACGGACTTGCCGCAGACCATCGGCCAGCCCGTGCGCATCGACTGACAGCACGGTGGCCGCACTCCGCGGACGGCGAGTCGGACACGCCGGTTACCTCGGCGGACGCTCCGCGCGGCCAGCGAGCAGCCCCGCCAAGGCGGCCAGCAAACGCTGCAGCGCGCCCTGATTGGCTTTGAGCACCGTCAGCCCGGCCGCACGCATGCGTTCGGCGCTGACCGGCTCGCGCCACAGCCGGTCGACGCTATCGGTCAGCTCGACGACGTCGGCCACTTCCAGCAGCGCACCGGCCGCACGCAACTGCGCCGATATCTCGAGGAAATTGAACAGATGCGGGCCAGTGAGCACGGGTTTGCCCAGCGCCGCCGGTTCCAGCAGGTTGTGTCCGCCGTTGGGCACCAGGCTGCCGCCGACGAAGGCAATGTCCGCCAGTGCATAAAGAAACAGCAGCTCGCCCATGGTATCGCCGAGCAGCACCTGCGTATGTGCGGTGACGGCCTCACCCTGCGAGCGCCGGACCGTGGCGAAACCCTGCTGACGGCACAGCTCGGCCATCGCCGCAAAGCGTTCCGGATGGCGCGGCACCAGGATAAGCAGCGCCTGCGGATGCCGCTCCAGCAGGCGCCGATGCGCCGCCAGGACGATCTCGTCTTCGCCAGCATGGGTGCTCGCCGCGATCCACACCGGCCGCTGTAGCGCGCCCCACTGCTTGCGCAGTTCGCCCGCGCGCGCCAGTAGCGCCGGGTCGATGGTCAGATCGAACTTGATCGAGCCGGTGACCTCGACACACTCGCTGCGCGCGCCCAACGCGAGAAAACGCTCCGCCTCGGCGGCCGTCTGCACGGCGATCAGGCTCAGTTCGCTCAGCATCGGCGCCGTCAGGCGAGCAAAGCGGGCGTAACCGCGCGCCGAGCGTTCGGATAGCCGCGCATTGGCCAATGCCACCGGAATGCCGCGCTGCGCGCATTGATGGATGTGGTTGGGCCACAGCTCGGTTTCCATCACCACCGCCAGCCGCGGCCGCGTACGCTCGAGAAAGCGTGCCGCTGCCCAGGGTAGGTCGTAGGGTAGGTAGCAGTGCTGCACGCGGTCACCGAATAACGCGCGGATTCGCTCGGAGCCGGTCGGCGTCATGCAGGTGACGGTGATCGGCAAGTCGGGATGGCGCGCCATCAGCTCGCGGATCAGTGGTGCCGCTGCAATGCTCTCGCCTACCGACACTGCGTGCAGCCAGATGCCGCCGGGTTCGAGCGGCGGCAGACCGATGGCGAAGCGCTCGCCGATGCGCCGCGCATAGGCCGGCGCCCGCCACGCGCGCCAGAGCAGGCGCAGGATCACCAGCGGCAGGCCGAGGTGGAACAGCAGGGTATAGAGGGTGCGATTCATGGGGGCGCAGTTTACTCGAAAGCAGCGCTGCCGCCGCGCCCCGGTTGCTCACCAGCGAAGGCCGGCGCCGCCCCGCGAACAGCCGCAAGCATGGCCCCTCAATCGCTCGGATGGCGCGGTACTGGACCGTCTGGACGACCGGCCTTGAGGCTGCCTCGCCTTTTCGTCTAGCCTGCCCATCCACCCGTTCTTTCCGGTGCCTCATGTGCCTGATCGTTTTCGCCTGGCGCCCCGGGCACGCGCTGCCGCTGCTGCTGGCCGCAAACCGTGACGAGTTCCACGCCCGCCCTAGCCTGCCGCTGGCCGCCTGGGAGGATGCTCCTTCCATCATCGGCGGGCGCGATCTGCTGGCAGGCGGCACCTGGTTGGGCGTGCGTCCCGATGGCCGCTTCGCCGCGCTGACCAACATCCGCATCGGCGGTCAGCCAGCCGGCCGACGCAGCCGCGGCGAGCTGGTGGAGCGTTACCTGCGCGGCGAGCTGGCGCCGGCCGATTATCTTGCCGGGCTGAGCGCAGGCATCGAGGACTATGCCGGCTTCAACCTGCTGGTTGGTACCGCGCGAGAGCTCTGGCATTTCAATTCCCAGTCCGCGACGCCGCGACGACTCGAGGCTGGCGTCTATGGCCTGTGCAACGCCGATCTGGATACGCCCTGGCCGAAGTTGCGCCGAGCGCGCACCGCATTGGCCACCCGGCTGGAGCTGGCCGACACCGAGTCGCTGCTGCAACTGCTGGACGACCATGAGCGGGCGCCCGATGCGGAGCTGCCGAGCACCGGCGTGCCGCTGGAATGGGAGCGTCTGTTATCGAGCGTCTTCATCGCCAGCAGCGAATACGGCACGCGCGCCAGTACCGCGCTGCTGCGCTGGCAGAACGGTGCACTGGATATCCATGAACGGCGTTTCGGTCCGGACGGGTTGCTCGGCGATACGCACTATCGCCTGCCGGCGCGCGACTGAGCCAACCGCCGCGTCACACCGCGGCGGAAGGGTTGATCAGGCGATTCAGACCAAGATTGCGCAGCGTCAGCTGCACCGTGGCGTGGATCACCTGCGGGCTGTCGAGCACCATCACCCGCGCCAGCAGTTCGCGGGCGGTCTGCAGGCTGACCTGGCGCAGCAGCCACTTGACCTTGGGCAGGTTGGTGGCGTTCATCGACAGGCTGTCGAAACCCATCGCCAGCAGCAGCATGGCGGCGGCCGGATCGCCGGCCATCTCGCCGCAGATACTCACCGGGCGTCCCTCGGCATGCGCCTCGTGAACCACGCGCTGCAGGGCCTCGAGCACGGCCGGATGCAGATAGTCGTAGAGATCGGCCACGCGCGGATTGTTGCGGTCGACCGCGAGCAGGTACTGGGTCAGATCGTTGGAGCCGACCGAGATGAAGTCCACCAGACGCGCCAGCTCGCGCGTCAGGTAGACCGCCGCGGGCACCTCGATCATCACGCCCACCGGCGGCATCTGCACGTCCAGGCCTTCGTCGCGCACCTCGCCCCAGGCGCGGTGAATCAGGTGCAGCGCCTCTTCCAACTCGCGCAGCCCGGAAATCATCGGCAGCAGGATACGCAGGTTATTCAGCCCGACACTGGCCTTGAGCATCGCACGGGTCTGCAGCAGGAAGATTTCCGGGTGATCCAGCGTGACGCGGATGCCGCGCCAGCCGAGGAACGGATTCTCTTCCTTGATCGGGAAATACGGCAGCGACTTGTCGCCACCAATGTCCAGGCTGCGCATGGTGACAGGCAGCGGATGGAACGCCTCCAGCTGCTCGCGATAGATCGCCATCTGTTCCTTTTCGCTGGGGAAGCGCTCCTTGATCATGAAGGGCACTTCGGTGCGATACAGGCCGACGCCCTCGGCGCCACGCTCCTGCGCGCGCACCACATCGGCGAGCAGGCCGGTGTTGACCCACAGCGGGATACGCCGGCCATCGGTGGTCTCGCAAGGCAGCTCGCGCAGCACGTCGAGCCCTTCGGAGAGCTGGCGTTCCTGCTCGGCGAGCACTGCGTACTGTTCGCGCAGCACCTTGCCGGGGTTGGTGATGATCTCGCCGCGATAGCCGTCGATGATCAGCTCGATGCCGTCGACCTTCGAATACGGCAGATCGACCGCGCCCATCACCGTGGGAATGCCCATCGCCCGCGCCAGAATCGCCACGTGCGAGTTACTCGAGCCGAGCACCGACACCATGCCGCCGAGCTTGCCTTCGGGCACCTCGCCGAGCATCGCCGGTGATAGCTCCTCGCTGACCAGGATGGTCTTGTCCGGGTAGGTAAGCGTCTGCTGGCGGGCCTCCTGCAGGTAGGAGAGCAGGCGGCGGCCGATGTCCTTGACGTCCGAGGCGCGCTCGCGCAGGTAGGCGTCGTCCATCAGTTCGAAACGCCGCACGTGCTCGGTCACCACCTGACGCAGCGCACCCTGCGCCCACTGCCCGGTACGGATGACCTTGGTCACCTCGCCGGCCAGCGCCGAGTCGTCGAGCATCATCAGGTAGACATCGAACAGTGCGCGCTCTTCCTTGCGCATCTGGTTGGCGAGCTTCTCGGACAGCGCGCGCATGTCCGCGCGTACCGCCTCGAGTGCCGTCTCGAACAGCGCCAGCTCGGCACCGATGTCATCGACGGTCTTGTCCGGCACCACGTCCAGATCGGCCGGCGGCAACACCACCACCGCTGTGCCGACACAGGCGCCCGGCGCGCCGGGGATGCCGACGAAACGCGTTTCCTGGATACCCTTGCCCTGGCGGCCGAGGCCGCGGATCGAGCCGGTCGCCTCGGCATGGGCGATGACACCGGCGAGCTGCGCGCTCATGGTGACGAGAAATGCCTCCTCCCCTTCATCGAACTGCCGGCGCTCCCTCTGCTGGATGACCAGCACGCCCATTACCCGTCGATGGTGGATGATCGGTGCACCGAGGAAGGACGCGTAACGCTCCTCGCCGGTTTCGGCGAAGTAGCGATAGCGCGGGTGTTCGGAGGCGTGCTCGAGATTGAGCGGCTCCTCGCGGGTGCCGACCAGGCCGACCAGACCTTCGTTGGGCGCCATGCTGACCTTGCCGATGGCGCGCTTGTTCAGGCCTTCAGTGGCCATCAGCACGAAGCGTTCGGTTTCCGGATCGAGCAGATAGACCGAGCAGACATGGCTGCCCATGGCCTCCTTGACTCTCAGCACGATGATGCCCAATGCCGCCTTGAGGTCCTTGGCGGCGTTCACTTCCTGGACAATCTTGCGCAGCGTGCCGAGCATGCTCAGAGGCTTTCTCCCCGATTTTTCAGTCCCGCACGGGTAGGCGCGGTGCGAGTTCTTTGAGTGCGCGACGGTAGACCTCGCGCTTGAAGGTGACGACCTGGCCCAGCGGATACCAGTAACTGACCCAGCGCCAACCATCGAATTCGGGTTTGCCGGTCAGATCCATACGCACCCGTTCTTCGGCGCCGGTCAGGCGCAGCAGAAACCACTTCTGCTTCTGGCCAATGCACAGCGGCTGGCTGTGCGTACGCACCAGACGCTGCGGCAGACGATAGCGCAACCAGCCACGGGTGCAGGCGAGGATGTTCACATCCCGCTCTTCCAGCCCGACTTCCTCGTTCAGTTCGCGGTACAGCGCTTCTTCGGGCGTCTCGCGCGGGTTGATGCCACCCTGCGGAAACTGCCAGGCGTCCTGGTTGATCCGCCGCGCCCACAGCACCTGTCCGACATCATTGGTGAGGATGATGCCGACATTCGGGCGAAAACCATCGGAATCGATCACGGCTAGCAACCTCGCAAACGCATGTCGCCGCATTGTTCCACAAAACGGCGATCAGCCGAAAGCGCGGCACGCCGCCAGTTTCCGCATCATCGGGCGCCGCCAAGCGCGAGCAGGTCTGGCGCCGCCGCCACATTTGGTTATGCTGGCGCCGCCATTCATCTTGCGAAGGAATCCATCCGTGCGCCTGGCTCTATTCGATCTCGACAATACCCTGCTGGCCGGTGACAGCGATCATGCCTGGGGGGAGTTTCTCTGCCAGCGCGGCCTGGTAGACGTCGACACCTATCGTGCGCGCAATGACGCCTTCTATCAGGACTACCTCGACGGCAAGCTCGACGTGCACGCCTATCAGAATTTCTGCCAGGAAATTCTCGGCCGCACCGACATGCCGCAGCTGGCGCAATGGCACGCGGACTTCATGCGCGAGCATATCGAGCCGATCGTGCTGGCCAAGGGCGAGGCGCTGGTGCGTCAACATCTGGAAGCCGGCGACCGCGTCGCCATCATCACCGCCACCAACCGTTTCATCACCGGCCCGATCGCCGCACGGCTGGGTGTGCAGACCCTCCTGGCCACCGAGTGCGAAATGCAGGACGGCCGCTACACGGGGCGTCTGATCGACATCCCCTGCTTCCAGGAAGGCAAGGTCGAGCGCATCGAGCGCTGGCTCGACGAAAGCGGGCAATCGCTCGAGGGCAGCTACTTCTACAGCGATTCGCGCAACGATCTGCCACTGCTGGAGCGCGTCAGCCATCCGGTCGCGGTCGACCCGGACCCGACCCTGCGCAGCATCGCCGAACAGCGTGGCTGGCAGATCATCTCGCTGCGCTGATGCCGCCGGTTCAGGCCGGCTTAGCGCCCATCAGCGCGCTGATCGCCAGCAGCACCAGCAGGATCAGGCCCGCATAGGACAGGCTGAATCCCAGCAGCCGCGCGGGTGCCGGCGCCTCGCCGAGCGCGACCCAGGCCCGTAGGCGCCCAGCCAGCAGCAGCCCGAGCGGCAGCAGCAGCACGAACAGCAGCGAGCTGACCAGCAGCCACAGCTGGCCCAGCGGCCAGCCGGCCAGATGCACCAGCCACCAGCCGCTCACCGGCAGTGATAGACCGAGCAACGCCAGCAACGGCAGCGACAACCGGCGCGTGCGCCGCAGCTTGCCTTGCAGCACAGCCGCATCGCCGCGACGCCAGCTACGCCAGAGCAACACCAAGTGCGCGGCGATCCCGAGAATCAGCAATACCGCCGAGGCACCGTGGACGATTCGCAGCAGCAGATAGTGGTCCATGCGCTCTCCTTAGACGCCCGCTCAGCCGAGGAATAGCCGATAGGCCGGGTTGTCGCTTTCATCCCAGTAGCGGTAGCCGATCTTTTCCAGCGCCGCCGGCACCAGATGGCGCTCCTCGGCCGGCACCTGCAGGCCGGCGACGACACGGCCATCGGCGGCGCCGTGGTTGCGGTAATGGAACATCGAGATGTTCCAGCGCCCGCCCAGCTTGTTGAGGAAGTTGAACAGCGCGCCGGGGCGCTCGGGGAACTCGAAACGCAGCACCATCTCGTCGCTCACCCCCGCCGCATGGCCGCCGACCATATGGCGGATATGCAGCTTGGCCAGCTCGTTATCGGTCAGATCGAGCACCGGAAAGCCCTTGTCACGCAGCCCTTCGACCAGCGCCGCGCGCGGGTCGTTCTCCGGGTGGGTCTGCACACCGACGAAAATGTGCGCCTCGCCATTGGTGTGATAGCGATAGTTGAATTCGGTGATCTGCCGCTTGCCGATCGCCTCGCAGAAGGCCTTGAAACTGCCCGGCTGCTCGGGAATGGTCACAGCGATGATCGCCTCGCGCTTCTCGCCCAGCTCGGCGCGCTCGGCGACGTGGCGCAGGCGGTCGAAGTTGACGTTGGCGCCCGAATCGATGCCTACCAACACCTGACCGCTGACGCCGTCGCGCTCGACGTACTTCTTGATCCCGGCCACGGCCAGAGCACCGGCCGGCTCGGTGATCGAGCGGGTATCGTCGTAGATATCCTTGATCGCCGCACAGATCTCGTCGGTGCTGACGGTGATCACCTCGTCGACGTAATGCCTGCAGACATCGAAGGTGTGCTGGCCGATCTGCGCTACCGCCACGCCATCGGCAAACAGCCCGACCTGCTCCAGCGTGACGCGCTCCCCGGCCGCCAGCGCCGCCTGCAGGCAGTTGGAGTCGTCCGGCTCGACGCCAATCACCTTGGTCTGCGGATACAGGTATTTCACGTACGCCGCGATGCCTGCCACCAGCCCGCCGCCGCCCACCGGCACGAAGATCGCGTCGATCGGCCCCTGGTGCTGACGCAGAATTTCCATCGCCACGGTGCCCTGGCCGGCGATCACGTCGGGATCGTCGTAGGGGTGGATGTAGACCAGCCCTTTCTCCTCGACCAGCTTCAGCGAATAGGCCAACGCCTCGGGGAACGCATCGCCATGCAGCACCACCTTGCCGCCGCGGGCGCGCACGCCCTGCACTTTCAGCTCCGGCGTGGTCCGCGGCATGACGATGGTGGCCTTGATCCCCAGCTGCTTGGCCGCCAGCGCAACGCCCTGGGCGTGGTTGCCAGCCGATGCAGTGACCACGCCGCGCGCCAGCTCCTCCGGCGACAGCTGCGCCAGTTTGTTATAGGCGCCGCGCACCTTGAAGGAGAACACCGGCTGCAGGTCCTCGCGCTTGAGCAGAATCTGGTTGCCGATACGCTCGGATAGCTGACGGGCGGGTTGCAGCGGAGTTTCGACGGCAACGTCGTAGACGCGCGAGGTGAGGATCTTCTTGACGTAGTGTTCGAGCATTCTGGCTATCTTGGCGGGCATTACGGAGGGATCGGGCGAGTCTACTCCGCGACACCCGCGGCGACCACCGGCAATCGGCCATCCCGGCGCCGGCGCATCCGCTGGGCCAGCCGCCGCCGACTACGGGCTATAATCGACGCCTCGTCAATCCAGCCCCGGACCCTCCATGACCCAGGATCAGCTCAAGCAGGCCGTCGCCCAGGCCGCTGTCGACTACATCGTGCCCAAGCTCAACGACCGCAGCATCGTCGGCGTCGGCACCGGCTCGACCGCCAACTTCTTCATCGACCTGCTGGCCAAGCACAAGGGCTTCTTCGATGGCGCGGTGGCCAGCTCCGAGGCCACCGCCGAGCGCCTGAAGCAGCACGGCATTCCGGTCTACGACCTAAACTCAGTCAGCGAACTGGAGTTCTACGTCGACGGCGCCGACGAGGCCAACAAGCACCTCGAGCTGATCAAGGGCGGCGGCGCCGCGCTGACCCGCGAGAAGATCGTCGCGGCCGTGGCCAAGACCTTCATCTGCATCGCCGATGGCAGCAAGCTGGTCGAACAGCTCGGCACCTTCCCGCTACCGGTAGAGGTCATTCCGATGGCACGCAGTCATGTCGCCCGCGAGCTGGTGAAGCTTGGCGGCGACCCGGTCTATCGCGACGGCGTGGTGACCGATAACGGCAACGTGATCCTCGACGTGCACAACCTGATGATCGGCTTTGCGCCGGAGCTCGAAGGCAAGATCAACGACATCGTCGGCGTGGTCTGCAACGGACTGTTTGCGATGCGCCCGGCCGATCTGCTGCTGCTCGGCACCGCCGGCGGCGTACAGACGCTGACGCGCTGAAGCGAAGCGGCAGTTTCGCTCGACTGCGGCTACGCTTGTGGATACTGCGCCGGCACCGGCGCAGCTCGCCACAGGAGGTGTCGCCATGCCCGGCAAGTTCCAGCTGAAGAAAACCGCCAACGGTCAGTTCCATTTCAACCTGCTGGCCAGCAACGGCCAGGTCATTCTCACCAGCGAGCAATACAAAGCTCACGCTTCGGCCGTCAACGGCATCGATTCGGTACGCAAGAACGCCACACGCGAAGGCGCGTTCGAGATCAAGGAGTCGAGCAGCGGCAAACATTACTTCGTGCTCAAGGCCACCAACGGGCAGATCATCGGCCAGAGCCAGATGTATGCCAGCCTGAGCAGCGCCGAACACGGCTGCGAATCGGTGCGCAATCACGCGCCGGACGCGGCGCTGCAAGATGAAAGTGCCGCACCGGTCGCGTGATCCGCAAAGGCTACTTGCGAAACACGTAGAACAGGTTCGGTTCGCTGACCAAGTACAACGTGCCGTCGGCCGACATGGCGATGCCTTCGGCCTGCGGCACGTCTGCTTCGAGCCCATGCTGACCCGCCGTCAGCCGCAGACTGCTGAGCGGCCGCCCAACCAAATCCAGCTCGACCACCAGCCGCGACTCGTCCGACAGGGCCAGCAGATGACCGCTCGCCTCGTCGTACTGCAGGCTGGAAAGGTCACGCACGAACAGGCCGGCATCGCGCCGGGGATCATCCTGCACGTGCACGGCATAGGGCTCGTTCGGGTCCGAATGCGGGAACCCCTGAATCTCATAGATCCGCAGCGGGTCACGTTCCTTGGCCACAAAAAGTCGTCGACCAAGCGCATCGTAAGCCAACCCTTCGAAACCCTTGTTGCCGTTGCGACCGATCCCAAGCGACAGCTGCCGGGCACCGCGCGAATCAATCACCGACGTTTGCTCGTCGACTTCCACCTGCAGCAGGCGCTGCTCGCGCTCGTCACTTATCACGTAGACGCCACGACTCACATACTCGATGGCCTCGGGATCACCAAATCCCTCCAGGCGGACCGAGCGCAGCAGCCGCCCATCCAGACTCAACTCCAGCAACCGCGGATCGCCATTGGTCACCGCAATCAGACTGTTGCGATCCGGATCGTAGGTGAGCGCGGAAAGGTCATCCTCGACCCCCTCTATCACCTGCGCCTGCACGACCGCTCGGTAATCCGGCAGCCATAACGAACGCTCCCGACGCTGATCTGCATAGTGCCATTGCTGAAATTCGAACCAGGCGCGCTCGGGAAGCTGAAAATGCCAGGCCGTGAGGGCCGAGATGGAGACCAGCAGAGCGGCCAGGATAGAAAACGCAAGAGATCGCGAGGCTACGTGCATAAGCGGCTTGCTTCCAGACTGAAGTCGTCCAGCGTGCCACGCTCAGGCTTACGCCAAGCTGAACGGCATGCTCAGCGAGGGCGCCGGCTGAAGACGTAGAAGCGATTTGGCTCGCCGACCACATAGATATTGCCTTCACCGTCCATCGCCACCCCCTCGGCCTGCTCGATGCCGTGCACCAGCCCGTTGAGCCCGCCGAACAGGCTGATGAAGCTGCGCGGCCGCCCTCGCAGGTCCAGCTCCACCAGCAACCGCGATTCGTCCGAGAGCAGCAGCGTATGGCCGCTGCGCGGATCGATGGTCACCGAGGAAATATCGCGCACCAGCAGCGGTTGACGCGGCAGCGCCTCGAGCACTCCGACACCGCCGTCTTCCCCGGGGAACGGCAGCTCGAACAGGCCCTGCGGGTCGCGCTCCTTGGCCAGCAGCAGGCGTTGCGTACGCGGGTTCCAGGCCAGCCCCTCGAAGCCCTTGTTGCCGGCTTCGGCAAAGCCGAGGTCATGCACCGCCAGATCGTCCAGGTCGACGCTTTCGATACCCGGCTCCGGGCGAACCACCGCCACCAGCCGGCGGCGCTCGTCAACGATCGCCAGCCGCCCGTCGCCCAGCGCTTCGACAGCCTCCGGATCGGAGAAGCCGATCAGGCGTATACGGCGTAGCACCACGCCGCCAGGGGTGAATTCGACCAGCTGAGGATTCTGCCCGGTCACGGTCCACAACGTGCCCGACAGCGGATTCCAGGTCAGACCGGAGATCTCATCCTCTTCCAGTCCTGGCAGGGTCGTTTCCAATGCCAGCTCGTAGTCAGGCAACCATATACTGGCAGCGCGCTGCTCGACGCCGACCGACTGTTCGCGCCAGTAGAGTCGTAACTGGTCATCCCAGTGCAACAGGTGGCCGACAGCCAGCACGGCGATCAACACCAGCAACAGGACGACCTTAATGGTCAGACGCCAGCCAGATGAGCGAGAGGAAGCGGCGGGCATGGAGAGGACTCCAGCGAAAGGGCCCGCATTACAACATGGCGGACATTCGCTGGAAAACGTGGATTACGTTGCAATTGCTCACGGATATGGTCGGTCAGAGCACGCGACTCTCGAAGCGTGACAGCCCAACCAGCTCCAGTACCAGCTGATCACCGGATCGCAGCGGGCCGACGCCGGCGGGCGTGCCGGTCAGCACCACGTCTCCGGGCTGCAGGCTGAAGTGCCCGGCAATGTGCTGCAGCAAAGGCAGGATGGCGTTGAGCATCTGACTGCTGTTGCCGTCCTGCCGTACTTCACCGTTGATGCTCAGGCGGATGCCGATGTCACCTAGATCGCCGACCGCACTGGCGGGGACGAAGGGCGCGAGCACGCAGGCGCCATCGAAGCTCTTGGCGATCTCCCACGGGTGGCCCTTTTCCTTGAGCTTCGCCTGCACGTCACGCAGAGTCAGGTCCAGCGCCGGGGCGAAGCCGGAAATCGCATCGCGTAGCTCCTCCTCACCCGGCTTGCGCGACAGCGGCTTGCCGATCAGTACGGCAATCTCCGCTTCGTAATGCACCGCGCCGCGATCGACCGGGATGCTGAAGCCACCCGCAAGCGGCACCGCGCAGCTGCCCGGCTTGATGAACAGCAGCGGCTCGCTGGGCACCGGGTTGTTCAGCTCCTTGGCATGCTCGGCGTAGTTGCGGCCGATGCAGACAACCTTGCCCAGGGGATAGTGAATCGGCGTACCGTCGGTGTACTGGTGCTGGTAATTCATGGCTGTCCTCGGACTCGGGGTGGAAACCGCGCAACGCTTCCACCAGGGGTGGCGGTCGAGGGTGGGCAAGGACCGATAGTCACTCGCCACCCGGCGGGTCAGAGCGGGAAGATCTTCCCGGGGTTCATGATTCCGTTCGGATCGAACACCGCCTTGACCGCCTTCATGTATTCGATTTCCGCCGGCGAGCGGCTGTATTGCAGGTAGTCGCGCTTGGTCATGCCGACACCGTGCTCGGCGGAAATCGAGCCGTTGTATTTCTCGACGGTCTCGAACACCCACTTGTTCACCGCTGCGCACTTGGCGAAGAACTCCTCCTTCGTCAGCGCCTCGGGCTTGAGAATGTTCAGGTGCAGGTTGCCGTCGCCGATGTGACCGTACCAGAGCACCTCGAAATCCGGGTAGTTCTGGCTGACGATGGCGTCGATGTCAGCCAGGAAGGCCGGCACCTTGCTGACGGTTACCGAAATGTCGTTCTTGTACGGCGTCCAGTGGGAGATGGTTTCGGAGATGTACTCGCGCAACTTCCACAGATTCTGCAACTGTTGCTCGCTCTGGCTCATCACCCCATCGATCACCCAGCCTTCGCTGACGCAGCGCTCGAAGGTCGCCAGCGCCTGCTCGGCGCGCTCCTCGGTGGTGGCCTCGAATTCCAGCAGCGCGTAGAACGGCGCGCGGGTCTCGAACGGCGCCGGCACGTCGCCGCGGGCGAGGATCTTGTCCAGGCACTTGTCGGAGAAGAACTCGAAGGCGGTCAGGTCGAGCTTGTCCTGAAAGGCATGTAGCACCGGCATGATCGAGTCGAAGTCCGGGGTGCCCAGTACCAGCGCGGTGAGGTTGGTCGGCTGGCGCTCCAGGCGCATGGTCGCCTCGACCACGAAACCCAGCGTGCCCTCGGCGCCGATGAACAGTTGGCGCAGGTCGTAGCCGGTGGCGTTCTTGACCAGGTCCTTGTTCAGCTCCAGCAGATCGCCCTTGCCGGTCACGACCTTGAGCCCGGCGACCCAGTTGCGCGTCATGCCATAGCGAATCACCTTGATTCCGCCGGCATTGGTGCCGATGTTGCCGCCGATCTGGCTGGAACCGGCCGACGCGAAGTCCACCGGGTAGTACAGGCCCTTGTCCTCGGCGAATTGCTGCAACTGGGCGGTGATCACGCCAGGCTGGCAGACGACCGTGCGGTCCATCTCGTTGAACGCGACGATCTGGTTCATGTAGTCGAACGCCACCACCACCTCGCCGTGGGCGGCTACCGCCGCGGCCGAAAGCCCGGTACGCCCGCCAGAAGGCACCAGCGCCACCTTGCGCGCATTGGCCCAGCGCACGACTGCCTGCACCTGTTCGACGCTTCTGGGGAACACGATGGCCGACGGCGCCGGCGCGAAATGCTTGGTCCAGTCCTTGCCATAGGCACTCAGCGAGTCAGCATCGGTCAGCACCTTGCCGGGCTCGACCAGGGTTTGCAGTTCAGCAATCAGGGCGGAGTCGGTCATCGCGGGAACACTCATATGATTCATGGTCACCCTGAGTACGCTTCAGCTCGGAAATGGGTGATTCAGAGGGTGCGTATGCTAGCATAAGCACCCCTTCGAAACGTGCCTCGGCAGACTTCCCACACCGCGTGCGCCGGTGCGGCCAGCCTTCGCTGGACACTTGTCTTCACCTCCGGCCTTAAAGGTTTTAATGCAGATGAGCCAGACTTCACTCGACAAGAGCAAGATCAAGTTCCTTCTTCTCGAAGGCGTCCATCAGAACGCCCTCGATACCTTGAAGGCCGCCGGTTACTCGAACATCGAATACCTCAAGACCGCGCTGACCGGCGAGGAGCTGAAGGCAAAGATCGCCGACGCACACTTCATCGGCATTCGCTCGCGCACCCAGCTGACCGAGGAAATCTTCGAGGCCGCCAAGAAGCTGATCGCCGTCGGCTGCTTCTGCATCGGCACCAACCAGGTCGACCTCAATGCCGCCCGCGAGCGTGGCATCGCGGTCTTCAATGCGCCCTACTCCAACACCCGCTCGGTAGCCGAGCTGGTGCTCGCCGAAGCCATCCTGCTACTGCGCGGCATCCCGGAGAAGAACGCCGCGTGCCAGCGTGGGGGCTGGATCAAGTCCGCCGCCAACTCCTTCGAGATCCGCGGCAAGAAGCTCGGCATCATCGGCTACGGTTCCATCGGGACCCAGCTGTCGGTCCTGGCCGAAGCGCTGGGCATGCAGGTGTTCTTCTATGACGTGGTCGCCAAGCTGCCGCTGGGCAATGCCACGCAGATCGGTTCGCTGTACGACCTGCTGGGCATGTGCGACATCGTCTCGCTGCACGTGCCGGAGCTGCCGTCCACTCAGTGGATGATCGGCGAGAAAGAAATCCGCGCCATGAAGAAGGGCAGCATCCTGATCAACGCCGCCCGTGGCACCGTGGTCGAGCTGGATCACCTGGCCGCCGCGATCAAGGACGAACACCTGATCGGCGCCGCCATCGATGTATTCCCGGTCGAGCCCAAGTCCAACGATGAAGAGTTCGTCAGCCCGCTGCGCGGCCTGGATCGCGTGATCCTCACCCCGCACATCGGCGGCTCCACCGCCGAGGCGCAGGCCAATATCGGCCTGGAAGTTGCCGAGAAGCTGGTGCGCTACAGCGACAACGGCACCTCCGTCTCCTCGGTCAACTTCCCCGAAGTGGCGCTGCCGTCGCATCCGGGCAAGCACCGCCTGCTGCACATCCACCAGAACATCCCGGGCGTGATGAGCGAGATCAACAAGGTCTTCGCCGACAACGGCATCAACATCGCCGGCCAGTTCCTGCAGACCAACGAGAAGGTCGGCTACGTGGTGATCGACGTCGACAAGGAATACTCCGACCTCGCGCTGGAGAAACTGCAACAGGTCAACGGCACCATCCGCAGCCGCGTGCTGTTCTGATCCACCGCGGCGGAGAATAAGCTCGCCGCCGACCGATCCAATGCCAGTCAGCCCCGCTGACTGGCATTTTTTTTGCGCCAGCGGACGCGATGCACCGCTGCAGCCGAGGCGGAGTCCCCGCCCCTACGCTGATCCCGATCAGTCCGCCCACACCGTCGGCTGACTAGACTTACGTCCAATGTGCCCGAGTCCGGCCGCAGCCGAACATGAACAAAAACGGAATCCCGCCATGAGCACAGCTGACGCCCTCGCCGCCGCCGGCAAGACCGCCGTCTTGCAGAACATCCACGGCACCATGGAGTTCCTGCGCAAGTTCCCACCGTTCAACCTGATGGAAAAGGCCCACCTCGCCTACTTGGTGGAGAACTGCGAGCTGCGCTTCTACGCCGCCGGCGAGCACATCATCTCGCCCGACGACGGCGTGGTGCAGCACTTCTACATCGTCAAGCAGGGCCGCGTGCACGGACAGCGCCCGCACGGCGCCAAGCGTGGCAGCGAAACCACCTTCGAAGTGATCGTCGGCGAGTGCTTCCCGATGGCCGCCTTGATGGGCGAGCGCGCCACGCGCACCGCGCACCTGGCCGCCGAGGACACCTTCTGTCTTCTGCTGAACAAGCCGGCCTTCGTGCAGCTGATCTCGATCTCCAGTCCCTTCCGCGATTTCGCTATCCGCGGCGTCAGTAGCCTGCTCGACCTGGTCAACCAGCAGGCGCAGATGCGCGCCGTCGAGACCCTGGGCGAGAACTACTCGCTGGAAACCAGCATCGGCGAGCTTGCCGTGCACCATCCGGTCGCCTGCCTGCCGGACCTGCCACTGCGCGAGGCCGTGGCACTGATGCAGCAGAACAACGTCGGCAGCATCGTCATCGTCGACGAACAGCAACGTCCGCTGGGCATCTTCACGCTGCGCGACCTGCGTCGCGTGATCGGCGCCGAGGCCGGCGAGCTGAGCGCGGCGATCTCCTGCTACATGACCCACGAACCGTTCCACCTGCCACCGGAAGCGACCGCTTTCGACGCCGCCATCGCCATGACCGAGCGCCACATCGCCCATGTCTGCGTGGTTGACAACGGCCAGCTAGTGGGCGTGATTTCCGAACGCGACCTGTTCTCCCTGCAGCGCGTCGATCTGGTGCACCTGGCGCAGACCATCGGTCACGCCGACCGGGTCGAAGCGCTGGTGGCGATCCGCGGCCGCATCAAGCAGCTGGTCGACAACATGCTCGCGCATGGCGCTTCCTCGACGCAGATCACCCACATCATCACGCTGCTCAACGACCACACCGTGCGCCGGGTGATCGAGCTGGCCATCCGCGATATGGGCGACCCGGGCGTGCCATTCACCTGGCTGTGCTTCGGCAGCGAAGGTCGCCGCGAGCAGACCCTGCACACTGACCAGGACAACGGCATCCTCTTCGAAGCGACCGACGCCGCCGAGGCCGCTCTTCGGCGCGGACGGCTGCTGCCGCTGGCCGAACGCATCAACCGTGACCTGGACACCTGCGGTTTCACCCTGTGCCGCGGCAACATCATGGCCGGCAACCCTGAGCTGTGCCTGTCACGCCAGGAGTGGGGGCGGCGCTTCAGCGCATTCGTGCGCGAAGCGACGCCGGAAAATCTGCTCAGCAGCACCATCTTCTTCGACCTGCGTGCGGTCTGGGGTCCGCAGGAAGGCTGCGAACAACTGCGTCAGGATCTGCTTGCCGAAGTGGCGGACAATCGCATCTTCCAGCGCATGATGGCCGACAACGCCCTGCGTCACCGCCCGCCGGTGGGCCGCTTCCGCGATTTCGTGCTGGCGCGCAAAGGCGATGGCAAAGACACACTCGACCTCAAGGTCCAGGGATTGACTCCCTTCGTCGACGGCGCCCGGCTTCTGGCGCTGGCCAACGGAATCGGCGAGTGCAACACGCTCGAGCGCCTGCGCCGCCTGGTCGAGAAAGGCATCATCGACGCCAAGGATGGCGCCGCCTACGAAGAGGCCTACCACTTCATCCAGCAGACCCGCATGCAGCATCACCAGCAACAGGCGCGCGACGAGGCGCCCTATTCCAACCGGCTCGACCCGGATACGCTCAACGCACTCGACCGCCGTATCCTGCGCGAATCGTTCCGCCAGGCCCAGCGTCTGCAGACGAGCCTGGCCGTGCGCTATCAGTTGTAGATCCGAGATGAAAATGACCTGGTTCCACCCGCGCGGGCCGAAGCTCACGCTCGATCAGCAGCAACGCCTGGCCAAACTGAAGCGCCCCGCCGCGCCGGACGGAACCCCGCTGCGCGAACAGCGCATGGTGGTGCTCGACCTCGAAACCACCGGTCTGCACCTCAAGCGCGATCTGGTCATTTCCATCGGCGCCGTGACCATCGAAAACGCGGCGATCGATTTCTCCCAGCAGTTCGAGTGCACACTCAACCGGCAGATCAAGTTCAGCGAAAGCGTGCTGATTCACGGCATCGCGCCCAGCGAGCTGGCCAGTGGTCTGCCGCCAGCCGATGCGCTGCTCAGTTTCATGGAGTTCGCCGGTGACAGCGTGATCCTTGCATTTCACGCGCCCTTCGATGAGCGCATGCTGGGTCGTGCGCTAAAAAAAGATCTGGGCTACACCCTGCAAAATACCTTTCTCGACGTGGCCGACCTGGCGCCGATGCTGTTCCCGCACGCGATGATTCACCGTGGCGGACTCGATCACTGGCTGCAGTATTTCCATATCGATATTCCGCAGCGCCACCATGCCTCCGCCGATGCACTGGCCACGGCGCAGATCGCCTTGATCCTGATGAGCCGCGCCCGTCGCCTGGGTATCGAACGCATCGATGAGCTGGCTCGGCGCGTCCGCTGCTGGAAGCGCTCGCAGCAGGTCGCGCGGCACTCTCTCTGATCTCACCTGCGTCCGGGCGACCACGCCGGCTCGCTCGCCAGCCCCCTGCGCCACGCCGATGTACGCACCTCGCCGCAAGCGGCACGGCTGCCGCTCGTGCGAGGACAGGGAAATCTATGGCCGGGTGCAGATGGCCTGGTAAAGCGGGGCGTCCGTTTCCAGTTCGGTCAGGGTTTCCATCTTGGCCTCGCCGGCATCGTTGAGCCGGAACATCGCCTTCTCGTTGCAGAGTAATTGGTATTTGCCGCTTTTCACCGTGGAGATCAGGTGCTGCTTCTCGAAGCGATACAGAACGAACCGGGCCAGGCGTCCCTGCGCGACGTCCTGGATCTGCACGTTGGTACTGTCGAGCACTGTGTAGGCCAGCGGCATAGGGAACAGCAGCGTCCAGGGGCGCCACAGCATGTGGCCCTCCTCGCTGGATATCACCACAGAACCCTGCGGCAGGCGGGCCTGCGACGTCTCGAACCAGGTGTACTCGTAGTAGATCGTGTAGCCGAACATGCCCAGCCCGGCGAACACCGGGATGATCCACATAGGCAACCGCTTGCCGGACAGGGAGCGCAGTACTAACGCAATCCCTGCACCCGCCAGGGCGGCAGCCGCTGCTGCGATGAGATGCCAGAACATAGATCACTTCCTCAAAAAAATCGGGCTTCCAGATGGAAGCCCGATTCTTACTTCAACCTCGCGTCAGCCGCGCTGACGTCCGGCCGCATTATCGTTTAGTGGCCAATCGCTGCGCCAGCACCCTTCGGTGTGCGAACGCTTTCGACCAGATCCTGGATCTCCCGCGGCGGAGCCTCGGTAGCCATCGATACGGCGTAGGCAACGGCGAAGTTCAGGATCGCACCGACGGCACCGAAGGCCTGCGGGGAAATACCGAACATCCACTCAGCCGGCACGTTGGCGAAGGTGTTGGTGCCTGGGATAAAGAACCAGCCCAGATACAGGAAGATGTACACGGCGGTGCTCACCACACCGACCAGCATCCCCGCAACCGCACCTTTGCTGTTCACGCGCTTGGAGAAGATCCCCATCATCAGCGCCGGGAACAGGCTGGATGCCGCTAGACCGAACGCCAGCGCCACCACCTGTGCCGCGAAGCCCGGCGGGTTCAGACCCAGCCAAGTAGCCAGGATGATCGCACCGGTCATCGAGAGGCGAGCGGCAATCATCTCGTTCTTCTCGCTGATTTTCGGATTGATCAACGTCTTGATCAGGTCATGACTGAACGCCGAGGAGATCGCCAGCAGCAGCCCCGCCGCTGTGGACAGCGCAGCAGCGATAGCACCCGCAGCGATCAGACCGACGACCCAGCCCGGCAGGTTGGCGATTTCCGGGTTGGCCAGCACGATGATGTCGTTGTTGACGGTCAGCTCGTTGCCGTTCCAGCCGCGCTCCTGCGCAGTCGGAGCGAAGGCAGCGTTGGCGTCGTTGTACATCTGGATCCGACCATCGCTGTTCTTGTCTTCCCACTTGATCAGACCGGTATCTTCCCAGGTGTTGATCCAGTTCGGGCGCTCTTCATAGAGGATCGCCTGTCCTTTCGGACCATCCGGATAAACGGTATCTACCAGGTTCAGACGAGCCATCGAGGCCACCGCCGGAGCCGTGAGGTACAGCAGGGCGATGAAGATCAGCGTCCAGCCAGCCGACCAGCGCGCATCAGCCACCTTCGGTACGGTGAAGAAGCGGATGATCACGTGCGGCAGACCTGCAGTACCGATCATCAGCGACAGGGTGAACAGGATCATGTTCAGCCGGTTGTCGGTGTCGGCGGTGTAGGCCGCAAAGCCCAGGTCCGTTACCACGGCATCCAGTTTCTGCAGCAGCGGCAGGCCGGTCTCGACGTCATTGCCGATCATGCCCAGCGACGGAATCGGGTTGCCGGTCAGCTGGAAGGCGATGAACACCGCCGGGATGGTATAGGCAATGATCAGCACGACGTACTGCGCCACCTGGGTGTAGGTGATGCCCTTCATGCCGCCGAATACCGCGTAGACGAACACGACCGCTGCAGCGATCCAGATACCGGCTTCGTTGCTCAACTCCAGGAAGCGCGAGAAGGCAATACCAGCACCAGCCATCTGGCCGATTACGTAGGTCAGAGAGATCAGCAGCAGGCAGAGTACCGCTACCAGGCGCGCACCACGGCTGTAGAACCGGTCACCGATGAAATCCGGTACCGTGAACTTGCCGAACTTGCGCAGGTAGGGCGCCAGCAGCATCGCCAGCAGCACATAACCACCGGTCCAGCCCATCAGGTAGACGGAGGTGTTGTAGCCACCGAAGGCGATGATACCCGCCATGGAAATGAAGGATGCCGCGGACATCCAGTCCGCCGCGGTCGCCATACCGTTGGTTACGGGATGGACGCCACCACCGGCGACATAGAACTCCTTGGCGGAACCGGCACGGGCCCAAGCCGCGATACCGAAATAGAGGGCGAATGACGCGCCCACGAACAGCATGTTTATCCAGTACTGGCTCATGGGTTACTCCTCAACGCCGAATTCTTTGTCCAGTTTGTTCATCCGCCACGCGTAGTGAAAGATGATCAAAAGGAACGTGATAATCGAGCCTTGTTGAGCAAACCAGAAGCCTATATCCGCACCCCCGATGTGAATGCCCATTAACATCGGACGCAGGACGATGCCCAGCCCATAGGCCGCGAAAGCCCATGCCACCAAGCTCCATACTATAAGGCGAACATTCGCCTTCCAGTACGCAGCAGCGTTTTCGTTATTGTTGTCAGCCATTGACGCGTTCTCCATCTTATTATTATTGCAAGGGAATGGAATCCACATTGCTGAATCTAACAAAGGAGGCTTCGCCAATGAAAGCCCCGACTTTAGTAGGACGAGCGAAACAGCGCAGACGTAGCGAAGCTCCTTCGCACAGGCAAAAGCAGCAGCCAGGCACACCTGACGTCGCACCTCCCCCCGGAGCCTGACCCCCGGGTTAAAGCCGATGCACACCCCACCGAAACATCTTGAAACATGAACCCACCAGTCACGAAACTGACTCGCCAGTCGCGAAAATCAGGCGTCCAGAGCGTGCAAATTTCAACTCAATAATTTGAAGCTAATAATGGCAAAATACTTTGCCTAATAATCAACGGTTTAACTTGACACCCAGCCATAGATTAATAAAGCCGACATATACTTTTCACAAAACGCAAGCATTCTTCCCTTTTGCTTAAACTCTTTGCAGATAATAAATAGACACCTGTGATTGGCAGCACACGTCGCGCGGGAAAAGAACTTTGCTTGGGCGGGCCATGCCCAACACCGCCCACTGCCGAAAAAAGCAGCGTGAAGCGGTACGTGCACCAGCCAGAGTCGCGCGGACCCGTCCAGCTCCGGCGCGGCGTCCAGCGGTGCGCAAGCTCCGCGTGCCGGATCAGCAGGTTGGGCGACCTGCCGTGTACCGGTCTGCCGGATTGATCGCGGCGCGCAGGTCGCGAATGAGGTCGGTACCGATCAGCAAGGGATAGCTGAAGTGGGTGCGGTCCGTCAGGTTCACCTCGGCCTCGCGCAGCTGATCGCCGATACACAGCTGCATGCCAATGATCGGCCGCTCGGCACGGGGCGGTTCGCGCTCGGGATCGACCGCACTCCCCTCCTCCGCGCGCGTCTTGATCCGGCTGATACCCAACATGCGCTGCTCGTAAAGGGTGTCATCGGCACCATCGACCGCCAGGCGGAAACGTACCCAGTCCTCGCCATCACGCTGAAACTGCTCGATGTCGCGGGCCGACAGGGACGCCGTCATGGCGCCCGTATCCATCTTGGCCGGCAGGGTCTTGCCGAGTTCTTCGATCCTGATGTGCTCATAGCGGCCATACAGGGCTGGCTCGTCTGCCAGGGCTGGCAGTGCAAACAATCCGAGAAAGAACAAAGCGCGGGACAAAACGACCTCCTCAATGTGGAAATGAGCAATTTTCGATCAACAGCACCCTGTGGGGTTCCGCTCGTATAGCTTTCAGAACGTTTCGCCAGCCATATGCGTAACCCGGCCGGCGCGGTGCGGCGCCCGTACCGGCTGCCTGATAGACTGGCGTCCGCCTCCCTTGCGAAGACTCCCGCCGTGCCCAGTACCGACTTTTCCTCACTGCCCCTTTCCGCCGCCACTCTGGCCAACCTCGCCGCGCTCGGCTACACCGAGATGACGCCGATTCAGGCGCAGAGTCTGCCGGACATGCTCAAGGGCCGCGACCTGATCGCCCAGGCCAAGACCGGCAGCGGCAAGACCGCTGCCTTCGGCATCGCCCTGCTGGAGCCGCTCAACCCGCGCTACTTCGGCTGTCAGGCGCTGGTGCTGTGCCCGACCCGCGAGCTGGCCGACCAGGTCGCCAAGGAACTGCGCCGGCTCGCCCGGGCCGCGGACAACATCAAGATCCTCACGCTCTGCGGCGGCGTATCCATCGGCCCGCAGATCGCTTCGCTGGAGCATGGCGCGCACGTCATCGTCGGCACCCCTGGGCGGGTGCAGGAGCATCTGAAGAAGGGCACGCTGAGCCTCGACGGACTCAACACGCTGGTACTCGACGAAGCCGACCGCATGCTCGACATGGGCTTCTACGACGCCATCGCCGAGGTCATCGCGCAGACGCCCGCGCGACGGCAGACCCTGCTGTTCTCGGCCACCTACCCGGCCGGCATCCAGCAGCTGGCGACAACCTTCATGCGCGATCCGCAGTCGGTGAAGGTCGCCGCGCTGCATGACGATGTGCAGATCGAGCAGCGCTTCTACGAGATCGACGCCGAGCAGCGCCTGGAGGCCGTGCTGCGCGTGCTCGCCAGTTTCCGCCCGCAGAGCTGCGTGGCGTTCTGCTTCACCAAGCAGCAGTGCCAGGACGTGGTGGACTACCTCGGCGCGCGCGGCATCTCGGCGATGGCACTGCACGGCGATCTGGAGCAGCGCGACCGCGATCAGGTCCTGGCCATGTTCGCCAACCGCAGCCTGTCGGTGCTGGTCGCCACCGACGTGGCGGCACGCGGGCTGGACATCGACGCGCTGGACATGGTGATCAACGTCGAACTGGCGCGCGATGCGGAGATTCACGTGCATCGCATCGGCCGTACCGGGCGTGCCGGCAATCGCGGCCTGGCGGTCAGTCTGGTGGCGCCGGCCGAAGCGCATCGCGCCCAGGCCATCGAGAAGCTGCAGCAGGCGCCGTTGAACTGGCAGCCGTTCGATAGCCTGAAGGCCAAGGCCGGCGAGCCGCTGCAGCCACCGATGGTGACGCTGTGCATCGCCGCCGGCCGCAAGGACAAGCTGCGCCCAGGTGACATCCTCGGCGCGCTGACCGGCGAAGCGGGCATCGCCGGCAGCCAGGTCGGCAAGATCGCGCTGTTCGACTTCCAGGCCTTCGTCGCGGTCGAGCGCGGGGTGGCCAGGCAGGCACTCAAGCGTCTGAACGAAGGACGCATCAAGGGACGTTCGCTGAAGGTCAGGCTGCTCTAGAACCGGTTACCGATCCCGGCGGTAGATCGCTCGGTGCGACGGTAAACAGAAAGATGCCTGCGCGGTGGTACGTGACCGGCGCGGCGGTATAACTTTGCGTTGCGAACGGCCGCCCGCACCGGGCGGCGATTCGATGCCCAATCTTCCATCAAGGCCGACCTTTACATGCCGACCGCCTCGCTCCGTCATTCGCTGCGTCGCCTCTGGGCGCTGGAGAAGTTCGGCTACAGCCTGCGGGTGCTGATCGCGCTGGCCGGGAGCATGGGCCTGAGCAGCTGGCTCGGGCAGCCGGCGCTGGTGATCCCGCTGTTCCTCGGCATCATCGCCAGCGCCTTGGCGGAAACCGACGACAGCTGGCGCGGACGCCTGGGCGCGCTGCTGGCCACCCTGTTGTGCTTCAGCGTGGCATCGGTCTCGGTGGAACTGCTGTTTCCCTACCCCTGGCTGTTCGCGCTCGGGCTGGCGGTCTCGACGTTCGTGCTGGTGATGCTCGGCGCGCTCGGCGAACGCTACGCAACCATCGCCCAGGCCACGCTGATCCTGTCGATCTACAGCATGATCGCCGCCGACCAGCGTGACGGTGCCAGCCTCAACTTCTGGCGCGATCCGCTGCTGCTGCTCGCCGGCGCCGCCTGGTACGGTCTGCTCTCGGTGCTCTGGGATGCGCTGTTCACCCACCAGCCGGTACAGCAGAGCCTGGCGCGGCTGTATCGCGAGCTGGGACAGTACTTCAAGCTCAAGGCCGCGCTGTTCGAGCCAATTCGCTCGCTCGACGTGGAAGAGCGGCGGCTGCAGCTGGCACAGCAGAACGGCCGGGTGGTCAGCGCGCTCAACGCCGCCAAGGAAACCCTGCTGCACCGCCTGGGCGGCGGCCGCCCGGGCACGCGGATCAGCCACTACCTGAAGCTGTATTTCCTCGCCCAGGACCTGCACGAGCGCGTCAGCTCCTCGCACTATCCCTATCAGGCGCTCGCCGAGGCGTTCTTCCACAGTGACGTGCTGTTCCGCTGCCAGCGCCTGCTGCGCCTGCAGGCCAGCGCCTGCGCCGAACTCGGCACCGCTATCCAGCTGCGTCAGGCGTTCCACTACAGTGAAGCCAACGCCCAGGCGCTCGACGACCTGCAGGCGTCGCTGGATCATCTGCGCGCGCAGCAGAACCCAGCCTGGCGCGGGCTGCTGCGCTCGCTGCGCGCGCTGTCCGGCAACCTCTCGACCATGCAGCGCCAGCTCGCCAGCGCCAGCAATCCCGACTCCCTGGCCGGCGAGCAGGACAGCAGCCTGCTCGACCGCCAGCCGCAGACACTGGGCGAAGCACTCAGCCGCGTGCGCCTGCAGCTGACGCCCACCTCGCTGCTGTTCCGCCATGCGCTGCGCATGAGCATCGCGCTGGTCTGCGGCTATGCGGTACTGCACGCGATTCACCCCGAGCAGGGCTACTGGGTGTTGCTGACCACCGTGTTCGTCTGCCAGCCCAACTACGGCGCGACGCGCATCAAGCTAGTACAGCGGGTCAGCGGCACGGTGCTCGGCCTGCTGGCGGGCTGGGCGCTGTTCGATCTGTTTCCCGGCACCCAGATGCAGGCACTGTTTGCGGTCATCGCCGGCGTGGTGTTCTTCGCCACCCGTAGCACGCGCTACACCCTGGCGACCGCGGCGATCACCCTCCTGGTGCTGTTCTGCTTCAACCAGATCGGCGACGGCTACGGCCTGATCTGGCCGCGGCTGTTCGACACCCTGCTGGGCAGCGCCATCGCGGCGGCGGCGGTGTTCCTGATCCTGCCGGACTGGCAGGGCCGTCGGCTGAACCAGATGGTGGCCAACACGCTGAGCTGCAACGCCGACTACCTACGGCAGATCATGCGCCAGTACGAAAGCGGCAAGCGCGACGACCTGGCCTACCGGCTGGCGCGGCGTAACGCGCACAACGCCGACGCGGCGCTATCCACCACCCTGTCGAACATGCTGCTGGAGCCGGGGCACTTTCGCCGCGACGCCGAGAGCGGCTTCCGCTTCCTGGTGCTCTCGCACACCCTGCTCAGCTACCTGTCCGGCCTCGGCGCGCATCGCGAAACGCTGCCGGACGACGCCAGCGACGCGCTGCTCGAAGACGCCGCCGAGCGTCTGGCACAGAGCCTCGACGAGCTGGCCGCGGCGCTGCGCGACGGCCGCGCACCGACCATCCACAGCGACGCGGAAGAAGCGCTGGCGCAGCAACTCGAACAGCTACCGGAAGATATCGACGACGGCCATCGTCTGGTGCAGACCCAGCTCGGCCTGATCAGCCGGCAGCTGGCGCCGCTGCGCAGCATGGCGGTGCACCTGCTCAAGCTGGGCAGCGCCCCGCCCGCCGGGCAGCCGTAACGCCGCCGGCACGGTAAGATGCGCGCCTTTTCGCGAACGAGGGCAAGCCGTGCGAACTACTGAGGTCATCATCATCGGCGCCGGCGCCGCCGGCCTGATGTGCGCATTCAGCGCCGCGCGGCGCGGCCGCCAGGTGCTGCTGCTCGATCACGCCAACAAGGCCGGCAAGAAGATCCTCATGTCCGGCGGCGGACGTTGCAACTTCACCAACCTGTACACCGAGCCGGCGAACTTCCTCTCCAACAATCCGCACTTCTGCAAATCGGCGCTGGCGCGCTACACACAGTGGGATTTTCTCGAGCTGGTCGCACGCCACGGCGTGCCATACCACGAGAAGAAACTCGGCCAGCTGTTCTGCGATAACAAGTCCAGCGACATTCTCGAGATGCTGCTCGCCGAGTGCAGCGATGCCGGTGTCGAGCTGCACCTGAACACGGCGGTGCAGGCGATCGAGAAAACCGCACAGGGCTATGCGCTGGAAACCGGCCTCGGCGCGCTGCACTGCCAGTCGCTGGTGATCGCCACCGGTGGCCTGTCGATCCCGACGCTGGGCGCCAGCGGGTTCGGCTATCAGGTTGCCCGCCAGTTCGGCCACACCGTGCTGCCGACGCGTGCCGGCCTGGTGCCTTTCACCATCACCGAGCCGGCGCTCAAGGCGCTGTGCGGCGAGCTGTCGGGGACGTCGGTCGATTGCCGGGTAAGCTGCAATGGGCAGAGCTTTCACGAGAACCTGCTGTTCACCCACCGCGGCCTGAGCGGCCCGGCGATGCTGCAGATCTCTTCCTACTGGCAGGCCGGCGAGGCGCTGGCGATCGACCTGCTACCCGAGCGCGATGCCGAGCAGTGGTTGCTCGACGAGCAGACGGCACGACCGAATATCGAGTTGAAGACGCTGCTGGGCGAGGTGTTCACCCGCAAGATGGCGACGCTGCTCTGCGAGCTGTGGTTCGCTTCCAAACCGCTCAAGCAGTACACACCTGCCGAACTGAAAAGCGTGGCGGCGCGGCTGGGCGACTGGCAACTGGTGCCGGCGGGCACCGAGGGCTATCGCACCGCCGAAGTCACGCTGGGTGGCGTCGACACGCGCGAGGTGTCATCCAAGACGATGGAATCGCAGAAGTCGGCGGGGTTGTATTTCGTCGGCGAAGTGCTGGACGTAACCGGCCACCTCGGTGGCTTCAACTTCCAGTGGGCCTGGGCCTCCGGCCACGCAGCCGGACAGTGCGTCTGAGGCGAGGCGTTTATTCGGCTGGCGGCGTCGATGGCGGCGACACCTCGCCGGGGCCGGCGGGATCGGTCGCGGTGTTGTGATACTCCTGCGCGTTTTCCTCGACGTTATCCAGCGCGGAGTCCTGCTCGTCTTCCGGCGAACAACCGAGCAGCAGACCGAGGGCACAGCACAGCAGTAGCGTTGTTGGCTTCATCGTGATCTCCGTGGCATCGCATCGCATTGGTTGCGGGAGCCTGCGCTCCCGCAACCAATCGGCTCACTGCGAGCTGGTGCTGCCACCGGCCGGCGGCGTAGTGGTGTCGCCAGTGGTGCCGGTGCCCGTCCCGGTTTCCGGAGCAGGGGTCGGAGCCGGAGTCGGCTCTGGAGTCGGAGCCGGCGCAGTCGAAGGCGCGGCAGGCTGCTCGGTGGTCGCCGGCGGCGGAGTGGGTTCGGACTGCTTGTCTTCGCCACAGCCAACCAGCAGCAGACCGAGCAGCGGGGGCAATAGATAGGTGAGACGCATGGATAACCTCCTTCGGGTGAACCGGCGGCGGGCCGGCAAGTTCTGGAATCGTCAGATTCACGGGAGATAGACCGCCGTTGCGGCCAAGAGTGCCGCTGCCATGGCAGTTTCCACAGCGGCAACCGCGCGCGCCGATTGCCAGCGCGCCAGCAGTACGGACAGCGTGCTCCGTCAGCCTCATGAGCGGGCGGAGCACGGCGCTCTGACGAGACCTCAGGCCGCCTGCTTGGCGGCGAACTCCTTCTTCATGCGCGAACGCAGCGCCTCCATTTGCTTGCCCATGTCTTCCAGCTGGGCCGCGTCGAACATTTCACGCGCCTGCGGGAACATCTCCGATTCCTCTTCCTCGAGGTGATGTTCGAGCAGCTCCTTGCACACCTTGGCGCGCCCGGAGAACTCCACGCTTGCCGGATCGGTGGCCTTGAGGTCAGGCAGCACCAGCGAATCCACCGCGCGATGCTCCTCCTTGGCCTCGTAATACATCTTCAACTCTTCCTTCGCGCCGGCATCCTTGTAGGCGGGGTAGAGAATCTGTTCTTCCAGCTGGGTATGGATGGTGACTTCCATTTCCAGCTTGTGCAGCAGCTCGGTACGGGTCTTGACCGCACGCTCGGTGGATTCGGTCAGGCGCGTCAGGATGTCCTTCACGCGCTCGTGATCCTGGATCAGCAGGTCGATGGCATTCATCAGGCTTTCCTCTCGTGACGGTGATACGACGCCCGGCTCTGCGGCGCGGTCGGTGCCGGGCGGCGCCGCTTGCGGAACCGGCCCGGCGCGTCCTCAGGCGTATTCGTAGGTCGGCAGCGCCGTGCGGCTCTGGCTCTGCAGATGGGCGATGGCCGGAGACATTCCCGCTTCCAGTGCGAGATCACGGCGGATCGAGCTGACCACCCACTGCAACTGGATATCCGCCTGGGTCTGTCCCTTGGAAAGGGCGCGCTTGATGATGGTCCGATCGTCGTTGCGTAGGGTCAGCAGCAAGCCACCATCCGGGCGGGGAGCGGTGAGCACTTCGAATTCGGGAAACGCGGCAGTAAGAAAACGTTGGGCTGCATTCATTGTTCTGCTCCGGTAAAAAGTTCCAGCACCCGAAACACGAGCAGTGTTCATGCCAACCCACAAACAGCGATTTATTTTTTTAAAATCAGATACTTATATAAATACACCGAATACAGTGATCTTGCATTACGCATGATCGCCTGGCTTGCAGCTTGCATTCTGCGTGACTCATCGGTCGGCCGCAGGCTTGCGCCAGACGCTCGCCAGCCACGGCTGCTGCGCACGCGGCAAGCCGCTGGGGCGGTAGAAATGCTCCAGTTCCTCGAAGCCCGCCGCGCACAGCTGCGCACGCCAGGTCGGCCAGTCGTACCAGCAACCGTAACGGCCGCCGCTCCAGCCCTCCTCGTTGTTCCCCCGTGGATTGGAGCAGAACAACACCCCGCCCGGCTTAAGCGTCGCGTACAGCTGGCGCAGCACCCGCGGTAGTTCGCGACTGGGCAGGTGGAACAGCACGGCATTGGCGAAGATGCCGTCGAATGCCGCATCCGGCAGCTCCAGGCGCAGCAGATCCTGATGCCAGACTTCACAACCGCTGTCGGCCCGCGCCATCGCGACGAAGGGCTCGGCACCGTCCAGCCCCACGGCGACATGCCCAAGCGCGGCGAAGGTCTTCAGATCGCGCCCGGGGCCGCAGCCGAGATCGAGGATGCGCAGCGGCGACGGCGCATGGATATGTTTCAGCAAGGCGGCGATGTTCTGGCTGACATCATGGTCGCGCGTGCCGGCGCGGAACGCCTCGGCGCTCTGCCGGTAGTGATCGAGGGTGCGCTCGGCAATGGTTTGCAGCGGTTCGGGTTCGCTCATCGCAGCTCTCCGCAAAAGCCTGAGCCTAGCCGCGTCGGCACCTCGCGGCCAGACCTCGCACCGGCAGGGGGCACCAAGGTAGCGGTTGACGACCGTACGCTGATCGCTGAACTTGCCAGGGCGGTCCTGCTCCAAGCTCATGGCGCTGCGTTAGCCAGACACCGCGCCGATATCGCAACTGTCATGAAAAACTCCGAGAATTGCGCCGATGCAACCTGTCCCCAGCAACGTCGTCCTGCTCGTCGAAGACGAGCCGCACATTCTCTTTCTGTTGTCCGAGTACCTGGCCGGCGAGGGCTATCAGGTGCTGCAGGCCGATAGCGCCGCCCGCGCCTTCGAGATTCTGGCGACCAAGCCGCGCCTCGACCTGCTGATCAGCGATTACCGGCTGCCGGACGGCGTGTCCGGAGTGATGATCGCTGAGCCCGCGCTGAAGCTGCGCCCGGACCTGAAAGTGATCTTCATCAGCGGCTATCCGATCGAGATCTATGAGTCCGGTAGCGACCTGGCGCGCGCCGCGCCGGTGCTGGCCAAACCGTTTTCGCTGGATTCGCTGCGCAGCCAGATCCAGCAGTTGCTGGCCAGCTGAGCGCGCCCGCAGCGCGTAACCCGCCGAACACCAGACATGAAAAAGCCCGCACTTGTGCGGGCTTTTTTCTTGGCCGAATCGATCAGATGATCTTCGGGTCCAGCTCACCGCTGGCGTAGCGCTGGAACATGCCTTCCAGCGAGATCGGCTTGATCTTGCTGGCGTTGCCGGCAGTGCCGAAGGCTTCGTAACGGGCGATGCAGATGTCGCGCATGGCCGCCACGGTCTTGGCAAAGTACTTGCGCGGGTCGAATTCGGCCGGATTCTTCGCCATGAATTCGCGGATCGCGCCGGTGGACGCCAGGCGCAGGTCGGTGTCGATATTGACCTTGCGCACGCCGTACTTGATGCCCTGGACGATTTCCTCAACCGGCACGCCGTAGGTTTCGCCGATCTCGCCACCGTACTGGTTGATGATCTTCAGCCACTCCTGCGGCACCGAGGAGGAACCGTGCATCACCAGATGGGTGTCGGGAATACGCGCGTGGATTTCCTTGATGCGCTGGATCGACAGGGTGTCGCCGGTCGGCGGCTTGGTGAACTTGTAGGCGCCGTGGCTGGTGCCGATGGCGATGGCCAGCGCGTCGACCTTGGTGGCTTTGACGAACTGCGCAGCTTCTTCCGGATCGGTCAGCAGCTGGCTGTGATCGAGCACGCCCTCGGCGCCGACGCCGTCTTCCTCGCCGGCCATGCCGGTTTCCAAGCTGCCCAGGCAACCCAGCTCGCCTTCCACGGAGACGCCGCAGGCATGCGCGAAGGCCACGGTCTGCTGGGTCACGCGCACGTTGTAGTCATAGTCGGCGGGGGTCTTGCCGTCTTCCTTCAGCGAGCCGTCCATCATCACCGAGGAGAAACCGAGCTGGATCGAGCGCTGGCAGACGTCCGGGCTGGTGCCATGGTCCTGGTGCATGCACACCGGGATGTGCGGGAATTCTTCGATGGCGGCGAGGATCAGATGACGCAGGAACGGGGCACCCGCGTATTTGCGCGCACCGGCGGAAGCCTGGACGATCACCGGGGAATCGGTCTTGTCGGCCGCTTCCATGATGGCGCGCATCTGCTCGAGGTTGTTGACGTTGAAGGCCGGCACGCCGTAGCCGAACTCGGCGGCGTGGTCGAGCATCTGGCGCATGCTGATGAGTGCCATGTTTTCCTTTCTCCCGGTCAGGGTCGTTTAATCGTGTAAGCCTGCCGCAGTGGCCGGCGCTGTTCAAGCACGGCACGCTGGGCGCGGCATTGTAGTGGCGGGCACGCCAATTACCAGCGCCGGTCGCGGCTTTCGCATCGAAGGCGCCGCGCTCGGCTAGAGGTTGATCAGCGAGGCGCTGCAGCCGTGGGCCAGCAGCTCGTCATCGGCCACGCGGTAGACCAGCGCCTCGTTGCCCTTGTCGTGGAACGCAATCACGCCGTCGCTATAGAAACTGCCGTAGGTGGCAGGTTCCCGCTTGAGCGTATGAATGCGTTCGTTGTTGCCGATCTTCAGGTCGATGGCGGTCTTCCCGCTGTCGGCGTAGCGCCAGCCGATGTGCTGCTGGCCTTTGCACTTCCAGCGCACGAATGGCGCGTCCGGGCCGGACTGCCAGTGGCTACAACCGGCCAGCAGCAGCGCCAGGGCGAGAATCGACAGGCCTTTCATTTCGGCTCCTTGGCAATGAAATCAGGGGCAATCCTGCAGATCGGTGCGGGTGGTCACCGTCGGGTCACCGGTGGCCTGCATCTCAACACGCTGGTCGCGTTCGGCCGTGGGACCGCTCGCTGCCGGCGGCTCGAACACTTCACAGGCGGTATCCGGTGGGTCGCCGGCGCAACCGGCCAGCCCCAGACAGCAAACAGCCAGAACGGCATAGCGCATGGTGCATCCCCTTTCCTTGTGTCTGACACAACACAGACCACAGGCGCCGGCCGGGGTTGCCACGCCGTTGCCTGCCGGGCAAGCCGCAGCCCGCCCGACAGATCGCCGAGATTACTCGGCGCCGCGCTGTTCCAGCACTTCCACGGCCGGCAGCACCTTGCCCTCGACGAACTCGAGGAAGGCGCCACCGCCGGTGGAGATATAGGAGATCTGCTCGGCCACGCCGTACTTGTCGATCGCCGCCAGGGTGTCGCCGCCGCCAGCGATGGAGAACGCCGGGCTCTGGGCGATGGCCTGGGCCAAGACCTTGGTGCCGTTGCCGAACTGGTCGAATTCGAACACGCCGACCGGGCCGTTCCAGAGGATGGTCTGCGAAGCCTTGAGCATTTCGCCGAACATCGCCGCGGTCTTCGGCCCGATGTCGAGGATCATGTCGTCGTCGGCGACGTCGGCAATGGCCTTGACCGTGGCCTCGGCGCTTTCGGCGAACTCCTTGGCGACCACCACGTCCACCGGCAGCGGCACGGCGACCTTGGCGGCGATGGCCTTGGCGGTGTCGAGCAGATCGGCTTCATGCAGCGACTTGCCAACCTTGTAGCCGGCCGCGGCGAGGAAGGTGTTGGCGATGCCGCCGCCGACGATCAGCTGGTCGCAGATGTCGGCCAGCGATGTCAGCACGTCGAGCTTGGTCGACACCTTGGAACCGGCGACGATGGCGACCATCGGCCGCGCCGGCTTGTCCAGCGCCTTGCCCAGCGCGTCCAGCTCGGCGGCCAGCAGCGGGCCAGCGCAGGCGACCTTGGCGAACTTGGCCACGCCATGGGTCGAACCCTGGGCGCGGTGCGCGGTGCCGAAGGCGTCCATGACGAAGACGTCGCACAGCGCGGCGTATTTCTGTGCCAGCTCGTCGGTGTTCTTCTTCTCGCCCTTGTTGAAGCGTACGTTCTCCAGCAGCACCAGCTCGCCCGGCTTGACCTCGACGCCGTCGAGGTAGTCCTTGACCAGCGGAACCTCACGGCCGAGCGCCTTGCTCAGGTAGTCGGCGACCGGCTTGAGGCTGTCTTCCTCGCTGTAGACACCCTCTTCCGGGCGGCCCAGGTGCGAGCAGACCAGCACCGCGGCGCCCTTCTCCAGCGCCAGCTTGATGGTCGGCAGCGACGCCAGGATGCGTGCGTCGCTCTTCACCGCGCCATCCTTCACCGGCACGTTGAGGTCTTCGCGGATCAGCACGCGCTTACCGGCGAGGTCGAGGTCGGTCATCTTCAAAACGGTCATGTTGATCTTCCTTAAGGTCGATAGGCAGCGATGTTGCAGGCGCGGCTCGCTAGGCGCGATGAGCCACGCGCAAATAATGTTCGGTGACGTCCAGCATGCGATTGGCGAAGCCCCATTCGTTGTCGAACCAGGCCAGCAGGTTCACCAGCCGCGGCCCGGATACCCGCGTCAGGCTGCCGTCGACGATCGCCGAGTGCGGGTCGTGATTGAAATCGCAACTGGCATGCGGCAGTTCGGTGTAGGCCAGCAACCCCTTGAGCGGGCCGGCTTCGGCCGCCTGGCGCAGCACCCGGTTGATCGTCTGCGCATCGGTATCGCTTGCGGTCTGCAGGGTGATATCCAGGCAGGAGACGTTCACCGTCGGCACTCGCACCGCTTTGGCCTGAATCCGCCCAGAGAGTTCCGGCAGCAGGCGCTCGATCCCGCGCGCCAGGCCGGTGGACACCGGAATCACCGACTGGAAGGCCGAGCGCGTGCGGCGCAGGTCCTCGTGGTGGTAAGCGTCGATCACCGGCTGGTCGTTCATCGCCGAATGGATGGTGGTGATCGAGGCGAACTCGATCCCGATTGCATCGTTGAGCAGCTTGAGCAGCGGCACCCCGCAGTTGGTGGTGCACGAGGCGTTGGATACCAGCCGTTCGGCGCCACTCAGCTGCTGCTGATTGATGCCCATCACCACGGTGGCATCGATGTCGGCGGCACTGGCCATCGGCTGCGAGAACAGCACCCGCGGCACGCCGGCGGCGAGAAAGCGCTCGCCATCGGTGCGTGTGGTGTAGGCGCCGGAGCACTCCAGTACCAGATCGACATCCAGCGCCCGCCAGTCGATGGCCTCCGGCGTCGACTCGCGCAGCACCTTCACGCAGTGGCCGTTGAGATGCAGGCAATCGCCAACCACGCTTACCTCGCCGGGAAAGCGACCGTGGGTGGAGTCGAAACGGGTGAGGTATTCCAGGCTGGCCATGTCGGCCAGGTCGTTGAGCGCAACGAACTGGAAGTCGAAGGCCGCGCCGCGCTCATAGAAGGCACGCAGCACGCAACGGCCGATGCGGCCGTAGCCGTTGAGGGCGACGCGATAGGGACGGGCGTTGGCCATCGGATTCGTCGATCCTGTCGGTGGAAAACCGCTGCGCGGGTTTTGCACCCGACACAAGGTGATTTACGTAGGGTGGATGGCCGAAGCCATCCACCACCGCGCGATATCAGTCTTCCAGCAGTTCTTCGGCCACCGCGAGGATGTTGTCGACGGTGAAGCCGAACTCCTCGAACAGCTGGCCGGCCGGGGCCGACTCGCCGTAAGTGGTCATGCCGATGATGCGGCCATCCAGACCGGCGTACTTGTACCAGTAGTCCGCATGCGCCGCCTCGATGGCGATGCGCGCACCAACTTCCACCGGCAGTACCTGCTGCTTGTAGGCCGCGTCCTGGGCGTCGAACACGCTGGTGCAGGGCATCGACACGACGCGCACCTTGCGGCCCTGTTCGCTCAGCTTATCGGCAGCCTGAACCGCCAGGCTGACTTCCGAACCGGTGGCGATAAGGATCAGCTCCGGCTCGCCGACGCAGTTCTTCAGGATGTAGCCGCCGCGGGCGATAGCCGCTTCGGTCTCGTTGTCACGCACGTGGAACGGCAGGTTCTGCCGCGAGAAGATCAGCGCGCTCGGGCCGTCCTTGCGCTCGAGCGCGTACTTCCAGGCCACCGCCGATTCGACGGTATCGGCCGGGCGCCAGGTGTCCAGGTTCGGCGTGGTACGCAGGCTGATCAGCTGCTCGATCGGCTGGTGGGTCGGGCCGTCTTCGCCGAGGCCGATGGAGTCGTGGGTGAACACGTAGAGCACACGCTGCTTCATCAGCGCCGACATGCGCACCGCGTTGCGCGCGTATTCCATGAACATCAGGAAGGTCGCGCCGTAGGGAATCAGGCCACCGTGCAGGGCGACGCCGTTCATGATCGCGCTCATACCGAACTCGCGCACGCCGTAATACATGTAGTTGCCCGAGGCATCCTCGGCCACCACCGGCTTGCAGCCCTTCCACAGGGTCAGGTTGGAGCCGGCGAGGTCGGCCGAGCCACCGAGCAGTTCCGGCAGCAGCGGGCCGAAGGCGTTCAGGCAGTTCTGGCTGGCCTTGCGGCTGGCGATGGTTTCGCCCTTGTCGGCGACCTCGCGGATGAAGGCCGACGCCTTCTCGGCGAAATCGGCCGGCAGCTCACCGGCCATGCGCCGCTTGAACTCGGCAGCCAGTTCCGGGAACTCGGCGGCGTAGGCGGCAAAGCGCTGGTTCCACTCGTTCTCGGCGTCGGCGCCCTTCTGCTTGGCGTCCCACTCGGCGTAGATGTCGGCGGGAATCTCGAACGGCGGGTGGTTCCAGCCCAGCGCCTCACGGGTCAGGGCGATCTCGGCGTCACCCAGCGCAGCGCCGTGGGATTCCTCCTTGCCCTGCTTGTTCGGCGAGCCGAAGCCGATGATGGTCTTGCAGCAGATCAGCGTCGGTCGGTCGCTCTTGCGTGCGGTTTCGATGGCGATCTGGATCTCGTCGGCGTCGTGGCCGTTGACGTTGCGGATCACCTGCCAGCCGTAAGCCTCGAAGCGGCGCGGGGTGTCGTCGGTGAACCAGCCGTGCACCTCGCCGTCGATGGAGATGCCGTTGTCATCGTAGAACGCGGTGAGCTTGTTCAGCCCGAGCGTACCGGCCAGCGAGCAGACCTCGTGGCTGATGCCTTCCATCATGCAGCCATCGCCGAGGAACACGTAGGTGTTGTGATCGACGATCTCGTGGCCCGGACGGTTGAACTGCGCGGCCATGATCTTCTCGGCCAGGGCGAAGCCCACGGCGTTGGCGATGCCCTGGCCCAGCGGGCCGGTGGTGGTCTCGACGCCGGCGGTGTAGCCGAACTCGGGGTGGCCCGGGGTCTTGCTGTGCAGCTGGCGAAAGTTCTTCAGGTCGTCGATGGACAAGTCGTAACCGGTCAGGTGCAGCAGCGAGTAGATCAGCATCGAGCCGTGGCCGTTGGACAGCACGAAGCGGTCGCGGTCGGCCCACTGCGGGTTGGTCGGGCTGTGCTTGAGGTGGTCGCGCCAGAGCACTTCGGCGATGTCCGCCATGCCCATCGGGGCACCTGGGTGGCCGCTGTTGGCTTTCTGCACGGCATCCATGCTGAGTGCGCGGATGGCATTGGCTCGCTCACGACGGCTGGGCATCGCTGATCTCCTGCGGGGTGTACGTAGAAAAAGGCGGCCATTTTCCCCTTTCGCGGGAGAGGGGGCAATGACTGAATGGCCGCGGCTTCAGTCGAGCAGGCGCACACCCTGGGCCTGCACATCGGGCAGATGGGCGAGCAGGTAATCCTTCATCTGCGCCAGCACCGGATGCGCCGCACCGTGGGCAGGCCAGACCAGGTAGTAGCTGTCGCCGGAGCGCACCGCGGCGTCGAACGGCAGCGCCAGCGTGCCGCGCGCCAGCTCGGCACCAACCAGCGCCAGATCGCCGATCGACACGCCGTGGCCCTGCGCCGCCGCGGAAATACCCAACTCCAGGGTGTCGAACAGCTTGCCCTGCTGCCAGGGCACGGCGTCGGCCAGGCCGACCCGCGCCAGCCAGCGCCGCCAGTCGCGGCGGTCACGCGAGGGGTGGATCAGCTCCGCCGCCGCCAGGCGCGCGGCGTCCCACGGCTGATCGCCGAGCAACGTCGGTGCGCAAACCGGCACCAGCCACTCATCGAACAGCTTCAGGCAGTGGCCATCGGCGGCCAGCGCGGCGTCGCCGAGGAGGATCGCGCAATCGAACGGCTCGCTGCTGAAGTCCACCGCATCGAGGTCCATCCAGGCGCTGGTCAGCTGCACGCGCTGCTGCGGATAGGCCAGCTGGAAGGCCTCCAGCGTGTTCAGCAGCCAGCGCATGGTCAGCGTCGAGGGAGCCTTCAGGCGCAACGCGCCACGCTGGCGGGTCACCGCGACACAGGCGTTCTCGATGGTGCCGAACCCGACTTTCAGCTCCTGCGCCAGCCGGCGCCCGGTGTCGGTCAGCGCCAGTCGCGAGCCGCGCCGCTCGAACAGCTGGCAGCCGAGCTGCTGTTCCAGCGTCTTCACGTGCCGGCTGATGGCGCTCTGGGTGATGCACAGGCTCTGCGCCGCCTCGGTGAAGGAGCCGAAGCGCGCCGCCACCTCGAAGGCGCGCAAGGCATACAGCGGTGGCAGCCGGATCGTCACCGGGCACCTCCGCAGCATGAGTAAAAGTCATCCCAGCAGGTCGTTTTTTCCATTTTTCACCGCCTCGCTCCGTTCCGATACTGCGACGCCACGGGCCTTCTCGGAACGGCATCGTCCGAGCGAGTGCACCGCCCGATCAAGAAAAACTCAGGGAAGGATGACATGTCCGCGAATAATTTCGACCACCTCCTGGCTGCCAGCATCGAGCGCGGCGGACTGGACCGGCAGCAGATCGCGCAGATCCTCAACTTCAAGCTGTTCGGCAACCCGACCGGCTTCCTGCACCTGAGGCACCTGCCGATCGGCGAGATTCCGCCGACCCCGGCCAGCCGCGAGGCGCTGCACAAGCACGACGACAGCAGCGAACGGCTGCTGCTGCAGGCGACCGTGCTGCTCGGCGAGCCGGTCGGCTACCTGCAGGAATCCGGCGGCGCGATCGTCAACAACTTCTTCCCGCAGCGCGGACAGTCGCGCGCGGCGACCTCCGACAGTTTCGACACCGAACTGGACCTGCACACCGAGAACGCCTTCCACGCCATCCAGCCGGACTACCTGCTGCTGCTCTGCCTGCGCCAGGACCCGGAGGCGGAAGCGATCACCTATGTCGCCTCGGCGGAACGCATCCTCGCCAGACTGAGCTACGAGGAGCAGCTGTTCTTCCTCAACGAGCCGTACAACTTCCTTTCCGACTACGGCCCGAGCGAAAAGAACCAGCGCATCGACATCGACAAGCACCAGACGGTGCTCTACGGCGACCCCGACGCGCCGTTCCTGCGCTTCGACCCGCAGTTCATGCTCGCCTTCAGCAATCGCGCCCAGACCCTGCTGGAACGTTTGCGCGCCATCGCCTGGTCGGTGGTCGAGCCGATCCGGCTGTGCCCGGGCGATCTGCTGATCATCGACAATCGCCGCACGGTGCACGCGCGCAGTCGCTTCGATGCGCGGTTCGACGGCAGCGACCGCTGGATCCAGCGCGCCTTCGCCATCTGCAACCCGCGCTTCTATGCCGAGCGACTGGGCAAGCAGCAGCGGGTGTTCGGCCTGGTGACCGAGCTATGAACGCCACCTATCTCGCCTTCGCCTCGGCGGTCGCCCTGCTGATCGCCTCCCCCGGGCCGGTGGTCGCACTGGTGGTCGCCGATGCGCGGCGCGTCTGGCCGCTGTGGACGATTCTCGGCGGCGTGTTGTCGGCGCAGGTGCTGATGATCGGCGCGCTGCTGGCGATCTACCTGGCGCTGGATTTCGAGCCAGTGGTGCTCGAGTGGGGTCAGGTACTCGGCGGGCTGTACCTGATCTGGCTCGGCGCCGACAGCCTGTGCGGCGGCGGCAGCGACCACCGGCAATCCGCCAGGAGCCAGACGCATCACTTCTGGCGGGCAATGGCGGTCGGCCTGTCGAACCCCAAGGACATCCTGTTCTTCCTCGCCTTCCTGCCCGGTTTCATCCTGCCCACGCAGCCGTTCGCACCGCAGGCGCTGACGCTGATCGCGATCTGGGCGGTCATCGATCTGTGCGTGCTGCTCGCCTACAGCCTGCTTTCGCGTCGACTGGCCGGCACGGGGCTGGTGCAACGGCTGCTGGATATCCTGCCGGGCTACTTCCTGGTCGCCCTCGGTCTGGTGTCCTGCTCGCTCGGCGTGCTGCGCATGCTCGAGTGACCCTACGCCGCGCAGGGCAATATCAAAACTTTTTGATATTGCCCTTGCTGTACGAAAAATGACCGACTAGACTGCGCGACCTATGAGCCTGCGCATACCCCAGATCCGTTTCGACGCCAGCGATTCGCTCGCCGCCCTGTGCAAGGCCGGCGGCGATCCGCTGCGCCTGAACGTGCTGCGGGCGCTGGCCAGCGACTCGTTCGGCGTACTGGAACTGGCGCAGATCTTCGCCATCGGCCAGTCCGGCATGAGTCACCATCTGAAGGTGCTGACCCAGGCCGGATTGCTGGCCACCCGCCGCGAAGGCAACGCGATCTTCTACCGGCGCAACCTGCCGCAGGGCGACAGCCTCGGCGGCAAACTGCACGCGGCGCTGCTCGAAGAAGTCGATCAGCTGGAGCTGACCACCGAGGTGCAGGCCCGCATCGCCGCCGTCCACGCGCAGCGCAGCGCCGCCAGCGAGGACTTCTTCGCGCGCATGGCCGGCAGCTTCCAGGCCCGCCAGGACCTGCTCGCCGGCCTGCCGCAGTACCGCGACAGCGTGCTGACGCTGCTCGATGCGCTGAACTTCGAACCCACCGCCACCGCGCTGGAAGTCGGCCCCGGCGACGGCAGCTTCCTGCCGGAACTGGCCAGTCGTTTCCGTCACGTGGTGGCGCTGGACAACAGCGCGGCGATGCTCGAACTGGCGCGCGCCCGCTGCGAACAGGCCGGTCTGGACAACGTCGAGCTGAAGCTGGCCGACGCGCTGCACGACGAATGCCCGGCAGCCGACTGCGTGGTGCTGAACATGGTGCTGCATCACCTGGCGGCGCCCGGCGAGGCACTCAAACAACTGGCACGGCTGGTGAAAGCGGGCGGCAGCCTGCTGATCACCGAGTTGTGCAGCCACAACCAGAGCTGGGCCAGGGAGGCCTGCGGCGATCTCTGGCTGGGCTTCGAACAGGACGATCTGGCCCGTTGGGCCGATGCCGCGGGGCTCACGCCCGGCGAGAGTCTCTACATTGGCTTGAAGAACGGTTTTCAGATCCAGGCCCGGCACTTTTCCCGGCCCGCCGCTGACGACCGACTCACACCCGGTAATAGGAACCGATAGATGAGCGAATACTCGATTTTCACCTCCGAGTCCGTGTCCGAAGGGCACCCGGACAAGATCGCCGACCAGATCTCCGATGCAGTGCTGGACGCCATCATCGCCGAGGACAAGCACGCCCGCGTGGCCTGCGAAACCCTGGTCAAGACCGGTGTGGCGATCGTCGCCGGCGAAGTGACCACCTCGGCCTGGGTCGACCTGGAACAGCTGGTGCGCGACGTCATCGTCGACATCGGCTACAACAGCTCGGAAGTCGGTTTCGACGGTGCCACCTGCGGCATCATCAACATCATCGGCAAGCAGTCGGTGGACATCGCCCAGGGCGTCGACCGCTCCAAGCCGGAAGACCAGGGTGCCGGCGATCAGGGCCTGATGTTCGGCTACGCCAGCAACGAGACCGACGTGCTGATGCCGGCACCGATCCGCTTCTCCCACGCGCTGGTCGAGCGCCAGGCCGAGGCGCGCAAGAACGGCCTGCTGCCGTGGCTGCGCCCGGATGCCAAGAGCCAGGTCACCTGCCGCTACGAGAACGGCAAGGTGGTCGGTATCGATGCCGTGGTGCTGTCGACCCAGCACAACCCGGAGGTCAAGCAGAGCGACCTGCGCGAAGCGGTGATGGAGCTGATCATCAAGCACAGCCTGCCGGCCGAACTGCTGCACAAGGACACCCAGTACCACATCAACCCGACCGGCCAGTTCGTCATCGGTGGCCCGGTGGGCGACTGCGGTCTGACCGGCCGCAAGATCATCGTCGACACCTACGGCGGCATGGCCCGTCACGGCGGCGGCGCCTTCTCCGGCAAGGACCCGTCCAAGGTCGACCGCTCGGCCGCCTACGCTGGCCGCTACGTGGCGAAGAACATCGTCGCCGCCGGTCTGGCCGAGCGCTGCGAGATCCAGGTGTCGTACGCCATCGGCGTGGCCCAGCCGACGTCGATCTCGCTGAACACCTTCGGCACCGGCAAGCTCGGCGACGACAAGATCATCGCCCTGGTGCGCGAGCACTTCGACCTGCGTCCGTACGCGATCACCCGCATGCTCGACCTGCTGCACCCGATGTACCAGGCCACTGCGGCCTACGGCCACTTCGGCCGTAACCCCTACGAGATGACGGTGGGCAACGACACCTTCACCGCCTTCACCTGGGAGCGTACCGACAAGGCCGACGCCCTGCGCGCCGCTGCCGGACTGTAAGGCGTCACCCGCTGTATGCGAGCCCCGCCGGCGCAAGCCGCGCGGGGCTTTTTTCTTTGCGCAATCGATAGACCCGCAATCATGCCGCCAGCAGTGCGGCAACCCGTCGCAGCAAAGCGACGACCGCCAGCAATACCGCCGTCTGAGCCGCCGCAGGGAAGCGCATTGCGGCCGGTCGGCGGGTTTACCCCGATTTCCGCTCCCGCCTAGAATGATGGCAAAGCGCCATGCATGTATCGCCGCGCTAAGGATTTCACCAAAACGATCAGGGATAAGGAAAACGATCATGATCAAACGCTGCTGCCTATCGCTCGCCATCGCCACACTGATCACCGGTTGCCAGAGCACCGGCGAGCAATATCAGGCCGATGTCTTCGATGCCACGCAGGTCAATACGCAGCAGGAGGCCAAGACGGTGCAGATCGTCACCGTCTCCCCCACCAAGATCAAGGTCAGCAACGAGAAGAACAAGAAGGCAGCGATGATGGTCGGCGGTCTGCTCGGTGCCATCGGTGGTGCGGCACTCGGCAACCAGAACAACACCGATACCGCCATCGTCGGCGGTGTCGCCGGTGGTGCGGCCGGTGCCATGGCTGGCTCGCTGGTCAGCGACACCACGCTGGTACCCGGTGTCCTCATCGGCTATTCGGAGAATGGCAAGATCTTCACCTCGGCGCAGGTCGGTCGTCCGTGCGAATTCAAGGCCGGCGAAATCTCGCTGATGGTGATGACCATGAACAACGAAACGCGCATCCAGCCGAACGCCACCTGCCCCGAACCGCAGAAAGGGTGATGCCGATGAAACTCGCCCTGATTGCCGCCAGCGCCCTGCTCATCGCCCTTCCTGCTGCGGCCAACCAGTTCGATCAGTTGCACCAGATCGAACAGCAGACCAAGCAGGCCGAAGCCGCTGCGCAGGCCAAGCGCATGCGCGAAGCCGCCGCTGCGCAAGCGCGCGCCGACGCCCGCGAGGAAGCGGCGCGACGCGAGCGTGCGGCGGCGCAACAGGTCGCCCAGCAACGCGCCAACGAAAAAAGAGCGGTGCAGGAAGCCGAGCAGAAGCGCCTTCGCAACCGCGAGGAATCCTTCGAGGACGAGCTGCGCGCGCTGGAACTCGAAGAACGCCGTCTGGCGCTGCAGGCGAAGCGGGCCCGTGCCGCGCGCGCCAATGACTACATCGACGCCGAGCTGCGCCAGCAGGCGGCGCAGACCGACGTCATTCAGTCCGAGGCCGACTCGGCGCGCAACGTGACCTCCGGCGCCAAGGCATTGCTGGAAGATGCCGGCGAGGCCGAAGTCAACCGTTCCAAGCGCCTGTTCGACTGACCTCCATAGCCCCGGCCGTCGGCTGGGGCCTGCCAAGGAATCTGCATATGTTTCGTATCGCACTGCTGACTGCGGCCGGCCTGTTGCTGGCTGCCTGCTCGAAAGAGGAACCGGTGGCCAGCGTGCCCGCTGTCGACCTGCACGGACGCCTGGAGGTGGACGAGCAGAAGACCGCCGAACGCCAGGCCCAAGGTATCGAAGGGCAATACTACCGTCGCGTACTCACCGTCGAAGGCACCGACCTAAGCCTGGACGACTTCCTCAAGCGCTACTGCCCGGCCGAAACCCGCGACGAAACCTGCCACAAAGCCGCGCGGATCAAGAAACTCGACGACGTCGCCGGCGCCACGCGCTTCCTTCCCAACGGGCTCTAAGGCAGCACGCCAGTGCTCCCGGGCGTGCGGCGGGAATGTCGACCACCGCCATCATCGGTAAGCCGGACCAGGCGCACCGATGATGGAACGCAGCCTGCCATGGCTGGGGCCGGCCGGTGCAATCGCGCTGATTTGACTAGTTCTTCAGCCGATAGCCGGTCTTGAAGATCCACCACACCGCTACGAGGCACAGCGCGAGAAAGCCGAGGATCATCGCCAGGCTGATGCCGACGCTGATGTCCGAGACGCCGTAGAAGCTCCAGCGGAAGCCGCTGATCAGGTACACCACCGGGTTGAACAGGGTGATCTTCTGCCACAGCGGCGGCAGCATCTCGATCGAATAGAAGCTGCCGCCGAGGAAGGCCAGCGGCGTGACGATCAGCGCCGGGACGATCTGCAGCTTCTCCCAGCCATCGGCCCAAATGCCGATGATGAAGCCGAACAGGCAGAAGGTCACCGCCGTCAGCACCAGGAACAGCGCCATCATCAGCGGATGCTGGATCTCGTAGTCGACGAACAGCCGCGCGGTGATGAGGATGATCACGCCGAGGATCAGCGACTTGGTCGCCGCCGCGCCGACGTAGCCGATGACGATCTCGACATAGGACACCGGCGCCGACAGCACCTCGTAGATGGTCCCCGAGTAGCGCGGCATGTAGATGCCGAACGAGGCGTTGGAGATGCTTTCGGAAAGCAGCGCCATCATGATCAGGCCCGGGATGATGAACGCGCCGTAGGGGATGCCGTGCATCGCCTCCATGCGCGCGCCGATGGCCGAGCCGAACACCACGAAGTACAGCGAGGTGGAGATCACTGGCGTGGCGATGCTCTGCAGCAGCGTGCGCCAGGTGCGCGCCAGTTCGAACAGGTAGATCGCGCGGATCGCGTAGACGTTCATGCGGTTTATTCCTCAGCGACCGTGGACCAGATTGACGAAGATTTCCTCCAGCGAACTCTGGCTCGATTGCAGGTCCTTGAAGTCGATGCCGTGCTCGCCCAGGCGCTTGAGCAGCTCGGCGATGCCGGTGTGCTCGTGCTGGGCGTCGAAGGTGTAGACCAGCTGATTGCCCTCGTCGGCCAGCGCCAGCGGATAGTCGGCGAACTCGCGCGGGATCGCCGTCAGCGGGCGCTGCAGCTGCAGGGTCAGCTGCTTCTTGCCGAGCTTGTGCATCAGCACCGCCTTGTCCTCGACCAGAATGATCTCGCCCTTGCTGATCACGCCGATGCGGTCGGCCATTTCCTCGGCCTCTTCGATGTAGTGCGTGGTGAGGATGATGGTCACGCCGCGCTCGCGCAGGCCGCGCACCATCGCCCACATGTCGCGGCGCAGCTCAACGTCGACGCCGGCGGTGGGCTCGTCGAGGAACAGGATCGATGGCTCGTGGGACAGCGCCTTGGCGATCATCACGCGGCGCTTCATGCCGCCGGAGAGTTCAAGAATCCGGGCATTGCGCTTGTCCCACAGCGACAAATCGCGCAACAGTTTTTCCAGGAACGAATCGTCGGGCGCCTTGCCAAACAGCCCGCGCGAAAAACGCACCGTCGCCCAGACACTCTCAAAACCTTCGTTGTACAGCTCCTGCGGCACCAGCCCGATCTTCGAACGTGCGGCGCGGTAGTCCTGGACGATGTCGTGCCCGTCGACCAGCACTCGCCCGCTGCCAGGGTTGACGATGCCGCAGATGATGCTGATCAGGGTGGTCTTGCCGGCTCCGTTGGGGCCGAGCAGGGCGAAGATCTCGCCCTTGCGGATGTGCAGGTCGATGTGTTTGAGCGCGGGATGACCCGAGGCGTAGGTCTTGCTGAGCTGCTCGATGGCGATCACGGAGTGCACAGGCGCCTCTCTTGGAAATCGGTGGGCGGAAGATTGTAGAGAAATCGCGGCGACACGGGGCGCGTCCTGTCACTGACCGTCGTCATTTCACCCCTCACGCGAAAACGGCATGCTACGCGCCGCGAGTACATGGACAGCGAAAACTCGAGGATCAGACATGAAACCCATCAAATTGACTTTCCTCGGCCTGTTCGCCGGCCTGACCCTGTTGTGGTTGCTGGTCGACAGCTTTCTCATGGAGCAGTACCAGATCTGGGCGATACGCACGGTCCTGGTGCATTACAGCGGCGTGCTGGCCATCGGTGCGATGAGCGTCGCGGTAATCCTGGCCGCGCGACCGAAACGCTTCGAGCGCTTCTTCGACGGCCTGGACAAGACCTACCGCCTGCACAAGTGGCTGGGCATCGCCGCACTGGTGATCAGCACTGTGCACTGGGCCTGGGGCCAGGTGCCGAAATGGCTGGTCGGTGCCGGCTGGCTGGAAAAACCGGTGCGCCACGCCGGGCCGCCACCGGAGGGCATCTTCGGCCTGTTCCGGCGCTTTCGCGGGTTGGCCGAGGACGTCGGCGAGTGGGCGTTCTACGCCGCGGCGATTCTCATCGTGCTGGCGCTGATCAAGACCTTCCCCTATCGCTGGTTCTTCAAGACCCACCGCTGGCTGGCGGTGGCCTACCTGGCGCTGGTGGCGCATTCGGTGGTGCTGACGCCGCCGGACTACTGGAGCTCGCCGCTGGGCCTGGCACTGGCGCTGATGATGGGCGCCGGCTCGGTCGCCGCCTGCATCTCGCTGCTGCGCCGCATCGGCCGCAAGCACAAAGTGGTCGGCCGCATCGACGAACTGACCCATCACCCGGATAACCGCGTGCTGCGCGTCGGCCTGCAGCTCGAAGGCGCCTGGCAGGGACATGAAGCCGGGCAGTTCGCCTTCGTCACCTTCGACGAGAAGGAAGGCCCGCACCCGTTCAGCCTCTCCTCGGCCTGGTGCAACGACGGCAAGCTGGCATTCTCCATCAAGGGGCTGGGCGACTACACCAGCACGCTGCCGCATACCTTGAAAGTGGGCGACGCGGTCACCGTCGAAGGCCCGTACGGCTGCTTCGACTTCCGCGGACGCAAGGACGGGCAGATCTGGGTGGCCGGCGGCATCGGCATCGCGCCGTTCATCGGCCGCCTGCAGGCGCTGGCAACCACCGGCGGCGGCGGCAATGTCGAGCTGTTCTACAGCACCAGCGCGCCTGATCAGGCGTTCATCGACAAGGTGCAGCAGCTGGCCGAGCAGGCCCGCGTCCGCCTGCACGTGCTGGTCACTCAGCGCGATGGTCGCCTGACGCCCGAGCGCCTGCGGCAACTGGCGCCCTCCTGGAAGGGCAGCGACGTTTGGTTCTGCGGCCCGGCCGCGTTTGGCCAATGCCTGCGTGACGACCTGATCGCGCGCGGTCTGGCGCCGCAGGACTTCCATCAGGAACTGTTCAACATGCGCTAGCGCACGGCGCCCCCAACACCGGCCGCGGGACAATCGCGGTCTCTCCCCGAGCAAGGACGCTCGCCATGCAACGCCTCGTCGCGTCACTCCTGCTGCTTGTCTCACCGATCTGCCTGGCCGCCTGCCCGCCGTGGGGCGCCGAGCGCGCGCGCAGCGAAATCGGCGAACTGACGCAGCGACTGGCGGTGTGGGACGACGCCTATCACCGCCGCGGCCTCGCGCCGATCGACGACGAACTCTACGACCAGGCCCGCGCGCGACTGCAACAGTGGCAGCAGTGCTTTCCGGCCCAGAGCGCCGCCTCGCCGTCACCGCTGGCCCACGCTGACGGCCCGCTACCCCATCCGGTCGCGCAGACCGGCCTGGCCAAGCTGGCCGACGTCGCCGAACTGCGCGCCTGGATGGCGGCACGCGACGACCTGTGGATTCAGCCCAAAGTCGACGGCGTGGCGGTGACGCTGGTTTATCGCGATGGCCGCCTGCACCAGGCGATCAGCCGTGGCGACGGGCGCAGCGGTCAGGACTGGACGGCGCGGGCCCGCCAGCTGCCGGCGATCCCCGCGCAGCTGCCGCGCCGCGACGAGGTGGTTCTGCAGGGTGAGCTGTACTGGCGGCAGGACGCGCACGTGCAGGCCCGCGCCGGCAGCGATGGCGCGCGCGGGCGGGTCGCCGGCGCCCTGCAGGGCAAGACCAGCGCCGCCGACAGCACGGCGCGCATCGGCCTGTTCGTCTGGGACTGGCCCAACGGACCGGCCGGCATGACCGAACGCCTGGCGGGGCTGGCGACGATGGGCTTCGCCGACAGCGTGCGCTTCAGCCAACCACTGAGCGATCCCGAGCAGGCACGCCAGTGGCGCGAGCGCTGGTATCACCAGCCGCTGCCCTTCGCCAGCGACGGCGTGGTGCTGCGCCAGGGCCGGCGGCCACCGGCCGAACGCTGGCAGGCGTCGCCGCCGCATTGGGCCGTGGCCTGGAAGTACCCGCCGCGCTCGGCGCTGGCGCAGGTGCGCCGGGTCGAATTCCGCATTGGCCGGCGCGGCCGCATCACGCCATTGCTGCAGCTCGAACCCGTGCACCTGGACGACCGCCGCATCGCCCGCGTCAGCCTCGGTTCGCTCAAACGCTGGCAGGCGCTGGACATCCGCCCGGGCGACCAGGTCGGCATCCGCCTCGCCGGGTTGACCATTCCGCAGCTGGACGACGTCGTTTGGCGCAGTCCGCAACGCGCGGCGGTGCAGATGCCGGATCCGCGCCGCTATCACGCGCTGAGCTGCTGGCAGGCAACGCCCGGCTGCGAGCAGCAGTTCCTCGCCCGCCTCGCCTGGCTGAGCGGCAAGCACGGCCTAGCGATTCCCGGTACCGGCCCCGGCACCTGGCGCGCGTTACTGGACGCCGGCCTGCTGCCTGACCTGCTCGCCTGGCTCGAGCTGGATGCCGCGCGCCTGCAGCAGGTGCCAGGCTTCGGGGCGGCGCGCGCCACCAGCCTGGCGCGCAATCTCGCCGCGGCATGCCAGCGGCCGTTCACGCATTGGCTGGCGGCGCTGGGCCTGCCGGACGGTGCGGCGCTCGCACCGGACGACGACTGGCAGCGGCTCGCCGCGCGCAGCGAAGCCGACTGGCGCGCCGCTGGCACTGGCGCAGCCCGCGCGCGACAGCTGTGGCAGTTCTTCCAGGCCGACGCGCCGCAGGCCCTGCGCGCGCGTCTGCAACAGGCAGGTGTCCACGGTTTCTGATGCCATCCGCACGGCACTTTGCGCCCTCCGCGGAAGTCGAAACGGATCGACCCCCTGTCTGGAGCGTGCATGTCTGCTCGGTTACTTGCGATGGTACTGGTCGGCAGCTGCCTGCCCGCTACGCTGGCGATGGCCGCGCCGGGCGAAGTCGATTCGTCGTGCGCGACGCAACGCCACTGGCTCAGCGAACAGTTGCAGCAGGCCCGCCTGCAGGGCCATCAAGCACGCCAAACGCAGCTGAACGAGCAGCTGCAGGCGCTCACCCGCCGCTGCGGCGGTCTGATCGAGTTGGGCAAGCGCGACTCCTTTGCCGCTGAGCAGGCCAGCCAGCGTGTGGCGCGTCGCGAAGTTCTGCTGCGCCAGGCGCTGGCGACCGGCGATGCTCAGCTCATCGAGCTGCGCAAGGATGAGCTGGCCAAGGCACGCGAACAGCTGGAAAGCAGCCGCCGCGCGACCGACCGTCAGTAGGCGCGGAATGCCTTGTGGCAGGTTTCGCAGGCGTCCTCGACGCGCTGGAACGCCGGCGCAACGTCCTGCGGTTGCAGCGGCTGTGCGCTGGTCGCGGCAACCAGTGCCGCGGTCTCGGCCTCCAGCGCACGGGCCAGCTCGTTGAAGCGCGTCTGCTGCTGCCAGACGTCGTCGCGCGCGTCGCTCTGCTCTTCCTTCACCGGCGGATAGTGCTGCCAGGGCTGGCGGGACAGCTCGTCGAGCTTCACCGCGCCGCTGGCGAACGCTACGCCATCGAAGGCCAGCCGTCCGCGCAGCATGCCACCCAGATCTTCCTTGATGTCGAGCATCTGCTGGTAGATCGCCTTGCGCTTGCCGAGCGGTGAATTCGGATCGATACGGTCGCAGCCGGCCAGCGCCAGCAACGTCATCAGGGAAATGCTCAACACTCGCAGCTTCATGTTTACCCGCTCACGCCATGCAAAGCGCGGGATTATCCGCGCTTGTGCGCGGGTGAACAAATCGCTCGGGTATCAGCGCGACCACTGGCCGCCCGCGCTCTCGCAATCCACCTTGGCCTGCGCGCGATCGCTCGCGTGATAGTGGTAGGTGACGATCTGCGCGCCTTCGGGCACCGTGGTCGGCAGCGTGCCGTTGGTCGCCTGGCTGCCGCCGGCCTGCTCGTTGGCTAGGGTTTCCGGCGTCACTGCGGCCACGCAGACGCCGAAATGACCGTCAGGGCAGCTCTGACGGGGCTCGCGTCGGGCGCTCTTGACGCCCTCTTCGTTGCGACAGAGCCAGTCCATCGAATCGTCCTCGGGCTGCATGCCACGCAGCTCGAAGCATTTCTCCGTGACCACCGGCGCGGGCACCGCGCCAGAGGTCTCGCTGTGCACGTAACAGGACTGCGCCGCCGCGGGCAGGCTGACGACCGCCGCGAGCAGGGCCAGGGTGAGGCGAAGCGTGGGATTCATCGGAGTCTCCTTGAGCATTCGCGCCCGACACGGCGCGCCAGGCCCTACAAGTACGACCCGTGCGCCGCCGGCGGAGTTCGCCCGGCGCGGGCTTGGGATTGCCGGCAGGCGCGGCTATAATCGCCGGGTTTTTTCGCGGCCGACTCCGCTTCGGCCGTGCCCGCCACCCATCCGAGGGGCGCTGCAGCAGGGCGAATGCCTGTTTTGAATCTCGCAAGCCACGCGGCTTACCAGTCGCGCAGCAGCAGATCCAAGTCCGGTTTCACCTGTCAGGCTCGGATGGGGCGTTTCCTAGAACGCATCAACGGCGCCCATTCGCATCTATACGAATGGAGAACTCTTCGATGAGTGCTGTCATGACGCCTGCCGGTTTCACCGACTTCAAAGTCGCCGACATTTCCCTGGCCGCCTGGGGCCGCCGCGAGATCATCATCGCCGAATCGGAAATGCCCGCGCTGATGGGCCTGCGCCGCAAATACGCCGCCGAGCAGCCGCTCAAGGGGGCGAAGATCCTCGGCTGCATCCACATGACCATCCAGACCGCCGTGCTGATCGAGACGCTGATCGCCCTCGGCGCCGAAGTGCGCTGGTCGTCCTGCAACATCTTCTCCACCCAGGACCAGGCCGCTGCGGCCATCGCCGCCGCCGGCATCCCGGTGTTCGCCTGGAAGGGCGAGACCGAAGCGGAGTACGAGTGGTGTATCGAGCAGACCATTCTCAAGGACGGCCAGCCGTGGGACGCCAACATGGTGCTGGACGACGGCGGTGACCTGACCCAGATCCTCCACGACAAGTACCCGCAGGTGCTCGAGCGCGTGCACGGCATCACCGAGGAAACCACCACCGGCGTGCACCGCCTGCTCGACATGCTCAAGGCCGGCACGCTGAAAGTCCCGGCGATCAACGTCAACGACTCGGTGACCAAGAGCAAGAACGACAACAAGTACGGCTGCCGCCACAGCCTCAACGACGCCATCAAGCGCGGCACCGACCACCTGCTGTCCGGCAAGCAGGCGCTGGTGATCGGCTACGGCGACGTGGGCAAGGGCTCGGCGCAGTCGCTGCGCCAGGAAGGCATGATCGTCAAGGTTTCGGAAGTCGACCCGATCTGCGCCATGCAGGCCTGCATGGACGGCTTCGAGCTGGTTTCCCCCTACAAGAACGGCATCAACGATGGCACCGAGGCCAGCGTCGACGCGGCCCTGCTGGGCAAGATCGACCTGATCGTCACCACCACCGGCAACGTCAACGTCTGCGACGCCAACATGCTCAAGGCGCTGAAGAAGCGCGCCGTGGTGTGCAACATCGGTCACTTCGACAACGAGATCGACACCGCCTTCATGCGCGCCAACTGGGGCTGGGAAGAGGTCAAGCCGCAGGTGCACAAGATCCATCGCACCGGCAAGACCGTCGATCCGGCCAACGACGACTACCTGATCCTGCTCGCCGAAGGCCGCCTGGTGAACCTGGGCAATGCCACCGGCCACCCGAGCCGCATCATGGACGGCTCCTTCGCCAACCAGGTGCTGGCGCAGATCCACCTGTACAACGAGAAGTTCGGCGATCTACCAGTAGCCGAGAAGACCAAGAACGTCACCGTCATGGTCCTGCCAAAGAAGCTCGACGAGGAAGTGGCGCTGGAGATGGTCAAGGGCTTCGGCGGTGTCGTGACCCAACTGACGCCCAAGCAGGCCGAGTACATCGGCGTGACCGTCGAAGGTCCGTTCAAGCCCGACAGCTACCGCTACTGATCGCCGTAGGGTGGAAAACGGCCGGAGGCTTTTTCCACCCGCCGCTCCAAGGCGGTGGAAACGCGCTGCGCGCGTTTTTCACCCTGCGCCATAAAGGACTTCTGCAATGTCTCAGGAACGCCGCTACAGCTTCGAGTTCTTCCCCACGAAGACCGAAGCCGGGCATGAAAAACTGCTGAACGTGGCCCGCCAGCTGGCCGGCTACCACCCCGATTTCTTCTCCTGCACCTACGGTGCCGGCGGCTCGACCCGCGACCGTACGCTGAACACCGTGCTGCAGCTCGATGGCGAGGTGAAGGTGCCGACCGCACCGCACCTGTCCTGCGTTGGCGACAGCAAGGCCGAGCTGCGCGAACTGCTGGATATCTACCGCAAGGCCGGCATCCGCCGCATCGTCGCATTGCGCGGCGACCTGCCGTCCGGCATGGGGCTGGCCAGCGGCGAGCTGCGCCACGCCAACGAGCTGGTGGAGTTCATCCGCAGCGAAACCGGTCATCACTTCCATATCGAGGTCGCCGCCTACCCGGAGATGCATCCTCAGGCACGCAACTTCGAGGACGACCTGACGAACTTCGTACGCAAGGCCCAGGCCGGTGCCGACAGCGCCATCACCCAGTACTTCTTCAACGCCGACTGCTACTTCTACTTCGTCGAGCGCGTGCGCAAGCTGGGCGTGGAGATTCCGATTGTCCCGGGCGTCATGCCGATCACCAACTACAGCAAGCTGGCGCGCTTCTCAGATGCCTGCGGAGCGGAGATTCCGCGCTGGGTACGCAAGCAACTGGAAGCCTACGGCGACGATATCGACAGCATTCAGGCCTTCGGCGAGCAGGTCATCAGCGAGATGTGTGAGAAACTGCTGGCCGGCGGCGCGCCGGGCCTGCACTTCTACACGCTGAACCAGGCCGAGCCGAGCCTGGCGATCTGGAACAACCTCGGCCTGCCGCGCCAGGCTTGAGACCACCGGCTTCGCTGCCCAAGCGAAGCCGGCAAATGAACCCGTGACCTGCGACACTGTCAGAGCAGTGCGGAGCGAACAGGCTCTGTTATACTCCGCGCTTCCGCCAGACTTACGTCCGGATGCCGCATCAGCAAATCGCGGCAGGACCGGACGGGATCGCACGCCAGTCGCGATTCGAGCCAGGCACGATCATCCCAGGGCCACGCCCTCTACAAGACAGGATTACTCATGTCCTTTGCTTCCCTCGGTCTCTCCGAGGCTTTAGCCGGTGCCGTCGAGGCCGCCGGTTATACCCAGCCTACTCCCGTGCAACAGCGGGCTATTCCCGCCGTGTTGCAAGGCCGCGACCTGATGGTTGCCGCCCAGACCGGTACCGGCAAGACCGGCGGCTTCGCCCTGCCGGTACTCGAACTGCTGTTCCCCGGTGGCCACCCGGACCGCGAGCATCGCCACGGCGCGAAACAGCCGCGCGTGCTGGTGCTGACGCCGACCCGCGAACTCGCCGCCCAGGTCCATGACAGCTTCAAGGTCTACGCCCGCGATCTGCCGCTGAAAAGCGCCGTGATCTTCGGTGGCGTCGGCATGAACCCGCAGATCCAGGCCGTGGCCAAGGGCCTCGACGTGCTCGTCGCCTGCCCCGGTCGCCTGCTCGATCTGGCCAACCAGAAGGCCATCGATCTGTCGCACGTGGAAATCCTCGTGCTCGACGAAGCCGACCGCATGCTCGACATGGGCTTCATCCACGACGTCAAGAAGGTGCTGGCCAAGCTGCCAGCCAAGCGCCAGAACCTGCTGTTCTCGGCCACCTTCTCCAAGGACATCACCGATCTGGCCGGCAAGCTGCTGCACGACCCCGAGCGCATCGAGGTCACACCGCCGAACACCACCGTCGAACGCATCGAGCAGCGGGTGTTCCACATCGCCTCCAGTCACAAGCGTGCCCTGCTCGCGCACCTGATCACCCAGGGCGCCTGGGAACAGGTCCTGGTGTTCACCCGTACCAAGCACGGCGCCAACCGCCTGGCCGAGTACCTGGAGAAGCACGGCCTGCCGGCCGCCGCGATCCACGGCAACAAGAGCCAGAACGCCCGCACCAAGGCGCTGGCCGATTTCAAGGCCAACCAGGTGCGCATCCTGGTGGCGACCGATATCGCCGCCCGCGGCCTGGACATCGACCAGCTGCCGCACGTGGTCAACTTCGAGCTGCCCAACGTCGAGGAAGACTACGTGCACCGCATCGGCCGCACCGGCCGTGCCGGACGCAGCGGCGAGGCCATCTCGCTGGTCGCGCCGGACGAGGAAAAGCTGCTCAAGGGCATCGAACGCCTGACCAAGCAGCGCATTCCCGACGGTGACCTAATGGGCTTCGACGCCAGCACCATCGAGGCGGAAAAGCCCGAAGTGCGCGAACCGCGCCAGCCACGCCCGCAGCGCGGCGAACGCAAGGCCCGTAGCGAGGACAAGCCGGCGGAAAACGCCGAGCAGAAGGAACGTAACCGGCGCAACCGCAACAAGGCCAAGCCAGCCCGCAGCGCCAGCGAGGCCGCGCAACCGGTCAGTCGCCCTCCGCGCGTGCCGGCCGATCGCGACCCGGAAGAATTCCTCGATGACGAGGTGGACAACTTCGGCAACCGCGTCGATTACGTCAGCCCGTACCAGAACAAGCAGGGCCGCGGTCGTCGCCCCGGCGCGCCGGCCCAGCCGGGCAGCGCTCAGCCACGTCCAGCCGGTGCCGGTGCCGGTGGCGCACAGGGCCGCGGCAAGCGTTCAGGCCAGAGCCAAGGCCAAGGCGGGCAAGGCCGCAATGGTCAGCCTCGGCGCAAAAGCGAAGGACGGCGCATCGAGGAGCCGGCGGTGTCGCGTCAGGATGTCGCCAAGCCGCGCGAGAAGCAGCCGGTGATCATCCACAAGGAGTCCAAGGCTGATCGCCTGCCGAGCATGGAGCAGCTTGAGCAGTTGCCGACCCGTCCGCGGGGCGAGAAGCCCGCGCTGCTGACGCGCAACCGCTGAGTTGCCGCACCAACGAAAACGCCGCCCCTTGGGGCGGCGTTTTCGTATTCACAGCAGACTGCCGCGCGCTCAACCCTCTTCAGGCGAGGGCGCAGCAGCGGCTTGCCAGCCGCCACCAAGCGCCTTGAACAGGTTGACTTCGCTGACCAGCTGCGCCAGACGGTCACCGATCAGCTGTTGCTGAGCGCTGAACAGCTGGCGCTGCGCATCAAGCAGGGTCAGGTAGCTGTCCACACCGGTGCGGTAGCGCCGTTCGGCGAGGTTGTAGTAGTCCTCGCTGGTCTGCAGCAGATCACGCTGCGCCTGGACTTGGCGGGTGTAGGTGGCCTGCGCCGCCAGACCATCGGCCACCTCGCGGAAGGCGGTCTGGATCGCCTTCTCGTACTCGGCCACCTGAATGTTGCGGCTGATCGTGGCGTAGTCGAGATTGGCGCGCAGCTGGCCGGCATTGAAGATCGGCATGCTGATGCTCGGTGTGAAGGTCCAGTAACCGGAACCGCCGTCGAACAGGCCGGACAGCTCGCGGCTGGCCGTCCCGGCCGCGCCGGTCAGGCTGATACGCGGGAAGAACGCCGCGCGCGCCGCACCGATGCTGGCGTTCACCGCCTTGAGCTGGTGTTCGGCCTGGAGGATGTCCGGGCGCTGCTGCAACAGGTCCGACGGTAAGCCGACCGGCAACTCGGCCAGCTGTTCACGCACCAGCTCGCCGGAGACCCGCAGGTTCGCCGGCATGCCCTGGCCGAGCAGCAGCGTCAGCGCGTTACGGTCCTGCGCCACCTGGCGGGTGTACTGCTCGATGCTCACCCGCGCACTTTCCACCGCGCTGCGCGCCTGGCGCAGCTCCAGCGCCGAGGCCACGCCGACGTCGAAGCTGCGCTGGGTCAAGCCGAAACTTTCCTCGTAGGTCTTGAGCGTGTCTCGCGTGACCTCCAGCAGCGCCTGATCGGCCTGCAGGGTCAGCCAGGCGTTGGCGACGCTGGCGATCAGGCTGATCTGTGTGCTGCGCTGGGCGGCCTCGCTGGCGAAGTACTCCTCCAGCGCCTGATCGCGCAGGCTGCGCAGCCTGCCGAACAGATCCAGCTCCCAGGACACGCCGAGGGTGGCGCTGTACTGGCTGCTGATCGTCGGCTCGCCGCTCATGCTCAGATCGCCCGGAGTACGAGTGCGCGTGCCGCCGCCATCGGCCGTGACGGCCGGCAACAGGTCGGCGCGCTGGACGCGATACAGTGCGCGATAGGCATCGACGTTCAGCGCCGCCACGCGCAGGTCGCGGTTGTTTTCCAGCGCCACCTCGATCAGCTGCTGCAGCGCGGGATCGCGGAAGAATTCGCGCCAGCCCGGCACGGCGGCTGCCTGCTCGCCGTCGGCCGCGTAGGCCTCACCCTGTGGCCAGCTGGCCGCCACCGGCGCTTCCGGCCGCTGGTAGTCGGGAATCAACGAACAGCCGCTCAATGCGGCGAGCAAGGCGATGCTCAACAACGACCTGTTCATTGCACGTCTCCCTTCTCGTTCGCGGCTGCAGCCTTGCGGCCGCCGGCGAGCGAGGTCACCAGAACGAAGAATAGCGGCACCCAGAAGATCACCAGCAGGGTCGCCGTGACCATGCCGCCAATCACGCCGGTGCCGATGGCATGCGAGCTGCCTGCCCCGGCGCCGCTGGCCAGCGCCAGCGGCACCACGCCGAGGGTGAACGCCAGCGAGGTCATGATGATCGGCCGCAGGCGCATCCGGCAGGCCTCGACGGCGGCGTCGAACAAGCTCTTGCCTTCGCCATGCAGGTCCTTGGCGAATTCGACGATCAGGATCGCGTTCTTCGCGGTCAGGCCGATCGTCGTCAGCAGGCCGACCTGGAAGAACACGTCGTTGCTCAGACCACGTCCCATCGTCGCCAGCAGCGCGCCGATGACGCCGAGCGGCACCACCAGCATCACGGCGAACGGAATCGACCAGCTTTCATACAACGCCGCCAGGCAGAGGAACACCACCAAAAGCGAGAGTGCGTAGAGCGCCGGAGCCTGCCCACCCGACAAACGTTCCTCGAACGACAGTCCGGTCCAGGACACCCCGACGCCCGCCGGCAGCTGCTGCGCCAGCCGCTCGACCTCGGCCATTGCATCGCCGGTGCTGTAGCCGGGCGCTGCCTCGCCGAGGATTTCCATCGACGAAACGCCGTTGTAGCGTGACAGCTTGGGCGAGCCGTAGATCCACTGGCCGCTGCCGAAGGCACTGAACGGCACCATCTCCCCGGCATCGTTACGCACGAACCACTTGTCCAGGTCTTCCGGACCCATGCGCGACGGCGCAGCGCCCTGCAGGTAGACCTTCTTCACCCGACCGCGGTCGATGAAGTCGTTGACGTAACTCGAGCCCCAGCCGATCGACAGCGCGCTGTTGATCGCGTCCAGGGAAACCCCGAGCGTGCGCGCCTTTTCATCGTCGATCAGCAGCTGGTACTGCGGCTCGTCGTTCAGCCCGTTCGGCCGCACCGCCTGCAGCACCGAACTCTGCGCCGCCATCCCGAGGAACTGGTTGCGCGCCGCCATCAGCGCATCGTGGCCGAGCCCGCCACGGTCTTGCAGATAGAAGTTGAAACCGGTCGCGGTGCCCAGCTCCATCACCGCGGGCGGCGCGAAGGCGAACACCATGGCGTCGCGGAAGCCGGCGAAGCGTTGCTGTGCGCGCTTGGCCAGCGCGAACACAGAGTCCTCGGCATCCGGACGCTGATCCCACGGCTTGAGGCCGACAAAGCCCAGCGCCGAGTTCTGTCCACGGCCGGCGAAGTTGAAGCCGGTGACAGTAAACACCGAATTGACAACGTCACCCTCCTCCTTCAACAGATACTCGCGCATGGCGTCCACGGTCTGCTGAGTGCGCTCGGCGGTCGAGCCCACCGGCGTCTGCACCTGGACGAACAGCACGCCCTGATCCTCGTCCGGCAGGAACGCGCTGGGCAGACGGCTGAACAGCACCGCCAGCGCGGCGACGATAACCAGGTAGATGATGATGAACGGCAGTTTGCGCCGCAGCACCGCGACCACGCCCTGCTCGTAGCGGCGCACGCCGCGATCAAACGTGCGGTTGAACCAGCCGAAGAAACCGCGCTTCTCGTGGTGATGACCCTTCTCGATAGGCTTGAGCAGCGTCGCGCACAGCGCCGGGGTGAAGACCAGCGCCACCAGTACCGAGAGTGTCATCGCCGAAGCGATGGTGATCGAGAACTGCCGGTAGATCACGCCGGTGGAGCCGCCGAAGAAGGCCATCGGCAGGAATACCGCAGACAGCACCAGGCCGATGCCGACCAGCGCGCCCTGAATCTGCCCCATCGACTTGCGCGTCGCCTCCAGCGGCGACAGCCCTTCCTCCGCCATCACCCGCTCAACGTTCTCCACCACGACGATGGCGTCGTCCACCAGCAGACCGATGGCCAGCACCATCGCGAACATGGTGAGCGTGTTGACGCTGAAACCGAACACCGCCAGCAGACCGAAGGTCCCCAGCAGCACCACCGGCACCGCCAGCGTCGGAATCAGCGTGGCACGGAAGTTCTGCAGGAACAGGTACATCACCAGGAACACCAGGACGATGGCCTCGAACAGGGTGTGCACCACGTTGGTGATCGACGCCGAAACCACCGGCGAGGTGTCGTACGGGTAGACGATCTCCATCCCCGCCGGGAAGAACGGCTGCAGCTCGCTGATGGTCTGGCGCACCGCCTTGGCGGTATCCAAAGCGTTGGCGCCGGTCGCCAGCTTGATGCCGATACCGGCGGCCGGCTTGCCGTTGTATTGCGCGGTAATCGCCGCCCGCTCGGCGGCCAGCTCGACGCGCGCGACGTCCTTGAGGCGCACCTGCGAACCGTCGCCATTGACCTTGAGCAGGATCTCGCGGAACTGCTCGGGCGTCTGCAGGCGCGTCTTGCCGATGATGGTGGCGCTCAGCTGCTGCCCCGGCACCGCCGGCAGACCGCCGAACTGGCCGGCGGAAACCTGTACGTTCTGTACGCGGATGGCGTTGCCCACGTCGGTGGGCGTGAGCTGGAAATTGTTCAGCCGCGCCGGATCGAGCCAGATGCGCATGGCGTACTGCGAGCCGAACACCTGGAAGTCGCCAACCCCGGGCGTACGCGACAGCGGGTCCTGGATGTTGGAGACGATGTAGTCGGCCAGGTCGCTCTGCGTCATGCTGCCATCCGCCGAGACGACGCCGACCACCATGAGGAAGTTGCGCACCGACTTGGTCACGCGGATGCCCTGTTGCTGCACTTCCTGCGGCAGCAGCGGCGTCGCCAGCTGCAGCTTGTTCTGCACCTGCACCTGGGCGATATCCGGATCGGTGCCCTGGTTGAAGGTCACCGTGATCTCCATGCTGCCGTCGGAGTTGCTCGCCGAGGAGATGTAGCGCAGCCCGTCGATCCCGTTCATCTGCTGCTCGATGACCTGCACCACCGTGTCCTGCACGGTTTGCGCGGAGGCACCCGGGTAGCTCACGGAGATGCCGACCGCGGGCGGCGCGATGCTGGGATATTGGTTGACTGGCAGGCCGAGAATGGCGAGCCCGCCGGCGAGCATGATCACCAGTGCGATCACCCAGGCGAAAATCGGGCGATCAATGAAGAACTTGGACATCGTGATTGATCCTCGGCCTCAGCCTCAGTTGGCTTGCGGCTGGGCAGCCGTGACATTGCTCGCGGGAGCCGGCTCCACCTGGTCACCCGGGCGGATGAACTGCAGGCCCTCGGTAATCAGGCGGTCGCCGGCCTCGAGTCCTTCGGCGATCAGCCAGCGGTTGCCGACGGCACGATCGGTCTTGACCTGGCGCAGCTCGACCTTGTTCTCGGCGTCGATCACCAGCGCGGTGGCCTCGCCCTTGGGATTGCGCGTCACGCCCTGCTGCGGCGCCAGGATCGCTTCGCTCTTGAGCCCGGCGACCAGTTGCGCATGCACGAACATACCCGGCAGCAGGATGCGATCCGGGTTGGGGAAGACCGCACGCAGGGTCACCGACCCGGTGGTGGAGTCGACGGACACCTCGGAGAACTCCAGTTTGCCCTCGTGCGCATAGCGGGTGCCGTCCTCCAGCGTCAGCGTCACTTTGGCCGCATCATCGCCGGCCTTCTGCAGACGGCCTTCGGCCAGGTCGCGTCGCAGAGCGAGTAGATCGCGCGCCGGCTGGGTAACATCGACATAGATCGGATCGAGCTGCTGGATGGTCGCCAGTTCCTGCGCCTGGCCATTGCTGACCAGCGCGCCCTCGGTTACCGCCGAGCGACCGATACGCCCGGAGATTGGCGCCAGCACCTTGGTGTAACGCAGGTTGATGCGCGCCTGCTCGAGATTCGCCTCGGCCTGCAGGCTCGCCGCGCGCGCCTCGTCATAGGCTTGCTTACTCACCGCCTGCTCCTCGACCAGCAGCCCGTAGCGGTCGGACAGCGACTTGGCCGACGCCAGGCTGGCCTGCGCGCTCTTCAGCGTGGCCTCGTACACCGACGCATCGATCTGGTAGAGCTGCTGCCCGGCCTTCACTTCGCTGCCTTCGGTGAACAGCCGCTTCTGGATGATGCCGTTGACCTGCGGACGCACCTCGGCGACCCGGTGCGCGCGAGCACGTCCCGGCAGCTCGGTGGTCAGTGCGAACGGCTCGGCCTGCAGCGTGACGAAGCCGACCTTGGGCGTCGGTTTCGCCGCCGGCGCCGCCGATTCCTCCTGGCAGCCGCCCAGCATTAATGCCGCGGCAACGAGTGAAACCAGGGCGGCGGCATTGGCTGACTTACGTGACATGGAAAGAACCTCTTGAGGACGGACAGGCCAAGGCAGCGGACACCCGGCAGACTCGAATGGCAGGGTCCGGAATATACTTACGTTCAAAGATGTTTGTAAACACAAAAAACCGCCTGCCGGACAACGCTACAGGGTGGCGCAAAACCGGCCGTACGAGTAGGCGTAGACCATTGCAAGCATTTCGATTCGTTACGCTTCGATCACTCTGCCGCCGCGCGCCGAACGAGCCACCACAACGCAGAACGCCGGCAGAGAGCCGGCGTTCGGGTCAATCTCGTCGCGCGTTTACTGACGCACGCCCTCGACCGAAATGATCAGATCCACGGTCTGCGAAGCCGGGCCGAGATCCATCTTGATGTCGAAATCTTTCAGCTTGAGCGTCGTGCTGCCCTCGAAGCCGGCGCGGTAGCCACCCCAGGGGTCATCGCCCTCGCCGATGAACTTGGCGGCGATCACCACCGGCTTGGTCACGCCGTTGAGGGTGAGGTTGCCGGTGATATCGGCAGTACCTTCGCCGGTCGACTTGACCGAGGTGGACTCGAAAGTCGCCGTCGGGTGCTTGGCCACGTTGAGGAAGTCCTCGCTACGCAGGTGCTTGTCGCGCTCGGCGTGGTTGCTGTCGAGGCTGGCGGTCTTCAGCGTGACGCTGACCTTGCTCGCTTCCGGCTGGGCGGCATCGAAGCTGAAGGTGCCGTCGAAGTCCTTGAAGGTGCCCCACAGCCAGCTGTAACCCAGGTGGCTGATCTTGAAGTTGACGAAGGCATGCTGACCTTGCTTGTCGATGACATAGTCAGCGGCCATTGCCTGGCCGGCGAGCAGCGCAGAACTCAGGGCGAGTGCGGTGAGCGTTTTCTTCAGCATCATGTGTCTCCTTGGTGAGTCGAGTCAGGCATCGGCGCGGCCGAACATGCGCAGCAGGGTCGGATCGCGGTCGATGAAGTGGTGTTTAAGGGCTGCCAGGCCATGCAGGCCGGCCAGAATGACCAGTCCCCAGGCGAGGTATTCATGAACCAGGCCGGCAACATCCTCTTGGTTGGGAATCGAGGTCAGCAGCGCCGGCACCTCGAACCAGCCGAAGACGCTGATCGGCCGGCCGTCGGCGGTGGAAATCAGATAGCCAGACAGCATGACCGCGAAGAGGCCCAGATAGAGCACCCCGTGGCCCAGACGGGTCATCAGCCGAGTCGCCGCGCCGTGCGAAGCCAGGGGCGTCGGACCGGCGCTGAGGAAGCGCCACAGCAGCCGCACCAGCATCAGCAAGAACAGCAGGATGCCGATGCTCTTGTGGATATTCGGGGCGGTACGGTACCAGCTGCTGTAGTAGTTCAGCCCAACCATCCACAGGCCCAGACCGAACAGACCGAAGACCGCCAGCGCGCCGATCCAGTGCAGCAGGATGCTGGTCAGACCGTAATTGCGGGAAGTGTTGCGCCACTGCATCGTCAAGCTCCCAGTTGAAAGTGGAACAAGCCTACCGGCTTACCTATCGGAAAAGCGCGCATAAATTCGCTCTAAACAATTCAGATATTCGATAACCAGAACACCGCGTCGGCTTGCCCGATGCAGCCATCTGTTAGGCTGCGCGCAGATCAGAGGAGGACCCCATGAGCCTGAACGATAGTTGGATGCGCCGCGACCTGGCCGTGCTCTGGCATCCATGTACGCAGATGAAGGACCACGAGCAGCTGCCGCTGATTCCGATCCGTCGCGGCGAGGGCGTCTGGCTGGAGGATTTCGACGGCAAGCGCTACCTCGATGCGGTCAGCTCCTGGTGGGTCAACGTGTTCGGCCATGCCAATCCGCGCATCAACCAGCGCATCAAGGACCAGCTCGACCAGTTGGAGCATGTAATGCTCGCCGGCTTCAGCCACCAGCCGGTAGTAGAGCTGTCCGAGCGTCTGGTGGCGCTCACCCCTCCGGGCCTGGAGCGAGTGTTCTACACCGACAACGGCTCCACCGGCATCGAAGTCGCGCTGAAGATGAGCTTTCACTACTGGCGCAACAGCGGGCGGCTACGCAAGCAGCGCTTCGTCACCCTGACCAACAGCTACCACGGCGAAACGGTCGCGGCGATGTCGGTGGGCGATGTCGCGCTGTTCACCGACACCTACAAACCGCTGCTGCTCGACACGCTCAAGGTGCCTAGCCCGGACTGCTACCTGCGGCCAGAAGGCATGAGCTGGGAAGACCACTCGCGCAACATGTTCGCGCACATGGAGCAGACCCTCGCCGAGCACCACGAGGAGGTCGCCGCGGTGATTGTCGAGCCGCTGATCCAGGGCGCCGGCGGCATGCGCATGTACCACCCGATCTACCTCAAGCTGCTGCGCGAAGCCTGCGACCGCTACGAGGTGCACCTGATTCACGACGAGATCGCCGTCGGTTTCGGCCGCACCGGCACGATGTTCGCGTGCGAGCAGGCCGGCATCAGCCCGGATTTCCTCTGCCTGTCCAAGGCGCTCACCGGCGGCTACCTGCCGATGGCCGCAGTGCTTACCACCGACCGGCTCTACCAGGCGTTCTACGACGACTACTCGACCCTGCGCGCCTTCCTCCATTCGCACACCTACACCGGCAACCCGCTGGCCTGCGCCGCGGCCCTGGCGACGCTGGATATCTTTGCCGAGGACAACGTCATTGAGGCGAACAAGGCGCTGGCCGCGCGCATGGCCAGCGCCACGGCGCACCTCGCCGAGCATCCGCACGTTGCTGAGGTGCGTCAGACCGGCATGGCGCTGGCCATCGAGATGGTGCAGGACAAGGCCAGCAAGACCGCCTACCCATGGCAGGAGCGCCGCGGCCTGCAGGTCTACCAGCACGCGCTGGAACGCGGCGCGCTGCTGCGGCCGCTGGGCAGCGTGGTGTATTTCCTGCCGCCCTACACCATCACGCCGGAACAGATCGACTTCCTCGCCGAGGTCGCCAGCGAAGGCATCGATATCGCCACCCGCGCGGCGGTCAGCGTGGCGCTGCAACCCGGCGCCCCGAGCAACTTCCACGATCCGGGCTAGCCCTCTGGCGGTGGCAGGTTTCCAGCAACGCAGCACTGCGAGTCAGACCAGCGATGCTTTAGACTTGCCGCTTCCAACTTGCCGCTTGCAGCTGCCCTTATGCGCCTATCCCGCTTCTTCATCGACGCCCCGCTCGCCCTCGGCTCGCACGCACTGCCCGAAACCGCTGCGCACTACATCGGTCGCGTGTTGCGTCTGACCAGCGGCAGCGCCGTGCAGTTGTTCGACGGTTGCGGCCAGGAATATCTCGGCGAGCTGGTCGAGGTAGGCAAGAAGCAGGTTCGCGTCGAGTTGCGCCAACAGCTCGCCGGCCTGCCCGAGTCGCCGCTGCAGATCCACCTCGGCCAGGGCCTGTCGCGCGGCGAGCGCATGGATTGGGCGATCCAGAAGGCCACCGAGCTCGGCGTGGCGCAGATCACCCCGCTGATCAGCGAGCGCTGCGAAGTCCGGCTGAACGACGAACGCGCCGACAAGCGTCTGGCCCACTGGCGCCAGATCGCCATCAGCGCGTGCGAGCAGTGCGGGCGTTCGGTGGTGCCGACGATTCATCCACCGCAGCAGCTCGGCGACTGGCTGCCGGTCGAGGCCGAGCTGAAGCTGGTCCTGCATCCGGTGGCCGCGCCGCTGACCAGCCATGCGCAACCGCGTACGCTGGCGTTTCTCATCGGCCCGGAAGGTGGGCTCAGCGAGCACGAAGTGGAGCAGGCGCAGCAGGCCGGCTTCCAGGCCGCACGGCTCGGCCCCCGAGTGCTGCGCACCGAGACGGCACCGGTTGTGGCACTGAGCGTGGCTCAGCAGCTGTGGGGCGATTTCTGAACGGTGCCGACGGCACCGGCTGCACCGCGCTTCAGATCAACCCGGCATCCGCCAGACACTGCTCGAGCCCGACCAGATCGGGAATGCGCGCCTGCACATCCCCCAGCTCCACCGCATCCAGCTCAAGCGGCGCCAGCGCCAGCTCGGCGCGCGCCAGGTCTGCATCGACCTTGATCGAACGCGGGATACCCTGCACCAGCAGCGCGATGAAACGCACATGCTCCCGACCGCCGAGCGCATTGAGCACCACGATCCGCGCACCAGCGCCGACCTGCGCCGTACCATCAGACGCCGCCTCGAACGACAGCAGCGGCAGGTTGAGGTCGCGCCACTGCACCTGGCCGAGGAACCACGCCGGCGCACCCGGCACCGCCTGCGGCGTGCGATAGGGAATCAGCTCGGCCACTGCGACGTTCGGCACCAGCAGGGTGCGATCCGCAAGCGGCACCAGCAGGCCGGTGAGGCTGACGGGGCTTTCCTGGGAGACGACCGCTTGACTCATGACAGATCCCTTTCGATGGACGTAGCGGCCAGGCGTGCCTGCTCCGCAAGATGGTTGACCAAGGCTTGCGCGAGTTCGCGCGGATCGCCCGTGAACGAGCTGTAGCCACCCTCGCGCAGGTTGTCCGGCATGCTCGAGCAGGCACAGGAGTCGGCGCGCTGGGTCCAGATCCGGCCACCCTGGCGCAGCAGATAGGCCGCCGCGGCACTGCCGTCGCTACCCATGCCGCTGAAGACGATGGCACCGCAGCGGTCGCCGTAGTGCTGGGCAAGATTGAGCATCATCTGATCGATCGACGGGCTGTACGGCTCCGGCCAGCAGCGGCCGCTGCTGCGCATCAGCCCATCGGGATCAAAGCCCAGCTCCTGCGCGATCGGCGCGATGACCACTTCCCCGCAGCGAATGTGATCACCGACCCTGCTCTGCCGGACCGCCCAGCTGCTGTGCCTGCCGACCGCCTGGGATAACGCCGCCTCGAAGCTTGCCTCGATGTGCTGGGCGTAGACGAACCCGACCGGCAGCCCCTCCGGCAGCGCATCGAGGAACGCCTTGACCGCCTCTGGCCCGCCCAGCGAGGCCGCCAGCAGCCACACCCGCGGCGCCACCTCGCCGGCAGTCGCCGGATGGTCGGCCAGCGCGCCGGGCAAGGTCAGCTGTCCACTGCGCGCTGAATCGCTGTCGAGCGCGCCCAGACGCGGACCGACCGCTACCGCCGGATCGCCGACCAACCGCTTGAGCTTGCCGAACAGCCGGCGTTCCCAGCGCGGGTAGTTCTCCGAGCTGCGCTCCGGCGCATGCCCCTCACCGAACAGCACCAGCGTGCTGTCGCGTTCGAGCAGCGCATCGACCAGCGGCGAATCCTCGGTTTGCGCCAGGTCCACCAGCCAGAGATCGGCCTCGGTGACGTCCAGATCGGCCAGTTCCATCCGCGCCGGATCGTTATTGAGGACCACGCGATAGCCACTGGCACCCAGCGCCTGCTGCAGCACATGGCGCTGCAGCGAGGTATCGGCCAGGACGGCGATGCGGGCGACGGCGTCAGACATCGGCATGTACCAGTCGCTGGATATGCTCCAGCAACACCGACTCCTGGTACGGCTTGCCCAGGTACTCGTTGACGCCGATCGCCAGGGCGCGATCGCGGTGCTTCTCGCCAGTACGCGAGGTGATCATGATGATCGGCAAGTCCTTGAGACGTTCGTCGTGGCGCACCAGCGCCGCCACCTCGAAGCCGTCCATGCGCGGCATCTCGATATCCAGCAGCATGATGTCGGGCCGCCGCTCCTGCAGCTGGGTGATGGCATCGACACCGTCCTTGGCGGTCAGCACGTTCATGCCGTTGCGCTCCAGCAGGCGACTGGTGACCTTGCGCACGGTGACCGAGTCGTCGACCACCATGACCAGCAGCGGGCGCTCGGCCTCGACTTCCGCTATCTCCGGCAACTGCGGCAGCTGCTGTGGCCGCTGCTGGGTCAGCAGGTGCGCATGAAGTACGCGAATGGTCGCCAGCAGGTCGAGAATCACGACCACCCGACCATCACCGAGGATGGTCGCGCCAGAAATGCCGTGCACGCCCGCGAACTGCGGTCCCAGGCTTTTCACCACGATCTCGCGCGAGCCGGCCAGGCTGTCCACCTGCACCGCGACGCTGTGCTCCTTCGAACGTACCAAGATCACCGGCAGCGGCAGACTCTGGCCGACCAGCTTGGGCCGCTGCCCGTTGTTCAGCAACTCGCCGAGATAGCGCAGCTCATAGGTCTGCCCGGCATACTCGAAACGCGGCGCATCCGGCTGGTAGTAGGCCTCCAGCTCGTAGGGCGAAACACGCACGATACCTTCAATGGTGTTCAGCGGGATCGCATAGAGATCCTCGCCGGAATAAACCATCAGTGCCCGATTGACCGACACGGTGAACGGCAGGCGGATCAGAAAGCGCGTGCCCTGCCCCTGCGTCGACTCGATGCTCATCGAGCCGCCGAGCTGCTTCACTTCGGAGTGCACCACGTCCATGCCGACGCCGCGACCGGAAATCTGCGTCACCTGCTCGGCCGTGGAAAAGCCGGCTTCGAGGATGAACTGCAGGATCTCGTGGTCGGTGAGATCGTTCTGCGGCGCCAGCAAGCCGCGTTCGATGGCCTTGCGGCGCACGGCCGCCAAGTTGATGCCGGCGCCGTCATCGCTCAGCGTCAGAACGATGTCGCCGCCTTCGCGGGCCAGGTCGAGGCGAATGGTGCCCTGCTCAGGTTTGCCCGCCGCGCGGCGCGCCTGCTGCGACTCGATGCCGTGGTCGACGGCGTTGCGCAGCATGTGTTCGAGCGGCGCCACGATCCGCTCGAGAACGCTGCGGTCCATCTCACCGGTGGCGTTGCCGACGAGGAACTCCACCTGCTTGCCCAGCTCACCGGCAACCTGCCGGACGATACGCCGCAAGCGCGGTACCAGGCGCTCGAACGGCACCATGCGGGTGCGCATGAGGCCTTCCTGCAGCTCGGTGTTGACCCGCGCCTGCTGCAGCAGCAGGGTCTCGGCGTCGCGGTTGCGTGCAGCCAGAGTTTCCTTCAGGTCCAGCAGGTCGGACGCCGACTCGAACAGCGCGCGCGACAATTGCTGCAGCTGCGAGTGGCGGTCCATCTCCAGCGGGTCGAAATCATCGTAGCCGGCACGCTCCGCCTCGGCTTGGTAGCGACTGAGAATCTGCGCCTGGGTTTCGGTGTCCAGACGACGCAACTGGTCACGCACACGCTCGATGGTCGCTTCCATCTCGCTCAGGGTGAAGCTGACATCGCTGACCTGCTGCTCGACCCGGCCGCGGAAAATCGAGGTCTCGCCCGCCAGGTTGACCAGCCCCTCGAGCAGTTCCGCCGGGACCTTGACCAGCTCCTGGGGAGCGCGCCGCGCCGCGGCATCCTGCGCCGCTTGCCGCGCGCGCTGGACGAACGGCAGGACCTTCGCTGGCGCAACATTGGCCACGGGACGCACGCTGGCCGCGACGATGGGTTGCGCCAGAGGCAACGGGGTCACGACATCCACCGCTTCTTCCATGATCTCCTGGGCCACCGGGTCCGACGGTATCTCTGCAGCGAGCAGCGCTCTGAGCTGTTCGACCTCCTTGAGCAGGCCGTCGTAGCCTTGCTGCACCTCGAGGAACAGACTGTCCGGCCACGGCGCGCCCAGCTGCCGGGCCTCGCTCAAGTGCTGCTCTAGGTCATGCGCCATGTTGCCCAGGCGCGCCTGCCCAGCCAGCCGTGCACCGCCCTTGAGCGTATGCAGCACGCGCAGCATGTCCGCCAACGGAGCAGCGTCGTCGCGCTGCGCGTCCCAGCGGCCAAGCGCTGCCTCCATTTCCTCGAGCAGGTCATCGGCCTCCTCGACGAAGATGTCGAGAATCTCCGAAGCGTCGGATTCAGGCACCGTTGTTTCTTCAGCGGCCTTCAGGGTAATGCTGCTGGGCGCATTCAACTGCTGCTGCGGGTTGTTGCGAAAGACGCGGATCGCCTCGATCAGCGCCGTGCCATCCGGCTGCGGGCGTCTGGAGCGCAGCGCGTCGAGCATCTCGGCCAGACGGTCATGACAAGCCTGCAACAGCGCGAACAATTGCGCGGTAGCCCGATACTTGCCAGCGCACAGCCCCTCGTAGAGGTATTCCAGCTCATGCGCCAGATCGCCGATCGCGCGACTGTCGGCCATCCGTGCGCCACCCTTCAGGGTGTGCAGGTCGCGCTGCAGCGCCTCCAGCTCGAAGCTGTTGTCGACGTCGTCCATCCAACGCTGCAAGCCGGCGGTAACGCTTTCCATGATGTCGAAGCCTTCGTCGAGGAAGATCTCGACCAGCTCCGGATCGGGTTCGTCGTGAAGGTCCTCAGTGATCACCGGCAGGGCTTCGTCCGACACCTCGACCGCATCTGGAGCTTGTAGGTCTCCCAGGTCGGCTTCGGCTTCGGCTTCGGCTTCGGCTTCGGCTTCGGCTTCGGCTTCGGCTTCGGCTTCGGCTTCGAGGGTATTCGACATCGCGGTATCGCCGGCGTCGATATCGAGCTGCAGATCGTCGTGGTGATCGCCCGCGCGCAGCTCCTCGCTCGCAGCATCCGCATCGGCCACAGACTCGCTGGCATGTTCCTGCGGCATGACCGACACGCCAACTGAATCGTCAGCGGCGACGCCGGACAGGTCACCCTGCCGATAGGCACGGATCGTCCGCACCAGCTCCTCGGCGGCGCTCATAGGCGTGCCTGATTGCAGCTGCTCTAGCTGCAGCGCCAGCTGATCGTGACTGCGTTGAAGCAATGCGGCCAAGTCCGGCGCATAGGCATAGCGGCCGTCGGACAATCCTTCGTAGAGCGATTCCAGTTCGTGCGCCAGATCACCGACCGGACGCACTCCGGCCATACGGGCGCCGCCCTTGAGCGTGTGCAGGTCACGCAGTAGCGCCGACAACGCCAACTGGTTGGCTGGCTCGCTCAGCCAGCGCTCCAGCGCCTCGCCGGCACTCTCCAACAGGTCAACCGCCTCGTCGAGGAAGATGTCCACCATCTCCTGGTCGAAACTGTCTTCGGCGGCGACGGCCTCGTCACATTCGTTCGCGAGCGCGGGGTGTCCGTCAACCATCGGCTGGACGGCAGGGAGTAACGCCTCCTCGGGTGCGACTAGCGTATCGATGGCCTGCGTCGCCAGCGCTGCGAGCCGCTCGACCAGCTCCGGCTGTGCGGTCACCTGCAGCGCGGCAGCGACCTGATCCATCATGCCGACCAGCGCCTCGTGTCCCTCCTCGACGGTATCGAAGAAATGCGCATCGACCACCAGGCGGTCTTCCTGCACCACGCCGTACAGCTTGAGCAGCGCCTGGCAGAGCGCATCGACCTGCGGCAGGTCGGCCATCCGCGCACTGTGGCCCAGACTGCTCAACTCCTGCAGCAGTGCCGATAGCTCCTGGCGCTCGGTGGGATGCTCGCGCCAGCGCTGCAGCAGATCCGCGGCATCGAGCAGGATATTCATCCCCTCGGACAGGAACGCCGCGATCAGACTCGGATCACGCGCCTCGCCCTTGGCACTCTCGCGCCGCACGCCAGCCTCGGTGAGGCGGGCCTGATGCAGCGCCTGCACGCGCGCAAGAAATTCCGGCGCACCGTCGATCGGTGCAAGCGGCCGCTCCTGCAGATTGTCCAGGCCCTGGCGCAGCAGCTGCTCGGCATCGTGCAACAGCTGGGCGTCGGCGAGTTCAATCTGGATCAGGTTGTTCTTGAACTCCTTGACCAACTTTTCCAGCGGTGTGGCGATCTCCGCCATCGGCAGGATACCCGCCATGTGCGCGCTGCCCTTGAGCGTGTGCAGTGCACGCTGCAGTGCGTCGGTCACCGGTTGTGGAAGGCGCTGGGCGCAGTCGGCTAGATAGTCGACCAGCGTGGTCAGGTGAGCCTCGGCCTCGTTGCGAAAGATCTCGAGCAACTGTGGATCCAACCCGTCCGCGGCCGGCTCATGTTCGCCAGCCACGTCTACGCTCGGTTCCGGCTGCTCTACCGCAGCGATGGGTACTAGGTTAGGGAGCGGCTCGCCCTTGGCCAGGGCATGCGCGCGGGCGGCCAGCTGATCGACATCGCTGCGCTGGCGCTGCGCATGAGCGGCGAACTCTTCGACCAGTGCCGGCAACAAGTCAACAACACCAACAACCACCTGCTTGACCGCTTCGGTCGTCTCGATGCTGCGATCCAGCACGCGATTGAGCAGGTTCTCGATGGACCAGGCCAGCTCGCCGACGATCAGCGCGCGCACCATGCGCCCGCTGCCTTTGAGCGTATGGAAGGCGCGTCGCACTTCACCGAGCGCAGTCTTGTCGTCGGGCTCGGCCAGCCACGCGGGCAGCTGCTCGCGGATCGTCTCCAGAACCTCTGCCGCCTCTTCGATGAAGACCTCGGCCAATTCGTCGTCGACCGGCTCCTCCCCGTCCGGCGGCGGGAGCAGGCTCGGCGGTACATCCTGGGCCGGCGGATTGATCGCCAGCACCGGGGCGGCCATGATCTGCTCCAGATCCGGCGCCGGTTCCGGCGTATCGAGGTTCTCGTTCAAGGGCGGCAGGGTGATCTCAGGCAGCCCGAGATCGGCGATCTCGACCTCGCTCCAACTGGTGGCCGGGGCACCCTCATCCAGAATCTCGAACTCCAGCGTCGGCAATTCCGACGCCGAGTCATCAAGCTCAGCATCAAGGGGCAGGTATTCCACCGCGACGACGCCGTCGTTCGCTGGCAAGGCCGCCGCTGGCGGTTCGTCCTCCCCGAGCGTTACGTCGCCAGACCCTTTCTTCTCAGAATATTCTGACTGGTGCGACGCCACCTCCGCCGGCTCAGGATCAACTTCGGGCAGCAGGAACTCGATTTCGTCCAGCGGATCGCCGGACAGGGCCGGTTCCGGTTGCGATTGCTCTTTTTCAGATACAGATGGGTTAGTAGAAGCCAGCGGATAGCCCAGATGCTGCAGACTTTCCTCTGCGACATCGAGAATCAGGTCGCCCTGGCTACCGCAATCCTCGCTGAGCCGCTCCAGGTAATATTCAACGCTGGTGATCGCATCGGCCAGCGTATCCAGACTCTGCCAATCCGGCACCGCGCGCAGCGCCAGCAGCTGCTCTTGGATATAGCGATTGCAGGCATCGAGCAGCGCGGCGGCGCGTTGCAGCGGGATCATCGCCAGCCCACCGCGCGCCTGGGTCAACAACTCCGGAACGCGGGCCAGATGATCATGATTCCACTGCGATGCGATGAATTCGATGATCGCATCCTTGGCCTGTTCAAGCGCCGTGCGCGCCTCTTTGATCACCAGTTGGTGGATCTGCGCAACATCGGTCGTGGGCAGATGACGTGCCTCGTCCTGCTCCTCGGTGGTTGTTCCCACCATGCCGGCCAGGGTCGCCTCGACGTAAAGCAACGCGCCGGCGATATCCATCAGCGTGGCATCGTCAGGCTGACGCAGACCCGAGGTCAGCGCCTGGATCAGCCCAGTCTGGTCGACGATGATCTTGCGCGGCTGGGCGAAGCCCAGCACCGCGAGGGTGTCGGCAATTTGCTTCAACGGGGCATGCAGACTGGCCAGATCGTCCAGCGCGCGGCGATCGCTACGCACGAACAGATCGAGACTGTCCTTCACCCGCACCAGCTCCTCGCACAATGCCGCAACCACCGAGCGCATGGCGCCGCGATCGGGGCCGGAGAGCTGTGCGCGCTCCTGATCGACAATCGTCATGTCGGGCAGCGCATCGTCGAGCCGATAGAGCTCTCGCAGCGCGCGCAGGCGCGGCGTATCGGCCGGAGCCTTGGCCACGTAGAACAGCAGATTCTTGATCAGATCATCGGGGGCCGGCTGGTTCAGCCCGTCGGCGCCCTGCTCGACCAGCCGCTTGAATTCCTTGTCCACCTGGCGCAACAGCGTACGCACGGACGCTCCGTTGCTGACCGCACCGCTGGCGAGCCCTTCGATCATTCCCGAGGTGATCTGCCAGAGCGCGCCGAGCGGCGCGTCCTTGCACAGCGACTCGAGTCGCGTGAATACCCGAGCCATGTAGCCGAGATTGGTCGGCAGGTCCTGATTGCGAATCACGCCAACCAGCGCGACCTGCAGCATCTGCCGCATCTTGCGCAGCAGCACCGGCAGCTCTTCAGTCCGCAGGCGCTCAACGGATTCGCTCGGCAGTACCGGCGTACGCTCAGACAGATCGGGTGCGAACAGGCTGGTTTCCGACAGCAGCTTTTCACCCCGCGCAGCCCGCAGGTCGTTGAGCAGCGGCAACACCACCATCGGCAGATCGCGACGGGCGCTCTGGATGCGATCGAGGTAGACCGGCATCTGCAGAATGGCCTGCATCAGGACCTCGAGCGCCTCGGCTCGATTGGCGACCCGCTCCTCCAGCAGCGCGCGCGCGAGCTGTTCCATTTCCTCGGCCAGCAAGGCCGCGCCGAAGAACTCGACCATCTGCAAGGTGCCATGCACCTGATGCACATAGGTCATGCAGAAGCGCATCCGCGTCGAATCCTGCGGAGCCTCGACATAGGCTTCCAAGGCTTGACGTGCCTGCTTGAGGGTCTCGGCGATCTCGCCTTTCACCCATTCCAGGGCGACATAATCGTGCCGATCACCCATAGCGACTCCGCTCATAAACTCTTCCGGGTAAAGGCCAGAACCTGATCATCGGCCACCGGCACCAGGTCCGGATGCTGCCAACCCACCACCTCGCCGACACCGACCACCAGCAATCCACCCGGCGCGAGTCGCTCGGCCAGGCGGTTGAGGATCTCGCGGCGGCGCCAGCGACGAAAATAGATCAGCAGGTTCTGACAGAAAATGACGTCCAATCCTGCAAGCGGCGCACTGGCCAGCTCCAGAACGTTTAGCTTGGCAAAGCAAACCCGCGCCGCCAGCTCAGGCGCGACCTGTGCGCGGCTGTGCGACATGCTGACGAAATAACGCTCGCGCAAGACCGCCGCCACCTGCTCCAGGCGACGCTCGTCGTAAATCGCGTTGCGCCCTTTCTCCAGAGCGCTGAGGCTGATATCGGTACCGGTCACGCCGAAACGATCGACAGCGGCGCAATCGCGCAGAACTTCGGCGGCGCTGATAGCCAACGAGTAAGTCTCCTCACCGCTGGCACAACCGACGCTCCAGAGACTCCAGGGTCGCTCGATGCCCTCGCGGTACAGGCGCTGCGCCAGATAACGCTCAAGCAGCGCGAACGACTCGGGATGCCGAAAGAACCGAGTTTCCTGCACCGTCAGCCGATCCATGAGCAGCGACCATTCCACCGCACCACGCGGGCCAGCCGTGACCTGGCGGTAGTAACTCGAATAGTCGGCGGCGCCAATTTCGCGCATGCGAGCACTGAGATTGGCCTGCAGAAAGACGCGACGCCCCTCGGAAACCACCATGCCCGAACGCTCTTCGAGCAGGGCCTGCCAGACATGGAATTCCGCTGCCGACATCTCGGCAATCGGCTCCAAAGCCCAGTCCAGTCGTGACTGCATGCTGCCCTGCCCCTTGCTCATGATCATGCGCGGCGACCGTCAACGGCCGCCGCTGCGGTCGAATCAGGCCCGATCCTGAGCGTCCGGCAGGGTGAAACCGGAAACCGACTGGCGCATCTCGTTGGCCATCTTGGCAAGGTTACCAATGCTTCTGGCAGTGGCACTGGTACCGGACGAGGTCTGCGAGGTGATCTCCTGAATCACGTTCATGGTGTTGGAGATGTGACCGGCAGAGGAGGCCTGCTGGCGCGCTGCGTTGGAAATATTCTGGATAAGCGCCGCAAGGGTCTTGGATACCTTCTCGATCTCCTCCAGCGCCACACCGGCATCCTGCGCCAGACGTGCACCGCGGACCACTTCAGACGTGGTCTGCTCCATCGAGATAACGGCCTCGTTGGTATCGGTCTGAATCGTCTTGACCAGCGCCTCAATCTGCTTAGTCGCAGCAGACGAGCGTTCCGCCAGGCGCTGTACCTCGTCCGCAACCACCGCGAAGCCACGACCCGCGTCGCCAGCCATCGATGCCTGGATCGCGGCGTTCAACGCGAGGATGTTGGTCTGGTCGGCGATGTCGTTGATCAGGCTGACGATGTCACCGATCTCCTGCGAGGATTCACCCAGGCGCTTGATCCGCTTGGAGGTGTCCTGGATCTGCTCGCGGATGTTATCCATGCCGGTGATGGTGTTGTGCACCACTTCGTTGCCCTTGTTGGCAATCGCTACCGAACGCTCTGCTACCGCGGACGATTCAGCGGCGTTGGCGGATACCTGGTCAATGGAAACGGCCATCTCGTTGATTGCCGCCGAAGCCCCGGCGATTTCCTGTGCCTGATGCTCGGACGCCTCGGCCAGGTGCATGGCGGTCGCCTGGGTTTCCTGCGCCGCGCCAGAAACCTGTACCGCGGTCTGGTTGATGGTTTCCACCAGCTCGCGCAGCTGGTCGATGGAGTAGTTGATGGAGTCGGCGATGGCGCCGGTGAAGTCCTCGGTTACAGTCGCCGCCACCGTGAGGTCACCATCGGCGAGGTCGCCGATTTCATCGAGCAGACGCAGAATCGCCGCCTGGTTGCGCTCGTTTTTCTCAGCCGTTTCACTCAGGCGCCGACGTGCCTCCTGCACCATCACCAGACCGATCAGAATGATCGACGCCAGGGCCAAGGCGCCCAGCACGTAGCCGGCGATAGTATTGAGATAGCGGGCATCGGCACGGTTCTGCAGGCCCTCGCCAAGCGCGGACGTCTTATCGAGCAGCGTCTGCGACACCTCGAAAATGCTGTTGGCCGACTCGCGTACCTGGAACAGTTCGGGCGAGGTTTCCAGAATCTCGTCCACCGAACCCGAGACAAACTGGAACAGTTCGGCGATCTCGACCAGGCGATCAAGCGCCTCGGCATCCGTCGCGCGACTGATCCCCATTGCCACGTTGCCTTCGATCATCGCATTTAGAACGCGGCCGAAGAGGCTGGCATCACGGCCGAACATGTCTGCCGCCTGCACCGAATCCTGATCGCCGGAAAGCACCTTGTTCACCGAGCCAAGGATACGTTCCGCCAGCAGAGACTGGCGCTGCGCGACCGAAACCTGGGCGGCGGGCGCCCCGCTTTCCAACAGGATGTCGACGACCTCTTCGTACTCGACCTGCAACTGTGGAATGGTTTCAGCCAGAGTGGTCGCCACCTGATGCAGCGACAGCACCGTCTGCTCGCTGGCTAGGATCGCGTCGGTGTTACGGCGCAGAGTGTTCCAGTCCTGCAGCACGGCATCGATCTCGGCCTGCAGGCTCTGCGGTACGGCGGGCAGACCGATGCTTTCGTCTCCCTTGGACAAATAGCCCCAGCGTCGGTCGAAGTCGTTGCGGGCCGCCTTCAACGAGGCGAAGGCTTCCTTCGTACCGGCCGCAGCTTCCACCGCGTTTTTTGCGATGTGCTGTGACAGTACGCGCAATTCACCGGCGTGCGCGATGTACTCGTTATCATGGTCGGCCTGTCGATTGACGTACGCGAAATTCGCGAACAACAGCACGATCGAAACGATCAGAACAACGAACAGCCCAGTGATGAGCGTATTGCTACGCAGGCCATTCAACAAAGCAATCGCTTTCATTTTTTTCATTATCCGGCCCCCGCCTGGACCCCCGTGCGCTTCCATCAAAAACCAAAAGGCCGGCACCTTGCCGGCCCACCAACATCAGAAAGCGACATCCATGAAAGTCGGATGCGCCGCTAGCGCGTGCGGGCTGAATACCAGCCAAGGCTGTTCCCGCTGGAATACGCCGTGAATAAAAGGCTGAATTGCCGCCTCTACCGGCGGCACCTGCTCCGAGAACGTCTCCACAGGAAAGTGCTGCATGCCGAAGACCTCGTCGACCGTCAGCCCTGCGAAAACGTCCTGATGATCAACAACCAGCAGCCGACGCTGTTTGCGTAACGGCGATAGCTCGTAGCCCAGGTAGCCGCACAGATCCATTACCGGCAACAATCGGCCGCGCACGTTGGCAACCCCTTTAACCCAGCTCTTGACGCCAGGCAGCAAGGTATAGCGCGGTTCATGCAGGATCTCGCCGACCTCCCCCATCGGCGCGACGAACAACCGCCCGCCCATACGAAAACCGATCCCACCCCAGGTCTGCACCACCTCTTGCTGAGAGGGCAGCCCTGCCGCCAGCTGGCGGCAGCGACCATCAATCTCCAGCAATCGCTGAAATGGCGTCTGCTTATCCGACATTTCCGACCACTCCCTTTGCCCTGTCAGGTCGTTGAAACCACCTGCAATCGGGATGATCCGGTGTCAGCCAGCCAGAACGGCGTTCAAGGTCTGCAGCAGCGTCGCCTCGTCCACTGGTTTGGTCAGGTAATCCTTGGCCCCCTGGCGCTTGCCCCAGACCTTATCGGTTTCCTGATCCTTGGTGGTGACGATGATCACCGGAATGTGACTGGTTTCCGAATCTTTGGTCAGCTGTCGCGTCGCCTGGAATCCGTTCAGTCCCGGCATAACGATATCCATCAATACCGCGTCCGGCTTTTCCTGCCGAGCCAGCGCCACGCCGTCAGCGCCATTCTCGGCCTTGAGCACGACGTGTCCGTGCTTCTCCAGCATGGCAGCCAGCTTGTACATTTCGGTCGGCGAGTCATCAACAATCAGAACGCGAGCCATGTTTTCTCCATTAGAAGGCTTCAACAGCACACAACACGGAATCAGGATGCCTGCTCGACGGGTACGAAATCAGGAACGTGAGCCTTGATGGCACCGAGCAGCTCTTCCTTACTGAAAGGTTTGGTGAGGTATTGATCGGAGCCGACGATGCGCCCTTTCGCCTTGTCGAACAAGCCATCCTTGGAGGACAGCATGATCACCGGCGTCGATTTGAACGAGCTATTGTTCTTGATCAAGGCGCAGGTCTGATAACCGTCGAGTCGAGGCATCATGATATCGACAAAGATGATACGCGGATGAGTGTCGGCGATCTTGGCGAGCGCATCGAAACCATCCACCGCCGTGATGACGTCACAACCTACTTTCTTCAGCAGGGTTTCAGCGGTGCGACGAATCGTTTTCGAATCATCGATCACCATGACCTTCAAGCCCTCGGAGTGCTGTTCCATTTCGCCCTACCATCGCCTCGATGAGTCGTAATTTTTCGTTAAGCCAGAGTGCCGCAAGGCCCTGAAACCGATAGGCCCCGCCCATCGCGCGACCTTTGTAGCACACTCATTCTGCACAGGCTATCGACGGGAAAATCACTCGGATTTTCCTTGACCCAGCGCACAACCGCCGCCAATCTGCGTCGGCATTTCATGCCTCGGCCACCTCGACCACCACACTGCGGAGAACCGGATATGACCGTTCGCGTCGGGATCATCATGGACCCTATTTCGCAGATCTCCTTCAAGAAGGACAGCTCGCTGGCCATGCTGCTGGCCGCCCAGGCCCGCGGCTGGGAGTTGCACTATATGGAGCAGCGCGACCTCTACCAGCAGGGCAGCCAGGCCCGCGCGCGAACACGCCCGCTGAAGGTCTTCAATGACCCGGCACGCTGGTTCGAAGCCGGAGAGGAGCGCGACACCGCACTGGCCGAGCTGGATGTGATCCTCATGCGCAAGGATCCGCCATTCAACAGCGAATACGTCTACGCCACCTACCTGCTGGAACTGGCCGAACAGGCCGGCACCCTGGTAGTTAATCGCCCCCAGAGCCTGCGCGACTGCAACGAGAAATTCTTCGCGACGCAGTTTCCGCAATGCACTCCGCCAACGCTGGTCAGCCGCCGGCCGGACATTCTCCGTGAGTTCGCCCGCGAGCAGCGTGACATTATTCTCAAACCCCTGGATGAAATGGGCGGCGCCTCGATATTCCGCCACCGCGAAGGCGATCCGAACCTCTCGGTGATTCTGGAGGTGCTAACCGAGCACGGCAGTCGCCAGATCATGGCGCAGCGCTATATTCCAGCCATCAAGGATGGCGACAAGCGCATTCTGATGATCGACGGGGAGCCGGTGCCGTATTGTCTGGCACGTATCCCGGCCGCTGGCGAGACGCGCGGCAACCTCGCCGCCGGCGGCCGCGGCGTCGCCCAACCGCTATCGAAGCGCGACCGCGAGATCGCCGCCATCGTCGGCCCGGAGCTGCGCAAGCGCGGCCTGCTGTTCGTCGGACTGGATGTCATCGGCGACTACCTCACGGAAATCAACATCACCAGCCCGACCTGCATCCGCGAGATCGACAGCGCCTTCGACACGCGTATCGCCGAGCGCCTGATGGGGGCCATCGCCGCCAAGCTGCAAGCTTGAACCAGCTAACAGCTTTGAGCTTGAAGCTTGCGGCTTGAAGCTCAAAGCCGGCAGACTGCGCGGCACTTCGAGCCGACCGAAACGCGATGAACGCAGCAATCCGCCAGCCCTCCCCAGTAACGCCTCGTGTCCGCCCGGCCGATCGACTAGGTTTCACCCTGTTTCTCGCCGCCGTATTGCACGTCGCCTTGATCCTCGGCCTGGGCTTTTCGATTGCCGAGCCACAGCAGATCAGCAAGACCCTGGAAATCACCCTGTCCACCTTCAAGAGCAAGGAAAAGCCCAAGGAAGCGGACTTCCTGGCCCAGGACAACCAGCAGGGAAGCGGTACGCTCGAGCACAAGGCATCGCCCAAGACCAACGTGCAGGCACCGTTTCAGGACACCGAGGTACACAAGGTTTCCCCACCACCCAGCCGCCCGCAGGCAACTCGCCAGGAAGCACCGAAGGCAGCGATCGCCACACGCAGCCCGCAACCCGACAAGACTCCGACCAAGCAACAGCGCCAACCGCAGCCCAAACCGCAAACGGCGCCCGCATTCGACAGCTCCCAGCTAAGCGCTGAGATCGCCAGCCTGGAAGCCGAACTGGCGCAGGACGTCGAGCGCTACGCCAAGCGCCCGCGCGTCAACCGTCAAAACAGCGCGGCAACCATGCGTGACATCAGCGCCTGGTATCGCGATGAATGGCGCAAGAAGGTCGAGCGCATCGGCAACCTCAACTATCCGGACGAGGCTCGCCGCCAGCGCATCTACGGCAGTCTGCGGATGCTGGTAACAATCAATCGCGACGGCACGGTGCAGGAGTTGCGCGTGCTCGAATCATCCGGCCAGCCTGTACTGGACGAAGCAGCACTCCGCATCGTTCGCCTAGCGGCCCCCTTCGCGCCGTTCACCGGCGAGCTGGGGCAGAAGTTCGATCAGGTCGAGATCATCCGCACCTGGCGCTTCGAGCGTGGCGACCGATTGTCCAGTCGCTGAGCCGGAGCGACAGACCGCCTCAACGCGAGCATGCCAGTAGCCTGCCGCCCCGGCAGGCCTTAAGCTAGTCGCCATGAAAAGCACCGCGCCCAGCTACCTCAAGCATCATTTCCTGATTGCCATGCCACACATGGCCGATCCGAATTTCGCCCAGGCGCTGATCTACCTGATCGAGCATGGCCCGCAGGGCGCGATGGGGTTGGTAATCAACCGTCCCAGCGGCCTCACTCTGGCCGATGTGCTCGAGCAGCTGCGTCCCGAAGAACCTATCGCGCCAGCCTGCCATGAGCTCACCGTTTACAGCGGCGGTCCGGTCCAGAGCGACCGTGGCTTCGTCCTGCATCCATCGGAGGAGCAGTTCCAGGCGACCCTCGCGCTCGGCGAGCTGGGCATGTCCACCTCGCAGGATGTGCTGTTCGCCATTGCCGATGGCCACGGGCCACAGCAACATTTCATTGCCCTCGGCTACGCTGGTTGGGACGCCGGACAGCTGGAGGCCGAGCTGGCAGACAACGCTTGGTTGAGCTGTCCGGCGGATCCCCGCATCCTGTTCGAATTGCCTGCCGAGCAGCGATTGCAGGCCGCCGCGGCCAGTCTTGGCATTGACCTGCGACTGTTGAGTAGCCAGGTGGGCCACGCATGAGCGCACCGCGCCTGCTGCTCGGCTTCGATTTCGGCACCAAGCAGATCGGCGTGGCGGTCGGACAGGTCATCACCGGACAGGCACGCGAACTTTGCGTGCTGAAGGCACAGAACGGCACACCTGACTGGAACCGGATCGAGGCGCTGCTGCGCGAATGGCAACCCGACGCGCTGGTGGTGGGCCTGCCGTTGAACATGGACGGCAGCCCGAGCGAGATGAGCGCCCGCGCGGAAAAATTCGCCCGGCGCCTCGCGGGGCGTTTCAACCTGCCGGTACACACCCACGACGAACGCCTGACCACCTTCGAGGCCAAGGGCGAACGTCTGCGCCAGGGCCAGCACGGCGGCTATCGCGAACGCCCGGTCGATGCGCTGGCCGCGGCACTTTTACTGGAGGGCTGGCTGAGCGAACACGCCACGGCCTGACCCGCACGAGCGAGGAGAATCCATGACCCTGCCCAATCCCGAGCAGCTGCTACCCGAGATGGCGGATGCCCTGCGCCAGCACTTGCACAGCCGCGCCATCGCTGCGCCGCGCTTCATCGGTATCCGCACTGGCGGTGTTTGGGTCGCCCAGGCGCTGCTCGATGAAGGCAACTGGGACGAGCCGCTGGGCATCCTCGACGTGTCCTTCTATCGCGACGACTTCACTCAGAGCGGCTTGCACCCGCAGGTGCGGCCGTCGGAGCTGCCGTTCGAGATCGAAGGACAGCACCTGGTGCTGATCGATGACGTGCTGATGACCGGCCGCACCATACGCGCGGCGCTCAACGAACTGTTCGACTATGGCCGCCCGGCCAGCGTGACGCTGGTCTGTCTGCTCGACCTGAACGCCCGCGAGCTGCCGATCCGCCCGGATGTGGTCGGCGCCACGTTGTCGCTGACACCCCAGCAGCGCATAAAATTGCTCGGCCCCGCACCGCTCGCCCTCGAGCTGCAGACCCTCGATTCCGCCAACTGAGACCTTGCGATGACGCAACCCGACGTTAAGCGCCCGCTGCAGCTGAACGACAACGGCCAGCTGCGCCACTTCCTCTCGCTGGACGGTCTGTCCCGCGAGCTGCTCACCGAAATCCTCGACACCGCCGACTCCTTCCTCGAGGTAGGCGCGCGGGCAGTGAAGAAGGTCCCACTGCTGCGCGGCCGGACGGTGTGCAACGTGTTCTTCGAAAACTCCACGCGCACGCGCACCACCTTCGAGCTGGCCGCCCAGCGGCTGTCGGCAGACGTGATCACCCTCAACGTGTCGACCTCCTCGACCAGCAAGGGCGAGACGCTGACCGACACCCTGCGCAACCTCGAGGCGATGGCCGCCGACATGTTCGTGGTGCGCCATGCCGATTCCGGCGCGGCGCATTTCATTGCCGAACACGTCTGCCCCAACGTGGCGGTGATCAACGGCGGCGACGGCCGCCATGCGCACCCGACCCAGGGCATGCTCGACATGCTGACCATCCGCCGCCACAAGGGCAGCTTCGAGAACCTCTCGGTGGCGATCGTCGGCGACATCCTGCACTCGCGGGTGGCGCGCTCGAACATGCTCGCGCTGAAGACCCTGGGCTGCCCGGACATCCGCGTGATTGGCCCGAAGACCCTGCTGCCCAGCGGGCTCGAGCAGTATGGCGTGCGCGTGTTCCATGACATGAACGAAGGCATCCGCGATGTCGACGTGGTGATCATGCTGCGCCTGCAGCGCGAACGCATGCAGGGTGGTCTGCTGCCCAGCGAGGGCGAGTTCTACAAGCTCTATGGCCTGACCGCGCAGCGCCTGCGCCTCGCCAAGCCGGACGCCATCGTCATGCATCCAGGGCCGATCAACCGCGGGGTGGAGATCGAATCGGCGGTCGCCGACGGTCCGCAATCGGTGATTCTCAACCAGGTCACCTACGGCATCGCCATCCGCATGGCGGTGCTGTCAATGGCCATGAGCGGGCAGGCGACACAGCGCCAGCTCGAGTCCGAATCCGTCTCCGAGGAGCAGAACTGATGCTTACCCACATCCTCGGCGCACGCGTGATCGACCCAGTCAGCGGACGGGACGAAGTCGCCGACATCTATATCGATGCCGGCAGGATCATCGCGATCGGCGCCCAGCCCGCTGGCTTCGTCGCGCAGCAGAGTATCGACGCCAACGGCCTGATCGCGGCTCCAGGGCTGGTCGACCTGTCCGTGGCCCTGCGCGAGCCCGGCTACAGCCGCAAGGGCAGCATTGCCAGCGAAACCCTCGCCGCGGCGGCGGGCGGCACCACCACGCTGTGCTGCCCACCGCTGACCAAGCCGGTGCTGGATACCGCGGCGGTGACCGAACTGATCCTCGATCGCGCCCGCGAATCCGGCCACACCAAGGTCTATCCGATCGGCGCGCTGACCCGCAATCTCGCCGGCGAGCAACTGTCCGAGCTGGTCGCGCTGCGCGAAGCCGGCTGCGTCGCTTTCGGCAACGGCCTGGCCGACTTTGCCAGCAACCGCAACCTGCGACGCGCGCTGGAATACGCCGCGACCTTCGACCTGACCATCGTCCTGCACTCGCAGGACCGCGACCTGGCCGAGGGCGGCCTTGCTCACGAAGGCCCGGCGGCCAGCTTCCTCGGTCTGTCGGGTATTCCCGAGAGCGCCGAGACCGTGGCCCTCGCGCGCAACCTGCTGCTGGTGGAGCAGGCCGGCGTCCGTGCGCATTTCAGCCAGCTGACCAGTGCGCGCGGCGCGCAGATGATCGCCGACGCCCAGGCACGCGGCCTGCCGGTGACCGCCGACGTGGCGTTGTATCAGTTGATTCTCACCGACGAGGCGCTGCACGGTTTCTCCAGCCTGTATCACGTGCAGCCGCCGCTGCGCAGCCGTGCCGATCGCGACGGTCTGCGCGAGGCACTGAAGGCGGGTGTCATCTCGGCGATTGCCAGCCATCATCAGCCGCATGAAGTCGATGCCAAGCTGGCACCGTTCGGCGAGACCGAACCGGGCATCAGCAGCGCGGAAATCCTCCTGCCACTGGCCATGACCCTGGTGGAAGATGGCGTGCTTGATCTACCGACACTGCTGGCGCGCCTGTCCAGCGGCCCGGCCGCCGCCCTGCGCCTGCCGGCGGGCCGCCTCGCGGTCGACCAGGCGGCGGATCTGGTGCTGTTCGATCCCCGCAGTTCGACGCTGGTCGGCGAAACCTGGCTTTCCAAGGGACGCAATTGCCCGTTCATGGGCCACTGCCTACCGAGCGCAGTGCGCTACACCATCGTCGACGGCCACATCAGCTTCCAGGGCTGAAAGCACAGCGCGGCCGGTGCGAAAACCCGCCCGGCCGCGCGCTCACCTCAGACTGACGTCAGCAGCCACCGCTGCTTTCGCGCCTCAGCGCTGCTGCGCGTTGCGCAGGGAAATCTGATCGTTCAGCGTCCAGAAGTCATAGAGCACACCGAGGAAGAACAGCCCGCCGGTGCACAGGTAGATGATCCCGCTGATCCACTTGCCCTGATACATGCGATGTACGCCGAACACGCCGAGGAAGGTCAGCAGAATCCAGACGACGTTGTAGTCAATGGAACCGGATTGGAAGCGCAGATCGGCCTCGCGGTCCATCGACGGGATCAGGAACAGGTCGATGATCCAGCCGATGAAGAACAGGCCGAGCGTGAAGAACCAGATGGTTCCGGTGACTGGCCGACCGTAGTAGAAACGGTGCGACCCGAGAAAACCGAATATCCACAGAAGATATCCGATCACCTTGCTGTGTGTGTCCTGCTGCACGTTTGCCCCCTTGGCTGCGATGGATCAGCGTCTCGACTGTATCGCCGCGCCGGCATCCGGCACAACCACAGAGCTGCCGTTCCGTTCGCTGCGCGGCGAAGAAGGCGGAGGCAGCGCTAGCGGAAGCTACGCCCCGGATCGTCGTCGCTGACTTCCAGGCTCAGGCCCTGCGACACACTGGTCAGATGCTCGCCGTCGGTTTCCGAACCCAGCTTGATCAGCAGACGCAGGTCGTTGGCCGAGTCGGCATGAGCCAGCGCGTCTTCGTAGGTGATCTCGCCCTGGACGTAGAGGTTGTACAGCGCCTGGTCGAAGGTCTGCATGCCCAGTTCGGTGGAGCGCTTCATCAGATTCTTCAGCTCGTGCACCTCACCCTTGCGGATCAGGTCGGCGGCCAGCGGAGTATTGATCAGCACCTCGATGACCGCACGGCGACCCTTGCCATCCGGCGTCGGCACCAGCTGCTGGGCGACGATGGCCTTGAGGTTCAGCGACAGATCCATCCACACCTGCTGCTGCCGGTCGGCGGGGAAGAAGTTGATGATGCGGTCCAGCGCCTGGTTGGCGTTGTTGGCGTGCAGGGTGGCCAGGCACAGGTGGCCGGTCTCGGCGAAGGCCACGGCGTAGTCCATCGTCTCGCGGGTCCGCACCTCGCCGATGAGGATCACGTCCGGCGCCTGGCGCAGGGTGTTCTTCAGCGCCACATCGAACGATTCGGTGTCGATGCCGACCTCGCGCTGAGTGACGATGCAGCTCTGATGCTGGTGGATGAACTCGATCGGGTCCTCGATGGAAATGATGTGACCGCTCGAGTTCTTGTTGCGGTAGCCGATCATCGCCGCCAGCGAGGTGGACTTGCCGGTACCCGTGGCGCCGACGAACAGCACCAGACCGCGCTTGGTCATCGCCAGCTTCTTCAGCACATCGGGCAGCTTTAGGTCTTCGATGGTCGGGATGTTGGTTTCGATGCGACGCAGCACCATGCCGGCCAGGTTGCGCTGGTAGAAGGCACTGACGCGGAAACGCCCGATACCGCGGGCGCTGATGGCGAAGTTGCACTCGTGGTTTTCGGTGAACTCGCGACGCTGCTGTTCGTTCATCACGCCGTGCACCGTTTCGCGGGTCATCTCCGGCGACATCGGCGTTTTGCTCACCGGCATGATCTTGCCGTTGATCTTCATCGACGGCGGTACACCGGCCGTGATGAACAGATCGGAGCCGCCTTTTTCCACCATCAGGCGCAACAGTTTCTCGAATTCCATCGTCGTACTCGCAAGCGTGGCGCCGCTGTATCCAGGCGGGCGCGACGGGTGATTGTCAGAAGTTTTCCGGCTGCTTGGCCTTTTCCTTGGCGCTGTCGCGGCTGATCAGCCCCTTGGCGAGCAGGCCCTTGAGGCACGCATCGAGGGTCTGCATGCCCAGCGCGCCACCGGTCTGGATCGACGAGTACATCTGCGCGACCTTGTCCTCGCGGATCAGGTTACGGATCGCCGGGGTGCCGATCATGATCTCGTGCGCCGCCACCCGTCCGCCGCCGACCTTCTTCAGCAGGGTCTGGGAAACCACCGCCTGCAGCGACTCGGACAGCATGGAGCGCACCATCGACTTTTCCTCGGCTGGGAACACGTCGACCACGCGGTCGATGGTCTTGGCGGCCGAGGTGGTGTGCAGCGTGCCGAATACCAGGTGACCGGTTTCCGCGGCGGTCAGCGCCAGGCGGATGGTTTCCAGGTCGCGCATCTCGCCGACCAGGATGATGTCCGGGTCTTCACGCAGCGCCGAACGCAGCGCTTCGGCGAAGCCCAGCGTGTCGCGGTGCACTTCGCGCTGGTTGACCAGGCACTTCTTCGATTCGTGAACGAATTCGATCGGGTCCTCGATGGTGAGGATGTGGTGGTACTTGGTGTTGTTCAGGTAATCAAGCATCGCCGCCAGGGTGGTCGACTTGCCCGAGCCGGTCGGACCGGTGACCAGCACCAGACCGCGCGGTACGTCGGTGATCTTGCGGAAGACCTCGCCCATGCCGAGGTCTTCCATCGTCAGCACCTTGGAGGGAATGGTCCGGAACACCGCACCGGCGCCGCGGTTCTGGTTGAACGCGTTGACCCGGAAGCGCGCGACGCCGGGCACCTCGAAGGAGAAGTCGGTCTCGAGGAATTCTTCGTAATCCTTGCGCTGCTTGTCGTTCATGATGTCGTAGATAAGCGCGTGCACCTGCTTGTGGTCCATCGCCGGCAGGTTGATCCGCCGCACGTCGCCGTCGACGCGGATCATCGGCGGCAGGCCGGAGGAAAGGTGCAGGTCGGACGCGCCCTGCTTGGCGCTGAAGGCCAGCAGTTCTGTGATATCCATGGGACTCCCCAATTACAGGCAAGCGGGTAGAATGCCGCGCAGACCCTCAGGCGGCGGGCGCAGGTAATGTCCACGATAGCGAACAATATTGCAAAGGTCGCAGCGCGCATCCGTGAGGCGGCGCAAGCTGCGGGGCGCGAGCCTTCCACGGTCGGTCTGCTGGCCGTCAGCAAGACCCAGCCGGCCGGCGCCGTGCGCGAAGCATTCGCCGCTGGCCTGGGCGATTTTGGCGAGAACTATCTGCAGGAAGCGCTGGAAAAGCAGGCGCTGCTCGCCGACCTTCCGCTGAATTGGCACTTCATCGGCCCCATCCAGTCGAACAAGACCAAGGCGATCGCCGAGCATTTCGACTGGGTGCATTCGGTAGACCGTCTGAAGATCGCCCAGCGTCTGTCCGACCAGCGTCCCGCGCATCTGCCGCCGCTGAACGTGTGCCTGCAGGTCAATGTCAGCGACGAGCAGAGCAAATCCGGCTGCAGTGAAAGCGAGGCTCGGGAACTGGTCGCCGCGATCTCCGCTTTGCAGCGCCTGCACCTGCGCGGGCTGATGTGCATTCCCGCGCCGAGCGACGATCCCGCCGCGCAGCGCGCCGCCTTCGCCCGCCTGCGCCGTCTGCGCGACGAACTGGATCCCCGCATGGACACGCTATCGATGGGCATGAGCCAGGATCTCGAAGCCGCCATCGCCGAAGGCGCCACCTGGGTGCGCATCGGCACCGCCCTGTTCGGCGCCCGTGATTACGGCCGCCCTCAATAAAGGAATCGCTATGACTTCTCCCCGCATCGCCTTCATCGGCGCCGGCAACATGGCCGCCAGCCTGATCGGCGGCCTGCGCGCCCAGGGTGTCGCCGCCGACGCCATCCGCGCCAGCGATCCTGGCACCGAGCAGCGCGCGCGAATCAGCGCCGAGCACGGCATCCAGACCTTCGCCGACAACCGCGACGCGCTGATGAATGCCGATGTGGTGGTACTGGCGGTCAAGCCGCAGGTGATGCAGGCCGTCTGCCGCGACCTGGCCGCGCTGCTCGCACCGACCACGCTGATCGTTTCCATCGCCGCCGGCATCACCTGCGACAGCCTGCAGCGCTGGCTCGGCCCGCAGCCGCGGGCCATCGTGCGCTGCATGCCGAACACCCCGGCGCTGCTGCGTCAGGGCGTCAGCGGCCTGTTCGCCAACGCACAGGTCAGCGCTATGCAGAAGCAGCAGGCCGAACAGCTGCTCTCGGCGGTCGGCGTGGCCCTGTGGCTGGACGAAGAGCAGCTGATCGATGCGGTCACCGCCGTATCCGGCAGCGGCCCGGCCTACTTCTTCCTGCTCATCGAAGCGATGACCGCGGCCGGCGAACAACTCGGCCTGCCGCGCGCAACCGCCGCGCAGCTGACGCTGCAGACCGCCCTGGGCGCGGCGCGCATGGCCTGCGAAAGCGACGTCGACGCCGCCGAACTGCGGCGCCGCGTCACCTCGCCGAACGGAACCACCGAAGCGGCGATCAAAGCCTTCCAGGCTGGCGGCTTCGAGCAACTGGTGCAGCAGGCGCTGAACGCCGCCGCGCACCGCTCGGCCGAGCTGGCCGAACAACTGGGCCAATAAGGAGCTTTCATGTCCCAACTTTCGCAAGCCCTGATCCTGATCATCCAGACGCTCGGCAGCCTCTACCTGCTGATCGTGCTGCTGCGCTTCATCCTGCAGCTGGTGCGCGCCGACTTCTACAACCCGCTCAGCCAGTTCATCGTCAAGGCCACCCACCCGCTGCTGCGGCCGATGCGCCGGGTGATTCCGAGCATGGGCACGCTGGACCTGTCGTCGCTGCTGCTCGCGCTGATCGTGCAGATCGTGCTGATGGCGCTGATCCTGCTGGTCGCCTACGGCACCACCGGCAACCCGATTCTGCTGCTGATCTGGGCACTGATCGGCATCACCGGGCTGTTCCTCAACATCTTCTTCTGGGCGCTGATCATCAGCGTGATCCTCTCCTGGGTCGCGCCGGGCAGCCACAACCCGGGCGCGCAGCTGGTCAGCCAGCTGTGTGAGCCGGTGCTGGCGCCGTTCCGCCGCCTGCTGCCGAATCTCGGCGGGCTCGACATCTCGCCGATCTTCGCCTTCCTGGCGATCAAGCTGCTGGACATGCTGGTGGTCAACAACCTGGCGACCATGACGCACATGCCCAACATCCTGCGCATGCTGATCTGAGTCTGACGACCGTCCGGAGGCTTCACAGGCCCACCGGGCGGCCAACCGGCGGTCGCGGATTGACCGTCGGTCAGCGAATCGGATAAATCGCCGTACTACTTCCCCAGGGACCCGGGATGAGCATGGAACGACTCGATCGACAGGTGGACGCCTACGTCACCTGGAAACGCGACCTGATCCGCGAGATCACCCGCTATCGCAGCTGGCTGCTGCACAACCGCCTCGGCAGTGAGGCGGTCGATGCCCGTCTCGAGCGCGCGCTGCGCATCCTGCGCACCGATCAGATCACCCTGGCGTTCGTCGGCGAGTATTCGCGCGGCAAGACCGAGCTGATCAACAGCCTGCTGTTTTCCAGCTACGGCCAGCGCATCCTGCCGTCGCGCGCCGGGCGCACCACCATGTGCCCGACCGAGCTGTTCTTCGACCCGCGGGCCGAGCGCTGCTACATTCGTCTGCTGCCCATCGAGTCACGCCTGGAAGACACCAGCATCGCGCAGTTCAAGCACACTCCGCGGCACTGGCTGAACATCCCGCTGTACCCGCACGATCCGCAAAGCATGGTCGAGGCCTTCACCCAGGTCGCCCGCACCAAGGCCGTGTCGGTCCAGCAGGCAATCGAACTGGGCTTCCAGGCCGAGACGCTGGAGCGCGCCGAAGGCACCGAGCAGGTGCTGGTGCCGGCCTGGCGCCATGCGCTGGTCAGTTTCGATCATCCGCTGCTGCGCCAGGGCCTGCGCATTCTCGACACGCCGGGCCTGAACGCGCTGGGCAGCGAACCGGAGCTGACCCTGTCGATGCTGCCCAACGCCCAGGCCGTGCTGTTCATGCTGTCCGCCGACGCCGGCGTCACTGCCAGCGACATGGACATCTGGCGCCAACACGTCTGCCAGCTCGACAGCGATACCCGCGGCAACCTGTTCGCCGTGCTGAACAAGATCGACGTGCTGTGGGACGACCCTGCCGGCGAGGAGTTCGTCAGCGAAGCGATTCGCCAGATGCGCGCCAGCACTGCCCAGCAACTGGGCATCGACAGCGCCCAGGTACTACCGCTGTCGGCCAAGCAGGCCCTGCTGGGCAAGGTCCGCGGCGATCAGGCGCTGCTCGAGCGCAGCCAGCTCGAAGCGCTGGAGCAGCTGCTGGCCGCGCGCATCCTGGCGCAGAAAGAGCGCCTGCTCGAAGAACAGGTGGTACGCCAGGTGCTCGCCCTGCTGCACAACAGCCAGCAGGTGCTGCAGCTGCGCCGCGAAAAGGTCAACGAGCAGCGCGCGTTGCTGGAGAATCACCAGGAAGGCAACGGGCAGATGCTGCTGGAACTGACCGCGCGCACCCGCCACGACCACAATCGCCACCACAAACGCCTGCTCGAACTGCGCACCAATCAGCACCTGCTGCAACGCCAGGGCGAGCTGCTCGGCGCGGCCATACGCGCCGAGCGCCTGGAGGAGCATCTGGCCCGTCTGCGCCGTAGCCTCACCGGCAGCCTGACGACGCTGGGCATCAACCTGGCCATCCTGCATTTCTTCCGCTGCGTCGAGCAGGACCTGCACGCGCTGGAACTCGAAGCCGCACGCGCCAACAAGGTGGTCGTCGCCATCTACCAGCGGCACAACGAGGAAAACCCGCTGCAGGGCCTCGATGCGCCGCTGTTCGAGCTCCAGCCGTTCCAGCACGAGCTACGCAGCCTGCAGGGCAAGGCCGACCAGTTCCGCCTGCAGCTCAAGACTCTGCTCACCGAACAGAGCGCGCTCACCCGGCGCTTCTTTGCCACGCTGGTACAGGAGGTGATCGGCCTGCACCAGCGCCTGCGTCAGGAGGCCAAGAGCTGGGCTGGCGACGCGCTGACGCCCTTGCTGCAGCATGCGCTGGAGAACAAGCAGCAGCTGGAAACCCACATGCTGCGCCTCAAGACACTGGCGCAGACCAGCCAGCAGGACAGCCAGCGCGGCCAGTTGCTGGCCCGTTACAGCGGCGAGCTGGACCAGCAGCTGGCACAGGCTGCAGAAATGCTGCGCGTGCTGCGCCTGCCCGCGCCGCTGCGGCGCCAGGCCAAGGTGGTCAGCCTGACGGATGCGGCCCGGTGCTGATCGGCCGCAGCGATTGCAGATGAATTGCGGCGCGCTTCCCTTTAGACTTTGCCGCCTTCTTTTCGCAAGAGCCAGGGTCGATGCCCACTGCCATTCCAGCCGATTCCGTTGGCCTGGTGAGTCCGAAGGTCGCGCATTTCGCCGAACCGCTGGCACTCGCCTGTGGCCGCACGCTGGCTGACTACCAGCTGATCTACGAAACCTACGGCCAACTGAACGCCGCACGCAGCAATGCCGTGCTGATCTGCCATGCGCTGTCCGGCCATCACCATGCCGCCGGCTACCACAGCCCGGATGATCGCAAGCCGGGCTGGTGGGACAGCTGCATCGGGCCGGGCAAGGCGATTGACACGGAGCGCTTCTTCGTCGTCAGCCTGAACAACCTCGGCGGCTGCAACGGCTCGACCGGCCCGAGCAGCCTCAATCCGGCGACCGGCAAGGTCTATGGCGCCGACTTCCCGGTGGTCACCGTGGAGGACTGGGTGCACAGCCAGGCACTTCTGGCCGACCAGCTCGGCATCGCACAATGGGCCGCCGTGGTCGGCGGCAGCCTGGGCGGCATGCAGGCGCTGCAATGGACCATCAGCTACCCCGAACGCGTGCGCCACTGCCTGGCCATTGCCTCGGCGCCCAAATTGTCGGCGCAGAACATCGCCTTCAACGAAGTCGCGCGCCAGGCGATCCTCTCCGACCCGGAATTCCACGGCGGACACTTCCAGGACCTGGGCGTGATTCCCAAGCGCGGCCTGATGCTGGCACGCATGGTCGGCCACATCACCTACCTGTCCAACGATGCAATGGGCACCAAGTTCGGTCGTGGCCTGCGCAGCGAGAAGCTCAACTACGACTTCAACAGCGTGGAATTTCAGGTCGAGAGCTACCTGCGCTACCAGGGCGAGGAATTCTCCAGCCGCTTCGACGCCAACACCTACCTGCTGATGACCAAGGCGCTGGACTACTTCGACCCGGCCGCGGCACACGATGACGACCTGGCCAAGACCTTCGCCGACGCCAAGGCCGATTTCTGCGTGATGTCGTTCACCACCGACTGGCGCTTCTCGCCGGAGCGCTCGCGAGAAATCGTCGACGCGCTGCTCGCCGCGCGCAAGAACGTCTGCTACCTGGAGATCGACGCGCCGCAGGGCCACGATGCCTTCCTGATCCCCAATCCCCGCTACCTGCAGGCCTTTCGCGGTTATATGAACCGCATCGCCGTATAAGGAACCTCAATGCGCGCCGACCTGGACATCATCCAAGACTGGATTCCGAGCGGCAGCCGGGTGCTCGACCTCGGCTGCGGCAACGGCGAGCTGCTGGCCTGGCTGCGCGACCACAAGCAGGTCAGCGGCTATGGCCTGGAGATCGACCCGGACAACATCGCCGCCTGCATCGAAAAGGGCGTCAACGTCATCGAACAGGACCTGGACAAGGGCCTGGGCAACTTCGCCAGCGACAGCTTCGACATGGTGGTGATGACCCAGGCGCTGCAGGCCGTGCACTACCCCGACCTGCTGATGAAGGAAATGCTGCGCGTCGGTCGCCAGTGCATCATCACCTTCCCCAACTTCGGCCACTGGCGCTGTCGCTGGTACCTGGCGAGCAAGGGCCGCATGCCTGTTTCCGAGTTCCTCCCCTACACTTGGTACAACACGCCGAACATTCACTTCTGCACCTTCGAGGACTTCGAACGGCTCTGCCATGAACGTGGCGCGCGGGTGCTGGAGCGACTGGCGGTGGATCGCGATCACCGGCACGGCTGGGGCAGTCGCCTGTGGCCCAACCTGCTGGGCGAGATCGGCATCTACCGCGTTACCGGACCGGCCCGATGACCGGCTGCACTGCTGGAGGAGAGACCATGAAACGTGCCCTGATCTGCCTGCTGGTCGCGCTGTTCGCGCTGCCGGCGTTCGCCGAGCGCAAGCACAGCGCCGGCGAGTACGACATTCACTACATCGCCTTCAATTCCGGCTTCCTGCAGCCGGACGTCGCCGCCGCGGCCGGCCTGGTGCGCAGCAAGACGCAGGGCGTGGTCAACGTCTCCGTGCTCAAGCAGGGCAAGGCGGTGCCGGCGCAGGTCAGCGGCACGGTGAAGAACCTGCTTGGGCAGGACCGGCCATTGACCTTCAAGCAGCTCAAGGAAGGCGATGCGGCGCTGTACTACCTGGCGCAGTTCCCCATCGACTCCCAGGAAACCCTGCGCTTCAGCCTGACGGTCAAGCCGCAGGACGGCGAGGCGGTGACCTTCGACTTCAACCAGGAAATCTTCCCCGACGAATGATGCCTTTCAACGAACTGGTACTCGCCAGCCACAACGCCGGCAAGCTCAAGGAACTCCAGGCCATGCTCGGCGATACCGTGCGCGTACGCTCGGTCGCCGAGTTCAGCACCATCGAGCCGGAAGAGACCGGCCTGTCGTTCATCGAGAACGCCATTCTCAAGGCGCGTAACGCCGCGCGGCTCTCCGGACTGCCGGCGCTGGCCGACGACTCCGGTCTGGCGGTCGATGTGCTCGGCGGCGCGCCTGGCATCTATTCGGCGCGCTATGCCGACGGCCAGGGCGACGCGGCGAACAACGCCAAGCTGCTGCAGGTCCTGCGGGACGTGCCGGACGCCGAACGCGACGCCCAGTTTGTCTGCGCGCTGGCGCTGGTGCGGCACGCCGAGGACCCGCTGCCGATCATCTGCGAAGGCCTGTGGCACGGGCGCATCCTGCATGCGCCGCGCGGCGAGCACGGGTTCGGCTACGATCCGCTGTTCTGGGTGCCCGAATGCGACTGCTCCAGCGCCGAGCTGCCGGCAGCCGAAAAGAACCAGCTCAGCCACCGCGCGCGTGCCATGTCACTGCTCAAGCAGCGCCTGGGCATCGCGTGATCATTGCCACGGACACGGCAGCCAGAGCGGTATCCGGGCAACACCAAACGGCGCCGCTCGACCCGTTGCCGCCATTGGCGGCGTACGTGCACATCCCCTGGTGCGTGCGCAAATGCCCGTACTGCGACTTCAATTCCCACGCCGCCGGCGCCGAGTTGCCGGAAGCCACCTATGTCGACGCGCTGCTGGCCGACCTGGACGAGGATCTCGAACAGGTGCAGCGGCGCCGACTGACCTCGATCTTCTTCGGCGGCGGCACGCCGAGCCTGTTCTCCGCCCAGGCACTGGAACGAATCCTCGCCGGGCTGGAGCGACGGGTCGGCTTCGCCGATGACATCGAGATCACCCTGGAAGCCAATCCGGGTACCTTCGAGCAGGCCAAGTTCCGCGACTATCGCCAGCTCGGCATCAATCGCCTGTCGATCGGCGTGCAGAGTTTTCAGGCCGACAAGCTCAAGGCACTGGGGCGCATCCACGATGGCGACGAGGCCATCCGCGCCGCCGACATGGCGCGTGCCGCCGGCTTCGACAACTTCAATCTGGACCTGATGCACGGCCTGCCGCAGCAGAGCCTGGAGGACGCGCTGGCAGACCTGCGCACCGCCATCACCCAGCAGCCGACGCACCTGTCCTGGTACCAGCTGACCGTCGAGCCGAACACCGAGTTCTGGAGCCGGCCGCCGCAGCTGCCGGACGACGACATCCTCTGGGACATTCAGGAAGCCGGACAGGTGCTGCTCGCCGAACACGGCTATCGCCAGTACGAAACATCCGCCTATGCGCAGCCCGGGCGGCAGGCGCGACACAACCTGAATTACTGGACCTTCGGCGACTTCCTCGGCATCGGCGCCGGCGCCCACGCCAAGCTCACCCAGGCCGACGGGCGCATCCTGCGCAGCTGGAAGACCCGCACACCGAAGGACTACCTCGACCCGGGCAAACCCTTTCGCGCCGGCGAAAAGCAGCTGCAGGCGGACGAGCTGCCGTTCGAATTCCTGATGAATGTGCTGCGCCTCACCGACGGCGTGCCGGCGCTGCTGTTCACTCAGCGCACCGGCCTGCCGCTCGATCTGCTCGCTGCCGGGCGCCGTGAAGCCGAGGCGCGCGGCCTGCTGGTCAGCGATCCGCAGCGGCTGGTGGCGACCACCAAGGGCCAGCTGTTTCTCAATGACCTGCTCCGACTCTTCCTGCCCTAAGGACCCCGCATGGATTTGCTACTCGACCTGATCGCCAGCCTGTCGCGCTGGAGCCGCAGTCACCTGTCGGATATCTCGCTGGCGATCATGGCCACACTGTTCGTCCTGTTCGGCCCGGCGCTCAATGCCTGGGTGCAGAAGAACATCGGCGGGCTGAATTTCGTGCTGCGCACCCTGCTGTTCGTGATCTTCTGCGCGATCGTCTACGGGCTCGGGATCATCTACCTGAGCCCCTGGCTGGCGAAGGGGCTGGCGCAGTTCAACAACTACACGCTGGCGCCGGTGCTGCTGGTGGTGCTGTTCATCATTGGGGTGATCGCCGACCGCAACTGAACGCGGCATTCTCCGCACATGAAAACGCCGCCCGAGGGCGGCGTTTTCATTAGGCATTTGGCTCAGTTGGCGCCGCGGCGTAGCGCCTGTGGCGAGAAGTCGTGGGGGCTCAGGCGCACGCCGAAGTCGTACATCGACTCGCCGTTGTCCAGCCCGTCGACGAAGTAGTTGCCGTCCTTGAGGTGATACAGCGTCTCCAGGGTGCTGTTGAACATCGGCACCTCGTAATAGCTGATCGGATGGCTTTCCTGCAGGCCGATCAGCTGGCCGCCGTCATCGAACAGGTCCACGGCGAGAATCTGCCAGCTGTCCTCATCGAGGTAGAAGCGCCGCTTGGCATAAGGATGGGTGAAGCCGGTACGCAGGGTCGCCTCGACCACCCACACGCGATGCAGCTCGTAACGCAGCAGCTCAGGGTTGAGCGTGCGCGGCAGCACGATGTCGTCGTAGGGAATGCCCTGCTGGTGCACTGCATAGCTGTTGTAGGGCATCAGCATTTCGCGCTTGCCCAGCAGCTGCCAGTCGTAGCGATCCGGGGCACCGTTGAACGAGTCCACCACGTCGGCGGTGGCCAGGCCGCTGGTGTCCGGCTGCACCGAATCGTAGGCCAGCGACGGCAGGCGTCGTACCCGGCGGTCACCCGGGCTGTAGCGCCAGGCCTTGCGCGTGGTCAGCACCTGATCCATCGGGTCCTGTACCACCAGCGAGGTGCCGGCCAGCTTGGCCGGCGCGGTGACACGGTACTTGTAGTACAGCAGGGTGTTGTTCAGATCACTCTGCTCCATGCCCTCGCGGTTGTAGACGTAATACACGTGACGATCGCGCTTGATGTAATTGGCGCGGCCGCCGATCACCACCGCCTGGTGGTTGATCATGTGGGTCTGATCGCCCTTGTAGTGCAGCACGTGGTTCCAGATCGCTTCCATGCCGTTCTGCGGCAGCGGGAAGGGAATGCCGGCCGCCGCGCCCTGTATGCCATTACCGTTGGCAATCAGCTCGGCGGATTGGGCATTGGCCCGGGTAGCCTCGTAGATACGCTGCGGCGCTGCAGCGCTGCGACGGGTCGGGAAGACGCGCAGGTGGAAGTCGGGATAGCGCTCGAGCAGCGCCGCCAGCCCCTCGGGCAGCCGCGCGGCATGCTCGGCGAGGTTGTTCTTGTCGACGCGATAGAGCGGCGCATCATCGGCGAACGGATCGGGATGGTGCATGCCCGGCTGGTAGCTCGCCGGCGGGGTGACGCCGCCGGTCCATGCCGGGATGGTGCCTTCCGCATTGCCGGCCCGCTCGGCGCCGAGCGGCGTGAGGTCCTGTCCCAGGCGCGCCGCCTGGCTCGCATCCACCGCGGCGAGTACCGGCCAACTGGCACAGGCCGTCAGCAGCACTGCAATCTTCACGTACATCGTCTACTTCCCCCTTGTGGCGGACGACGACGGCCGTGCATGTGCAGGCTCGCGGCCATCCGCTGGCATTGTTGTTCGGTTCGGGCAGGCGAGCCGTCCTGGCGTTGTGCATCCTGCGGCCGCTTGGCTGCGGCTCTTGTGGGGCGGTGCGTGCCGGCTCAGTCGACGCGCTGGAACTTCAGGTCCCAGACGCCGTGGCCGAGCCGCTCACCGCGACGCTCGAACTTGGTCACCGGGCGTTCTGCCGGCCGCGGCACGTATGCGCCGTCAGTCGCGAGATTGCGGTAGCCCGGCGCGGCGCTCAGCACCTCGAGCATGTGCTCGGCATACGGCTGCCAGTCGGTCGCCATGTGCAGCACGCCACCGACGCGGAGCTTCTGCCGGATCAGCTCGGCGAAAGCCGGTTGCACGATACGGCGTTTATGGTGACGGCTTTTGTGCCAAGGATCGGGGAAAAACAGCAGAACCCGATCGAGGCTGGCGTCGGCGACGCATTCACGCAGGACCTCGAGCGCGTCGCAACTGTAGACGCGAACATTCTGCAGGTTTTGTGACAGAAGTCCGCTGAGCAGCGCACCCACCCCCGGCTTGTGCACTTCAACGCCGATGAAGTCCTGTTCGGGCGCTGCGGCGGCCATTTCCAGCGTCGAATGGCCCATGCCGAAGCCGATCTCGAAGGTACGCGGCGCCTGGCGGCCGAACACCTGGTCGAAGTCGCGTTGGCCGTCGCTCAGCTCCAGGCCGAACTTCGGCCAGCCCAGTTCGATGCCGCGCTGCTGGCCGAGGGTGGTGCGGCCGGCGCGCATCACGAAGCTCTTGATGGTGCGCCGATGTTCGAGCGGCTGCTCGGGCGTGGAGGTCGGTTCAGTCATGGGATACCTGCGAAAACAAAAAAGCCGGCCCCGACTCGACATCGGGACCGGCCACGAGAGGAATCAGCGGATCAGCCCGTCCAGGGGCGACGAGGCGCTGGCGTAAAGCTTCTTCGGCATGCGTCCGGCGAGATAGGCCAGACGCCCGGCCTCGATGGCGTACTTCATCGCCTCGGCCATCAGCACCGGATTCTGCGCATGGGCGATGGCACTGTTCATCAGCACCGCCTCGCAGCCCAGCTCCATCGCGATGGTGGCGTCGGACGCGGTACCCACGCCGGCATCCACCAGCACCGGCACGGTGGCCTCCTCGAGGATGATGCGCAGGTTATACGGGTTGCAGATGCCCAGGCCCGTGCCGATCAGGCCGGCCAGCGGCATCACCGCGATGCAGCCCATCTCGGCCAGCTGGCGGGCGATGATCGGGTCGTCGCTGGTGTAGACCATCACGTCGAAGCCGTCCTTGACCAGCACTTCGGCGGCCTTGAGGGTTTCGATAACGTTGGGGAACAGGGTTTTCTGGTCGGCCAGCACTTCCAGCTTGACCAGCTTGTGGCCGTCGAGCAGCTCGCGCGCCAGGCGGCAGGTGCGCACCGCATCCTCGGCGGTGTAGCAGCCGGCGGTGTTCGGCAGGATGGTGTAGCGCTCGGGGCTGATCACGTCGAGCAGGTTCGGCTCGCCGGGGTTCTGGCCGATGTTGGTACGGCGCACGGCGACGGTGACGATATCCGCGCCGGAGGCCTCGATGGCGTCGCGCGTCTCGTCGAGGTCCTTGTATTTGCCGGTGCCTACCAGCAGCCGTGATTGATAGGTGCGGCCAGCCAGGATGAAGGGCTTGTCGTTCGGAACTGCGCGCATGGGTAATCCTCGTTCGGAGGTTGAACAGCACAACGACCGCCGTCACGGCAGCGGACGCTTCGAATCTGGGTGGCTGGGAGCGCTAGCCGCCGCCGATGGCGTGCACCACCTCGACGTGATCGCCCTCGCTGAGCACCGTCGTGGCATGCGCGCTGCGTGGCACGATGTCGCGATTGAGTTCGACCGCCAGGCGCCGCCCGCTCAATTCCAGGCGCACGAGCAGATCGGCGACCGTCTGGCCGGCGGGCAGCTGGTAGGGTTCGCCATTCAACTGAATCAGCATGGGGTTCGCCGCCATTGCGAAAGGGGGTCGGCATTCTAGCCCGAACCACCCGGCACACCAAGGCGCCGGCGGCAGCCGTTCATCCCGCTCGACGAGGCAGGCGCCAGCCGGCCAGCCCCAGGCACAGCCAGCCGGCGAGGAAGGCGGTACCGCCCAGCGGCGTGACGATACCGAGCTTGCCGATGCCGGTGAGGGTCAGCAGGTAGAGGCTGCCGCTGAACAGCACGATGCCGATGCCGAACAACGCCGCGGCCGCCTGCAACAGCCGGCCCGGCGCGTGCAGGCTCAGCAATGCGACACCGAAAAATGCCAGGGCATGGATCAGCTGGTACTGCACGGCGGTCTGGAAAATGGCCAGGTACTCGGCGCTCAGGCTGGCTTTCAGGCCATGCGCGGCGAAGGCGCCGAGCGCAACGCCGGTGAGGCCGAAGCCGGCGGCGAGCGGCAGGTATGCACGAATCATCGGGTCGTCCGGGTGGTGGCTGCATAACGGCCGCTATAATGCCGGCTCTTTTCGCCTGCGACCACGTCACATGCTCCGCTCCCTGCTGCGCCGCTCGTTCAAGTTGCTGCTCTGGATAGCCGCCCTGTCGGCCGTGCTGGTCCTGCTGCTGCGCTGGGTGCCGCCGCCATTCACCGCGCTGATGGTAGAGCGCAAGATCGAATCCTGGGTCGACGGCGAGCCCATCGACCTGCAGCGCGAATGGCGCCCGTGGCAGGAGCTGCCGGACGACCTGAAGATGGCGGTGATCGCGGCCGAAGATCAGAAGTTCGCCGAGCACTGGGGGTTCGATGTCGCCGCGATCCGCGCGGCCTTCAGCCACAACGCCAGCGGCGGTTCGCTGCGCGGCGCCTCCACGCTGAGCCAGCAGGTGGCCAAGAACCTGTTCCTGTGGTCCGGCCGCAGCTGGCTGCGCAAAGGCGTCGAAGCCTGGTTCACCGCACTGATCGAACTGCTGTGGCCGAAGCAGCGCATCCTCGAGGTCTACCTCAACAGTGTCGAATGGGGCAGCGGCATCTTTGGTGCGCAGGCGGCCGCGCGGCAGCACTTCGGCGTGGGTGCGCCGTACCTGTCGACCCGCCAGGCCTGCCTGCTCGCCGCGGTGCTGCCCAACCCGCGCGAGTGGAGCGCCGGCCGCCCCAGCGCCTACGTGAGCAATCGGGCCAACTGGATCCGCCGGCAGATGCGTCAGCTGGGCGGCAGCCACTATCTGCAGCGCCTGCAGGTCGAGCGCTGAGCGACCGGCAACACCGCGCCCCGCGTGACATCCGCGACTCGACCGACGTCTAGCAGTACGGCGATAATCATCGGCCGCGCCGCTACCCTGGCACCACAGCGCACTGTGGCTTTCTTCGAGCAGTACCTCTACGGATCCGAAGCAGGACATGAATACGCCTCTCCTCCGGCTGTGCCTGGGTTATTTCCTGCTGGCCATGACCTGGCTACTGATCAGCGATCCGCTGCTGCTCGCCTTCACCGATGGCCGGCAGCCCGGCTGGCAGAGCCTCAAGGGCGCGCTGTTCGTGCTGGTCACCAGCGCGCTGCTGTATCTGCTCGGGCACCAGCATATCCGCCGGGCCGCCGCGCAGCAGCAGACCCAGCGCCAGCAGGAAACCAGCCTGCGGCAGGCCGCCGCGGTGTTCGACAGCACCCAGGAAGGCGTGCTGGTTACCGACCCCGAACAGCGCATCGTGCACGTCAATCCGGCGTTCAGCCGCATCACCGGCTACGCCATCGACGAGGTGCTCGGCCAGACCCCCAAGCTGTTCGCCTCCGGCCAGCATGACCGGCACTTCTATCGCGACATGTGGCGCTCCCTGCGCAACACCGGCGCCTGGAGCGGCGAGATCTGGAACCGCCGCAAGAGTGGCGAGGTGTACCCGCAATGGCAGAACCTGCGCGCCATCCATGACGAGCACGGGCAGCTCAGCCATTACGTCGCGGTCTTCTCCGACCTCACCGCGCTCAAACGCTCGCGCGAAGAGCTGGAACAGCTGGCGCACTATGATCCGCTGGTGCAACTGCCCAACCGCCTGCTGTTCAGCGAACGCGCCAAGCAGGACATCGAGCGCGCCCGTGCGCACAAGCGTGGCGGGGCGATGCTGCTGATCGACCTTGATCACTTCAAGGACATCAACGAAAGCCTCGGCCCCAGTCTCGGCGATGCGCTGTTGCAGGCCGTCGCGCGGCGGCTGGGGGAGCTGGTACGCGAGGGCATGACCCTGGCCCGCCTGGGCGGCGACGAGTTCGCCCTGCTCTGCGAGAACTGTGGCGCCGACCAGGCCGCGTCACTCGCGCTACGCATCCTCGGCGCACTGAATCAGCCGTTCCGCCTCGGCGAGGTCGAGCTGTTCAGCAGTGCCAGCATCGGCATCGTGCTGTATCCCTTGCCGACCAACGTGCAGAACGTCGAGCAGCTGATGCGCAATGCCGATTCCGCGTTGTTCAAGGCCAAGCACGACGGTCGTGGCAGTTATGCCTTCTACTCCGAGGAGCTGACCCGTCAGGCCCGCCAGCGCGTCGAACTGGTCACCGCCCTGCGCCAGGCGCTGGAGCAGCAACAGCTGCAGGTGCACTACCAGGCGATCTACGACCTGCCCGGCGGCACGATCGTCGGCTTCGAGGCGCTGGTGCGCTGGACGCATCCGCAGCAGGGGCCGATCTCGCCAGCCGTTTTCATCCCCCTCGCCGAGGACAGCGGGCTGATCGGCGCCATCGATCACTGGGTGATGACCCAGGCGTGCGGGCAGATGCGAGACTGGCTGAATGCCGGCCGGGCGCTGCACTTCATGGCGGTTAACGTCTCCAGCCGCATGTTCAGCTACGGCGAACTGGATGCGCAGGTCGCCGGCATCCTCGGCGAAACCGGCCTGGCGGCTCAGTATCTGGAGCTGGAAATCACCGAAAGCGCGATGATGCAGGACCCGGACGCCGCCAGCGAGCAACTGCGGCGGCTACGCGAACTCGGCGTGCGTCTGGCGATCGACGATTTCGGCACCGGCTATTCGTCGCTGCTGCGCCTCAAGCGGATGAACGTGCACAAGCTCAAGCTCGATCAGGGCTTCGTCCGTGGCCTGCCGCAAAGCCTGGAAGACGCGGCGATCACCCGCTCGGTCATCAGCCTGGCGCACAACCTCGGGCTGCAGGTCGTCGCCGAAGGCATCGAACAGGCTCATCAGGCGGCCTTCCTGCTGGAGCACGGCTGCGATTATGGCCAGGGCTACGGCTTCGCCCGCCCGCGTGCCGCGCAGGAGATCGACTGGCAGATCACCCGCATGGAGTACGGCCAGTCGCAGGTCATTGCCGGGCGCCATATGTCAGTCTGACATCATCCATGGGTAGGCTTTCTCGCGCCGGTGCACTACCCTGCGGCGAAGGCAGGGCTGCGCACGGCTGAGCCGAAACGCCCGGCAACCCATTGAATCCGTCTCCATTCGCGTCTGGTGGCGCCTTGCAGTCAATTATGGGCGATCCCGCAATCGACAATGATTCCTCGACCGGCTGGCGCCAACTGATCGGCTGGCGCAACGGCATTGCCTGGCTGGTCCTGCTGTTCACGCTGCTGGTGCAGCTGGTGGTGTTCCAACACCTGCGCAGCAACGAGGAGCAGGCGGCCAACCAGCAGTTCGACCTGCTCAGCGAAAAGGTCATCGAGGCCATCCAGCGTCGCCTGCATAACCACGAGCAGATCCTGCTCGGCGGCGCCGGTCTGTTCGACGCCAGCGGCTTGGTCAGCCGCGAGCAGTGGCACACCTATACGCAGCGTCTGCACCTCGACGAGCGTTATCCGGGCATCCAGGGCGTCGGCTTCGCCCAGGCGATCCGGCCCGCCGAGCGCGCGGCGCACGAGGCGGCGATACGTGCCGAAGGTTTTCCCGACTACGTCATTCGCCCCGAGGGCCAGCGCCCGCTGTATACCTCGATCATCTTCCTGGAGCCGTTCGATGCGCGCAACCGCGCAGCCTTCGGCTATGACATGTACTCCGAACCGGCGCGCCACCAGGCAATGCTGCGGGCGGCGCGGGAGGGCAAGACCAGCATCACCGGCAAGGTCACCCTGATGCAGGAGATCGATGGCAACGTGCAGGCCGGCGTGCTGCTCTACGTGCCGGTGTACCGCCCAGGGCTACCGCTGGACACCGCCGAGCAACGCATGACGGCGCTGCGCGGCTTCGTCTACAGCCCTTACCGGCTGGGTGATCTGATGCAGGGCATTCTCGGCGATGTCGACCTGCCGCTGGATCTGAGCGTCTATGCCAGCGACCGCGAACAGTCCGAGCACCTGCTGTTCACCACCCACCAGGCGCCCGACAATGCCCACCAGCCCGTCTACAGCCGTCTGCAACAGCTGCAGCTGTACGGTCAGACCTGGACCCTGCGCCTGAACAGCCTGCCGGAATTCGAGGCGCGCTTTCACACCAACGACGCACTGGTGGTCGGCCTGGGGTTGGGCCTGAGCCTGCTGCTGTTCTTCCTCACCGCCTCGCTGGCGCTGCGCCACCAGCGCGCCCAGGCGCTCGCCGAACAGATGACCCGGCACATCCGCCGCAACAAGCAGGCCCTGCGGCTGAGCGAGGAGCGTCTGTCGCTCGCGCTCAAGGGCAGCAATGACGGCCTCTGGGACCTCGACCTCGAAGCCGGCACGCTGTACGCCTCGCCACGCGCCTGGGAGATGCTCGGTTATCGCCCCGGCGAACTGCCTTCCGATCTCAAGCTGTGGGAACGGGTAATGGTCGCCGAAGACCTCGCGCGCGAACGTGCCCGTCTGGCCCGGACGATGCTGTCGGACGTCGACCACTTCACCACCGAACTGCGCCTGCAGCACAAGCACGGCGAGGTGGTGCCGGTCCTGCTGCGCGGTTACATCCAGCGCGACGCGAACGGCCAGGCGCAACGCATCAGCGGCACCCTGATGGACCTGACCGAACGCAAGCGCATCGAGCAGATGAAGAACGAGTTCGTCTCCACCGTCAGCCATGAACTGCGCACGCCGCTGACCTCGATCAGCGGCGCGCTCGGGCTGATCACCGGCGGCGCTCTAGGCGAAGCTCCAGCGGCGATGCAGCAGATGCTCGAGATCGCCTACCGCAACAGCCAGCGCCTCGGTCACCTGATCAACGACCTGCTCGACATGGAGAAGATGGCCGCCGGCAAGATGACCTTCGAGCTGCGCGAACACGACCTGGCGCGCCTGCTGGAGGATGCCGTGGCGAGCAACCGGGGCTTCGCCGAGCAGCACGGCGTACGCTGCGTGCTCGAAGCGCCGCCGCGGGTCAACGTCTGGGTCGACGGCCTGCGCCTGCAACAGGTGCTGAACAACTTCCTCTCCAACGCCATCAAGTTCACCCCCGAGCACGGCGAAGTGCGCGTACACGCCAGCATGCGCGGCAATCAGGTACGCGTCTGCGTCAGTGATCAGGGTCCGGGCATCCCGCAGGCGTTCCGTCAGCACGTGTTCGAGAAGTTCGCTCAGGCCGATGCATCGGACAGCCGCAAGATCGCCGGGACCGGCCTGGGACTGGCGATCAGCAAGGAACTGATCGAGCGCATGGGCGGCAGCGTCGGCTTCGAGTGCGTGGATGGCCAGGGCACCACGTTCTGGTGCCAGCTGCCGGTGCAGACCTCGCTATACGGCGACAGCAGCGAGGATGACGGGCGTCCGCGCCTGCTGGTAGTCGAGGACGAACCGGACACCGGCCGTCTGCTGCACCTGATGCTGCGCGAGGGCGGTTATGCGGTGGATCGCGTGCAGAGCCTGTACCAGGCGCGGGAACGGCTGGCAGCCGGCGGCTATCAGGCGATGACCCTGGACCTGCACCTGCCCGATGGCAGCGGCCGCCAACTGATCGAGGAGATCCGCCGCGATCCGGCGCTGCGCAGCCTGCCGGTGATCGTCATTTCCGCCGCCAACCAGCTCGACCCCGGCATTGCCGACGAGCATACCATCTGGCTGCACAAGCCGATCACCAGCACTCAGCTACTGACCTCCGTGCAGCATGCACTCGCACCGTCGCGCTGAGCGGCGCTGACCGAGCGCCCATGAAAAACGCGGGAGGGTCGTCAGACCACTCCCGCGTTCAACAGAACCTTCGCCGCGTTGTGCGTCAGGCCTGGATAGAGCCTTTGAGCTTGTTCATCGCATTCTTTTCCAGCTGGCGAATGCGCTCCGCGGAGACGTTGTACTTGGCAGCCAGGTCATGCAGCGTCGCCTTGTCCTCGCTCAGCCAGCGCTGCTGGAGAATGTCGCGGCTACGCTCGTCGAGGCCTTCCAGCGCTTCGTGCAGGCTGGAGGTGGAACTGTCGCTCCAGTCGGCATCTTCCAGCTGACGGGCCGGGTCGTAGCGATGGTCTTCCAGATAGTGCGCCGGCGACTGGAACGCGCTGTCGTCGTCGGCATCGGCAGCCGGATCGAACGCCATGTCGTGGCCGGTCAGACGACTTTCCATCTCGCGGACCTCGTGCGGCTCGACGCCTAGGCTGTCCGCCACGCGGTTGACTTCCTCGTTGTTCAGCCAGGCCAGACGCTTCTTCTGGCTGCGCAGGTTGAAGAACAGCTTGCGCTGCGCCTTGGTCGTGGCGACCTTGACGATGCGCCAGTTGCGCAGGATGAATTCGTGGATTTCCGCCTTGATCCAGTGCACGGCGAAGGACACCAGCCGTACACCCATTTCCGGGTTGAAGCGCTTGACCGCCTTCATCAGACCGACGTTACCTTCCTGGATCAGGTCGGCCTGGGCCAGGCCATAGCCGGAATAGCTGCGGGCGATGTGCACGACGAAGCGCAGATGCGCCAGAACCATCTGCCGCGCGGCCTCGAGATCCTGCTGGTAGAACAGCCGCTCAGCCAGTTCGCGCTCCTGCTCGACGGTAAGCAGCGGCAGGCTGTTTACGGTGTGCACGTAGGCCTCGAGATTGGCTCCCGGGACCAGCGCGTGAACAGGTTGCAGAGTCGTGGTCATGCAGTTCCTCCGATAGTGAAGCTGCAGCAGTTTAGCACTGCCGCATGAGACTTCAAGCATACCGAAAAGTTCACTTACGTTACCGATAAGCTCTTATATATCAACAAGTTATCAGCGCGGCGCCAATTCGCTCAAATGCCTCGCCACGGCCAGCCAGGCCCCGATATAGCCCAGCAGCACGGCACCGATCACCAGCGACAGGGCATCGCCCGAAGGCACGCCGGCCAGGCCGAAATCGCTGCCGTAGAGCCCCGCCAGCCGCGTTACCGCCTCGTTCAGCCAGCCCAGACCGTAGGCCAGCAGCAGCCAGGCGATGAGGCCGGCGCCCAGACCGTAGAGCGCGCCCATGTAGAGGAACGGACGCCGCACGTAGCCGTCCGTGCCACCGACCAGCTTGACCACCTCGATCTCGGTGCGACGGTTCTCGATATGCAGGCGGATGGTGTTGCCGATCACCAGCAGCAGCGTGGCGATCAGCAGCAGGCTGAGGCCGAAGACGAAGCGGTCGCCGAGCTTGAGGATCGCCGTCAGCCGCTCCACCCACAGCAAGTCGAGCTGCGCCTGCTCGACGCCGGGCAGCGCCGCCAGCCGCGTACGCAGGGCTTCGAGCTTGTCCTTGTCGACCTCCTCGGGCGTGACCAGCACCACGCCGGGCAGCGGGTTTTCCGGTAGTTCCTTGAGTGCTTCGCCGAGCCCGGACAGTTGCTGGAATTCCTCCAGCGCCGCCTCGCGGCTGATCCACGCCGCCTCGGCGACATCGGGCAGCGCCGCCACTTCGTCGCGCAGCTTCTCGCCGCGTACCGCATCGACGTCCAGCTTGAGGAACAGCGAGATCTGCGCCGCACGCTGCCAGGAGCCGCCGAGGCGTTCGACGTTGTCCAGCAGCAGCGCCAGCCCCATTGGCAGGCTCAGCGCCACCGCCATCACCAGACAGGTGAAGAAACTGCCGATCGGCTGCTTGAACAACCGGCTGACGCTGTCCACCAGACTGGCGCGATGGCTTTCCAGCCAGGCATGCAGCAGCGTCTGGAAATCCGGCTCGTCGCTCTTGTGCTCGGCTTTCTTCACCGAGCCGCCGACGCGCTCGGCCGCGCTGGTATTGGATTTGGCTTTGCGTTCGTCGCTCATCAGCTGGCCTCCCCGTCGCCGATCAGGCGACCACGCTGCAGCGTCAGCATGCGATGGCGCATGCGCGCGATCAGCGCCAGATCGTGACTGGCGATCAATACCGTGGTGCCGAGGCGGTTGATGTCCTCGAACACGCCCATGATTTCGGCCGCGAGCCGCGGGTCGAGGTTACCGGTGGGTTCGTCGGCCAGCAGCAGCGCCGGCCGATGCACCACCGCGCGGGCGATGCCGACGCGCTGCTGCTGACCGGTGGACAGGTCCGCCGGGTACTGCAGCGCCTTGTCCTTGAGGCTGACGCGCTCCAGCGCGGTCATCACCCGCTGGCCGATCTCGCGCTTGTTCAGCCCGAGGATCTGCAGCGGCAGCGCGACGTTGTCGAATACCGTGCGATCGAACAGCAGCTGATGGTTCTGGAACACCACGCCGATCTGCCGGCGCAGGAACGGGATCTGCGCCGTGGTGATGCGCGACAGATCCTGTCCGGCCAGCAGCAGCTTGCCGCTGGTCGGCCGCTCCATCGCCAGCAGCAGGCGCAGCAGCGTGCTCTTGCCGGCGCCGGAGTGGCCGGTGACGAAGAGAAACTCGCCGCGCTGCACGTGAAAGGACAGCTCGTGCAGCCCGACGTGGCCGTTGGGGTAGCGTTTGCCGACCTGCTCGAAACGGATCATTTGCCGTCCTGCTGGCCGAACAGCGCCCGCACGAAGGCATCCGCCTCGAAGGTGCGCAGGTCATCGATACCCTCGCCAACGCCGATGTAGCGGATCGGCGTGCCGAACTGCTTGGCCAGGGCGAAGATCACCCCGCCCTTGGCGGTGCCGTCGAGCTTGGTCAGCGCCAGCCCGGTGAGTTCGACCGCCTGGTTGAACTGGCGAGTCTGATTGATCGCGTTCTGCCCGGTGCCGGCGTCGAGCACCAGTAGCACCTCGTGCGGCGCCGTCTCGTCGAGCTTGCCGATCACCCGACGGACCTTCTTGAGCTCCTCCATCAGGTTGTCCTTGGTGTGCAGACGGCCGGCGGTGTCGGCGATCAGCACGTCAATGCCGCGCGCCTTGGCGGCCTGCACCGCATCGAAGATCACCGAGGCCGAATCGGCACCGGTGTGCTGGGCGATCACCGCGATGTTGTTGCGCTCGCCCCACACCTGCAGCTGCTCGACAGCGGCGGCGCGGAAGGTGTCGCCGGCAGCGAGCATGACCTTCTTGCCCTCCTGCTGCAGCTTGCGCGCAAGCTTGCCGATGGTGGTGGTCTTGCCGACGCCGTTCACGCCGACCACGAGAATCACGTAGGGCCGCGCCTGGCTGTCGATGATCAGCGGCTGCTCGACCGGTTGCAGCAGGCTCGCCAGCTCTTCCTGCAGCGCCTTGTACAGCGCACCGCTGTCGGCCAGTTCCTTGCGCGACACCCGCCGGGTGAGGTTCTGCATGATCACACCGGTGGCTTCGACGCCGACATCGGCGGTCAGCAGGCGGGTTTCCAGCTCTTCGAGCAGGTCGTCGTCGATGGCCTTCTTGCCGAGGAACAGGCTGGCCATGCCCTCGCCGATGCTGGCGCTGGTCTTCGACAGGCCCTGGCGCAGGCGGGCGAAGAAGCCCAGCTTGGCCGGAGCCTCGGACGCCGGCGCGGCAGCGGCCGGCTGCGGTTCGGGCTGCGCTTCGAGCGGAGGCTCGACTTCTGGCTCGACTTCTAGCTGGGGCTCTTCAGGAACGGGTTCTGCGAGAACGGGTGCTGCGGAGGCAATGGGCTGCTCCGGCTCGGCAGTGCGCTCGGATTGTGCGGCCAGCGCCTCGGCCGTCTCGGCAGCCTGGATATCCGCGTGTTCGGCCAGTGGCTGGCTGTCTTCCGGCGGCTCGCTGGCGGGCGGTTCGGCGGCCGGCGCCTGCGGCTTCTTGCGCAGCCAGCCGAACAGGCCCTTCTTCTCGCCGGGCTCGGCCGGCGTCTTCTTGTCGTCGTTGGAACCAAACATGGAGAAGATATTCTCAAGGATGCGAAACGCCGGCAGCCACGCGGCCGGCTGGACGGGCGCTATCCTAGCACCTCCCCGCCGGGGTGCGCTAAGCACGGGCGCAGGCCCCACGGCACTGCACGCTTTGCCTGTTCCGCCCTCGCCAGTACCATGTTCGGCGCTTTGCCCGCCCTGCCAGCCGCTTCGGCGCCATTGACCCGGGAAACCTGCTATGCACCTGACGTTACGCCGCGCTGCGGCCCTGTTGCTCGGCGCGCTGTACCTGCCGCTGGTCGCCGCGACCGACAGCCAGCCGACCCACGAATTCTTCCTCGATAACGGCCTGAAGGTGATCGTGCGCGAGGACCACCGCGCGCCGGTGGTGGTCTCCCAGCTCTGGTACAAGGTCGGCTCCAGTTACGAGACGCCCGGCCAGACCGGCCTTTCGCACGCGCTCGAACACATGATGTTCAAGGGCAGCCGCAAGCTCGGTCCCGGCGAAGCCTCGCGCATCCTGCGCGAGCTGGGTGCCGAGGAAAACGCCTTCACCAGCGACGACTACACCGCCTATTACCAGGTGTTGGCGCGCGATCGCCTGGCGGTGGCCTTCGAGCTGGAAGCCGATCGCCTGGCCAGCCTCAAGCTGCCGGTCGAGGAATTCACCCGCGAGATCGAGGTGATCAAGGAAGAGCGCCGCCTGCGCACCGACGACAAGCCCAACGCGTTGGCCTTCGAGCGCTTCAAGACCGTCACCTACCCGGCCAGCGGCTACCGCAACCCGACTATCGGCTGGATGGCCGATCTCGAACGCATGCAGGCCGACGAGCTGCGCGCCTGGTACGAGCAGTGGTACGCGCCGAACAACGCCACCCTGGTGGTGGTCGGCGACGTGACCCAGGACGAGGTGCGCAGCCTGGCCGAGCGCTACTTCGGTCCGATCGCCAAGCGCCCGCTGCCGTCGGCCAAGGCGCCGCTGGAACTGGACGAACCCGGCGAGCGGCGCCTGCAGCTGCACGTCAACACACAGCTGCCGACTCTGCTGATGGCGTTCAACGTGCCGAGCCTGTCGACCAAGGCGGACGCCCGTCAGATCCACGCCCTGCGCCTGATCGCCGCGCTGCTCGACGGCGGCTACAGCGCGCGCCTGCCGGAACGCCTGGAACGCGGCGAGGAGCTGGTGACCAGCGCCTCCGCCTGGTACAACGCCTACGCCCGCGGCGACAGCCTGTTCATGCTCTCGGCGGTGCCCAACGTGCAGAAGGGCCGCAGCCTGACCGATGTCGAAAGCCGCCTGTGGGCCGAGCTGGACCTGCTCAAGCAGCATGCGCCGAGCCGCGAGGAACTGGAGCGCGTACGTGCCCAGGTGATCGCCGGACTGGTCTACGAGCGCGACTCGATCACCCAGCAGGCCACCACCATCGGCCAGCTGGAAACCGTCGGCCTGTCCTGGCGACTGATGGACGACGAACTGGCCGCGCTGGAGGCCGTCACCCCCGAGGACATCCAGCAGGCGGCGCGCACCTACTTCACCCCCACGCGCCTGAGCGTCGCCCACGTGCTGCCCGAGGAGAGCGCCGATGAATGATTCCCGCACCCTGCGCCGCAGCCTGCCCGGCCTGCTGCTGGCCGCCTGCCTGGCCCTGACCGGCTGCGATCAGGACGCCCCTGTCCCGCCACCCCAGGCGGCGCCGGCAACCACCGAGATCCGTCCGGCGGCGACCGGCGGCGACGCACCGCGCCTGGAATCGTTGGCCAGCCTCGACGAGCAGCCACTGGCGCGACGCAAGCTGGACATCCAGACCTGGCAGACCGCCGAAGGCGCCAAGGTGCTGTTCGTCGAGGCTCACGAGCTGCCGATGTTCGACCTGCGCCTGACCTTCGCCGCCGGCAGCAGCCAGGACGCCGGCACGCCAGGCCTGGCGCTGCTGACCAACGCGATGCTCAACGAAGGCGTCGCCGGCAAGGATGTCACCGCCATTGCTCAGGGCTTCGAGGGGCTCGGCGCCGACTTCAGCAACGGCTCCTACCGCGACATGGCGGTGGCCAGCCTGCGCAGCCTGAGCGCCGCGGACAAGCGCACGGCGGCGCTTGAACTGTTCAGCGAAGTGGTCGGCCGTCCGACCTTCCCCGAGGATTCGCTGCAGCGGATCAAGAACCAGCTGCTGGCCGGCTTCGAATTCCAGAAGCAGAACCCCGGCAAGCTGGCCAGCCTCGAACTGTTCGAGCAGCTCTATGGTGCGCATCCGTACGCGCACTCCAGCGAAGGCACCGCCGAGTCGGTGCCGGGCATCAGCGTGCAGCAGCTGCGCGAGTTCCATGCGCGCGCCTATGCCGCCGGCAATCTGGTGATCGCGCTGGTCGGCGACCTCGACCGTACCCAGGCCGAGGCCGTCGCCGCGCAGGTATCCGCCGCGCTGCCGCAGGGCCCGGCTTTGCCGGCGACCCCGGCACCCGAAGCACCGCCGGCCGGCAAGCACCACATCGAATACCCGTCCAACCAGACCCACCTGCTGCTGGCCCAGCTCGGCATCCCGCGCGGCCATCCGGACTACGCGGCGCTATACCTGGGCAACCAGATTCTCGGCGGCGGCGGTTTCGGCACCCGGTTGATGGAAGAGGTGCGCGAGAAGCGCGGCCTGACCTACGGCATCTACTCCGGCTTCAGCCCGATGCGCGCCGCCGGGCCGTTCATGATCAGCATGCAGACCCGCGCCGAACTGACCGACGGCTCACTGCAGCTGGTACAGCAGCTGGTACGCGACTACCTCGCCGAAGGTCCGACCGAGGCCGAGCTGGAGCGCAGCAAGCGCGAGATCGCCGGCAGCTTCCCGCTCTCGACTGCGAGCAACGCCGACATCGTCGGCCAGCTCGGCAGCATCGGCTTCTACGACCTGCCGCTGACCTATCTGGAAGATTTCATGGGCGAAATCCAGACGCTGACGGTCGAACAGGTCAAGGCGGCGATGAACAAGCACCTGCAACCGGACGGTTTCGTCATCGTCACCGCCGGCCCCAGTGTCGAGCAGCAACCGCTGCCGCCGCCCACCGAACGACCTGTCGAACAGCCCAGCGCGGTTCCGGAGCATTGATGGCCAACCCACCGATTCGACCCAGCGCCCATGGCGGCCAGGGCCAGCTACGCATCATCGGCGGCGACTGGCGCTCGCGCCGCTTCAGCTTCCCCGATGCCGAAGGGCTGCGGCCGACGCCCGACCGCGTGCGCGAAACGCTGTTCAACTGGCTGATGCCCTACCTCTCCGGCGCGCGGGTGCTCGACCCGTTCGCCGGCAGCGGCGCGCTCTATCTCGAGGCGCTGTCGCGCGGCGCCGGCATGGCGCTGGCGCTGGACCTCAACGCCAATGCGATTGCCAGCCTGCGCAAGCATCTGGACACGCTGAACTGCGGCAACGGCCAGCTGCTGCAGAGCGATGCCCTGCGCTACCTGGAAACCCAGACACCGTCGCCGTTCGATCTGGTGTTCCTCGATCCGCCGTTCAACAAGAACCTGCTGCAACCGGCGTGCGCGCTGCTTGAAGAAAGGGGCTGGCTGGCCGAACGCGCCTGGATCTACACCGAAAGCGAAGCGGCGCCGTCGAGCCTGGGGCTGCCGGGCAACTGGCGTCTGCATCGCGAGAAGAAGGCCGGCAAGGTGTTTTACGCGCTGTGGGAGCGCACGGCCTGAGCGAATCAGGTGCCGCGGCTGACGCGCGGCACCCTGCGGCTCAGTAGAAGTCGACCGTCTGCCCGTCGCGGTCGAAAGCCAGGAAGCGACCGATATTGCCGGTCTCGATGGCACCGACCATCATCTTCAGCGGCTCCTCGGCGTCGTCCGCGCCGGGCGTGATGCCCGCCTGGCCCGGCAGGGCGGCGGCGAAGAACAGGTCCCAAGCCACGCCGGTACGCTGCGATTCCTCGCGCAGCGCGGCGAAGCTGCTCAGTTCCTCGGGTAGTTTGTCGACGCAGAGCACCGGCTTGAGCGAGCCGCCGGCATTCTCCTCGAAGCGCTGGCGCTCCTCCTCGGTGGCGTCGTCGGGCAGTTCCGCCGTGACGAAAACGAACAGCAGCCGCTGCGGCTCGCGTTCCTGCCGCGCGGCATTCAGGAGTTCATCGAACGGGGTGGTGGTCATGGCTTGGTTTCCAGGCTGCGAATTCACCGTGCACTGTTTACCCGCGGCGGCGCGCTGGCCATATCTCCAAAGGTGTACGTCCGCCGAAAGGCCGGCACCATTCAAGCCGCACATGGTGCTGTTCATCGACCATTGCAGGCACTAACGTCGAGCCAACCCAAGCGCTACGAGCAACCGTGACCGACCTCTTCCAACCCGCCTGGTGGCTGCCGGGGCCGCATCTGCAGACCCTGTGGAATCCATTCTTCCGCACCACGCCGACACTCGCGCGCCGGCGCGAACGGCTGTGGCTGGCCGATGGCGACTTCATCGACCTCGACTGGCACGGCCCGCACGACGCCACGGTGCCGCTGGTGCTGGTGCTGCACGGGCTCACCGGCTCGTCCAGCTCGCTGTACGTGCTCGGCCTGCAGCAGCAGCTGGCCGCACGCGGCTGGGCCAGCGTGGCGATCAACTGGCGCGGCTGTTCGGGCGAGCCCAACCTGCTGCCGCGCGCCTACCATTCCGGCGCCAGCGACGACCTCGGCGAAGTCATCACCCACCTGCAGGCCAGCCGCCCGCTGGCGCCGCTGCACGCAGTCGGCTATTCGCTGGGCGGCAACGTGCTGCTCAAGTACCTCGGCGAAACCGCCAGCAGCTGCCCGATGCGCAAGGCCGTCGCGGTGTCGGTGCCGTTTCGCCTGGACCAGTGCGCCGACCGCATCGGCCTGGGTTTCTCGCGGGTCTATCAGGCGCACTTCATGAAGGCGATGGTCGCCTACGTGAAGGACAAGCAACGGCTGTTCCGCGAACGCGACCTGCAGCAGCACCTGGCCACCCTCAGCGGCCTGGGCACGCTCGACGGCATGCGCACCTTCTGGGACTTCGACGGCCGCATCACCGCCCCACTGCATGGCTACAAGGATGCCCAGGATTACTACCGGCGCGCGTCGAGCCGCTATTTCCTGCCCGACATCGCGATCCCGACGCTGCTGATCCAGGCCGCCGACGACCCCTTCGTGTTCCGCCACAGCGTGCCGGAAACCAGCGAACTGTCAGCGACCACCACGCTAGAACTGCACGCCCACGGCGGGCACGTCGGCTTCATCGAGGGCACACCACGCCGTCCGCGCTACTACCTGGAGCGGCGCATTCCGCAGTGGCTGGCGGGTGCCTGAGCGATCTCAGCTGCCGAATGGCAGCCACGCGTGCGGGAATCGTGCCTTGAGGCCGAGCCGGTCGATGCGCCACTCGGGCGGCAGCCCATCCTGCACCCGTGCTATCACCCGCAGGCTGCGCGTCGGTGCGCTGAACGGCGGGCGCAGTTCGACCGGGACCGGCGCTGCGTCGTCCACCGCCTGGATCACCACCGCCTGACGCTGGCTGTGGTCCGGGAAGATCAGCATCAGCGACTTGCCGGGCATGGCCTCGGCGGCATGCCGCGGGTCGAGATAGACCCACACCTGCGGCTCGCCGTCGCTTTCCACGCGCAGCAGCGGCGTACCCGGCCCGACGTTCTCGCCCGGCGCGACGAGGATTTCGCCGACGCGGCCATCGTTCTCGGCGCGCAGTTCCAGCCCCTGCAAACGGCTGTCCAGCCAGGCCAGCTCCAGATCACGCTGGCGCTGCTCGGGGCCGGCCTCCGGCTGGCGCCGCTGCTCCAGCTGATACAGCTCGCGCAGCCGCGCATCACGCAGATCGGTCGCCGCCAGCAACTCGCCACGGGTCGCCGCGCCGGCATCGAGCAGTCGCCGGACCTGCCGCACGCGCGCTTCGGCGCCCGCCAGCGACTCCTGCAGCAGCGCCCGTTCGGCTGCCAGGCTGGCGGCATTCGGGCTTTCCATCGGCGTGCTCGCCGCCTCCAGCAGGAAGCGCCGCGCACGCCATTCCGGGTTGTCCAGACGTACCAGCAGCTCGCCGGCCGTGACCCGCTGCCCCGGCTGTACCAGCAGCTGCTGGACCTGCGCGGCGTCACGGGCGCGCAGCTCGCTGCCCGGCAGATGCAGCTGAGCCGGCGCCTCGATCAGCCACAGCGTGAGCACCCAGCGGCCGATCAGCCAAAGCAGCGGACTGAGTACCGCCAGCAGAATGAGGTACCAGCGCACTCGAAAGGCCAGGCGCTTGCCCGGCGCATAGAGCACCTGCAGGCCCTGCTCCTGGGTGGGTTGTTGCTCCTTGGCGCTGGAGAATTTGATCTTCATGCGATGTGCTCAATGGGGATAGTGAGACCAGTCCTGCCAGTCGATGCCGGCAACGGCCTGTGGCTGCAACTGCTGGCGCCAGCGCTCGGTCTGCGCCTGCAATTGCGCGCGCGGGGCGGCGCTCCAGCTTTCATCCGCCGCCAGCTGCGGCTCCACGCTCTGCGCCAGGCGGAACGACAGTCCCGGCCAGCGGCGCGCAATATCCGCCGCCAGCTCCGCGCTGCGTACGGCGTTGCGGGTGTAGATCATCAGGCTGACCTGGCGCACACCGCGCTGGCGCAGCTCGCAGGGCACGCAGTACTCGCCGGCGCGCGGTGCGGCGAACCAGCGGTGATGGCTGGACAGTTCGAGCGGCCAAGGGCTGACACCGGCGACCGCCGTCAGCGTGTCCATCCAGTCGCGCAGCCGCGCCTCGGGCACCGGCCAGCCGAGCTGCTCGACCTCCAGATCCAGATGCAGACCGGCGAACGGCAGCGCGCTCAGCTCGCCGAGCAGATCGAGCAGTCCCTGGCGGCCGTCGGCCTGCAGCCAGTGCGGATCGCCGAGCAGCAGCAGCACCTCGAAGCCCTGCGCGCGCGCGGCCTCCAGCAACCCGCGCAACTGACCGCGCAGGCGCTCTGGCTCGGCCACCTGGGCGGCGTCGAGGCCGAGATAGAGACGCTGCATGCCGGCCGCGCGCAGTTGCGCCAATGCCTCGGCGCGGCGCTGTTCATCGAGCAGCGCGTGGCTGTCCCAGAGGTAGACGCCCTGCTGCCATTGCGCGGCCTGGCGACCCGCCGCCGTGCGTGCGGCCGCCACCGGTGCCTGCCAGTCGAGCGTGGCCGGCCCGAGCAACGGCGCGTGCGCAACATCGTCGTCCACGAACAGGCGCAGAGCCGCTTCCCGCAGCCACAACCCGTGCCAGGCGGCGATCAGGCGCAATCCGGCGTAGCCATGCTCCAGCTCGGCCGCCAAGCTGCCCAGCCAAGCCTGATCGACATCGCCAGCGCGCCGCAGACGCTGCTCGCGCATGGCCAGCGCCGCCGTTTCCAGCTGCTGACGCGCCTGCAACAGGTCTTCGGCGGCCGCGCGCTGCGCGCGCAGCGCCTGGCCGAGCCCCTGCTGCAGACCCTCACGCTCGGCATCCAGCTGCGCCAGTGCCATCTCGTGGCGTGCCACGCCCTCGTCAGTGCGCGCCCGCCCATAGGCCAGCGGATCGAAGGGCGCCGACAGACTGATGCTGGCCACCAACCCATTGCCCGGCTCGTTGCCGCCGCTGCGGTCTTCGTAGCTCTGCGCGACGCTGAAGCTCGAATCGACCGCCGCGTACCACGGACTCTGCCGATTGCGCTCGGCCTGACGCAGCTGCTCGCGGCGCTCCTGCAGCCGCGGATGCCGCTCGAGCTGTTGCAGCCAGGTACCCAGCGGCTGCGCAGCGCTCGCCAGCGCCTCGGCACGGGCCTGCTGGCCCACCTCGATCGACTGTCCACTCAGCGACTGCAGGCTGTAGCGGGTTTCTTCCAGCAGCGGCCCGGCGGCGGCGCAACGGCGCTCCAGCGCCTGCCAGCGGCCATCCTGCAGACGCGCCTCGGAAGCCAGCAACCAGCCTTCGCGCAGGCGCGCCGCCAGCTGCTCGCGCGCGCGCCGTGCAGGCTCGGCGATGCCGTCGCACCAGCGCAGTTCCTCCTGCGCTCGCCACCAGTCGGCATAGGCGCTGCGCAGTGCCAGGCGCTGCTCGAGGCGCGCCAGCTGCAGTCGCGCCTGCTGTTGCTGGCGCTGGTCTTCGACGCTGCGCAACGCATCCTGCTGGCGCTTCAGGCTGCCCAGCAGTGGATGACGCAAGCCGAGCGCCAGATCGCGACCGTAGTAGTCGTCGCGCACCTCTTCGGTCACCAGCTCCCGATAGCGCCCGGTCCCTGCCGAGGCGAACCATTGCCAGCCGGCTTCGGCCTCGTGCTGGCGCTGCAATGCCTCGAGCGCCGCACCTTCGGCCTCGGCCGCGCGCAGCAGCGGCGTGCTGTCGGCGCCATCGAGCAGCGCCGGTAGCGGCAATACCTCGGCCAGACAGGATGAAGCCAGACCCAGCAGACCCAGCAATAGGAATACTCGCCGCATCAGAACCTCTTCGCCTTGCGCAGCACCCACCAGGGCGCCATCGAGGTTTCCTCATGGCCACGCCGGATCATTTCGTTGAGGATCGCCACTGCGCTCCAGCAGCGCATGACGAACATGAACAGCGGAAACAGCGGCACCACCCAGCAAAGCCACAGGTCCTGCCGCGGCCGCTCGGACACCATGCACACCGCTACCACGTAGGCCAGCAGGGTGTTGGCCAAGTACACCAGATAGACCAGCCAGGCGAGCACCAGGAAGGTCGACAGCGTCAGCGAGTACAGTCCGACGATGAAGTAGCCGAGGATGATGAACGGCAGCACCAGCTGGAAGAAGAACCCGCTGACCAGCACCACCAGAAAGTTCGGCCAGCCGAGCAGGCGCGGCGTGAAACTGTGGCGATGCTTGCGCACATAGAGGAAGAACAGATCGCCATCCCAGCGCAGGCGCTGCATGAGGAACTGGCGGAACGTCACCGGGGCGTCAGTGTGGCCGATGGCGCACGGCTCGAAGGGTATGCGCAGCGGCCGGCGGCCGAAGTAGTTCTTGATGCGCAGGGTGATATCCAGATCCTCGGCGGTATGGGTGTCCCAGCCACCGATTTTCTGCAGAAAGCTGCGACGAAAGGCGCCGAACGCGCCGGATACGTTATTCACCACGTTCCACTCGCTGAGCCCGATCTTGGCCAGCTGGATCGACAGCAGGTATTCCAGCGCCTGCATCGCCGTGGTCAGCGAGGCGCGCGCGTTGCGCACCCGCAGGCTGCCCGCCACCGCCGGCACGTCCGGGTCCTGGAAATGGCGCACCACGTTGACCACCATGTCGTTGTCGAACGAGGTATCGCCATCCAGCGCCATGACGATCTCACCGGTGCTGTATTCCAGCCCGGCGTTCAGTGAGGACACCCGTCCGCCACGCTGCCACTTGGCGATCGGCCGCAGAAAGCGCCGCGGATACAGCTGCGCATCGAGGCGAAAATCCCGCACGGCCTGCATCGTCGCGTGATTGGCCGTCGCGCCGTCGACCACCGGAATCATCTCGATCTCGCCGCGATAGGTCTGCTCGCACAGGCTGAGCAGCGTGGTCTGCACATCCCGACCTTCGCTATAGCAGGTGATCACGCAGGACACGCGCGGCTGGTAACTGTTGCCTTCCGGCAGCTCGAAGGGTTTGCGCACGAACCAGCGCAGCACGCCGAGCAGGATCACCAGGCTGAGCGGCACCTCCAGCAACAGAAACGCCGGAAACAGCATCACCAGCAGATAGCCCAGGCCGTCGGGCTTGTCGATTTCGCCGAGAATCCCCAGCCACTGCAGCCAGAAACCCTCCATCTCAGCCCAGCTCCCCGTTCAGGCGCGCCAGCAGCAACGCGGCATCTTCCTGTTCGAGCAGGTCGGCCGGTGCGGTGAAGCCGATCTGACGCAGCTGCAGCTGGCCGATCTGCTCGCTGGCCAGCCGCTCGGCACCTTCCTGCAGGCGTTTACGCACCACTGCCAGGCCGGCCGCATCGGTGTGCGGCATCATGATCCAGAGAATCTCTTCACTGACCCGGCTGCAGCGATCGGTGTCGCGCACGGCTTCCTGCAGCCGCTCCACCAGGCTGTCCACCAGCGCATGGCCGCGCAGCTCGCCGAGTGCGCTGATGGTCGCCGCCAGGTTGACGAACCGCAGCCCCAGCAGGGAGAACGCCGGCTGCTTGTAGCGCCGCACCAGCTGCAGCTGCCAGTTGAGCAGCTCGTGGAAGGACTTCTGGTTGAGCAGGTTGAGCGCACCGAACTGATCGGTCTCGGCGACACTGGCCGAGTAGCCCTGCCGACAGCGCAGCCGCCCGGCCTCGGCGAGGCGGAAGTGACGCACCTCGCGCACGCGCAGCTTGTCCGGCGCATGGGCCTGGCCACAGTCCAGGCAGCGCGACTCGACTTCGGCATCGACGAAGAACGCCTGGCAGCTGCGGCAGCGATAGTTTTCCAGCGGCCGGTCGTAATCGCTGCCGATGTGACGCAGGCGCGAGAAGCAGTTCGGGCAGAGCAGCAGGCCATCCTTGAGGAAGTGCTCCTGGGCGCCGACGTGGCCGCAGGTGAAGCAGTGCAGCGACGGCTGACGGGCGATTTCCAGCGTCTGGCACTCGGGGCAGACGTCCACGTAGTTCAGCCGGCCGGAGCCACAACCGACGCACAGGCGCACCCGATCGACCAGCTCACCCTCTTCCAGCCAGCCTTGCTGGGTCATCAGCTGCAGCCAGGCGAAGGCGTTCGGCGTTTCGTCGTCTTCCAGCGCCTCCAGCAGCGGGTAGTGATAGTGCTGCGCCACACCGGCATCGCGCACCGCATGGATGGCACCGTGCGGCCGCAACCACAGCCAGGCAAGCACGCGCGACTCGAAACGCTCCGGCGCCACCCCACGATTGAATAGCGCGAAGCGCTCCTGCCACAGCCGCCAGAGCGGCACCAGCGCACTCAGATCAGCCGGCGGCGCACCGTCGCCCAGCGCCTTGCAGGACGCATCCTGCTCCTGGCAGCAGTAGATCAGGCTGAAGCGATAACGCTTGTCCATACGCAGGCTGCGCAAGGCTTCGCCGGCGCGCACCGCCGGCAGATCGAGCAGAACGATGTCATACGCCGGCAGCGCCGCGAGCGCGGACCACTCGGGGTGCCGCTCGTATTCGATACCGACAATAGGGGAAGAAGACGCACCAAGGACGGCGACGCGTGGCATGGGGGACATGGGAAGGAAAACCGGATAATGGCGATGTGATACTTGATCGCCATCATTCTACGGGTTCTTCTAGGGTTATTCGCCAGCTATTCGTCGCCTCGACGCATGAATACTGATCAGGCTCAGCGTGAGCGTCATAAATCCGACGAAATACCTCGACAGCCATCCGACAGATACTTGCGCAGCAACTCGGAAACCTCCGCTGAAGCGCCCGGCGACACGAAGCCCACCTCCAATGCCAGCAGCTGATAGATACCGCAGCGCAACTGCTCCGGACCGAGCTGCACGGACGGTTCACCGACGGTGCCGAGAAAGCGCACCCAGGAGGTGAGGATGATCCAGGCATTGAGCGCCAGCGCTTCGACCTCGGCGGGGCCCATCTGGAGGATGCCGGCGTCGACGAATCCCTGATAGATCGCCCTGGCGTTGTCCAGGCAACGCGCCGCAAAGGCGCGGTAGCGCTGCGCCAGCGCTTCATCGGCAGCGAGCAGCGCTTCCAGGTCGCGGTGCAGAAAACGGAAGTCCCACATCGCCGCCAGCAACGCCTCGAGATAGACGACCTTGTCCGCCACCGTCAGCGCGCGTTGCGGCGGGCGCAGGAAGTCGTCGATGCGGGCCTCGTAACGCCTGAACAGCTCGGCAACGATCGCCTGCTTGTTGGCGAAGTGGTAGTACAGGTTGCCCGGCGATATGCCCAGGTGCGCAGCGATGTGATTGGTACTGACGCCGCGCTCACCCTGGGCATTGAACAGCTCGAGGCTGGCATCGAGGATGCGGTCGCGGGTCTTTGCTCGGGGCGCCATGGGCGGGTCGGTCTCGTGGGGTCTGCAAGGGTGCAACGGTACAGCCCCGCACCGGCGCAGGCGAGTCGCATTGACACTTTAGAGCAATTACTCTAGAAAACACTCTCTCGCCGCCCTCAGGAGCCGCCATGCCTGTCGAAACGCCCGCCGCGCACGTGCCGCTCACCGCTGAGCACTTGCAGCAGATCCTCGCCGCGCAACGCAGCGCCTGCGCCACCGCACCGCTGCCCGATGCGCAGACCCGGCGGCAATGGCTGGACGCGCTACGCGACGTGCTGACGGGCAACCAGCAGGCGCTGATCGAGGCCATCTCGGCGGACTTCGGCAACCGCTCGGCCGACGAGACGCTACTGGCCGAAATCATGCCGAGCCTGCATGGCATCCGGTACGCTCGCCGCCATCTGCGTGGCTGGATGAAACCGTCGCGGCGCCGCGTCGGGATGGCGTTCCAGCCGGCCAGCGCGCGGGTGATCTACCAGCCGCTGGGCGTGGTCGGGATCATCGTGCCGTGGAACTACCCGCTGTATCTGGCCATCGGCCCGCTGGTCGGCGCACTGGCCGCCGGCAACCGGGTAATGCTGAAGATGAGCGAATCGACCCCGGCCACCGGCGCGCTGCTCCAGCGGCTGCTGGCGCAGGTCTTCCCGGAGAATCAGGTGGCCGTGGTGCTCGGCGATGTCGAGGTCGGCAAGGCCTTCGCGCGGCTGCCGTTCGATCACCTGCTGTTCACCGGATCGACGCAGATCGGCCGCGACGTGATGCGCGCCGCTGCGGACAATCTGACGCCGGTGACGCTGGAGCTGGGCGGCAAATCGCCGGCCATCGTCTCGCCCACGGTGCCGCTGGCCGACGCCGCCGAGCGCATCGCCTTCGGCAAGACGCTCAACGCCGGGCAGACCTGCGTCGCACCCGACTACGTGCTGGTGCCGCGCGCACGTCTGGACGCCTTCGCCGAGGCCTACCGCGCGGCGGTGCGCCGCCTGCTGCCGAAGCTGGCGGACAATCCGGACTACACCACGATCATCAACGCCCGCCAGCTCGCCCGCCTGCAGGACTATCTGGACGATGCACGCAGCAAGGGCGCCCGCGTGCTGCCGCTGTTCGACGACAGCGCGCCGGGCCGCCTCGCGCACCACCTGCTGCTCGACGTCAACGAGCACATGCGCGTGATGCACGAGGAAATCTTCGGCCCGTTGCTGCCGCTGGTGCCCTACGACGATCTCGACGCGGCCATCGCCTACGTCAACGCACGGCCGCGACCGCTGGCGCTGTACTTCTTCGGCTACGACCGCGCCGAGCAGCAGCGCGTGCTGCAGGGCACGCTGTCCGGTGGCGTATGCCTGAACGACACCCTGCTGCACGTCGCTCAGGACGACCTGCCGTTCGGCGGCGTCGGCGCCTCGGGCATGGGCCATTACCACGGGCACGAGGGCTTCCTGACCTTCAGCAAGGCGCGCGGGGTGTTCAGCAAGCCGCGCCTGAACGCGGCACGCCTGATCTATCCGCCCTACGGCAAGTGGTGGCAGAAGCTGCTCTACCGCCTGCTGGTACGCTGATGAGCGGCCTGCCGCTGAATCGCCGCGGGCTGCTGCGCATCGGCTTGCTCGGCGGCGCGCTGCTGGCCACCTCGGGCCTGGCCGCCAGCCTGAGCGGCTGCAGTCGCGAGCTGGCGGCGGCGAACTTCAGCCTGTTGCGGCCCAGTGACCTGCCGCTGCTGCGGCGGCTGATTCCCGTGCTGCTGACCGGTGCGGTGGCAGCGCCGGACGCGCCGGCGGTGGTCGAGGGCACGCTGAGCAGCCTCGACCGCAACCTGCAACAGCTGTCGCCGGCGCTGGCCGCACAGGTGCTGCAGCTGTTCGACCTGCTCAGCCTGCCATTGACCCGCGGCCCGCTGACCGGCATCTGGGGCAGCTGGGAAGCGGCGAGCGATCAGGCCATGCAGGATTTCCTGCAGCGCTGGCAGAACGCTCCGCTGGCGCTGCTGCGCCAGGGTCACGCCGTCCTGCTGCAGCTGGTGCTGATGGCCTGGTACGGCCGGCCCGAAGCCTGGGCGCATTGCGGCTACCCCGGCCCGCCCACGGTCTGACCCTCTGGAGCTAACGATGCCCGTCCCCGACATCTTCGCTGCCGGCCTCGCCCGTGGCTGGCAGACCCACGATGGCTCGCGCCTCGCCGGCGATCTCACGCTGGAGGCAGATACCGCCATCATCGGCAGCGGCGCCGGCGGCGCCACCAGCGCGGAAATCCTCAGCGCGGCCGGCTTCAAGGTGCTGCTGATCGAAGAAGGCCCGCTGCGCACCAGCAGCGACTTCGATCTGCAGGAACCGCGCGCCTATCGGTCGCTGTACCAGGAAGGCGTCGGACGAATGAGCAAGGACGGCGCCATCACCATCCTGCAGGGCCGCGCGGTGGGTGGCACCACGCTGGTGAACTGGACCTCGAGCTTCCGCACTCCGCCGCAGACACTCGAGCACTGGGCGCGCGAGCACGCCGTCAGCGGCCTCTCCACGGAGCAGCTGGCGCCCTGGTTCGCGCGCATGGAAGAGCGCCTGGGCATCGCGCCGTGGGCCATGCCGCCGAATGCCAACAACGCGGTGCTGCAACGCGGCTGCGAGCGCCTCGGCTATCGCTGGGCGGTGATTCCGCGCAACGTGCGCGGCTGCTGGAATCTCGGCTACTGCGGCATGGGCTGCCCGACCAACGCCAAGCAGTCGATGCTGGTCACCAGCATTCCGGCACTGCTCGATCACGGTGGCGAACTGCTCTACCTGGCGCGCGCGGAGCGCCTGCAGATCCGCGCCGGGCGCATCGAAGGGCTCGACTGCGTCGGCATGGATGCGCGCGGCGTGGCGCCCAGCGGCCGGCGGATTCACGTCAGGGCGCGGCACTACGTGCTGGCCGGCGGCGGCATCAACAGCCCGGCGCTGCTGCTGCGCTCCGCCGCGCCGGACCCGCACGGGCGCGTCGGCAAACGCACCTTCCTGCACCTCACCAACTTCTGCGCGGCGCAGTTCGACGAAGTCATCAACCCGTTCTACGGTGCGCCGCAGTCGATCTATTCGGATCACTTCCAGTGGCGCGACGGCGCGCGTGGTCGCATGTCCTACAAGCTCGAAGTGCCGCCGCTGCATCCGGCACTGGCCGCGACCCTGTTCGGTCGCTTCGGCGTCGACAACGCCCTGCGCATGGCGCAGCTGCCGCACACCCACGCGATGATCGCGCTGCAGCGCGACGGCTTTCACCCGGACAGCGCCGAAGGCCAAGTCGAACTGCGCAGCGATGGCACGCCGGTGCTCGACTACCACATGACCGCCTACAGCTGGGACGGCATCCGCCGCGCCTTCCACAGCATGGCCGAGATCCAGTTCGCCGCCGGCGCGCGCGCCGTGCTGCCGCTGCATGCCGATGCGGACTATGTGCACACGCCGCGCGCGGCGCGCGAACTGATCGATCGACTCGATCTCGCGCTCTACCGCACGCGGCTCGGCAGCGCGCACGTGATGGGCGGCTGCGCGATGGGTGACGATCCGCGCCAGGCGGTGGTCGACAGCCGCGGACGCCATCATCAGCTGGAGAACCTGTCGGTTCACGACGGCTCGCTGTTCCCCACCAGCATCGGTGCCAACCCGCAGCTGTCGATCTACGCGCTGTGCGCGAAATTCGCCAGCCAGCTCGGCGAAGACTTGCAGAACGCCTGAGATCGGCAGGTTATCCGCGCAGATCGCCACACGACCATTGAGACTTTACGCTGCCGACATGCAGCCGCTACCATCCACACCCCCACGCCTGCGTCAGGACGCCGCGATGAATCGAGTGTTGTATCCGGGAACCTTCGATCCCATCACCATGGGCCACGCCGATCTGGTGGAGCGCGCTTCCCGGCTGTTCGATCATGTGATCATCGCCGTGGCAGCCAACCCGAAGAAGAACCCGCTGTTCCCGCTGGAACAACGCGTCGAGCTGGCCCGCGAAGTCACCAAGCACCTGCCGAACGTCGAGGTCATGGGCTTCTCCACGTTGCTGGCGCATTTCGTCCGCGAGCAGAACGCCAACGTGCTGCTGCGCGGCCTGCGCGCGGTATCCGACTTCGAGTACGAGTTCCAGCTGGCCAACATGAACCGCCAGCTGGCGCCGGAGGTCGAGAGCCTGTTCCTCACGCCGTCGGAGAAGTACTCCTATATTTCCTCCACACTGGTGCGCGAGATCGCCTCGCTCGAGGGCGACGTCTCCAAGTTCGTCCATCCGGCGGTGATGGACGCGCTCAAGGCGCGCTTCGGCCAGCGCTGAGGGATCCGCCGGTGGGCAGCAGGCCCACCGATGCGGCACAATTGCGCGTCGTTATCTGCTGTGCCGCGGCCTGAGCCGCGGCAGGAGTTCGCTGGATGTCCCTGAAAATCACCGATGACTGCATCAACTGCGACGTGTGCGAGCCCGAGTGCCCGAACGGCGCGATTTCCCAGGGCGAGGAAATCTACGTCATCGATCCCAACCTCTGCACCGAATGCGTCGGTCACTATGACGAGCCGCAGTGCCAGCAGGTCTGCCCGGTCGACTGCATCCCGCTCGACGAAAACAACGTCGAGAGCAAGGACGAGCTGATGCAGAAGTACCTGATCATCACCGGCAAGGCCTGATGCCCGCGGTGCGGCCGGCTCGCCGACGCGCACTGCGCGAGGGCGAGCGGGCCTATCTCGCCGCCTTCCTGCTGTTCTCCTTCTGCGCCCAGGCGCAACCGCCGGCTCAGGGCGCCGTTGCCACCGCGCACCCGCTCGCCAGCGCAGTCGGCCGGGAAATTCTCCAGGCCGGCGGTAATGCCTTCGATGCCGCCGTGGCGGTCAGTGCCGCGCTGGCGGTGGTCGAGCCCTATGGCTCGGGCCTCGGCGGCGGTGGTTTTTTCCTCCTGCGCGAAGCCGGCGAACCGGCTCGTTTCAGCTTCCTCGACGCCCGCGAGCGCGCACCGCTGGCGGCCACTCCCGATCTGTATCTGCGCGACGGCGAGGTGCAGCGCAAGCTGTCGCTGGATGGTGCGCTGGCGGCGGCGATTCCCGGCACCCCGGCGGCGCTGACGGAACTGTCGCAGCAGCGCGGCCGGCTACCGCTGGCGCAAACCCTGGCGCCGGCCATCGCCTTGGCGCGCGACGGCTTCAGCGTCGATGCGGTCTACCGCCAGCGCGCCAGCTGGCGTCTCGATGCGCTACGCGCCGATGCCGAAAGCGCACGGCTGTTCCTCCGCGACGGCGGGTTGCCGGCCGAAGGCCAGCGCCTGCGTCAGCCGGAGCTGGCCGCCAGCCTCGAACGCCTGGCACGCGAAGGTCGTGACGGCTTCTATCGCGGCGAGCTGGCCGAGCGTCTGGTGCAGGGCGTGCGCGCCGCCGGCGGCATCTGGACGCTGCGGGATCTAGCCGAATACCAGACTGTCGAGCGCGCGCCACTGCGTTTCCCGCTGGCCGAAGGCCGCGAGCTGATCGGCGCACCGCCGCCCTCGGCCGGCGGCGTGATCCTCGCGCAGAGCCTGGGCATGCTCGAACGCCTGTCCTGGCGCGAAGCTGCGCCGGTGCAGCGCAGCCATCTGGTGGTCGAAGCGCTGCGCCGCGCCTATCGCGACCGCAGCCTGCTGGGCGATCCCGACTTCGTCCGCGCGCCTCTGCAGCGGCTGCTGTCGGCGGACTACCTGCAGACGCTGGCGGCCGGCATCGATCCGGCGCGCGCCACGCCGAGCAGCGCCCTGCCGCCGGCGCCACGCTGGCGCGAGGGCGAGCACACCACCCACTTCGCGGTGATCGATACCGAAGGCAACGCGGTGGCGGCCACCCTCTCGCTGAACATGATGTTCGGCGCCGCGTTCACCGTGCCCGGCACCGGCGTGCTGCTCAACGACGAAATGGACGACTTCGCCGCCGACATCGCCGGCAGCAATGCCTATCAGCTCAAGGGCAGCAGCGCCAACGCGATTTCCGGCGGCAAGCGCCCGCTGTCGAGCATGAGCCCGACCTTCATCGAGAGCGCCAGCGAGTTCACCAGCTTCGGCACGCCCGGCGGCAGCCGCATCCCGAGCATGGTGCTGCTGTCGGTGCTGGCCTACCTGGACGGCGAGCCGGTATCCGCCTGGCCGGCAGCACCGCGTTATCACCATCAGTACCTGCCCGACGTGCTGCAGTACGAGGCCGCCACCTTCAGCCCAGCACAGCTGCAGGCGCTGCGCGCGCTCGGCCACCAGCCGCAGCTGATCGAGCGCGATTACGGTAACCAGCAGGTGCTCTATTGGAACAAACACAGCGGCGCAATCGACGCCGCCAGCGATCCGCGCGGCATCGGCCGGGCGCTCCTGGTGTCGCCGCTCAGGGCCGCTGAATGATCGGACCGTCGTCGTCGGTCGACAGCTGGCGCAGCTGGCGGATTGGCTCCTGCCCGTCGGCCAGCAACAGCGCGTTGCGCAGGCTCTGGATGATGCGACTGGCGTAGCCCAGGTCGTTCATCAGCGAGCTGGTCTGCAGACCGTCCAGGTCGTGATTGCGCACGGCGACGAACAGGCGCTTGCGAAACGCACCGTCGAATTCGGCGGCCCGCTCGTCGAGCCACTGCAGCCGCTCGCGCCAGCGCTCCTCCGGCAGCTCCGAATGGGTCAGCGCACGAATCTCGCGCAGTGCCTCAAGCAGATGCCGGCGCAGCTCGACGTACGAGCGGCGCACCGTCGAGGCCTCCTGGCGCAGGTAGTGACCGAGGTTTTTCTGCAGGTGCTTGGCGTCCTTGACCGCATCCACCAGCTGCAGCGCGGCGATCTGGCCGCTCAGCCAGAACGTCTGGTGCTGCTCGTCCAGCGGCACCTCGAGGCGGCCCATGAAGCTCAGCAGGTCGGCGTACACACCCTTGATGTGGCGCTGGTAGAGCTGCTCGGCATCCAGCGCACCGGGCTCCGGCGGCGCGGCCATCAGGGCGTCATCGATGCGTCCCTGGCGCATCAGCTGGTCCACCGGCAGGAACAGCGCATGGCAGATCACTTCCAGGCTCAGCCGGGTCATGTGCTGCAGCTCCTGCGCCACCGCACAGGTGGCGGCATCCGCCGAATCCAGCGCGCGGGCGTTGAGGTAACGCGCGCGGGTGCGCTGCTGCGGTTCGTCCGGCTGCGCCAGCTCGGTAATCAGCACCGTCGGCTCGACCCGATCGGGCAAGAGGCGAATCAGCAGCGCTGCCAGGCGCGCCTGCCACGGCCAGAACAGCAGCACGCCCAACCCGTTGAACAGCGAGTGGAACAGCGCCAGCTGCAGCAGCACGTTGTCGCCCAGGCCCACCGCCTCCACCAGCCAGCGCACCAGCGCGGTCAATGGCAGCAGCAGGACCAGCGCCACCAGCGCCGTGAGCGCATTGAACAGCACGTGCGCCAGCGCCAGACGCTGCCCGCTGCGGTTGCCGCCGAGCGAACCGACGAAGGCGGTGGTGACGCTGCTGCCGACGTTGGCGCCGATGGCGATGGCCAGTGCCGGGCCGAGCGTCAGCTGGCCGGCACCAAGCGCGGCGAGCGTCAGCATCAGCGTTGCGTGACTGGACTGCAGCACCACCGTGGCCGCCAGGCCGATGCCGACGAACAGCAGCTGGCCGATCAGCCCCTCGGCCTGGTAGGCCGACATGTCCACGTCGCTGCCGAAGCTGGAGAAGCCGTCCTTGATCTGATCGATGCCGAGGAAGACGAAGGCGATCCCCAACACGATGCGCCCGGCCGCCTTGCCCTTGTCACCGAGGAAACTCGCCAGCACGCCGAACACCAGCAGCGGCAGCGCCAGCGGCGCCAGACTGAGATTGTGCCCGGCCAGCGCCAGCAGCCAGATGCCGCTGGTGGCGCCGAGATTGGCGCCGAACAGGATTGGGATGCCGCCGGCCAGCTTGATCAGTCCGGTACTGATGAAGGCGATGGTCAGCAGCGACACCAGCGTGCTCGACTGCAGCAGCATGGTGCCGCCGACGCCGAACAGCAGCCCCTTGAACGGCGTCGCGGTGGTCCGCGCCAGCAGCTGTTCGAGCTTGCCACCGGCCAGCTGGCGCAGACCTTCCTCCAGGCACTGCATGCCGAACAGGAACAGCGCCAGACCGGCGCACAGCTCCAGCCAGGGCTGGCTGCTCCAGAACGCTGCTCCGAGCAGAAGGCTCCCCGCCACGATCAGGAATGTCCTGACGTGCTTCTTGAACGTGCCCATGTGTACTTTTCGTTACCTGCCGCGTGCCATAAGGAAAGAACCGGCTGAGCCGGTCACATAGCGAGGGTCGCCGCTGCAGCACTGGCGCACGACCGCCGGGCATTCTAGGGGATTCGCCATGCGGCGACGATGCCTCGCCGAGGTGGCAGGCCGGACGTGGACAATTGAGGAGGGGTATTTAGGAGAATGCAGCCTGCGGGGCAGGCTGCGCGATGCGGATTCGGATTACGCGGAGCGAGCGCCCCGCGCCACCGGCATCAGTAAGGTTTTTGCGAAGTGGTGCAACCCAGGCAGCGCACGAAGGCCTCACGCGCCGGATCGCCGACCAGTGCCTGGCCGGCTTCCTTGACGTTGCCGCCGAGCGCGGTGAACGGCAGGCTGACGACGAACGCGACGGCGCCGACCAGCGTCGCGCCGATCAGCAGCGGACGAGCGACGACCAGGTCGCCGATCATGGCGAACGCCGGCGGTGCCTCGACCGTGTAGGTCGGATCGCCACTGGCATTCTGCGTGACTGTTTCCGCCTGTGCCGGCATTGCCAGCAGGCCGGTGGTCAGAGCCAAGACAACAGCGGTGGAGCGGAACAGATTCATGGTGTGGTCCTTCAGCTGTGCGAAACGCGGCATTTTCAAGTTGTGCCGGCCACTATAGCAGTGGCCGCTACCTCGCGAGCGTGAACGCCGTCAACGCGCCGCGCAGCGATCAGCGCTGGCAACGACTGCAATAGACGCTGGCGCGCTGGCCGAGGCGAACCTCGCGCAGCGTCGTGCCGCAGTGCTTGCAGAACTCGCCGCCGCGCCCGTAGACGAACAGCTCCTGCTGGAAGTAACCCGGCTTGCCGTCGCCGCCGACGAAATCGCGCAGCGTGGTGCCACCGCGCTCGATGGCCAGCGCCAGGATGCGCTTGATCTCGTCCGCCAGCTTCAGATAGCGCGCCCGTGAGATGCCGCCGGCCGGGCGGCGCGGATCGATGCCGGCGGCGAACAGCGCCTCGCTCGCATAGATGTTGCCGACGCCGACCACTACCGCGTTGTCCATGATGAACGGCTTGACCGCCATGCTGCGCCCACGCGACAGCTGGAACAGCCGTTCGCCGTCGAACGCCTCGCTCAGCGGTTCCGGGCCGAGGCTGGCGAGCAATACGTGGTTGAGCGGATCGTCGCTCCACAGCAGCGCGCCGAAGCGCCGCGGATCGGTATAGCGCAGCGCCTGGCCGGATTCGAGTAGCAGATCGACATGCTCGTGCTTGGCCGGCGGCAACGCGCCCTCGACCAGCCGCAGGCTGCCGGACATTCCCAGGTGCGCGATCAGCGTGCCGGCCTCGAAGCGGATCAGCAGGTACTTGGCGCGGCGTTCGACCGCCTCGATGCGCTGCCCCGAAAGGCGCACATCCAGGTCCTCAGGAATCGGCCAGCGCAGCCGCCGCTCGCGCACGATCACCCGACTGACGCGCTGACCGACAAGATACGGGGCGATACCGCGACGAGTGGTTTCGACTTCGGGAAGTTCGGGCATGACGGCGGAGCGGGAGCAACGGAAGGGGAACGCATCCTAGCACGGGCCGCCGGCGCCGCCCGGCCGGGACTGGCGAACTTTCGTGCACGTGCGTGTCCGAAATCAGGTGTCCCGCACATCGCGGGCGAATCGACGGAGGCAGCCCATGAGCCAACCCCTCACAGGCAAACGCGTGGCAATTCTGGTGGCCGATGGCTTCGAGCAGGCGGAACTGACCGGCCCGCGCGAGGCGCTGGAAAACGCCGGCGCGCGCGCCGACATCGTCGCGCCGAAGAACGGCGAAGTGACCGGCTGGAACCACACCACGCCGGCCACCAAGTTCCATGTCGACCAGACTTTCGACGCCATCCGCATCGCCGATTACGACGCCGTGCTGCTGCCCGGCGGCGTGGTCAATTCCGACACCATCCGCACCGAGGCCACGGCCCAGCGGCTGGTGCGCGAGGCGGCGCAGGCGGGCAAGCCGATCGCGGTGATCTGCCACGGCAGCTGGCTGCTGATCTCCGCCGGGCTGGTCAAAGACCGGCGCATGACCAGCTGGCCCTCGCTCGCTGACGACCTGCGCAACGCCGGCGCCGAGTGGGTCGACGAGCCGGTGGTGGTCGATGGCGGACTGATCAGCAGCCGCAAGCCCGACGACATCCCAGCCTTCAGCAGCGCACTGATCGAGGCGCTGCAGACAGCCTGAAGCGCACGGCTGGCGCGCTTTTCATGTCGCCGGAGCACGGCTCGTTTAGAATGCCCGTCTTTTTCCGGGAGCCCCGCCAATGACCCTGCCCAGCCTGCGCCTCAAAGCCAATGCCGATCGCCGCCTGCGCGCCGGCCATCTGTGGGTCTACAGCAACGAGGTGGACACCGCAGCCACGCCGCTGTCGGGGTTCGTCGCCGGCGACCAGGCGATTCTCGAAGCGGCCGGCGGCAAGCCGCTGGGCATCGTCGGCGTGTCGCCGAACAACCTGATCTGCGCCCGCCTGCTGTCGCGCGACCTCAAGCACAGTCTGGACAAGTCGCTGCTGGTGCACCGCCTCCAGGTCGCGCTGAGCCTGCGCGAGCGGCTGTTCGAGCAGCCCTGCTACCGCCTGGTCTATGGCGACTCCGATCTGCTGCCGGGGCTGGTGGTCGACCGCTTCTTCGACGTCCTCGTCGTACAGCTCGCCTCGGCGACCATGGAGCGCAACAAGGACGCCGTGCTCGAGGCGCTGGTGCAGGTACTCAAGCCCAGCGGCGTGCTGTGGAAGAACGACTCCAGTGCGCGTGACGCCGAAGGTCTGGAACGCTACGTCGACACCGCCTTCGGCGTGGTGCCCGAATGGGTTGCGCTGGAAGAGAACGGCGTGAAGTTCGAGGCGCCGGTGATCGCCGGACAGAAAACCGGCTGGTTCTACGACCACCGCATGAACCGCGCGCGCCTGGCGCCCTACGTGAAGGGCAAGCGCGTGCTCGACCTGTTCAGCTACATCGGCGGCTGGGGCGTGCAGGCCGCGGCCTTCGGTGCCAGCGAGGTGTTCTGCGTCGACGCCTCGGCGTTCGCCCTCGATGGTGTGGAGCGCAACGCGGCGCTCAACGGTGTGGCGGACAGGATGACCTGTGTCGAGGGCGATGCCTTCGAGGCGATGAAGGAACTGAAGAACGCCGAAGAGCGCTTCGACGTGGTGATCACCGATCCGCCGGCGTTCATCAAGCGCAAGAAGGACCTGAAGAACGGCGAGGCGGCCTACCGCCGGCTCAACGAACAGGCCATGCGCCTGCTCAACAAGGACGGCATCCTGGTCAGCGCCAGCTGCTCGATGCACCTGCCCGAGGACGATCTGCAGAACATCCTGCTCGGCAGCGCCCGCCATCTGGACCGCAATATCCAGCTGCTCGAACGCGGCGCGCAGGGGCCGGACCATCCGGTACACCCGGCGATCCCGGAGACCCGCTACATCAAGAGCCTGACCTGCCGCATCCTGCCCAACAGCTGACCGGCACGGGTGGACAGCGCGCCGTCTGTCCACCCGTCGGCACCCGCCGCGATCGCTTTCCTCGCACCCTCTTCGCGGTTTGAGGCTTGAAGCGTCCGGCAACCAAAGCCCCGACCATCAGCCTTTCCCGCCCCCGCCACCGCGCGTAGAATCGGGGACTCCTCGCCACCATCCCCCGGCGGGCGTGAGCCCTGGCCGTCCGAGCGGTGACCCCGCTTCGACCCCGGCCCCTGTGCGGCAACGGCATCTTCCGTTGCAAGCGGCGCAGGCGATGCTCACCATTACACTTCGCACAGCTGATCAGCCGCAGGAACCGTCATGCCCGATTACCGCTCGAAAACCTCCACCCACGGCCGCAACATGGCTGGTGCCCGCGCCCTGTGGCGTGCCACCGGGATGAAGGACGAGGACTTCAAGAAGCCGATCATCGCCATTGCCAACTCCTTCACCCAGTTCGTGCCCGGCCACGTCCACCTGAAGGACATGGGCCAGCTGGTCGCCCGCGAGATCGAGAAGGCCGGCGGCGTGGCCAAGGAATTCAATACTATCGCGGTCGACGACGGCATCGCCATGGGCCACGACGGCATGCTTTATTCGCTGCCTTCGCGCGAGATCATCGCCGACTCGGTGGAGTACATGGTCAACGCGCACTGCGCCGACGCCATCGTCTGCATTTCCAACTGCGACAAGATCACCCCCGGCATGCTGATGGCCGCGCTGCGTCTGAACATCCCGGTGGTGTTCGTCTCCGGCGGGCCGATGGAAGCCGGCAAGACCAAGCTGGCCGCGCACGGCCTGGATCTGGTCGACGCCATGGTCGCCGCCGCCGACGACTCCTGCTCCGACGAAACCGTCGCCGAATACGAGCGCAGCGCCTGCCCGACCTGCGGCAGCTGCTCCGGCATGTTCACCGCCAACTCGATGAACTGCCTGACCGAAGCCCTCGGCCTTTCGCTGCCGGGCAACGGCACCACGCTGGCCACCCACTCCGACCGCGAGCAGCTGTTCCTGCGTGCCGGGCGCATCGCCGTCGAGCTGTGCAAGCGCTACTACGCGGACGGCGACGCCTCCGTGCTGCCACGCAACATCGCCAATCGCCAGGCCTTCGAGAACGCCATGACCCTGGACATTGCCATGGGCGGCTCGACCAACACCATCCTGCACCTGCTGGCCGCGGCCCAGGAGGCCGAGGTCGACTTCGACCTGCGCGCCATCGACGCGCTGTCGCGCAAAGTGCCGCAGCTGTGCAAGGTGGCGCCGAACATCCAGAAGTACCACATGGAAGACGTGCACCGCGCTGGCGGCATCATGTCGATCCTCGGCGAGCTGGCGCGTGGCGGCCTGCTGCACACCGACGTCTCCACCGTGCACAGCAAGACCATGGCCGAGGCCATCGCGCAGTGGGACATCACCCAGACCAATGACGAAGCGGTGCATACCTTCTTCAAGGCCGGCCCGGCCGGCATCCCGACGCAGACTGCGTTCAGCCAGGCAACCCGCTGGCCGAGCCTGGACCTGGATCGCGCCGAAGGCTGCATCCGTTCGGTCGAACACGCCTACTCGGCGGAAGGCGGCCTGGCCGTGCTCTACGGCAACATCGCGCTGGACGGCTGCGTGGTGAAGACCGCCGGCGTGGACGAATCGATTCACGTCTTCGAAGGCACGGCGAAGATCTACGAAAGCCAGGACAGCGCCGTGAAGGGCATCCTCGCCGACGAGGTGAAGCCGGGCGACATCGTCATCATCCGCTACGAAGGGCCGAAAGGCGGTCCGGGCATGCAGGAAATGCTCTACCCGACCTCGTACTTGAAGTCCAAAGGCCTGGGCAAGGAATGCGCGCTGCTCACCGACGGTCGCTTCTCCGGCGGCACCTCGGGCCTGTCCATCGGCCACGCCTCGCCGGAAGCCGCCGCGGGCGGTGCCATCGGCCTGGTACGCGAAGGCGACCGCATCCACATCGACATCCACAACCGCAGCATCCAGCTGCTGGTCAGCGATGAGGAGCTGGCCCACCGCCGCATCGAGCAGGACAAGCTCGGCTGGAAGCCGGCCCAACCGCGCGCGCGCAAGGTCTCGACCGCGCTTAAGGCCTACGCCCTGCTCGCCACCAGCGCCGACAAGGGCGCGGTGCGCAACAAGGCGCTGCTCGGCGACTGATCCGGCGGCAAAGAAAAAGCCCGGCCATGTGCCGGGCTTTTTCGTTCTAGCCAACCCGCCAGGGCGGGCGACAACTCAGCCGCGACGGGCCGCGAGGATGCTCGCCACCTGGTTCGGCTTGCAGTTCAGGTAGGCCGAGGATTGCAGCCACTGCTGGTCGGGATACCAGGAAAACATGAATTGCCCGCCCTTGAGACTATCGACCACCATCCGCGCGACTTCCGGACGCACCGCCGGACAACCCTGGCTGCGGCCGATGCGGCCCTGGGTGGCGATCCAGTCGGGATTCACGTAAGCCGCCGGGTGGATGACGATGGCGCGCTCGCGGGCGCGATCGTTGATGCCCGGCTCCAGGCCGTCCATGCGCAGCGAATAGCCATGCTTGCCGCTGTAGCTCTCGGCGGTGCGGAACAGGCCGATGCTCGACTGGTGGCTGCCCACCGCGTTGGAGAAGCGCGTGGCGTGGTTGTCGCCGGACTTCTGCCCGTGGGCGACCAGATCGCGCAGCAACAAAGTGCTGCGCTGCAGGTCGAAGATCCACAGACGCCGCTCGGACGAGGGCAGCGAGAAATCGATGACTGCAAGGCGCTGGGCCGGCGCGGCGCCGTTGTTCACCGCGCACTGCATGGCGGCAACGGCATGGGTCAGGACCTGGCGATCCAGCGTCGGCGCCACGCGAGCGAGGCTGTCGACCAGCGGTTGATAGACGGGAACGGTCGCCCAGACGGGCGCCGACAGGACAGACAGGCCTGCCAACAGGCAGAGTCGTCGCAGCAACGGACGCATGTAGAAAACCTCATCGGGCACGACCTTGCGACTTCCTGTCCGGCCGGCGCCTTATACTCGCTACCCCAAAGTGTAGCGACACAACTCGGGCCAGGCTGTCATCGGCCTGGCCCGACACGGTATGTTCTAGTGATCGGATCGACCTGCACCGCCGCCGCGGCTGGGGTCGAATGCCGCGCAGTCTAGCAGTCGAACGGTAGGTGGGGAGCGCAACGTTGTACAAAAAACACGCATTTCGTCTGGCTGCCGGACTGTTGCTGCTGCCGCTGGCGGCCCTCGCCGCGCCGACTGACGAGCCCGCCACCCCGCTGCGCACCGCCCTCGAACAGCTGCCGGCGTACTGCAGCGGCTATCTCCCACCGCTGCAACCGGCCGCCCGCGAGCGCCTTCAAGGATTCTACGCGCGGCAGGATTTCGCGCCGGTGTGGCGCTCCTACCGGCAGATCGACGGCCTGCTGCGACAGCTCGAACAGCTGGCCGACGACGGCCTGGCCCCGGCCAGCTACCACCTCGAACGCATCCGCCAACTCACGCATAGCGCCAGCGCCGCGCCGCAGCACCGGATCTGCAGCGATCTGCTGGCCAGCCACGCCTACCTCAGCGCCCTGCACGACCTGGCCCACGGCCGCCTGCCGCGCGAGCAGGTCGAACCGCTGTGGCGCAGTCCCGACTGGCCGGTCGAGGACGATCGCCAGGCCGCGCTGGAACTCGCCAGCAGCGGGCTGGACGACCTGGCCGATGCCTTCGCCCGAGCGCGCCCGGGTCTACCGCAATACCTTGCTCTGCGCGCCGCCTACGCGCGGCTGCGCAGCCAACCGCTGGCGCAGTGGCCGATCATTCCCGCCGGACCGACGCTGCGCCCGCAGATGCTCGACGCCCGCGTGCCGCTGCTGCGCGAGCGCCTGCTCGGCCACGCCGGCCTGGGCCTGGTCGGCGACGAGAGCCGGCGCTACGACCCGGTGCTGGTCGCTGCGGTCGAAGCGTTCCAGCGCCAGCACGGCCTGGAGCCCGACGGGCTGGTCGGTCGCGGCACGCTGGCGGCGCTCAACGTCAGCCCGGCCAGCCGCCTGGATCAGCTGCGCATCAACCTCGAACGCCTGCGCTGGATCGCCCGCGAAATCGAGCCGCGCTCGCTGCTGGTGGACATCGCCGGCGCCCGGCTGATCCTGCTCGAGAAATGCGAAGTGCAATGGCAGACGCGCACCCAGGTCGGCCGCGAGGCGCGACGCACGCCGCCGCTCAAATCCACGGTCACCCGGCTGACGCTGAATCCGACCTGGACCGTGCCGCCAACCATCCTGCGCGAGGACAAGCTGCCGCTGATCCGCGAGGACCTCGGCTACCTGGAGCGCAGCCGCCTGCGCGTGCTCGACGCCCAGGGCAACCGCCTCGATCCGCAGCACGTCGACTGGAGCAGCCCGCACGGCATCTACCTGCGCCAGGACGCCGGGCCGGAAAATCCGCTCGGACGGGTGGCGATCCGCTTCGCCAACCCCTTCTCGGTGTACCTGCACGACACCCCCAGCCAGCGCCTGTTCACCCAGGCGGCGCGCACCACCAGCTCGGGCTGCGTGCGTGTCGAGGGCGCGCTGCAAGTCGTCGACCTGCTGCTCGACGACCGCGAGCGTGCCGAAGTCGCGCGCCTGCTGGAAACCGGCGTCACCCACGAGTATCGGCTGGCGCGACCGATGCCGATCCTCATGGCGTACTGGACGGCCGAGGCGGACGAACAGGGCGAGCCGCAGTACCGCCCGGATATCTACCGCCAGGACGCCGCCCTGCTGGCCGCACTGAACCGCGCACAGCGCGACTGAACGGGCGTCGGCCGGCGGCTTTTGCCGGCTGCGCTTGAACCAAAGCGCTCGCGCGATAGTCTCTTGCTGACTGCCGCGAGGGCTGCGTGGCCCATGCGGACCGATCTACCGTCCGGCCACCCGATGGCTGGCTCAGCGCCATGGACAGCCGAGCAGAACACTTCTTGAACACCGATCACAGCACGCACGCCAGGGAATGGACCGAAACCCAGCGCCTGACCGCACTGGCGCGTTACTTCGTGCCGGGCAGCCTGTGCGAGACGGATTTTCACGATCTGCTCGCGCTCGCCGCCGAGCTTTGCGCGGCACCGGCGGCTGCGCTGCACCTCATCACCGCCGAACAGCAGCATTGCCCGACCGCCGTCGGCGCCGACCGCGCGACCGTGCCACGCAACGGAACGGCGAGCGCCTGGGCCATCGAACAAGCCGAGTCGCTGGTACTCCTGCAGGCCGACTGCCTGCCGGACGGCGTCGAGCTGCCACGTCTGGCCGACGGCACGCCGGCTGCCTCCTACGCGGCGGCCGTCCTGCGCACCGCCGACGGCCTGCCGCTGGGCACGCTGTGCGTGCTCGACCGCGAGCCGCGCGTGCTAGATGCGGCCGCAGGGCGGCGCCTGGAGTCGCTGGGCCGTCAGACGATGGCGCAGCTGGAGCTGCTGCGCGACCGCCACATCATCGACAGCGTAATCGACCACGCGGTCATCACGCTGGACCTGCAAGGCCGCATCACCAGCTGGAACGAGGGCGCCCATCGCATCCTCCACTGGGATGCCGAACAGATGCTCGGCCATTGCTTCAGCGAACTGCTTGCCGACCAGAACAGCCAGGACGAAACCAGCAAGGCGCTGCAGAATGCGCTGGCGCAGGGCTCCGCCGTACATCAGCGCTGGTATCGGCGACGCGACGGCAGCCGCTTCTGGGGCAGCGGCACGCTCACCGTACTGCGGGAGGGATCGCAACCGCACGGTTTCATCAAGATCATGCGCGACCTCACCGCGCTGCAGGCCGAGCAGGCCGCCACCCGCGCCGCCGAGGAGCGTTACCGCACGCTGGTCAACCTCAGCCCGCAGGTGGTCTGGCAGTGCGACGCGGACGGCGCGCTGACGTTCTGCAACAGCTACTGGAGCGACTTCACCGGGCTCGACGAGCAGCCCTCGCGCGGCGACGGCTGGCTCGCGGCGGTGGCCGAGGCGGAACGCACGGCGCTGGCGCAGCAGTGGCGGGAGGCGGTACAGGGCCGTCTGCCGTTCAGCCTCGACCTGCCGCTGACCGCCGCCGACGCCAGCACGCGCTGGTTCCAGCTGAGCGGCGCGCCGGTCTATGACAGCACCGGCTCGGTGCAGCACTGGCTCTGCGTCGCCCACGACATCGACAACCGCCGCCGCGCCCAGGCGCAGCAGCTGGAAAGCGAAGCCTTCACCCGCCTGCTGCTCGACTCGGCCAGCGAAGGCTTCTACTCCATCGACCGCAGCGGCGCCGTGACCCTGTGCAACCAGGCGTTCCTCACCCTGCTCGGCTTCGAAAGCCGCGATCAGGTGCTCGGGCGCCACCTGCACCGGATCATTCATCACAGCCACCCGGACGGCAGCGACTACGCGGTGCGCGACTGTCCGATCCAGCACACTGCCGTCACCGGCGAGCCGCGCGAAGTCGATTACGAGCTGTTCTTCCGCCAGGACGGCAGCAGCCTGCCGGTGGCCTACCGAGTCGCGCCGATCTACCGCGACGGCGAGCTGCAAGGCGCGATCTGCACCTTCACCGACATCAGCGAACGCACCCACGGCGACGCGTTGCAGGCCTTCCTGCTGGACATCAGCGACCGGCTGCAGGAGGACGACACCCAGGTCGACATCGGCTGCGTGCTGGATGAACGCCTCGGCCGGCTAACGCGCACCGACTGCATCGCCTACGGCCATCTGGAAGATGCCACCACGCTGGTGGTGAGCCGGCAATGGCGGGCCCTGAACAGTCCCGACCGGCTCGGTCGCCACCCGCTCGGCAGCAGCGCCGAGATGCTGACCCAGCACCTCGCGCAAGGCAGCATCCTAGTGCTGGAAAACCTGCTCGACGCCGCCGACGACCCGCAGCCGCGGCAGCTGCACGCCAGCCTGGCCAGCCAGAGCCTGCTGTTCGCCCCGCTACCGATTTCCGCGCAGGAGCCCAACCGACTGTTCCTGCTGTTCGCCAGCCGCCTGCCGCGTCACTGGAACCAGGCCGACGTCGCGCTGGTGCGCGAAGTGGTCGACCGCATCCGCAATGCCAGCCAGCGCGCCAGTGCCAACCGTGCGCTGCGCGAAGCAGAACAGCGCGTCAGCCTGGCCAACGAAATCGCCTCGATCGGCGTCTGGGAATACAACGACACCCATCACAGCATGCACTGGGATGCCCAGCTCAAGGCGCTGGCCGGGTTGTCGCCGGAGCAGCCGCCGCCGCGCGTCGACGAGGTGCTGGCGCGCGTACACCCGGACGACCGCGCCGAGCTGCTGGCCGCACTCGGCCGCGCACTGCAGGGCAAGGACGGCGGCGAATTCCAGCTCGACTACCGCGTGCTGGACACCCGGACCGCGCAGTTCCGCTGGCTGACCAACCGCGGCCGCCGCGTGCTGGATGCCAACGGCGAAGTGCGAATTCTCGGCACCGCGCGCGACATCACCGCCGAGCGCAATGCCGCCGAGCACATGCTGCGCATGAACGCGCTGCTCGAACAGCAGATCAGCGAACGCCGCCTGGCCGAACAGCGCCAGACCGCGCTGATCGAGCTGGGCGACCTGCTGCGCGAGCAGCACGACAGCCAGACCATCGCCCACGCCGCGGTCAGCGTCATCGGCGGCACGCTGGGTGTGGCACGGGTGCTGTTCGCCAGCATCGAGCCCGGCAGCCTCTACGCCACCATCGAGCGCTACTGGAGCGACGGTGCCTCGCGCGACAGCAGCGAGCGGGTGCATTTCCCCGACTTCGGCGACCTCTACTACGACCTGCAGAACAACGATCTGGTGGTGATCGACGATGTGCTGCACGACGCGCGCACCGTCGCCCAGACCGACCTGTACAGCGAACGGCAGATCCGCAGTCTGGTCTGCGTGCCGCTGTTCGAGCAGGGCCAGCTGGCCGCCGCGCTGATGTTGCTGCATGGCGAGCCACGCATCTGGCTCGACGACGACATCTCGTTCATCCGCGAGGTCGCCGATCGCGCCTGGAACGCCGACGAACGCATGCGCGCCGAGCGTGCGCTGCGCGAGAGCGAGGAACAGTTCCGCACGCTGGCCGACAACATCAGCCAGTTCGCCTGGATGGCCGACCCGAGCGGGCGCATCTACTGGTACAACAAGCGCTGGTACGACTACACCGGCACCACCTTCGAGGCGATGCGCGCGCTCGGCTGGCGCGCGGTCAACCACCCCGACCACCACGAGCGGGTCAGCGCCTCGCTCAGGCGCGCCTTCGCCATCGGCTCGGTCTGGGAGGAGACCTTCCCGCTGCGTGGCAAGGACGGCATCTACCGCTGGTTCCTCTCCCGCGCGCTGCCGATTCGCGACGATTTCGGCCAGGTCACCCAGTGGTTCGGCACCAACACCGACATCACCGCCCAGGTCGCCGCCGAGGAGGCCCTGCGCGAACTCAACGAAAGCCTGGAGCGCCGCGTCGCCGAGCGCACCCGCGAGCTGGCGGCGATCAACAGCCGCCTGCATATCGAGATGGCCGAGCGCGAGCGCGCCGAAGAGGCGCTGCGCCACGCGCAGAAGATGGAAGCCATCGGCCAGCTCACCGGCGGCCTGGCGCACGACTTCAACAACATGCTCACCGGCGTACTCGGCGCGCTGGATCTGATCCAGCGGCGGGTCAACAACGGCAACAGCGCAGACCTGCACCGCTACATCGACGCCGCGATGACCTCCGCCAACCGCGCCGCGGCGCTGACCCATCGCCTGCTCGCCTTCGCGCGTCGCCAGTCGCTCGATCCCAAGCCGGTGGATGTCAATCAGCTGGTGGTATCGATGGAGGACATGCTGCGGCGCACCATCGGCGAACACATCCGCCTGCACACCCAGCTGCAGGCGGACGCCTGGCTGGCGTATACCGATGCCCACCAGCTGGAAAACGCCCTGCTCAACCTGGTGATCAATGCCCGCGACGCCATGCCGAGCGGCGGCGACCTGCAGGTGCGCACCCGCTGCGTGCAGATCGACAGCGCACAGCCGAACGGCCCGGAACCCGGCGACTACGTGGTGCTCAGCATCGCCGACAGCGGCGCCGGAATGTCCGCGGAGGTGATCGCCAAGGCCTTCGATCCGTTCTTCACCACCAAGCCCATCGGCCAGGGCACCGGCCTTGGCCTGTCGATGGTCTACGGCTTCGCCAAGCAGACCGGCGGCCACGTGCACATCGACAGCACGCCGGGCGAAGGCACGCGGATCACTCTCTACCTGCCGCGTAACCACAGCGCGCTGGCGGAAGCGGCGGGCGCGCCCGAACCCACCGAGGTGCCGCAGGCGCAGCATGGCGAGACGGTGCTGGTGGTCGAGGACGAAGCCGCCGTGCGCATGCTGGTGATCGAGGTGCTGCACGAGCTGGGCTATGTCGCGCTCGAAGCCTGCGACGCCGCCACCGCCCTGCCCTACCTGCAGAGCGAGCAGCGCATCGATCTGCTGGTCAGCGACTTCGGCCTGCCCGGCCTCAACGGCCGCCAGCTCGCCGACCTCGCGCGCCAGCAACGTCCGCAGCTGAAGGTGCTGTTCATCACCGGCTATGCGGCGGACGCCACGGTACGCGGGGATTTCCTCGGCCCGGGCATGGACATGCTGGCCAAGCCGTTCAGCATCGATGCCCTCGGCCAGCGCATCCGCCAGCTGATCGAGCGCGACGGCTAGGCCAGCGAAGCGGAACTCGGCCGGGGCGGGCGGACTCTTAACAGCACGCACACTCGGAGGTGTCGATCATGCGACATACATCACTGGCGATACTGGCGTTCGCCGCACTGCCTCTCGGCAACGCCCTGGCTGACGGTCTGGTCCGCGACCTGCTGTCCTCGGGCGCGACAACCGCCTCCACCTACCTGACCTTCAAGGACAACAAGCTGGTCCTGCCGGCGCGCGAGGATGCCAGCAGCTTCGTCGCCAGCGATGGCGCTATCCGCGGCCCGCATCTGGAAGCGCTGCTGCGCCAGCTGCGCACCGAGCAGCCACAGCTGCAGGCCAGCGACATGGAACTGGCAAGCGCGATTCTCGCCGCCGAGCCGACCCACTGAGCCACGCACCGCCCGGCGCCCGTTGCCCGGCGCCTGCATTTTCGTCCACCCATCGTAGGAGGATTGCACGTGAAGAAGAGCGCATCGGCCGTCTGGCAAGGCGGCCTGAAGGACGGCAAGGGCACCATCAGCACCCAGAGCGGCGCGCTGAAGGACAACCCCTATGGCTTCAATACCCGCTTCGAGGACGCCCCGGGCACCAATCCGGAAGAGCTGATCGGCGCCGCGCATGCCGGCTGCTTCTCGATGGCGCTGTCGTTGATGCTCGGCCAGGCCGGGCTCACCGCCGAGCGTATCGAGACCCACGCCGAGGTAACGCTGGACAAGGATGGCGATAGCTTCAGCATCACCGCCGTCGACCTGACGCTGAAGGCGAAGATTCCGGGGGCCAGCGACGCGCAGTTCCAGCAGATCGCCGAGCAGGCCAAGCAGGGCTGCCCGGTCTCCAAGGTGCTCAACGCGCGCATCAGCCTGAACGCCACCCTGCTCGGCTGAATGCGGCGGTCCCGGTTGCACAAATGAAAACGCCACGGCGCAGGCCGTGGCGTTTTTCGTTGCGGTCCGCAATCAGCCGCGGATGTTGTAGATGTCCTTCTCGTTCAGCTCGGCGTAGGCGTACAGCCGCTTGAGATAGGCGCGCTGCTGCTCCCAGACCTTGCTCGCCGCCGGATCGGCCGCGGCGGAAGCATCGACCACTTCGGCAGCGACCTCCTTGAGCCGCGCCAGCACTTCGTCGGGCAGCCGACGCACTTCCACGCCCTGCTCGCGCAGTTGCTCCAGCGCCTCCATGTTCTTGGCGTTGTAGTCGTCGAGCATGTCGCCGTTGACGTCGCGCGCGGCGGCGCGAACGATGGCCTTCAGATCATCCGGCAGGGTTTCCCAGGCCTTGAGATTGACGTCCAGCTCGAAGGTGACGTTCGGCTCCTGCCAGCCCGGCGTGTAGTAGTACTTGGACGCCTTGTGCAGGCCGAGGGCCAGGTCGTTGTACGGGCCGATCCACTCGGTGGCGTCGATCGCGCCGGTCTGCAGCGCGGTGAAGATCTCGCCGGCCGGCATGTTGACCACGGTGCCGCCCATCTTGGTCAGCACTTCGCCGCCCAGGCCGGGAGTCCGCATCTTCAGGCCCTGGAAATCCTCGACCGAGTTGATTTCCTTGTTGAACCAGCCAGCAGTCTGCACGCCAGTCGCGCCGCAGGCCATCGGCAGCACACCGAACGGCTTGTACACCTCTTCCCACAGCTGCATGCCGCCGCCACGGTGCAACCAGGCATTCATTTCCTGCGCATTCGGGCCGAACGGCAGCGCGCAGAAGAACTGCGCGGCCGGCACCTTGCCCTTCCAGTAGTACGGCGCGCCGTGTCCCATCTCGGCGGTGCCGCGCGAGACCGCATCGAATACTTCCAGCGCGGGAACCAGTTCGCCCGCCGCATAGACCTTGACCTTCAGCCGGCCGCCGCTCATTTCGTTGACCAGCGTGGCGAAGCGCTCGGCACCGACGCCGACGCCGGGGAAGTTCTTCGGCCAGGAGGTGACCATCTTCCAGTTGAAGGTCTGCTGCTCGGTGGCGGGGGCGCCGGCGGCTGCGGTCTTTTCGCTCTTGTCATTGCAGCCGGCCAGAGCGGTGGCGGCCAGGCCGACGCCCGCGGCGGCGAGAATGTCACGACGTTTCATGTGGTGCTCCTTGTTGTTTGTCTTATTTGCACAACGACTTGGCTGAACACGACCGACCAGGCAGGACCGCGCGGGGCAACGCCCCGGCGCCAGGACCGGCAACCGTGCAAGCAAGGTGAAGAAAACTAGCGATATCTGCGGCTCAAGCCTAGTCCATCCCGCTAAAAGTCGTATGCCGATTGCTGCAAAGCGCCACTACTGCAAGAATCCTTCTGCGCAACATTCCTTGCGACCCCACAAGAAGGACTCACCAATGTCCCATGACGCCCCGCCGCTACTGCGCGTGGCTGGCTTCATCGATTCGCTGAATCGGCGTTTCGGCCAGCTGTGTGCCTGGTTCACGCTCTTCCTCGTTGCCGGTACCGCGATCGTCGTGGTGCTGCGCTATGGCTTCGGCATCGGCGCTATCGCCCTGCAGGAGGCCGTTATGTATGCCCATGCGCTGGTCTTCATGGGCGCCGCCGCCTGGACGCTGCAGCGCAACGGCCATGTCCGCGTCGACATCTTCTACCAGAAGCTGGTTTCCCGCCGGCAGGCGATCGTCGATGGCCTCGGCCATGTGCTGTTCCTGATCCCGGTCTGCCTGTTCCTGGCCTGGAATAGCTGGGATTACGTCGCCAACTCCTGGGCCACGCACGAAGGTTCCAACGAATCCGGCGGCCTGAAGTTCGTCTACCTGCAGAAGAGCATCATCCTGGTGATGGTCATTAGCCTCGCGCTGCAAGCCGTCGCCGATCTGATCAAGCTCGGTTACCGCCTCGCCGGCCGCCTGCCGCAGGATGAGGAGGTGCAGCATGGCTGAGATCATGGCAATCGCACTGTTCGTCGCCATCTGCATCGCGCTGATGTCGGGCTATCCGGTGGCCTTCACCCTCGGCGGCATGGCACTGCTGTTCGCCGGCGTCGGCGTGGTCACCGGCACGTTCGACGTCGGCTTCCTGCATGCGCTGCCCAACCGCATCTTCGGCATCATGAACAACCAGACGATGCTGGCGGTACCGCTGTTCGTCTTCATGGGGGTGATGCTGGAGAAATCCCGCGTCGCCGAAGACCTGCTGGAATCCATGTCGCGGCTGTTCGGCACCCTGCGCGGCGGTCTGGCGATCTCGGTGTGCGTGGTCGGCACGCTGCTCGCGGCCTCGACCGGCATCGTCGGCGCCACCGTGGTGACGATGGGTCTGCTGGCCCTGCCGACCATGCTGCGCCGCGGCTACGACCCGGCGATCGCAACCGGCACGCTGGCGGCCACCGGCACGCTCGGGCAGATCATCCCGCCGTCGATCATCCTGGTCCTGCTCGGCGACGTGATGTCCAGCGCGTTCCAGCAGGCGCAGCTGAAGATGGGCATCTTCTCACCGAAGACCGTCTCGGTCGGCGACCTGTTCGTCGGCGCGCTGCTGCCGGGGCTGGCGCTGGTCGGCCTGTACATCGTCTACCTGATCATCATCGCCATCTTCCAGCCGAAGAAGCTGCCCGCGCTGCCGCAGGAAGAGCTCGGCCCGATCGAATGGGGACGGCTGATCAAGGCGCTGCTGCCGCCGCTGGTGCTGATCGCCGCCGTGCTCGGCTCGATCCTCGCCGGCTATGCGACGCCCACCGAAGCCGCCGCCATCGGCGCGCTGGGCGCGACGGCGCTGTCACTGGTCAAGCGTCAGCTGAGCTTCAGCCAGTTGAAGGAAGTCGCCTTCGGCACCACCGAGATCACCTCGATGGTGTTCCTGATCCTGATCGGCGCCTCGCTGTTCTCCCTGGTGTTCCGCGGCTTCGGCGGCGAGGTGCTGATCGAGGACGCCCTGCATTCGCTGCCCGGCGGCGTGCTCGGTGCGTTCCTGGTGGTGATGCTGGTGATCTTCCTGCTCGGCTTCATCCTCGACTTCATCGAGATCATCTTCGTCGTCGTACCGATCGTCGGCCCCATCCTGCTGGCGATGGGGCTCGATCCGATCTGGCTCGGCGTGATGCTCGCGCTCAACCTGCAGACCTCGTTCCTCACTCCGCCGTTCGGCTTCTCGCTGTTCTACCTGCGGGGCGTCACTCCGCGCAGTGTGCCGACGAGCACCATCTACAAGGGTGTGGTGCCGTTCATCGGCATCCAGTTGCTGATGCTGGTGATCGCCTATCTGTGGCCGGATCTGATCACCTGGCTGCCCGAGCAGGTGTATGGCCGCTAGTGGTCTGTGCGGTTAGTTGGTGCCAAGTGCGGATGCAACGCCGTATCGGGGCCATGGGCGCCGAATTGATTAACTGAATCAACCAACCGCTCACTAGCCCCCAGCAACGCCCGTCGACGACGGGCGTTGTGCCTTGCACGCGTCGATCGCCGTTACAATCGGCGCCCGCCCGACCGACCGACACTCACACCGATGCGCGCTCACGCCAGCTTCACCGATCATTTCCTCGCGCTCGATCGCTTCCTCACCGAGCACCAGCCATTGTGGCGGCCTCGGCCTTTCGTGCAGCACCGGTTGGAATGGGAAGCCACGCATCCGCAATTGGCCGCCTGGCTGCGCGCACGCTCGCTGGCCGACGCCGAAGCCGCACACAACCAGCCGAGCGAACTCGATGCACCGGCGCCCTTCCCCCAGCTGGCGGCCGAGGCACGGGCGTTCAGCGACCTGGCGGAACTGCCGGCCCACCCGCTGCCGGCGCCGGACAGCCGCCTGCAGGTCGACGTTCCCGGGCGCAAATGGCAGCAGATCCGCGCGTTCGCCGCGCACCTGCAATTTCGCCAACCCACGCACCACTGGCTGGATTGGTGCGCTGGCAAGGGCCATCTGGGCCGCCAGCTGGCGCAGGACGGCAGCGCCCTGACCTGCCTGGAATGGGACGCCGCGCTGGTCGAAGACGGCGCCCGTCTCAGCCGACGCCTGGGTATCGATGCCCGTCATCTCCAGCAGGACGTGCTCGGCGCGGACTGCGCCGCGCACCTGCATGCCGACCACACGCCGGTCGCCCTGCACGCCTGCGGCGACCTGCACGTACGTCTGCTGCAGCTGGCCATCGCCGCCGGCGTGCGCCAGCTCGCCATCGCACCCTGCTGCTACAACCGGACCCAGGCCGAGCGCTATCAGCCGCTGTCACGGGTCGCGCAGGACTCCAGCCTGCGGTTATCGCGCGACGACCTCGGCCTGCCGCTGACCGAGACCGTCACCGCCGGCGCCCGCGAACGCCGCAACCGCGACCAGTCGATGGCCTGGCGGCTCGGCTTCGACCTGTTGCAGCGCCGTCTGCGCGGGCAGGACGACTACATGCCCACCCCCTCGCTGCCCAGCGCCTGGCTGCAGAAAGACTTCGAACGCTACTGCCGCGACCTCGCCGCACTCAAGCAGCTGCCCGAGCCAGGCACCGAAGACTGGCCGGCACTGGAACGGGCCGGCTGGCAGCGCCTGGCCGAAGTGCGCAACCTCGAACTGCTGCGCGGCCTGTTCCGCCGCCCGCTGGAAGTCTGGCTGCTGCTCGACCGCGCGCTGCTGCTGGAAGAAAACGGCTACGCGGTACGCCTCGGCCGCTTCTGCACCGGCGAACTCACCCCGCGCAACCTGCTGCTGCTCGCCGAACGCCACTGATCTCCGAAGCCACGCAAGTGCTTGGCAGAGAACGGTTTACTCGCCGCGCGCAATCGCTATAATGGCGCCCGGTTTGCCGGTATAGCTCAGCTGGTAGAGCAACTGACTTGTAATCAGTAGGTCCCGGGTTCGACTCCTGGTGCCGGCACCACGAATACCAAGGCTTCCAGCCCTATAAAGGCTGATGCCGACGCAGGCTAGCGTAACAAGCCACGTAACAAGCAGAACCGTCGCGTACATGCGCACGCGCCCCACACGTGAGGCTGTTTTCTCAGGTAGTGGGGGGTCTGCAAAAAGAGTAATTTCCGTAACATCCGCCGAGAAACGGGCGCAAAGCCCTGATTTGCAAGGCTTTTCCGGCGATGGCAAAAGGTAACTTACAAGTAACATAAAGGTAATCTGGTTACTCTTTTATAGGGTGATATCGGGCCTCTAAAAAAGCCTTCAAAATCAGCACCTTAGAAAAAATTACCTTTTTGATTACCTCTAGGTTACCTCCCTTTGTAATCTCAGAAGCCCCGAACGACGCGGCCTCCAGGGTCGGTCCACAGCCAGATTGCAGAAATTACTCTTTCTGAAAATCGCCCCCCATAAGCCCATAGCCCGGACACAGCATGGGAGCGTCCAGAACCGCTCTTCCTGCAGGGAAACGCAGGGTTTTGCTCTACCTCATACCCATCCACCAGCCCACTGCCTGAGCCGCGTAGAGCTGTCCGCAGGCGCGCAGAAAAAACGACACATTTAGCCCGGGGGCGTGGCGGGGGGACGAGTGCGCGCGCCAGGTGCTGACCGGGGCTCCTGGCCTGGCGAGCAGGCACAAAAAAGCCGCCTCGAGGGCGGCGTGGGTGGTGCGAGTGAAGGGTCAGCTGGCGGTGGCCGGTAGCTCATACGACCGGAAATGGACCACCTCCTCCCCCAGCCAGTCATTGATCTGAGCCAGCCTGGCCTGCACCGGCTCCAGCTCATTGATCGCCCACACCTGGGCAGCGTCACGGATCTAGCCGATGCCCCCCCCCGCATTCTTCGGCACGATGCCCAATCGCCGACATCTAACACCGAATGCCCATCATTCTGGCCACCGAGCAATTCGGCCGCTGGTTGTCACCCAGTACCTGCACCGAGCAGGTCCACAGAGCGACCGCGCTCAGCCGCCAAGCCTTCCGCCGCCCACCCAGTAACACCGGACGTCAGGAACACCTCAACGACTACCCCGAACCGGTGCTGGCGATTGAGTAGCCTTCAGCTTTTTTATATAATTTTCATTTTTTTGCGCCAAATACATGGCGGAATCAGGAAGCAATAAAACAGGGGAAGCTGGTGAAACTAGAGTACCGCGCGGACATTGATGGTCTGAGAGCGATAGCCGTACTGGCTGTTGTTCTGTTCCATGCGAACTATGGACTGTTCAAAGGAGGGTTTGTCGGGGTTGACGTGTTCTTCGTCATTTCCGGCTTCCTCATCACAAGCATCATCCTCAAGAGCAATGAGTCCCCCAGGCAGTTCCTGAAACGCTTCTATGAAGGCAGGATTCGCAGACTGCTGCCGCCGGCAATTCCTGTGATAGTGCTCACCACCATCGCTGGTTACCAGCTGTTGTCCGCAGAAACCATGGAGGAATACTCCAAGAGCCTCATTTCCTTCATTGGCTTCGTATCCAACTGGTTCTTCTGGGATATCGCTGGCTACTTCGACGGCCCCTCCCACGCAAAACCGCTGCTGCATACCTGGTCGCTGTCCGTCGAGGAGCAGTTCTACCTGTTCTTCCCAATCCTCGCCCTGCTGCTGATGAAGAAAGGTCGGCAGTTAGTGCTTGGTGTCACGCTGCTGATCATCGCAGTATCCTTCCTGATCAACCTCTACTTCGTCCTGACCAACGACCTGAACTCCGCCTTCTTCAACTCCCTGGGGCGCTTCTGGGAGATGGGTATCGGTGCAGCGCTGGCCTGCGGGATGTTGCCCCCCCCCAAGAGCTATGCCGCCAAGAGCGTGATCGGTGTCATCGGCCTGGCCGGCATCCTCGGCAGCATCTTGTTCCTTGACTCCAAAATCGCGTTTCCCGGGGCCTGGGCATTGATCCCCACCATCAGCACCGCAATGGTCATCTACGCCCAGGGCGGTATCGCTGCACGGGTCCTTTCCCTGAAGCTGATCGTCGGTGTGGGCCTAATCAGCTATGCCCTGTACCTGTGGCACTGGCCGATCTTCGCCTACCTGAACATCTACCTCATCAAGCCAACCCCGGAGCAATTCGCCCTCGGCATTGCGGCAGCCATCGCGCTGGCCACCCTTTCCTACTTCGTCATCGAAAAACCCATCCGGGGACGCAAAGTACTGCCTTCGCGGACTCAGGCGTTCGCCGGATTCGCAGTCAGCATGTGCGTGTTCGGGGTGGTGGGCTTCGGTGGCACGTTGACTGAAGGCTATCCGTCGCGACTCTCAAACACTGCAAACCAATATGTACAGCACAAAAAGATCCAGCTGGCCACGCAGAGAAGATCCGCTCTGATATCAAAATGCTGGGTTAACCAAAATGCGGATATTTCGGAGACTGCAAAAAAATGCATCACAGAGAGCTCCAAGCCTCAATTACTATTAATTGGAGACTCCCATGCAGCGCAGTTCTACGCACCGATCAAAAAATCCTTTCCCAACTACAATGTGAACCTTCTTGCATCCAATAGTTGCACACTAGCCCACCATAAAATTGATCTAAAAAGAAAATCCTGTCTTGCCCTGATCGACTACTTAGATAATATAGAAGACAAGAAATTCGACGTTGTAATAATGACCACTAGAGCGCTGCTTAGGGGGGCAGTACTAGAAGAATTCGAAAACAGAGCAATGCGTGTTGCAAAACATGCAAGTGTCTATGTTCTTGGTCCGGTGCAATTCTACCAACCAAATATGCCGACAATTTTCGAGAAGGCATCGGGAAGCAAGCCCCCGCTGCTTATAGCTGCTGAATTTGACGCTGCCGTACAAGACGCCCAATTTGAAAGCGACTCTCGTTATAGAGATCTATTCATGGGGCAAAAGGGCATAAAATACATTTCTTTGCTAAGCAGCATGTGCCCCAATGGCAAATGCAAGCACTTCGACAAAGATGGCTGGCCTATTCTAATCGACAACAGTCACATGAGCTTGGAAGCAGCAACTGAACTGATTGATCGAATCAAACCTCAGTTCAACCTGTAATGAGCTGAAAAGCCCCGCAGTTGCGGGGCTTTTACTTTCTACTGGCACGCCTGCTGCACCGCCACCAGCTTGCCACGGCACGGCCCCTCCACCTCCACGCGCACATTGCGCTGTTCCGGCTCGATCGCCTGGTCGAGCGCGCGCCAGGTGCTGGCCGGGGGTCCTGGCCATGGCGTGCAGACACAAAAAAGCCACCTCGTGAGCGGCTTGGGTGGTGCTCCTGGTAGATCAGCTGGCAGTAGCCGGCATCTCATACGGCCGGAAGCGCACCACCTCCTCCCCCAGCCAATCGTTGATCTGCAGCAGCCGAGCCTGTTCTGGCTCCAGCTCGTTGACCGCCCACACCTCGGATGCGTCGCGGATCGAACCGAAGCCACCCGCGTTCTGCGGCACCACCCCCATGAGCTGGGGCGGGATGCGCAGCATCGCCAGCTGGTCGTCGCGGCTGATGTTCTTGATCGCGCCGAAGTCATCCTTCGCCGCCACCTCGCTGATCGGGATCAGCTGCAGGCCGTCCTTCTTGCCGTTCGGCGCGTACATGAACAGGTTCCGGAAGTTGCCCGGGCCCTTGCTGTTCTTCATCGCGTTGCGCAGGTCGGTGACGAAGTCCTCGTTCTGCGCCGCGTCGGTCATGTACAGGATGAAGCCGGCATGGCTGCCGTTCTGGTAATACTTGCGGCGGAACAGCGTGGCGCTCTCGTTCAGCAGCGCGCTCTGCAGCGCCGGCAGCCACTCAGGCAGGCCGTAGACCTCCTGGTTGATATCGGGTTCTACCCCGTTAGCACGGACACTTTCAAGTAAGCTCACACCGAGCTGAAGGAGTGTTCATGAAGCGCAAGAAATACAGTCCCGAGTTCAAGCGGGAAGCCATCGAGCTGGTTCGTCGTTCAGGGGCCAGCTGCCGACAGGTGGCCCTAGAGATTGGTGTGGCTCCCAACCTGCTCACCCGCTGGGTTCGGGAGGCGCAACCAGGCACTGAGAAAGTCTTCCCTGGAACGGGAAGTCCGCGGGATGAGGAGCTTGCCCGTCTCAAGCGCGAGTTGGCCCGAGTAACCAAGGAACGTGATTTTTTAAGAGACGCGGCAGCGTACTTTGCCAAGGAGTCATCGAGCGGTACACGGTGATCCAGCGCTGCCGCAACGAGTACCCGGTACGATTGATGTGCCGTTGCCTGAAGGTTTCTGCCAGCGGCTATTACGCCTGGCAGGATCGTGAACCAAGTGCGCGAGCTCAGGAGAATGCGCGCTTGGTGAAGCGCATTCGGGAGATTCACGAGGACAGCCGGGGCGTGATTGGAGCGCCACGAATGCACGAGGATTTGCTCGACGAGGGCGAAGTCGTCAGCCTGAACCGAGTTGCTCGCCTGATGGCGGCTGAGCGAATTCAAGGCTGGCCACGCCGGAAACGACGTGGCTTTGGAAGAGCCGTCAGTGGCCGCCCAGCAGGCGTGAAAAACCTGCTGGAGCGCGATTTCACCGCGCAGGAGCCGGAGCGCAAGTGGGTCACGGACATCACGGAAATAGCCACACTGGAAGGCAAGCTTTTCCTATGTGTGGTGCTCGACTTGTACAGCAAGCTGGTGATCGGTTGGTCGATGCATCACCGCCAGGATCGGCAGATGGTGATTCGAGCAGTGGAGATGGCGATTTGGCAGCGCCAGGGTGACTGGTCAGTAATCCTGCATTCGGATCGCGGTAGCCAATTCACCAGCACCGACTACCAGCGCTTTCTGAATCGCAACACGCTGGTCTGCAGCATGAGTGCCGTCGGGCATTGCGGCGACAACGCAGCCTGTGAAGGCTTCTTCGGTCAGCTCAAACGGGAGCGGGTTGCCCATCAGTCGTATCGAACTCGTGATGAAGCACGGGCGGATTTATTCGACTACATCGAGCGGTTTCATAACCCACGAATGCGTCGTAGAGTCGCCAGGCAAGATCTGAAGTTTTCAGCCCTTTTCAAACCGTCCGTGGAAACGGGGTAGAACCCACCGAAATATATGCACACGACGATTCTGTGGGCCCTAGATGCCCACTGTTCGACTCCTGGTGCCACCACGAACACAAAGGCTCGCAGAAATGCGGGCCTTTTTCGTTTCTGCCGGAAGTCGAGCGACCCTTTCGCCGGTTCGAGGCGTCGTTCCGCGCATACCCGAGCAACAGCTTCCGCCGGTTTCCGCCGTCTCCCTCTCCCAGGCAGCCCCCGCTTTGCCTTTTCCCTATCGCATGCCCGATAGCCCGATATCCGCGTGCCGAGTTCTACGCTGTACGAAGTTCTATCATTTCTATACACGAAATCAATTTGTATAGGATTTGTAAAGGATGTAGCCTGCCCATCCATCAGACCCGGAGCCAGCCATGCCTGTCAGCTTCGGGTGGTTGCATCGACCAAGACAGGCCATCGGAGTACTTACTCGCATGTTCATGCGCACTCGCACATTCAAAGACACCCTGCGTGAATGCCAGGCGCAGCGGGCGGTATTCGAGGCCGAGTACGTGGCGCTGCGCAGTGCCGTGGCGACCATCGAATTCAGTCCCGAGGGGCTGGTGCTGCAGGCCAACCCGCTGTTCCTGAACCTGCTGGGTTTTACCCTGGAGGAGGTCAGCGGACGCCAGCACCGCACGTTCTGCGATCCCGCCTACGCACAAAGCCGCGACTACAGCGCCTTCTGGCAGGGCATGCAGCAGGGTCGCAGCGCGACCAATCTCATGCAGTGGATGGCGAAACAGGGTCGGCAGGTGTGGCTGCAGGCCAGTTACGTTCCGGTCCGTGAAGCCGGCGGCAATGTGCAACGCATCGTCATGCTCGCTACCGATGTGACCGAGCAAACGCTGCGTGCGCAGGCGGACGCCAGCCGCATGCAGGCGGTCGAGCGCTCCTCGGCGGTGATCGAATTCGATCTGCAGGGGTTGGTCGTCAATGCCAACGCGAATTTCCTGCAGGTCATGGGCTATCGCCTGGACGATATCCGGGGCAAGCACCACCGCCTGTTCTGCGACCCCGAGGAAGTGCAGAGCGACACCTATCGCGACTTCTGGGCCCGGTTGAACCGGGGTGAGTTCAGTACCGGCCTGTTCCGGCGCCTGACCAAACAGGGCCGAGGCGTCTGGCTCCAGGCCACCTACAACCCGCTCTACGATGCCCAGGGCCGGCTGTATGGCGTGGCCAAGTTCGCCTCCGACATCACCGCCAGGGTCGAGCAGCGGGACGCCGAAACCCGCGCGGCGCAGATGGCCTTCGAGACCTCGCGGCAGACCGACGAGTCCGCGCGGCAAGGCGCCGCGGTGGTCCAGCAGTCGGTCAACGTGGTGCAGAGCATCGCCGACGAACTTGCGCAGGTCGCGCAGGCCATCGGCGCGCTGAGCGCCCAGTCGGAGGAGATCGGCAGCATCGTCGGCGCGATTCGCGGCATTGCCGAGCAGACCAACCTGCTGGCGCTCAACGCGGCCATCGAGGCGGCCCGCGCCGGCGAGCAGGGCCGCGGCTTCGCGGTGGTCGCCGATGAGGTACGTAACCTGGCGCAGCGCACCAGCCAGGCGACCGTGGCCATTACCGAGGTGGTCGGCAAGAACCGCGAACTGGCCCGGGTGGCGACGGAGAACATGCAGGCCAGCACGCGCAAGGCGGAACAAGGCGTCGCCCTGGCCAACCAGGCCGGCACGGTCATCCTCGACATACAGCACGGCGCGCAGCAGGTCGTGGAAGCCATCGGTGAGTTCGCCCAGACCCTGGCCTCTCCGGGACACTGAGCAAAACCACGACTCCCGTGCCCCGGGCTGCCTGCGGCTCGCGCTCGGCAGGCGAGCCGCCAGTTGCTCAGAACAGCTCGGCTTCCAGGCTGTAGAGCGAGGTGCTGCCGGCGCGGATGCTGCCTTCCAGCCCCAGCGTGCGCGGCAGCAGGCGCTCGAAATAGAACGCCGCGCTGCCCAGCTTGGCGCGGTAGAACGCGTCGTCGGCTGCGCCGCGGGCAGCGCTGGCCGCCATGCGCGCCCACATGTAGGCATAGGCGGTGTAGCCGAACAGCTGCAGGTATTCCACCGACGCCGCGCCGACGGCGTTGGCATCGCCGCGGGCCTGTTCCTGCAGCCAGGCGCTGACGCGCTCCAGACGCTCGACCGCCTCGTGCAGCGCGGCGTTGAACGGTGTGTCATGGGTCGTGGCGAAGGCACGGATTTCATCGGTGAACAGCCGCAGCGATGCACCGCCGTTGGCGACCACCTTGCGTCCGAGCAGGTCGAGCGCCTGGATGCCGTTGGTGCCTTCGTAGATCTGCGCGATGCGCACGTCACGCACCAGCTGCTCCTGTCCCCATTCGCGGATGTAGCCGTGGCCGCCGAACACCTGCTGGCCAAGGACGCAGCTCTCGAACCCGGCATCGGTGAAGAACGCCTTGGCCACCGGGGTCAGCAGCGCCACCAGCGCCTCGGCCCGTTCCTTCTGCGCCGGGTCGTCAGCGTACTTGGCCAGGTCCAGCTGCTGGCCGACGTAACAGGCGAAGGCGCGCCCGCCCTCGGTCATGGTCTTCATGGTCAGCAGCATGCGCCGCACATCGGCGTGGACGATGATCGGGTCGGCGCTTCGCTCGGGCGCGACCGGCCCCGTGGCCGCACGGCTCTGCAGGCGTTCGCGGGCGTAATCGCGCGCCGCTTGGTAGGAAGCCTCGGCGCAGCCGATGCCCTGGATGCCGATGGACAGCCGCTCGTAGTTCATCATGGTGAACATCGCCGCCAGGCCCTTGTTCAGCTCGCCGACCAGATAGCCGCAGGCACCGTCGAAGTTCATCACGCAGGTGGCCGAAGCCTTGATGCCCATCTTGTGCTCGATGGAGCCGCAGGACACCGCGTTCGCCGCCCCGAGGCTGCCGTCCTCGCCGACCAGCACCTTCGGTACGAGGAACAGCGAGATGCCCTTCGGCCCCGCCGGGGCGTCGGGCAGCTTGGCCAGCACCAGATGGATGATGTTCTCGGTCAGGTCCTGCTCGCCGCCGGTGATGAATATCTTGGTGCCGCTGATGCGGTAGCTGCCGTCGGCCTGCGGCTCGGCACGGGTGCGGATGATGCCCAGGTCGGTGCCGGCGTGCGGCTCGGTCAGGCACATGGAGCCGGCCCAGCGGCCCTCGTACAGCGGCGGCAGGTAGCGCTGCCTGAGGGCTTCGCTGGCATGCGCGTCGATGGCCAGGCAGGCGCCGGAACTCAGCGCCGAATACAGCGCGAAGCTCGAATTGGCCGCGTAGAGCATTTCCTCGAAGGCCACCGCGAGCATCTTCGGCATGCCCATGCCGCCGTATTCGGGATTACCGGCCAGGCCCACCCAGCCGCCTTCGGCGTAGGTGGCATAGGCCTCGCGAAAGCCCGCCGGGGTGCGCACCCGGCCTTCGAGCCACTGCGCGCCCTCCTCGTCGCCGCTGCGGTTCAGCGGTGCCAGCAGCTCGCCGGTGACCTTGGCCGCCTCATCGAGTATGGCGTTGGCGGTCTCGGCATCGATCCGCTCGGCCAGCGCCGGCAGGCGCGCCCACAGCGCAGGCGCATCGAAGACTTCGTGGAGGATGAAGCGGGCGTCACGCAGATCGGCCTTGTAACTGGGCATGGTGAATTACCTCGGTCGGCAGGATGGGTTCTGGGGAGGGCAGCTGGCGCAGGCCGGGAAGGCTGCCGAGCAGCAGCGCATCGACCAGCCGGGTCTGCTGCTCGGCCGTGAGGCCATGCGCGGCCAGCCAGAGCGGCAGGTGTTCGATGAGTTCGAGCAGCACGCGACCTGCCGTCGGCGCCTCGCCGCCCTGCAGCCAGGTAGCGAGCTGCTCGACGATGCGTCGGCGCAGGCTGTCGATGCGTCGCCGGTGGCCATCGCGCAGGCAGTGCCGCTCGCGCGTGGCCAGCAGGAAGCGCGACGGACAGTGTCGATACAGCTCGACCAGCGCCCGGCTCAGCCGCTGCACGCGCGGGCGCACGGCCGGTTCGCCGCGCACACCGCGCTCGGCGAGCAGCAGCAGATGCTCGTAATGCTCCTCCAGCGCGTCGAACAGCAGCTCCTCCTTGCCGGCCACATGCGTGTACAGGGTCGCGGTGGAAATGCCCATGTGGCTGGCCAGCCGGCGCAGGCTGACCTGACCGAAGCCCTCGTCGGCGAACAGCTGCAGCGCACGCTCGCGGCTGATTTCAAAGGTTGCGGCGGATCGGGCGTGCATGGCAGCCTCCACGGAGATGGTCGGGCCTGCACGCAGGCGACGGTGTGAGCCAGTCTAGGCAGGCGCCGAGTGCACTTGCTATGCCCAAAACCGTCGTTGCAGCGGCATAGATTCGGCCACCCGACGCCACCGCGGGCGCACGCCCGACCCCAGCAAACGGATAACGCCATGCGTGAACAGGATTCGGTGGCGGCCTACCTCGTCCAGGCCGCGCTTCATCGTCTGCGCGACAACCCGGCGCGCCTGCAGCAGGTGCTCGCCGCCGCGGGCATCGACGCCGCCGCGCTGACCGCGCCGCACGCCCAGGTGCCGGCCGTCGCGGTCAGCCGCTTCTGGCTGGCGATGAGCGCCGAGCTGGGCGACGAATTCTTCGGCTTCGACTCCCATGGCCTGCCCAACGGCAGCTTCGCCCTGATCTGTCGCGGGCTGATCCAGGAAACCAGCCTGGGCAAGGCGCTGCCGCGCTGCCTGCAGTACCTCGGCCTGTTCATCCACGACATCCGCGCGACGCTGGAGGTGCGCAATGGCCAGGCCGTCGTCAGGCTGAGCAGCGAGCTGGCCGACCCAACGCTCAAGGGCCCGGCCGAGGAAATCTTCCTCAGCATCGTGCTGGGCGTGATGTGCTGGCTGGTGGGCCGGCGCATTCCACTCAATCGCAGCCAATTCAGCACCCCCGCGCCGGCCGGCGAGACCACGCCGTGGCACTGGGGGCCGCTGGTGGAATATGACGGCGCGCAGACCGAGGTGGCCTTCGAGGCCAGCTACCTGCGCTTGCCGGTGATCCAGGATGGCGCCTCGCTGCGCGCCTTCCTGCGCAGCTGTCCGCAATGGCTGGTGGTGCGTTTTCGCAACGACAGCGGCCTCGCCTCGCAGATCTTCCGCGCGCTGCGCAGCCAGCCCAGCGATCAGTGGCCGACGCTCGCCGCCATCGCCCGCGCGCGCGGGCTTGGCGAGCAGGTGCTGCGGCGGCAACTGGCCAAGGAAGGTTTCACCTATCAGGAGATCAAGCACGAGGTGCGCCGCGCCCTGGTGTTCAACCTGCTGCGCGACCGCCAGCTGAGCATCAGCGAAATCGCCGTGCGCGCCGGCTTCCAGGAGCCCAGCGCGTTTCATCGACTGTTCCGCCGCTGGACCGGCCAGAGTCCGGGGCAATTTCGCAGCCAGCTGCACCCGCCGCCGCGGAGTTGAGCGACACGGCACGAATAAACTGTATGCATATACAGATTTTCGGTTGCCGGCGCCGCGCTTTCTGCCCATGCTTGGCGCTCGTTGCAGCCATCGATGACCAGCATGCGGCTCTTTCTCTGCGAAAAACCCTCCCAGGCCAAAGACATCGCCAAGGTGCTCGGCGCCAACCGGCGCGGCGACGGCTGCTGGCAGGGTGCCGGCGTGAGCGTGACCTGGTGCATCGGCCACCTGCTGGAGACCGCGCCGCCGGATGCCTATGACGCCCGCTACAAGCGCTGGAACCTGGCCGACCTGCCGATCGTGCCGCAGCAGTGGAAGATGCAGGTCAAGCCGAAGACCGCCAGCCAGTTCAAGGCGGTCAAGCGCCTGCTCGGCGAGTGCGCGGAGCTGGTGATCGCCACCGACGCCGACCGCGAGGGCGAGATGATCGCCCGCGAGCTGGTCGAGCACTGCCGCTATCGCGGGCCGATCCAGCGGTTGTGGCTGTCGGCGCTGGACGAGGCGTCGATCCGCAAGGCACTCGGCGCGCTCAAACCGGGCGGCGAGACCTTCAACCTCTACCAGGCCGCGCTGGGCCGCTCGCGCGCCGACTGGCTGATCGGCATGAACATGAGCCGGCTGTTCACCCTGCTCGGCCGCCAGTCCGGCTACCAGGGCGTGCTCCCGGTAGGTCGCGTGCAGACGCCGACGCTGCGCCTGGTGGTCGACCGCGACCGCAGCATCGCCGACTTCGTGCCGGTGCCGTTCTGGGCCATCGACGTGCAGCTGCTGGCTGATGGCACGCCGTTCACCGCGCAGTGGCGCGCCCCGGAAGATGCCTGCGACGAGCAGGGCCGCTGCCTCAACCCCGAGCTGGCGCGCGACGCCGCCGAGGCCATGCGCCGCGCCGGCAGCGCGCGGCTCGTCGAGCTGAACACCGAACGGATGCGCGAGGCGGCGCCGCTGCCGTTCGATCTCGGCACATTGCAGGAGGTCTGCTCGAAGAAGCTCGGCCTCGGCGCCCAGGAAACCCTCGACATCGCCCAGGCGCTGTACGAAACGCACAAACTCATCACCTACCCGCGCAGCGACTGCGGCTACCTGCCGCTCAGCCAGCACGCCGAAGCCCCGGCGATCCTCGCCGCACTGGGTACTGCCGATCCGGCGCTGGCTGCCCTGGCGCCGCACCTCGACGCCCGGCGCCGTTCGCGGGCCTGGAACGACGCCAAGGTGAGCGCGCACCACGGCATCATCCCCACCGTCGCCGCGCAGGCCTCGGCGCGCCTGAGCGGCAAGCCGCGCGCCGTCTACGGGCTGATCCGCGCGCGCTATCTGGCGCAGTTTCTGCCCCACCACGAGTACGACCGCACCCAGGCCGACTTCACCTGCGCCGGCCAGACGCTGCGCGCGGTGGGCAAGTGCATCGTCGAGCCGGGCTGGCGTCGCGCGCTGCCCGAGGCACTGACGCCGGCCAAAGGCCGCGAAGCGCACGAGCCGCAGGCACTGCCGGCACTCGCCGCGAACCAGGACTACGCCGTGGCCGAGGTGAAGCTCAAGGACCAGCACACCCAGCCGCCCAAGCCATTCACCGAGGGCGAACTGATCAAGGCGATGAAGAACGTCGCCAAGCTGGTCAACGACCCGCGCCTGAAGCAGAAGCTCAAGGACACCACCGGCATCGGCACCGAGGCGACGCGCGCCGGGATCATCCAGGGCCTGCTCGAACGCGGCTACCTGAGCAAGCAGGGCAAGGCGCTGGCCGCGACCCCGGCGGCGTTCGGCCTGATCGACGCGGTGCCGCGGCCGATCGCTGACCCCGGCACCACGGCGATCTGGGAGCAGGCGCTGGATATGGTGCAGAACGGCGAGATGCCGCTGGAGGAATTCGTCGTCAAGCAGTCAGCGTGGATGAGCAAGCTGGTCGAACGCTGCGCCGGATTACGCCTCACCATCAGCGGGCCACCTGCGCGCGGCGGCACGCCCTGGAAGAACAAGCGCAAGGCCGCCGCAAACAAAGGCACCACCGGCAGGCGCCGCAAGGCCGCGGCCGACCCGCGTTGAGAGGCCACCTCAGCCGCCGAGCAGGCTGAACAGAAACGCCGCGCCGACGCCGAGCGCCACCAGGCTAGCGATCAGCACCGCCGCGGCGGCGATGTCCTTGGCCACGCCGATCTCCGGGTGCTGCTGCGGATGCAGGTAATCCATCAGGGTTTCCAGCGCGCTGTTGAGCAACTCGGCGATCACCACCAGACCCACCGTCAGCGTCAGCGCCGCCCACCAGATGGCCGCCGGGCGCGTCAGCAGCAACACCAGCAGCACCAGCGTCGCGGCGAGCAGGTGCGTGCGCACGCTGCGCTCGCGGCGCCAGGCCTGCGCCAGCCCGTGGCGGGCGAACCGCAGGCGGCGGTAGAACGGTTGTCCTTTCATGACAGCTCCTTGACTGGCGGGCCTCCCATGCTCCCAGCAGATCGGCGGCAATTCCAGCGGCACGCGCGGCGCCGGTGACGGCTGCGGAACATGCCGGCGCCGCCGCGCTCTGAATGCTGACGGTACCGCGCGCCTGCGCCGGACACCGCCATGCGCCGCGGCCTGCGCCATTCGACGGCCTCGCCGGGGCATGTGCCGATTCTTTCGCAAGAGGACACTCCCATGCGCAAGCTGCTTCTGCTTTCTCTCGCCCTCGCCAGCCCGCTGGCCCTGGCCGAACCCGAGTGCACCAGCGCCGACAAGGCGCAGTGGCAGGATCAGGAAAAATTCCAGGCCGACCTCAAGGCCCAGGGCTACGAGATCAAGAAGTTCAAGGTCACCGACGGCAACTGCTACGAGATCTACGGCTGGAACAAGGACAAGCAGAAGGTCGAGATCTATTTCGATCCGGTGAGCGGCGAGACGGTCAAGACCGATATCGACGACTGACATGAAACCCGACCGCGTCACGCTCTGGGACCCGCTGGTACGCCTGTTCCACTGGTCGCTGGCCGGCGCCTTCATCGCCAACTACTTCTTCACCGAGGAAGGCGAGGCGTGGCACCGCTGGCTGGGCTACTACGCCGTGGCCTGGCTGGCGATCCGCCTGGTGTGGGGGTTCGTCGGCACGCCGGCGGCGCGCTGGGCCGACTTCTGGCCCAGCCGTGCTCGCCTGGCCGAACATCTGGGCGCGCTGCTGCACGGCCGGCCCTACCATCGCCTCGGGCATTCGCCGATCGGCGCGCTGGTGATGATCCTGATGATGCTGCTGATGCTCGGTCTGGGCGTCACCGGATTTCTCATGGAGGAAGTCGACTACTTCTGGGGGCTGGACGGCCCCCTGATCGTGCACGATGCTTTCGCCAACGCGCTGCTCGGACTGGTCGGCCTGCACCTGCTGGCCGCGCTGGTGGAAAGCCTGCGGCTGCGCGAAAACCTGTTTCTCTCGATGGTGACCGGACGCCGACGCCGGCTGTGAAGGTCACCATCCGTAATTCTGGAGCGACCATGAGCAAAGCGATCTACGTTCAACCCGGCGGCGGCTACGACAAGGTCATCGTCGGCAGCTGCCCGGCGCGCGAACCAGCGGCCGGCGAAATCACCGTGCGTCTGCGCGCCAACTCGCTCAACTACCACGATTTCGCGGTGGTCAGCGGCATGTGGGGCCCGACCGAGCCGCGCATCCCGATGGCCGACGGCGCCGGTGAGGTGATCGCGGTGGGTACCGGAGTCAGCGAGTTCGCTGTCGGCGATCAGGTGGTCAGCACCTTCTTCCCCGACTGGCTGGACGGCGAGCCGCTGGTGGAAGGCTTCGCCACGGTGCCGGGCGACGGCATCGACGGCTACGCGCGCGAGACGGTGACCGCCCGCGCCACTTCGTTCACCCGCGCGCCGAAGGGCTGGAGCCATGCCGAGGCGGCGACCCTGACCACCGCCGGACTGACCGCCTGGCGCGCGCTGATGGTCGACGGCGCGCTCAAGCCCGGCGAGACGGTGCTGGTGCAGGGCACCGGCGGCGTGTCGATCTTCGCCCTGCAGTTCGCCAAGCTGGCCGGCGCCACGGTGATCGCCACCTCTTCCAGCGACGACAAGCTCGAACGCCTGCGCGGCCTCGGTGCCGATCAGCTGATCAACTACCGCAGCACCCCGGAGTGGGGCCAGCGCGTGCTCGAACTCACCGATGGCCGTGGCGTCGATCATGTGATCGAGGTCGGCGGGCCGTCGACGCTGGTGCAGTCGATGACCGCCACCCGCATCGGCGGGCACATTGCGGTGATCGGCATCCTCACCGGGGTGGCCGGCGAACTGCCGCTGGTCACCGCGCTGGTGCGCCAGCTGCGCCTGCAGGGCGTGCTGGTCGGCAGCCGCACCCAGCAGCAGGAGATGATCCGCGCCATCGACGCCAACGGCCTGCGCCCGGTGATCGACCGGCATTTCCCGCTGGAGCAGATCTGCGACGCCTTCCGCTATCAGGAGAGCAACCGCCACTTCGGCAAGATCTGCCTGGATATCTGAGCCTCAGGCCACTGGCGGCGCGCCGACGGGCACCTCTAAAAACGTAGCCGAGGCAGCCAGCGCAAGGCGAAAACAGGCGAAAAAGCGCAGTTTACGAGTTGTAAATGAGCATTTTGAGCCTGTTTTCAACACAGCGATGGCAACGCAGGTAGTTTTTTAGAGGTGCCCAATTGCGAGCGCCGCCAGGCGTGCCTGCAGCAGCGCGGGAAAGCGCTTGAACCAGAGCTGATTGAGCGGCGAAGGATGCGGCAGCGGATGCAGGACGAACTCCCGCAGCGCGCCGTGTTCGTCGTGCAGCTGCACGTCGATGCTCGCGCTGAAGCGGTCGTCGCGCCGCCAGAACGCCTCCAGCCGCGCGCGCACCGCGCGCGGCTGGTCGATGCCGAACCAGAGAAACGCCTCGCGACCGAAGGTGACGATGTGCCGGCCGTGCCATTCGCTCAGCAGCAGCTCGCGCAGCAACGGCTGGAAGCGCCGCTTCACTGCCATCGACCAGGCGCGGTTGCCCTGCGGCTTGTACGGCACCGTGCCGAGCCAGAAGAACCCCCGCCCCACCGCCAGCGCCGCGTCGAAGTCCGCCGGCTCCGTGCCGTACAGCTGGCGATGCAGCGCACGGCGCACGCTCTGCCCGCTGGCACCAACGAACGGCGCGCCGTGGCGCACCTCCTCACGGCCCGGATCGCGACCGAAGAAGCAGATCGGCGCGGCCGCCTCGCCGAGGCCGAGGATCGGCTCCAGCGGGTCCTTGCCAAACTGGCGGTAGACCTCGACGTCGATGCCCGCGGTGTCGGCCGCGAGCTGGCGAAACGCCTCGCGGCGTCGTGCGTCGAGCACTCAGAAGTCCGCTTCGTCGACTGGCTCCACCGCATCGGCCGGAATGACGTAGGCGGCGTCGGCGAGTTCGTTGCTCACCGTCTCGATCTTCAGCGGGCCGTCGACCCACAGCGGCGTGTAGATGTCGTCGAGCTGAATGCCACGCGGGTAGCGCACCAGCACGATCTGATTCGGTGGTGGCGGCGGCACGTGGATGCAGGCGCCCGGATAGGGCACCAGGAAGAACAGCGTGCTGCGGCCCTGCTCGTCGCTTTCCAGCGGCACCGGGTAGCCACCGAGGCGCACCGGTTTGCCGTCGAGGGCCGGCACTGTCTTGGCCGAATACATCACCGCCGGCAGTCCGGCACCCTGCTTGAGCGCGCCCTGGGCACTGAAGCCCGGGTCCTCGTTGCCGCCGTGGTCGATTTCCGGCATGTCTTCCAGCGCCTGGCGATCCTCGGGCGGCATCAGTTCCAGCCAGTCGAGTTCCGGCGGGGCGGCGTGGGCGAGCAGGGAACAGCAGAGCAACAGCGGCAGCAGCAATCGGGGCATGGCGGGCGGTTCGGTGGCGGGATGGGCCGCCGCGGCGGCCCGCGGCGGATCAGTGGTTGCGGCGGGTCAGCGCGCCGTAGATGACCAGCAGGATGATCGCACCGACCACCGCGCCGATAAAGCCCGCGCCCTCGCCGGCTTGGTACAGGCCCAGCGCCTGGCCGCCGTAGCTGGCCAGCAGCGAGCCGCCGATACCGAGCAGGATGGTCATGATCCAGCCCATGCTGTCGTTGCCCGGCTTGAGGAAGCGCGCGACGAGGCCGACGATCAGGCCGATGAGGATGGTGCCGATGATGCCCATGTGGTTCTCCCGGGTCCGTAGGTGGTAACCGATGGACCCGGGCGGCGGCGGTTGCGTTCGCCGCCGCCGGACGACCGGAGCGTCAGGCGTGGCTGATCAGCGTCTCGACGGCGGTGATCTGCCGGTCCAGCGTGGCGCGATCGGGGCAGCGCAGCGTGGCGTGACCGACCTTGCGGCCTGCCTTGAACGCCTTGCCGTAGTGGTGCAGGTGGCAATCCTCGACGGCGATGACCTTGGCCACCTCCGGCACTTCGCCGATGAAGTTGAGCATGGCGCTCTCGCCCAGCTTGGCAGTCGAACCCAGCGGCAGGCCGGCAACGGCGCGCAGGTGGTTCTCGAACTGGCTGCACTCGGCGCCCTCGATAGTCCAGTGCCCGGAGTTGTGCACGCGCGGGGCGATCTCGTTGGCCTTCAGCCCGCCGTCCACCTCGAAGAACTCGAAGGCCAGCACGCCGACGTAGTCCAGGCGCTTGAGCACGCGGCCGACATAGTCCTCGGCCAGCGCCTGCAGCGGATGGTTGCTGCTGGCCACCGACAACCGCAGGATGCCGCTCTCGTGGGTGTTGTGCACCAGCGGATAGAAGCAGGTTTCGCCGTCACGGCCGCGCACGGCGATCAGCGAGACTTCGCCGGTGAACGGCACGAAGCCTTCGAGGATGCACGGCACGCTGCCCAGTTCGGCGAATGCGCCGGCGACGTCGGCGGGCTTGCGCAGCAGCTTCTGACCCTTGCCGTCATAACCCAGGGTGCGCGTCTTGAGCACCGCCGGCAGGCCGATGGTGGCCACCGCGGCGTCGAGATCGGCCTGCGACTGGATGTCGGCGAATTCCGGAGTGGGAATGCCGAGGTCCTTGAACATGGATTTCTCGAACCAGCGGTCGCGGGCGATGCGCAGCGACTCGGCGCTCGGGTAGACCGGCACGAACTGCGAAAGGAACGCCACGGTCTCGGCCGGCACGCTCTCGAACTCGAACGTCACCAGATCGACCTCGTCGGCCAGCCGGCGCAGGTGCTCCTTGTCGTCGTAGTCGGCGCGGATGTGCTCGCCGAGCGCCTGGGCGCAGGCGTCCGGCGCCGGGTCGAGGAAGGCGAAGCTCATGCCCAGCGGAGTGCCCGCCAGCGCCAGCATGCGGCCCAGCTGGCCGCCACCGATCACACCAATTTTCATAACTCACGGCCCTTCGTTAGGCGGCCATCCGCGCGCGCCGATGGCAAGTGTAGAACCCGCTCAGCCACGCGGGTCGGGGTTGTCCAGCACGCTCTGGGTCTGCTCGTCGCGGAATTTCTTCAGCGCGGCGTGATATTCCGGGTACTCGTGGCCGAGGATGCTCGCCGACAGCAGCGCCGCGTTGATCGCCCCGGCCTTGCCGATGGCGAGGGTGGCGACCGGCACGCCCGCCGGCATCTGCACGATCGACAGCAGCGAATCGACACCCGAGAGCATCGACGACTGCACCGGCACGCCGAGCACCGGCAGGTGCGTCTTGGCCGCGCACATGCCCGGCAGATGCGCCGCGCCGCCGGCACCGGCGATGATCACGCGCAGCCCGCGGGCTTCGGCCTGTTCGGCATACTGGAAGAGCAGATCCGGGGTGCGATGGGCGGAAACCACCGTCACTTCATGGGGAATGCCCAGCTTTTCCAGCATCTCGGCGGTGTGGCTGAGGGTGGACCAATCGGACTTCGAGCCCATGATCACGCCTACCAGTGCGGTCATCGTCGTGCCTCTTTCTCGCGCCTGCCGGCGCATCAGGAACAACGGCCGCGCTGGGGGCAGCGCGGCCGTTAGGAAAAAGGGCCGGAACCAGTCCGACCGAGGGCCGCGCAGTATATCGCAAGCCCCGCCGCACCGGCACCCGCGCTTGTCCGCCCGGCGCAGGCCGCGCGGGTTTGGCCGGCCGCCGGTTCTCGCAGCGCCGGCAGGTGCCTCAGGCTTGCTATGCTCGCCGCGTACTGTGAGCGGAGGTGCCGTGTTCTCGTTGAAGCGCCAGGGCGATTTTCGCCTGCAACTGACCCGAACCCTGACCCAGCCGGGCCGGCATCTGGTCGAGCTGTACCTGTTCACGCCCCACGAGACCACCCTGTCCGGCCGCACCCTGAGCGAGGAGCAGTTCTTCCACGGCGCGCTGATGCACCGTTTCCGCCTGCTCGGTCTGCCGGTCCAGGACCGCGCCGGCAAGCTGGACACCGCCTTCTCGCTGCTCTCGCCGCACTACGAGATCATGCACGGCGCCTGGTTCTTCCGTTATCAGGCGTCGCTGGACCGCCTGCGCCAGCAACTGCAGGGCAAGGCATCCGCCGAGCCGCTGGCGCGCGCGTTGCGCCTGAGCCAGAACTTCGCCCAGCGCCTGCGCAAGGGCGAGCCGCAGCAGAGCAAGCAATCGCGCTATTTTCGCCAGCTGGACGTCTACTTTTCCTGGCTGGCCGAGCAGTTCCTGCTGGAAAGCATGACGCTGGAAGGCTACGACGCACTGGACGACGAGCTGAAACAGGCGACGCTGCAGTTCATCCAGCAGGAACGCCGCTATCGCGCCGAGCGTGACTATCTGGGCGACTTCAAGGGTCCGCCGACCCGCGTGTGGAACCGTATGGGCCTCTACCAGCGGCTGCTGGAGTACCCGGTGGTGCTGCGCCAGCAGCTGATCGAGCTGGGCGCCGGCACCCGCAAGCTGGTGAAGGCGGCGTCCACCATGCTGATCATGTCGCTGTTCACCTACTTCCTGTTCAACGTGCGCGACGCCAGCCAGAAGCTCTCCTTCGCCCTGCTGATGGGCATCGCGCTGATCTACGCGATTCGCGACCTGCTGCGCGACGACCTGATCGACACCGCCACCCGCTGGCTGCGCAAGGGCAAGCCGCGCTGGAAGCTGCGCCTGCTGATGCCCTATACGCAGAAGGTGATGGCCCAGCAGTTGCTCTGGCTCGACTACCGCAAGCTGGGCGAGCTTCAGCGTGCGGTGCGCGAACATTCCGGCAAGTGGGCCACCAACGAGGAGCGGCAGATCGTCTGCTACCGTTCGCGGCTGCTGCTGGACAAGGCGGCGCTGACCCAGAACCAGATCCAGGAGCGCCTGACCCTGGATTTCGAGCCGCTCTGCGCGTTGATCCAGGCCAGCCACCAGCAGCTCTACGAATGGCAGGAGGAAGACGGCCAGCCGCCGGTCGTCCAGGCGCATGCCATCGAAAAGCAGCACGACTACAACCTGCTGCTGGTCTGCCGGCAACCCGGCGAGCCAGGCGAGATCGCCCAGCGCTGGACCCTGCGCCTGAGCGCCGGCGGCATCGTGCGCTGCGAGAACAAGGCGATACCCTGGCCGGAAGTCGCGTCGCGCTCACGCTGGTGGCGCCGGGGCTGAAGGCACGGTTGCCACCGGACCTTCAACGATCAGTCAGCGCCTGCACCGTCCCCGCGTCCCGCACCGCTCTCCAGCTTGCGCCAGAGCAGCCGCACCGGCGCCTTGCGCACCAGCGCGCAGCGGTACAGGCGAATTTCCAGCGGCACGCGCCAATGCTCGCCGCCGCAGATCACCAGTTCGCCGCGCGCCAGTTCGGCAGTCACGCTCAGCCGCGGCACCCAGGCCAGGCCGAGCTTCTGCATCGCCATGCTCTTCAGGCTGTCGGCCATGGCCGTCTCGTACACCGTGGTCGAACGCAGCCCGCGCTGGCGCAGCAGAGCATTCACCGAACGGCCCAGCGAGGCGCCGGCACTGTATGCCAGCAGCGGCACGCTCTGCCCGCTGTCCGGATCGAACAGCGGCGCGCCGGCCTCATCCACCGCACACACCGGGACGATCTCGGTGCGCCCCAGCGCCAGCGAGGGGAACAGCTCCGGGTCCATCTGCAGGGTCGCTTCCGGATCGTGGTAGGCGAGGATCAGGTCGCAGGCGCCCTCGCGCAGCGAATGCACCGCCTCACCGACGTTGGTCGCCACCAGCCGGCTGTTGACCGGCACGCCGTCACGCCGCAGCTGCGCCAGCCACGCCGGGAAAAAGCCCAGCGCTAGCGAATGCGCGGCGGCAATGCGCAGCACCTCGCCGCGCTGCCCCTCGAGATTGTGCAGGTAGCGCACCACCTCGCCGACCTGCTCGACCAGGTTGCGCGCGGTGATCAGGAACAGCTGGCCGGCCTCGGTCAGCTCCACCGGCGTGCGCGAGCGGTTCACCAAGGTCAGCCCGAGCGTGCTCTCCAGGCTGCGGATACGCCGGCTGAACGCCGGCTGGGTAACGAAACGCCGCTCGGCAGCCTGCGAGAAGCTGCGGGTGGCCGCCAGCGCGACCAGATCCTCCAGCCATTTGGTTTCGATGTTCATGCCATCTCCGAAGCGCCGTCTGCTGACAGGATAACGCTCGCCAGCGAGCGAACGTCACAGCCGCATTATGCCGATCCGGCATGGGACAGCGGATAACGGCATTGGCCGACGAACGGCCGCAGACCTTATGGTAGCTGGCATCGCGGTCACAGCCGCTTTCCTACCGGATGAGAACTCTCATGTCCTGCGCTGCATCCTTTCGCCTCGAAAAAGACCTGCTCGGCCCACTGGAAGTACCCGCCGATGCCTACTACGGCATCCAGACCCTGCGCGCGGTGAACAACTTCCGCCTGTCCGGCGTGCCGCTGTCGCACTACCCCAAGCTGGTGGTCGCGCTGGCGATGGTCAAGCAGGCCGCCGCCGACGCCAACCGCGAGCTGGGCCAGCTGAACGAGGCCAAGCACCAGGCGATCAGCCAGGCCTGCGCGCGACTGATCCGCGGCGAGTTCCACGAACAGTTCGTGGTCGACATGATCCAGGGCGGCGCCGGCACCTCGACCAACATGAACGCCAACGAGGTGATCGCCAACCTCGCGCTGGAATACATGGGCCACGCCAAGGGCGAATACCGCTACCTGCACCCGAACAACGACGTGAACATGGCGCAGTCGACCAACGACGCCTACCCGACAGCCATCCGCCTGGGCCTGCTGCTCGGCCATGACACCCTGCTGGCCAGCCTCGACAGCCTGATCCAGGCCTTCGCCGGCAAGGGCGAGGAATTCGCCCACGTGCTGAAGATGGGCCGCACCCAGCTGCAGGACGCAGTGCCGATGACCCTCGGCCAGGAATTCCACGCCTTCGCCACCACCCTCGGCGAAGACCTCGGCCACCTGCGCCGCATCGCCCCGCAATTGCTGGTCGAGGTAAACCTCGGCGGCACCGCGATCGGCACCGGCATCAACGCCGACCCGCGTTATCAGGCCATCGCCGTGCAGCGCCTGGCCGAGATCAGCGGCCAGCCGCTGCAGCCGGCCGCCGACCTGATCGAGGCCACCTCGGACATGGGCGCCTTCGTGCTGTTCTCCGGACTGCTCAAGCGCACCGCGGTCAAGCTGTCGAAGATCTGCAACGACCTGCGCCTGCTCTCCAGCGGCCCGCGCACCGGCATCAACGAGATCAACCTGCCGCCGCGCCAGCCGGGCAGCTCGATCATGCCGGGCAAGGTCAACCCGGTGATTCCCGAGGCAGTCAATCAGGTCGCCTTCGAGGTCATCGGCAACGACCTGGCGCTGACCATGGCTGCCGAGGCCGGGCAGCTGCAGCTCAACGTCATGGAGCCGCTGATCGCCTACAAGCTGTTCGATTCGATCCGCCTGCTGCAGCGGGCCATCGACATGCTGCGCGAGCACTGCATTGTCGGCATCACCGCCAACGAAGGGCGCTGCCGCGAGCTGATGGAAAACTCCATCGGCCTGATCACCGCGCTCAACCCCTACATCGGCTACGAAAACGCCACGCGCATCGCCGGCCAGGCCCTGCTCGGCGGCCGCGGCGTGCTGGAGCTGGTGCGCGAGGAGCAGCTGCTCGACGACGCCACGCTGGCCGACATCCTGCGCCCGGAAAACATGATCGCACCGCGGCTGGTGCCGCTCGCGGTGTGATCGCCCCCTGCGCCCGGCAACCCTGCCGGGCGTTTGCTTTACGGGCCGCCAGCCCGGCTCGTTCGCATAATAAAAACAACAGGAAGACCCATGACTCAGAGTACGACCCTCTCCGCCCCCCTGCGCCTGCTCGTTCGCCTGCCGCTCTGGCAGCAGATTCTCATCGGCCTGGCGCTCGGCGTTGCCACCGGTCTGGCCTTTGGTGCAGACGCGCAATTGCTGGCACCGATCGGCACGCTGTTTCTCAACGCGATCAAGATGCTCATCGTGCCGCTGGTATTCGTCTCGCTGGTGGCCGGCATCACCTCGATGCAGGACAGCGCCAAGCTCGGCCGCATCAGCTTCAAGACCATCGTCATCTACCTGGTGACCACCGCGTTCGCGGTCAGCATCGGCATGCTGTTCGGCGCGCTGTTCAGTCCCGGCGAGGGCATGAACATGGTCGCCAGTGGCAGTGAGCAGGCCAAGCAGGCGCCCTCGCTGGTGTCGATCCTGGTCGGTCTGGTGCCGGCCAACCCGGTGGCCGCCTTCGCCGAAGGCAACATCCTGCAGATCATCGTCTTCGCCATCGCTCTGGGCGTGAGCATCAACCTGATCGGTGAACGCGGCGCGCCGGTGGTGCGCCTGTTCGATGCGCTGGCCGAAACCTTCTACAAACTCACCGACCTGGTGATGCGCGCGGCGCCGCTCGGCGTGTTCGCCCTGACCGCCGGCGTGGTCGGCAGCCATGGCGCCGAAGTGCTGCTGCCGCTGGCCGGAGTGATCGGCGTGATCTACCTGGCCAGCATCGCCCATGTGCTGCTGGTCTACGGCGGACTGCTCGGCGGACTGGCGCGCCTCAACCCGCTGCGTTTCTTCCAGGGCATCGCCCCGGCGCTGGCGGTGGCCTTCAGCACCTCGAGCAGCTCCGGCACGCTGCCGGTTTCCATCGAATGTGCGCGCAAGAACCTCGGCGTGTCCGAGGGCGTTGCCGGCTTCGTGCTACCGGTGGGCGCGACCATCAATATGGACGGCACGGCGATCTATCAGGGCGTGCTGGCGCTGTTCATCGCCCAGGCGTTCGGCATCGACCTCAGCGCCGGGCAGTACGCGATGATCATCCTTACCGCAACGCTGGCCTCCATCGGCACCGCCGGCATCCCCGGCGCCGGGCTGATCATGCTCGGCCTGGTGCTCACTGCCGCTGGCCTGCCGCTGGAAGGCGTCGCGCTGATCGCCGGCATCGACCGCATCCTCGACATGGCGCGCACCACGGTGAATGTCGCCGGCGACCTGATGACCACCACGCTGGTCGGCCGCAGCGAGCAGGAACTCGACCGCGCGATCTACGACAGCAGAAACAAGGAGTAAGCGCCGCCCTGCGACCTGTCGCTAGTTCGGCAGGTCCCAGGCACGCCGCAGTCGCTGCAGCGCGGCGACGATCTCCGCTTCCGGAAACGCTGCGAAACCCAGCACCAGTCCGCCCGCTCTTTGCATCGTCACGGTCCCCCGACGATCCAACCGCTACTCGATCTCAAACAATCCATCACGAATCTGCGCGCCGGCCAGGCGCTGGCGAATGTCGTCGTCGATGCGCGGATCGTCGGGGGCGTAGAGCATCACCTGGCGGTAGGCGTTGACGCGGTTGATCTCGCTGCCGAGGTAATCCCACACCACGCGGGTGCAGGCCGGGGTGCGGCGGTCGCCGCTGGAGACGCCGGTCTTCAGGCCGTTGAGGCGGCCGATGCGGCTCTTGAAGCTGGGGATGAGGATGGTCTGGCTCATCTCGTTGTCGGTCAGCGACTCGTAGTCGATGAGAAACAGCCGGTCCTGCAGGTAGAACGCCGCGCCCAGGTAGCGGCAGCGCACCACCCACTCCTCAGACGTCTGCCCGGCGCGTGAGCGCTCCTGACGTTCCTGACGCTCGAAGACGAAGCTGCCGCGATCCTCGCGCAGGTGCACCAGCGACAGCAGGATCTGCCCCGGCACCGACATGCAGTTGGCGTACTCGAAGTAGTAGCCGCAATAGCGCGACAGCAGGCTGCTGGCGTTGTCGCGCAGCGGCTGGAACAGCTCCAGCAGCGGATCGCCGACGCCGCTGCGCTCCTGGTCGTGGCGGCGCAGGCCGATCAGCTGGGCGAACTGCTCGCCAGGCAGGCCCAGTTCGTAGGCCTCGACGCCGAAGAAATCGCAGATGCGCTTGAGGTTGTGCGCGGTCGGTCGACTCTGACCACCGAGGTAGCGGTTGAACTGCGCGCGGTTGATGCCGAGCTTGCGGCAAACCTCGGCGATCGAGCGGTAGTGGCTGCAGAGCAGTTTGAGGTTGTCACCCAGGTGTTCGTACATGGCGGCGGCTCTGATGCGGGTGACGCGAGTCTAGCATCAACTCGCATCAGGTTGCCGCGACCTGCGCAATTGCGCGGCCAGGGCACGCGGCCGAATCATTTCCGCCCTGCACGTTGTCTACTCGCAAAACAACAAGAGAGACCTTCCCCCATGCTCGATATTCTCAACGACCTTATCTGGAGCAAGCTGCTGATCGTCATGCTGATCGGCCTGGGCTTGTACTTCACGATTGCCTCGCGTTTCGTCCAGTTTCGCTATTTCGGCAGCATGTTCCGCATCTTCGGCGAGGCGTTCACCCGCCAGCCGGGCCAGCTCAGTTCGTTCCAGGCGCTGATGCTCTCGGTCGCCGGCCGCGTCGGTGCCGGCAATATCGCCGGGGTTTCGGTGGCGATCATGCTCGGCGGGCCGGGCGCGGTGTTCTGGATGTGGATGGTGGCGCTGGTCGGCATGGCCACCAGCTATTTCGAGTGCTCGCTGGCGCAGCTGTACAAGCGCCGTGAACCGGACGGCGGCTATCGCGGCGGCCCGGCGTTCTACATCGAGCACGGCCTCGGCCAGCGCTGGCTGGGCATCCTGGTGTCGCTGCTGCTGCTGGTCACCTTCGGCTTCGGCTTCAACGCGGTGCAGTCCTACACCGTGGCCAGCTCGCTGCACGACACCTTCGGCGTGCCGACGCTGGTCAGCGGTATCGCGCTGATGGTGGTGATGGGCCTGATCATCTTCGGCGGCATCCGCCGCATCGCCAGCTTCGCCGACGTGATGGTGCCGATCATGGCCGGGTCCTACATCGCGATGGCGATCTACGTGATCGGCAGCAACGCCGGGGCGATTCCCGAAACCTTCAGTCTGATCGTGCGCAGCGCATTCGGCCTGGAACCGGCGTTCGCCGGCGGCATCGGCGCGGCGATCATCATGGGCGTCAAGCGCGGCCTGTTCTCCAACGAGGCCGGCCTGGGCAGCGCGCCGAACGTGGCGGCGGTGGCCGAGGTCAAGCATCCGGCGGCGCAGGGCATCGTGCAGTCGCTCAGCGTGTTCATCGACACCATCGTGATCTGCAGCTGCACCGCGCTGATCATCCTGCTGTCGGGCGTCTACCAGCCGGGCATGGAACAGGCCGGTGTGGTGCTGACGCAAACCGCCGTGGCCGCGGTGGTCGGCGAGTGGGGTCGGGTGTTCGTCAGCCTCGCGCTGCTGCTGTTCGTGTTCACCACGCTGATCTACAACTACTACCTCGGCGAGAACGCGCTGGGCTTCTTCACCGCCAAGCGCTGGCCGGTGCAGCTGTACCGCCTGCTGGTGGTGGCGCTGGTGCTGTGGGGCTCGATCCAGGACCTGGGCACGGTGTTCGCCTTCGCCGACCTCACCATGGGCCTGCTGGCGATCTGCAACCTGGTCGCCCTGGCGCTGCTGTTCAAGGTCGGCCTGCGCCTGATGCGCGACTACGACAGCCAGCTCAAGGCCGGTGTAGAGTCGCCGGTGCTCGACCCACGCGACTACGCCGATCTGGATCTCGATCCTGCCGTCTGGCCGGCCAAGACCGGCGAAGAGGCCCGTATCATCGGCAGCGCCGCCGTCCAGCACTGAGCACCCGCTCGCGTCGGGGCACCTCTAAAAACGTAGGCGAGGCAGCCAGCGCAAGGCGAAAACAGGCGAAAAAGCGCAGTTTACGAATGGTAAACGAGCATTTGATTCGCTTCGCTCACCCCTTCGGGGCCGCGCTAAAGCGCGTTCAGCCTTACGGCTGTGAGCCTGTTTTCAACACAGCGATGGCAACGCAGATAGTTTTTAGCGGTGCCTAATGATCGACAGGGGGCTTGCAGGCCCCCTGTTTCGTTTGAGGAGATCCCATGCCGGCTTCCAGAAAGACCCTGGTGCTGTACACCGGCGGCACCATTGGCATGCAGCAGAGCGCCGACGGGCTGATGCCCGCCTCCGGCTTCGCCGAGCGGCTGCGGGCGCAACAGGCGCTGCAACCCGGGCGGGCGCTGCCGGACTGGCAGTTCCGCGAGCTGCTGCCACTGATCGACAGCGCCAACATGACCCCGCGCCACTGGCTGGCGATTGCCGCGGCGATCCGCCAGGGCGTCGAGCAGGACGGCTGCGACGCCGTGCTGGTGCTGCATGGCACCGACACCCTGGCCTACAGCGCGGCGGCGCTGAGTTTCCTGTTGCTCGGGCTGGAGGCGCCGGTGCTGCTGACCGGCTCCATGCTGCCGGCCGGCGTGCCGGGCAGCGACGCCTGGGACAACCTGTTCGGCGCCCTGCAGGCCCTGCACGACGGCGCGGTAGCCGGCGTCCAGCTGTATTTCCACGACCGCCTGCTGCACGGCGCCCGTGCCAGCAAGCTGGGCACCGCCAGCCTCGATGCGTTCGCCACGCTGCCGCGCCAGCGTCACGAGCCGCGCGGCAGCGGCATCCCGCCGCTTCTCGACTACCGCCAGCCGCGCCAGCCGGTCGAGCTGGCGGTGCTGCCGCTGTATCCGGGTATCCAGGCGGCGCAGCTGCGCGCCGCGCTCGCCGGCAACGTGCGCGGGCTGGTGCTCGAATGCTACGGCAGCGGCACCGGACCGTCCGACGATGCCGAGCTGCTGGCCGCGCTGGCCGAGGCCCATGCGCGCGGCGTGGTGCTGGTGGCGATCAGTCAGTGTCCGCAGGGCCATGTGGATTTCGGCCTGTACGCCGCCGGCAGCCGTCTGGCCGCCTGCGGCCTGCTCGATGGCGGCGGCATGACGCGCGAGGCGGCGCTGGGCAAGCTGTTCGCCCTGCTCGGCGCCGGGCTGTCGCCCGCCGAGGTGGCGCGCTGGTTCGCCGTCGACCTGTGCGGCGAGCGCGCCGACTGACGCGCCGCCCGGCTCAATCGGCGACCGGCGCCTGCTCCAGTTCAATCCAGAAGCGACTGCCGACACCCGGCTCGCTGTGCAGGCCCATCTGCCCGTTCATCTGCCGGGCGAACTCCAGGCACAGCGACAGGCCGATGCCGGTGCCCTGGATCATGCTGTTCTCGCGCCCCAGGCGCTGGAACGGCTCGAACACCTGATCCTGCTGCTGCGGGTCGATGCCCAGCCCGGTGTCCTCGACGATCAGCCGCACGCGGTTGCCGGCGCTCTCCGTGCGCAGCACCACGCAGCCATCGGGCACGTTGTACTTCAGCGCATTGGACAGCAGGTTGAGCAGCACCTGACGCAGCCGACGCGGCTCGGCCAGCACCTGTAACGTGTCCGGCGGCAATTGCACGTCCAGGCGCAGGTTGCGCTGGCGCACCTCCAGCGACACCAGCTCGGCGCATTCGCGCAACAGCCCGGCGACCGCTACCGGCCGCAGTTCGAGCGTCTGCCGCTCGCTCTGCAGGCCGGACCACTCCAGCACGTCGCCGAGCATCTGGTTCAGATGGCGGCTGGCCAGGAGGATTTCGTCGAGGTACTCGGCAGCCTCGGACTGGCTTTCGTCGTTGCAGTCCATGCGCATCAGCTGGGCGAAGCCGAGAATGGCGTTGAGCGGCGTGCGCAGCTCGTGGCTGATACCCGACAGCAGGCGCGTCTTCGCCTCGTTGGCGGCCTGCGCCTGCGCCGTCGCGGCGCGCAGCTCGGCGTCCGCCTGCTTGAGCGCATCGATGTCGACATGCGTGCCGGCCAGCACGCGCGGCAGCCCGGTCTGCGCATCGTGCTCCAGCACCCGGCCGCGGCTGAGCAGCCAGTGGTACTGGCCGAGCGCGTCGGCAAAGCGGTATTCGACGTCGTAGCGCTGTGACAGCCCCTGCTGGACCAGTTTGAGCTGGGCCATCGCCCGCGGCAGGTCCTCGGGATGAATGCGCTGGCGGAACTGCTCGCCGGTCAGCTGCCCCTCAGGCAGGCCGAAGCGCGCGGGCAGGCGCCCGCGCAGCTGCAGCACGCCGCTCTGCAGATCGAACTCCCAGAGGCTCTCGGTGGCGCTTTCCAGCACCAGCTCCAGTCGGCGCTGGGTCTGCCAGCGCCGCGTCTCGCTGGACTGCAGCTGACTGCCGATCGACAGCGTGTGCCGGGCCATGTCGTCCAGTTCGCGGATGCTCGAGGTCACCGGTGCCGGCTGCCAGCGGCCCTGGCCGATCTCGTCGAGCATCTGCGAGACGCCGGCGATCGGCGCGCGCAGCGAATCGCTGAGGCGCCGCGCGCGCCGCCACATGAAGGCGAAGAAGCCGAGGTAGAACAGCAGCAGCCCGGCAATCAGCAGGTAGCCAATCTGCTGGTAGCGGCTGGCCAGGGCGTTGGTCTGGGCGAACATCTGCGCCTCGTCGACCACCGCCAGCAGGTGCCAGCCGGTCTGGTCGATGGTGGTCCAGGCCACCAGCTGCGGCCGGCCGCCGAGCACCAGGCGGCGCACACCGACCGGCTCACCTTTGATGGCCGCGGCCAGTTCGCGGGTTTCGGCGCGCTGCTGCAGCTTGAAGTCCTCGGGCTTGAAGATCTCGCGGCGCACCGCCTCCTCATAGGAGTGCTCGGTCAGTTCGGCGAGGCCGAAGTCGCGCTCGCCGGGGCCGGGCAGCGCCATGATGCCCAGGTCGCGGCTGACCAGCATCGCGTAGCCGTCCCACGGCACATGCAGCTGGGCGATCTGCTGCAGGATGCCGCTGACGGTGATGTCGATGCCGTTGACACCCTCGAGGAAATCGCCGCGATAGACCGGCGCGATCGCCGACATCATCCAGCCGTGGCCGGCGGGGTCGAGGTAGACGTCGGTCCACACCACGCCGCGCTTGGGATTGTGCTCGGCGTCGGCGAGGTAATAGAAGTTGTAGTCGGGAATGACCATGTCATTCGGGTACTGGTCCGGCGTGGAGAACCAGGGGTAGATGTGGTTGTAGCTGTCCCAGCTGTTGAAATACAGGCTGGCGATCAGCGGAAAACGCGCCTTAAGTTCCATCATCAGCGGATCGAGGCTGCGCAGGCGATTGACCTTGTCCAGGTCCTGGCGCGCCGGCGGCGTGGAACCGGAATAGAACGCCGCCGCGCCGCCCTCGTCACGCGGGCTGTAGCGCACTCCGGCAGCGTTCAGCGCCAGCGCCGGCGGGCAGGCGCATGCCGACGGCTGGTCGAGCAGCGCGCGGCCGGTCAGGCTGCGAAACAGCTCGGTGGCTGCGGTGATCTGCCCCAGCTGCGCATCGATGATGCGCGCCTCCAGGCCGACCGAGGCCTGCAGGTCGGTCAGGGCAGTCTGGCGCAGGTAGTCGATATGCGCATCGCGGATGGCATTGTTGGTCAGCAGATAGACTGCGATGAGCACCGCCTCCACCAGCACCAGCGGAATCAGGGCACTCTGAACGAAGGCGCGCCAGATCCATTGGCGCAGACCGATCGGGCTTCTCGACGGCACGGGAGCTCCAGCGCACGGCGCGCAAACGGCTGATGGGCGAAAGCGGCGGGATCATATCACCGCCTCCGGCAAAACCCAGTTTCGCCGATAGGCGTAGAGCGGGCCGTGCGCTGGCGCTTATCCAGCGTTAGCCGCGCTGGCGCGCCAGTGCCGCCAGACGCACCGCCGCGTTGGCCTCGCCGTGGCCGGCGTAGCCGTTGCGCCGCTGCAGGATCTCGACGCAGAAGCGCCCCTCGAACGGCGCAGTACACACCTGCAGCAGCTCGCCGCCCTGCGCATCGCGGTCGTACAGCACATTGCCGCGGGCCAGGCGCTGCAAGGTGGCGTCGTCGAGCGCGAAGCGCGCGGCGAGGTCATCGTAGTAGTTCTGCGGGATGTTCAGCAGCGCCACGCCGGCCTGCTGGAGGCGCTCCACCTCGGCGAGCAGGTCGTCGCAGGTAAAGGCGATGCGCTGCAATCCCGCGCCACGGTAGCGCGCCAGCGTGTGGGCGACCGCCGTATCGTGGTCCGGCGAAATCTCCAGCGGCAGGCGTACCCGGCCGCAGCGGCTGTGCACGGCGCGGCTGCGGATCAGCCCGCGCGGGTCGAACACCACCGCCTCGTCGGCCACCTCGAAATCGAACAGGCTGCGATAGAACAGCAGCCAGCTGGCCAGCCGTTCGGCCGGCAGCGCGCTGGCCAGCTGATCGATGCCGCACAGGCCGCCGCTCGGCTGCGCCTGCGGGTCGATGCGAAAGTCGGTGTCATAGACGCTGTGCCCCGGCGCGCCCGGTTCGACCAGATAGATCAGGCTGCCGTCCGGCGCGCGCACGGCCGGAATCTCCCGTTCGTCGGGGCCGACCAGACCGCAGTAGGGCTGGGCGCGGAAGGCACAGGCGCGCTCCAGCGCCGGCGCCTCGCGCTCGACCCGCAGCGCCATCGCGCAGAGCGAGGTGCCGTGCGCGGCGAAGAAATCCGCGGCGAACGACTGCGGCTGGGCATTGAGCACGATGTTCGCCTCGCCCTGGCGATACAGCCACACCGCCTTGGAACGGTGCTCGCCGACGCGGGCGAAACCCAGGCGTTCGAGCCAGCCGCCGAGGCGTTCGGCCTGCACGGCATCGACGGCGAATTCGAGGAAATCGAGCCCCGCATGGCTGGCGGCCGGCGGTGCGGCGAACAGGTTGCCGCGCGGCGTCGCGCCCTGCTGCTCCAGCCGCTGGCGGGTCTGCTCCTCCAGATAGAGCAGCGCGCGCAGGCCGTCGGCGGCACTGGCCAGAGCGGGCGCGGCACGCAGGCCATCGTTGAAGATTTCCAGCGACAGCGGCCCGCGATATCCGCTGCGCAGCACCGGCGCGAGAAAGCCGGCCAGATCGAACGCGCCCTGCCCTGGAAAGCAGCGGTGGTGGCGGCTCCACGGCAGCACATCGAGCGTGAGCAGCGGCGCATCGGCCAGCTGCACGAAGAAGATCTTCTCGGCGGGCAACGCGGCGATGCCCGCCGGATCGTCACGCAGCGCCAGGGTGTGGAAGCTGTCGAGGACGATGCCGAGCGCCGGGTGGGCGGCCCGCGCCACCAGTTCCCAGGCCTGGCCCCAGGTCTGCACATGACGGCCCCAGGCGAGCGCCTCGTAGCCGATGCGCAGGCCGCGTGCCTGCGCGCGCTCGGCCAGCCGCGCGAGGTCGGCGGCGAGGATTTCCGGCTCGTCCAGCGCCTCGGCCTGGGTGTTGCTGCAGACCAGCAGCAGTTCGGTGCCCAGCTCCTGCATCACGTCGAACTTGCGCTCGGCACGGTCGAGGTTGCGCTGCACGAGCTCGCGCGGGCAGCCCTCGAAGTCGCGGAACGGCTCGAACAGCGCGATGCCGATGCCCAGCTCCTCGCACAGCCGCCGCACTTCGGCCGGGCTGCCCGGGTGATGCAGCAGATCGGTCTCGAACAGCTCGACGGCGTCGAAGCCGGCCGCGGCGATGGCGCGCAGCTTGTCCGGCAGGCTGCCGCTCAGCGAAACCGTGGAGATCGCCCGCGGCCAGCGCCAGCCGCGCTCGCCGGGACGCATCCGGACAGGCGCAGCGACCGGCTGGGCGCCGTTCACGCGCGGAAACGCCGCCAGATTGGCGGCCAGCGGCACGATGGCCGACTCAGTGCACGGTACGATCATGGTCGGGGGACTCGGTAAGGGAAACCAGCGGGCCGGGCTCGGCCTGCTCCAGCAGGGCACGCAGCGGCGTGGCGATCGAGGCGGTGTAGTCCTTCACGCAGCGGTGATGGCCGCCCAGTACGTCGTAACTCTCGAAGCGGATGCCCATGTTGCGCCACGCGTGGCTGGTGTAATCGGCGGAGAAATACACCACCGGCGCCGCCAGCCGCCCGGGCAGGTAGCGCGCCATCGCCAGCGAGTAACGCTGGAAGCGCTCGCGCACTTCCAGGTCGCGCGCCGTCGGCGCGGCCTCCGTGCTGGCGCGGCGCAGCAGGCGCCCGCCGAGCTTGTGCAGCAGGTTGGCGATGCGCTTGGGATAGGGCCATTTGCTGGTCTCGCCGAAGCGGCTCAGCGCCTCGTAGGTGCGCGCCAGCAAGGTTTCCGACAGCAATGCGTCGGCGCTGCGCAGGATCACGCGCGACCAGGGCCGCACGTTGGCGGTCGGCGGGTCGATCAGCGCGACGATCTCCACCTCCTCGCCGGCCTCGATCAGCAGGCGTGCGGTTTCGAACGCCACCAGCGCGCCGTTGCAGTAGCCGCCGATGCGGTACGGACCGCGCGTCTGCCGTTCGAGAATCAGCGGCAGTCGCGCGCGGGCCATCTGCTCGACCGATGCCGGAATCGGCTCGTTATCCAGGCCATGCGGGGCGATGGCGATCAGCGGTTGCCGCGAACCGAGCAGCTTGGCCAGACGGCGGATGTAGTAGCCGCCCTGGGCGAAGTCGCCGTGGAACCAGAACAGCGGCGTGCGCTGCGGGTCCTGGTTGAACTCGATCACCGGGATCACCTGCCCGGCGAGGTCCTGCAGGCGCGCGGCGAGCTTGCGCGCGCTCTCCTCGACCAGCACCGTCTCGGGAATCATGCGCCCGAGCAGCTGTTCGAGTTCGGCGAGCATCTCGGTGGCGAGCAGCGAATCGCCGCCGCAGTCGAAGAAGTTGTCGTCCGGGCCGACCGCGTCGGTCTTCAGCAGGCGCCGCCAGACGCTCAGCACGTCGCGCTCCAACGGCGTCAGCTGGGCATCCTCGGAGGTGATGCCGGCGCGCGCCTGGGCGGCACGCATCGCCAGCAGCGCATCGCTCAGGCGGTGGCGCAGCACCTTGCCGGTCAACCCGCGCGGCAGTTCATCGAGCAGCTGGATGCGCCGCGGCACCTTGAAATACACCAGTTCACCACGCAGAAACTCACGCAGCGCCTCCGCCTCCACCTGCATGCCCGGGCGCAGCACCACCGCGGCGGCGACGTCCTCGCCGAGGCGCGGATGCGGCACAGCGAACGCTGCGGCCTCGGCCACGGCCGGGTGGCGCAGCAGTGCATCGTCGACTTCCTGCAGGCTGACCTTCTCGCCGCCGCGGTTGATCACCTCGCGCAGGCGGCCGTGCAGGCGCAGAAAGCCGTCGGCGTCGAAGCTGCCGAGATCGCCGGTGTGGAACCAGCCATCGTGAAAGGCCGCCTGGTTCAGCGCCGGATCGCCGAGATAGCCAGCCATCAGTGTCGGCCCGCGGAGCAGCACCTCGCCGCGCTCGCCGACAGCGACCGATGCGCCGACGTCGTCGACGATGCGCACGCTGCCCGGCAGCGGCCGGCCGACCGTGCCGGCCTTGTGCTCACCGGGAAACGGCGTGTTCACCGCGATCTGCGCAGCCTCGCTGGAACCGTAGTGTTCGAGCAGCGGCATGCCCAGTGCCGCCTGCAGGCCATCGACGATCTCCTGCTGCAACGGCGCCCCGCCCGAAGAGGCGAAGCGCAGGCGATGCCGGGCGAACGCCTCGGGGCGGCTGTGGGTGGCTTCGAGCACCGCGCGGTGCAGCGCCGGGCCGGCGGAATACCAGCTCGGCTGGAGCGTCTCGAACCACTCGTGCAGGTCCACGGTCGCCGGGCTGAGCGGGAACGCCACGCTGCCGCCACCGAGCAGCGGGGTGAGGATGGTCACCTTGAGCCCGTGCGAGTAGTACGGCGCCGAGACGCACAGGCAGCGGTCTTCGGCGTTCAGGCGGAACCAGCGCTGCCAGTTCTGCGCGGCGGCGAGCATGTTGCGATGGCTGAACGGGATCAGTTTGGGCCGCGCGGTGGTGCCGGAGCTACGCAGGATGAATGCCGGCGCGTCCGCTTCCGGCTCGGCATCGGGCGCCGGAACCGCCGCCGCCGTGACGCGCAGCAGCAGACCGGCGCTGCCGTCTTCGGCGGGCTCGGCGATGATCAGCGGCAGGTCGTGCCGGTGCGCGGCGCGATAGCCGGCATCGGGGCCGCCGTCGATGATCAGCAGCGCATCGAGCGGCAGCTGTTCGAGGAACTGGTCCAGTTCGGCCGGCCCGAGGCGCGGATCGAGCGGCACGGCGACCGCCGAACAGGCGACGCCGAGGATGCCGACGGCGGCCTGGGCGGCGTCGGGGATCATCACGCCGATCTTCGCCTCGCGACCGAGGCCGGCCCGGCGCAGCTGATGGCGGATGCCGTCGAGCTGATCGCACAGGGCGCCGCGATCCAGCGGGGCGAAGCGCGTGGCGAGCAGTGCCGGCCGCCGCGGAGCGGCAGCGGCCAGACGTGCCAGTGCACGATAGAGCGTCGGCGCCGTGGCGGCCGAGTCGCGCACGGGCGCTGCCGGGTCCAGCACGGACCCGGTCGATTCGAGGGAGTGTGTCACGCTGTCTGTCCTTGGCCGAGGGGCGACCGGAGCCGCTTTCCTCACTGGCCTCTAAGACAGCGTGCGTCGAAAAAGTTGCCTGAACTGCGCCGTGTTATCGGCAACTGCAATGAAAAACACGCTAACCGCTGCGCTTTCCCAGCAAATTTCTCGATCGGATCGGGCTCACTCCGCCAGGTAGCGCGCCCGCGGCGTAGCCATCGGCAGCGGGCCGTCGCCGATCAGGCGGAACTCGCCCGTCTGCGCGTCGTAGGCGCGGATCTCGCTGCTGCCGATGTTGTAAACCCAGCCGTGGATGAACAGCTGGCCGCTGGCCAGGCGCGCGGCGACCGAGGGGTGGGTGCGCAGGTGGTCGAGCTGGGCGACCACGTTTTCCTCGGTGAGGATGCCTAGGGTGTGCTCGTTGGCACAGCCGCAGTTTTCCTCCACCACGTGCCGGGCAACCTCGGCGTGGCTCAGCCAGGCCTTGACCGTGGGCATGCGCTGCAGCGACGCCGGGTCGAGCACCGCCTTCATCGCGCCGCAGTCCGAATGGCCGCAGATGATGATGTGCTGCACGCCGAGCGCCACCACGGCGAACTCGATCGCGGTGGAGACGCCGCCGAGCATCTGCCCGTACGGCGGCACCACGTTGCCGACGTTGCGGGTGACGAACAGATCGCCCGGCGAGCTCTGGGTGATCAGCTCGGGAATGATCCGCGAGTCGGCGCAGGTGATGAACATCGCTCGCGGCTTCTGCTCGAAGGCGAGCTTCTCGAACAGCTCGCGCTGCTGGGGATAGATCTCCTCGCGAAAGCGCTTGACCCCACCGATGATGTGATCGAGCGCCTCCTGGGCACTTTCGTTGCGTTGCTGATTGCTCATGTTCGACTCTCGCAAGGTGTGTTGGCGCGCTTCAGAATTTCTCCGGGCGCAGCACTTGTACTTCGGCGAGGTAGCAGACCATCGCGAAGTGTTCGTAGTAACGGGCCTGCAGGTGCGCGGCGATGCGCTCGGCGATCTCGCGACTGCAGATGACTTCCAGGCGGATGTTGCCGTCGGTGTTCCACTCGGCGCTGCGCACGCCGCGGCTGCCGCTGCCACGGGCGTCGGACAGGGTCCAGCCGGGTGCGCCGAGCGCCTGCAGGTCGGCTTCCAGCTTGTGCTCCAGCGCGGCTTCGCAGATCACCGTGAGCAGGGTGCGGGTGTGTGCGTTCATCTCAGAGTCCCCAGGCGATCAGTCGCTCGGCCAGCGCCAGATAGAGCGGTATGCCGATCAGGATGTTGAAGGGAAAGGTGATGCCCAGCGAGGCGGTCAGCGACAGCGACGGGTTGGCCTCCGGCACCGCCAGACGCATCGCCGCCGGCACCGCGATGTACGAGGCGCTGGCAGAGAGCGTGGCGAGCATCGCCGTGCCGCCCAGCGACAGCCCCATGAAGCGCGCCAGCAACGCGCCGACCAGCGCACCGAGTAGCGGCATCACCAGCGCGAAGGCCGCAAGCTTGATGCCGTAGCGCTTGAGCGAAGCGAGCTGACCGGAGGCGATCAGGCCCATCTCCAGCAGGAAGAACGCCAGCACCGGCTTGAACATGCTGGTGTACAGCGGCTCCAGCGGTTTGATCGCTTCCTTGCCGGCGATCGCACCGATCAGCAGGCCGCCGAGCAGCAGCATGATGCTCTTGCCGAGGAAGATCTCGCGGCCCAGCGCCTTCCAGTGGGTATCGCGCGACACGCCCTTGGCCAGCAGGATGCCGACCAGGATCGCCGGAATCTCGAGGATCGCCACGAACAGCGGCATGTAGCTCTCGAACGCCACCTGGCGCGCCGCCAGATAGGCCACCACCACGGCGAAGGTACCGGCACTGACCGAGCCGTAGTGCGCGGCGACCGCTGCGGCGTTGATGCGGTCGAAGCGCAGGCCGCGCAACAGACCGAACGCCAGCACCGGCAGCAGCATGCCCAACGCCAGCACCAGCAGCGACTGGCCAAGCAGCGCGGCACTGGCCTGCTCGGCCAGCTCGACGCCGCCGTGCAAGCCGATGGCCAACAGCAGCACGATGGACAGCGTGTCGTACAGCGCCGGCGGCAGCTTCAGTTCGCTCTTGAGCAGCCCGGCGCACAGGCCGAAGACGAAGAACAATACGACGGGGTCGATACCCATTTGTTTCTCCTGGCAGAGGATTGGAATCCGAGCCCGTCCCTGGTCGACATCCGCGGCTGAAAAAAAGGGAGCCGCGCGGGCTCCCTGATTCGTTACGACACGCGCTATCAGGCCTCGATTTCAATCAAGACTTCGCCCGGGTTGACGCGGTCACCTTTCCCGACGTGTACCGCCTTCACGGTGCCGGCGATCGGCGCCTGGATTTCGGTTTCCATCTTCATCGCCTCACTGACCAGTACCGGCTGGCCGGCCTTGACCGTATCGCCGACCTTGACCAGCACGTCGACCACGTTGCCCGGCATGGTCGTGCTGACGTCGCCCGGCGCGCTGGCCTGCTTGCGTCCGCTGCTGCCACCGCCGACGAACTCGTTGAGCGCCTCGAACACCACTTCTTCCGGCATGCCGTCGATGGACAGATAGAAGTGGCGCTTGCCTTCGGCCTTGACGCCGACGCCGGTGATGTCGACGCGGTAGGTTTCACCGTGCACGTCGATGACGAACTCGGTCGGCACGCCTTCCTGGGCGACGCTGGTGGTGGTGCCCGGGATCGGCAGCAGCGCTTCGGGCTGCAGGGTGCCGGCTTCGCGCTCTTCGAGGAACTTGCGGCCGATGTCCGGGAACATGGCGTAGGTCAGCACGTCCTCTTCGCTCTTGGCCAGCGCGCCGACTTCCTTGCGCAGCTTGTCCAGCTCCGGCGCGATCAGATCGGCCGGACGGCATTCGATGACTTCCTCGCTGCCGATGGCCATGAAGCGCAGGCGCTCGCACACCGGTGCCGGGGCCTGACCGTAGCGGCCCTGCAGGTAGAGCTTCACCTCGTTGGTGATGGTCTTGTAGCGTTCGCCGGCGAGCACGTTGAAGAACGCCTGGGTGCCGACGATCTGCGAGGTCGGGGTGACCAGCGGCGGGAAGCCGAGGTCCTGGCGCACCTTGGGAATCTCCGCCAGCACTTCGTCCATGCGGTGCAGCGCGCCCTGCTCCTTGAGCTGGTTGGCGAGGTTGGAAATCATCCCGCCGGGCACCTGGTTTACCTGCACGCGGGTGTCGACGCCGGTGAATTCGCTCTCGAACTGGTGGTACTTCTTGCGCACCGCGTAGAAGTACAGGCCGATCTCCTGCAGCAGTTCCAGATCGAGGCCGGTGTCGTACGGCGTGTCACGCAGCGCGGCGACCATCGACTCGGTGCCCGGATGGCTGGTGCCCCAGGCCATCGACGAGATGGCGGTGTCGATGCGGTCGGCACCGTTTTCCACGGCCTTGAGCTGACACATGCTGGCCACGCCGGCGGTGTCGTGCGAGTGCACCACCACGTCCAGCTGCGGCAGCGCCTCCTTCAGCGCCTTGACCAGTGCGCCGGTGGCGTACGGCGTGAGCAGGCCGGCCATGTCCTTGATGGCGATCGAGTCGATGCCCATCGCCGCCATCTTCCGCGCCTGCTCGACGAAGGCGTCGATGGTGTGCACCGGGCTGGTGGTGTAGGCGATGGTGCCCTGGGCGTGCTTGCCGGCCTTCTTCACCGCGCGGATGGCGGTTTCCAGGTTACGTACGTCGTTCATCGCATCGAAGATGCGGAACACGTCGATGCCGTTCTCCGCGGCCTTGGCGACGAAGGCCTCGACCACGTCGTCGCTGTAGTGGCGGTAGCCGAGCAGGTTCTGCCCGCGCAGCAGCATCTGCAGGCGGGTGTTGGGCAGTGCGGCCTTGAGCTGGCGCAGGCGCTGCCACGGGTCTTCCTTGAGGAAGCGCACGCAGGCGTCGAAGGTGGCGCCGCCCCAGACTTCCAGCGACCAGTAGCCGACGCGGTCGAGCTTGTCGCAGATCGGCAGCATGTCTTCGGTGCGCATGCGGGTCGCCAGCAGCGACTGGTGCGCGTCACGCAGGATGGTGTCGGTAACACTGATTTTCTTCTGAGCAGTCATGGGTCGTTCCTCACAGGCCTGCGTGGGCGGCAATGGCAGCGGCGATGGCCAGGGCCAGTTCGCCCGGCTTGCGTTTGATCGAGTAGTGCAGCAGCTCCGGGTGGTTGTCGACGAAGCTGGTGTTGAACTGGCCGCTGCGGAAATCCGGGTTGGCAAGAATCTGCTGGTAGTAGGTGGCGGTGGTCTTCACGCCCTGCACGCGCATGTCGTCCAGCGCGCGCGAGCCACGCGCCAGCGCCTCTTCCCAGGTCAGCGCCCAGACCACCAGCTTCAGGCACATGGAGTCGTAGTACGGCGGGATGGTGTAGCCGGTGTAGATCGCCGTGTCGGTGCGCACGCCGGGGCCACCGGGCGCGTAGTAGCGGGTGATCTTGCCGAAGCACGGCAGGAAGTTGTTGCGCGGGTCCTCGGCGTTGATGCGGAACTGCAGCGCATAGCCGCGGTACTGGATGTCTTCCTGCTTGACCGACAGCGGCTGGCCCGCGGCGATGCGGATCTGCTCGCGGACGATGTCGATGCCGGTGATTTCCTCGGTGATGGTGTGCTCCACCTGCACGCGGGTGTTCATCTCCATGAAGTACACCTCACCATCGGCGAGCAGGAACTCCACGGTGCCGGCGTTCTCGTAGCCCACCGCCTTGGCCGCCTTGACCGCGAGGTCGCCGATGTAGGCGCGTTGCTCGGGAGTCAGCTGCGGGCTGGGGGCGATCTCGATGAGTTTCTGGTTGCGCCGCTGGATCGAGCAGTCGCGCTCGAACAGGTGCACGGTGTTGCCGAACGAGTCGGCCAGCACCTGAGCCTCGATGTGCTTGGGCTCGACGATGCATTTCTCGAGGAACACCTCGGCGCTGCCGAAGGCCTTGGTCGCCTCGGAAATCACCCGCGGGTAGGCCGATTCCAGCTCTGCCTGCGAGTTGCAGCGACGAATGCCGCGGCCGCCGCCGCCGGAGGTGGCCTTGAGCATCACCGGGTAGCCGATACGCTCGGCTTCGCGCAGCGCCTCGGCGAGGTCGGCGACGTTGCCTTCGGTGCCCGGCGTGACCGGCACACCGGCCTTGATCATGCTGCGCCGCGCTTCGGTCTTGTCGCCCATGCGGCGGATGACTTCGGCGCTCGGACCGACGAAACGGATGCCGCGCTCGGCGCAGATTTCTGCCAGTTCGGCATTCTCGGAGAGGAAGCCGTAGCCCGGGTGCAGCGCATCGCAGCCGGTTTCCACCGCCAGGTTCACCAGCTTGCGCGGGTTCAGGTAGCCGGCCAGCGGGTCTTCACCAATGGAATACGCCTCGTCGGCGCGCTTGACGTGCAGCGCATGGCGGTCGGCCTCGGAGAACACCGCCACCGAGCGAACGCCCATTTCGGCACAGGCACGCACGATGCGCACCGCAATTTCCCCGCGGTTGGCGATCAGCAGCTTCTTGATCACGCTGTCTTCCTCGGATCGATGAGCAGGCGACCCGCAGCACGGGTCGGGAAGCGCCCGCCTCGGCGAGCGTTTTTACCCTACGCCTCGCTTATCGATTACCGAAAATAAATAATTGTTTGCTTATGGATAAGTGAAAACTTATACATGCGTGCAGATACCGGCGTTACCGGGCTGCGGCGCGCTGAGCTGACCGCTCGAACAGTAAAAATTCGTTTGTTTGCCAGGCGCCCGGGCGCCGGAGAACCCTCATGCGAAAGTCCCTGATGCGCATGACGCTGCGCCAGCTGCAGGTGTTCGGCGCCGTCTGCGAAAGTCGCTCCTACAGCCGTGCGGCCGAGGAAATGGCGCTGACCCAGCCGGCGGTGAGCCTGCAGATTCGCCAGCTCGAAGAGCTGGTCGGTCAGCCGCTGTTCGAGTACGTCGGCAAGAAGCTCTACCTGACCGAAGCCGCCGAGGCGCTCAAGCGCGCCAGCAGCGACATCTTCGCCCGTCTCGACAGCCTCGACATGCAGCTGACCGACCTGCAGGGCTCGCTGCAGGGCCAGCTCAATCTGGCGGTGGAATCCAGCGCCAAATACTTCGTACCGCACCTGTTCGCCGCATTTCGCCGCCAGCACCCGGACGTCAGCCTGCAGCTGAGCGTGGTCAACCGTGCGCAGGTGATCAAGCGGCTGTCGGACAACCGCGACGATCTGGTGATCATGTCGCTGATGCCTTCGGAGGTCGCGCTGGAATTCCTGCCGTTCCTCAACAACCCGATCGTCGCCGTGGCGCCGCCGGAACACCCGCTGTGCCAGGCCAGCCGGCTGTCGCTGCAGGACCTGGCAGCCTATCCGCTGCTAGTGCGCGAACCCGGCTCGGGCACGCGCAAGGCGTGCGAGGAATACTTCCAGCAGAAGCGTGCGCACTTCGCCCAGACCGTGCAGATCGCTTCGCTCGATGCGCTGCGCGAAGCGGTGATCGCCGGCCTCGGCGTGGCGCTGCTGCCGCGCCATGCGGTGACGCTGGAACTGACCCACGGCCTGCTGCGCGAGCTGCCGGTGGATGAGCTACCGCTCTACCGCAGCTGGTGCGTCGCGCATGCCCGCGGCAAACGCCTGAGCCCGGTGGCCCAGGCGTTCTTCGCCTTCATCCGTGACCAGCGCGCGCAGGTCAGTGCGCTGGCCGCGCGCTTCGGCGGTTCTCCGCCCAAGCCCGCTGCGCGGTGAATGCGGCCGGCTCGGCGAACGGGTCCAGCAGCGCGTGCAGACGGCGCTCCTCGGCGTAACTCTCGATGGCGCGACGGAACTGCATACGCCGCACGTCCTGCTCCTTGCGGCGGGCCTTGGAGTCGGACGGCGGAAGGTCGGTATACGGGTACATGGGCGGTCTCCCAGGACGGGTATCGGGAAACCCAGCATCGGACCGTCAGATGACGCCTTGAAGACAGTGCGTTGAACGAGCGATGAACGCGCCCGTTCAGTCGTCGTGCTTCACCGATTTGGGCGACAGCCGCAGGCTGCGCAGGCTGCGCTTGACGCTCTTGAGGTGGTTGACCAGGCTCGGGCCGCGCGCCATCGCCACGCCCATCGCCAGCACGTCGATCACCACCAGATGGGCGATGCGCGAGGTCAGCGGGGTGTAGATCTCGGTGTCTTCCTGCACGTCGATGGCCAGGTTGATGGTCGCCAGCTCGGCGAGCGGCGTCTGGCTCGGGCACAGGGTGATCAGCGTGGCGCCGGATTCGCGCACCACGTTGGCGGTGATCAGCAGGTCCTTGGAGCGTCCCGACTGCGAGATACAGATCGCCACGTCGGTGGGCTTGAGCGTCACCGCCGACATCGCCTGCATGTGCGGGTCGGAATACGCTGCCGCCGACAGCAGCAGCCGGAAGAACTTGTGCTGGGCATCGGTGGCCACCGCGCCGGACGCGCCGAAGCCGTAGAACTCCACCCGCTCGGCCTTGGCGCAGGCCTCGATGGCGCGTTCCAGCGCCTGCGGATCGAGGCGCTCGCGCACCTCCATCAGGGTGTGCAGAGTGGTGTCGAAAATCTTCAGGCTGACATCCATCACCGAGTCGTTCTCGCTGATGGCGAACTGGCCGAAGCTGGCGCCGGCGGCCAGGCTCTGCGCCAGTTTCAGCTTGAGGTCCTGGAAGCCCTGGCAGCCGATGGCGCGGCAGAAACGCACGATGGTCGGCTCGCTGACACCCACCGCATGGGCCAGATCGGCCATCGAACTGTGCATCACCGACGCCGGATCGAGCAGGACGTGGTCGGCCACCTTCAGTTCCGACTTCCTCAACAGACTTCTCGATTGGGCGATGTGTTGCAGCAGATTCACGTGGCGGACTCGCTTATGCTCGCGGGCGATGGCCCGGGCGCCGCAGCGCCGCTCGACCATCAGCGGGTTGTAGTGGGGCGGTAGTTATACTACAAGCCTCGCCGCGACGCCCCCTTTTTGGCCTCCAGGAGTGCTCCCGTGTCGATTTCCTGTGACATGCTCGTGTTCGGCGGAACCGGCGACCTGACCCTGCACAAGCTGCTGCCGGCGCTCTATCACCTGCACCGCGACGGCCGCCTGCACAGCGACGTGCGGATTCTCGCGCTGGCGCGCAAGAAGCTCGACCGCGCCGGCTATCTGGCCCTGGCCGAACGCCACTGCCGCGCGCAGGTCGCGCGCAGCGACTTCAGCGTCGACACCTGGCAGGCCTTCGCCCAGCGGCTGGACTATTTCGCCATGGACGCCAGCCAGCGCGGCGAATTCGTCCGCCTGGCGCACCACCTGGGCAGCGGTGACAGGCGCGTGCGGGTCTACTACCTGGCCACCGCGCCGGACCTGTTCGAGCCCATCGCCAGCCATCTGGAAAGCGCCGGACTGGCCGGGGAAAACGCGCGCATCGTGCTGGAGAAACCCATCGGCCACTCGCTGGAATCGGCGCGCGCGATCAATGCGGCGATCGGCGCGGTGTTCGCCGAGTCGCGCATCTACCGGATCGACCACTACTTGGGCAAGGAAACCGTGCAGAACCTCATGGCGCTGCGCTTCGCCAACGCGCTGTTCGAGCCGATCTGGCGCGCCGGGCATATCGATCATGTGCAGATCACCGTGGCGGAAACGCTCGGCGTGGAGAACCGCGGCGGCTACTACGACCACGCTGGCGCCATGCGCGACATGCTGCAGAACCACCTGCTGCAGCTGCTCTGCCTGGTGGCGATGGAGGCGCCGGTGCGCTTCGACGCCGAGTCGGTGCGCAACGAGAAGGTCAAGGTGCTGCAGGCGCTCAAGCCGATCACTGGCATGGACGTGCTCGACAAGACCGTGCGCGGCCAATACGGCGCCGGCCAGATCGGCGGCCACGACGTACCGGCCTACTACTTCGAGCCCAGCATCGACAACGACAGCGATACCGAAACCTTCGTCGCCGTGCAGGCCGAAATCGACAACTGGCGCTGGGCCGGCGTGCCGTTCTACCTGCGCACCGGCAAGCGCATGGCGCGCAAGCGCTCGGAAATCATCATCACCTTCAAACCGGTGCCGCACCTGCTGTTCAAGAAGGGCGAAGCCAACCGCTTGGTGATCCGCCTGCAGCCGGAGGAATGCATCGGCCTGCAGCTAATGGCCAAGGCGCCGGGCAAGGGCATGCAGCTCGAACCAGTGGAACTGGATCTGAACCTGGCGCACGCCTTCAGCAGCAGCCGCCGCTGGGACGCCTACGAGCGCCTGCTGCTCGACGTGATCGAGGGCGATTCCACGCTGTTCATGCGGCGCGACGAGGTGGAAGCGGCCTGGCAGTGGGTCGATCCCATCCTGCGCGGCTGGCAGGGCCATTACCGCAAACCGCGCCCCTACCCCGCCGGCAGCGACGGCCCGGAACAGGCCCACCAGTTCATCGAACGCCAGGGTCGCGGCTGGTCGCATTGAGGCGCTCCGCGCGCACTGGGTGAACTGCGCGCGCGAATCACGCCATACTGCGCGGCATATATGGCCGATATGCCGCCAGATGATTCGCAGGAACTTCCCGCATCCTACGTCACATCACACAAGATCAACTTTCCGGCAACGCCCCAGATGAGGGCGCTCGCTAGCCAGTGAACCACGCCAAGTTCATCCAGCAGTTGCTTCGCGATATTCAACCGCATGCTATGCCATATCGGCCAGATAGTTCTGCGGCAACTTTCCGCCGTTCTCGAGACTGCCAGCACTGCAATTGAATCCGCTGCAAAGCCACGCCGTACGCGGCCTTTAGCCTACATTCCCGCCATTCGCATGGAACTTTGCGCGAACGCCAAGTTCAACTTCGACATCGACCTCCGTATCTCGTTCAAATTGGCGCCGTGAAACACGTTGAATCACCTTCGGTAACTTACCGTTATCCGTGGATATTCTACGAGTTCATATCCGCCGACTCGCGGCCAATATCGGCGCAGCGGGTTGAGATAATCTTTTCGATGTGTTTACCCTGAAAAAGGACTGAATCAACCGAAAGGAGTTGTTTTGAGTTTTGCCACCGTAATGCTCCGTCGTCCAACCGACAGCGACGGTTACAACCTCCATCAGCTGGTAGCGCGCTGCCAGCCCCTCGACAGGAACTCGGTCTACTGCAACCTGCTGCAGTGCTCCGACTTCGCCGACACCGCCATCGCCGCCGAAACCGCCGACGGCCGCCTGGTCGGCTTCATCTCCGGTTATCGCCCGCCCTCACGGCCGGACACGCTGTTCGTCTGGCAGGTCGCCGTCGACGCCTCGATGCGTGGCCAGGGGCTGGCCCTGCGCATGCTGCTGGCCTTGACCGCCCGCGTCGCTGGCGAACACGGCGTACGTTTCATGGAAACCACCATCTCGCCGGACAACGCGGCGTCGCAGGCGCTGTTCAAGCGCGCCTTCGACCGCCTCGACGCCAATTGCACGACGCGCACGCTGTTCGCCCGCGACACGCATTTCGCCGGACAGCACGAGGACGAGGTGCTCTACCGCGCCGGTCCGTTCACCGTTTCCCACCTAGAAGAAGAGCTCAAGGAGCACGCATGAACACCTTTGAACTGAACGAATCCCAGGTTCGCAGCTACTGCCGTTCCTTCCCCGTGGTTTTCAACCAGGCGCTCGGTGCCGAGCTGATTACTCAGGACGGCACGCACTACATCGATTTCCTCGCCGGCGCCGGCACACTCAACTACGGGCACAACCACCCGGTGCTCAAGCAGGCGCTGCTCGACTACATCGAGCGCGACGGCATCACCCACGGCCTGGACATGTACACCGCGGCCAAGGCGCGCTTTCTCGACACCTTCAACCGGCTGATTCTCGAGCCGCGCGGCATGGGCAGCTACCGCATGCAGTTCACCGGCCCGACCGGCACCAATGCGGTCGAGGCGGCATTGAAGCTGGCGCGCAAGGTCACCGGGCGCAACAACATCATCAGCTTCACCAACGGCTTCCACGGCTGCAGCATCGGCGCGCTGGCCGCGACCGGTAACCAGCACCACCGCGGCGGCGCCGGCACCGGCCTCAGCGATGTCAGTCGCATGCCCTACGCCAACTACTTCGGCGACAAGACCAACACCATCGGCATGATGGACAAGCTGCTGTCCGACCCCTCCAGCGGCATCGACAAGCCGGCCGCGGTGATCGTCGAGACGGTGCAGGGCGAAGGCGGCCTGAACGTCGCCTCGGCCGAGTGGATGCGCAAGCTGGAAAAGCTCTGCCGCAAGCACGAGATGCTGCTGATCGTCGACGACATCCAGGCCGGCTGCGGCCGCACCGGCAGCTTCTTCAGCTTCGAGGAGATGGGCATCCAGCCGGACATCGTCACCCTGTCCAAGTCGCTGTCCGGCTACGGCCTGCCGTTCGCCATGGTGCTGCTGCGCCAGGAGCTGGACCAGTGGCAGCCGGGCGAACACAACGGCACCTTCCGCGGCAACAACCACGCCTTCGTCACCGCCGCCGCGGCGCTGGAGCACTTCTGGCAGAACGACACGTTCGCCAGCAGCGTGAAGGCCAAGGGCAAGCGCATCGCCGACGGCATGCAGCGCATCATCCGCCGCCACGGCCCGGATTCGCTGTTCCTCAAGGGCCGCGGAATGATGCTCGGCATCAGCTGCCCGGATGGCGAGATCGCTGCCGCCGTCTGCCGTCACGCCTTCGATAACGGTCTGGTGATCGAGACCAGCGGCGCCCACAGCGAAGTGGTCAAGTGCCTCTGCCCGCTGGTGATCGGCGACGACCAGATCGACAAGGCGCTCGCCATCCTCGACAAGGCGTTCGCCGCCGTGATGAGCGAACAGACCGCGAACCAGGCTTCCTGAGGTATTTGCAGATGATCGTCAGAACCCTCGCCGAATGCGAAAAGACCGAGCGCAAGGTCCACAGCCAGACCGGCACCTGGGACAGCACCCGCATGCTGCTCAAGGAGGACAACGTCGGTTTCTCCTTCCACATCACCACCATCTACGCCGGCAGCGAGACACACATCCACTACCGGAACCACTTCGAGTCGGTGTACTGCATCAGCGGCAACGGCGAGATCGAAACCCTCGCCGACGGCAAGATCTACAAGATCGAGCCGGGCACGCTGTACGTGCTGGATCAGCATGACGAGCACCTGCTGCGTGGCGGCAGCGAGGACATGAAGCTGGCCTGCGTGTTCAACCCGCCGCTCAACGGCCGCGAAGTGCACGACGCCAGCGGCGTCTATCCGCTGGAGGCCGAAACCGTCTGATTCACCGGGGCGGCGAGCATGCCGCCCCGCCACTACAAGAAAGGAGGCAAGCGTGCAGCCTATGCAAGCCGACCTGTATCCCTCGCGCCACGAGGACCAGCCGCGTTGGCAGGACCGTCTGGACCCGGTCGTCTACCGCAGCGACCTGGAGAACGCGCCGATCGCCGCCGAGCTGATCGAACGCTTCGAGCGCGACGGCTACCTGGTCATCCCCAATCTGTTCAGTGCCGCGGAAGTGGCGCTGTTTCGCGCCGAACTCGAGCGCATGCGCCGGGATCCGGCCGTCGCCGACTCCGGCAAGACCATCCAGGAACCCGACAGCGGCGCGATCCGCTCGGTGTTCGCCATCCACAAGGACAACGCGCTGTTCGCCCGCGTCGCCGCCGATGAGCGCATCGCCGGCATCGCCCGCTTCATCCTCGGCGGCGACGTCTACGTGCATCAGTCGCGGATGAACTTCAAACCCGGCTTCAGCGGCAAGGAGTTCTACTGGCATTCGGATTTCGAGACCTGGCACGTCGAGGACGGCATGCCGCGCATGCGCTGCCTGTCCTGCTCGATCCTGTTGACCGACAACGAGCCGCACAATGGCCCGCTGATGCTGATGCCCGGTTCGCACCGCCACTACGTGCGCTGCGTCGGCGCCACGCCGGAGAATCACTACGAGAAATCCCTGCGCAAGCAGGAGATCGGCGTGCCCGACCAGAACAGCCTGAGCGAGCTGGCCAGCCGTTTCGGCATCGACTGCGCCACCGGCCCGGCCGGCAGCGTGGTGTTCTTCGACTGCAACACCATGCACGGCTCCAACGGCAATATCACGCCCAGTGCGCGGAGCAATCTGTTCTACGTCTACAACCATGTGGATAATGCGCTGCTGGCTCCGTTCTGCGCGCACAAGCCGCGCCCGGCGTTCGTCGCCGAGCGCGAGACATTCAAGCCGCTCGACATTCAGCCGCAACAGTATCCTTGAGGCGTTCGGGTGCGTCTGATGACGACCCGACCCCGGCGGTGCCACACGGCCGGGGGATGAATCCATTTCCAGCTCGTTGACCGCCGGCGCTCCCGCGCGCGGCCTGCCAGCGGCCTGCCAGATGCGGACGTAATAAATAGATGCATACCGTGGAAAAGATCGGCGGCACGTCGATGAGCCGCTTCGACGAACTGCTCGACAACATCTTCATCGGCTCGCGCCAGGGTGACGCGCTGTACCAGCGCGTGTTCGTCGTCTCGGCCTACAGCGGCATGACCAACCTGCTGCTCGAGCACAAGAAGACCGGCGAGCCGGGCGTCTACCAGCGCTTCGCCGAGGCGCACAACGACGAAGCCTGGCGCGAAGCGCTGGAGACCGTGCGCCAGCGCATGCTGGAGAAGAACGCCGAGCTGTTCACCGGCACGCCCGAGCTGCAAGCCGCCGACCGCTTCGTCAACGAGCGCATCAACGACGCCCGCGATTGCATGGACAGCCTGCACAAGCTGTGCAGCTACGGCCATTTCCAGCTCAGCGAGAACCTGATGAAGGTGCGCGAGATGCTTGCCTCGCTCGGCGAGGCGCACAGTGCCTTCAACAGTGTGCTGGCGCTCCGCCAGCGCGACATCAATGCACGGCTGGTCGACCTCAGCGGCTGGCAGATGGACAAGCCACTGCCGTTCGAGACGATGATCGCGCAGAGCTTCGCCGGCCTCGACCTCAGCCGCGAACTGATCATCGCCACCGGCTACGCGCATTGCGCCGAAGGCCTGATGAACACCTTCGACCGCGGCTACAGCGAGATCACCTTCGCCCAGATCGCCGCCGCCACCGGCGCGCGCGAGGCGATCATCCACAAGGAATTCCACCTCAGCAGCGCCGACCCGAACCTGGTCGGCGTCGACAAGGTAGTCACCATCGGCCGCACCAATTACGACGTCGCCGACCAGCTGTCGAACCTCGGCATGGAAGCGATCCACCCGCGCGCCGCGCGCACGCTGCGTCGCGCCGGCATCGAACTGCGCATCAAGAACGCCTTCGAGCCCGAGCACGGCGGCACGCTGATCAGCCAGGGCTACTGCAGCGCGCGGCCCTGCGTGGAGATCATCGCCGGGCGCAAGGATGTCTTCGGCATCGAAGTGTTCGACCAGGAAATGCTCGGCGACCCCGAGCACGACATCGAGATCAGCAAGCTGCTCAAGCAGCTCAAGCTGTACGTGATCAACAAGGGCTGCGATGCCAACAGCATCACCTACTACGTCAGCGGCTCGCGCAAGGCGATCAACCGCGCCGCGCGGCTGATCGAGGAGCGCTTCCCGGCGGCCGAGGTGACCATGCACAACGTCGCCGTGGTGTCGGCGATCGGCTCCAACCTCAAGGTCAAGGGCATCCTCGCGCGTACCGCCACGGCACTGGCCGAGGCCGGTATCAGCATCCAGGCGCTGCACCAGTCGATCCGCCAGGTGGAGATGCAGTGCGTGGTCAATGAGGAAGACTATGCCGCCGCCATCGCCGCGCTGCACCGTGCGCTGATCGAGCCGGAGAACCATGGCGATGTGATCGCCGCCGCCTGAGCCTTCGAGGCACTCGCCAAAACGCCGGGCATTGTCCGGCGTTTTGCTTTGCGGCGGCTTTCACGGCAGCGGCTGACGCCGGTCAATACCCCCCGCGGGCGCCGGGCAGAGCATGGAGTCAGGAAGCCGGTCACGGTTCACGTGTGCACCTTGCGTGGCGTGGCCGACCGCGCGCAGCTCACCCACCACGCAGGAGTTTCCATGTTTCCCGAATACCGCGATCTGATCACCCGCCTGAAGGCTGAGAACCGGGCGTTCGCCCGCCTGTTCGACGAGCACAACGAGCTGGACCAGCGCGTCAAGAACATCGAGGCGCGCATCATCCCCGGCACCGACAGCGAAGTCGAAACCCTGAAGAAGGAAAAACTGCAGCTCAAGGACCGCCTCTACGAGATGCTCAAGGAGGCATCGCCCACCTGAGGCCAGCGGGCGCTCCGCCAGACGGGGCGCCCTGCACGACCGCCGATCCGCCCATTGGCCGCGCACTCCGGGCACGAGCGCAGTAGAATGCCGCGCTTCGATGCCCCTGCGAGTCCCGCCCCCATGAGTACCACCCGCCGTACCGAGCTGCTGTCACCCGCCGGCACGCTGAAATCCATGCGCTACGCCTTCGCCTACGGCGCCGACGCGGTCTACGCGGGGCAGCCACGCTACAGCCTGCGCGTACGCAACAACGAGTTCGACCACGCCAACCTCAAGCTGGGCATCGACGAGGCCCATGCGCTGGGCAAGCAGTTCTACGTGGTGGTCAACATCGCCCCGCACAACGCCAAGCTGAAGACCTTCATCAGGGATCTGGAGCCGGTGGTGGCGATGGGTCCGGATGCGCTGATCATGTCCGACCCCGGCCTGATCATGCTGGTGCGCCAGCACTTCCCGCAGCAGACCATCCACCTCTCGGTGCAGGCGAACGCGGTGAACTGGGCCACGGTGAAGTTCTGGGAAAGCCAGGGCGTCAGCCGGGTGATTCTCTCGCGCGAACTGTCGTTGGAGGAGATCGGCGAGATCCGCGAACAGGCGCCGGACATGGAGCTGGAAGTCTTCGTTCACGGCGCGCTGTGCATGGCCTATTCCGGCCGCTGCCTGCTGTCGGGCTACATCAACAAGCGCGACCCCAACCAAGGCACCTGCACCAACGCCTGCCGCTGGGAATACAAAACCCACGAGGCCAAGGAGGATGAACTGGGCAACTCGGTCCACCTCTACGAGCCCATCGCCGTGCAGCAGGTCGAGGCACAGGACAACCCGACCCTGGGTGTCGGCGCGCCGACGGACAAGGTATTCCTGCTCGAAGACGTCTCGCGCCCCGGCGAATTCATGGAGGCCACCGAGGACGAGCACGGCACCTACATCATGAATTCCAAGGACCTGCGCGCCGTGCAGCACGTCGAGCGGCTGGTGCAGATGGGCGTGCACTCGCTGAAGATCGAGGGTCGCACCAAGAGCCACTACTACGTGGCGCGCACCGCGCAGGTCTACCGCAAGGCCATCGACGACGCCCTGGCCGGCCGGCCGTTCGACAGGTCGTTGATGGACACCCTCGAATCGCTGGCCCACCGCGGCTACACCGAGGGTTTCCTGCGCCGCCACGTGCACGACGAATACCAGAACTACGAGCGCGGCTTCTCGCTCTCCGAACGCCAGCAGTTCGTCGGCGAACTGACCGGCGAGCGCCGCAACGGCCTGGCCGAGGTGAAGGTGAAGAACCGTTTCGCCGTCGGCGACCGACTTGAGCTGATGACCCCACAGGGCAATCTCAACCTGCGCCTGGAAAAACTGGAGAACAGCCGCGGCGAGTCCATCGACGTCGCGCCGGGCGATGGCCACACCGTCTACCTGCCGGTGCCCGAGAATGTCGAGCTGGCCTACGGGCTGCTGATGCGCGAACTGGAGGGCGGCACAACGAGAGGGTAAGTCGGCACGTACTGCCATCGGCAGGCGAACCGATAATTCAGGCCCTGTGTTCGGCGCGCCCGGCTTCAGCGAGCGCGCCGGCAGTCGACCAACCGCGTCGAGCCGCTAGGCGTAGCTGGGTGTCGGTCTGGCAGCGAGTCCCGCCAGCTTCTGCGCCGCCTGGTGCTCTTTCAGGGTCTGCCACTGGGCGAACAGCTCGACCACATCCGCCCGCCCGGCAAATTCACCCAGGACGCTGCGCGGCGTAACCACCCGCGCGGCTTGAGCCAACAGACGCTGCTGCGCCCGCGACAAAGCCTGTTCCTGCTCGTTGCGAAGCTGCTCGCCTTTCTGCAGCGCGTCGGCGTAGATGGCGCGCAGCTCCAGATCGCTCTTGCCATAGAAGCGCATGTCGCCGCTGCGCCGGACCTTCCAGCGGAACTCATTGAAGGAGCGCGGCTGCCAACTCTCGAGAAGCTGTCGGACATTCTTCACCTGGGCGTGGATATCGCGGACTTCACTGTCGGTGAACAATGCGCCCTGGCGTTTTTCGACGCTGTCATGCCAGCGCAGCAGCGTCGTCAACGCTGCGCGGGCGTAGCCGCTATCGCTCGAGTGATGCGCCCCGGACAGCGGCACGCGCTCCGGCATATCCCCGTCGAGGGCAATCTCGCCCATGTAGTGCGCACAGGTCTGCTCGTCGATCAGCGCACAGCCCGGCTGCCAGAGAATGGCTGCCTCGCTTCCGCCGCCCGGCTTGCGCGGCATGAAGTGCCGCTGCTCTCCATGATGCTCGTAGGGATCGCCGTGCAGATTCACCAGTCCTGCGAGCAACAGCACGATGCCCGCCACCGGCGAGCTGAACAGTAGCGCGGTACCGGGCAACGCCAGCCTCCACTCCGCATCCATCCACGGCAGCGGCAAGGCCGGGATGGGATCGTCGTGATTGACGATGCGATGGTGGGTCAACGGCTGGGCGGCCCGGACGAACGCACGGTCGCCGGCGCGAGGTGCGCCGAAGGTATAGAGCTGAACGTCATCGGACCACTTTCGACGAAGCCACTCCGCAAGCAGCAGCGCGATAGCACCACCGAGGCTGTGGCCGCAGACGATGATCGTATGTTCAGCGGTGTAGAACGCTTCCAAGTAACGCTCGACAAAAGACTTTGCCGCCAGAAAGCCGCCATGGAAGCCGCGGTGTGCTTGGCCTACGCCCTCGTAGGGTACTTGGCGCGCATCCAAGTCGCGCCCGGTGTCGGCAAGCATCTCTTGGGTGCCGCGTACCGAAATCAGCACGATCTTGTCGTTGTGGGTGATGAATGCCTGGGTACTGGAGTCCTTGTCGTAGAGAAAGTGCACGTCCTCAGGGTTCTTCCAGCCCTTCTCCGCCTCCTTCGCATAGCGCTCGGGATCGTACGGCATGATTTCCAGGCGTTTGGAATAAGGCACTTCCTCACAGAGCAAATGGTATGGCCCGGCGGCGTTAAATTGTGTCGGCTTGACCAGACGCCCCAGCTGATTCTGCAATACATGACCAATGCTACCGAGCGTTGTGTAGGGTGGCGGCGACGATTCATAACGCTCGAACGATCCCGGCTCCTTGCTGAACGGCGCGTAGACGAACGCACTCATCACCGCCAGGTGATAGGCGTTCAACGCACAGAACTCCTTATCCCTAGAAAACAGTGGGCTATAGGCGCGCAGGGCTTTGACTTCGAGTACGTAATGCGCGCTTTCTGCCATTAACACGATTCCCGGTTGCTCTTCCGGCAAACCAACATTTCGTTTGGGAATGGCTGGAGGGCGCGGCTGCCAAGCCTCGTCTGCCTCGGGTAGATGACCGGTAGCCTCGGTAAAATCACTCACTTCCACTCGAAAAAAACGAGCACTTTCTTGTGATGCGCGTGCTTCCGCTAGATATGTCTGCCCATCGGGGCAGCGAGGTCCGGAAGTCGATTGTTCAGCTGCGATTTGCAAATTCGTTACAGGAATACTGAACTCATCTCTAATCGAGATTTCTTCGTACCACGGATCAGAGTATTTTAGGGGCGACATCGATAAATCGAGAATCAAAGGACCACATAACAAATGTTCGATTCTCGCAAAACCTTCGCCATTCAAAACTCCATCCAAAATCTGGCCTTGGTTACCATGTAGCTTATATAACAATCCAGCATAGGGGCTTCCATTCCCATGCTCATCCACCAAGCGAAAACTGATCCAATTATTCCTTAATGGGCACTCAAGGGTAGCTGCGGCTGTTTTATTCATCCTTGATTATTCCGTGCAATTTGGATACACGCTGCATTCTTGGTCGTTCATTTCAAACGTTTTGAATACAGGCGGATTTTGACACTGCTGCCAACCGTCCTTGGGCAAGCAAGGCTTCCATCCCTTTGAAGTTTTTATCCAAGTATTGTCCCGATACGGCTTCTCTTCGGGATTAGCCTGAAATATTAATCTAACCGTTCTGCTCGGTAACTCTGCGCTGACTAAGTACGCCCCGCCCCCCCGGCAGTTGAGCAATTTACTGATTTGCCCCTGTCGTGATTTAGCCTTACTAAGCTGGAACCGCCAAGAACACACCGCCGTCTTGGCAAGGACCCCATCACCTCCAAACGCCGGAGCACCCTCTGGAAGTTTATCGACTATGACCAATCCCCCGTTGTCATAGGTTTGCTGCCAGTCTTTTTCGCCATAACGTCCGTTTATAGACAGTTTCACCTTTGCCAATTGCATTTCGCATAATCCGGAGCGGTAGTTGACCGGTATTTTGAAACGGTATTGTTGTGGAGTACCTTCGAAATTCGTTTGGAACGTCTTGATCTGCCAACTGCCGTTACATTCGTTGGCAACGTCATATTCCGCTTGCGCCTTGAGCGAGAAATCGGCCGGTAACTCGCCTTCAAAGATAAAGGTTTCACCGCCGAACGATCCCAATGCGCTGCAGGAACTCAGGGACAGACCCAGCAGCAACGGTGAAAGCACATGAATGCGGGATGCTTTGAGGTAATGATTCATAACTGTTGATCCCGAGCAGTAGAAGCGGCGTGCAGCACTTGGTTGAGCCGAGCGAAATGCGCCTCAGGAGATTCCCGCTCTTCGGGAATCCAGGCGGGATGGTCCGCGAGTTCCGGGTCGAGCTGATAACGCAGCAGGAACTGCAGGTGTTCCAGCGACCGCCATCCCCAGACGCCGGCCTTATCCAGTTGCTCACTCAGCCAATCGCTGAGCACGCGGGTTTCGGCGAGGCGCGCGGTGGCCGCCGCATGGTTCTGCCACAGCCAAAGCGTCAGGTTATGGCGGTGGACTTCCCGCACGACGCTGTCAGGTTCGGGCTGGGCCAACCAAGCGGCTTCGAACGGTGCCGCGTACTGTCCTGGCCGTGGGTTATCGAAACACCGCCAGCGCTCACCATCCCAGCACAGGGCGCTCGCCAGAGGCCCCAGCAACAACGGTTGCTGGTGCGCTGCAAGCTCGGCAAGGTGACGGGCGATGACCCGGTTGTCCTGGAATCGGTACAGCGAGCGCTGTCCCTGTTCATCTACCTGCATGCGTTCGCGCCAATGCTGCGCGAGGACAGGCAGCTCGACGCGGTCGGCGCTGGCCAACCAGCCCCAGTTGCGTTCGGGCGCATCGAGCAACGGCTGGATCTGCCCGATATCGAACTCGCTCAAGGCGACCAGCCACGGACCGATATCCGCCAGGTCGGCAAACTCGGTTGCATGGTAGAGATTGACGTAATCGTGCATCAGGTCGCGGGCAAACAGCTCCTGAACGGGATTGGGTTCGGCCAGGGCGTCGATGACGAGTAGCAGCTGTCGCTGTTGCGCCCGCTGATCATCGAGCCACTGGTACAGGGGATCGCTCATGCGCTCGGCCCCGTGTCGCAGATGCCGTCCCTGCAGGCCTCGCAGATCGGGCAGCGGCTGGCGCCGATCTGCTGCGCCTTGCGTGCCATCATCAGCTGGGTGTTGGCCAGCGCCAGCTTCGGCTTGGCGCCGGCGCGGGCCTTGTCCGCCGCATTGGGCAGGGCGGACGCAAGCACCTTCAGCCCCGAGCCGCTACCGGGTGCGCCACCGGAATTCATTTTGATCGTCGCGCCGCTCACCGTAACGCCACTGGGGTCGAGCTTGAGGAAGCTGCCGCCACCGCTGGCGGTAAGTTCCATGCCGGCGTCGATGACGACCTTGCTGCCGGCGTAGTAGTGGATCTCATCGCCGGCTTCGATGAATTGCCCGCTGCCGATCCGGACGTGCTGGGTGTCGCCGACGATGAGGTGATCGCTGGTTCTGATTTCGGTCTTGCGGTCGCCGTGAGTCGTGCGGTGTTCCTCGGCCCTGAACTCGCTGTAGCTGTTGGCTTCCACCGTGTCGTGGCGCTCGTGGCCGACGCGGATCTTCTGGTCGTGCTCGATGTTCTCGTCCCAGTCGCGCTGGGCGTGGAGGTAGATCTGCTCGGCGCCCTTGCGGTCTTCGATGCGCAGTTCGTTGTAGCCGCCACCGCCGGGCGAGCTGAGCGTCTTGAACACCGTGCGGGTCTTGTTCGCCGGCAGGTCGTAGGGGACTTGGTGTTCCTTGTGGTACAGACAGCCGGTGACCAGCGGTTGGTCGGGGTCGCCTTCGAGGAAGGTCACCAGCACTTCCATGCCGACCCGCGGGATGGCGATGCCGCCGTAGCAGTCGCCGGCCCAGCTGGAGCTGACGCGCAGCCAGCAGCTGGTCTTGTCGTCGGCTTGGCCCTGACGATCCCAGTGGAACTGGACCTTCACGCGGCCGTACTCGTCGCAGTGGATTTCTTCTCCAGCGGGCCCAGTGACCACGGCGGTCTGACTGCCGAGAACCTTGGGTTTGGGATGTTCGCGCGGCGGGCGGTAGAAGACATCCCACGGCGTGGCGGCAAAGTGGTTGCGATAGCCCTGATGGAAGCCGGCGTCGCCACCTTCCGCTGTGGCGGTGCTGATCGACTCTTCCAGCACCTGTGGCTGTCGGCCCTGATGGTGCACTTCGGTGAGCAGCCAGAGATCGTTCCACGACGGACGCGGATGGTCGGTGAGGGCGAGGAAGTGACCGCTCGCCAGATAGGCGTCGCTGGCGCCCTCGGCCAGCTCGTAGTCCGCGCGCAGGCGCTGCAAATTGCGTTTGGCCAGGTGCTTGCCGCGCTCGCGGGTGGTGAAGCGGCCGGGATAGTCATAGGCCTCCAGTATCGGCGCGAACTCGCTGCCATGGCCGGCCTCCAGCCGCAGTCTGGGCTGTTCGAAGTCGTAGTCGCGCAGGCTGGCGTGGCTGCTGCGGGTTCCCAGGCGTACGCCGAAGCGCTTGACGACCGCGCGGTCGGCGACCAGCCCGGAATCCTGCTGGTAGGCCAGCGGCGCCAGCTTCGCGAACACCGTCTGATCGTCGCCGAACACCAGCACATGGCCGGCCTCGCTGTGCTGGAAGTGGAAGCTGATGCCCTCCTCCTCGCACAGTCGCTGGATGAAGTGCAGGTCGCTCTCGTCGTACTGCACGCAATAGTCGCGCTGGGGATACGCGTGATCGAGCTGGAAGCGATAGGCATCGGCCTGGATGCCATGAGCCTCCAGCACCTGCGCGATGACTTGCGGCACGCCGAGGTGCTGGAAGATGCGCTGGTCGTAGCTGTGCGCCAGGTAGGCCAGCTGCGGGCGCAGGCTGAGGCTATAGCGCGTCAGCCGCTTGCCCGATTCTCCATGGCGGACGCGCTGCAGCACCCCGTGCACGCCCTTGCCGGCCGGGCCGAAGGCGAGGTACGCCGGGCGATGTAGCAGGGTTTCGAGATCGAGATCGGGGCGCTCGCTGACCACCTCGATGTCGAAGCGGTAGGGCTGGTTGAGTTTTTCGTGGCCGTCGAAACTGAGCACTTGCAGGTCGGTTTCAACGCCGGCAACGGCGAGGGTGATATGCGCTTGATTGGCATCCAGCATGCCTTGGCCTCCATCCTTGAGTCAGGCGAAGGCCGAAGGTTGAACGACCTCGATGCCCGATTCAATGATGGCGGGACGACCGCATGACCGGAATCACGCTTCTTGCCGCGCAAAACCTAGGCGATTTTCGCCGTCGGCTAACCCAGCAGTTCGGCAAGCTGGGCGGCGGGCACCGGGCGACTGACGAGGTAGCCCTGGATTTCATCGCAGCGCTGGTCCTTGAGAAAATCCATCTGCGCCTGGGTTTCCACGCCCTCGGCCACCACCTGCAGTTCCAGGTTGTGCGCCATCGCGATGATTGCGCGCACGATCGCGGCGTCCTCGGCCGAATGCTCCAGCTCACAAATGAAAGTGCGATCGATCTTCACGTAATCCACCGGGAAGCGCTTGAGGTAGCTGAGTGAGGAATAGCCTGTGCCGAAATCGTCGATCGCCAACTTGATGCCCAGCGCACGCAGCTGCCGGCTGATGTTGATGGCATTGTCGATATCGTCGAGCAGCTGGCTCTCGGTCAGCTCCAGCTCGAGCATCGACGCCGGCAGCCCGGTTTCTTCCAGCACCTGGCGCACCAGACTGACGAAGTTGCCCTGGCGCAGCTGCTTGACGGAGAGGTTGACCGAGATGCGAATGTCCGCCAGGCCGGAGCGCTGCCATTCGCGCGCCTGCCGGCAGGCCTCACGCAGCACGAACTCGCCGAGCGGGATGATCAGCCCGGTTTCCTCCGCCAGCGGGATGAACTGCGCCGGCGCCACCAGCCCCTGCTGGGGATGGCGCCAGCGCACCAGCGCCTCGGCGGCTTCCAGACGATCGTCGAGCAGGGTCAGTCGCGGCTGATAGAACACCTCCAGCTGACCCTCGACGAGCGCCTTGCGCAGTTGATTCTCCATTTGCAGGTAATCGATGGTCGCTCGCTGTGCACGCTCGGTGAAGAACTGCAGCGTGTTGCCGCCCAGATGCTTGGCCTGCTGCATCGCACGGCTGGCCTGGCGCAGCAGGGTCACAGCATCGCGGCTGTTGTCCGGCATCAGGCTGACGCCGATGGAGGCGCTGATCACCAGCTCCTCCCCCGCGACCGTCACCGGTTTGCGCACGCGTGTCAGCAGGCGGCTGCCCAGATGGGCGAGGCTCGACAGGCTGCCGTAGCCCTCCAGCAGCACGACGAATTCGTCACCGGAGAGCCGCGCAATGGTATCGGCCTCGGCCAGGGTCTGACTGATGCGCCGCGACATCTCGCCGAGCAGGCGATCCGCCGCCTCGTGGCCGAGGCTTTCGTTGAGGTTCTTGAAGCGATCCAGATCGATGTACAGCACCGCCAGCGTGCGACCGCTCTGCTGCGCGCGCAGACAGGCGGCGCGCAGGCGCTCCTTGAGCAGGCTGCGGTTGGCCAGCCCGGTCAGGTTGTCGTAATGCATCAGGTAGCGCAGGCGCTCTTCGGCCTGGCGGCGCACGGTCAGGTCGGAAAGGAAACCGACCACATGAGAGGTACCGCCCAGCGCATCGCGCACCTCGCGCAGCTGGAGCCACTGCGGGTAGACCTCGCCGTTCTTGCGCACCTCCAGCAGCTCGCCCTGCCAGCTGCCGTCGCGCTGCAGGGCCTCGCGCATCGCCGCGTAGCGCCGTTGCGATTCCGCCGAACCGGCCAGCCGTGCGGCACTGCGTCCGAGCAGCTCCTCGCGGCTGAAGCCGGACAGCGCGCAGCAGGCATCGTTGATCGCCAGGATGCGGAAGCGCGAATCCATGATCACCATGCCCTCGCCTGCCGCCTCGAATACCGTGGCCGCCAGTCGCTGCTGTTCGGCCTGGCGACGCAGATCGCTGACATCGCGTCGCGTGCCGAGCATGCGCAGCGCGCGTCCGTCGGCGTCGCGACTGATTACCCTCCCGCGATCCTCGACCCACAGGTGGCTGCCATCGGCGCGCAGCGCGCGGTATTCGACGGCGTACAGCTCGGTCTCGCCCTTGAGGTGCGCGATCAGCTTGGCGCGCACGCCGGGCAGATCGTCCGGATGCAGATCGGGCAGCGGTCGCCCCTCGGCGTCCGGCCGCTGGCGGGCGTCCAGCTCGAAGGACACCTCAAGGCGCGAGTAATGCACCTTGCCCTGCGTCAGGTCCCAGTCCCACAGGCCCAGCTCGCTGGCTTCCAGCGCCAGGCTCAGGCGCGCTTCGCTCTGCCGCAGTTCGTCAGCCACCCGGGCGAGTTCGGCGGTGCGCTCGGCGACCCGTTGCTCCAGGCCGTCGTAGGCACGCCGTAGCTGCCGCTCGGCGGCGCGGCGCTGTTCCACTTCGCGCGCCAGCTCGGCGTTCAGCTGCTCGGCACGGCGTGCCGCGCTGCCCAGTCGCTCGATCAGCACCAGTTTGTGCAGACGTTGCGCCAGACCGTCGCCGACAATCCGGCTGATCTGCCAGGCGATCAGGCTGAGGGTCGCCAGCACGATCAGCGCCAGCAGACCCCAACCCTGTTGCTGCGGATCCGCGGTGGTGAGCATGTACAGCCCGGAGGGCAGCAGGCAGGGCACGGCGAAACTGAGAAAGGCCGGCAGGCTGACGCCGTAGGCGACGCTGGCGACCACCACCACCGAACCGATCAGACCGTAGAGCAGCGCCTGCTGGAGAAAGTCGGCCGGAGGCACCAGCGCGACCATCGCATAACCCAGGCTGAGCGCCGAAGCCGCGCTGCCGAGCAGGAAGCAGCGATACCACGACGGCGCCGCCTGCTCGCTGCCGGTGGCCTGGCTGAAGGCGTTGACGTGCCGCAGCCACAGCAACCCGAGCACGACCATCCAGATGAACCAGGCGCCCAGCTCGATACCGCCACGTTCGGGCCACAGCAGCAGCACGCACGCCACGCTCGCGACCAGCGAGAGCAGCGCGGGAATGCGCGAGCCGCGATACAGCAAGCGAGTGCGTTCGACGCCCTCGTGGCGAACGGGCAGTCTGAGGTCAGCGCTGGTGACATCGCTGGCAGAGAAGGCGTCAAGGGCGCGAACGGAATCGGTCATGGCTGTTGTTCTTGTAATGATCCCCGAAGTGGTCGACGGCGGTTGGAAGCGACCGATAATGGCACGTTGCTATCGCGAAGACCTATCCGAATTGGCAAATTTATGACGATCGGAACGCTGGCTGACCGACGGTAAGGCTGTCAATCAGCCATTAGCGCGAAGCGGGGCCTCCGCTCGATGCCCGACTGCCGGCCAGGACCGCCGGGCGAGCGCAGCGCGGGCATTTCCCATAGAATGCCGCGATGCATGACGATCTCTCTCTCCTCCTGAATTCCCTCAACGATGCCCAGCGCCAGGCCGTGGCCGCGCCGCTGGGGCGTCAACTGGTACTGGCCGGCGCCGGCTCGGGCAAGACCCGCGTCCTGGTGCACCGTATCGCCTGGCTGCACCAGGTCGAACACGCCTCGCTGCACTCGATCCTCTCGGTGACCTTCACCAACAAGGCCGCCGCGGAGATGCGCCAGCGCATCGAGCAGCTGCTGCACGTCAACCCGCAGGGCCTGTGGGTCGGCACCTTCCACGGCCTGGCGCACCGCCTGCTGCGCGCCCACTGGCAGGAAGCGAACCTGCAGCAGAATTTCCAGATTCTCGACTCCGACGATCAGCAACGGCTGGTCAAGCGGGTGATCCGCGAGCTGGGCCTGGACGAACAGCGCTGGCCGGCGCGCCAGGCGCAGTGGTGGATCAACGCGCAGAAGGACGAAGGCCTGCGCCCGCAGAACATCCAGGCCGGCGGCGACCTGTTCCTCGCCACCCAGCTGAAGATCTACGAAGCCTACGAGCAGGCCTGCGCCCGCGCCGGGGTGATCGACTTCTCCGAGCTGCTGCTGCGTGCCCTCGACCTCTGGCGCAATCATCCGGGCCTGCTGGAGCACTACCAGCGGCGCTTCCGTCACGTGCTGGTGGACGAGTTCCAGGACACCAACGCCGTGCAGTACGCCTGGTTGCGCCTCCTGGCCCGCGGCGGCGAGAGCCTGATGGTGGTCGGCGACGACGACCAGTCGATCTACGGCTGGCGCGGCGCGCGGATCGAGAACCTGCAGCAGTTCAGCCAGGATTTCCCCGACGCCGAGACCATCCGCCTGGAGCAGAACTACCGCTCTACAGCCTGCATTCTCAAGGCCGCCAACGCACTCATCGCCAACAACCAGGGCCGTCTGGGCAAGGAGCTGTGGACCGAGGGTTGCGAAGGCGAGCCGATCAGCCTGTACGCCGCCTTCAACGAGCACGACGAAGCGCGCTACGTGGTCGAGAGCATCGAAAAGGCCATCCGCGACGGCCTGAGCCGCAGCGAGATCGCCATCCTCTACCGCTCCAACGCCCAGTCGCGCGTGCTGGAAGAGGCGTTGCTGCGCGAGAAGATTCCCTACCGCATCTACGGCGGTCAGCGCTTCTTCGAGCGCGCCGAGATCAAGAACGCGATGGCTTACCTGCGCCTGATCCAGACACGCCACAACGACGCGGCACTGGAGCGGGTGATCAACCTGCCGGCGCGCGGCATCGGCGAGAAGACCGTCGAGGCGCTGCGTCAGCTGGCGCGCGAGCAGGAACTGTCGCTGTGGGCCGCGCTGCATCAGGCGGTCGGTACCAAGCTCGTCTCGGGCCGCGCCGCCAGTGCGCTGAACGGCTTCGTCGAGCTGATCGACACCCTGGCGCTGAAGGTCGAGGGCATGCAGCTGCACAGCATGGCGCAGCTGGTCATCGAACAGTCCGGGTTGCTCGCCTATCACCGTGACGAAAAGGGCGAGAAGGCCCAGGCGCGGGTGGAAAACCTCGAGGAACTGGTCTCCGCCGCGCGCGCTTTCGACAACTACAGCGAAGAAGAGGACGACGTCCAGTCACCGCTGGCCGCCTTCCTCGACCACGCCTCGCTGGAAGCCGGCGAACAGCAGGCCGGCGAGCATGAGGACAGTGTGCAGCTGATGACGCTGCACAGCGCCAAGGGCCTGGAGTTCCCGCTGGTGTTCCTGGTCGGCATGGAGGAAGGGCTGTTCCCGCACAAGATGAGCCTGGAAGAAGCTGGCCGTCTGGAAGAGGAACGCCGCCTGGCCTATGTCGGCATCACCCGCGCCATGCAGCAGCTGGTCATCACCTACGCCGAGACCCGTCGGCTGTACGGCAGCGAGACCTACAACAAGATCTCGCGCTTCGTCCGCGAGATTCCACCGGCGCTGATTCAGGAAGTGCGCCTGAGCAACACCGTGACGCGCTCGTTCAGCGGCAAGAGCATGGGCGGCGGCTCGCTGTTCGACGGTGCCGGTGTACCGGACACTCCGTTCAACCTCGGTCAGCGCGTGCGCCATGCACTGTTCGGCGAGGGCACCATCCTCAACTTCGAGGGCTCCGGCGCCCAGGCGCGGGTGCAGGTGAATTTCGAGGATGAAGGCAGCAAGTGGCTGATGCTCAGCTACGCCAAGCTCGAAGCGCTCTGAGCCAGATTTCCACCAGAACCAAGGACCTCCACACCCCATGAAACGCCGCCATCTGTTCGGTGCCGCCGCCCTGCTCGCCGGCCTGTTCCTTACCGGCTGCAAGGACGAGCAGGCGCCGGCCACGGGCCAGTCCGCCAGCGAACCGGCCAAGACCTATCAGTGGAAGATGGTCACCGCCTGGCCGAAGAACTACCCGGGCCTGGGCACCTCGGCCGAGCGCCTGGCCGAACGCGTCACCACCATGAGCGGCGGCCGCCTGACCATCAAGGTCTATGCCGCCGGTGAGCTGGTACCGGCGCTGGAGGTCTTCGACGCCGTCTCGCGGGGCACCGCCGCGCTGGGTCACGGCGCCTCCTACTACTGGAAAGGCAAGGTGCCGACGGCGCAGTTCTTCACCTCGGTGCCGTTCGGCCTTTCCGCCATCGAGATGAACGCCTGGCTCAGCAAGGGTGGTGGACAGGCGCTCTGGGAAGAAGCCTACGCACCGTTCGGCGTGCTGCCGATGGTGGTTGGCAACAGCGGGATGCAGATGGGTGGCTGGTTCAACAAGGAAATCAACACGCTGGACGACCTGCGCGGTCTGAAGATCCGCATGCCGGGCCTCGGCGGCGAAGTCCTTACGCGCCTCGGCGCGACCAGCGTCAACCTGCCCGGCGGCGAGGTGTTCACCGCGCTGCAGACCGGCGCCATCGACGCCACCGACTGGGTCAGCCCCTACAACGACCTGGCCTTCGGCCTGCACAAGGCGGCGCGCTACTACTATTACCCCGGCTGGCAGGAGCCGCAGGCGGTGCTGGAACTGCTGGTCAACCAGAAAGCCTTCGACGAGCTGCCAGCGGACCTGCAGGCGATCCTCACCGAAGCGACCCGCGCCGCCAGCCGCGACATGCTCGACGACTACACCTATCACAACGCGCTGGCGCTCGATCAGCTCAAGCAGCAGGGCGTGATACTCAAGCGCTTCCCGGACGAGGTGCTGCAAGCCATGCGCAACGAGTCCGAGCAGGTGCTCGGCGAGCTGGCGGCGCAGAGCGAGCTGAACGGCCGCATCTGGGCCTCGATGAAAGCCTTCCAGGCGCAGGCCGAAGCGATGCACGCGATTTCCGAAAAGGAACTCTACGACTGGCGCTGAGCCAACCCCGCCGGCCGGCCGCACCTGCGGCGCGGCACGGCACGGCGCGACGAACCGCCGCACGCAAAAGCCGGTAACATTCTACCCCTCGCCAACACCTGCCCAGCTCGGCAGGATGGCGCGCGTACCTCCTCATTTCATAGCGGGAACACTCAATGCAACGTGTGCTTAGCATTTTCATGGCGCTGTGTATCAGCCTGACCTTCGCGCTCGACGCCACGGCGGCCAAGCGCTTCGGCGGCGGCAAGAGCTTCGGCTCGGCGCCCAGCCATCAGACGCGCCAGGCGCCCCAGCAGACCCAGGCGGCGCCGACCCAGGCCGGCAAGACCGCCGCGGCACCCAGCGGTGCTTCGCGCTGGCTCGGCCCGCTGGCCGGTCTCGCCGCCGGCGGTCTGCTCGCCTCGATGTTCATGGGCGACGGCTTCGAGGGCATCCAGTTCATGGATATCCTGATCTTCGGCGTGATCGCGTTCCTGCTGTTCCGCTTCCTCGCCGCCCGTCGCCGCCAGCAGCAGCCGGCCATGGCTGGTCATGCGCCGATGCAGCGCGAGATGCCGCAGCAGCCGGCCTCGATCTTCGGTGGCAGTGCGGCTCCGGTTGCCGCCGCGCCGGTGATCAACGCGCCGGCCTGGTTCAACGAGCAGAACTTCGTCGCCGCGGCCCGCGAGCACTTCCTGGCGCTGCAGCAGCACTGGGATGCCAACGAGATGGACAAGATCGCCGAGTTCGTCACCCCGCAACTGCTGGGCTTCCTCAAGCAGGAGCGCGCCGAGATCGGTGATGCCTATCAGTCGACCTACATCGACGATCTGCAGATCCAGCTCGACGGTGTCGACGACAATGCCGAGAAGACCACCGCGACCCTGACCTTCAGCGGTGTGGCCAAGACCTCGCGTTTCGACCAGGGCGAAGCGTTCAGCGAAAGCTGGCGCATGGAACGTGCCCAGGGTGAAAACCAGCCCTGGCTGGTGGCCGGTATCCGCCAGAACGCCTGATCGGCACCCTTCCGGAATCCACACCGGCCTGCCTCCGGACAGGCCACGAACGACCCCGCCCGCTGGCGGGGTTTTTCGTTTCTGCCTCGCCATCGGCACGACCACTTTTGCAGCAGCATAAAAAACCGGCCGCGGAGCGAACCGCGGCCGGCGCAACGACACATTCCGATCATTTCCGGAGGAAGTTCAGCAGGTCCTGGTTGAAGCGCTCCTTGTGAGTGTCGGTCAGGCCATGTGGCGCGCCGGGATAGACGATCAGCTGCGCGTCCTTTATCAGCGCGGCGGACGCCTTGCCGGAGCTCTCCAGCGGCACGATCTGGTCATCATCGCCGTGGATCACCAGCGTTGGCACATCGAACTTCTTCAGGTCGCCGCGAAAATCGGTGGCCGAAAACGCCGCGATGGAGTCGTAGGTGTTCTTGTGCCCGGCCTGCATGCCCTGCGCCCGCCAGTTGTCGATCAGCCCCTGGGAAACCTTGGCGCCCGGACGGTTGAAGCCGTAGAACGGACCGGAGGCGAGATCGAGGTACAGCTGCGCACGATCTTCCAGCGAGGCCTTGCGGATGCCGTCGAAGACGTCCAGCGGCAGCCCGCCCGGGTTATCCGCCGTCTTCAGCATCATCGGCGGCACGGCGCTGACCAGCACGGCCTTCTTCACCCGCCCGGTGCCGTGGCGGCCAATGTAGCGCGCCACCTCGCCGCCACCGGTGGAAAAGCCCACCAGGGTGACATCCTTCAGGTCGAGCGCTTCGATCACCGCGGCCAGGTCGTCGGCGTAGTGGTCCATGTCGTTGCCTTCCCACGGCTGGCTGGAACGCCCGTGACCGCGGCGGTCATGGGCGACCACGCGATAGCCCTGCGAGGCAAGAAACAGCATCTGCGACTCCCAGCTATCCGAGCTGAGTGGCCAGCCGTGGCTGAAGGTGACCACCGGGCCGTCCTTCGGCCCCCAGTCCTTGTAGTAGAGCTGCACGCCATCGGCGGTGGTGATGGTGCTGGCGGCCTGCGCGGCGACGGCGGTGTCGGCGGGCTTCGCCGGTTGTGCGGCCTGGGCCGCAAAGGCAGGTTGCAGCGCGAGGGCCAGCAGACTGGTGGCGAAGGTGCGGCTGATGAGGTTCATGGCATGGGTCTCCGGTTCGAAAGGGTGGTCGGTCAGGCTCAGTCGGCGATGATCAGCGACACATCGATATTTCCGCGGGTAGCGTTGGAGTAGGGGCAGACCACGTGAGCCTGCTCGACCAGGGTCTGCAGCACGTCACGGGCGATGCCGGGCGCGCTGATGGTCAGCTCGACCTCGATGCCGAAGCCGGTGGGAATCTGGCCGATGCCGACCTTGCCGGTGACGCGGGTGTCGACCGGCAGGCTGACCTTCTGCTTGCCGGCAACGAACTTCAGCGCGCCGAGAAAGCAGGCCGAGTAACCGGCGGCGAACAGCTGCTCCGGATTGGTCCCGGCACCACCGGCGCCGCCCAGCTCACGCGGCGTCGACAGCTGCACGTCGAGCGCCTGGTCGGACGAAGTGGCGCGGCCTTCGCGGCCGCCGGTGGCGGTGGCAGTAGCGGTATAGAGGATCTTCTCGATGGACATGGCTTCGGTTCCTGTTTGCGGGTTGGCTAGGGCGTTGTTGCCCGGTGAGAACTATTCTGCTCACCACGAAGAACTATTGGTGACGTAAAATCCGTATAACTTGATCAGGAGTACGAAGATGGCCGATCGGCTAGCCGCGCTGATGACGCACTTCCCGATGCGCGCCCAGGTGTTCAACACCGGTCCGCTGTGCGGCATCAACTCGCTGCAGAGCGATGGCGTACACGGTCAGCTGCATTTGGTGCGCCACGGCGAGGTGGAGGTCCGCTACGGCCGGGAGACGCTGCACGTCACGCAATCGAGCCTGCTGTTGTTCCCGCGGCCGCTGACCCACCGTTTCATCACCGCGCCCGGCTGTGAGGTGGACATGGTCTGCGCGAACCTGGCGTTCGAGGGCGGCACCAGTAACCCGATTGCCTCGGCGCTGGCCGATCTGGTCTGCCTGCCGCTGGACCAGGTATGGGGTGCCGAGCCGGTGCTTTCGCTGCTGTTCGAGGAAGCCTTCGAACAGCGCTGCGGACGGGTGGCGCTGGTCGAGCGCCTGCTCGAGGTGGTGATGATTCAGGTCCTGCGCCAGTTGATGGAAAGCGGCGAAGTGAACGGCGGGCTGCTGTCCGGGCTGGCGCATCCCCGCCTGCGCAATGCACTGGTGGCGATGCATGAGACGCCGGCGAAGGAATGGACGCTTGAAGAGCTTGCCGGCGTGGCCGGGATGTCGCGCAGCGTGTTCGCCACAAACTTCCGCGAGACGGTCGGTGTCACGCCGGGACAGTACCTGCAGGGCTGGCGCGTGCGGCTGACGCAGAAAGCCCTACGCCGCGGACGCCCTCTGAAGATGATCGCCACCGAGGTTGGCTACGGCAGCGAAGCCGCGCTCTCCCGCGCGTTCAGAGCGCAAACCGGGCTCTCGCCGCGGGGGTGGAAAAAGCAGCTCGCCGAAGCGGACGAGAGCTGAACGGCCAGGCCCGAGGGTCGCCCGTCCGTCGCCGAGAGCACCACGAGCGGGGCGCCCGTTGCCCAAGTCGCGCAACGAAACGCTGCATTAACCCCCATTTTTTTTAAGTTTGGCTAAGATGCTTAACAGACGCTGGCAATGCATCAGCGTTCCAGCCTGATGAGAAGGAGAACCACGATGGATATGAATCGTCGACAGTTCTTCAAGGTCTGCGGTGTAGGCCTTGGGGCGTCGAGCTTGGCGGCGTTGGGGATGGCGCCACCAACGGCTTATGCCGAGTCGATTCGGCATTTCAAGCTGACCAACACTCGGGAAACCCGTAACACCTGTCCTTACTGCTCGGTCGGCTGCGGCCTGATCATGTACAGCCAGGGCAGCGGCGGCAAGAACGTCTCCCAGAACATCATCCACATCGAGGGCGACGCGGACCATCCGGTCAACCGCGGCACGCTCTGCCCGAAAGGCGCCGGCCTGCTGGACTTCGTCCACAGCCCGAACCGTCTGCAATACCCGGAAGTACGCGAAGCCGGCAGCAACGAGTGGAAGCGCATCGAGTGGGACGAAGCCCTCGACCGCATCGCCAAGCTGGTGAAGGAAGATCGCGACGCCAACTTCGTCGAACGCAACGACAAAGGCCAGACCGTCAACCGCTGGCTGACCACCGGATTCCTCGCCGCCTCGGCATCGTCCAACGAGGCCGGCTACATCACCCACAAGGTAGTTCGCTCACTCGGCATTCTGGCATTCGACAACCAAGCACGTGTCTGACACGGCCCGACGGTGGCAAGTCTTGCCCCGACGTTTGGCCGTGGCGCCATGACCAACCACTGGTCCGACATCAAGAATGCGGACCTGGTCCTGATCATGGGCGGCAATGCCGCCGAAGCGCATCCGTGCGGGTTCAAATGGGTGACCGAAGCCAAGGCCCACAACAAGGCCCGGCTGGTGGTGGTCGATCCGCGCTTCACCCGTTCGGCCTCGGTGGCCGATTTCTATGCGCCGATCCGTACCGGTACCGACATCGCCTTCCTCGGCGGCCTGATCAACTACCTGCTGGAGAACGACAAGATCCAGCACGAGTACGTGCGCAACTACACGGACGTCTCGTTCATCGTCAAAGAAGGCTTCGGCTTCGAGAACGGTCTGTTCAACGGCTATGACGCCGACAAGCGCAGCTACCCGGACAAATCGTCTTGGGGCTACGAGCTGGACGAACAAGGCTTCGCCAAGGTCGATCCGACGCTGCAGCACCCGCGTTGCGTGTTCCAGCTGCTCAAGCAGCACTACAGCCGCTACACGCCGGACGTGGTCAGCAACATCTGTGGCACGCCGCAGGACAAGATGCTGAAGGTCTGGGAAACCATTGCCGAGACATCCGCACCCGGCAAGGCGATGACCATCATGTACGCCCTGGGCTGGACGCAGCACTCGATCGGCTCGCAGATGATCCGTACCGGTGCGATGGTGCAGCTGCTGCTGGGCAACATCGGCATGCCGGGCGGCGGCATGAACGCCCTGCGCGGTCACTCCAACATCCAGGGCCTGACCGACCTCGGCCTGCTGTCCAACCTGCTGCCGGGCTACCTCACCCTGCCCCAGGATGCGGAGCAGGACTACGCGGCGTACATCACCAAGCGCACCGCCAAGCCGATCCGCCCCGGCCAGCTGTCGTACTGGCAGAACTACGAGAAGTTCCACGTCAGCCTGATGAAGTCCTGGTACGGCGACAACGCCACGGCCGAGAACAACTGGGGCTACGACTGGCTGCCGAAGCTGGATATCCCCGGCTACGACGTGCTCAAGTACTTCGACATGATGTACCAGGGCCAGGTCAACGGTTACTTCTGCCAGGGCTTCAACCCGATCGCCTCGTTCCCCAACAAGGCCAAGGTCAGCGCGGCGCTGGCGAAGCTGAAGTTCCTCGTGATCATGGACCCGCTGGTCACCGAGACCAGCGAATTCTGGCGCAATGCCGGCGAGTTCAACGACGTCGACACCGCCAGCATCCAGACCACGGTATTCCGTCTGCCGACCACCTGCTTCGCCGAGGAAGACGGCTCGCTGGTCAACAGCGGGCGCTGGCTGCAATGGCACTGGAAAGCGGCCGAGCCGCCGGCACAGGCCAGAACCGACGTGATGATCATGGGCGGCCTGTTCCATCGTCTGCGCGAGATGTATCGCAAGGAAGGCGGCGCCTACGCCGAACCGCTGCTCAACATCGACTGGCCATATCTGCGCCCCGACGAGCCGAGCAGCGAGGAAATCGCCCGCGAGTTCAGCGGCAAGGCGCTGGCCGACGTGACCGATCCGGCGACCGGCGCGGTGCTGGCCAAGGCCGGCGAACAACTGGCCGGTTTCGGTCAGCTGCGCGCCGACGGCTCGACCGCCAGCGGCTGCTGGATCTGGTGCGGCGCCTGGACCCAGGCCGGCAACCAGATGGCCCGCCGCGACAACGCCGACCCGTATGGCATGGGCCAGACCCTCGGCTGGGCCTGGGCGTGGCCGGCCAACCGGCGCATCCTCTACAACCGCGCCTCGGCCGACGTTTCCGGCAAGCCGTGGGATCCGGAGAAGAAGCGCCTGGTGTGGTGGAACGGCAAGAGCTGGGGCGGCACCGACGTGCCCGACTTCAAGGTCGACTCGCCGCCGGAAGCCGGCATGAACCCGTTCATCATGAACCCGGAAGGCGTGGCACGACTGTTCGCCGTGGACAAGATGAACGAGGGGCCATTCCCCGAGCACTACGAGCCGTTCGAAACACCGATCGGGCGCAACCCCATGCACCCGGACAATGCGCAGGCCATCAGCAACCCGGCCGCGCGGGTGTTCAAGAACGACATGGAGCTGTTCGGCACCGCGGAGGAATTCCCCTATGCGGCGACCACCTATCGTCTGACCGAGCACTTCCACTTCTGGACCAAGCATTGCCGACTCAATGCGATCACCCAGCCCGAGCAGTTCGTCGAGATTGGCGAAGTGCTGGCCAAGGAACTGGGCATCGCCGCCGGCGAGCGGGTCAAGGTGTCGTCCAACCGCGGCTACATCAAGGCGGTTGCGGTGGTGACCAAGCGCATCAAGCCGCTGACCGTGGACGGCAAGACCGTGCACCACATCGGCATCCCGCTGCACTGGGGCTTCGCCGGGCTGGCGCGCAACGGCTACCTGACCAATACGCTCACGCCGTTCGTCGGTGACGCGAACACCCAGACGCCGGAGTTCAAGTCGTTCCTGGTCAACGTGGAGAAGGCATGATGGCTACTCAAGACGTGATTGCCCGCTCCGCCACGACCACCGAGCGGCCGTCGATCCGCGAGATCGGCGAAGTGGCCAAGCTGATCGACACCTCCAAGTGCATTGGCTGCAAGGCCTGCCAGGTTGCCTGTTCGGAGTGGAACGACCTGCGTGACGAGGTCGGCACCAGCGCCGGGACCTACGACAACCCGATCGACCTCACCGCCGAATCCTGGACGGTGATGAAGTTCGCCGAGTACGAGAACCCGGACAGCGGCAACCTCGAATGGCTGATCCGCAAGGACGGCTGCATGCACTGTGCCGAGCCGGGCTGCCTCAAGGCATGCCCGAGTCCCGGCGCGATCGTGCAGTACGCCAACGGCATCGTCGACTTCAACCAGGAGAAGTGCATCGGCTGCGGCTACTGCATCACTGGCTGTCCGTTCAACATCCCGCGCATCTCCGAGAAGGACAAGAAGGCCTACAAGTGCACGCTGTGCTCCGACCGGGTTTCGGTCGGGCTGGAGCCGGCCTGCGTGAAGACCTGTCCGACCGGCGCCATCGTCTTCGGCAGCAAGGAAGATATGAAGGAACATGCCGCCGGACGAATCGCCGACCTGAAGGAGCGTGGCTTCGACCAGGCCGGCCTGTACGACCCGGACGGCGTGGGCGGTACGCACGTGATGTACGTGCTGCACCACGCCGACCAGCCGTCGTTGTACAGCGCCCTGCCCAACGAGCCGACCATCAGTCCGCTGGTCAGCCTGTGGAAAGGCATCACCAAGCCGCTGGCCTTGCTCGGCATGGGCGCGGCGGTGCTGGCCGGATTCTTCCATTACACGCGTGTCGGTCCGGTGCGCGTCGAGGAGGACTCCGAGGGCGAACTCAGCGAACCGGTCGTGCACAAGGTCGATCCGACGGTGCATGTGGTCGATCCGAAGGAGCCTCGTCCCTGACGAATGCGGCCCTGTGCGCAGGGCCGTCTTTCCCGGGGCTGCCGAATGCTCAAGGAGCCAGCTATGAATAACCAAATCGAACGCTACACACCGTCCCAGCGATCCAATCACTGGGCCGTCGCCATCCTCTTCGTGCTCGCCGCACTGTCGGGGCTGGCGCTGTTCCATCCGGCGCTGTTCGGCCTTTCCGGGCTGTTCGGCGGCGGCACCTGGACACGCATCCTGCATCCGTTCATCGGCGTGGCGATGTTCGTGCTGTTCCTGGTGCTGGCGCTGCGCTTTGCCGGGCACAACCGCATCGAGCCGCGCGATCGCCAGTGGCTGCGGCAGATCGGCGACGTGGTGAACAACCGCGAAGACCGGCTGCCAGAAGTGGGGCGCTACAACGCCGGGCAGAAGCTGCTGTTCTGGACGCTGATCGTCTGCATGCTGGTGCTGCTGCTCAGCGGCATCGTCATCTGGCGGGAGTACTTTGCCGGCGCGTTCGGCATCGTCACGCTGCGCTGGGCGAGCCTGCTGCACGCCGCAGCCGCGTTCGTGCTGATCGTCAGCATCATCGTGCACATCTACGCCGCGATCTGGCTGAAGGGCTCGATGGGCGCCATGCTCTACGGCACGGTCAGCCGTGCCTGGGCGCGCAAGCATCATCGGGCCTGGTACCGCGAGATCAACGAGCGCAAGTAAGGCCCCCGCCGCACCGCTGCGGCCGCCGGCGAATAGCGTCGGCGGCCGCAGTGCGCTTAACGCATGCAGCAACCCGTCACGGGCTATGCTGTCCCGCAACGCCATAAGAAAAGGAGTCCTGCGTGGCAGGCACCATTCTCGAACCCGGGCAGATCGAAGCCGCTGCCAGCAAACCCCCTTTCCTCAACCTGCCGCCGCGCGAGCTGTTCATCCTGCGTGCCGAGCGCCTGGACAAACTGGCCGTCGACCATCCGCTGGGCGATTACCTGCGACTGCTGGCCGACGTCTGCCGCGCGCAGCAGCAGGTGCTCGACAACCCTCCCACACTGCCGGTGCTGGACGCCCACCGCACCCGCGAATGCCTGACGCACGGCGTGCCGCCGCTGGCAGCCGACACCCTGGTCCGCGAGGATGCCTGGCTTGCGGTGCTCGACGCCTGGCTCGATGCGTTCGGCACGCCGGACAACCCGGCCGTTGCCGCCGCGCTGGAACAGCTGCGCGATGCCGATGCCGGCCAACGCAAGGCCTGGGCCGTGGCGCTGATCAGCGGCCAGTACGACAGCCTGCCGGCGGCGCTGGTGCCGTTCCTCGGTGCCGCGTTGCAAGTCGCCTGGACTCACCAGGCGCTGTCGCTCGATCCATCCGCCGTGCGCGAGCGCGAAGACCAGACGCATTGCCCCTGCTGTGGCGCACTGCCGATGGCCGGCGTGATCCGCCACCGTGGCCAGCTCAACGGCTTGCGCTACCTGGTCTGCTCGCTGTGCTCCAGTGAGTGGCACTACGTGCGCCTGAAGTGCAGCCACTGCCGCAGCACCAAGAAGCTCGACTACCTGCATTTCGAGGGCTCGCCGCACGGCGTCAAGGCCGAGGTCTGCCCGTCCTGCAACGGCTATCTAAAACAGCTCTATCTGGAGCTGGCGGCGGATGGCGAAACGCTGTCGGCCGATCTCGCCACGCTGGATCTCGACATGCTGCTGGCCGAGCAGGGCTTCCAGCGCATGGCGCCCAACCTGCTGCTGGCACCGGGCGGCGAAGGATGAGCAGCGCGCACCTGCCTTCGGTTGACCGGCTGCTGCGCGCTTCGGCCTGCCAGCCGCTGCAGCAGCGCTATGGCCGTCAGGCGCTGCTCAGCACCCTGCGCGACCTGCTCGACGAGCTGCGCGAGCCGGCCCGCAACGGCCAGCTCGCCGCGCTGGAGCTGTCCGAGGCAGTGCTCGCCGGGCGCGCCGGTGAACGCCTGGCCAGCCAGCACCGCAGCCGCGTGCGCCGCGTGTTCAACCTCACCGGCACGGTGCTGCACACCAACCTCGGCCGCGCGCTGCTACCGGACGAGGCCATCGAGGCGATCACCCTCGCCGCGCGCTATCCGCTCAACCTGGAATTCGACCTGTCGACCGGCAAGCGCGGCGATCGCGATGACCTGATCGAAGGCTTGATCCGCGAGCTGACCGGCGCCGAGGCCGTCACCGTGGTCAACAACAACGCCGCCGCCGTGCTGCTGGCGCTCAACAGCCTGGGCGCGCGCAAGGAAGGCATCATCTCCCGCGGCGAGCTGATCGAGATCGGCGGCGCCTTCCGCATCCCCGACATCATGGCGCGCGCCGGCGTGAAGCTGGTCGAAGTCGGCACCACCAACCGCACCCACGCCAAGGATTACGAAGCAGCGATCACCCCGCGCTCGGGCCTGCTGATGCGCGTGCACACCAGCAATTACAGCGTGCAGGGCTTCACCGCCAGCGTCGCCACCCGCGCGCTGGCCGACATCGCCCACGCCCACGACCTGCCGCTGCTGGAAGACCTGGGCAGCGGCAGCCTGGTCGACCTCTCGCGCTGGGGCCTGCCGAAGGAGCCCACCGTGCAGGAAGCGCTGCGCGACGGGGCCGACATCGTCACCTTCAGCGGCGACAAGCTGCTCGGCGGCCCGCAGGCCGGGCTGATTGTCGGCAGCAAGGCGCTGATCCAGAAGATCAAGAAGAACCCGCTCAAGCGCGCCCTGCGCGTCGACAAGCTGACCCTCGCCGCGCTGGAAGCGGTGCTCAACCTCTATCGCGACCCCGACCGCCTGGCCGAGCGCCTAACCAGCCTGCGCCTGCTCAGCCGTCCGCAGGCTGAGATCCGCGTCCAGGCCGAACGCATCGCCCCGGCGCTGGCCACCGTGCTCGGTGAAACCTGGCAGGTCGCGGTAACCGACGCGCTCGGCATGATCGGCAGCGGCGCGCAGCCGGTGGCACGCCTGTCCAGCACCGCGCTGTGCATCCGCCCGCAGCAACCCAAGCGCCTGCGCGGCCGCAGCCTGCGCCAGCTGGAAGAAGCCCTGCGCTGCCTGCCGATTCCCGTGCTCGGACGCATCGACGACGACGCGCTCTGGCTCGACCTGCGCCAGCTCGACGACGAACCGGCGTTTCTCCAGCAGCTGGCGCACCTGCAAGAGGAGCTGGCGATTTGATCGTCGGTACCGCCGGCCATATCGACCATGGCAAGACCGCGCTGCTCAAGGCCCTGACCGGCCAGCAGGGCGACCGCCGTCGCGAGGAACGCGAGCGCGGCATCACCATCGACCTCGGCTATGCCTATGCCGACCTCGGTGAAGGCACGCTGACTGGCTTCATCGACGTACCCGGCCACGAGCGCTTCATCCACAACATGCTCGCCGGCGCCAGCGGCATCGACTGCCTGCTGCTGGTGGTCGCCGCCGATGACGGCGTAATGCCGCAGACCCGCGAACACCTGGCCATCGTCGAACTGCTCGGTATTCGCCGCGCGCTGGTCGCGCTGACCAAGATCGACCGTGTCGAGCCCGAACGCATCGCCACGGTACGCCGGCAGATCGATGACCTGCTGGCCAGCGGGCCGCTGGCTGGCGCGCCAGTCTTTCCAGTTTCCAGCGCCAGTGGCGAGGGGATTGACGCCCTGCGCCAGGCGCTGGTCGCAGAGGCTGCGCGCGCCGAAGCGCGTGGCACCGACGGCCATTTCCGCCTTGCCATCGATCGCGCCTTCAGCGTCAGCGGCACCGGCGTAGTGGTCACCGGTACCGCCTTCGCCGGACGCGTGCAGGTCGGCGACGAGCTGCAACTCAGCCCGAGCGGCCGCAGCGTGCGCGTGCGCGGCCTGCATGCGCAGAACCGCGAAGCCGGGCAGGCCCACGCCGGCCAGCGCGTGGCCCTGAACCTGGCCGGCGAGCGGCTGGCGGTCGAACAGATTCATCGCGGCGACTGGCTGCTGCAACCGCTGCTGCATGCGCCGACCCAGCGCATCGATATCCAGTTCCAGCTGCTGCCCGGCGAGACCCACGAACTCAAGCACTGGACCCCGGTGCACGCCCACCTCGGCGCGCAGGACGTCACCGCACGCATCGCCCTGCTCGAAGGCGAAAGCCTTGCGCCCGGTGCATGGATGTTCGCCCAGCTGCTGCTCAACGCACCGATCCACGCCGTACACGGCGACCGCATCGTGCTGCGTGACCAATCCGCCCAGCGCACCCTCGGCGGCGGTCGCGTGCTCGACCCGTTCGCGCCGCCACGCAACCGCCGGCGCGAGGCACGTCTGGCGCAACTGCGCGCACTCGATGCCTCCTCGCTGGAACAGGGCTTGCCTGGCCTGCTGGCCGAAGCCCACAACGGCCTCGAACCACAGGCTCTGGAGCGCCAGTTCAACCGCCCGCGTGATGGCTGGCAGCTGCCGGCCAGCGCAGTGGAGATCGCCACGCGCCAGGGGCCGCGACTGTTCGATCAACAACGCTGGCAAACCCTCGGCGCGCTGCTGCTCGCCGCCCTGCAGCGCTTTCATGAGGAACAGCCCGACGAACTCGGACCGGACCGCGACCGCCTGCGCCGCTTCGCCCTGCCGCAGCTGGAGCGACCGGTATTCATCGCCCTGCTCGAGCAGGCCCTGGCCGCTGGCGAGATCACCAGCAGCGGCCCCTGGCTGCATCGCCCCAACCACCAGGTCCGTCTGACCGCACAGGAAGAAGCACTGAAGGCGCGACTCTGGCCGCTGCTGGAAGCCGGCCGGTTCGACCCGCCCTGGGTCCGCGACCTCGCCAGCGCGCTTGGCGCCGAAGAAATGCAGACGCGCCAGCTGCTGCGCAAGCTCGCCCGCCTGGGCCTGCTGCAGCAGGTGGTCAAGGACCTGTTCTACCCCGAGCTCACCATCCGCCAGCTCGCCGGGCACGCCTTGCAGCTCGAAGCACAAAGCGGCGTGATCCGCGCCGCCGCTTTCCGCGACCAGATCCAACTCGGACGCAAACGCAGCATCCAGCTGCTCGAACACTTCGACCGCATCGGCTTCACCCGCCGCTTCGGCAACGAACGCAAGATCCGCCCCGACAACGCCCTGGCGACAGAGGCACCGCTCGGGTAGTCTGGCAGCCGCGCTGACCTATCGGTCAGCATGACCCTTCTCAAGGAAGGCAATCGCAGCCGGTGCTGCGGCCGGGCTTCAAACCCGGTTGGGGGCGGCAGCCGTTCCCGGGTGGGTTCGACTCCCACTGCCTTCCGCCAATTTCCCCTCTGAAAGCCCCGAATGACGCGGCCTCCAGCTACTCGACCGGAGCGGCTTCGGCTTGGGTGTCGAAGAAGTGTCGAAAACCCAAGACTTCCGTTTGTTATCGGCAGCATGATGCCTATGATGTCATTACGACATCACTCCATCGTGCAACCAAGAAGGAAGTTCGAATGAAACAGATTTCCGCCGTAATGATTGCCGCTTTGATCGCAATAACTTCGGTCTCAGCCCTCGCGCACAGCGGCGGCACGGACTCGAAAGGTTGCCATCGCAACCACAAAACCGGCGACTACCACTGCCACTAAACGGCCGTACATTCGCCCCGCCACGGCGAGGTTCTACGTTCTGTCGCAAGTTTGTGCAGCGTAGAAGTGGCGAAAACCTCGAATTGGGCCGAGGGTAATCACGTCCTTGAGATAGTCCGGCGCGAGATGCGCATAACGCATCGTCATGTTCAGGGAGGCGTGGCCCAGGACCTTTTGCAGCGTGAGGATGTTGCCGCCGTTCATCATGAAATGCGAAGCGAAGGTGTGTCGCAGCACGTGGCTTTTCTGTCCGGCCGGGAGCTTGAGTCCTGACATGTTGACGGCATAGTCGAAACTGTCGCGGCAGTTGGTGAACAGGCCGTGTTCCTGGAAGTGCTGGTGGATGCGGTCATGCAATGCCTGATCGATCGGCACGGAGCGTCGGCGCTTGCCCTTGGTATTCACGAACAGCACGTGTCCGTCTCGCACCCGTTCCGGTCGGAGCGCTTGCCCCTCTCCCCAGCGACAGCCGGTTGCAAGGCAGATCGTTGCAACCATGTAGGTATGCGGCGTTCGGCAATGGTCCTGGATCGCTCGAAACAGTTGGTCGATATGCGCGTCGCTCAGGTACGTCAGTTCGCGTTCCTGGAGCTTGAGCGGCTTTACCGAGGCCAACGGGTTTTCATAGTCGATCTCGCCGAGCTGGCGGAGCACGTTGAACACCGAGCACAGGTAGCCGAGCTGGTTGTTCACTGTCTTGCCGCTTGTCCCCGAGGCGAGACGAGCCGCCCGGTAGGCCGTATAGGTCGCGCCAGTCAGTTGGCTGGCTACCGGATTGCCCATTTCGCGGGCCATGCGGTTCAGTACCAGCTCCGTGCGGTGAATGTCGCTCAGCGCATGGCCGTGCAGCAGCCGCCAGCGTCCAATCAGTTCCAGCAGTCTGCGTCGGTCCCTGGGCTTGGGCGTCCAGTCTGGCTTGTCGATCACCTTCGCCCGACACGTCGCCTCGAACCGCTGGGCCTCGCCCTTGGTCTTGAAGGTCTTGCGGAAGCGCTTGCCCTTGATCGGCTCTACATCGACTTTCCAGCGGCCATCGTCGGTTTGCTGGATCGCCATCAGATCGCCCTGCCCCACCTCACATGACGCTCTTGCAGCAGGTCTTTAATGTGCTTGTACAGGTCACGCTCGCTCATATCCTTGGCGGCGTAGTGGTCACGAATGACCGGCCAGCATTCCCATTCCTTCAGCCGATCAAATGCGGTCTTAGCGCCCACTCGCTCCCGTGCCAGCAGGCTTACGAAGTTTCCCAGGAACAGTTCCACGTTCTTGCCCGAGAACCCCCGGCTCGTCTTGTAATAGCGCTTGTACTCGGTTTCATCGACCAGCGAATCGACCGGCAGATCGACCCGCGCGTCATCGCGCATGAGCGTCCAGATCGGATCGAAGTAGCCGGGCCGGGCGAGCAACTTGAACTGGCTCAGACCATAGCGCCACAGGCCGTCGAGGTGTGCCGAGAACGCTGCGAAGGAGTCCGTGTCGATGGCTTGGCCGGTTTTCACGTCAGTCGAGCCACTGGCGAATTGCTGGATGATCGAATGGTGATAGCGCAGCTCGACGCGCCATACGTCCTGGGCCGGATTGTAGTTCTCGGGGTCCTTGGCATCGAACGAATCACGCCGACGCCAGACGCTTTCCCAGTAGTCGAGCTTGTCCGTTGCGCGGGCCTGTTCGGTCTTGTTGTAGATACACAGCTGGACGCCGCCAGCCGAACCGAACATGGACGTTTCCCCGCGCCCGTAGACGCTGGACTTCGTCGCCCACTCCACCTGATTGATGCCCGAGATATCCCGGTGTGTTCTGGCCCGGCAATGCAGGCGTGCCACCAGATCCACCGGCGGTTTCCAGCCTTGCAGATCCAACGCCAGATGGACGGCACACTGGTTGCGCTCGCGGTGCGTCATCACGGCGGCAGCGTAGTAGTCCATTCGCTCTTGCAGACGCTCAGGCGACAGCGCGTCGATGGCGTGCGGCGACACCTCGATTTTCAGGTGCGGGCCGATCTGCTCTAGCTTGGCGTTGAAGTTTTTGATCAGCAGGACGAAGCCCAGGTCGGCGTTCTGCAGCTTGTACTGGTAGCCCGAGTCCCGGCCCACTCGCCCCGAGTGCCAGACCTCCCCGGCGAACTCGACCATCGCGCCCGGTTTCTCGAATAGCGCCATGACTTCGGGCCGAATCAGCCCGCGGTACAGCTGGCGGACCGTATCGACGCCGCAGCGCAGCAACCGGACCTTGGACAGATCGACGATTGCCGCCGTGCCCGGATCGACGAACAGACGTCCGTTGCGATCTTCACGGGCGAGCATATCGAGACGGAGGAAATCTTTTGGTTTAGCCATTTCGTTCACTTCCTAATGCTGATTAATGCGGTTCTCAACCTTCGTTTATCTGACGTGTTACAGGGACGTCAGCGCGGGGGCGCGCGCACGCCGGCACAGGCGACGCGCTCGCTACGCTCGGCGTAGAACTGTGCCGTGCGCGCGCTCATTAGCTGCCATGCAGTAACGGCGTCGATGAAGAACTCGATTGGATCTTCCACACAGGGTTGTTCCTGGGTGAAGGGCGGGAGGTAGGGACGATCAGGCGGCGGCGTGCCGGCCACGGCGATGCAGAGCACGAGGCTGGCCAGCCCGAGAAGCAGGTGTGGAAGGCAGGGATAGGCGCGGCGCGCGAGGACGAATAACACCAAGGGCGCTGCCCTTGTCATCCCGCTCTTGCCGCCGAGGGCTCGGGAGCGTGGGGTGGAAAAGCTACCCCACACTCCCCGCGTTAGGCTGTTCATAGGCATGCAGGGTCAAGGGTGCGCTGCGCCCGTGCTTCCGTTCGACGGGACGGTGAAGCTGTCCCGACGAGCCGGGAGCGCGGCCCCTGACCTCCCGGCATTAGGGAGGGCAATGCGGTCCAGTACGTTGCCGGAACCATGCCGGTCGCGGTGCCGCATCACCCTGATGGTGAGAATGTCCATGAACGGGATTTCGCTCGGCGTGCGCCCATCACTGGTGAAGCTCATGGCCATGAAGTAGGGATAATCCCAGACGCCTTCCTTCTCCAGCACCACGCCAACGATGTGCACGCAGCACCAGTAAGGCGGCTCATCTTCATCCATGTACAGCTCCATCAGCACGGATTCGCCGATGTAGCCCATGGCGGCTTGGGTATCCAGGGTGATGCCGGGCTTACGCATGGCTGTAGTCTCCTTCCTTGAACTCCTTTTTGCCTTTCTTCAGGTCGGCCCGCAGGCGCGCGAGGTTGACCATGCGGAAGTCCGCGAGGCGCATCGTCGGGATAGTGCCGGTGGCAGCCCAGTCGGCGGCTTCCTCGACGGATACCCCACTCATTTCGGCGAAGGTCTTGAGGCTGCACAGGTCGAGGCTGTCGTCTGCCTTGCTCATAGCGTCCACTCCTGTTCGAGAAGCTGCTGATGCAGCAGGGCCACGTTGACCATCGTGCGCTTGCCTACCTTCTGCGACGGCAGGTAGCCACGTTCCAACCAGGTGCGCACCACGATGGGTTCGTCGCCCATGCCGATCCACTCGGCGAACTTCGGCCACGGCATCAGAGGCGGGGCGCCGTGCAGCTTTTGCGGGTCAAAACCTTCCGTATCCATCCGCTTTACTCCACTATGCTCTGCTGTATCTCCCCAGCGGCAACTGGGAAACTATTAACCACGGAGGAATTATTTACCATCTATTGGTGATGGTCAATAATTTCCCAATGATGATCGTCTATCGAATGACAGCGGCTGATAGGGCTAGGCTTCTTCTCAAGAAGCTAGGGCCGAAAAAAACGAGCGAGCACGGCGGGGACTACGAGCGCTGGAGAAGCGTTAGCAAGGGAGTGGTGCGAGTAAGCACAGAGGAGATAGACGTACTGGTGAAGATCTTCCCTCAGTACGCTCTTTGGTTGGCAAGTGGGCAGATCGCCCCAGAAGTAGGCCAGACCAGCCCCGATTACGACGAAGCCAACCGAAACTTGAGCCAACCCAGCGCGGGATAGCAATCACACGGAAAGCAGCTAGGCGATGGTATGCCCGAGCGCAGGGTGCCAAGTAAACATATACTCTTGCAAGCGAGGTTTTTCTTCAGAAAAACACTAACCGATAACCAAACAACTCAAAACACGGATAATTTTAATCTCATATTCATAACAAAAAGCTCAATTGAATCTAATGCATCGACCACGAAGGGGTAAGTTACTTCCAGGGTATTTCCATCTTTGTCTTTGCCATTGCGATGGACGATATCGTGGCGAATTCTCGTGACACGACAGACATCTTTTATCGACAAATCAATATCTCTTCCAATCACACCCTTCAATACATTCACCACCTTAGGTATGTCGTGATAAAGATTATCTGAAAGCTTACCAACGACAAACTTTTTGATGCCATCCTTTTCAATAGAAATTTCGCTTAGCCTGAATGAGGTGTCGCAGAATGGCTTGACATTTTTAATGGTGTTCGCCAAGTACGAATCATTGGAAAGTATCAAAGATTTTACAACATCCTCCAAGTAAACCTCTAGAACTGTAACGGCGTGAGCAAAAACCATCTTTAAGTATGTATGGCCAGATTTAGCGCCATCCTTTTCTAGCATCGATTTAAGCTCTGAGAAATCTCTTTTGAAAATGTCGTCCACATCTTTCAATGTAAGAAATATATAATAATCAAATTCATCTTGCCAATGAGCTTCTTCTTCCGCCCGATGACGCTCCTGGCAGTACTCTTCAAATGCATCCATTGCTTCTTTCCAAGTTTCAGACCCTTCTTCGCCGGCATCTTCCCCGAAGTTTTCCTCAATCCATTCGTGCATAGGCTCCAGCTCTTCCCGCGCCATCCATTCTTCTTTTGCTCTTCCCATATAAACCTCAGCGAAAAAATTCTCCGGCAGAGAAAACGACAAAGCTGTTTAAATTTACTACCGAGCTAGGCAGGTCAGCGGCTACCCCATGCTCCACGGGGCCATCCCAGTGATTGATTTTAATTCGCCAAATACGTCCCTCTCCATACAGAAAACCAGATTCTCTATATGCTTAAGATAGCCTGTCCCCCAACTCTTATGCACAACAGAGTTATGCGCGGTCCGGTGTGCAATATTCCCCCTAACTGTAACGTACTCATCAAGCTTATCTTTGGCCCTTTGATTTGGCATCCGCTGCCAATGCCAACCAGAGCTTATACTATTTATACCAAGAAGTTCTCTAAATAGCGTTTCAACCTGAGCGGATTTTGGAGTATTAAAGTTCCCCAACCACTTAGTAAGCGCTACCTCCTTATGAGCAATAAGTATTGCCTTCCAGCCATTATCAGCGATATCCCAGACTTTAGTATTGTCCTTCTGCTCAAATATTGCTTTTGTGGATAAACTTCGAACCTTAACGGGAACGTCCCGAGCCAATGAAACATTATTTATCATAAACTCAAAAGACTCTCTCGCAAGGTCTTCCACATATGACTCCCAGCACGCCGTAATAAAAACCATCGCAGTTCTATTTAGAACTTCAACATCTCGCTTTCTGCCCGCGCCAGCACCAGCAAAGCCTTCGTGAATTTCCCATAACTGATTTATATCTGCCTTATTCTTATCAAACGCATTTTTTGCCATAGAACCCATGGTTTACCCTTAACATTTCAGACCATCAAACATTACAGTGCATGATATTTTTTCCGCAATCACTCTAATACCTTATCCAGAGTCTCTACACCTTTAAACAAGACCTAAATGCGCCTAGCGCGCGAGAACCTGAAGTGTCGAGAAACTGTCGAAATCAATGCTGATTAGAGCGAAGCAAAGCAATCAAGCTACACCGCCTAGCCTAGAAAAGCCGAACACTGCCGGTTACTGCAAGCAAAAAAAACGAGTTCGACTCCCACTGCCTTCCGCCATTCTCCTGTCCCGCCAATTCCGCCTAGCCAAGTGCGATGCGGCAGTTTGTCGCATATGCGATATCAAAACGCCATCGCAGGCGAATGCGAAATTCATCACAATCGCCTTTTTATCTTTCCAGGGACAGGAGAGACGCCGTGAGCAACCCACCCGACGAACGCCGCACGCTGCATGCGCTGCGCGACCATATCGATTGCCTGCTGGCGGCCGGGGCTTCACTCAAGGGCCGGGATCCGGTGCAGCTGAGTCTGCAGGGCCGTACCCTCACGGTCCGGCACGGCATGCTGGTCAACGAGAACGGTCATCAGGATCTGATCGAGATGCTGGCCGGGCAGGAATGGACGAATACGCGCACACGGGATCTGGCGATCGATATCTGCATCCGGCAGCTCGACCACACCATCCAGCAGAACAGCCTCAGGGTTCGCGACCAATCGAAACTAGACGAAGCCTGATACAAGCAGCCGCCGCCCACGCGGGTTTCACTTCCACTGCAACGCCTGAACGTGGACGTTGGCCGGGTCGAAATTGTCCAGGCGCATGCGCTCGGCGATAGCCGCCAGCGCCGCCTCGCCTTGCGGAAACTGGTCGCGTATCGCCGGCCAATCCACCGGTTGCAGGCGCGCCATCCAGCCTTCGCCATAGCAGTCCCGATTGATCAGGCTGGGACGCTCGCGCAGTGCTTCATTCACGGCCAGCAGCTCGCCAGTCAGTGGACTGCGCGCCGAGGCGGCGGCCTTGGCGAATTCCACCACGCCGAAACCGCGATCGCGCTCGATGCGCATGCCGACGCGCTTGGGGGTGAAGGCGAAGATCTGTCCGTAGAGCGCACAGCCGTATGCCGTGAGGCCGAGCGTCACGCTGCCGTCGTCTTCCTCGCGCAGCCACAGGCTGTGCTCGGGGGCGTAACGCAGGGTGTCGGGGAACTCCAGGCCGTGCAGGTTCATAGGGTCAGGACTCTTTCGTATTCAAGGATCATCTGCGCCAGCTCGCCGCCGCTGGAGATCTCGTCCAGCTCGTCGATCATCGCGATACCCGTCAGGTCGACGCCCGGCTGGCGGCACATCAGCAGGCGCGCACCGGCCAGCCGGGCGTTGCGGATAAAGTGCAGCAGCGGCTCACCATCGGCCACCGCGCGCAGCGACTCGGCCACGTCACGGCGAGCCAGCTGCGTTCCTTCACCTGTGAGGTAGAGCGTCACCTCGGCATCCATGCACGCCAGCAGCGTGGCGATATGGAACGGCGCGGCGCAACGTGCCGGCGTGCTCGGGCCGCTGGCCACCAGGATCAGGACCCGCTGATTTGCAGGTGCGTGCATAACACCGCTCCTCGTCCAGACAATGAGGCCGGATCGCCATCCGACACATAGACGGAAACTATCACGACCCTGACCTATAGTTTCAAGTTGTTGGACTACGATTGTTCGGTGATGAAAAGGAGATCCCGGCATGATCGCTTCATTGCTTCCGACCTTGAAAGACCTTCAGCTGCCGCTGCGCCTGCGCCTGTGGGACGGCAGCGATATCGACATCGGACCGTCCCCGTCCGTCACCCTGGTGATCCGCGATCCGGAACTGGTGGCGCAACTGGCGCGGCCAAGCCTCGATCTGCTCGGCACCGCCTATGTCGAGGGACTGATCGATCTGCTGGGCCCGGTCGCTGAGGTGATCCGCATCGGCGACACCATCACCCGCTTGCTGGGCGAGGACAATGTGCCGCTGCCGACGCGCGAGGCTCACGACAAGGCCACCGACGCCGAAGCCATTTCCTATCACTACGACCTGTCCAATGCGTTCTACCAGCTCTGGCTGGACCGCGACATGGTCTACTCCTGCGCCTACTTCGAAACCGGCGACGAGGATCTCGAACAGGCGCAGCAGGCCAAGCTGCGCCATCTGTGCCGCAAGCTGCGGCTCAAGCCCGGCGAGCGGCTGCTGGATGTAGGCTGCGGCTGGGGCGGACTGGCGCGCTATGCCGCCCGCGAGTTCGGCGTTCAGGTACACGGCATCACCCTCAGCCAGCAGCAGCTGGAACTGGGGCGCGAGCGGGTGGCGGCCGAGGGCCTCGCCGGGCAGGTGACGCTGGAGCTGATGGACTATCGCGATCTGCCGCGCGATGGACGTTTCGACAAAGTGGTCAGCGTCGGCATGTTCGAGCACGTCGGTCACGTCAACCTGCCGCTGTACTGTCAGCGCCTGTTCGATGCCGTGCGCCCGGGCGGGCTGGTGATGAATCACGGGATCACCGCCCGCCACACCGATGGCCGGCCGGTGGGCCACGGCGCTGGCGAATTCATCGACCGCTATGTCTTCCCGCACGGCGAGCTGCCGCACTTGGTGAATATCAGCGGCAGCATCAGCGACGCCGGGCTGGAAATCGTCGATGTAGAAAGCCTGCGTCTGCACTATGCCCGCACACTGGAATTCTGGAGCGCACGTCTGGAGGCCAACCTGGAGCAGGCGCGGCAGCTGGTTCCCGAGCGCGCACTGCGTATCTGGCGGTTGTATCTGGCCGGTTGCGCCTATGGCTTCCGGCACAACTGGATCAACCTGCATCAGATCCTCGCCAGCAAGCCGCATGCGGATGGCTCGCACGAGCTGCCGTGGAGCCGCGCCGACCTGTATCGCTGAGCGAGCATTCGACGGAACGGGCCGGACCTGCGGCGCCGACATTTGCTCTACTATCGCCCGATAGCCCGAGCGAGCGTCCATGCCCAGCCCACTTCGCCATCTGCGCGTCATCCTCATCGTTGCGCTGATCGTTCTCGGCCTGCTGCTCAGCATGCACTGGGCGGGACGTCTGGCCGAGCAGCGCGCCCTGCTCGAACGCAGCCAGGAGGCACGCGGCCAGCTGGAGCTGTATGCCCAGGCCATCCACACCCAGGTCGAGCGCTTCCGCTCGGTGCCGGCGCTGCTGGCGCTGGACAGCGATATCCAGGCGCTGCTGGCGGCGCCGGACGATCAGCGCCTGCGCAAGCAGCTCAATCGGCGCCTCGAACAGCAGAACCAGGCCGCTGGCTCCTCGGTGCTCTATCTGCTCGACCGCAACGGCGACACCCTCGCGGCCAGCAACTGGCGCGAATGGAGCAGCTTCGTCGGCAATAACTATGCGTTTCGCCCGTACTTCAGCGATGCCTTGCAGCGCGGCAGCGGCCGCTACTTCGCCGTCGGTGTCACCACCGGCATCCCCGGCTACTTCCTCTCCAGCGCGGTGAAGAACGCTGCCGGCGAGGTGCTCGGCGTGCTGGTGGTCAAGCTGGAACTTGAGGACATGCAGCGCGAGTGGGTCGGCCAGCCGGGAATCCTGCTGGTCGCCGACTCGCTGGACATCGTCATCCTCAGCAACCGCCCGGCGTGGCGCTTCAGCCACCTTCGCCCGCTCAGCGACGCGGTGCGCAGCCGTCTGGTGGCGGCTCGCCGCTATGCCGAGCAGACGCTGCGGCCGCTCTACAGCGAACAGCTCGAGCGCATCGACGCGCACGGCGACCGGCGCCGGGTCGAAGGGCCGGACGGCCGCCAGGACTACCTCTGGCAACGCCTGCAACTGCCGCAGGAGAACTGGACGCTGCATCTGCTGCTGGAGCCGCAATCGGCGATCGCCAGCGCACGCAGCTATCGTCTGGCCGCCGCCGGCGTGTGGATGACCCTGGCCTTCCTGCTGCTCTATCTTGCCCAGCGACGCAAGACGGGGCGCGTCGAACAGCGCAGCCGCAACGAGCTGGAGCGTCTGGTGGCCGAACGCACCCGCGAGCTGCACACCGCCCAGGATGAACTGGTGCACGCCGCGCGCATGGCGGCGCTGGGGCAGATGTCCGCCGCGCTGGCGCACGAAATCAATCAGCCGCTGACTGCGCTGCGCATGCAGCTGGCCAGCCTGCGTCTGCTGCTCGACAGCGGTCGCGATGCCGACGTGCGCCAGGGCCTCGGCCACGTCGAAGGGCTGCTCGAACGCATGGCCGCGCTGACCGGCCATCTCAAGACCTTCGCCCGCAAGAGCCCAGCCGGATTACGCCAGCGCCTGCGTCTGGCCGAGGTGCTGGAACAGGCGCTGCAGCTGTTGGCGCCGCGCATTCGCAGCGAGCAGGTCGAGGTGCAACGGCAGATTCCGCCCGAGGCCTGGATCGAGGGCGACGCCATCCGCCTCGAACAGGTGCTGATCAACCTGCTGAACAACGCCCTGGACGCCATGAGCGGGCAGCCGCAACCACGTCTGCGCATCGACTGCCAGCGCCGCGGCGACAGCTGGCAGCTCTGCGTCGCCGACAATGGCGGCGGCATCGGCGGCGAGCACCTGGAGCAGGTCTTCGAGCCGTTCTTCACCACCAAACCGGTGGGCCAGGGGCTTGGCCTCGGGCTGGCCGTCTCCTACGCCATCGTGCGTGATTTCGGCGGCACCCTCGCGGTGCACAACGACGAGCACGGCGCCGTCTTTACCCTGACCCTGCCGGCTGCCGAGGCCGGCGCGACCGCGTAAACTGCCGCGGCTGGGCAGACGAGGAAAGAAGCATGGGCGCACAGGTGGTCTTCATCGACGACGAAGCGGCAATTCGCCAGGCAGTGCAGCAGTGGCTGGAACTGTCCGGCTTCGAGGTGCGTACCTTCGCCCGCGCGCGCGAGGCCCTGGCCGTCATCGACCGCGACTTTCCCGGCGTGCTGATCAGCGACGTGCGCATGCCGGATCTCGACGGCCTCGGCCTGCTCGAACAGCTGGTCGAACTGGACCCCGACTTGCCGGTGATCATGGTCACCGGCCACGGCGACGTGCCGATGGCCGTGCAGGCACTGCATCAGGGCGCCTACGACTTCATCGAGAAGCCCTTCACCCCCGAGCGTCTGCTCGACAGCGTGCGCCGCGCGCAGGAGAAGCGCCGGCTGGTCTGCGAGAACCGCCAGCTACGCGAACAGTTCAACCGCCGGGGGCGCATCGAATCGCAACTGCTGGGCGTTTCCCGTGCGATGGAAAACCTGCGCCGGCAGGTGCTGGAGCTGGCCGGCACCGATGTCAACGTGCTGATCCGCGGCGACACCGGCAGCGGCAAGGAACAGGTGGCGCGCTGCCTGCACGACTTCAGCCCGCGCGCCAGCGGCCCGTTCGTCGCGCTGAACTGCGCGGCGATCCCGGAGACCATCTTCGAGAGCGAGCTGTTCGGCCACGAGAGCGGCGCCTTCACCGGCGCGCAGGGCAAGCGCATCGGCCGCATCGAACACGCCGCCGGCGGCACGCTGTTTCTCGACGAGATCGAAAGCATGCCGCTGGCGCAGCAGGTCAAGCTGCTGCGCGTGCTGCAGGAAAAGACCCTGGAGCGCCTGGGCTCCAACCGCAGCATCGAGGTCGACCTGCGGGTAATCAGCGCCGCCAAGCCGGACCTGCTGGACGAAGTGCGCGGCGGGCGTTTTCGCGAAGACCTGCTGTACCGTCTGAACGTCGCCGAACTGCATATTCCGCCGCTGCGCGAACGCCGCGAAGACATCCCGCTGCTGTTCGAGCACTTCGCCCACCAGGCCGCCGAACGCCACGGCCGCACCGCGCCGGCGGTGTCGCCCGGCGAACTGGCACGTCTGCTTGCCCACGACTGGCCAGGCAATGTGCGCGAACTGATCAACGCCGCCGAACGCCACGCCCTCGGCCTCAGCGCGCCGGCGCCGGCCAGCCGCGGCGGCCAGTCGCTTGCCGAACAGATGGAAGCCTACGAGGCGCAATGCCTGCATAACGCCCTGCAGCACTGCAAAGGCAACATCGCCGAGGTCATGGCCGTGCTGCAGCTGCCGCGCCGCACGCTCAACGAGAAGATGCAGCGCCACGGTCTCAGCCGCAGCGACTACCTGCCAGCCGGTAGCGACGACCGCAGCGGTGGAATCCCATCGTGACCGTGCGGTCATAGCCTCGCTCATCCAACCGATTTTCCGAGAACGCACATGCCCATCGACATCCAACGTATCGACATGGATCAACTCGTCTGCTGGCGCATCCGCCGTGGCGACGCCGAGCTGCTGGTCGCCGAACAGGGCGCGCAGGTGCTCAGCTATCGCCAGGGCGACGCGGCGCCGCTGATCTGGCTCAGCGAACAGGCGGAGTTCAAGCAGGGCCAGTCGGTGCGCGGCGGCGTGCCGATCTGCTGGCCGTGGTTCGGCGATCTGGCGCGCAATCCGCCAGCGGTGCAGGCGGCTTACCACAGCGAGCAGCCCGCGCCCTTCCACGGGCTGGTACGCGCCCTGCCGTGGCAACTGGCCGAGCAACATTGCGAGGGCGATGTCGCGCTGCTCGAGTTCCGCTGCACGCAGGCGCAGGCGCAGCTGCCTGGTTGGCCCCACGCCGTCGAGCTGACCCTGCACATTCGCCTTGCCGATCGGTTGCGGCTGACGCTGACCAGCCACAACCGCGGCGACCGGCCGGTTGCCATCAGCCAGGCGCTGCACAGCTACTTCGCCGTCAGCGACATCCGTCAGGTCGAGGTCGAAGGCCTCGACGGTCGGCCCTATGTGGAAACCCTGGAGGACTGGGAAACGCGCCGGCAGCAGGGCAACCTGCGTTTTTCCGGGGAAACCGACCGCATCTACCTCGACCTGCCGGCGAGCCTCAGCGTGATCGACCATGGCTGGAACCGTCGCATTCTGCTCAGCAGCAGCGGTTCTTCATCGGCGGTGCTGTGGAATCCGTGGATCGACAAGGCGCAGCGTCTGTCGAGCTTCGCCAACGACGCCTGGCAACGCATGCTGTGCATCGAAACGGCGAATGTTCTCGGCGATGCGTTCGAACCGCAGCCTGGCGAACAGCATGCGATGTCGGTGGAAATTCATTCGCAGAACGACGCGCTATAACAAACTTCGCCGGCATTCCGTGACGCAGTGGCCGTTTGCCTGTAAGCCATCGGCCATATATAACGGGCATATCTCGCACATTGAAAGTTGCCTCACGACAATCAATCTGAACCTGCTTTCCAATTAGTTCCGCTGCGCCCCGATTAATCTTTTCCAATGTTAGTCGGGTCACACTTCTCGCCTTGAATGCCCCCTCCCATCCGCCTAGGATGCCCACCCCATGAGGCCGCTGCGCAACTAATTGCGCAACGAAAAGTGCGCAAGAAGTTGCGCAGCCTACTCGCGGAGTGTTCCTGAACATATATAAAGGTGCACTTCATAAGTTCACGGATAGAACTTGAGCGTCACGGAAGACCCCATGCATGCCAGCGCACTCAGCCAGCATTATCTGGAACTCGCCAGAAAGCCGGTCAATGACAGCAATTTCGCCGGTGACGATATTCGTTACAGCAGCGAGTTCGAGTCATTGGAAGCCGAGCTGGCCAAGGCCGGCGCGCTGCACCAGACCACCGGCATCGACTGGCAAAAGGTCCGCGAAGGCAGCGAGCTGCTGCTCACCTCGCTGTCCAAAGACCTGCGCGCCGCCGCCTGGCTGACCTGGAGCCTGTTCCAGCGCGAATCCTTCGCCGGCCTGCAGGCCGGCCTCAACCTGCTGCAATACCTGTGCAGCAATCACTGGGATGAGCTGCATCCACGCAAGCCACGCACGCGTGCCGCCGCGATCAACTGGTTGCTGCCGCGCCTGGAGCAGACCTTTTCCGAAGACGTGCCGGTCGGCGAACAGCTGCCACTGTTCCGCAGCCTGGCCGAGCAACTGCACGCACTGGAACAGTGTCTGTCCGGTTATCTGGGTGAAGACGCACCGCTGCTGCTGCCGCTGTGCCGCCAGCTCGACGGTATGGTCAAGCGCGCCAGTCAGGGGCAGGCCCAGCCCGGAACGGTCGGCGCAGCCATCGCCCAAGTGAAGCAGGTCGCCAGCCAGGTCTTCGCCCCCGGCTCGCCGATCGAGAATGACAAGGAAGCGCTGAAGGCCGTGCGCAACCTGCAGGAGCAGGCGCGCCCGCTGACCGCCTGGTGGCTCAAGCAGCGCACCAGCGATCTGCGCCCGCTGCGCCTGTCACGCACGCTGCTGTGGCTGAGCATCGACGGCCTGCCGGAGCACAACGCCGATCAGATCACCGCCCTGCGTGGGATACCGGCCGACAAGCTGGCCAACTACCGCGAACGCTTCAACCAAGGGCAGTACGCCGACCTGCTGGTGGACCTGGAAAACAGCACCGCGCGTGCGCCGTTCTGGCTGGATGGCCAGCGCCTGGCCTGGGAATGCCTGCAGGAACTGGCGGCCGAACAGGCCATGCGCGAGGTGGAGATTCAGCTCGCGCTGTTCCTGCAGCGCCTGCCGCGCCTGGAGGAGCTTCGCTTTCACGACGGCATCCCGTTCGCCGACGCCGAAACCCGCGCCTGGATCAGCGGCCAGGTCATGCCCCATGTGCAGCCGACAACGGCCGCCAGGCAGGACGAACCACCTGCCGCCGGCACCGCGCTGCCAAGCTGGGAGCTGGCATTACAGGAAGCGCTGCCGCTGTTGCGCAAGGAAGGCCTCAAGCCCGCCGTACAGCAGCTCAAGCAGGGGCTGACGCGCGCCCGTGGCGGCCGCGAGCGCTTCTTCTGGCAACTGAGCCTCGCCCGCCTGTGCTACCAGGCCAAGAAATACGAGCTGGCCAAAACCCAGCTCGAAGCACTCGACCAGCAGCTCGAAGCCAGTGGCCTGGGCAGCTGGGAACCCGATCTCGCCCTCGAGGTACTGCGCCTGCTGCACAGCTGTTGCGAGCTGCTGCCGCAGAACCACGCCGTGCGTGAAAGCAAGGATGAGATTTACCGCAGGCTGTGCCACCTCGATCTCGAAGTGGTGCTGGATTAACGCAAAGGAGAACACCATGGCCAAAGAAGGCTCGGTTGCACCCAAGGAACGCATCAACGTCACGTTCAAGCCGGCCACCGGCAACGCTCAGGAAGAGGTCGAGCTACCCCTCAAGCTGATGGTGCTGGGCGATTTCACCCAGCGCGCCGACGACCGCAAGATCGAAGACCGCAAGCCCATCGCCATCGACAAGAACAGCTTCGACGAGGTCCTGGCCAAGCAGGAGCTGAACCTCACCTTCGGCGTGCCGAACCGTCTGCAGGACGAGCAGACCGATGACGAGCTGGCCGTGCAGCTGCGCATCAATTCGATGAAGGACTTCAACCCGGCCAATCTGGTCGAGCAGGTTCCGGAGCTGAAGAAGTTGATGGAACTGCGCGACGCCCTGGTCGCCCTGAAGGGTCCGCTGGGCAACGCCCCGGCCTTCCGCAAGGCCATCGAAAGCGTACTCGCCGACGACGATTCGCGTGACCGCGTACTCGGCGAGCTGGGCCTGGCGGCCAAAGAGAAGCTGGACGCCTGATATCACCGACAAGGAAGCACATCTACATGACCACTAGCGCAGCCGCCGTCGAGCACGGCAACCACCTCGCCGAAGGCGGCATCCTCGACCGCATCATCGCCGAAACCCGCCTGACCCCGGACGACGAGGCCTACGACATCGCCAAGCGCGGCGTCTCGGCCTTCATCGAAGAACTGCTCAAGCCGCAGAACGAAAACGAGCCGGTGAAGAAGGCCATGGTCGACCGCATGATCGCGGAGATCGACGCCAAGCTCAGCCAGCAGATGGACGAGATCCTCCACCACCCGCAGTTCCAGGCGCTGGAATCCTCATGGCGCGGTCTGAAGCTGCTGGTCGATCGCACCAACTTCCGCGAGAACATCAAGCTCGAGCTGCTCAACGCCTCCAAGCAGGACCTGCTCGACGACTTCGAGGACAGCCCGGAGATCGTTCAGTCCGGTCTGTACAAGCACATCTACACCGCCGAGTACGGCCAGTTCGGCGGCCAGCCGGTAGGAGCGCTGATCGCCAACTACTTCTTCGACCCCAGCGCGCCCGACGTCAAGACCATGCAGTACGTCGCCAGCGTCGCCAGCATGTCCCACGCGCCGTTCATCGCCGCTGCCGGCCCGAAATTCTTCGGCCTGGAGAGCTTCACCGGCCTGCCGGACCTGAAGGACCTCAAGGATCACTTCGAGGGCCCGCAATTCACCAAGTGGCAGAGCTTCCGCGAACAGGAAGATGCCCGCTACGTCGGCCTGACCGTACCGCGCTTCCTGCTGCGCAACCCCTACGATCCGGAAGACAACCCGGTGAAGAGCTTCGTCTACAAGGAAAACGTCGCCGGCAGCCACGAGCACTACCTGTGGGGCAACACCGCCTACACCTTCGCCAGCCGCCTGACCGACAGCTTCGCCAAGTTCCGCTGGTGCCCGAACATCATCGGCCCGCAGAGCGGCGGCGCAGTGGAAGACCTGCCGCTGCACCATTTCGAAAGCATGGGCGAGATCGAGACCAAGATCCCCACCGAAGTCCTGGTTTCCGATCGCCGCGAATACGAGCTGGCCGAGGAAGGCTTCATCGCCCTGACCATGCGCAAGGGCAGCGACAACGCCGCGTTCTTCTCCGCCAACTCGGCGCAGAAGCCGAAGTTCTTCGGCAACAGCGAGGAAGGCAAGACCGCCGAGCTGAACTACAAGCTCGGCACCCAGCTGCCCTACCTGTTCATCGTCAACCGCCTGGCGCACTACCTGAAGGTACTGCAGCGCGAGCAGATCGGTGCCTGGAAGGAGCGCACCGACCTCGAGCTGGAACTCAACAAGTGGATCCGCCAGTTCGTTGCCGACCAGGAGAATCCGAGCTCCGAAGTCCGCAGCCGTCGCCCGCTGCGCGCCGCGCAGGTCAACGTTAGCGACGTCGAGGGCGAACCGGGCTGGTACCGCGTCAGCCTCAGCGTGCGTCCGCACTTCAAGTACATGGGCGCGGATTTCACCCTGTCGCTGGTCGGCAAGCTGGACAAGGAATAAGCACTTGAACGGATACGGCAGCCTCTTCGAACGCCTCGGCGGTGACGCCGCGCGACGTTCCGGCTGGAGCCGCGAAGTCGCGGCGATGGCCTCGGTGGCTGCCCATCTGGCCAAGATGCTCAGCACCCGAGCGGGCAGCGTGCAGACGCTGCCCGACTACGGGTTGCCCGATCTTAACGATATGCGCCTGTCGCTGCACGACTCGCTGCAGCAGGCGCGTATCGCCATCGAGCGCTTCATCGAAGCGTACGAACCCAGGTTGACCCAGGTGCGCGTGCTGTCACTGCCGCGAACCCACGACCCACTGACCCTCGCCTTCACCATCGAAGGCCTGCTGAAAGTGGATGGCCTCAAACGCCAGGTCAGCTTCTCCGCCAGCCTGGATGGCAGCGGACAGGTCAAGGTCCAGTAAGGAGACAACGGATGTCCGGCAAACCCGCAGCCCGCCTCGGCGATCCCACCGCCTGCCCGAAGACGGGCCACGGCACCAACCCCATCGCCGCCGGCTCACCCGACGTGCTGTTCGACGGCCTGCCGGCCGCTCGCATGGGCGACGCCTCCGCCTGCGGCGGTGCGATGGCCAGCGCCGTGATCCCCAACGTGCTGATCGATGGCAAGCCGGCGGCGGTGGTGGGGAGTGTGGGTAACCATGGCAATACCGTGACCGTGGGTTCGGGGACTGTAGTGATTGGGACCAGTGGGGGTGGCGCGGCGTTTACGGCTCCGCAGCCGCTGACCTTTGGGCGGGTATTCGACGAGCAGTTTCGCGTGCTCAGCGACGAAGGCCAGCCGCTGGCCAATGTCCCTTACTTCATCCGTGATGCTGCAGGAAACACCTACCAAGGCTTTACCGATACCGCCGGAAGAACACCTCGCATCGCCACCCCGAATCAGCAAAGCCTGTTTGTTTCGGTCGGCGTGCATGCCCTGGAACAGTGGGGACAGGTATGAGCCAGTACCAATGCACTGCCGAAACCAGCCAACAGCCAGGATCGACACGTGACTTGCCTGGCTATCTGATGCCGGCACGAGTATTTTTTTTCGTAATCGTGGAAGAGCCTGGAAAGGACGGTTTTCTGGTTCGCAAGATCTACGCCTCGGGGAATAGTCCGTACCTGCGTAATATGCAGCTGTCTCCCCTGCAGAGCCTGAGTGAATTGCACCCCGAGCGCTACGGGCTGATGCCGAAGAACCCGGGGGCGGGTGTCAGTATCGCGGAGCATGTGCTCGGCAAGAACCAATCCCCCTTCATCTCGACCAGCTCAATCTTTCCGCAAGGCTCGCCACGCTTTGATGGGCGCAGCATCTTCATTGATATGCATAAGGCCCGGCAGGCTGGAGCTCGCCTGGTATCGACCGAAGAAATCCTGCGCGACCTGGCCGCATACAAAGCCCAGCATGTGCACCTTACAAAGCGGATCGACAAAATTTCCTCGTATGTTCGGGACATCGACAAGGAGGTTCTGGTTCACGGCAAGAAGGTCCCTGCTAGCGCGATCTTCACCCCTGAATCCCTGCAAACAACACAGGGCATCGTGAAAGGCGCCCGTGTTGTTCAAGTACTGGGTATTGCCTTTACCGCCTACGACCTGACAACGGCAACACAGGAGTCCATTCGTGTCGGTAATGCCAAGCCGATAAGCGCCGAAGCTATCCGGCAGGCCGGCGGATGGGGAGCGGCATGGGCCGGCTTCAAGGTTGGAGGTGCAGCCGGTGCCGCATTAGGCGTTGAAACCGGCCCCGGGGCCATCGTTACTGGCCTGATTGGCGGCATCGTAGTCGGCGCGGCCGGCTATTTCGGCGCTGACTGGGTCGCCGACCACATTTATGAGAATTGAGCATGAACCCCTTTGCATTTCTGCGCCGCAAGCGCTCAGCTGAACAGGTTCTTCGAGAAGGCCGTGACTCCGAGCTTCAGGAGTTAGTACCTATCTACCCTGCCCTGGATTTAGCGCTGCCTGCACAGGATCAGCATTATCCGAGAGCCATATCGCTAAAAGCAGATGGCCTCGGAGCCTATCTGCTGGATGTGCATTTAGGACCGGGACGTCTCACCCAAATCGAGCAACTGATAAAGCGTCTTGGTTTTTGCCAAAAACTGCAGACCGTCTCATTCGAAACTTTTTCTCGTGAAGGAAAGACCGGCAAAGGCGAAGCCGTTTCGATTCAAAAAGAACCCTTGGGTAACGGCACGACCCTGCTGTTGATCAGCAACAGCATTGAGCTCCTGCAGAACCTGCCTGACTTGGCGCCACCACTCCCCTGGGATGTGTTCCCGGAGGTAGATGCAGACGGGCTAGGAGCCCTACAAGGCAGCCTCGAACACTGGTGGAACCACTACTGGTGGCCTTACTGGATGAGCCTTACTCCGCAGCAACATGAGCATTGGCTGGGTAATGCCAGCCATCGGCATGGCTGGTGCGAGTACATCAGGCTACAAGCCAACCTCAACAACAATGAAGCGCAATAGGCGCCCCTGCCATTCATGGAAGAGCAAGTCAGTGTGCCCCTAAGCGAGTTTTCACTATTTGTTGGTGCGCTCAACGCTCCCATATTTCTTCTAGCCGACAGACGCTGACTGCGCACTCAAGGAATGAGGCCTGATGTCCTTCAACCATTACTACCAGAGCGAGCTCACCGCCCTGCGCCAGCTGGGCAAGCGCTTCGCCGAGCGCAGCCCGGCACTGGCGCCATTTCTCGGCCAGGCCGGGCGCGACCCGGATGTCGAGCGTCTGCTCGAAGGCTTCGCCTTTCTCACCGGGCGGCTGCGGCAAAAGCTGGATGACGAGCTACCGGAGCTGACCCACTCGCTGATGCATCTGCTGTGGCCGAACTACATGCGTCCGCTACCGGCTTTCAGCATGCTGCAGTTCGATCCGCTGAAACGACCCGGCCCGGCGCTGACGGTGCCGCGCAACACGCCGGTGGAATCCAATCCGGTGCAGGGCGTCAGCTGCTGCTTTCGTACCGCCTACGCCACCGAGGTACTGCCGCTGGCGTTGCAGGCGCTGGAGTATTCGGTCAAGGGCACCGGCGCGCTGCTCAGCCTGCGCCTGCAGATGAGCGCCGATGGTCATCTCGGCGAGATCGGCCTCAGTCATCTGCGCCTGCACCTGGCGGGCGAGCCTTACATCAGTCAGCTGCTCTACCTCAGCCTGTTGCGGCATCTGGGCGGCATCGAGCTGGTGCCGCTGAACGAGCAGGGCCACCCGCTGACCGGTCCCGATGGCCGACCGCTGACGCCCTTGCAGCTCAACGCCAAGCAGGTCGAACCGGTGGGTTTCGCCGAGGATGAGGCGCTGATCCCCTACCCGCTCAACACCTTCCGCGGCTATCGCTACCTGCAGGAATATTTCGCCTTCCCGGACAAGTTTCTCTTCGTCGACCTCAAGGGTCTGGAGATCATCCAACGCATTCCCGAGGACTTGCTCAAGCAGGCCCGCGGCCTGGAGCTGCGCTTCGACATTCACAAGGCCGGCGTGCAGCGCATCCGCCCGACGCTGGACAACGTGCGCCTGTACTGCACGCCGGTGGTCAACCTGTTCCCGCACGACGCCATCCCGATCCGCCTGGACGGCAAGCAGGACCAGTACCTGCTGCTGCCCGCCGAATACGATGCGCAGCAGTGCGGTGTGTTCTCGGTGGATCGGGTGACCGGCTGGAAACCCGGCGGCATGGGCTACGAGGAATACGTGCCGTTCGAATCCTTCGAGCACGACGCCAGCTTCGATGTGCCGGTGGCGCGTCCGCACTACAGCGTGCGCCAGCAACCTTCGCTGCTTGGAGAAGGACAGGAAACCTGGCTCAGCTTCGGCCTGCGCAACCTCGACCAGCACGAGACGCTGTCCATCGAGCTGACCTGCACCAACCAGAACCTGCCGCGCCAGCTCAAGCTCGGCGACATCTGCAAGCCCAGCGAAGACACCCCGGAATTCCTCAGCTTCCGCAACATCTCGGCGGTCACCCCGAGCTACGCGCCGCCGCTGCAGCGTGACTATCTGTGGAAGCTGATCAGCAACATGTCGCTGAACTACCTGTCGCTAGCCAACGTCGAGGCGCTCAAGGTGATCCTCGAGACCTACGACCTGCCGCGCTATTACGACAAGCACGCCGAGAACGTCAGCCGGCGGCGTCTCGGCGGCCTGACTCACATCGCCCACCAGCACGTCGATCGCCTGCATCGCGGGCTGCCGGTGCGCGGCGTACGTACCGAACTGACCATGAACCAGGACGGCTTCATCGGTGAGGGCGATCTGTTCCTCTTCGCCTCGGTGCTCAACGAATTCTTCGCCCTCTACGCCAGCCTCAACTCGTATCACGAGCTGCGCGTGCAGAGCACACAGGGAGAGGTGTACCAATGGACGCCGCGCATGGGTCAGCAACCGCTGCTCTGAAACCGCTCAACCGCGGCATCCGCGAGTACAGCCTGTTCCAGGGCGTGCTGCTGGTGCTCGATCGCCTGCGCCAGCTCAACCCTGGCCTCGACGACGAGGCGCTCTACGAGCGGCTGGAGTTCCAGGCCAACCCGAGCCTGGGCTTTCCCGGCAGCGATATCGAGCAGGTGCAGTTCTTCCAGGAGCACGACGAGTGGCGCGCGCGCCTGCGCATCAACCTGGTCAGCCTGTTCGGCGCTGGCTCGCCGCTGCCGGCCTTCTACGGCGAACAGGCGCTTGGCGACAGCGAGGACGGCAACCCGACCCGAGACTTCCTCGACCTGTTCAACAACCGCCTGCAACGCCTGCTGCTGCCGATCTGGCAGAAGTACCGCTACCGCGCCCGCTTCACCAGCGGCGCCCATGACCCGTTCTCGGAGCAGCTGTTCGCCTTGGTCGGACTCAGCGGCGAGGCCATCCGCAACGCGCCGGAGCTGAACTGGAAGCGCCTGCTGCCCTATCTCGGCCTGCTCAGCCTGCGCGCACATTCGGCGGCATTGATCGAATCGGTGCTGCGCTACTACTTCAAGCACGCCGAGCTGAACATCGAGCAATGCCTGGAGCGCCAGGTGGAAATCCTCGGCGAGCAACGCAACCGCCTCGGGCTGGCCAACAGCCAACTGGGCGAAAGCCTGGTGCTCGGCGAGCGGGTCCGCGACCGCGGCGGCAAGTTCCGCATCCATATCCGCCAGCTGGACTGGAATCGCTTCCACGAATTCCTGCCCATCGGCAGCGGCTACCAGCCGCTCTGTGCGCTGGTGCGCTTCACCCTGCGCGATCCGCTGGATTACGACCTGCGCCTGGAGCTTCGCCCGGACGAGATTCGTGAACTGCGCATCGGCGCCGACAACAACTGCCGCCTCGGCTGGACCAGCTGGCTCGGACGCGACCGCGCCGACGGCCTGGTCACCCTGGGCAGCCAGACTCATTAAGGAAGATGAAAATGATCAATGTCGATCTGCAACAACTGGTACAGGCGCTGGACGCCGAGACCAAGCGCGATCTGGAAGGCGCCGCCGAACGCTGCGTGGTACGTGGCGGCAGCAAGATTCTCGTCGAGGACCTGCTGCTTGGCCTCCTCGAGCGTCCCGATGGATTGCTCAAGCGAGCCTTGCTGGATGCCGAAGTGGATGCCGGCGCGCTGGCCCAGGCGCTGCAACCGCGAGGCGAGCACAGCGAGTCGCGCAACCCGGTGTTTTCCACCGAGCTGGTGCAATGGCTGCAGGATGCCCTGCTGGTGGCCAGCCTGGAACTCGGCCAGAGCCAGATCGACCAGGCCGCGCTGATTCTCGCGCTGCTGCGCAATCCGCTGCGCTATGCAGGCAGTCATTACCAGCCATTGCTGGCCCGGCTGGATGCCGAGCGCCTGCGCGACTTCGCCCTCAGCCAGCAGCCGCAAGGCAGCACTGGCAAACCTGCCGCCGGTGGCGAGTCAAACTTGGCGCGCTTTACCCACAACTTCACCCAGCAGGCCCGCGACGGCAAGCTCGATCCGGTGCTCTGCCGCGACTCGGCGATCCGCCAGATGATCGACATCCTCGCCCGACGGCGGAAGAACAATCCGATCGTGGTCGGCGACGCCGGGGTCGGCAAAACCGCCATCGTCGAAGGCCTGGCGCTGCGCATCGCCGCCGGCGAAGTGCCTGCGGCACTCAAGGGCGTCGAGCTGCTCTGCCTCGACCTCGGCCTGCTGCAGGCCGGCGCCAGCGTGAAGGGCGAATTCGAACGCCGTCTGCAGGGCGTGATCGACGAAGTGAAGGGCTCGCCCAAGCCGATCATCCTGTTCATCGACGAGGCGCACACCCTGATCGGCGCCGGCGGCCAGGCCGGCAGCGGCGATGCGGCCAACCTGCTCAAGCCGGCCCTGGCGCGCGGCGAGCTGCGCACCATCGCGGCGACGACCTGGAGCGAGTACAAGAAATATTTCGAGAAGGACCCGGCGCTGGCCCGGCGCTTCCAGCCGGTGCAACTGCACGAGCCGAGCGTTCTGGAAGCCGTCACCATCCTGCGCGGGCTGGCGCCGGTCTACGAAAAGAGTCACGGCATCTACCTGCGCGACGATGCGGTCACGGCCGCCGCCGAGCTGTCGGCGCGCTACCTGGCCGGCCGGCAGCTGCCGGACAAGGCCGTCGACGTGCTGGATACCGCCTGCGCGCGGGTGCGCATCAGCCTAGCCGCTGCGCCCGAGGCGCTGGAACGCCTGCGTGGCGAGGTAGCCGAAGGTGAGCGCCAGCGTGAAGCCATGCGCCGCGATCTGGCCGCTGGCCTGCCGGTCGACGCGGCTGTCCTCGAGCGGCTAGAGCAACGTCTGATCACGGCGGGGGACGAGATCGAGCAGCTGGAAACCCGCTGGTCCAAGCAGCGCCAACTCGCCGAGCGCCTGCTCGACCTGCGCAAACGCACCGCCGAAGCGCGCAGCGATGCGAACGAGAGCGGCGAGGCCCCATCGCTCGATGAGCTGGAGGCCGAGCTGCGCGCCGTGCAGACCGCACTTGCCGCAGACCAGGCCGAGCAACGACTGGTCAGCCATGAGGTCTGCCCGCGCCTGGTGGCCGAGGTGATCAGCCACTGGACCGGCGTGCCCCTGGCGCAGCTGGCCCGGGAGCACAACGCCCAGGTCGCCAATTTCGCCGCCGATCTGCGCGCCCGAGTGCGCGGTCAGGAACAGGCCGTAGAAGCGCTGGATCGTGCCATGCGCGCGGCAGCGGCCGGGCTGAACAAGCCCGACGCTCCGGTGGGCGTGTTCCTGCTGGTCGGCCCAAGCGGCGTCGGCAAGACCGAGACCGCCCTGGCCCTGGCCGACTTGCTGTACGGCGGCGAGCGCTTCCTCACCGTGATCAACATGTCCGAGTTCCAGGAGAAGCACAGCGTTTCCCGCCTGATCGGCGCGCCTCCGGGTTATGTCGGCTACGGCGAAGGCGGCATGCTCACCGAAGCAGTGCGGCAGAAACCCTACTCGGTGATCCTGCTCGACGAGGTGGAAAAGGCCGATCCGGACGTGATGAACGCCTTCTATCAGATCTTCGACAAGGGCGTGGCGAATGATGGCGAAGGCCGCGAGATCAACTTCCGCAACACCCTGATCCTGATGACCAGCAACCTCGCCAGTGAGCGCATCGCCAGTTTCTGCACCGCTGGGCAGCGACCGGCGGCCGAGGATCTGGAACTGGCCATCCGTCCGCAGCTGTCGCAGCACTTCAAGCCGGCCCTGCTCGGGCGCATGCGCGTGGTGCCCTACTACCCGATCGCCGGTGAAGTGCTCGACGAGCTGGTCGCGCTCAAGCTGGCACGCTTCGGTGAGCGACTGCAGCGTCGCCAGCTGCAGTTCAGCCACTGCCCAGCGCTGGTCTCGCACCTCTCCGAGCGCTGCTGCGACAGCGACAGCGGTGCGCGCCTGATCGACCATCTGATCGAGCAGCACCTGCAACCGCTGGTGGTGGACCGCCTGCTCGCTGCCATGGCCAGTGACGAGCCGCTGCAGCGGGTGCATGCCACGCTGGATGGCGACGGCGCGCTGGTCTGTGAGTTCGCCTGAGATGTCCGCGATGTTCAATCAGGTGCCACAGCCGCTGCGCTATGCCGAGGCCCTGCTGGGCCGCTTCGCCGGGCTGGCGCGCGCGGCGAACGCCGACAGCCTGCTCGGGGGGCTGGTGGAAACCGCGGCGCAGCTGAGTGATTGCCAGCTCAGCCAGCTCTATCTACTGGACGCCACCCATACCCGCCTGACGCTCTCGGCCGAGTGGCACAACGGCCTGTTGCAGCCACGCGAAGCCACCAGCCTGCCGAGCGATTATGACGGCGAACAGCTGCTGCAATACTGCCTATGCCAGAACCAGACCCTCTGTCTCAGCGAACTGGACAGCAGCCTGCATGCTTCGGGTTTCCTGCCGGATAGCCCGAAACCGTGGCGCAGCCTGCTCTGCCTGCCGCTGCAGGACGAGCAGCAGCGCGTCGCCGGCCTGCTGCTCACGGCCAGTACCGAATCGCGCGAGCTGCACGGCTTCAGCGGTTCGCTGGCCCAGCTCGGCGCCTTCGGTCTCGCCCAGCTGCACCTGCTCCAGCGCCTGCGGGCGCCCGGCAGCAGCACACCGCCTGCCGCGCCAGTCAGCCCCTGCGCCAGCGGTTACGGCCTGATCGGCGACAGCCCACGCATGCGCGCGGTCTACCAGTTGATCGGCAAGGTGCTGCACAGCCCGGTCAACGTGCTGCTCGCGGGAGAAACCGGCACCGGCAAGGAACTGGTGGCGCGCGCCATTCACGATTGCGGGTTCCGACGCAGCAAACCCTTCATCGTGCAGAACTGCGCTTCGCTGCCTGAGCAGCTCTTGGAAAGTGAGCTGTTCGGCTACCGCAAGGGCGCCTTCACCGGCGCCGACCGCGACCGCAGCGGCCTGCTCGATGCGGCGAACGGCGGCACGCTGTTCCTCGACGAGATCGGTGACATGCCGCTGTTGCTGCAAGCCAAGCTGTTGCGCGTGCTGCAGGAAGGCGAAGTGCGCCCGCTGGGCTCCACCGAAACCCACAAGGTCGACGTGCGCATCGTCGCCGCCACCCATCGCGACCTGCGCAGCCAGGTGGAGAACGGCCTGTTTCGCGAGGATCTGTTCTACCGCCTCTCGCACTTCCCCATCGAGCTGCCGCCGCTGCGCGAGCGTGACGAGGACATCCTGCGCCTGGCCCGGCATTTCGCCGACAAGGCCTGCGCCTTCCTCCAGCGCGATCTGTGTTGCTGGTCCGACGCCGCGCTCGAACGTCTGGCCGGCTATGCCTTCCCCGGCAACGTGCGGGAACTGAAGGGTCTGGTGGAGCGCGCCGTATTGCTCTGCGAGGGCGGTGAGCTGCTGCCGGAACATTTCAATTTGCATGTGGAGGCGAGCCTGGACAGCAGCCTGAACCTGCGCGAACGCATGGAGCGGGTCGAACGCAGCCTGCTCATGGATTGCCTGCGCAAGAACGGCGGCAACCAGAGCCAGGCCGCTCGCGAACTCGGCCTGCCACGGCGCACGCTGCTGTATCGCATGGAACGGCTGAATATCAGCCCGGCCGATCTCTGATGCAGCACGCACGCCCAGGCACGCGCCGCATCGGCGCCGACATCCGCAACCGCGCGGGCATATCTGACCGTCTGCGCGTTTCGGCAGCATCCGGCGGGTGTTCTGTGAACCGGATCACCTGCCAGACACCACAACTGAACTTCAATGTGCCGCCCGTGTCGCGCCGCCAGGCGCACCCCGCTCCCCACACACGACTTCAAGGAGGAAATCGCGTGCCCGTGCGCTATTACGCCCTCGTTTCGCTCATCGCCGCCGCGCTGCTCGCCGGTTGCTCCGGCAACTACAAATTCGACGATGACCACTATCGCCCGCTGGGTGATCCGCAAGCCTTGAATCGCGGCCAGTAACCGCAAGGAGCGACACGACCATGGAACTGGTCTTCGATATGGTGGGTGCCCAGCAATTCGTGCCCGGGCTGCTGACCACCAAAACCTTCAAGCAGGCCGGCGGCGTGATCGGCCGGGCCGAAGGCTGCGATTGGGTGATCCCGGATCGCAAGCGCGTCCTCTCCGGGCGTCACGCGGTGATCAGCTATCGCGACGGCGGCTTCTTTCTCACCGATACCAGCAGCAATGGCATCCAGCTCAAGGACAGCGGCGCCAGCCTGGTCAAAGGCCAGCCGCAACGCATCGAACACGGCAGCGTCTACTGCCTGGGCGACTTCGAGATCCGCGCCCGACTGATCCAGGACCCGGCCTTGTTCGAAGGCGACATTGGCCGCCCGCAGCCGGCCGGCACCATCATCCCCGACGATGCCTTCCTCGACCTCGATCCGCTGGTCGCGATGGATCAGCAGGAGCGCATCTATGCCGAGGTCGACGACCTTGACCTGACGCTGGTGGCACCGCAACGCCAGGCCCAGCAGCGCGACTACGCACGCATCGACACCGAAAGCCTGCCGCTGCCGGAGCTGGTCATGCCGCCGGCGGCAACCGAACCCAAGCGCGAACCAGAGCCCGAATGCCTGCCAGCCGGCTTCTGGGAGCGTTTCGGCGACGCGCTGGGTGTCGATCTCAAGGATCTGGACGAGGACCAGTGCCAAGCGCTGGCACTGAATGCCGCCCGCCTGCTCAAGCAAAGCATCGGCGGTCTGCAGCAGAGCCTGCGCACCCGTAGCGAGCTGAAGAACGAGCTGCGCCTGGCGGTGACCACCGTGCAGAGCGCCGGCAACAACCCACTCAAGCACAGCGCCGATGCGGGCGAGGCGCTGAGCGCCCTGCTGCGCGCTAGCAAGCCCGGCCAACTGCCGGCCGAACAGGCCATCGGTCGCGCCTTCCGCGATCTGCAGGCGCATCAGGTAGCACTGCTGGCGGCCAGCCGCGCCGCCGTTCACGCCATGTTCGAACAGCTGGCGCCGGAGCAGCTGGCACTGCGTTTCGAACGCGAGGGCCGCAAACCGCTGGTCGCTACTGCCGGCAGTCGCTGGCGCGCCTATCGCCGGTTGCATCAGAGCCTCGGCCAGGATGCCGACTGGAGCGAGCGCCTGTTCGCCCGCGACTTCGCCAAGACCTATGAGGAGCAGGTGCGCCTGATCGCCACGCTCGATTCAACCCATCAAGGATGATCCCATGCCTCGTCGCATCACCCTGGCCATGCTGGCCTCGCTGCTCGTGCTGGGCGGCTGCTCGGCGCTGTCGCCGTACTCCAAGCTGACCAAGCTCGACCTCGAACTGCACGGCAGTGACCGTCTCAACCCCGACCTCAACGGACGGCCGTCGCCGATCGTGCTGCGCCTGCTGGAGCTCAAGCATCCGGTGGCGTTCGAAAACGGCGACTTCTTCGCCCTCTACCAGCGGCCCAAGGAAGCATTGGCGCCGGACCTGGTGACCTCCGAGGAACTGGAACTGCGTCCCGGCGAAAGCCGCGAGCTGAAGCTCTCGGTGCAGGACGGCAGCCGCTACGTCGGCGTGCTGGCCGCTTACCGCGACCTGCCGGAAGCCAGCTGGCGCTACGTCATCGCCGTGCCGCAGCAAGAGCGCACCCGCGTCGCCCTGAGCCTGGACGAGCGCGGCATCGCGCTGTTCGACCCGCTCGCCGAAGAAGGAAAATAAGCATGAGCCTGCACAAGGTTGTCTGGCAGGAAGGCATGCTGCTGCGTCCGCAGCACTTCCAGCAGAGCGATCGCTACTACGATCACCAACTCAAGGCGCGTACCCAGAAGCTGGGCAGCTACGCTTGGGGGTTCTTCAACCTGGAGATCGACCGCCAGTTTCTCAACATGGGCAAGCTGGTGCTCAGCCAGGCCAGCGGCATCCTCCCCGACGGCACGCTGTTCGAGCTGGGCAGCGAACGCGAGCCACTGGCGCTGGACATCCCGCCGAACACCGGCAGCACGCCGGTCTATCTCGCGCTGCCGCTGGTCACCGGCAACCACATCGAAACCCGCCGGCCCGAGCAGAAGGACGTGCTGGCGCGCTACACCGCCCATGAGCTGGATGTCGCCGACTCCAATGCCGGCGACAGCAGCACCAGCCAGGTCAGCACCGGCCTGCCGGATTTCCGCCTGCTGCTGGGCGAGCAGCAGAGCGACCAGGCCTACGTGAAGCTGCAGCTGTGCGAGGTGCTGGACACCACGCCGGACGGGGTCATCAGCCTCGACCCCGAGTTCATCCCCACCTATGTCAACTTCCAGGCCTCCGCCTATCTGCTGTCCTGCCTGAAGGAAGTGATCAGCATGCTCGCCCACCGCGGCGATACCCTCGCCGAGCGCATCAGCGCCACCGGCAAGGTCGGTGGCGCCGAGGTTGGCGACTTCATGATGCTGCAGCTGATCAACCGTCACGAACCGGTGCTGCGCCATTACCTGGGCGTCGAGCAGGTGCATCCGGAGCAGATCTACCGCGACCTGCTCGGTCTGCTCGGCGAGCTGGCTACCTTCTCCAGCGAGAGCAAACGCCCGCGCCTGGAGGGCCGTTACCAGCACAGCGATCAGGGCGCGAGCTTCCGCAAGCTGATGGACGCGATCCGCCAGGTATTGTCGATGGTCCTCGAACAGCACGCCATCGAACTGCTGCTGCAGCAGCGCCAGTACGGCATTCAGGTATCGCCACTGCACGATCACAAGCTGCTCGGCACCGCCTCCTTCGTGCTGGCCGCCAGCGCCCAGTGCGATTCGGAAACCCTGCGCACGCGGCTGCCGGCGCACCTGAAGATCGGCCCGGTGGAACGCATCCGCCAGCTGGTCAACCTGCATCTGCCGGGCATCCGCCTCAAGCCGCTGCCGGTGGCACCGCGGCAGATCCCCTTCCATGCCGGCAAGACCTATTTCGCCCTGGAGCTCAGCGCCGAGGACCAGGCGCAACTGGAGCGTTCCGGCGGCTTTGCCTTCCATGTGTCCGGAGACTTCGCCGGGCTCGAACTGAAATTCTGGGCGGTCAGGGACTGAGCGACATGATCAAGGAAATGGATTACGGACAGGACGACCGCACGGTCATCGTCAACCGCGCCGGCGAGGCACCGGAACAGAGCCCGCTGACCGACTTCGACACCCCGCCGCGCTTCGAGCAGCTGGAAGAGCGGATGATCTACGCCGCCCGCCTGCGCCCGGCGGAAACCTTCAACATCAGCCTCAATCCGCTGGTGGCCGCCGCCTCGCCGCTGCTCTCGGAAGTGGTGCGCTTCAAGCACAGCCTGGAAAGCGAAGACCTGCAGGCCCTGCATGGCCAGTTGAGCAGCGCGATCAAGCTGTTCGAACATCGCGCGCTGCATGATGGCGCCGAAAGCAGCCAGGTGATGGCGGCGCGCTACGTGCTCTGCACCGTGCTCGACGAGGCCGTGGTGACCACGCCCTGGGGCAACGAGAGCGAATGGTCGCAGATGAGCCTGCTGTCCTCCTTTCACAACGAGACCTTCGGCGGCGAGAAGTTCTTTCAGCTGCTTGAGCGGCTGTCGCGCAATCCGGTCAAGCACCTGCCGATGCTCGAACTGATGTACCTCTGCCTGTCGCTCGGCTTCGAGGGCAAGTACCGCGTACTGCCGCGCGGCATGCTCGAACTGGAAGCGGTACGCGACAGCCTCTACCGGCAGATCCGGCAGATGCGCGGCGACATCCCACGCGAGCTTTCGCCGCACTGGGAAGGCCTCAAGGACACCCGCAGACGTCTGGTGCGCATCGTGCCCTGGTGGATGGTCGCGCTGTTCACCTTGATGTGCCTCGGGGTGATCTACGGCGGCTTCGCCTGGGTCCTCGGCGAGCAGCGCGAGGCCGTGCTGCAGCCCTATCGAGCGCTGGACATGGATGCCGGCGGTTCCACCTTTTCAGGGATGAAATGAGATGAAGACGTTCTTTGGCAAGCTCGGCGCCGTGCTGCGCCGGACCTGGGTCTGGAGCCTGCTGCTGGTTCTGCTGCTGGCGGTCGTGGTGTGGTTCGTCGGGCCGTTGCTGGCAGTCGACGACTACCGCTTCTGGGAGTCGGCGACCGCCCGCCTGCTGAGCATCAGCGTGCTGTTCCTCGGCTGGGGCCTGGCCATGGTCTTTGCCAGCTGGCGCGCCAGCGCGCGCAAGAAGCGCGACGCCGAGGATCAGGACGTCCAGGAGCAGCTGCGCCGCGACGGCCTGATCGGCGAGGAGCAGCAGGAGCTGCGCCATCGCTTCAAGCACGCACTGCGCACCCTGAAGACCTCCAGCCTCTATCGCGGGCGCAGCGAGAAATGGCGCAGCGAGCTGCCCTGGTATCTGCTGATCGGCCCGCAAGGCAGCGGCAAGACCAGCCTGCTGGACTTCTCCGGGCTGGACTTCCCGCTCAACCGCAGCGAACAGCAGCGCCTGACCAGGGATGTCTCGGGCACCCGCTTTGCCGACTGGTACTTCGCCGATCATGCGGTGCTGATCGACACCGCCGGCCGCTATCTGACCCAGCCCGACGCTGCCGTCGATGGCAGCGCCTGGGACACCCTGCTCGGCCTGCTGCGCAGGCGCCGCGCGCGTCCGCTCAACGGCGTGCTGGTCAACCTGCCGGTGGACCAGCTGCAGGGCGGCAGTGAACTGGAGCTGGAGAACCTCGCCCGCCAGACCCGTCAGCGCCTACACGAGATCCATCAGCGCCTGAACGCGGACGTGCCGGTCTACCTGGTGCTGAGCAAGGCCGACCGGATTCTCGGTTTCGACGACTTCTTCGAGCAGCTGTCGCGGGAGGAAAGCGACCAGGTGCTCGGCGCGAGTTTCCGCAAGGAACAGAATGGCAGCGACGCGCAGGTAGTGCGCCAGGAATTCGAGGAACTGCTGCGTCGGCTGAACAGCCAAGTGATCCTGCGCATGCACCAGGAACGCGATACCCAGCGCCGCGGCCGCATCCTCGACTTCCCCCATCAACTGGGGCAGATCGGCGAGCGCCTGAGCCTGTTCATCGAACTGGCCTTCGCCGGCAACCGCTATCAGCGTGCCAGTCAGCTGCGGGGTTTCTACCTGACCAGCGCGCCGCAGCTGCGCGAAGGTCTCGACCCGCTCACCGCCGGCATCGGTCGCCAGCTCGGCCTGGCCAGCAGCGCGCTACCAACCTTCCGCAGCGGCCGCGCGCGCTTCATCAATCAGCTGCTCAGCCGGGTGATCTTTCCGGAAGCCGAACTGGCGGGCCTCGACCAGCGCGAGGTGCGCCGCATCGACTGGGGCCAGCGTGCCCTCTATACCGGTGCCTTCGGCTGCCTGCTGCTGATCGGCGGCGCCTGGGCACTGAACTTCTCCGGCAACCATGAACGCCTGGAACAGCTGCGCGACATCGCCCAGCAACTCGGCAGCGAGCGCAAGACCATCGAGGCGGGAGACGAGGCACTGCGCACCCTCAAGGCCCTGGACGCGAGCTATGCGGCGACCCAGGTGTTCCCGCCGAAAGACGAGGTGTCCTGGCTGCGCCGGGGCGGCCTGTATCAGGGCGAAGCGGTCGACCCGACGCTGCACGAGGCCTACCGCCGCGATCTGGAGAAACTTCTGCTGCCACGTGTCGCCCGGCAGCTGGAAGCGCAGATTCGCGCCAACCTGAACGATCGCGAGCAGCTGCTCGGCAGCCTGCGCGCCTATCTCATGCTGAACCTGGCCGAACGCCGTGAAGCGGCCTTCCTCAAGGACTGGCTGGCCGCCGACTGGTCGCTGCGCCATCCGGGCAATGCCGTGGCGCAGCAGGGGCTCAACACGCACTTTGCGCGCCTGCTGGAAGACTCCTTCGCGCCGTATCAGCTGAACGACAATCTGGTGGCCAAGGCCCGTGCCCAGCTGCGCAGCGAATCGCTGGCGGCCGTGCTGTACCGCATGCTGCGCGATCAGGCGCGCAACCTTCCCGACTACCGGATGAACACCCAGCTCGGCCCGCAGGCGTCGCTGTTCGTCGGCGGTGACTACACCATTCCAGGCTTCTACACCCAGCGCGGCTATCACAAGCTGTTCGTCGCACAGGGCGCCGATCTGGTCAGCGAGATACTGCGCGACAACTGGGTACTGGGCGAAGGCGACAGCCTCAGCACCAAGGACCTGGGCCGCCTGCTGGTGGAAATGGAACAGCTTTACTTCCGTGACTACGCCGCGCACTGGAGCGAGGCGATTGCCCAGCTGAACATTCTCCCCGCCGGTAGTGCGGCGCAGGGTGCCGCGCAGCTCGCCGGGCTCACCGCCGCGAACTCGCCGCTGCTGCAACTGTTGCTGGAGGTGCGCGAGAACACCCGCTTCGCCGGTCTGACCGAAGCGGCCGCCGAGGCCGGCGAGCTGGCCGAAGCGGCGCAAGATGCCGGTGGCAAGCTCGGCAAGGCGGCCAAACTGGCCACTGCCGCGGCGGAGCAGACCCAGGCTGCGCTGCTGAAGAACGTACCCGATACCGCACGCAAGACCCTGGAGCGCCGCTTCGCGCCGCTGCACCAGCTGCTCGACGAAAACGGCGCCGCCGGCCCGGAGTTGAGCGCCAGTCTGCAGGCCCTCGACGCCCTGCAATTGCAGCTGGCCTCGCTGGCCCATGCCAGCGCACCGGAACAGGCCGCCTTCGAGATGGCCAAGGCACGCATGGGCGGCCAACGCGACGCCATCAACCAGCTGCGCAACAGCGCTGCACGCCTGCCGCAGCCGCTGGGCAAGTGGCTGGGGCTGCTGGCCGAGGACAGCTGGTCGCTGGTGCTCAGCGATGCCTACCACCACCTCAACCAGCGTTATCGCAACGAGCTCTACGCCAGCTACCGCGGTTCGCTGCGCGAGCGCTATCCGTTCAGCGCCCACAGCGCCAGCGACGTCGCCATCGCCGACTTCCGCGAGTTCTTCAAGGCCCAGGGCCTGGCAGACAGCTTCTTCGAGCGCTATCTCAAGCCCTTCGTCAGCGGCAGCGCCGGCGAGTATCAGTTGCGCCGGGTCGACGGTCGTGGCCTGCCGCTGTCCGAACAGTTCCTCGCGCAGATGAGCCGGGCGCAGACCATTCGCCGCAGCTTCTTCGCCGAAAACCCCAACGAGCCGCTGATCCTGTTCAAGCTGGAGCCGTACTCGCTGGATTCGAGCCTCGGCCGCGCCGACTTCCGCTTCGGCAACCAGCAGCTGGAGTACCGCCACGGACCAATCGTGCAGACCGCGTTCCGCTGGCCGGCCGAGGCCGACGACGGACGCACCAGCCTGGTGGTGGAAGAACTCGGCGGTCGCCGCGTGGGTATCGAGAAGAATACCGGGCCCTGGTCGCTGTTCCGCCTGATCGACCTGATGCAGGTCGACTACCACAGCGGCCGCGACGTGCTGATGCTCAAGGCCGATCTCGGCGGTCTGCGCGCCAATTACCTGCTGCACGCCCAGCGCTCGCCGAATCCGTTCGACCTCGCGCTGCTGCGCGGCTTCAAGCTGCCGGCGACGCTGTGATGAGCACAACGGCGTGCAGCTGGCGCAGCGCCGCGCGCACCGACACCGGCAAGGTGCGTGCGCGCAACGAAGATGCCTTTCTCGATCTGCCACAGGCCGGGCTCTGGGCCGTGGCCGACGGCATGGGCGGGCACCAGAACGGCGCGCTGGCCAGTCGCCTGATCGTCGAGCAGCTGGCCGAGCTTTGCAGCGGCGGCGAGCTGCCGGAGCGGGTGCTGGCGCTACGGCGCTGCCTGCATGAGCTGAATCGCCGCCTCAGCCAGGAACTGACGATCACCGCCGAACGCCCCGATCCGGTGATCGGCAGCACGGTGGTCGCTCTGCTTGTGGAGGATGACCGCGCCGCCTGCATCTGGGCCGGCGACAGCCGCTGCTACCTGTGGCGCGGCGGCCGGCTGTATCAGCTGTCACGTGACCACTCGTTGTTGCAGCAACTGATCGACGAGCAGCGACTCAGCCCCGAGCTCGCCGCCAAACACCCGGCCGCCCACGCACTGACCCGCGCCATCGGCGCCAGCGAAAAACTGGAGCTGGATATCCTCGAATTCGCCGTGTTCCCCGGCGACACGCTGCTGCTGTGCAGCGATGGGCTCTACCAGAGCATGTCCGCTGACGCCCTCGGCGCCGCACTCAGCCTGCCATCCACACAGCTGGCGCTGGAGCGGCTGTTTCGCCAGGCGCTCAAGGGCCCGGCGCGGGACAACCTCAGCGCCGTGGTGATCCGCCGATGAACGCCCAGCCCGCCTGCAATCTCACCTATTTTGCGCTGGCATCCACCGCGGCCACGCCGGTGCCGGCGGAACCGAAGACGCTTGCCGGCGAACTGCCGGACGTGCTCGGCGGCCGCTACCGAATCGAACGCCTGCTCGGCGTCGGCGGCATGGGCGCGGTCTATCGCGCGCGTGACTTGCTGCGCGAACAGTTCGGCGATCCAGAACCCTACGTGGCGCTGAAGACGCTCAGCGAGGATTTCGCCGAATACCCCGACGCCAGCGCGCTGCTCTACAGCGAATACGCGCTGACCACGCGCCTCAGCCACCGCCATGTGGTGCGCCTGTACAACTTCGATATCGACCCGACCAGCCAGCGCGCCTTCATCACCCTGGAACTGCTCAAGGGGCCGACCCTCGACCAGCTGCTGTGCGAGCGCCCGCAGGGCATGGCCTGGAACGAACTGCAGGGTATCGCGTTGCCGCTGCTGGAAGCGCTGAGCTATTCCCACAGCCTGGGCGTGCTGCATGGCGACCTGAAACCGAGCAACGTGATGCTCGCCGATGACGGCCTGCGCCTGTTCGACTATGGCCTCGGCCAACCACTGGAAGGCCTGCTACCCGGTCTGCCGCGCCTGTGCCGCACGCGTTTCGCCGCCTGGACGCCGCGATATGCGGCACTCGAGCTGCTCGACGGGGGCGAGCTGACCGCCAGCGCCGACATCTATGCGCTGGCCTGCGTGCTCTACGAACTGGCCGGCGGCAGCCATCCGTTTCGCCGGCTCAGCGCCCGCCAGGCCAAGGCCATGGAGCTGGATCGCACCCTGCAGCGCCCGCCGCAATTGCCGGCGCATTGCTGGCCGGCGCTGCGGCTGGCACTGGCCTTCGACGAAGCGCAGCGCAGCATCGATGCGGCGGGCCTGTTGCAGGCCTTCAGCCGCCCCGTACCGAACCGCTGGCAGCGCTGGCTCGGCCATTCCCGTGGATGACATCAGGACAAGGAAAGCCCAATGTTCAACGCCGCCAATGAAACCCACTTCAGCCTGACCCTGGAAGGCGTCGAACACGACTTTCAGGTGCTCGAATTTCAGGGGCGCGAGACCATCAGTCAGCCCTATCGCTTCGACCTGGAGCTGGTCAGCGAGCGCGCCGACCTGGATCTGCAGGCACTGCTGCACAGGCCAGCCTTTCTCGCCTTCGATCCAGCTGGCAAAGGCGTTCATGGCCTGGTCCACCGCATCGCCCAGGGTGAATCCGGCAAGCGCCTGACCCGCTATCGGCTCACGCTGGTGCCGCAGCTGGCCTACCTCGCCCATCGCACCAACCAGCGCATCTTCCAGCACCTGACGGTGCCGCAGATCGTCGCCCAGGTGCTCGAGGAACACGGTATCCAGGCCAACGCCTACCGCTTCCAGCTTGGCCCGGTGCTCTACCCAGAGCGCGAGTACTGCGTGCAGTACGACGAAACCGACCTGCACTTCATCCAGCGCCTGTGCGAGGAAGAGGGCATCCATTACCACTTCGAGCACAGCACGGTCGGCCATGTGCTGGTCTTCGGCGACGACCAGACCAGCTTCGCCAGGCTCGGCCGCCCGACCGCCTATCTGCAGGACAACGGCATGACGGCCGACGAGCCGGTGATCAAGCGTTTCGCCGTGCGCATCGCGACCCGCACCAGTCGCGTCAGTCGCCGTGATTACGACTTCGAACAGCCCAGGTTGCTAATGGAGGCGGCCTACCGCGGCGAATCGGCGGCGGACGCGCTGCCGCAGCCCGACCTGGAAGATTACGACTACCCGGGCAGCTTCACCGAGCGCGCCCGCGGCAAGCACCTGTCGCAACGCGCCCTGGAGCGCCATCGCCACGACTACCGCCTTGCCGAAGGCAACAGCGATCAACCAGGACTGGTCAGCGGCCATCTGCTGGAGATGTCCGACCACCCGCGCCGGGAATGGAACGACCTCTGGCTGCTCACCGAAGTGCTGCATGAAGGCAGGCAGCCGCAGGTGTTGGAGGAGTCGGTCACCAGTCATGTCGCGCCTGGCGATGGTTTCGTCCAGGGTTACCGCAACCGCTTCAGCGCCACGCCCTGGGACAGCCCCTTCCGCCCAGCCCTTCACCATCCGAAACCGAGGGTGCTGGGTAGCCAGACCGCCGTCGTCACGGGACCTGCCGGCGAAGAAATCCACTGCGACGAATACGGTCGCGTGCGCGTTCAGTTCCACTGGGACCGTGAAGGCCAGGCCGACGACAAGACCAGCTGCTGGCTGCGTGTCAGCTCCAGCTGGGCCGGCGACCGCTATGGCGGCATCGCCATTCCGCGGGTCGGCATGGAAGTGCTGGTGACCTTCCTCGAAGGCGATCCCGATCAACCGCTGGTGACCGGCTGCCTGTACCACAAGGAACACCAGGTCCCTTACGACCTGCCGGCAAACAAGACCCGCACGGTGTTCAAGACGCTCAGCTCACCGGGCGGTGGCGGCTACAACGAACTGCGCATCGAAGACCGCAAGGGCCAGGAACAGATCTACATCCACGCCCAGCGCGACTGGGACGAGAACATCGAGCACGACCAGAAGATCCGCGTCGGCCACGAACGTCACGACACGGTGGAAGCCAACAGCTACAGCGAATTCCGCGCCGAGGAGCACCTGACCGTGGCCGGCGACCGCAAGGTGGAAGTCAAACCCGACGATCACCTCACCATCGCCCAGACCCAGCACATCAAGCTCGGCACCGCCCAGCTGACCAAGGCCGGCCGCGAGATCCACCTCAAAGCCGGGCAGAAGATGGTCATAGAAGCCGGCATCGAACTGACCCTCAAGGCCGGCGGCAGCTTCATAAAGCTCGACCCGGGCGGCATCACCGTCTCCGGCCCGCTGGCGCGGATTAACGCCGGCGGCGCACCGGGCAAGGGTTCGGGGATCAAGATCAAACCGCCAGTGCTGCCGGGCATGGCGGATAGCGACAAGGCGGGGAGCCTGTTGGAGCAGGCACTGCCGGGCGAGCCGATCAACCCAACCAGCAAACGCAAGCGCTCGCTCAGTTTCTCGGGCTAAGAACAGCCGGCTGCGCAGCCGGCTCGAACGCAAGGAAGCATCGAACATGGCCGAACACAAGCCGATCAACTGGGCTTATCCGTTTCCCAGCAAGGACACCAGCAACAATCCGCTGCAGCTGCTTACGCATATGGCCCAGGCCAAGGGCGGCTTCTACCCCTTCGGCGACAACGGCTTGTGGCATGGTGGCGTTCACTTCGACGAAGGCACGGCTGCTGCGTTCGACCAGTCGAGCGTGCGCTGTATCGCCGACGGAGAGGTGATTGCCTACCGTATCGACGAGTGCTACCCAGTCAGCGAATTTACCGACGAGATCCCGCGCGTCAAACGAGCGCCCTTTTCCACGGGGTTCGTTCTGATCAAGCACCGTCTCCAGCCGCCACCCCAGCGGAATGCAGATGGCAGCATCGCTGAAAGCCCGCCCCCTCCAAGCCTGACCCTCTACAGCCTATACATGCACCTGCTCGACTGGGCGGGCTATCAAGCGCAACCGAACTTGCCGCGCCCCGCTTTCTGGGAAACCAGCCGCTATACGGTGAATACGCAGAATCAAGGTCTGAGCGTGCGCGCAAGCCCCAGCAAAAACGCCGCCAAGCTATCGGAGCTGTCCAGGGGCGCTGAAATCGTAGTTGGCGAAACGCAAGGCGAGTTCAGCAAGCTGGTCAGCTTGATCAGCGGCACGGCACAACCCGATCTAGCAAGCGACGATAAGGGGCAACTGCCCGGCTATGTATTCACAGGCTTGCTTAAACCGCAGAGCGAGCCAGCGGAATACGACAGGGTTGTCGTGCTCGACAACGGGCTGCCGATCAAGGCGGGTGATCTGATTGGCCATCCGGGCCTGTACCAGAACCACGACAGCGCTGCTCAGCACATGGTCCATGTCGAACTGTTCAGCTGCGACGATGTGCCCGGGTTCATCGCCCGGAGCCGCGCCTGGGCCAGCCGCTTGCCGGACGACCAGAAAACCCTGCTCAAAGTCTACAAAGGCGCCAGCAAACTGATTGCTCATCGAGAGGGTATCAATGTCGGAAATCCTCCCAAGCTCAGCGACGAAGGCACGCAGGTCGGTGTCGACCTGATAATCCCGCAAGCGCTGCTGGATGGGTTGCCGGCTTCGCACAAGATTCAGGTCACCATCCCTGCCGAAGGCAGCACACCGGCAAGCACATCCACATGGTGGCGACTGGACGGCCTGCTCGCCGACGATAACGGCAACCCCATCGATGGCTGGCTCGCCGAGCAGGAGCTGATCACTACTCGTCACAGCCCGTGGGAGTGGGAAGGCTTTCAATGCATCGAGGAAACTGGAACGCCCGTCGAGAAGCTCGCCTACGCCTTCAATGCAAGAGGCCTGCTGAGCGCAGACGAACAGCACAACTACCGGGCGCAGATCAGCAAGGCCGATGGCGGCCCAATCGTAACGCTCGCTCGTCTCTACGACATCGCCGATACCGATAACGATGGCGTATTGACCAGCGCTGAAATCCGAACGGCGCTGGCCAAGCCTTGGCACGCCCAAGTGCTCGGGCAGCTGATCACCAAGTATGAAAGCGAGTGGTTCTGGAACAAAGACAAGTGGGATGAGATTGGTCCGTTACTGGCGGAGGAGCCTAGTAAGCCGAGTCCGATCTGGGAAGTTGAAAAACAGCGGATCGAAAAGCTGAGCTGGTGGAAAGAGCTAGCGGGACAGCATTGCATTAGCGGGGAAGGATCAGCTTGGCACATCCATGCTCCCATGCTCGCGGCCAGCTTTACGCGAGCAGAAAAAAATACCTGCTCGAAATGCAATAAAAGCATCTCTATAACTTATGAGCTGATGAAGAAAATTTGCCCAAGCAGTACAACAGACGACTTCATCAAAAGTTTCATCCTACACACCGACAGATTATTTAAGAAATACGAAATAACTTCTTGTGACCAAGTAACCCACCTGCTCGCGCAAGCCAAGCACGAAACAAAACGATTTACTGCATTTCGTGAGTCACTCTATTATTCCAGCTACACAGCACAAGACCTATATAACATGGCGCCCACAGCAATAAACAACGGCTTCATCCGCAAATCCCTAAACTTTGCCACGCATGCGGAAAAGCTTAAATATATCGAAGATAACCTTCTAAAGAATGATGCAGGATATGGCCAGCATTGCTTTGGTAGCAAAGAATATCCGGAAAATGATTACCGGGGACGCGGCTTACTACATCTTACGCATTACTCGAACTATCAATCGTGCGCCTTGGCAATAGGGAAGCCGATCGCTGCTGAACCTACACTGGTAGAAAGTGACGTAGCGGTAATTGTCGAAACTGGGCTTTGGTTTTGGAAAAGTAACAGACTGAAAACCTACGCAGAAGATGCTAACCTGACCGAAGAAGATGCAGTAGAAAAAATCACGCGCACAATTAACGGTGGAACAAAAGGGCTGACAGAACGAAAGCAGTTCAAACGCGAGATCACCAAGGCATTTATTGAATTGTACGGAAACTGCTCCACATGAATACGGTCAATTGCTTACTATTCGCACTTTTTCTTATCCCTACAATTAACACATCCTACGCAAACAGTTTGGCGTGTGCGGAGAAAACCGTAGACGATATGTACAACCCGATTTTGCTGGGTGATGACACTGCAATACGTTTCAAAAAATCAGAAACGCCTATTGATCCGGATGGAAATGTTTTCCCAATCGTCATAGTAGTGCACGAATGCGATACCGAAAGAGAAACGCAGTTTGCAAAACTCCCCTATCTTGGTGATCCAGGGGAAGTGGATGCCGCCTTCTTGGCAGACTCAGATTTCGACGGCAAGGCAGAACTCTTCGTCATTCATAGGGTAGTTCTGTACTCCGATACCGGTATCAATTACGGCTCTGACTACTTTACAACGCAGGTATACAACCGCCTACATCCGCTGGCATACGAACGGAACGAGCGCATCAGTGCATACTTCGGTGCGGGAGGGGACGTTCTGTCATCACCTGCGAGTGACAAACTCATATACGATTACCCTTATAAATCCGAGGCCGCCATCAAAAGCAGACTAGCCTCCTCACAATATAAAGCTTGGCTCGGGCAGAAACACATAATTACCCGCATATTGCGCAAGACATTTTTATACGATCAGGCCAACGTCGCAGACAGAACCTCAAAGTATTTGATAGTTGGCGACGAAGCTCTAGTACTTGATCAGAAAGCAGGTTGGCTGGAGATTGTTTTCAACAACAAGAAGAAAGGCGAAGTTAAGGGATGGATACAATGCAAGGACACCCTCGAATGTGCCAGCAGGTGACACTTTTTATCCTGCCGAACCTAAGAATGAAGCGTCGACAATCGCTGCCGACGTATGAGACGTGCGTCATCAATGCGGGAAATACCGTATAAGAGAGAGCTAGGCAGTATTACTTTAATCAAATAGGTGAACTAACCAAACAAAAGCTTAAAGATAGGAAAGGTGCCCCCCTAAAACTTCTTCACAAAGTAATAATCTCTAGGCTGACAGACCGCCATTATTAAGCGCTATAACGACATTCGTTACGCATTAGCTGAAGCGAGCGAGTTCAATGTAGCACTTCGCGCGCTTCGAAACGCAGAAGAAATAGCGCCGACCGCACCGCGCTTATTTTGAATCCAGCCGACGTTCTTTGGGAAAAAGGACTCCAACAAGGGGCGAAACGTTACTACCAACGGGAAAGAGAAAACAATACCGGCCAGGCTCACGAGTATTAAGTTAGCCGAAAACTCTCAATTTATTGGTTACCACTAACTGTAGGCGCCGGATGAATATTTCACATATTTTATTAACTTTATTTTTGCCTTTTTCGTCCCTCTTGGCGGCAGAGCCTATTGACAACGGGAATCCCTTTTTCCGCTGCACCACGACCTCTAATAAAATAATCGAATTAAAAAGGAAAGATGATAAATTTATTTATAATTTCGGGAGCCCTAACCAGCCACCAGAATTGGAAATGAAGAAATCGTCTCATGAAGTCGAGGTTTCCATGGGCAATCTCTCTGGAAACGAATTAAGCAACTCTGTCAGCCTTACGAACGGTGCCTACACATATACAGTGATAATGAAAATCAACAGAATTGCAGAAACTCAAGAGCCCGAGCACGGAATAATAGTCAAGAAAAACTCACGATACCTAGCCTATATTCCCTGCATCGCAAATTCCGTGCAAGGAAGCCTGCTTGACTTTGAGTAGTTCTCTTAGATCACTCTCAAACCAATATTTGCAAAACAAGGAAGCTGATTGGCTTTCCCGCAGACGACTACATGCTACGAGCGGATTGTTCAAAGTCTGTTAGGAGGCGATTGCTCCTGGGCCGGTGCCTGCCACCACACCAAGTAGCATTGCTCGCAAGGTCGTCAAAACCCGCCGAAGCAGCTACGCGGACAACAGGCTGACGACGGCAAACCGGCCGATGTTGGCCTGCGCTACCACGGTCTGGGTGACCGCGGCGTAGCTCGAGGGGCTGCGCTGCATCAGTTCGTAAAGCTCGCGGGCAAACTCCAAGGCCCACTGCTGCTCGTCAGCATCGGCCTGGCGCGCGAGGAATTCGCGGATCTCGCGCTGGCGCTGGCTCAGCTGGTCGCGCAGCGCGGTGACCTTGTCCAGCCCCGCCACCACGTTGTCGAGCAGGCGGCGCAATTCGCGCAAGGAATCCAGCTGCGGCTCGGCGGGCAAACTCAGGCCCCGCTCTTCCTGACTCTGCAGCCGCTGGAAGCGGCCCTTGGCGAACAGCTTGTCCTCGCCCTGTACCGCCAGCTGGTCCTTGAGCTGCTGCCATTCGCTCTCGCGCGCCGAGAACTTCAGCTGGCCGTGCTGATCCAGCTCGGCACGGATGCCGGCATTGCCGAGGGTGGCATTGAAGCGGCGCAGGATTTGTTCGTCGCTGAGGTTGTCATCCAGCACCACCGCCACCGGCTCGGCCAGCTGGCGGCCACCGCTGAACAGCAGCGTCTCGCGGCCGGACTGGCGGATGGTCTCCAGCGAGTCCAGCCCCTGCAGGCTGAAGCGGCTGCGCACCGGCTCGGTGAGCCGCAGCTTGAGGTTGGCATCCAGCGTATTGCCCGAACGCGTGCTGCGCTGTTGCAGCAGCTCGTCGACCTGCTGGAACTGCTCGCGGATGGCCTCCTGACTTGCCGCCTGGCCCGGCGCACCGAGTTCGCGGCTGAGGCTGAGCTTGAGCTGCGACAGCCGGCTGTGCAGGTCGGCCAGGTAGCTTTCGGCGGTCTGCATCGAGGACAGCTGCTGGTTGAGCTGCAGACTGAAGCTGGTGCTCTTGCGCTGGCCGGCTTCGGCGATCGCGGTTTCGCTGGCCGCGGCGCGGCGCGACGTCGCCGGTGCATCGGGCACCAGCGCCTGGCGACGCTCCTGCGGATTGACTGCCGAAACAGCCGGCAGCTGCTTGCCGATCTTCATTCAGGCATCCCTCGCTCAGAGCATCCCGAACAGGGACAGGCCATTGATCTTCAGATAAGTCTTCTGGGTCGCCTGCAGCGCCAGCTGGTAGTTGTTCAGGTCGATGCTGGCACCGGCATAGTCGAGGGTCGACAGCTCGCCCTCGATCTTCTGGTTGACCAGCGACACGTCCTGGTTGCTGCTGGTCAGCAGGGTCAGGGTGTTCTGCCGGCCACCGAGTTCGGTGACCGCGCCGAGCAGCTCGCTGTGGGTGGCGTCGAGGCTGTTCATGCTGGCGGCGATCTGCGCGCCAACGGCAGGGTCGCTGGCGTCCAGCGCTGGATCCTGCAGCTGCTTAACCAGTGCGTGCAGCTGGTTGAGCATGTCCACGCCGGCGCCGAACACCTGCGCGGCGGTGACGTTCTCTTCTACCAGCACGCCGTTGGCGACCGCCGCCTGCCGGTGCTGATCGTTGCCGGTGAGGCTGTAGGTCTCGGTGGCGGCGTCGAAGGTGATCGCGGGACGATCGCTGAAGGTCCCGGAGAACAGGTAGCGGCCTTCCTCGTCGCGCACGTTGGCGAAGCTGACGATGGTGTTCTCCAGGCTCTGCAGTTCGCTGGCGATAGCTGCCAGGTCCTCGCTGGTGTTGCTGCCGTTGGCCGCCCAGAGCAGCAGGTCGCGGGCGCTGAGCATGGTGTCGGAGGCGGCCTTGAGGTTGGTTTCCTGCTTGGACAGGTTGCCCGAGACGTTGGCGATGTTGGTGCGGTACTGCGCCAGCGTCGCCTCTTCGCGCTCGATGCGCAGCACCCGCACCGCCGAGATCGGGTCGTCGGAGGGGCGCAGCATGCGGTCGCCGCTGGCCATCTGCTGCATCAGCTTGCCGAGCTTGGCCGAGCTGTTGTTCAGCGAGCCGTGCATGGTGGCGGTGATCTGGGCGTTGGAGATGCGCATGGTCTTCTTCTCGTCAGGTGGCTCAGAACATCGCCAGCACGGCGTTGAACAGCTCGTTGGAGGTGCTGATCACCTTCATGTTGGCCTGGTAGGCCTGCTCGTAGGCCATCAGGTTGACCGCTTCCTCATCGAGGTTGACCGCGCTGACGCTGTCGCGCTGGGCCTGGGCTTGTTCGGCAACGGTGGTGGCCGCGGCTTGGTCGGCCTGGTTCTGCCGGCTGGCGCTGGCGACGCGCCCGACCAGTCCGGCGTAGGCATCGTTCAGCGGTACCGCATCGCCGCCGACGGTGACGCTCGTCGTCTTGGTGCCGAGCAGTGCCAGCAGCGTCTGGTTGTTGCCGACTTCGCCGGCCACCGAGGACAGCGCCAACTCCTGGGTCGACAGCGTGCCCACCGCGAGCATGCCGCTGGTGCTCGCCGGGTTGTAGACGAACAGCGGCTGGCCGGGGTTGCCGTTGAGGTCGAAGCCGCCGGCCAGGGTGTCATTGACCGCCTGCGCCAGCGCGTCGGCCATGGCGTGCAGGTCGTCCTGGGCCGGGCGCAAGGCGCCGTATTCCATGTCGTAGAGTGCGCCGAGCGAACCGCCGAGGCCGTCCTGGATCAGCGGAAAGGAGGTCTTGGCGAAGACCAGCGTCAGTTCCTGCTCGCCGGCGAGGTTTTCGCTGACTTGCAGCTGGCCGGCGGTGTTGCCCGCGACCAGCGGCTGACCGTTGACCAGCGACACGCTGAGGCTGCCGTCGGCAGCCTCCTGCGCGCGGATGCCGGCGTACTGGCTGAGGTCCTTGATCAGGTTCTCGCGGTAGTCACGCAGGGTCGCGGTATCGCGCCCGGAGGATTCCATCTCGAGAATCTGCGCGTTGAGTTCGGCGATGTTGCTCGACAGGCCGTTGATCTCGCTGACCATCGCCACGCGCTGGCCTTCGAGGGCGCGGAGCTGGGTACCGATGTTGGCGTTCAGCCCGTTGAAGCGTTGCGCCAGCTGCTTGGCCTCGCTGAGGATCTGCTGACGCAGGGCGATCGACTCGGGCGTCGAGCTGGCCTCGCTGAGCGCGGCGTAGAAGTTGTCGAGGCCGACGCTGACGCTGGAGCCTTCGCTGTCGATCAGCCCTTCCAGCGCCGTGAGGTACTGCTGGCTGGTGCCGTAGTAGTTCTTCTCGGTGCTGGCGCGCCACAGCTGCTGGTTCTGGAAGTCGTTGGACAGCCGGCGAATGCTGCTGACCTGCACGCCGCCGCCGACGCTGGAGGCGGTCTGCCCGCCGAGCGAATGCAGCTCCGGCGCCAGGCGGCTGAAGCCCGGGGTGTTGACGTTGGCGATGTTCTGCCCGGTCGCGCTGAGGGCGATCTGCGAAGCCCGAACCCCGCTGTAGCCAATCTGGCTGAGAATGCTCACGACACGACTTCCTTCGACTCGATCCGGATCGGTTGGGCGAACGCCACGGACAGGTGCCCGCCGCTTCGCTGCTGGTTATTCAGGGCGACCGGTGCGGCGGTGGAATTAAGCGTGGGTCGTTGCGCCGACACCTCGGCGCGCAGCGCACTGCTCGCGCGCCAGCCCTGCGCGGCAGCCAGCAGTTGGCCGTTGGCCAGGCGTTCGGCGGCATCCAGGCTGTCCTGCGCTGGCTGTGACCACTGCGGATGCACCGGGGCGGCCTGCGCCTGCGGCTCGCTCTGGCGCACCGTTGCGGCCTGCAGGTCGCGCAGAATGTTGCGTGTGTAGTCGCGGGTTTCCGCGTAAGGAATCTTCTGCACCCAGCTCGCCGCGTCGATGTCGCCGGCACGCGGATCGCCATGCTCCTGCAGCCACTCGTCGACCTTGCCCGGCCCGGCGTTGTAGGCCGCCAGCGCCAGCGCCTGGTGGCCGTCATAGCGTTCGAGCAGCTTGTTCAGGTAGGCACTGCCCAGGCGCTTGTTGTACTCGGCGTCGCTGGTCAGGCGTGCCTCGCTGTAGGGCAGGCCGAGCTCGGCGGCCATGTCCTGCGCGGTGCCCGGCATCAGCTGCATCAGGCCGCGCGCGCCCTTGGGCGAGACGGCGGCGACGTTGCCGCTGGACTCGTGCTTGATCACGCTGGCGACCAGCGCCTGAAAGCTCGCCTTGCCCGCCGCCCAGGCGTTGTCGAGAGCCTCCATACCACGCTGCCAGGTGCCGCGCAGGGCGTGTTGGCCCGCTGGCCCGGCGCTGGCCAGGCCCAGCGCGGTCGGTACCGGCGCGGTGCCGTCGAGGCCGCCGGAGAGCTGCTGCACCAGCATGTCGGCGATGCCGGTCTGGCGCTTGGTCGCCAGGCTCTCGGCGAGCACTTCGTCGTAGAAGTCGCGCATGGTGTCCAGTTCGCGGCTGCGCATCGGGTTGCCGGCGGCCAGCACGTCACCGGCCTTGCGCATCTGCTTGAGGATCTGCTGCAGGAACATCGCCTCGAACTGCTCGGAGACGACTTCCAGCTGCTGGCGCCGCGCCGCGGCCGGGCCGTCGGCGCGCTGGCGCAGGCTGTTGAGGTGTTGCGGGAGGGAAACGATGCTCATGGTTCAGATCACGATCAGTTCGGCATTCAGCGCACCGGCGCGCTCCAGTGATTGCAGGATGCTCATCACGTCGTCCGGCGTGGCGCCCAGGCTGTTGATGGTGCTGATGATGCTTTCCAGGCTGGCGCCTTCGGGCCACTTGAACATAGCCTTGCGGTCCTGCTCGACGGCGACGTCCGACTGCGGCACCACCGCCGTCTCGCCCTGGGAGAACGGCCCCGGCTGGCTGACCTGCGGGCGCTCGCTGATGGTCACCGTCAACGTACCGTGGGCCACCGCGGCGGCCTTGACGCGCACGCCCTCGCCGACCACCACGGTGCCGGTACGGCTGTTGAACACCACCTTCGGCCGCACGCGGCCTTCTTCGACCTCGAGGCGTTCGAGCATGGCCATGAAACTCATGCGCTGGTTGCTCGACACCGGCGCACGCAGCGCCACCTTGGTGGCATTCAGCGCGGTGGCGGTGCCCTTGCCGAACAGCGCGTCGACCGCGTCGACCACCCGGCTGACGGTCTGGAAGCTCGGCTGGCGGAGGTTGAGCAGCACCTGCGCACGCTCGGTGAAATCGGTAGGGATCATCCGCTCCACCGTGGCGCCATTGGGGATCAGCCCGCTGTTGGAGGTGTTGATCGCCACCTTCGAGCCGCTGGCGCCCTCGGCATTCACCCCGCCGACCACCAGCGCGCCCTGGGCGACGGCGTAGACCTCGCCGTCGACGCCCTGCAGCGGGGTCATCAGCAGCTGACCGCCGCGCAGGCTCTTGGCGTCGCCCAACGACGACACCGTGACGTCGATGCTCTGCCCCGGACTGTAGGACGGCGGCAGCATGGCGGTGACGGTCACCGCGGCGACGTTCTTCAGCTTCGGGTCGACGTTCGGCGGCAGGTTCACGCCGAACTGCTTGATCATGTTGGCTACCGACTGACTGGTGAACTTCACCTGGTTCTTGTCACCGGTACCGTCCAGGCCGACCACCAGGCCGTAGCCGATCAGCTGGTTGCCGCGGATGCCTTCGATATCCACCAGATCCATCAGCGGCACCGCCTGCGCCGGCAGTTGCCAGCACAGCGCGACGACGGCAAGAAACAGCTTCACTCGCATCGGGAATCTTTCCACTTAGAGGGGGAACAGCGGGCTGGAGAAGAAGCGCGTCAGCCAGCCGGCCGAGTTGCTGTCGTTGAGCACGCCGCGTCCGGCGTAGGAAATCCGCGCGTTGGCGACGTTCTGCGAGGACACCTGGTTGAAGCGGTTGATGTCGTCCATGCGCACCAGGCCGGTCAGGCGGATGTACTCGTCGCCCTGGTTCAGCTTGAGGTTCTTCTCGCCCTTGACCAGCAAGGTGCCGTTGGGCAGCACGCGGTGCACGGTGACGGCGATCGAGCCTCGCAGGGTGTTCTGCTGCGAACTCTTGGCCGAGCCGTTGAACTCGCGCTCGCCGCTTGCCGAGCTCTCGACATCCGGGTAGCGCTTGCCGAGCACGGTGGGGATGCCGATGCCGACGCTCGACTCCTTGCCGAAGCTGGTACCGGCGCTCTTGCTCGACTGCGTGGATTCGTCCAGCACCACGGTGAGGATGTCGCCGACCCGCACCGCGCGCCGGTCGCTGATCAGCGAGCCGCCGTAGCCGGAGCGGAACAGGCCGCCGCTGGTGGTCGGCGGCAGGCTGTAGTCCAGCTCCAGCGGCTCGTACTCGCTGGAGTCCTCGTCCGGCAGCAACTCGTTGAAGCTGGCGCAGCCGCTGAGGAACAGCAGCAGGGCGAGCAGGATCGGCGTACGCATCATCGGGCTCAAACGGTCTGGTTGAGGAACTGCTGCATGCCGGAGGCGGCGTCGAGCACCTTGGCGTTGGCCTCGTAGGCGCGCTGGATGGCGATCATCGTCACCATCGCCTCGACCACCTGCACGTTGGAGCCTTCCAGCACGCCCTGCTTGAGCTGGCCGAGGCCTTCCTCGCCCGGCACGCCTTCGACCGGCTCGCCGCTGGCGACGGTTTCGCGGTAGAGGTTGCCGCCCAGCGCTTCCAGGCCGCCCGGGTTGGTGAAGTTGACCAGGGTGATCTGGCCCAGCTCCGACGGCAGGGTGTCGCCCGGCAGCACTGCGGTGACGATGCCGTCGGCGCCGACGCTGAAGCCGGTGCTGCCCTGCGGCACTTCGATCGCCGGGTTCAGCGGCAGGCCCTGGGCGTTGACCATCATGCCCTCGGCGTTGAGCTGGAACTGGCCATTCTCGGTGTAGAGGATGTCGCCGTTGGGCGCCTCGACCTGGAAGAAGCCGCGGCCGACGATCGCCAGGTCCATCGGCTGGCCGGTGGTCTGGATGCTGCCTTCGGTGAACACCTTCTGCGTGCCGGCGACGCGCACGCCGCTGCCCAGCTGGATGCCCGACGGCACGGTGTTGATCTCGTCGGCCTGCGCGCCGGGCTGCTTCTCGATGCTGTAGAACAGGTCCTCGAAGACCGCGCGGTCGCTCTTGAAACCGTTGGTGTTGACGTTGGCCAGGTTGTTGGCCACGGTCGTCATGGCCATGTCCTGGGCGGCCAGGCCGGTCTTGCTGACCCAAAGGGCGGAATTCATGCGTTATCTCCCGATCAGCTGCCGCGGATCATTCGGTTGCCAGCGTCGGAGAGGTCCTCGGCGGCTTTCATCATCTTTACCTGGGTTTCGAACAGGCGGTTCAGGCTCATGGTCGAGGCCAGTTCGTCGATCGCCGAGACGTTGCTCGCCTCGAGAAAGCCGCTGGCCAGACGCACGTCTTCGCTGGGTGCGGCGGGCTGGCCGTCGCGGGTCACCAGCAGGCCGGCGGCGTTCTTGGTCAGGTTGGCCGGCGGCACGTCGACCAGGCGAATGCGGTCGACCTCGGCCATCACCCAGTCGCCGGGCGCCATGATCGACACGGTGCCGTCGTTGCCGATCTCCACACGGTCATGCTCGGGCAGCACGATGGCGCCGCCCTCGCCGAGCACGGCACGGCCGTTGAGGGTCAGGCGACCTTCGGCATCGATCTGCAGGCTGCCCTGACGGGTGTAGGCCTCGCCCTCGCCGTCCTGCAGGACGATCAGGCCGCTGCCCTTGACGGCGAAATCCAGCTCGCGGCCGGTGGCCATCAGCGGCCCGGCGGCCAGGCTGACGCCGTTGTTCTCGACCACCGCCATGTGCCGGCTGTCGTAGCCATAGCCCTCGACGGCCACCGCCTGGGCACGCTCCAGATCGGCGCGAAAGCCGGGCGTGTTGACGTTGGCCAGGTTGTTCGAGCGCACCTGCAGCGACAGCATCGTGCGGCTGGCGGCGGTCATCGCGGTGTATCCCAGACGGTCCATCGGTCAGCCTCAGAGTGCGTTGAACAGAACCTGGGTCAGTTCCTTGTTGGTGGAAATGACCTGGGTGTTGGCCTGGTAGTTACGCTGGCCTTCCATCAGGCCCACCAGCTGCTGGGTGAGGTCGACGTTGGAGCTTTCCAGCGCGCCGGAGGCCAGCGTGCCGTACTGGCCAACACCCGGCGCGCCGAGCATCGCCGCGCCGGAGGCGGCGGTTTCGTTCCAGGCGGTGCCGGAGATGTTCTTCAGGCCCTCGGCGTTGACGAAGCTGGCCAGCACCACCTGACCCTGCAGCAGGCGCTCGCCGTTGGAGTAGCTGGCGTAGACACGGCCGTCCTTCTCCACCGCCATGCCGGTCTGCTCGCCCGCGGCATAGCCGGTGGCGCGGTTGCTGGTGACGCTGAATTCCGAGCCGTACTGGCTGCTGCCGGTGTAGTCGAGGTCGATCGCCAGCGGCGCAACGCCGCCGGTCAGCGCGGCATTCAGGGTGACGGTGCCAATCGGCGCGGCGAGCACGCCGGCGCTGTCGAAGCTCAGCGGCTGCGCGGCACCCAGCGAGGCGCCGTCGATGTAGTAGTGGGCATCCCAGTTGTTGTCGGCGGTCTTGACGAAGTACTGGGTCAGGGTGTGTTCCTTGCCCTGCGAGTCGAACAGCTTGGTGGTGTAGGTGGAGTTGTAGCTGTCGGCCACCAGCGGGTCGAAGGCCACCGCCGGCACCTCGCCGTTGGCGTCGAGGTTGGCGACGAAGCTCAGCGCGTCGGTGGCGCGTGCCGGCAGGCCGCCGGAGCGCAGCTGCAGGTCGCTGACGGTACCGGTCTGCAGGTTGCCGGTGGCGTCGGCCGGATAGCCCTGCAGGCGCTGGCCGAGGCTGTTGGTGATGTAGCTGTCCTTGTCGGTACCGAAGATGCCGGCGCGGGTGTAGGCGACGTCGCCGTTGCTGGCGCGGGTGACGAAGAAGCCGCCGCCGGAAATGGCCAGGTCGAGGGTGCGGTTGGTGGTGGTCAGCGCGCCGCCCTGGCTGATGCTCTGGGTGGTGCCGATCACTTCCACGCCCATCGCCTGGGTTTCGGCGTAGAGGCTGCCGAAGTCGGTGCGCGAGGACTTGAAGCCGACGGTGCCGGAGTTGGCGATGTTGTTGCCGATGGTGTTGAGCTGTTCGTTGACGGCGGAGAGGCCGGTCAGGGCGATGTTGAAACTCATGGTTGCGTCTCGTCTCTGCTGAAGGGAGGTTCGGGCGGCACGCGGCGCCATCAGGCGCTGGCGGCGCCCTGACCGAACTCGAGGATGTTGTAGAACGGCACCGAACCGACGCCCTGAACCTGCAGCACCGGCCCTTCGGCACTGACGCGCACGTTGTCGACCCGTCCGGCGACCTCCGCCTGCGGGTACTCGCCGTTGTCCGACTCGATCACCACGCTGTAGCGCCCCGCGGGCAGGCCGAGGCTGGCCGGATCGATCTGGAACGGCACCGCGCCGGCCGAGCGGGCGCCCAGCTCGACGGCGGTCTGCACGCCGTTGGAATCGGTCAGCACCAGCGAGGTGCGATTGGACGCGTGCTCCAGGCTGAACTGGCCGCTGACGACCGTGCCATCCAGCTCCAGCGTTTCGACCGCGACGCTGACCTGCTGGCCGACCAGCCCGGAGGCGGTGAGGGTCTGCAGGTTGTCCATCAGCACCAGGTTGTTCTGCGCCAGGCTGGCCATGTTCTCCATGCTCTTGACCTGGGACATGGCCGAGAACTGGTTGAGGAACTCGGTGCTGTCGACCGGCTTGGTCGGGTCCTGATACTTGATCTGCGCGACCATCAGGCTGATGAAGTTGTTCTCCATGGTGGTGGCGTCGCTGATGTTGACGGCGCGCTTGACCTGCTCGATGGTGTTGCCGGCCAGGCTGCTGTCCAGCGCGGAGTTGACGCTACTCATCAGACTTCTCCCAGACGCAGCAGGCTCTGCTGCATGCTTTTCACGCGGTTGAGCACCTCGACACCGGTCTCGAAGCTGCGCGTGGCCGACATCATGTCGGTCATCTCTTCGATCTCGTTGATATCGGGGTAGTAGACGTAGCCTTCGTTGTCGGCCAGCGGGTTGCCCGGCTCGTAGCGACGCTTGGGGTCGGCGCCGGAGGTGACCACGTCGAGCACCTGCACGTGGGCGCCGCCGAGGCCGACACCGCGGGTCAGCGAGTTGTTCTCGTACACCGCGGCGAACATCGGTTTGCGCGCCTGGTAGGTATCCGCAGCGCTGCTGGCCGCCGAATCGGTGTTCGCCAGGTTGCTGGCCACGGTATTCAGCCGCACGGTCTGGGCGTTCATCGCCGAGCCGGCAATGCGGTAGATGGAATCGAACGACATCAGCGGCCCTCGATGGCCTGCTTCAGGCCACGGAATTTCATGGTCAGGAAGGTCAGGCTGGTCTGGAAATCCATGGAATTGCGCGAGAATTGCGCCTGCTCGACCGACAGCTCGACGGTGTTGCCGTCCTGCGAGGCCTGCGTCGGCACGCGGTACTGCAGGCGCGGATCGCTACCGGCAATGCTCAGGCGCGGTGTTTCGCTGTCCTGCAGGCGCTGCATCTCCTTGCGGAAATCGATGTCGCGCGCCTGGAAGCCGGGGGTGTCCTCGTTGGCCAAGTTGGCCGCCAGGATTTCGCTGCGCTGCATGCGCAGCTCGAGGGCGCGTTCGTGGACGCCGGTCACCTCTTCAAACCGTATACTCATTCGCCGATACCCTTGAAGCATGAGTGGGCGGACAACCGTCCGCGCCGCTGGTCGGGCATGGATTGCAGGAATCGTGCCGCCCCCAATACGGTAATTAACTCATTGTTTTATATAGGCATTTCAGAAGACCGCGACGCCCGGACCACCCGCTCGCTTCCGCATGGGCGCGGCGGGCGCCGGCCAGGCGGAAAGGTCGCTTCCGCCCTGCTCGCCCTCTGCCTGATCCACGCGGCCGTGCAGGCGCAGCCAGACGACGGCGCGGTGCCGGCGAACGCGCCGCGGCAGATCGAGCAGGCGATCGAGCAGTTCCTGCGCGAGGGCTTGCAGCGCGAAGCCGCCCGGCGTGGCTGGCAGGGCATGACGTTCAACCACGCCACCAGCCTGCCGGGCAATACGACACAACTGCCGGCCTGCAGCCTGCCGCTGCAGCTGCGCGCGAGTGGCGAGGCCGTGTCGCTGCTGGAGCGCCAGCGCCTGGAGATCCGCTGCCCGGCCGGCGACGGCTGGTCTGTCAGTGCCACCAGCCAGGCCAACGTGTTCCTGCCGGCGGTGCATGCGCTGGGAATCATCGAACGCGGCCAGCTGATCACCCGCGATGACCTCCGGCTGCAGCGGATCAACATCGGCAAGGCGCCGCGCGGCTACTTCAACCGGCTCGACGAGGTCGTCGGCAAGGCAGCCAAACGGCGTATCCGCGCCGGCCAGACGCTGACTCCCGCACTGCTCGCCCAGCCGCTGGCGGTCAAGCGCGGCGAGCCGGTGAAGATCGTCGCCAGCCACGAGGGCATCGAAGCCTCCACTGCCGGCGAAGCAATGGGCGACGGCCGCACCGGCGAGGTGATCCGCGTGCGCAACGTGCGCAGTGGCAAGGTGATCGATGCACAGGTGCTGGAAGAAGGGGTGGTGACCAGCACCTTTTAATAGGCGGCTTTATCGAATGCACCGCCGCGCATCGCGGCGATGGCGGTGGCGGTGGCGGTGGCGGTGGCGGTGGCGGTGGTGCGCATCAAGCAGAACCAGCAGCAAAAAAATTTGGCGCCAGAATTTAATCCTTCGCTATCGGCTGTCGCCTTGTCCTTTCAGCAGGCAGTCAAGCCAGCTCCTACAGCCCACTTAGCACGAAGGATTCATCATGGCCCTGTCCATTCACACGAACTACTCCTCGCTGACCACCCAGACCAGCCTGACCAAATTCAACAACGCTCTGTCGACCAACCAGCAGCGCCTGGGCACTGGCCTGCGCGTGAACTCTGCTGCCGACGACGCCGCCGGCCTGCAAATTGCCACTCGCCTGAACGCCCAGAGCCGCGGCATGGCTGTTGCCATCCGCAACACCGGCGACGCCACCTCGATGCTGCAGACCGCTGAAGGCGCCTTCAACGAGATGACTGACATCGTTCAGCGCATGAAGGATCTGGCTACCCAATCCGCCAACGGCACCAACGCCCAGGCTGATCGCGATGCGCTGCAGGCCGAATACGACGAGCTGGGCAAAGAACTGGCCAACATCATGACCAACACCAGCTACGCTGGCGAGAAGCTGTTCGGTCTGGACGGTGCTACCGGCAAGTTCGGCGCCGCTGCCGTCAACTTCCAGATCGGTGCAACCACTGCCGAAAAACTGGAACTGGACGTCACCACTGCTTCCGCTGCACTGGGTACCACCCTGGACGGCCTGTCGAGCAACTACACCACTCCGGGCACCGCAGGCACTGAAATCGCCACCGAAGCCGGCGCCAACACCATGATCGACACCCTGGCCACCGCTCTGGACGATATCGGCTCCCTGCGTGCGCAGTTCGGTGCCACCATCAACCGCCTGAACCACACCAGCAACAACCTGGCGAACATGAAGGACAACACCGAAATGGCCAAAGGCCGCATCATGGATGCCGACTTCGCCATCGAAAGCGCCAACATGAGCAAGAACAGCATGCTGATGCAGTCCGGCATCTCGATGCTCAAGCAAGCCGGCCAGATGCCGGGTATGGTCATGGGCCTGCTGGGCTAATAGCCTGTGCCGGATCGGTCAGTTCGCTGGCCGATTGCCTGATCAAACGAAAACGCCCCGAATTCTCGGGGCGTTTTCGTTTCCGCCGGATGAATAGCTGTCCATCCGACTAATGGCTGGTGCCTCGTTGCGGCGCAGCCGAACTCATACGCCATAGATGCAAAACCAGTAATAGCGGGGCCTCCAGACACTTCGAGGCTCAAATTCGACTGCTATTTGGAGATCTATGATATCACCGTGATATCACTAACCAAAAGCAAAATGCCACTATTGACGCTTGTGCATTCAAAAAAACGGCGCCAATATACTGCCGATCTGTTCGCATCAATTTATTGATCTCAATCACAGCTCGCCGACCAGGCATCATGACTCCATCTCTGACCCATTCGGCCACCGATGCCACTGCCTGTCCGTTACTGAAAACAGGGCGCGAAGCCTGTACGGCCCGCTTCGACAGCGCGCTGTACCAGTTGGTCCAGCATCATCCTGACCGCGCCGAGAAAATCGATCTGGGCTTTTCCGGCAGCCGCGTGCTGGAGCGCTTGCTGCAGACGCCGGGAGAAGTGGTTTCCCGCGAAGAGCTGTTGCGCCATGCCTGGGAGAACCGAGTGGTTGGCCAAGGCAGTTTGAACCAGCAGATCTACACCCTGCGTCAGCTGCTGTTCGATTCGGGCAACCAGATCATCCAGACCCTGCCGCGACGCGGCTATCTGTTCAATCCGCATTTTCTGGCAGCCCATCCGGTAGCCACGGCCAAACCGGCCGAAACCGGGCAGCCGACAGACGCCGCCTGTGCACCGGCAGCCCCGTTACATCGGCCTCGCTCGGGCTTATCGCCCCTGTTGGCCGGTACGGCGCTGCTGCTGGCGATCGCGGTCGCCGTGCTGGGTTATCGCATCCTGCTGACCCCGAAGGGACTGTTCACCCACCGGGTAGGTATTGGCGTGCTGGAAGTTCTGTACGTCGACAAGAGCCAGCGTCTGCTGGATGCGCTGGTCAGGGATACGCGCAAAGTGGTGGACGCGATCGCCGCGATGAACGTCAGGCCCACGCAACTGATCGTCAACATGTCCCCTGGCTTCTATGAAATTCGCTGTGTGCATGCGAACGGTCAGACCAACTGGCTGAAAGTGCACAAAAGTCGACTGAACGAGATTCCCGCACAACAGCTGCAAGGATGTCTTCAATGAATACGCGTAACAGAACCGGCGTCATCGGCACACGCCTGCTGCAGGTGATGGTGCCGGCGACGCTGGCGCTCTGGGCACTGGTGGCGATGGGCGCTACCAGCAGCCTCGCGCCACGTCTGGAGGGCCGCTACAGTTCGGCCGGCCAGGTGCTGCTGAGCAATGGTGAGGTGGTAAAGGTCACCCAGAGCCTGGTCTTCAATGGCGGGCGTTTCTACGCGATGACCCGCAACGCTCCGGCCGTCGTCGAGGCGTCAGGGCGGATCGAAACCGACCTGCTGGGTCAGCCGCGCCTGGTGGTCGAAGAAGGGCAGATCAGCGGATTCGAAGCGCACAGCCAGCTCGACGACGAACTGGTGTTCAACCTGTTCTACGGCAAGCACAAAGGTGCGCGCATCACCCTTGAGAAGGTCGGCGCCTGCCTGTATGGCGTGGAAACCCAGCAGGTCTACTGCGCCGATCACGCCAGCGCCCGACTCTGAAGCAGCTGCCGGCCATTGCCGGCAGCGAATCACAGCACCTTGTCGGCCGGCTCGCTGAACCGCGCGCCGCTTTCCGAGAAATTCACCCGCCCATAGCTGTCGCCGAACAGTTCCTTGTACAGCGCTTCCGCCGAATCGGTCAGCAGGAGGATTTCCACCCGCCGATTGGCACCGTTGAGCGGGTCCTGCGGGTGCAACGGCATGACGTCAGCCTGGGCAGTCACCTGCAGCACCGCACGCTCCGGCAGGCCGGACGCCACCAGCGCGTTGCGTGCGCGCAGGGCGCGATCGCCGGAGAGGTTCCAGTTGTCGTAACCGCTCTGCTGGCGATACGGCGTGGCATCGGTATGGCCGCTGATGATCAGCTTGTTCTCCACCTTGGCCAGCACCCCGGCGAGTACGTCGAGCAGCTTGCGGAAGTGCGGATCGAGGATCGCGCTGCCACGCTGGAACATGAAGCGCTGCTGGTCGTCCTTGATCAGGATGCGCAGCCCCTGCGGCACCACGTCGACCTCGATGTTGGCGAGCGCATCAACCTCGCTGGCGACGTTCTTCATCAGCTCGGCGAGCTGCTGCAACTCGGCGGTGGAACCGTAGTGGCGGCTGCCTTCCGCGGCATCCTGCGGCTTGCTCGCAGGCGCGGGCTCGGCCTGCGGCGCGCGGATCGGCACGCCGTCCAGCTCCAGCGGCGAACGGCTGGTGCCGTCGAAGATGCCGGCGCCACCGTCCACCAGCGGATTGCTCTCCTGCTCGCCGTAGGACGGGTTGTTCATCTGCATCTGCGGCTGGATGATCCACAGCACCATGAACAGCGCCATCATCGCCAGGGTGAAGTCGGCGAATGCCACCTTCCAGGCGCCGCCATGCTCGTCGCCGTGGCCCTTCTTGCTGCGGCGCCGGACGATGATTTCGCGCTCTTCGCCGCCCTTGCCCTTGCCTCGGCTCTTCATGCCGCGTCCCTTTCTTCCTCGTACTGGTTGACCCAGACCTCGAGTTGGCGGAAGGCGGGTTTGACGTCCTGCTCGATCAGCTTCCGTCCGGCATCGACCGCCAGCAGCGTCGGCTTGCCGGCCAGATGCGCCACCAGCGTGGTGCGCACGCATTCAAGCGCCGACAGCTCGGTCTTGACCCGCTGGCCCATGGCGTTGGACAGCGGCTCCATCAGGCAGTAGCAGAAGAAGATACCGAGGAAGGTGCCGACCAGCGCCGCGGCGACATGCGAGCCGATCTCGGCGACGCTGCCGCCGATGCTGCCCATGGTGATGATGATGCCCATGATCGCCGCGAGGATGCCGAAGCCCGGCATAGCCTCGCCGATCTTGAACAGCGAGCGCGACGGCTGCAGCAGGGCGTTTTCCATGGCCTCCAGTTCCTGCTCGAGGAAGCCCTCCAGCTCGTGGGCGCTGATCTTGCCCATGGCCATCAGCCGGAAGTTGTCGGCGATGAAGGCCATCAGGTTCCTTTCCTTGAGGATCAGCGGATAGCGCGCAAACAGGTCGCTCTCTTCCGGTTCCTCGATGTGCGAATCGAGCACCTTGAGGCCGCCGACGTCGACCATTTCCAGCAGCTCGTAGAGCAGCATCAGCAGCTGACGCTGGAATTCCTCGCCGCGGCGCTCGTAGATGAACACGCCACGCATCTGCGAGAGCATCTCCACCAGCACTTCCTTGGGATTGCCCACCACCAGGCTGCCGATGGCGGCACCGAGGATGATCACCACTTCCGCCGGCTGCCAGAGCACTCGCATGTCGCCGTTGGCCATGGCATAGCCGCCCAGCACACAACCGATGATGATCAACGCACCTATTACTTTCTGCATGACGTCTCTAGTTTCTCTCGGTTAGGAAGCGACAGGCCTTGCCGATCGCTTGCTTGCTCAGCTGACAGACCCTGGCGTCGCTGACTTCCAGCACCAGGGCGATTTCCTTCAGGCTCAGCTCATGCTGGTAATAGAGCGTGAGCACCAGGCGCTCGCGCTCGTCCAGCTGGCTCAGTGCCTGTTCCAGCAGCCGTTCCTTCAGCAGACGCTCCTCGAACAGCTCGGCAGCGTCGGGAAAATGCTCGTGACCGCTCTGCAGCAGCGCGTCGAGGCTCTCGATGGCCTCGGACGAGTCGGCCCAGAGGAAGTCCTGATAGTCCTTGTCCTCGAGACCGGTGAAGGCCTTGATCTCCTCCTCCGTCGGCGGATGCCCCAGTTGGCGCCCCAGCTCGCGGATGGCATCGCGAACCTTGTGCGCCTGCTGGCGCACCTGACGCGGCCGCCAGTCCTGCCGGCGCAACTCGTCGAGAATCGCCCCGCGAATGCGCAGCGCGGCGAAGCGCCCGAACTGCTCGTCCGGCTCGCCGTAGCGACGCAGTCCCTCGAGCAGACCCATCATGCCGATCTGCTCCATGTCCTCGCGGTCGAGCACCTGATTGGCCTGCAGCGACAGCTGCCGGACGATGCGCTTGACCAGCGGCAGGTACTGCATCAGCCAGCGCTGCTCGGCCCCCGGGGCGAACAGCACCGGAGCGCTCGGCGCAACGCTGTAGTGATCGACGGGACAGGTGGCGCTCATGGCGGGGCCTTACTGCACGATCAGCTTGTTGACCAGCACGTGCTTGAACGGCACCGCGGCGTTCTTGCTGGCGAAATCGGCGAACAGCGCATTCTCCAGGCGCACCTGCAGCTCGCCGATCTGCAGCCCGCGCAACTCGGCGAACGGCAGGCCGGAGAGGTAGGCGACCACCGAATTGCGCACCAGCGGTTCGACCTGGGCGAAGTTGACCGGCTCGTCCTCGCTGGCTTCGGCCTGCAACGCCAGGTCGAGCACGAAGTAATGCTCGCGTCCTTCGTCCCGCACGCTGACGATCACCTTCGGCACCGGGAAGAACTCATAGGCCACCGGCTCGGCCGGCTCAGGCACCGACGCCTCGGTCGACGCCAGCGCGCCCGCGGCTGGCTTGAACAGCCAGTAGCTGATGCCCACGCCGGCGGCGAGGGTCAGCACGTTGAGCAGCAGCATCAGCAACACCAGACGGGACGTCTTCATAAAGCACTCACAATCGGAAAGTTACGGTTGAGTCGGTCATACGGTGACCAGCACATCGGCGGCCCGCTCGCGGCCGCACGTCTGCGAGGCCGGCTGCTGCGCATTGGCCGCCGGCAGCGGCTGGTCCTCGGCCAGTGGCGCACGCGGCTGGCCGCGGCCCTGCTGGCCCTGAGCGTCCGCGCCGACCTGTACGTTAACCTGCACGAAGTTCTGTCCCACCAGCTCCTGGCGCAGGCGGTCGCTGGTCTGCTGCAGCAGGCGGGCAACATCGGCGTGCGCGGCGGTCAGCTGGACATGCAAGCGGCCAGACTCGTGGCTGAGGTGGATCTCCAGCGCGCCCAGCTCCGGCGGATCGAGGCGGATGGTGGCGCTCTGGATCTTCTGCTGCAGCTGCAGCTCGACGTTATCGCGCAGCGCCTGCAGCATCTGCTCGCCCCAACGTGCCTGCGGCGTGTGCAGCTTGAGCAGGCGTTCGCCGCCGAGCAGCGGCGACAGCGCCGGACGCTCGCTGGCGGCGGCGCTCGACTCACCGCGCGCGCCGGCATCATCGACGCCGAGCAGCGCATCGACCGGGTCGGCCATCCGTTGCGCCACCTCGGTGCCAGCGTCTACGAGCGGCGCAGCGGATGTCGCGAGCATCGGCTCGGCACCCGCGCGCGACGGCGGCAGACGCGTTTCGGCGAGGGCCGGCGCAGCGTCCGTCACGCTCCGTACCGGTGGCGCGGCCGGCGGCAGCGTTACGGCTGGTACCGGCAGCGGTTCGGCCGTGGTCAGGGTCGGTGCCGCCGTGGCGACCAAGGCAATGGCAGCGGGCGCCACCGGCGCCGCCGGTTGGCCAGCGTCGCGCGCCTGCACCTGCGTCTGCTGCTGCCCGAGCATGCCCAGCAGCCATTGCTCGGCGGTCAGTTCCGGCGGATTTTCCTCGGTGGCGGGAGTGGCTTCGCGCGCGGGCAGCCCTGACGTGGCTTCATCCGTCGGTGCCACCGGCAGGGCGCCGAACGGTAATGCCGGCAGCTCCACCGCCGGCAACTGCTCGGCATCGGCGGCGCGTGCCATCTGCGCGCCGAAGCCAGGCTGTCCGTCAGCTGCCGCCTGGGCATCAAGCACCGGTGCTGCGGCCGCTGCGGTGGCGCCGATTGGCTGCGCAGCACGCGGCGCCAGATGGCCGGGCGCCTGCGGGGCGGACATCGACTGGATCATCGCGCCTCTCCGGTGTGGAACAGCTCGACGCGCTGATAGGCCGCCAGCCCTTCGGCGTACTCCAGATGGTTCACCAGCAGCTGGCGCAGGCGTTCGCACTCCTCGGCACAGGCGACCCGCGCCTGGTCGTGCAGCTGCTTGAGCGCTGCGCGAGCGACAATGGTCGCCGGGTCAGGCTGGCCGATCTCGGCCAACGCGCGCAGGCACTGGGCGATGGCGCCGTCCACCGTGGCAATCACCTGCCAGTCGCCGCGCTGCAGAGCCTGATCCAGTTGCGCGTGCAGCTGCTGCAGACGCTGGGCATCACTTGCGAGCGGCACTGACACCCTCCCAGCCTTCGCGCAGGATGCTGAGCAGATTGGTCACTTCATCCAGCCGTTCCAGCGACAGCGTCACGCTGACATCGGAGAGGCGGTAGATGCAGTACTCATAGAGCCGCGCCAGACCCTGCACCACCTCGCCGCCGTTCTCTTCGTCGAGCGCGCCGTTGAGGCCGTTGAGGATGTTCATGCATTTTTCCAGCGACGCGCCCTTCTGCTGGTAGCGCTTGTGCTCGATGTGGCCACGGGCGCGGGCCAGCTCGTCGAGCAAGCCGTCCATCAGCACCAGCACCAGCTCGTAGGGGGACGCGGCAGCCGCACGGGCCTCCAGGTCCACCGCGCGGTAGCTGTCGTAACTGTCGTTGGGGAGATAGGTCATCCGAACATTCCTGAGGTCTGTTCCATCGACTGCATGGTCTGCATCATCGTGGTGAACTGCTTGAGGTAGCGGGAGTAGTAGCTGTCGTAGCGCTGCTGCAGCTTGTCGAACTGGTCGTCGATGCGGCGCAGGTTCAGATCCAGCGTGTCCATGCGGTTCTTCAGCATGCCGTTGGCGCTGCTGGTGTAGCTGGCGACGGTCTTGTCGATGCTGTCGAGCATCTGGTCCTTGCCGGTGAACAGCGCCTCGAAGGCTTCCGGCTTGGCGGCGACGGCGGCCTCGAAGCGGGTGGCGTCGATGGTCAGCTTGCCGTTGCGGTCGGAGCTGATGCCGAAGTCGATCAGGCTGACGCCGCCGAAATCGGTCCGCAGCAGGGCGTTCAAGCGGCCTTCGATGGAGCGCACGCTGGCGTCGCCGGCCAGCGGGCCGCGCGCGCTGCTCTCGCTGCCGCTGGCGGTGAGGCTGTCGAGGCTGCCCATCAGGGTGTTGAAGGCATCGATGAAGCTCTGCGCCTGGGCCTTGGTCGCCGATTTGTCCTGGCCGACGGTCAAGGTCAGCGCGGCGTCGCTGGCGCTGTGCACCTTGCTGACGGTGAGGCTGACGCCGTCGATGACGTTGTCGAAGGTATTGCTGGCGCTGGTCAGCTCGATGCCGCCGCTGCCGAAGCTGCCGCCCATGCGGATGCGCGCATCCTGCGCGGTGGACAGCGTGGTGCTGGTGGCGCCGCCGGTCAGGCCGAAGGTGAAGGCGTTGGCCGCGCCGCTCTCTTCGCTGGTGAGCACCAGATTGACCTGACCGTTGCTGCGTACCAGCGTCGCCTGCACGCCGAGGCCGGCGTCGTTGATGGCCTTGGCGGCGTCGTCGAGCGTGGCGTAGCCGCTCAGGTCGAAGGTCTGCGCATTCAGGGTCAGGGTGCCGCTGAGGCTGCCATCGGTCAGGCCCTGCACTGCGACCTGCTGTTTGCTGGCCAGCTGCTCGACGTAGAACTGGTAGCTGCCGGGCTGCGCGGTGGTGCCGACGGTGGCCGTGGCGTAGCCGTCCTGGCTGTAGGTCGCACTGTTGACCAGCATGCTCGAGGTGCTGCTGTTGAGCTTGGTCAGCGCCGACTTGAACGTGGTCAGCGAGGTGCGCAACTGGCTCAGCGCGTCACGCTGCGTCTTGTAGTTCGATTCGTTGCGGTTGAGCCGGTCCAGCGAGGACTGAACCTCGTAGTTGGCCAACTGCGTCGACATCTGCTTTACGTAATCCGAATCCATCGCCATTGCCGATCACCTTCCTCAAATCTATTGAGCAAATTGAGTGCCAAGTCTCAAGACGTTGATTTACAACGACTTTCGCTTGGCTCATGCAGAAAAAACGCTTCCGCCCGGGCAGTGGATGCGGAAACGGGGAAACGCCGTTTCCGCCCGCATCGACGACGGAACTTCTCTTTGCAAGGGCGGCGCGGGAAGGGGGTTACTTAAGCGCGGCGCAATCACGGCCGCCGCGCTGGCGCTGGCGACGTGATGGATTCAGGCGGGGGCGGCGGCGCTCAGTACGCCTGCGGGCTGTACAGGTGGGTCGGCTGCTGGGTGGCGAGCAGCTGCTCGAGGATTTCGTGGTGCATCGCCAGCAGCTTGCCGTTGCGCTCGTTGAGCTGCTGACACTCGGTCGCCAGCCGGCCGAGCTGCTGCCAGAACTGCTGCAGCACCGCGCGGCGGACTTCGGGATAGCTTTCCAGCAGGCGCTGCATGCCGGCGCCATCGTCGCTCAGGCGGAAGGCGGCGAGTATCTTGCTGCGGCGCTGAGCACGTCCGCGGAGGTTGTCGACGTGGCGACTGATCTGGCGATTGATCCGCTCGATCTCGACGCTGTCGCGTTCGAGCAGGAAGCTGTAGAGCGCCTGCATCAGATCGCGCAGGGCGAGGTAATCGCCACAGTCCTGCTGCAGATCGTTGTCGACGACCTGTAGCAGCTTGTCACGCTGGCTCACGCATCGTTCCCGCGATGGTAGGCGAGCATGCTGCTAGCCAGCTCGGCCGGGTCGCTGGACAGCTCACCGCGCTGCAGGGCCTGCTTGAGTGCGGCGACGCGCTCCAGATCGACCTCCGGCATGGCGCGCAGGGCTTCGTGCATCTGCTCCAGCGGCAGGCTCTCGGCCTGGCGGGCCGCAGGCTGCGCGACGGGCGCGGGTGCCGCCTGGAGGGCCGTGGCGGTTTCGCCGGGGACGCTGAGGGCGGGCTTGAAGTGCCGGCTGATTTCCATGATTTCTTTCCAACTCGGTGGTTACAGCCAATCAGGCGACCGCCCTGGCGCAAAACTTAAACGCGATTTTCACACAGCCGCCGCCAGCGCGGCAGTCGCTCATCCCGCCTGGTTGCGCCACCAGGCCTGCGCCGCCAGCCCGTCCTGGATCTTCTGCTCCTGTTGCGCGAGCTGCTGTTGCCATTGCTGCATCTTGTTGTCGATCACCTGCGCCACCACCTTCTCGCTGCGCATGGCCTGCAGCAGCTCGCTCTGAATGCGCGCCAGCGCCTGCTCGGCCACCGCCAGTTCGCGGCGCTGCAGCTCGACCATCTTGTACAGCGTGGTCTTGTAGCGCTGCTGGTTGTCGCGCTGCAGCGGCGTGTTCATCGGCACGCTGAAGCCGCACAGGCGGCTCAGGCCGGTGATGTTGTTGCGATAGCGCTGGCAGAGATTCTGCTGGTACTGCACCTGGCCGAGCATCTGCCGCACGCGGTTGCCGCGCAGGCTGGCCAGGCGCGACAGCGTTTCGATCTGCTGTTTCATCGCGGCTTCCCGATGATGTTCTGCAACGTGGCGATGCTCGGCTCCAGTTCGGCGGCCTCGCCCACCTCCTGACGCAGGAAGCGTTCGATGGTCGGCGCCAGCTGTACCGCGCGATCGGTCTTGGGGTCCATGCCCGGGGTGTAGCCACCCAGCGGAATCAGTTCGCGGATCTTCTCGAAGGTGCTGTAGAGCTCCTTGAGCTGACGCGCCGCGCCCAGATGCGCCGGTTGGCCAACCTGGCTCATGCAGCGGCTGACCGAGGCGCCGACGTCGATCGCCGGGTAGTGCCCGGCCTCGGCCAGGCGCCGCGACAGCACGATGTGGCCATCGAGAATCGCCCGCGCGCAGTCGACGATCGGGTCCTGCTGGTCGTCGCCCTCGGCGAGCACGGTGTAGATCGCGCTGAGGCTGCCGTTGTCGCTGGCGCCGTTGCCGGCGCTTTCCACCAGCTCCGGCAGCATGCCGAACACCGACGGCGGATAGCCCTTGGTCGCCGGCGGTTCGCCGAGGGCCAGGGCGATCTCGCGCTGGGCCATGGCGTAGCGGGTCAGCGAGTCGACCAGCAGCAGCACGTCATGCCCCTGGTCGCGGAAATAGGCGGCGATGCTGTGGCACAGCTCGGTGGCCTTGAGGCGCATCAGCGGCGATTCGTTGGCCGGCGCGACCACCACCACGGCCTTCTTCAGGCCTTCTTCGCCCAGTGAATGCAGGATGAACTCCTGCACCTCGCGGCCGCGCTCGCCGATCAGCCCGACCACCACCACATCGGCCTTGGTCTGCCGGGTGATCATGCCCAGCAGCACGCTCTTGCCGACGCCGGAGCCGGCGAACAGGCCGACGCGCTGGCCCTTGCCGAGTGTCAGCAGGGCATTGATCGCGCGCACGCCGACATCCAGCGGCGCCTCCACCGGGCGGCGCTTGAGCGGATTGACCGAGGGCAGCTCGGTCGGCAGCGGATCGCGCCCGCCGAGCTTGCCGAGCTCATCCAGCGGTTCGCCGAGGCCGTTGACCACGCGCCCGAGCCAGGATTCATCGATCTGCAGCATCGCCTCGTCCGGTGCTGGGAACACCCGCGAGCCGGCACTCAGGCCCATCGGTTTCTTGAACGGCATCAGGTAGGTGATATCGCGGTTGAAGCCCACCACCTGCGCTTCCAGCATGGCGCCGTCGGCCAGCTCGACATAGCAGCGCTGGCCGGTCATGCGCTGACAGCCGAGGCTTTCCAGCAGCATGCCGGAGACGCGCACCAGGCGTCCGCTGACCTTGGCCAGCTGCACCTTGTCCAGCGAGCGCAGCGCCTCGTCGAGCCGGAAGCTCTCGCGCAGGGACATCTCAGGCCGAGTCCCGCATGTGTTCGGCGAGGGTGTCCATGCATGAATCCAGGCGCTGCTGGCAGCCGATATCGGCTTCGGCCTGGGCGGTCAGCACGCGACACTCGCCAAGCGCCAGCTTCTCATCCGGCACCAGACGCCAGGCGGCGGCGCGCTCCGGCGCCAGCTCGCGGATGCGCGCGCACTCCTCCGGGTTGAGGTGAATGCGCACGTCGTCCTGATCGCCGGGCATGGCATTCAGCGCTTCGTCGGCGAGGGTCAGCAGCTGGGTGGGATGCAGGGTCAGCTCGCAGCGGATCACCTGCTTGGCGACCTTCTGCACCAACTCCAGCAGTTCCTCGCGCCGCGCCTGCTGGTACGCACGCTGGAAGTGCTCGAACGTCTCGATCAGCCGCTCCAGCGGCCGCGCGGCAGCCTCGAAGGCCTGACGCCCCTGCTGGCGCCCCTCTTCGCGGCCGATGCTGCGGCCATCCTCGACGCCGCGCTCGAAGCCCTCGCGGTGACCGGCCTCGCGGCCCTGCTCGAGGCCCTCGCGGTAGCCCTTGTCGATGCCTTCCTGAAAACCGTCGGCGACCGCCCGTTGCAGCGCCGCCGGATCGCCGGCCAGGCCTTCGGCGAGCTGCGCCGGGGTCTTGACCCGCGGCGGGAACCGGAACGGCCGCCAGCTGCGGCCTGCGCCCTTGACCACCTTGACCGTCATCTCATTCCACCGTTTGTTCGCGGAACAGCTGCACTTGCAGCTCGCCATCGGCGGACATCTCGCGGACCACCGCCATGATGTCCTTGCGCACCTGCTCGACGCGCGACAGCGGTACCGGGCCCTGGCGGCGGTTGATCGATTCCATCTGCTGCGCCTGGCGCTTGGGCATGGCACCCTGGATCGCCCGCACCAGCGCCGGCTCGGCACCCTTCAGCGCGACCACCCACTCGTCCAGCGGAATCACCTCGAGCAAGGTCTGCAGCACGTCCTGGTTCTGCCGCGAGAGGATGAAGAAGTCGTACATCTCATCCTCGATCTTGCTCACCAGCTCCTCGTTGTGCGCGCGCAGCAGCTCGAACATCTGGTCGCGGTTGCCCTTGAAGCGGTTCATGATGTCCGCCGCCTGCTTCACCCCGCGCACCTGCGAGCCCTGGGTGCTGAGCACCTTGAGGCTGCGGTCGATCAGCTGCTCCAGCTCGGCGATCACGTCGCTGTTGACCTCCGAGAGATTGGCGATGCGATAGAGCAGTTCGTCCTGGCGCTCGGCCGGCATGCACTCGAGCACCTCGGTGGCCATGCCCGGCGGCAGGAAGGCGAGGAACACCGCCTGCATCTGCGCGTGCTCCTTGGCGATCAGCGCGGCGAACTGCTTGGGATCGAGCCACTCCATCTTGGCCATCTTGGCGCGGATTTCCTCGCCATAGATCGAGTCGAGCAGCGAGCGGGTGATGTCGCCGCCGAGCGCCTTGCCGAGCATGCCGGCCAGGTAGCTGCGCGAGGCGCCCTTGATGCTGCTCTGCTCCTTGTAGTCGTCGAAGAAGCGGCTGATCACGTCGGACACCATCGGCTGCTTGACGTTGGACAGTCGCGCCATCGCCTGGCTGATGCTGATGATCTCCTCGCGGGAGAAGTTGCGCAGGATGCCCGCGGAAATCTCGTCACCCATGCTCAGCATGAGGATCGCCGCCTGCTCCAGCGAACTGACCGAACGCAGCTGCACCGGGCGCGCCTTGATCTCCTTGGCGGACGCGGTGTCCTGATCAGCCGGCTGGGTTGAGGTCTCTTTCATTGCGCCCTATCCAATGCTTGATGACTTCCGAGACGCGCTCGGGATCGTTCTTGGCCAGCATCTGCAGATGCTCGATCTGCAATTCCAGGCCCGAGCCCGGCGCCGGCAGACGGATTTCCGAGAGCGGGTTGAGTTCGCCGAAGATGTGCGGGCCGTCGGTTTGGCGCGGACTGACCAGCGCCGGCCGCGCCTCGCTTTCCAGTGCGGCGGCCACACCAGCCGGGGCCAGCGTGCCTTCCAGCGGTTCCGCCGCCGCCGGCAGCGCTGCGCCGCTGCGCTGGGTCAGGTTGCGCACCGCCGGGCGAACCACGATCAGCAGCAACAGCAGCGCGATCAGACCGGCTACGCCGAGCTTGGCCAGCGCATGCACCTGGCTGTTCTCCCACCAGGGCAGTGTTTCGGCAGGATTCTCCACCGCCGCGAAGGGCAGCACGCTGAGGGTCAGCAGGTCGCCACGCGCCTGCTGGAAGCCCACCGCGCTGCGCACCATGGCTTCCAGCTCGGCGCGCGCCGCCTCGTTCCAGCCGCCTTCCGGTGCGGCGGCGGCGTTGAGCACCACCGCCACGCTCTGCTGGCGCAGGGCGAAGCCGGCGTGCTTCACATGGATCACGCTCTGGTCATAGTCGAGCTGCCGGGTGGATTCCTCGCGCAGCGAAGTGGCGCCCTTGGTCTGCTTGTCCGGCGCCGGCGGCTCTTCGCCTTCTTGCGGCGGGCCGACCGGGCGGTTGCTCAGCGAACCGGGCACGCCGAGGGCCAATTGGTCCAGCGCGCTCTCGTTGCTCAGCACCTCACGGCGCAGACGCGGCGCATCGCCGAAAGTCTGGAGGGTTTCTTCCTTCTGGCTGAAGTCGATGTCCGCCGCCACGCTGATGCGGTAGTTGCCGCTGCCCAGCACGGGCGCCAGCACCTGCTCGATGTTGGCCACCGCCTGCTGCTGATAGTCCTCCACCGCGCGCCAGTTCTGCGCCGGGCCGCCGCCGACGTTGAGCCCGCGCGACAGCAGCGCGCCGTATTGGTCAACTACGCCGACATCTTCCGGCTCGAGGTTGGGCACGCTGTTGGCCACCAGGTTGACGATGGCGCCGACCTGATCGCTGGTGAGCTTGTAGCCGGCGTCCAGCTGCAGCATCACCGAGGCCTTGGTCGGCGCCCGCTTGCTGATCACGAAGGAGCTGTTCTCCTCCTGCGCCAGATGCACGCGCGCATGCTGCACGCCCTTGAGCGCCATCACCGTGCGCGCCAGCTCGCCTTCCAGGCTGCGCTTGAGGCGCACGTCCTGGACGAACTGGCTGGTGCCCAGCGGCTCTTCCTGATCGAACAGTTCGTAGCCGGCCGGCTGGCTGACCTTCACGCCCTTGGCCGACAGCAGCATGCGCGCCTGCGCCAGCTGGTCCTCGCGCACCAGAATCTGCCCGCTCTGCGGATGGATGCGGTATTGCAGTGCCTCGGCGTCGAGCACCTGCATCACCTCGGCGGCGGGGAACGACTCGCCGGCGCCGTGCAGCGCGCGGAACGAACCGTTGTCGCGCCAGAGGTAGAACACCACCGCCACGGCCAGCGCCGCGGCCACCACCGCCATGCCGGCGAGGGTGATGCGCGGATCGGGTCTCAGCCCGCCGGCGGGCAACTTGCTTTTGATTGTCTGCAGCACGTCTCAGCTCTCTGGGCCGCTTACAGCGGCATCCGCATGACGTCGTCGAACGCCGTGGTCAGTTTGTTGCGCACCTGCAGCAACGCGGAAAACGACACGCTGGCCTTCTGGCTGTCGATCATCGCGCCGACCAGATCGTCACTCTTGCCACTGTCGACCGCCGCCATCGCCGCGCTGGCCTGGTGCTGTTCGGCATCCACCGAACGCAGGGCGGCCTCGAACGAGCCGCCGATGCCATCGGCCGGCACGCTCGCCGGGCGGATCGGCTGGCCATTGGCGACTTCCGCCAGTTGCTGCATCCGGCCCAGCAGCTGCTGCTGGACCTGCATGATGGAACTCATCGCTGCTCTCCCCGATTGTTCAGAAATTCAGCTCGATGCCCTGCTCGCGCATGGCATTGAGGCGATAGCGCAAGGCGCGCGAAGTCATGCCCAGGCTCGCGGCGGCCTTGGCCTTGTGGCCGTCGAAACGGCGAATGGTGTCGATCACGTGCTGGTATTCGGCCCACTTGCCGCTGGCGCGCAGGGCGGCCTTGCCGTTCTCCACCGCCACGGCCAGTGGCTTTTCCAGCCGTGCTTCCAGCGGCGCCGGCGCGGCCAGGCCGAGGTCCTGCGGCTGGATGAACAGGCCGTTGCGCAGCACCAGGGCGCGCTGCACGGTGTTCTCCAGTTCCCGCGCATTGCCCGGCCAGTCGTGCTGCAGCAGGGCGCGGCAGGCATCCTCGGTGAGCAGGTCGGTGTCGGCGTCCTGCGGTGCGTACTTGCCGATGAAGCGCCGCGCCAGCGGCAGCACGTCTTCCTTTCGGTCGCGCAGCGGGCTGATGTGCAGCGGCAGTACGTCGAGGCGGAACATCAGGTCGGCACGGAAGCGACCCTCGGCGACTTCCTGCTGCAGGTCGCGGTTGGTGGCGGCGATGATGCGCACGTTCAGCTCGATCTCACGGCGCCCACCCAGGCGTTCGACGCGCTGCTCCTGCAGCACGCGCAGCAGCTTGGCCTGCAGCCCCAGCGGCAGCTCGCCAATCTCGTCGAGCAGCAGGGTGCCGCCGTTGGCCAGCTCGAACTTGCCCGGCTGGGCATTCACCGCGCCGGTGAAGGCACCTTTTTCGTGGCCGAAGAGAATGGATTCGAGCATCTGCTCGGGGATCGCCGCGCAGTTCACCGCCACGAACGGCGCCTCGGCGCTGGCCGAGAAGCGATGGATGTAGCGCGCCATCAGCTCCTTGCCGGTGCCGGTCTCGCCGGTGATCAGGATCGGCGCACGGGTCAGCGATACGCGCTGGGCCATGGCCAGCAGGCGGCGACCGGCCTGGGAGCAGGAGACGAAGCTTTCCTGCGCGGCATTGGCGTACTCCTGGCGACGCAGCAAGGCGGTCAGCTGGCTGTCGCTGAACGGCGACAGCAGGTAATCGACGCAGCCCAACTCCAGCAGGGCAGCGGCTTTTTCCTGATCGGCGTACTGCACCACCGGAATCACGCTGATGTGGTGCACCCGCTGCACCAGCGCGTGAACCTGTGCATATAAGGAGTGCGCCGGCAGCCCACCGATGACGACGAAGACCAGCGCAACATCCTTCAGCAGCGCCTGATCGAGGCGCTCGAAGTTCTCCTGCGCGACAACTTCGCAACCGTCTTTGCGCAGCCGTTCGCGCAATAACTGGCAACCCGCCTCGGCACTGTCGCCAATCACTACCACGTGCTTGCGCGCCGGCAATTCATCGAATAGCTCGTCGCATGAGTAATTCATCGCCTGACTGACACTTTTCAATGTAACCACCTTGCCGCCGAGGGCGCCTGCGAAAATAAGCCGCAGTCGCGCCGGATATCTTTTGCAGAAAAAAATTTAAAAAAGTTTAATCGAACTGAAACTTTCGTCGCCCTGACAGTCCAACTGCCAAACTTGCCTGGACACTTACCAAGACAACTGCGCGCACGCTAACAACCCCTCGCCGCCACTGACCAATCAGTTGCGCTTAAACGGAATCATTAGTTACCAGATGAGCTCAAAAAAGCTCATTTGATATCTATTGATTTAACCCCGCCTCGCGCCCATGCCTAGATTGGCGGCAGATTGGCGCCGTGCCCGCTGTTTTTTTAGCGCGCTCCGACCCGACTTCTGCAACCGCCGCCGGACTGGTAATGCCGGTCCACTTTTCAGCACCAGGAATACAGTTCACAACATGTCTGGCAATTCCAAAGTCCACCATGGCGTGCCCGCCCAAAGCCTGACCACACTGAAACCGCAGAAGTTGGGACGGCATCACCACAAGATCCCGCAGTTCATCAAGGAAACTACCAACAAGAACCCGCGCCTGATTGCCGATTACTTCGTGCGCAACTACCGCATCAGCCTTGAACTGAACAAGATCGAAGTTCAGGAACAGATCGAGCAGGCGCCCGATTGCATGTATCGCTCGGCGATGGGCAAAGTTGGTTTTTCCATTGATCGCGAATTACTCACCGAAGCGCTGGAGTGTTATTACGGCGGCACCATCGTGCCAACGCAGAACACCCCGCCGATCAGCACCTCCGAACAGCGCATGCGCAACCGGCTGGGCATGGACATCGCCGACATCTTTGCCCGCTCGATCCTCTCGGGTGAAACCTTCGGCAAGCTCGACAGCTACCGCAACGACTACGAGGAAACCAGCTGGGAGTACGTCGCCGAGTACCGCTACCTGAGCCACATCACCGGCAGCCTGTCGTCGATCTACATCTACCTGGACACCGACCTGGTCGACGAGCTGACCAGTCGCCTGGCCGGTCCGCCACCGGCGCGCCTGGCCGGCAATCCCATCGACCACATCAAGCACCTGCCGGTGCGCCTGGACTGCGTGGTCGCCTCGGCGCAGATGCCGCTGGCGCAGGTCCTCGACCTGCAGCTCAACGACATCCTCATGCTGCGCCCGCTGGATCGCTACGAAGTGCGCATCAACCAGCAGAAGCTCTATCGCGGCACCATTTTCGAAGAGGATGGCGCCCTGTTCCTCACTTCACTTGAAAGCGTGAACCCCCAATGAACGGCCAACTTTCCGACAATGATTTCGAGCAGCTCATCAACGACGGCGACCTCAACCTCGATGCCGTCGTCGAGCCGGTGGTCGAGCCGGCAGCAGCGCTGCCAGCCCCGCGCCAGGACCTGAGCTTCTTCGGCAAGATTCCAGTGAACGTCACCCTCGAGGTCGCCTCGGCGGAGATTTCGCTGAAGGAGCTGATGGAGTGCGACACCAGCAGCGTGATCGTGCTCGACAAGCTGGCCGGCGAGCCGTTGGACGTGAAGGTCAACGGCACGCTGTTCGCCAAGGCCGAGGTGGTGGTGATGAATGGCAGCTATGGCCTGCGTATCGTCGAACTGTCCGGCACCAGCCTGGATGCCTTCGCCCGATGAACCGGCGTCGCGGCCTGAGCCTGCTCGGCCTGCTGCTGCTCGGGCTGCTGCCGCTGGCCGCTCAGGCGGCCGGTGGCGAGATCACCCTGTTCAACCTGAACGATACCGAGAACGGCCAGGAATTCTCGGTGAAGCTGCAGATCCTCATCATCATGACCCTGCTCGGCTTCCTGCCGGCGATGCTGATGATGATGACCTGCTTCACCCGCTTCATCATCGTGCTGGCCATCCTGCGCCAGGCCATCGGCCTGCAGCAGAGCCCACCGAACCAGGTGCTGATCGGTATCGCGCTGATCATCACGCTGCTGGTGATGCGCCCGGTCTGGCAGGAGATTCACAGCCAGGCCTACCAGCCGTTCCAGAACGACGAGATCAGCCTGGAACAGGGCCTCGACGCGGCCAAGGGCAGCCTGTCGCGCTTCATGCTGGCGCAGACCAACCAGAACTCGCTGCAGACCATGGTCGCGCTGGCCGGCGAGGAACTGCCGGAAGACCTCGCCGAGCTGGATTTCTCGCTGCTGCTGCCGGCGTTCGTGCTGAGCGAGCTGAAGACGGCGTTCCAGCTGGGTTTCATGATCTTCGTACCGTTTCTGGTGATCGACCTGGTGGTGGCCAGCGTGCTGATGGCGATGGGCATGATGATGCTCTCGCCGATGATGATCTCGCTGCCGTTCAAGTTGATGGTGTTCGTGCTGGTGGATGGTTGGGTGCTGTTGATGGGCACGCTGACCACCAGTGTTCAGCCGTTTTAGGTGATGGCGATGGTCGCTCCCGCCTGGCCCGCGCTTGCTTGCGTAGGGTGGAAAACCGCAGAGCGTTTTCCACCACAGGTGGCGTGTAGGTTTGTGCCCGGCGTTGCGCTTTCCTCGGCGGGGACTTTCTGTTGCGCCTTGCACGGCGCCTCACTTTTCTTTGCACGCGCAAAGAAAAGTAAGCAAAAGAAAACGCGCCCCTTCATTCGGGTCCGGGAGCTTCGCCCCCGGACTTCCCTCCTTCCGCCAGCACTCCGGGGGTCGGCGTACAAGGGCCATCCCTGGCCCTTTACGCCTCTCGCGGCATCCATGCCGCTCGTCCCCCTGCGCGCTGGCTCCACTCGGCCGTCTGCAAGGGGAAGAGTGGTGTCGCCTATTGGGCCGTGCATGGAAAAGCAAAGCGAAGCCAGCCACTGCTCGTTCAGGCAACTCGGACCGAAATCCCCTTCAGGAGGCCGAACGCAGGCGTTGCGCAGGGGGACGCGAGGCATGGACGCCGAGCGAGGAACGAAGGGGCAGGAACGCCCCTTCGTGACGTGCCCCCGGAGTAATGCCGGAGTGAGGGAAGTCTGGTCGCATAGCGACCCGACCCGAATGCAGGGGGCGCCTTCTCTTTGGTTACTTTTGCTTGGCACGGGCGGCGTTCCGCAGACAAGAGAAAGTGACGCGCCGTGCGAGGCGCAACCGGTAGCCCCCGCCGGGGAAAGCGCAACGCCAGACACAAACCTACATGCCACCGGTGGTGGAAAACGCTGCGCGGTTTTCCACCCTACGGCTCTTGGCCAGACGAGCGCACATAAGGCGCCACCCGCACCAAGCACCACACCCGCATGCCGACTGCCGCGCCACCCCGGCCCGTACCAAACGCCCACCGCCAAGGTGCCCCAATGCTGACCCCCGACACCGCCGTCAACATCGTCTCCAACGCCATCCACATCATCGTGCTGGTGGTCTGCGTGCTGATCGTGCCGAGCCTGCTGGGCGGCCTGTTGATCAGCATTTTCCAGGCTGCCACGCAGATCAACGAACAGATGCTCAGCTTCCTCCCGCGCCTGCTGATCACCCTCGGCATGCTGGTGTTCGCCGGCCACTGGATCCTGCGCACGCTCTCCGATCTGTTCATCGAGACGTTCCAGCAGGCCGGGCGCCTGGTGGGCTGAGCATGAACCACGACGCCCTGCTGCACGCCGGCCAGTACCTGCAGTCGCTGCAGGCCTACTGGTGGCCGTTCTGCCGGATCATGGCGGTGTTCAGCCTGGCGCCGCTGTTCAGCCACAAGGCCATTTCGGTGCGCGTGCGGGTGCTGCTGGCGCTGGCGCTGACGCTGGTGCTGAGCGCCGCATTGCCGGCACCGCCGGTGCTCGATCCGCTGTCGCCGGCCGGCCTGCTCACAGCCATCGAGCAGGTGGCGATGGGGCTGTTGCTGGGGCTGGCGCTGCTGCTGGTGTTCACCGTGTTCACCCTGATCGGCGACATCGTCTCGACCCAGCTCGGGCTGTCGATGGCGGTGCTCAACGACCCCATGAACGGCATGTCCTCGGCCTCGATCGTCTATCAGCTGTATTTCATCATGCTGGCGCTGCTGTTCTTCAGCATCGATGGCCATCTGGTCACGGTGAGCATCCTCTACCAGAGCTTCGTGCACTGGCCGATCGGCAGCGGCATCCACTGGGACGGCCTGCAGACCATCGCCTGGTCGCTGGCCTGGGTGCTCTCGGCGGCGTTGCTGATCGCCCTGCCGATCGTCTTCTGCATGACCCTGGTGCAGTTCTGCTTCGGTCTGCTCAACCGCATCTCGCCGGCGATGAACCTGTTCTCGCTGGGCTTTCCGATGGCGATCCTCGCCGGGCTGACGCTGATCGCGCTGACCCTGCCGAACCTCGCCGAGGCCTACCTGCACCTGACCCGCGACCTGCTGGACAAGATCGGCGTGCTGCTCGGGAGCACTGCGCATGTCTGAGCAGAACAGCGCCCAGGACAAAACCGAAGAGGCCTCCGAGCAGAAACTGCACAAAAGCAAGCGCGACGGTCAGGTCGCACGCTCCAAGGATGTCGCCACCACCGTGTCGCTGCTGGTCACGCTGCTGGTGCTCAAGCTGAGCATCGGCCTGTTCTTCGACGGCATCCAGCAGAGCTTCAGTTACTCGTTCATCAACTTCGGCCACAGCGAGATCGGCCTCGACGACCTCAAGCTGGTGATGCTGCACAACCTGCTGGTGTTCATCTGGGTGCTGCTGCCGCTGTTGCTGACGCCGCTGCTGGTGATTGTCTTCGCCCTGGTGCCGGGCGGCTGGGTGTTCGCTTCGAAGAACTTCGCGCCCAACTTCGGCAAGCTCAATCCCATCACCGGCCTGGGCCGCATGTTCGGCGCACAGAACTGGAGCGAACTGGCCAAGTCGCTGCTGAAGATCGCCACGCTGCTCGGCATCGCCGTCTGGCAGCTGCTGCATGCCGCGCCGCAGCTGATCGCGCTGCAGCGCACCGATATCGGCAACGCCATCGGCAGCGCCTTTACCCTGACCTTCGACCTGGCGATCTCGCTGCTGCTGGTGTTCGTGTTGTTCTCGCTGATCGACATTCCACTGCAGCGCTTCTTCTTCCTGAAAAAAATGCGCATGACCAAGCAGGAGCGCAAGGAAGAGCACAAGAACCAGGAAGGCCGCCCCGAGGTGAAGGCGCGCATCAAGCAGCTGCAGCGCCAGCTGGCGCAGCGGCAGATCAGCAAGGTGATCAAGACCGCCGACGTGGTGATCGTCAACCCGACGCACTATGCGGTGGCGCTCAAGTACGACCCGAAGAAGGCCGAGACGCCGTTCGTCATCGCCCGCGGCGTCGATGAGATGGCGCTGTACATCCGCAAGATGGCGCAGGCCAATCACTGCGAGGTGATCGAGCTGCCGCCGCTGGCGCGGGCGATCTACTTCAGTACCCAGGTCAACCAGCAGATCCCGGCGCCGCTGTATACCGCGGTGGCCCACGTGCTGACCTACATCCTCCAGCTCAAGGCCTGGAAGCAGGGCCGCCGGCAGGCGCGCCCTGAACTCGCCAGGCACATTCCCATTCCCGAAGAACTGTTCAACCGAGCCCGCTCATGAGCCTGATGCAGAAACTCACGCCGACCTTGCGCAGTGGCCGGATCGGCATTCCCGTGCTGATCCTGTCGATCCTGGCGATGATCATCCTGCCGCTGCCGCCGCAGCTGCTGGATATCCTGTTCACCTTCAACATCGCCATGGCGATCCTGGTGCTGCTGGTCAGCGTGTCGTCGAAGAGTCCGCTGGACTTCTCGCTGTTCCCCACGGTGATCCTGGTCACCACGCTGCTGCGCCTGTGCCTGAACGTCGCCTCGACGCGGGTGGTGCTGCTCGAGGGCCACACCGGCACCGGCGCGGCGGGCAAGGTGATCGAAGCCTTCGGCGAGGTGGTGATCGGCGGCAACTTCATCGTCGGCCTGGTGGTGTTCGTGATCCTGATGATCATCAACTTCATCGTCATCACCAAGGGCGGCGAGCGCATCTCGGAAGTGACCGCGCGCTTCACCCTCGACGCCCTGCCGGGCAAACAGATGGCCATCGACGCCGACCTCAACGCCGGCACCCTGACCCAGGACGAAGCCAAGGCGCGGCGCCAGGAAGTGGCCAAGGAAGCCGACTTCTACGGCGCGATGGACGGCGCGTCGAAGTTCGTCCGCGGCGACGCCATTGCCGGCATCCTGATCCTGCTGATCAACCTGTTCGGCGGCTTCGCCATCGGCGTGTTCGTCTACGCGCTGGACGCCGGCGAGGCTTTCCGCCAGTACGCCCTGCTGACCATCGGTGACGGCCTGGTGGCGCAGATTCCGGCGCTGCTGCTGTCCACCGCGGCGGCGATCATCGTCACCCGCATCAACGAATCCAGCGACATCACCAGCCAGGTGCAGCGCCAGCTGCTGGCCAACCCGGCGACGCTGTACACCGTCGCCGGCATTCTCGCCGTGCTCGGCATGGTGCCGGGCATGCCGCACCTGGCCTTCCTCGGCTTTGCCGCGCTGGTCGGTTTCATCGGCTGGCGGGTGTCGCTGCAGGCGCCGCCGGCCGCCGGCGCCGATCTCAAGGAGATCCAGGCGCTCGGCCAGGCGATGGACAAGGAAAAGGCGCAGAGCCTGGCTTGGGAAGACATTCCGCTGGTCGAGCGGCTGTCGATTTCGCTCGGCTACAAGCTGGTCGGGCTGGTCAACGAGGCGTCCGGCGCACCGCTGCCGGCGCGGGTACGCGGCGTGCGGCAGACGCTCTCCGAACACCTGGGCTTCCTCCTGCCGGAGGTACAGATTCGCGACAGCCTGCGGCTCAAGGCCTCGCAGTACGACATCTACATCAACGGCGAGAAGATCGACGGCGCCGAGCTGCACGCCGACCGGCTGATGGCGATTCCCTCACCGGAGCTGTACGGCGAGATCGACGGCATCCTCGGCACCGATCCGGCCTACCGCATGCAGGTGGTGTGGATCCAGCCGGGCGACAAGCCGCGCGCGCTCAACCTCGGCTATCAGGTGATCGACTGCGCCAGCGTGATCGCCACCCACCTGAACAAGGTGGTCCGCGAGCACCTGCCCGAGCTGTTCAAGCACGACGACGTCGAGCACCTGATGCAGCGCCTGACCCTGCAGGCGCCCAAGCTCGCCGAAAGCCTCAAGGCCGCGCTGAGCTACACCCAGCAGATGCGCGTCTACCGCCAGCTGCTGCAGGAAGAGGTGCCGCTGCGCGACATCGAAACCATCGCCAGCACCCTGCTCGAATGCAGCGAAACCACCAAGGACCCGGTGCTGCTGGCCGCCGACGTGCGCTACGCGCTGCGCCGCAGCATCGTCTCGATGATCGCCGGCGACCGCCGCGAGCTGACCGTATTCGTGCTGGAGAACGCGCTGGAGAACACCCTGCTCAACGCCCTGGCCATCGCCCAGCAGGCCGGCCAGGTCAGCCTGGACAACATCCCGGTGGAGCCGAGCCTGCTCAACCAGCTGCAGAACAGCATGCCGGTGGTGAAGGAGAAACTGCGCAAGGACGGCCACCCGCCGATCCTCACCGTGATGCCGCAGCTGCGTCCGCTGCTGGCGCGTTATGCGCGGGTGTTCAGCCCGGGGCTGCACGTGCTGTCGCAGAACGAGATTCCCGACCGCGTCGGCGTGAACATCCTCGGCACGCTCGGTTGACCGGCGCGTGCCTCAGCGGCGCTTGGGCAGCAGCTGCGCGACCAGCTCGGTGAAGCCCGGCGCCGGGCGGTCGAGGGCGAAGCCCATCTCGAAGCTGTCGCGCCGCGAATCCTTGCGCGACCACTGGCAGATCACCACCACCGGCACCTCGCGCACGCGCTCGCCGTGCTCCGGCACGTGCAGCAGCATGTCGTAGCAACCGCCGACCGCCAGCGGCTGCCGCGCCACCAGGCGCAAGCCGCCCAGCGACAGGTCGGCGACATAGCCCATGGGTTCACCGTTCAGGCGATTGGTCACCTGGATGCGGCTGATATGGCGAAAGCTGAGGCGGCTGTGTTGGCGCATGTCCGTTGCTCCGGTCGCTGGACGCAGGGCGGCGCGCAGCGATGCATGCGCAACACGCGGCCGATGTATGACAGCCAACAGGCGACCGCCCGCAGCCGGGGTTTAAGACCCGCCATCGAAAACCGTGCACCAGTCGCCGTTTCGCCCGCTAGCGGGCGTCGTCCGGCCCCTGCTTGTCGTGCACGGCCTCTTCGTCGCTGAGCTCATCGGCCAGCTCCGGCGGCACGTTATAGGTACCGCCCGGCACGTCGGCCTCGTCACCGCCGGCGACTTCACCGTGGGTGATGGTGGTTTCCGGATTCTGTTCGTGGGCGTCGCCGCTCTGATCGATGGACTCGATGCTCTCGCGGCCGCTCTGCTCGCTGTTCATGCTGGTGCCTCCGGCTGTCCGCGCGGCGCCGACGGGCTGCCGCTCACCGCTTTAGTGATGACCCGCGCGCGGGAAGTTGCAAGCCGCACAGCCGCCGCTCGGCGGGCGGGCTGAACTAATGGTCGCGGCGGTCGGCCCAAATCTGCATACCACTGCCGCCGAACAAGACCATGCCGATGACTCTGCACAGCCTGCCCGCCGCGCCGCGCGCCGCCGATCCGCGACCGTCGCAGGAGACGCGCGAGCTGTATTTCAACCTGCTCGATGGCGCCAGCCGTGAGGAGGCCGCGCAATACCTGCAAGACCAGCTGCAACGTGCAGCCGCGCTGCCTTGCGACCTGCCGGACGATCCGGCGGCGCTGGACGCCTGGGTCAGGCAGCGCACCGAAGCCGTCGGCCGTCAGTACCAGACCTACCTGGAGCAGCGCCGCGCCGGCGGCGCGCGCCGCTACTTCTCCAGCAAGGCGCATGCGCTGCACTTTCTGCGCGGCGTGGCGCCGACCAAGCTGGTCGACGGCGCCTGGCTCTACGGCCTGCTGCAGCGCTGGGACGATGGCCGCTTCACCGCGCTGATCCAGACCTATCTGGAAGAGCTCGGCGAGGGCCTGCCGGAAAAGAACCATGTGGTGCTCTACCGCAAGCTGCTCGCCAGCCAGGGCTGCGACGACTGGCAGCAGCTGGACGACGAGCACTTCGTCCAGGGCGCCATCCAGCTGGCGCTGGCCGAGCACGCCGAGCGCTTTCTGCCGGAGGTGATCGGCTTCAATCTCGGCTACGAGCAGCTGCCGCTGCACCTGCTGATCACGTCCTATGAACTGACCGAGCTGGGCATCGATCCGTACTACTTCACCCTGCACGTCACCGTCGACAATGCCGACAACGGCCATGCGCACAAGGCCGTGCAGGGGCTGCGCGCGGCCTGGCCGCAGATGGGCGACGGCGCGGCGTTCTACCAGCGCGTGCGCAACGGCTATCGGCTCAACGACCTGGGTGCCAGCACCGTCTCGGTGATCGGCGACTTCGACCTGTCGACGGAGGTGCAGCGCATCTTCGAGAAGAAGGCCGCGGTCGGGCAGTTCGTGCATTCCGACTACTGCCGCTTCGAAGGCCGCACCGTCAATCAGTGGCTGGCCGAGGACGTCGAGCAATTCCTCGCCGTGCTGCAGGCGCGGGGCTGGATCAAGCGCGGCCACGACCCGCAGGAAAGCCGCTTCTGGCAGCTCATCGTCGGCGAACAGGCACCGATGTTCGGCGTGTTCAGCGCTTACGAGCAGCAGATGATCCACGACTGGATCGCCGGCGACTGGCACGCCGACGGCAAGCACAGCCCGCGCGGCGCGCTGCTCAAGGGTCAGGCGCGGTTCCACACGCGGCGCCCGGCGGCGGACTCGATTCCACCGCAGATGTCCGCCGGTAACGACTTCGACGCGGAGCTGCAGTTGCTGGAGCAGCAGCTCGCCCGCCAGCCGGACCGCGCCGCGCGCATGCGTCTGCTGCTGCCGCTGCTGGCACCGCAACGCCACCACAGCGCTGTCGGCCTGCTGGCCACGCGGCTGTTCAACGGACTGTTCAACTGAAGGCCTCAAGGGACGCATCATGACCATGGAAACCGCGCAGGACCGCGCGTTGCTGTATCTGGGCCAGGCCCTGCGCGAGCGCGGCTATCACTTCATCACGCCCACGCCGCTGACCCATGAACGGGTCAACCAGCGTCCGCAGAATGCACTGGCCGGCGACCTTCCCGGGGTATTCGGCTGGAGCCGGCCGTTCCAGCACGAGCTGCTGCCGCCGCCGCTGTTCAGCCTGATGGATCAGGCGCAGGTGCTCGAGCCGTGCGGCCCGCGCTGGCGCTCGCGGGTACGGCTGTCGAGCCTCGATGGCCAGCTGTTCGTGCATTCGGCGTATCCCACCGACTTGGCCGACGCGGTGTTCTTCGGCCCGGATACCTATCGCTTTGCCAGCGCCATCCGCTGCCACCTCGACCGCCACACCGGCGAGATCCGCCGCGTCGTCGACATCGGCTGCGGCTCCGGCGCCGGCGCGATTCTCACGGCGCTGGCGCGGCCGCAGGCCGAAGTGCTGGCGGTGGATATCAATCCGCAAGCGCTGCGCCTGACGCGCATCAACGCGGCGCTGGCCGGGGCCGACAATCTGCGCGCCGAGCACAGCGACCTGCTCAGCGCCGTCGACGGCGAGTTCGATCTGATCCTGGCCAACCCGCCCTATCTGGTCGATCCCGGCGAGCGCGCTTATCGCCACGGCGGCGGGCCGCTGGGCGCCGGGCTGTCGCTGGCGATCCTCGATGCAGCGCTCGGCCGGCTGGCGCCGGGCGGCACGCTGCTGCTATACACCGGCGTTGCGATGCAGGACAACCAGGACCCGTTCCTCGCCGAGGCCTGCCAGCGTCTGGCACTGACACCGCTGACCTGGCGCTACCGGGAAATCGACCCGGACGTGTTCGGCGAGGAACTGCTCGGCGGCGCCTACACCCGCTGCGACCGCATCGCCGCGGTGGTGCTGGAAGTGACGCGGCCGGTGAGCTGACCGTTAGCGTGTGATAGCGCGTGGAAAACGCTTCGCGGTTTTCCACGGGGTGGCCATCCACCCTACGGCAGCCCGGCGTAGGGTGGATAACGCCGCCAGGCTTATCCACGCGCCAAGTGAGCGCGCGCAGATCAGACCGGCAACAGCACCAGAATCAGCGACAGGCTGATCAGCGAGCCCAGCGTCGACAGCAGCACCACCCGCGACACGCGCGAGCCCTCACGGCCATAGAACTCGGCGAGCATGTACGGGCCGGTGCCGGTGGGCAGCGCGCTGAGCAGCAGCGCCGAATAGGCCCACAGGGTCGGCAGCTCGAACACCTGGAACGCCAGATACCAGGTGATCAGCGGCTGCACCACCAGCTTCAACCCCACCAGCGGCCACACCCCCCGCACCTTGCCGGCCGGCTGCGGCTGAGCGAGGAACAGCCCCAGCGAGACCAGCGCACAGGGCGCCGCCGCCGCACCCAGCAGCTTGAGCAGGGTGGCCAGCGGTACCGGCAATTGCAGGCCGCTCGCCGCCCATAGCGCACCGAGCAGTGGCGCGATCACCAGGGGATTACGCACCAGCGCCCAGCTCACCTTGCCCAGCGTGCGCAACAGGCCCTGCCCCGCGTGTAGCCCGGTCTCGACGCAGGCCAGGGCGATGGCGAACAGCACGCAGACCACCACGATCGAGGCAACCATCGCCGGCTGCAGCGCCTCGTCGCCGAGCACCAGCATGCACAGCGGAATCCCCACATAGCCGGTGTTGGCGTAGGACGCGCCCAGCGCATCCAGGCTGGCATCCACCAGCGGCTGCTTCTGCAGCAGGCGATAGCCGAGGGTGAAGGCGAATACGCCGAGGCAGCCGACGGAAAACGCGGCGATGAAGCCCGGCTGCCAGAGCTGCGCCCAGGTCGAGGTGGCGACCACGCTGAACAGCAGCGCCGGCAGGCCCAGCCAGACGACGAAACGATTGAGTTCGGAGGCCCCGGTCGGCCCCATGCGCCCGCTGCGGCGGCACACGAAGCCGAGCAGGATCAGCGCGAAGACCGGCAGGACGACATTGACGACCGACGACATGACTACTCACAGACAGGGCCGCACGCCACAGGCGCGCGACCGGAACGGCCGGCCACCTTAGCAAAAAATCGCGCCAGCGCCGCACGCCACCGTATGCCGCCGGACACTCGCTCGCGATACGTCGTGGCGGTAGGGTGGATAACGGCGCAGCCTTATCCACCACCCTGGGGCGCCGCGCAAGGGTGAGCGGAGTTAGTGCAGCTGCGCCGGCGGATAGCCGTTGGGCTCGGCACGCGCCGCAGCGAACTCGGCGTCCACCGAGCCGCGCGCCTGCGCCGTGCCGTTGGGGAAGCCGCTGCGGTCGCCGAAATCCCACTCGGTGGTCGGCAACCGCTCGGCATCCAGCGCTCGCGCGCAGCCCATGTCGAGCGCAGTGATGCCCGCCACTGCGCCGGCAGCGATGGCCGCATTGGCCGGCTCGCGGCCGTGCTCGATGCCCCAGCCGAGGCAGCCGAGGTCCAGCGCATCGCCGCCGATGCGCCCGTAGATCCAGGGCTTGGGATCGTCCGCCAGCAGGATGCCGACGCCGGTGACGACCTCACGCAGCCCGCAGGCACGGATCAGCCCGTCGCTGCCGGGCATGCCGATGAAACGCGCCACCTGCCGCGGCGCAACCAGCTGGACGACGCCCAAGCCAATGCTGAACCAGCCCAGCCCGCGCGCCAGCGAGCGCGCGGCGGGGTTGGGCCGGGTAACTTGCCGTGGAATGCTCATGAGGACTCCTCGCTCGATAAGTGGCTCGGCCAATCCCTACTTTAGGGATTGGCGACCATCAGGGTTTCAGCACCACCTTGATGCAGCCGTCATGCTTGTCGCGGAAGGTCTTGTACATCTCCGGGCCCTGCTCGAGGCTGACCGTGTGGGTGATGACGAAGCTCGGGTCGATCTGGCCTTCCTGGATGCGCCGCAACAGGTCGTCGGTCCAGCGGTTGACGTGGGTCTGGCCCATGCGGAAGGTCAGCCCCTTGTTCATCGCCGCACCGAACGGAATCTTGTCGATCAGCCCGCCGTAGACGCCGGGAATCGAGAGAATGCCGGCCGGCCGACAGACGTAGATCATCTCGCGCAGCACGTGCGGGCGGTCGCTTTCAAGCATCAGCGCCTGCTTGGCACGGTCGTACATCGAATCGATGGAACGCGCCGCATGCGCCTCCATGCCCACCGAGTCGATGCATTTCTCCGGGCCCTTGCCGCGGGTCAGCTCGGCGAGGCGCTCGACCACGCTTTCCTCGTCGAAGTTGATGGTGATGGCGCCGCCGGCACGCGCCATGGACAGCCGCTCCGGCACATTGTCGATGCAGATGACCTGCTCGGCGCCCATCATCACCGCGCTGCGGATGGCGAACTGACCGACCGGGCCGGCACCCCACACCGCCACCGTGTCGGTCGGCTGGATGTCGCACTGCGCGGCGGCCTGCCAGCCGGTGGGCAGGATGTCGCCGAGAAACAGCACCTGCTCGTCGGTCAGGCCGTCGGGGATCACCACCGGGCCGACGTCGGCATAGGGCACGCGCACGTACTCGGCCTGGCCGCCGGCATAGCCGCCGGTGAGGTGGGTGTATCCAAACAGCCCGGCGGTGGTGTGGCCGAAGACCTTGTCGGCGATGTCCTTGTTGCGGTTGCTGCGCTCGCACACCGAGAAGTTGCCGCGCCGGCACTGCTCGCATTCGCCGCAGACGATGGTGAAGGGCACCACCACGCGGTCGCCGACCTTGAGCTTCTTGTTGCCGGAGCCGACTTCCATCACCTCGCCCATGAACTCGTGGCCCATGATGTCGCCGAGTTTCATGCCCGGCATGAATCCGTCGTACAGGTGCAGGTCGGAGCCGCAGATGGCGCAGGAACTGACCTTGATGATGGCGTCGCGCGGGTCTTCGATGGTCGGGTCGGGCAGGTGGTCGTCGCAGCGGATATCGTGCTTGCCGTGCCAGCGTAGCGCTCTCATGGGCATCTCCTGATCGGGGGTCGGGGCGCCGCCTCGGTGATATCCCTGTGCCTCGCTGACTGCGCGGGGGTGCTGCCGCTCCTGCCGTGCGACGTGTCGTCTGAGTTTTAGTAAGTCCCGCCGCTGCAGAGTTGCCGCCGGGCCGACGGGCTGCATGCGCCGGCCGTCACCTCGCCGCAGCGGTGATCAGCAACCAGCCACCGAGCGCCAGCAGCAACGCACCGCACAGACGGTCGAGCGTGCGCACCCGCCGGCGCAGCCAGCCGCGCCAACGCGCATGGCCGAGCAGGCGCACCAGGGCCAGGTCCCAGCCGAGCACCACCGCCGACATCCAGATCATCGCCAGCGCCAGCCCCCAACCGGGCACCGCCGCTTCGCGCAGCACGCCGAACAGGCCGGCATAGAACAGCGGCAGCTTGGGATTCAGGCTGCTGGCCAGCAGGCCCTGGACGAAGCCGGTTCGCCAGCGCCCACCGGTCTCGCCGGCGCCGTCCGGTAGTTGCAGCTCGCGCCGAGCCAGCAGCGCCTGGCTGCCGAGCCAGCAGAAATAGCCGCCGCCGAGCAACTGCAAGCTGCGCCACAGCCAGCCGTTGGCGCCCGGCAGCGCTGCCAGGGCGAGCAGCACCAGCAGCATCGACAGCAAATTCGCCAGGGCGATGCCGGCCGCGCAGCCATCGGCCTGCCGCCGGCCATGCAGCAACGCCGCGCGGATCAGCAGGAAGAAGTCCGGCCCCGGCGACAGCAAGGCGGCGAAATGCGTACCGGCAACCAGCAGAAACAACCCGAGCATGACCGCCTCCTTCGACAGGGACGGCCAGACTGCCGGCAGCGACCGGCGGCGGTCTTGGAAAAAACTCAGGCCCGCGCGGTGGCGCGGAACTGCCCCGGCGTGACGCCGGTGAAGCGGCGGAAGGTGCCGCTGAAGTGCGCCTGATCGTAGAAGCCCAGGCCCAGCGCCAGTTCGGCCAGCGCCTCGCCGTCGAGCAGGCGGCGCTTGGCCTCGCGGATGCGCCGCTGCAGCAGCCAGGTGTGCGGCGGCACGCCGTAGGCGCGGCGGAAGGCTTCGATCAGATGACGCGGATGGCGCTGCAGCTGCTCGGCCAGCGCCTGCAGGCTGACCGCCTCGCTGTAATGCTGTTCGAGGTAATCGCGCAGGGCGGCGACCGTGCCGCCGTCGCGCCGCGCCGTCTGCATCGGCCGCAGGCCGCCGTGGCGGGTGAACACCAGCTCCAGCAGCTGCAGCAGGCGACTCTCCAGGCCCAGCACGTCGCCGTGCTGGAAGTCGACGGCCAGTTGCGCCAGCCCGGCGGCCACGGCGCCATCGTCGGCCGGATTGAGCTGGCGAAAGCCGCGCGGCAGCTGCTTGCGTCCCAGCAGCGCCGGCAGCCGCGCTTCCTCGATGTAGAGCATGCGGTAGATCAGCCGCGGTGACTCGGCGTGGCCGGTGTGCGGCTCCTGCGGATTCATCAGCGACAGCGTGCCGGCCGGCAGCGCATGGCGCGCGCCGCGGCACTGGTAGCCGCCGACGCCGTGGAGGATGGCGCCGATGGCGAACGCATCGTGGCTGTGGCGACCGAACGGCTGGCCGGAGAAGTCGGCATGGAACAGCTCCACGCCCGGCAACCAGGGCCGCGCCAGCAGGCGGTTACCGTCAGTCACGCCGCTCGCCGAGCGTGGCGTAGCCATCGCGATAGCTCGGATAGCGCGGCGCCCAACCCAGCGCGCGGGCGCGGGCGTTGCTGCAGCGCTTGCTGCCGGCGCGGCGGGTCATGCTCTGCTCGGCCCAGTGGGTGACGCCAAGGCGTGCGCGCAGCCAGTCGACCACCTCGTGCAGCGGCGCCGGATCGTCATCCACACCCAGGTAGCAGTCGTCCAGCAGTTCGCCACGCGCGTCGGCCTGCAGCAGGAACGCCATCAGCGCCGCGGCGTCGTCGCGGTGCAGGCGGTTGCTGTACTGCGGCGGATCGCGCTCGACGCGCAAGCCGGCGCGCACCTGATTCTGCATCCACGGCCGCGCCGGATCGTACAGCCCGCCCATGCGCACCACGGTCGCCGGCAGCCCGCAGCCGAGCACCTGGCGCTCGGCCTCCAGCATCACCCGGCCGGTGTAGCCGCTGGGTTCGGTGGCCGAGGTCTCGTCGATCCACTCGCCGTCGTGCTGGCCGTAGACGCCGGTGCTGGAGATGAACAGCAGCCGCCGCGGGCGCTGGCCGCGTTGTTCGAGCCAGTCGAGCACATGCCGCACGCCGTCGACATAGGCCTGGCGATAGCCCGCTTCGTCGTGCTGGCTGGCCGAGGCGGCGTAGACCAGATAGTCCAGCTCGCCATTCGGCCAGGTACGCGGACATTCCGCGCCGCTCAAGTCACCTTTGACCGGCAGGATCGGCACCGGCAGGCCGGCGGCTTCCCGGCGCATGCCGTACACCCGCCAGCCGTCCCGACTCAGCTGCAGCCCCAGGCGGCACCCCACATCGCCACAGCCGGCGATCAATACCGAACAACGCTTGCCCATCCTTCATCCTCCGGCAACCCACCGAGACCGCATCATCTTCCTGTTGCGCAGTGTAGCGCCGCCGCGCTGGCTCATGCCGAACACCGCACGCGCCATTTGCCGAACGCTTCGGCCTGCGCCCGCAGTTGGTTAGACGGCTACGCAAAGGCTATGCTTGCCGCCAATCTAATGGACGCTGACTATGACCCTGACCGAACTGCGCTACATCGTTACCCTCGCCCAGGAACAGCACTTCGGCCGCGCCGCCGAGCGCTGCCATGTCAGCCAGCCGACCCTCTCGGTCGGCGTGAAGAAGCTCGAGGACGAGCTCGGCGTGCTGATCTTCGAGCGGACCAAGAGCGCGGTGCGCCTGACGCCGGTCGGCGAAGGCATCGTCACCCAGGCGCAGAAGGTACTGGAGCAGGCGCAGAGCATCCGCGAGCTGGCCCAGGTCGGCAAGAATCAGCTGGCCGCACCGCTGAAGGTCGGCGCCATCTACACCGTCGGCCCGTACATGTTCCCGCACCTGATCCCGCAGCTGCACCGCGTGGCGCCGGACATGCCGCTGTACATCGAGGAAAACTTCACCCACGTCCTGCGCGACAAGCTGCGCACCGGCGAGCTGGACGCGATCATCATCGCGCTGCCGTTCCAGGAAGCCGACGTGCTGACCAAGCCGCTCTACGACGAGCCGTTCTACGTGCTGATGCCGGCCGGCCATCCGTGGTCCGCGAAGGAAACCATCGACGCCGAGATGCTCAACGACAAGAGCCTGCTGCTGCTCGGCGAAGGCCACTGTTTCCGCGATCAGGTGCTCGAAGCCTGCCCGACCACCCGCAAGGGCGAGGCACCGAGCCACACCACGGTGGAATCCAGCTCGCTGGAAACCATCCGCCACATGGTCGCCTCGGGCCTGGGCGTGTCGATCCTGCCGCTGTCCGCAGTGGAGAGCCACCACTACTCCCCCGGCGTGCTGGAAACCCGCCCGCTGACGCCGCCGGTGCCGTTCCGCACCGTGGCGATCGCCTGGCGCGCCAGCTTCCCGCGGCCCAAGGCGATCGAAATCCTCGCCGACTCGATCCGCCTGTGTTCGGTAGGCAAGCCGCCGTCGGCGAAAGCCTGAGGCCATGAGCGAACTGGCGACCATCCCGGTCACCGCACTCAAGGGCGTCGGCGCCGCGCTGGCCGAGAAGCTCGCCAAGGTCGGCCTGGAAACCCTGCAGGACGTGCTGTTCCACCTGCCGCTGCGCTACCAGGACCGCACCCGCGTGGTGCCGATTGGCGCGCTGCGGCCGGGGCAGGACGCGGTGATCGAAGGCGTGGTGTCCGGCGCCGACATCGTCATGGGCCGCCGCCGCAGCCTGCTGGTGCGCCTGCAGGACGGCAGCGGCACCCTCAGCCTGCGCTTCTACCATTTCAGCAACGCGCAAAAGGAAGCCATGAAGCGCGGCACCCAGCTGCGCTGCTACGGCGAGGCGCGTCCCGGTGCCTCGGGCCTGGAAATCTACCATCCGGAATACCGCGCGCTGACCGGCGAACCGGCGCCGGTCGAACAGACCCTGACGCCGATCTACCCGACCACCGAAGGCCTCACCCAGCAGCGTCTGCGCAATCTCAGCGAACAGGCGCTGGCGCGGCTCGGCCCGCACAGCCTGCCGGACTGGCTGCCCGCCGAACTGGCGCGCGACTACCAGCTCGGGCCGCTGGACGCAGCCATCCGCTACCTGCACCGGCCGCCGGCCGACGCCAATCTGGAAGAACTCGCCGAAGGCCGGCACTGGGCGCAGCATCGGCTGGCCTTCGAGGAACTGCTGACCCATCAGCTCTCGCTGCAGCGTCTGCGCGAACGGGTACGCGCCCAGCAGGCGCCGGCGCTGCCGCCGGCGAAAACCCTGCCGCAGCGCTTTCTCGCCAACCTCGGTTTCGCCCCCACCGGCGCGCAGCAGCGGGTCGGCGCCGAGATCGCCTATGACCTCGCCCAGCACGAGCCGATGCTGCGCCTGGTGCAGGGCGATGTGGGCGCCGGCAAGACGGTGGTCGCCGCCCTCGCCGCGCTGCAGGCGCTGGAAGCCGGCTATCAGGTGGCGCTGATGGCACCTACGGAAATCCTCGCCGAGCAGCACTTCCTCAACTTCAGCAAGTGGCTCGAACCGCTCGGCATCGAGGTCGCCTGGCTGGCCGGCAAGCTCAAGGGCAAGGCCCGCGCCGCGGCGCTGGAGCAGATTGCCAGCGGCTGCCCGATGGTGGTCGGCACCCACGCGCTGTTTCAGGATGAAGTGGTGTTCAAGCGCCTGGCGCTGGTGATCATCGACGAGCAGCACCGCTTCGGCGTGCAGCAACGTCTGGCGCTGCGGCAGAAGGGCATCGACGGCCGGCTTTGCCCGCACCAGTTGATCATGACCGCCACGCCAATCCCGCGGACCCTGGCGATGAGCGCCTACGCCGATCTCGACACCTCGATCCTCGACGAGCTGCCGCCCGGGCGCACGCCGGTAAACACCCTGGTGATCGCCGACAGCCGCCGCCTGGAAGTCATCGAGCGGGTGCGCATCGCCTGCAACGAAGGGCGCCAGGCCTACTGGGTGTGCACGCTGATCGAGGAATCCGAGGAGCTGACCTGCCAGGCCGCGGAAACCACCTACGAGGACCTCTCGGCGGCGCTGGTCGGCCTGCGCGTCGGGCTGATTCACGGGCGCATGAAGCCGGCCGAGAAGGCCGCGGTGATGGACGAGTTCAAGCAGGGGCGCCTGCAGCTGCTGGTCGCCACCACGGTGATCGAGGTGGGCGTCGACGTGCCCAACGCCAGCCTAATGATCATCGAGAACCCCGAGCGTCTGGGCCTGGCCCAGCTGCACCAGCTGCGCGGCCGGGTCGGCCGTGGCAGTGCGGCCAGCCACTGCGTGCTGCTCTACCACGCGCCGCTGTCGCAGCTCGGCCGCGAACGGCTGGCGATCATGCGCGAGACCTGCGACGGCTTCGTCATCGCTGAGAAGGACCTGGAGCTGCGCGGTCCCGGCGAAATGCTCGGCACGCGGCAGACCGGCCTCTTGCAGTTCAAGGTTGCCGACCTGATGCGCGACGCCGATCTGCTGCGGGCGGTGCGCGACGCCGCCCAGGAGCTGCTGGCGCGCTGGCCGCAGCATGTCAGCCCGCTGCTGGAGCGTTGGCTGCGTCATGGCCAGGAATACGGCCAGGTGTGACAACCACTCGTCACCGCAATTTCCCCGCCTGAGGGCTTCGCTATACTCGGGCAGGCCACCATCACGGGTCCGCTCATGAATTCTGCTGTCGATACCGAAAGCTGTTCCGAACTGCCGCTGCTGATCACCAAGCTGCTGAAAGACCTCGGCGTGCGCTACCAGATCCAGCGTGATCGCCCCAATTTCCCCGCTGCCCAGCGGGTCCAGGCGGTGCTGCTGGAAGACAGCGTCGGCGCCATGCTGGTGCTGTTTCCCCAGGATCATCTGCTCGATCTGCCGCGGCTGACCGAGCTCACCGGCCGCCAGCTGCTGGCGGTGAAACCGGAACGTCTGGCGCGCATGCTCGCCAAGCACGAGCTGAGCCGCCTGCCCGGCCTGCCGCCGCTGACCAGTTCGCCCTGCCTGTACGAGCGCTGCCTGCTGCAGCAACCGCGGCTGCTGGTCGAATCGGGCCAGCCGGGGCTGCTGGTGGAGCTGACGGCGGAGGATTTCCAGCGCCTGCTGAACAAGGCCAGCGCCGGCAGCTTCGCCGTGCCGCTGCGCGACATCCGGCCGAACCTCGACCGGCCGCATGACGACCGCGAGGAGATCAGCCAGGCGGTACAGAGCTTCACCGCACGGCGCATCCAGAAGCGCCTGGAGGAAACCATCGAGATTCCGCCGCTGCCGCATACCGCGCAGCGCATCATCAAACTGCGTGTGAGCCCCGAGGCCACCGTCGACGACATCACCGGCGTGGTGGAAACCGACCCGGCGCTGGCCGCGCAGGTGATCAGCTGGGCCGCCTCGCCGTACTACGCCGCCCCCGGGCGCATCCGCTCAGTGGAAGACGCCATCGTCCGCGTGCTGGGTTTCGATCTGGTGATCAACCTGGCGCTGGGTCTGGCGCTGGGCAAGACCCTCAGCCTGCCCAAGGACCGGCCGCAGGAGGCGACGCCGTACTGGCAGCAGGCGATCTACACCGCCGCGGTGATCGAGGGGCTGGCGCGCGCCATCCCGCGCGAAACGCGCCCGGAGATGGGCCTGAGCTATCTCGCCGGGCTGCTGCACAACTTCGGCTATCTGGTGCTGGCGCACATCTTTCCGCCGCACTTCTCGCTGATCTGCCGGCATCTGGAGGTCAACCCGCACCTGGGGCCGAACCATATCGAACAGCACCTGCTGGGCATCACCCGCGAGCAGATGGGCGCCTGGCTGATGCGTCTGTGGGGCATGCCGGACGAAGTGGCCAACGCCCTGCGCTTCCAGAACGACCCGGACTACGCCGGCGAACACGCCGCCTATCCGAACCTCGTCTGTCTGGCCGTGCGCCTGCTACGCCAGCGCGGCATTGGCGCTGGCGGCCCGCAGGACATCCCGCAGACGCTGCTCGACCGCCTCGGTCTCAGCCGCGACAAGGCCGACGAGGCGGTGACCCGCGTGCTCAACGCCGAAGCCGCGCTACGCGCGCTGGCCATGCCGTTTCCCCATCAGTGACCGCCATGCGCGGGCGGCGCCTCAGCCGCCCGCGCGCAGCCCCACCCGTGCGTCCACCTGCCCTTCGCCGGCGCGCTCCAGGCTGACCTCGCCGACGTTCACCCCCAGCGCCTGCAACTCCGCGAGCCAGCGCAGCAGCAGCGTGTAGGACGCGCCCGGCAGGCTGACCTGCAGGCCGCCGTCGGCGCCGCTGTCGAAGCTCTCGATGCGCAGGTTGCTCTGTTGTGCGCTCTGCGTGACCAGGCCCTGCAGCTCTTCCGGCGCCAGCGCCACTCGATCGCTGCGCCCCATCTGCCGCGCCAGTTCGCTGTTCTGCTGGAGATAGGCGTACAGCTCGCGCTGCGCCTGGTAATGCTCGCGCGCGGCGGCCGCGTGGCGCTGCGCCGGCAGCCATAGCCAGAGGTAGAACAGTAGGGCGACGAGGAACGCGGCGAGCAGGCCGAGCGCCAGCCGGTCGCGCGGAGGCAGACGCTGCCAGCGGCGCCACAGCGGTAAATCGGTCAGGCGCACGGCCAGTTGCTGTTTGAAATTCATCGTCAGCCTCCGATGACCACGCGGGCGCTGACGGCATCACCGTCGCGACTCGCCGAGCCCAGCTGCACGCTCTGGCCCTGCTCGTTCAAACGCTGGCGCAGCTGCTCCAGCGCGGCGAAATCGGCGGCGCGCACTTCCAGCGCCAGATCGCCGCGTGTCTCGTTGTAGTCCAGCCGCTGCACCGTCACCGGCGCGCCGTCGGCGACCGCCGTGGCGGCGTGTTCCAGCAGGCGGGTGAAGCCGGCCTGGGCGCCGCTGGCCTGGGCCAGGTGGTCGTCGAACTGCGCGCGCAGGTTGACGATGCGCGTGTCGGCCGGAAACAGCTCGCGGTACAGCGCCAGGCTGGCGTCGGCATGCAGGTCGCCCTGACGCTGGAAGTACCAGCCCTGCGCCAGGTTGAAGCCCAGCTGCACCAGCAGGATCAGCCCGAGCGTGGCGAACAGCGGTTTCCAGCGGCTCAGGCCACTGCCGCCGAGATCGATGGCGAACGCGCCCTGCGCCAGATTGACCGCTGCCGCGCGACCGCCGGCGAGCCAGGCATAGGGGTCGTCGAGACGCTGGTAGTCATCCACCCCAGACGGCGGCGTCTCGCCGTCACCGTGCGCCTGCCGCGGCGCCGGGCACTGTGCGGCCAGCGCCGGCCACTGCCCGGCAGCGAAGGCCAGCCGCGCCTCCACGCTGCCGCCGAGCAGCCCGCGCGCGCCGAGCAGCAGAATCTGACTGCCCGTACGCGGCAGCAGGTCGGCGTCGACATGGATGGCGACAATCGGCAGCCCCAGCCCGCGCAGCTGGTCGAGCCAGCCCTGCAGCAGGCTGCGGCGGATGGCGATGACCCGGTGGCGGCCGTCGTCCAGCACCTCGCCGAGGCTCAGGTGCAGCTCGTCGACGTTCTCCGCCAGCAGCTCCTCGGCGGCGTAGGCCAGCGCCTGCTGCAACCAGCGCGCCTTGCGCGTCGGCAGCGCCACGGCGAAGGCGCTGCAGTGCTCGGCCGGCAGCACCAGCGTCACCGCGCCCTGCGCGGCAGCCGCGCACTGCACCAGGCTCAGCCAGCCGCCAGCGCCCTCGCGCGGCAGCCAGTATCCAAGCGTCTCCGGCTGCAGGTGCGCGCCACAGTCGGCGGGCAGGAACAGGCAATCCATGATCTAGCGTTCTCCCTTTGCGGATGATTCGGGCAGCCGCGGCGGCTGCCCGAGGTTGCGCGCCAGCACGCGGACCGTGCCGTCCTGCTCGCGCTGCAGCAGGCTGACCAGCGCCAGCCGGCGGTCGCCCAGATGCACTTCGCTGGTGACCTGGAAGTATTGACTGCCGACCGCCAGCGCGGTGCCCTGCAGCGTGTTGCCGGCCATGGCCGGCTGCGCGAGGAACGCCGCGGTGTCGCGAAAGGGGCTGGCGCGGCGTACCTCCACCAGCGCTTCGGCGGCGCCGAGGCTGAGGTTGTCGCCCAGACTGGACAGCACCAGCGCGCTGGCGGTGTTGACGTTCAGCCCGTGATCGGCCGGCAGCGCAGCGACGTAGGGCGCCAGACGCTGGAAATCCTCGTCGCGCATGTCCAGCAGCAGGCGCAGTTCGGAGAGGTCGAACAGCCGCCGTCCGGCCGTGCGATACGGCGGCTCAAGTAGCAGATAGGCGTTGTCCTCGGCGCCCTGCTCGGCGCCGGGCTGCTGGTCGACGTCCAGCCAGTCGACCAGCCGTTCGGCATAGGGCGCGGCGATCTGCAGGCGCAACAGCAGCCGGCGGAACTGCGCCAGCGCGGCGGCGTCGGCCTGGCCGTTCTTCACCAGGCTGTTGAGGTTGAAGCGTCCGGCGAGGTCCTCGATGTGCACGCGGATCTCCCCTTCGTCGACGGCGAACGCCGGTCGCGGCAGCGCCCAGGCCTCACCGAGATGATCGACCGGCGCCTGCCCGCCTTCGCGCGCATCGCGCTGCAGGATCGACTGCGCCAGCGCCTCGCCGCCCAGCGCGTAATGCCACGCCTGGCGGGCCTGCAGCTGGTTGCTGCTGGCGCGGATCGCCAGCTGCTGGCGCGCCACCATTGCCGCGCTGACCACGGTGACAATCGCCACCACCAGCAGCACGGTGATTAGCGCGACGCCGCGCTGGCGCTTCATTGCGGCTGCTCCCCGTCGAACGGTTCCGGCACGCCCTCGGCGCCCGGCAGCTGCATCTGCGCCTGCTGCGGCGGGCCGTCCGGCAAGCGCAGCAGGCGGCTAATGCGGCCGTAACGCGGGTGTTCGAGGCTCAGCTCGACGGCGATCGGCAAGCGCTGCGCGGCCTCCTCGCTGCCGCCGCGGCCGTAGTCGAACGGCGGCCACTCCTCGTGCCAGACGTGGTCCTCGTCGAGGTAGCGCAGCTGCAGCGCGCGCACTGCGTCGAGCGCAACCTGCACGCGCGGCTGACTGTCGACATCGCGGTCGAGCACCACCCAGTAGGTACGCTCCAGCCGCTCGCCGACCAGCCGCCAGCGCACCCGCTGCAGGTTGGCGCGGCGCAGGCCGGTGGGGTTGCGCCAGCCGCTGCGGGTCAGCTCCAGCACGGGCGCGCCGTCGTCGCCTTCGAGCTGGCCAATCAGCGCGTTGCGCTCGTCGCCGTAGCCGTCACGCACCGGCCGGTCGATCACCTGCAGCAGGTCGCGCTCGAACAGCCACAGCGCCCGGCTCAGCTCGCGCAGGCGCTGCTCCTGCGCGGCAGTCGCCGCGTCGCTGCGCAGCACCGCTTCGAGCATGCGATAGGTGCCCAGGCCAAGCAGGGCGAACAGGGCGATGGCGATCAGCAGTTCGAGCAGGGTGAAGCCGACCATACGCCGCGGCAGCTGCGGATTCATTGACCCAGCCCCGGCTGGCCGCTGCCGGCCTGGCGCACCGCGACGAAGCCGCTGAGGCTGGTCACCGCGCGCTCGGCCAGCGGCCGGTTGCGCGCGCGACGCTCGTCCAGCGCGACCCAGACGGTGACGCGCAGCAGGCCGGGATCGCTGCTCGCCGCGATCTCGCTGAGGGTTTGCCACTGGCGGCCGGCGAACTCCAGCTCCAGCGTCTCGCGGCCGGGCGCCGGCGTGCTCGGCTGCAACTGCAGCTCGGTGAGGCGGTTGTCAGCGATCCAGCCGGCCAGGGTCAGTTCTTCCAGCCGCCCGGCATTGCTCAGGCTGCGCCCGGCGGCGGTGAGCACCACAGCGGCGACGGTGGCGAAGATCGCCAGCGCCACCAGCACTTCGAGCAGGGTGAAGCCGCGGCCGGCCCTGGCCATCGACGCACTCATCGCCTGTGCTCGAGCAGTTCGGCCTGCGGCAGGCGCAGGCCGTCGCTGGCGATCAGCCAGGTGCTGCCACCAGCCTTGCGCTCGGACAGGCGCAGGCCGAACGGCGACAGTTCGCCGCTGGAGAGGATCAGCAGCTGCGGTTCCAGCCGCGGACCACTCTTGCGCTCGCGACTGCGCTCGCGGCTGTCGGCATCGCTCAGGCCGGCGCGGTCGTCCGCCTGCTTGACCGGCGCCACCAGCTCCAGTGGCGTGCCATCCAGTTCCAGCTCCAGACGCATCCACTCCGGCAGCCGGTGCACCTTGCGCCGCTCGACCTCGCGCCAGCGCGCGTCAACTTCGTCATAACGCAGCACGCGGTAGCCCTCGTGGTTGACCAGCAGGCCGTATTCGCGGCTGTCGAGCACTGCCTCGTCGCTGAGCACGCCGATCAGCGCGGCGATCCGCCGGGCCTCGTCACGCAGCTCGCGCGAGGTGCTCGAACTGCCGGTGGTGAGCACCGCCAGGCTGACCAGGATGCCCAGCAGGACGATCACCACCAGCAGTTCGATGAGGGTGAAGGCGCGGGCGCGCCGGCGCATCGGTCAGAGGTCCCAGTTGCCGATGTCCGCGTTGAGGTCCGAGCCGCCGGGCTTGCCGTCGGCACCGAAGGAGTACAGGTCGAACTGGCCGCGGGTGCCCGGCGACAGGTACTGGTATTCATTGCCCCATGGGTCCTTGGGCAGGCGCTTGAGGTAGCCGTCGCGGTTCCAGTTCTTCGGCTGCGGATTGCCGGAAGGCTTGTTCACCAGCGCTTCCAGCCCCTGCTGGGTGCTCGGATAGGCGAAGTTGTCCAGCTTGTACATGTCCAGCGCGGCGGCGACGGCCTTGATGTCGCCCTTGGCGACGGTGACCTTGGCCTGCTCGGGTCGGCTCATCACCTGCGGCACCACCAGCGCGGCGAGGATGCCGAGGATGACCACCACCACCATGATCTCGATGAGGGTGAAGCCCCCTTGCGTGCGTCGTTGCAACTTCATTGTCGTTACCCCACCAGTTGGTTGAGAGAAAGGATCGGCATCAGGATCGCCAGCACGATGACCAGCACCACCGCGCCCATGAACACCAGCATGAACGGTTCGAACAGGCCGACCAGCAGAGACACCTGGGCGGCGAGGTCGTTCTCCTGATTGCGCGCGGTTCGCGCCAGCATCTGATCCAGTTCACCGGATTTCTCGCCGCTGGCGATCATGTGCAGCATCATCGGCGGGAACTCGCCGGTGGCCTCCAGCGCGCGGGTCAGGCTGCTGCCTTCGCGCACTTTCTGCGCCGCTTCGACCACCCGCTCGCGGATGCGCAGGTTGGCGATCACCGCGGCGGCGATGGACAGCGCCTCCACCAGCGGCACGCCGCTGCGCGTGAGGATCGCCAGGGTCGAGGCGAAGCGCGCGGTGTTGGTCGCCCGGCTCAGGCGGCCGATCAGCGGCAGGCGCAGGATGAAAGCGTGCCAGCGCAGGCGCAGCGCCGGATCGCGCAGCGCCGCGCGCATGGCCAGCACGAACGCGGCAATGCCGAGCACGATCAGCCAGCCCCAGTTCTTCACCACGTCGCTGGTGGCGATCAGCCCACGGGTCAGCGCCGGCAGCTCCTGGCCGGTGTTGACGAATACCTTGACCACGTCCGGCACCACGTAGCCGAGCAGCAGCACGACGATGGCCAGCGAGGCGACCATCAGGATCACCGGATAGAGCAGCGCCAGCTGGATCTTCTGCCGCGACTGCTGACGCTGGTCGGTGTAGTCGGCGAGCTGGTCGAGCACCAGCCCGAGATGGCCGGCGTGTTCGCCGGCCGCCACGGTGGCGCGATAGAGCTCGGGAAACGCCGACGGATACTCGCGCAGCGCCGCGGCCAGGCTGTGGCCTTCCATCACCCGCGCGCGCACGGCCAGCAGCATCGACTTGATCTTCGCCGAGGTGGACTGCGCCGCCGCCGCGCGCAGGGCTTCCTCGATCGGCAGTGCCGCCTGCACCAGCGTCGCCAGCTGGCGGGTGACCAGCGCCAGATCGCGCGCCGACAGGCCACGACCGAAGCTGAAACCGCCGCGACTGACATCCTCCTTGGACTTGGCCTGCTTCACCTCCAGCGGTGCCCATTGCTTGTCGCGCAGCAGCTGGCGCGCCTGACGCGGGCTGTCGGCTTCGATCAGGCCCTTCTGCTCGCGGCCACGCGCATCTAGCGCGAGATATTCAAAGGCGGCCATCAGCGCTGCTCTCCGCAGCGCGCCGGACGGCGCTGAACGTCATTCCTCACGGGTCACCCGCAGTACTTCTTCGATGGTGGTCACGCCTTCGCGCACCTTGCGCAGGCCGTCGTCACGGATGCTCGGGCCGAGTTCGCGGGCGTGGCGCAGCATGTCCTGCTCGCTGGCGCGGGTGTGCACCATGCTGCGCAGCGCGTCGTCGAACAGCACCAGTTCGTAGATGCCGGTACGGCCGCGATAGCCGATGCCGCGGCAATGCTCGCAGCCTTCGGCGTGGTACAGCGTCGGCGCCGCGTCCGGTGTCACGCCGAATAGCGCGCATTCGGCGGCATCGGCGACGTAGGGGCGCTTGCAGTCGTGGCACAGCACCCGCACCAGCCGCTGGGCCAGCACGCCGAGCAGCGACGAGGAGATCAGAAACGGCTCGACGCCCATGTCGACCAGGCGGGTGACCGCGCCGATGGCGCTGTTGGTGTGCAGCGTGGACAGCACCAGGTGGCCGGTCAGCGAGGCCTGCACGGCCATGTCGGCGGTTTCCTGATCGCGGATCTCGCCGACCATCACCACGTCCGGGTCCTGGCGCAGGATGGCGCGCAGGCCGCGGGCGAAGGTCATGTCGACCTTGGTGTTGACCTGCGTCTGGCCGATGCCCTCGAGGTGGTATTCGATCGGGTCTTCGACGGTGAGGATGTTGCGCGTGCGGTCGTTGAGGGTGGTCAGCGCGGCGTACAGCGTGGTGGTCTTGCCCGACCCGGTGGGCCCGGTGACGAGGATGATGCCGTGCGGCTTCTTCACCGCCTGCTCCAGCTGGCGGCGATCCTGCTCGTTCATGCCCAGGTGGCGCAGGGTCAGCCGCCCGGCCTGCTTGTCGAGCAGGCGCAGCACCACGCGCTCGCCATTGGCCGAGGGCAGCGTGGAGACGCGGATGTCGACCTCGCGGCCGCCGACGCGCAGGGAAATGCGCCCGTCCTGCGGGATGCGCTTCTCGGCGATATCCAGCTTGGCCATGACCTTGATCCGCGATACCAAGAGCGCCGCCAGCTCACGCTTGGGTTGCACCACTTCGCGGAGGATGCCGTCGACGCGAAAGCGGATCACCAGGCGCTTCTCGAAGGTTTCGATATGGATGTCCGAGGCGTTCTCGGCGATCGCCTCGCCGAGGATGGCGTTGATCAGGCGAATGATCGGCGCGTCGTCCTCCTGCTCCAGCAGGTCCTCGGTTTCCTGGATCTGGTCGGCCAGGCTGGCCAGATCCAGATCGTTGCCCAGGCCCTCGACCATCAGCATCGTCGCCGACGAATCGTGCTGATAGGCCGCGCCGAGCGCCTGCTCGAAGGCGTCCTGCGCCAGCCACTGCCACGCCAGGCGCGCACCGACCACCCGCTGCGCCTCCTGCACCGCCGTCAGCGCCGCGCCTTCGCGCAGGCACAGGCTGGCCGCGCCGTCGCGTTCGAGCAGGAATACGCCGTGGCGGCGGGCGAAAGCGAACGGTAGGCGGCGCTGCGGCGAGGGCTCGAGCAGCTCGGTCAGTTCGTCCACATCAGGTTCGGGCATCGTGCAACTCCAGCAGATTGCGCAGCGACAGTTTGTCGCTGCGCCGAAACACTCCAGACAACAAAAGCAGCCAGAGCGCTTTGACTACAAGAATCGAACGACATTTCAACCGCTGTATCGCTGCATCAACCCTAGACCACCGACACCAAGGTCGCAGTCAGCCGGCACCGCAGGGGAATACCGTGGCAATGGTGCGTCATTCATGATCCGCACGTTTTTTCCTTGGCGGCCGCACTTTTAACCGAAGCGGCCCCCTAAGCTGCGCTGGCTGGCGCGACTCTGTGCGAATCTAGAGTCGGCTTGCGACCGGTGCGTCAGATGCAATCGCCCGATTGAAACAGTTGTTTGATTTTTTCCGTGCTTGCAGAATGCCGCGCCGGACCGGCTGTTTAGCGCAGTCGCCGAGGCCCGCTCCACCGTTTCAAAACCCGACCGCCAGAGTAGTGGCCGGGTGAAAAAAGCTCGCCAGGGCAGCGGTCACCGCGCCCTGGTCAAGATCACGCAGGAGAACAACAACAATGCACATCGGTGTTCCTCTCGAAACCCATGTCGGGGAAACGCGCGTCGCCGCGACCCCGGAAACCGTCAAGAAACTGATCGGCCAAGGGCACCGGGTAACGCTGCAAAGCGGCGCCGGGTTGCTTTCCAGCGTGCCGGACAGCGCCTACGAGGCCGCTGGCGCGACCATCGGCGATGCCGCCGCGGCGTTCGCCGCCGAGCTGGTGCTGAAGGTCAATGCGCCGGACGATGCCGAACTGGCGCTGATGCAGTCGGGCAGCGTGCTGCTCGGCATGCTCAATCCTTTCGACAACGCCTGCATCGCGCGCATGGCCGCGCGCGGCATCACCGCGTTCGCCCTGGAAGCCGCGCCGCGCACCTCGCGCGCGCAGAGCCTGGACGTGCTGTCGTCGCAAGCCAACATCGCCGGCTACAAGGCGGTGCTGCTCGGCGCGCATCACTACCCGCGCTTCATGCCGATGCTGATGACCGCCGCCGGTACGGTGAAGGCCGCACGCGTGCTGATCCTCGGGGCCGGTGTCGCCGGCCTGCAGGCCATCGCCACGGCCAAGCGCCTGGGCGCGGTGGTCGAAGCCTCGGACGTGCGTCCGGCGGTGAAGGAGCAGATTGAATCGCTCGGCGCCAAGTTCGTCGACGTGCCGCTGGAGGCCGACGAGGAGCGCGAATGCGCCGAAGGCGTCGGTGGCTATGCGCGGCCGATGCCGGCCTCGTGGATGGCGCGTCAGGCGCAGGCGGTGCACGAGCGTGCGCTGCAGTCGGACATCGTCATCACCACCGCGCTGATTCCGGGCCGCAAAGCGCCGACGCTGCTGCAGGAAGCCACCGTCGAGCAGATGAAGCCCGGCTCGGTGATCATCGACCTGGCAGCCGGCCACGGCGGCAACTGCCCGCTGACCGAGATCGATCAGGTGGTGGTGCGCCACGGTGTGACCATCGTCGGCCATGCCAACCTGGCGACGCTGGTGCCGGCCGATGCCTCGGCGCTGTACGCGCGCAACCTGCTGGATTTCCTCAAGCTGGTCATCGACAAGGACGGCCAGTTCCAGCTCAACCTCGAAGACGACATCGTCGCCGCGTGCCTGATGTGCCGCGACGGCCAGGTCGTGCGGACCAACGGTTAAGGGAGACGCGAACATGGATCTGATTTCCGACGGCATCTACAACCTGATCATCTTCGTGCTGGCGATCTACGTCGGCTACCACGTGGTCTGGAACGTCACCCCGGCCCTGCACACCCCGCTGATGGCGGTCACCAACGCGATCTCGGCGATCGTCATCGTCGGCGCCATGCTGGCCGCCGCGCTCACCGTCACTCCGCTGGGCAAGGCGATGGGCACCCTGGCCGTGGCCCTGGCCGCGGTCAACGTCTTCGGTGGCTTCCTGGTCACCCGACGCATGCTGGAAATGTTCAAGAAGAAGGACCGCAGCGCGGCCAAGGCAGAGGGCAAGTAAGCCATGAGCATGAACCTCATCACCGTTCTCTACCTCATCGCCTCGGTGTGCTTCATCCAGGCACTGAAGGGCTTGTCCCACCCGACCACGTCACGCCGCGGCAACCTGTTCGGCATGATCGGCATGGGTCTGGCCGTGCTCACCACGGTCGGCCTGATCTTCAAGCTCGGCAGCGAGCTGGCCACCGCAGGCATCGGCTACGTGATCGTCGGCCTGCTGATCGGCGGTACCGCCGGTTCGATCATGGCCAAGCGCGTCGAGATGACCAAGATGCCCGAGCTGGTCGCCTTCATGCACAGCATGATCGGCCTGGCCGCGGTGTTCATCGCCATCGCTGCCGTCGTCGAGCCGCAGTCGCTGGGCATCGTCGCGCAGCTGGGCGACGCGATTCCGGCTGGTAACCGCCTGGAGCTGTTCCTCGGCGCAGCCATCGGTGCGATCACCTTCTCCGGTTCGGTGATCGCCTTCGGCAAGCTGTCGGGCAAGTACAAGTTCCGTCTGTTCCAGGGTGCCCCGGTGGTGTTCAAGGGCCAGCACATGGTCAACCTGGCCGTGGGCCTGGCGATCATCGGCCTCGGCCTGATCTTCACCTTCACCGGCAACCTGACCGCCTTCGCCATCCTGGTGGCACTGGCCTTCGTCATTGGCGTGCTGATCATCATCCCCATCGGCGGTGCGGACATGCCGGTGGTGGTGTCCATGCTCAACAGCTACTCGGGCTGGGCGGCGGCCGGTATCGGCTTCTCGCTGAACAACTCGATGCTGATCATTGCCGGCTCGCTGGTCGGTTCCTCCGGCGCGATCCTCTCGTACATCATGTGCAAGGCAATGAACCGCTCGTTCTTCAACGTGATCCTCGGCGGCTTCGGTGCCGATGCCGACGCCGGTCCGGCTGCCGGCAGCCAGGAGCAGCGGCCGGTGAAATCCGGTTCCAGCGATGACGCGGCGTTCCTGCTGACCAACGCCGACACGGTGATCATCGTCCCCGGCTACGGCCTGGCGGTGGCCCGCGCGCAGCACGCGCTGATGGAGCTGGCCGAGAAGCTGACCCACCGTGGCGTGACCGTGAAGTACGCGATCCACCCGGTCGCCGGCCGTATGCCCGGGCACATGAACGTGCTGCTGGCCGAGGCCGAGGTGCCGTACGAGCAGGTGTTCGAGATGGAGGACATCAACTCCGAGTTCGGCCAGGCCGACGTGGTGCTGGTGCTCGGCGCCAACGACGTGGTCAACCCGGCAGCCAAGACCGATCCGAAGTCGCCGATCGCCGGCATGCCGATCCTCGAGGCCTACAAGGCCAAGACGGTCATCGTCAACAAGCGCTCCATGGCCAGCGGCTACGCCGGCCTGGACAACGAGCTGTTCTACATGGACAAGACCATGATGGTCTTCGGCGACGCCAAGAAGGTGGTCGAGGACATGGTCAAGGCCGTGGAATGATCGCCTCGCGCTGAAACGAAAAAACCCCTCCCGGCCTGCGCCGCGAGGGGTTTTTCTTTGCCTCGGCGAAGCTCAGACGCTGAAGCCGAACACCTCGCCCAGGTGCCGGCGGTAGCGTTCGACATCCGCCTCGATCTGTGGCTGCTTCATCACATCGACGCAGAGGAAGGTCGGCAGACCTTGCAGGCCGAGAAACTCGTTGGCCTTGTGAAACGGCAGGTAGACCGCATCGACGCCCTTGCCGGCGAAGAAATCGCTGGGGTCGTCGAAAGCCTGCTGCGGCGCGTTCCAGGTGGCGGAAATCATGTAGCGCTTGCCCTGCAGCAGACCGCCGCTGCCGTACTTCTGCGAGGCATCGGAGCGGGTACGGCCGTCGTTGGCGTAGAGGCTGCCGTGGCCGGCGGTGAACACTTCGTCCAGGTACTTCTTCACCGTCCAGGGCGCGCCCATCCACCAGCCGGGCATCTGATAGATCAGTGCGTCGGCCCAGAGGATCTTCTCGACCTCCTGTTGCACGTCGTAGCCGGCGTCGATCTCGGTGGTACGCACCGCGAAGCCGGCCGCCGTCAGGGTGTCGATTGCGGCTTGGTGCAGCGTGGCGTTATAGCGGCCGGCCGAATGGGCGAACGCCTTGCCACCGTTGAGTAGCAGAATCTTCTTCATGGAGAGGTCTCGGATACGGATTGGCGCGCAGCTTACCCACGCCCGCGCACCGTACCCAGACCGTAACGGGCAAATATTTTTTGCGCCGCAGTCACTAATTTCCAAGACATTGCTGGTGAATCAAACAGCTTTCGCCACCGGCGCCGACTCCGGCCGCGCCGCATAGCGCTGCGCGAGTACCGCGCAGACCATCAGCTGGATCTGGTGAAACAGCATCAGCGGCAGGATCAGCGTGCCCAGCGCGCCGCCGGCGAACAGCACCTGCGCCATCGGAATGCCGGTGGCCAGGCTCTTCTTCGAGCCGGCGAAGAGGATGGTGATGCGGTCCTCCAGATCGAAACCCAGACCGCGCGCGATCAGCCAGGTGATCCCCAGTGCCAGCGCCAGCAGCAGACAGCAGGCCAGCACCAGACCAAGCAGCTGCGGCAGCGGCACCTCATGCCAGATGCCCTCTACCACCGCATGGCTGAACGCGGTATAGACCACCAGCAGGATCGAACTCTGGTCGACGTTCTTCAGCCAACCCTTGTTGCGCGCCACCCAATCGCCGATCCAACGCCGCGCGAACTGTCCGGCGATGAACGGCAGCAGCAGCTGCACGACGATCTTGCCGATGGCATCCAGCGTCGAGCCGCCATCGCCCTGGGCGCCCATCAGCAGCAGCACCAGCAGCGGCGTGAGGAAGATGCCGATCAGGCTCGAAGCCGCCGCGCTGCACACCGCCGCCGCGATGTTGCCGCGCGCCAGCGAGGTGAAGGCGATGGCCGACTGCACCGTGGCCGGCAGCGCACACAGGTAGAGCATGCCCAGATACAGCTCCGGGCCGATCAGCGGCGTCAGCAGCGGGCGCAGCGCCAGGCCGAGCAGCGGGAACAGCACGAAGGTGCAGCCGAACACCAGCAGGTGCAGGCGCCAGTGCCCCAGCCCCGCGAGGATCGCCGGCCCTGACAATTTGGCGCCGTGCATGAAGAACAGCAGGCCGATGGCCAGGTTGGTGATCCACTCGAACACCGCCACGCCCTGTCCGCGCGCCGGCAGCAACGTGGCGATGGCCACGGCGCCCAGCAGGGCGAGGGTGAAGTTGTCCGGTAACAGCCGAGGTCTGGCCATGTGCGCTCCTAATGACGGTGACTTGCGACGGATTGAACGCGAGTCTACTGTCGCCTCGAATATCCGACTAACGCCATCGAGCCAGCAAATGTCGACAAACGGACAGACCGCTCTGCCGCAACGCAGCATCCCGACGATGGCGGCCCTGCCGCGCCCGCTGTTCGCCCGTAGCGAATCGCTGCCCGAGCGCACCACCACGCCGCGCCACAGCCATCCGTGGGCCCAGCTGTCCTATGCCACCAGCGGCGTGTTGCGCGTACACACCGAGCAGCGCCGCTTTCTCGCCCCGCCGCAGCGCGCCATCCTGGTGCCGCCGGGGCTGCTGCACGAAGTGGTCAGTTCGCCGCGTACCGAGATGCGCAGCCTGTACATCGATTACCGCGCCGTGCCCTGGGCGCCACCGCATTGCCAGGTGCTGGCGGTCGGCCCGCTGCTGCGCGAGCTGATCCGCGCGTTCGGCGAACTGCCGGTGGAGTACGACGAACAGGGCGCCGACGGACGTCTGGCCGCGGTGCTGCTGGACCAGCTGCGCGCCGCGCCGGAGATCGGCTATTCGCTGCCGTGGCCCGGCGATGCGCGGCTGCGGCAGATCTGCGAGGCGCTCTACGCGCAGCCCGACCTAACGCTCGGCCTGGCGCAGTGGAGCGAGCGCCTGCAGGTGTCGGAGAAGACCCTGACGCGCCAGTTCCAGCGCGATACCGGCCTCAGTTTCCGCGCCTGGCGCCAGCGCCTGCGCCTGCTCAGCGCACTACCGCTGCTGGAGCAGGGCGAGGCGGTCACCGAGGTCGCGCTCGCCTGCGGCTACGATTCCACCTCGGCCTTCATCGCCGCCTTCCGCCTGCACTTCGGCGCCACCCCGGGCGCGCTGGCCCGGCCCCGGCGCGACTAGCATCCGGCGAACAGTTGTACCGCCGGGCAGCGGTACAGTTTGCGGTGTGCCTCGACTGCACCGGCACAATTGTCTTTCCCTGTGGCTGCCGCGCCGACGCGGCGCGCGCGATTCTGTCTCCCCAGACATCAGCCCCCGTCAGCCGGGAAGGAGAGGCCTCATGGACCGCGTCGCGCCTCGCACCCTCGTCATCACCCCCTCCATTGCCTGGCTTGCGCGCCTGCCGCACACGTTGCGGCTGTGGCAGCAACGCGCGCGTAGCCGCCGTCAGCTGGCACAGCTCGATGCCCGACTGCTGGCGGATGCCGGCATCAGCCCCAGCGAACGCCAGGAGGAGTTGCGCCGGCCGTTCTGGCGCTGACCGCCGGCCGCGGATCGCACGATCCGCTTTGCAGGCCGCAACCGGGCGCCTATGCTGCGCCCAGCCGGCCGCGGGGCGGAACATGCCGCAAGCGGTACGGTCTAGTGCGAACATCTGGAGACTTCGTCATGCACCGCTACCTGCTCCCCTTCTGCGCCGCCGGCCTGCTGCTGGCCGGCAACGCCTCGGCCGCCAGCTTCACCGGCACCACCGACATGGTGGTCGGCGGTCTGATCAACACCGTCGATGCGACCTCCGACCTGACTTCCTCGCTGCGCGACGACAAACTCGTGCTCGACGCCCGCGACGATGCGGCGCGCTTCGTCGCCAGCCAGGGTGAGCTGCGCGGTGCGCATCTGGAAGCCGCGCTGCTGCACATCCGCGCAGAGCAACCGCAACTGGGCGCCAGCGACCTGCAATTGGCCGAGGCGATTCTCGCGCTGTGAGGCGAACGCGGCGGACGCTGGCCCTGAGGCCGGCGTTTCGCTAGCCTTGGCGCCGTTTTTTTGCTGCCAGGTTTCCCATGCGTTCGTTGCACCTCGTATTCGCCATCGCGTGCTGCGCCGCCGGCCCCGCGCTGGCACTGGACACCACCATCGCCAGCGTCGCGAAAACCACCTTCGTCGCCAGCCAGCTGACCAGCGCACCGTTCGACAACAAGCTGGTCGCCGCCGCCCGCGACGATGCTGCCAGCTTCGTCGGCAGTGCCGGCCAGCTCCGCAGCGCGCGCCTGCAGGCGGCGCTGCGCTGGCTGCGCGAGCAGCACCCCGGCCTGACCGCCAGCGACCTGCAGCTGGCCGAGGCCATCCTCGTTCAATGACCCGGCGCCCGATGCCTTCATCGCGCATCGCCCGCCTCAGCCGTGAGATCCGCACCATGCACAGACTGTCGATTGCCCTCCCCCTCGCCTTGGCGCTGTGCGCCGGCGCCGCCCAGGCCCAGACGCTGGTGGCAACCAGCAACATCGTGGTGCGCGCACTGGATCGCAGCCTCGATTTCACCTCCGACACCACCACCTCGATCCGCGACATGAAGGTCGTGGTCGAAGCTCGCGACGAGGCCGCCAGCTTCGTCGCCAGCGACGGCGAAATCCGCGGCGCGCGCCTGGAGGCCGCGCTCGGCTCGCTGCGCAGCGAATTCCCGGCGGCCCGCGACGTCAGCGATCTGGCCCTGGCCGAAGCCATCCTCGCCCTGTGATTCGCACCTGGCTGCTGGCGGGCTGCCTGGGTCTGGCCGCCACCGCCCAGGCCGACCTGCGTCTGACACTGGCTACCGCCGACCTGCAGCCCGACGAGCGCCAGGCCAGCCAGGCGCTGCTGGACGAGGCGCTGGCCGCGCTGCCGCCGCGCCTGCTGCAGCGGCTGGATCGCGACGTGCAGGTGGTGTGGCACGACGGCCTGCCGGCACAGGCCTACGGCCGCGCCGGTGGTGATCGCCTCGAGCTCAATCGACGACTGCTGCCGGCCCTCGTCGACGGCTCCGCCGCCAGCCAGCGCACCGGGCGCACGCACGGCACCGTTCGCCGCGAACTGCTCGCCACCGTCATCCACGAAGTCGCCCACCTCTACGACCGCGCCCGGCTGTGGTCGCCCGAGCAGTTCCTTCTGCAGGCGCAGTGCCGCCAGCGCGCCGGCAGCCTCGGCGTGGTCGGCCTTCCGGACGCATGTCGTGGTCAGGAGCAGCGCCGCTTCACCCTCAGTGACGACCCGCGCCTGCTCGACCTCGCCGGCTGGCCGCAGCGAGTCGGCCGCCGCGGCGCGCGCGAACTGACCAACGCCCAGGTCACACGCAGCCCGGATCGCTACGAGCTGAGCAACCCGCGCGAGTTCGTCGCGGTCAATCTCGAATACTTTCTGCTCGACCCCAGCTACGCCTGCCGCCGTCCTTCGCTGCAGCGCCACTTCAGCGCGCACTTCGGCTGGACACCGGCCAGCGCTGCCGCGTGCGCAGCGGGCTATCCCTTCCTCAATGCCGGCCGTGACTTCGGCCGCACGCCGCTGCTGACGCTCGATCCGGCGCGCGTCTATGAGGTCGACTACCTGTTCGCCGAAGCCAACGATGCGTGGGTCAGCCGCTGGGGCCACAGCATGCTGCGCCTGGTGATCTGCGCTCCTGGCCGCACGCCCGGGCCGGATTGCCGGCTCGACCTGGAGCATCATCTGGTGCTGTCCTTCCGCGCCTTCGTCGATGATGTGCAGCTGTCCAGCTGGGATGGCCTGACCGGCGCCTACCCCTCGCGGCTGTTTATCCTGCCGCTGGGCCAGGTGATCGACGAATACACCAAGGTCGAGCTGCGCGGCCTCGCCTCGGTGCCGCTGAAGCTGCGCCGCGAGGAGATTCGCCAGCTGGTCGAACGCAGCGCCGAACTGCACTGGAGCTACGACGGCGACTACTACTTCCTCTCCAACAATTGCGCGGTGGAAACCCTCAAGTTGCTGCGCGGCGGCACGGCGCGCGACGAGCTGCGTGCACTGGACAGCATCATGCCCAACGGCCTGTTGGAGGTCCTGATCCACCGCGGCCTCGCCGACGCCAGCATGCTCGACGACCCTCGCGAAGCGCTGCGCCTGGGCTATCGCTTCGACTCCTACCGCGACCGCTATCAGGCGATGTTCGTCGTACTCAAGGAACGCCTCGGCCTGCCGCAGGACAGCGTCGAACAGTGGCTGGAGCTCGACGCCGCCAAGCGCCGGCCGTGGATCGAGCGCGCCGACCTGCGCGCCGCCGCCGCGCTGCTACTGGTCGAGCAGGCCGCCTTGCGCAAGCAGTTGCTGCTGGCCCAGGACGAACTGAAGAACCGCTACCTCGGCGGCCGCGGCCACGACGCTCAGCTCGACAAGGCCGACGGCGCACTGCAGGAAATCCTCGCCAGCAGCGGCTACCTCAGCCGCCCGGCCGAACTGCTCGACGGCGACGGCTACGGCCTGCCACAGGCCAGCGAGTGGCGCCGTCTGGAGCGCGAGAGCGAACAGCGCCAGCTGCGCCTGAATGAGCTAAGCGAAGAACTCGACCGCGAAGTGCGCGTACTGCTCGGAGACGAGCGGCGGAAGGAACTGGAAGCGATCGAAGCCAACCTGACGCAGATCGGGGAGCACCTGCGCAAGCTGCATAAGGCTGGGGGTGGGTTGGAGTTGCCGTGAGGCCCCTACAGCTGCTGTGATGAGCCCATGCCATCTAGGCGCTGCACCAAGCTAACCTTGGAGAGCCACAGCATCGTCGCCGCCCTTCCGGGCGGCATGGATGCCCCTGGCCTGCTGGCTACGGTAGTAGTCCTCAATGCTAAGGCTTGCGTCGATTCTGGCGCGCAGGGTGCAGGGGTGTTGCTGCCAAGGGTGGCTGGCCAGCTTCTCCCGCAACGTCCTGGAAGCGGAGTTGCGCTTCCAGCCTTCGAGTGTACGGTCGCGCCAGTAGCGCTCGGGGCGGCCGATGGCGGCATCATGGGCAGCAGTAACCGGGTCGAGGTGGCGGCTCTGTTCCAGTACGGGCAGGTCGGGCAGCGGCTGCTCGACGTCCATATAGCGCTGCAGAGTATCCCAGAAGGCGTAGAGGTTGGCTTTATCGAGACCCAAGCTGTGCATCTTCATGCCCAAGCAGACCTTGGTATCGGTGTAGCGGTGATGCAGCCAGAGCACGTAGTCATGCCCACCATGGGGCGTGACCTGCAGTTGCATGACCGGATCGAACTCGTAGAAGGGCGCGACGAAAGGAGAGCGGAAGCGCCTGCCGATACGCAGCATGCCGTCACGCCGGTTGAAGCCGCTGCCGTCGTGGGTGTAGATCAGGGAGTACAGGCCGATCAGCAGCTCGACGCCGATGACTGCCATAAAGAGTACGACTGCGCCAAACCAGAAAGCGGTTTGTTCGCTCCAATAGCCCCAGAGTGCGCCTTGATCCCAGGCTATCGTTCCGGCAGTTATTAATCCAAGTATCAGACCAGAGAGATAAGCCAGCCATGGCTTTGATGAACTGTACATCACAAGGCTGGCAAACATTGCCATAACGCCCTGCGCCGGAATCGTGAGGCCGCTGCCAAGTATTTTTTCTATCTTGACAGTCCATGGAAAAATAAAAAGCGTTATACAACAAAGCTTCAGCACTAATAAAAAGTGCAATAGCTTTCCGCTGTTTTCAAAGTTCCATCGTTCAGCATCGCAATAAGTCTGCTGTTTGCGTTTCTCCTTAGCCTGCCTCTCATAGGTCAGATGGTCTTCGCTTATAAGCTGGCCTTCGACTTCAGAGGCCGAATCCAGATTGGCGTAATGCCCCCATTTCATGGCGGTGTCGAATAGGCCGTGTCTGTCACAAACCGGGGGTGGGAGAGCAGGCAGTGCACTGCCGCGATAGGCCGCGGGGCCATAGGATTCTGCGGTCATACTTTGAATTCCAGAGGCCGGTAAGGGGCGGTGTCAGCCTTGGCGTTCAGCTCCTATTTCACGCCGATGGGCATTATCGAAGTCAGCGCTCCTGGGGATGGCCTGGATGCCCCCGGCCTCCTGGTTGCGGTAGTAGGTGTCGATGCTCAGGGCCGGGTCGATCCTGGCACGCAGGGTGCATGGTTGCTGCTGCCAGGGATGGCTGGCCAGCTTCTCCCGCAACGTCTTGGAAGCGGAGTTGCGCTTCCAGCCTTCGAGTGTACGGTCGCGCCAGTAGCGCTCGGGGCGGCCGATGGCGGCATCATGGGCAGCAGTAACCGGGTCGAGGTGGCGGCTCTGTTCCAGCACGGGCAGGTCGGGCAGCGGCTGCTCGACGTCCATATAGCGCTGCAGGGTATCCCAGAAGGCGTAGAGGTTGGCTTTATCGAGACCCAAGCTGTGCATCTTCATGCCCAGGCAGACCTTGGTGTCGGTGTAGCGGTGATGCAGCCAGAGCACGTAGTCATGCCCACCATGGGGCGTGACCTGCAGTTGCATGACCGGATCGAACTCGTAGAAGGGCGCAACGAAGGGAGAGCGGAAGCGCCTGCCGATGCGCAGCATGCCGTCACGCCGGTTGAAGCCGCTGCCGTCGTGGGTGTAGATCAGGGAGTACAGGCCGATCAGCAGATCGACGCCGATGACTGCCATAAAGAGTACGACTGCGCCAAACCAGAAAGCGGTTTGTTCGCTCCAATAGCCCCAGAGTGCGCCTTGATCCCAGGCAATGGCTCCGGCAGTGATTATGCCAAGCACTCCGCCCAATACATAAGCCAGCCAAGGTCTTGATGTGCCATAGAGCGATAGGCTGGTGAACATCGCTATAACCCCCACTATTGGAATGGTCATGGAATCATAAATAACAGCCAACTCAACGATCCAAGGCATGGAAAATAACGTCACACAACCAAGATGCAATATAAATAGAAAATGCAATAACTTGCCGCTATTTTCAAAGTTCCAGTGCTCAGCATCACAATAAATCTGCTGTTTGCGCTTCTCCCTGGTTTGCCTCTCATAGGCCAGATGGGCCTCGCCCATAAGCTGACCTTCGACTTCCGACACCGAGTCCAGATTGGCGTAATACCCCCATTTCAAGGCGGTGTCGAACAGACCCTGCTTGTCGTGAATCGGCGGCGGTAGCGTGGGCAGGGCACTGCCACGATAGGCGGCAGGGCCGTAGGTTTCAGTCGTCATACCTTGAATTCCAGAGTCTCGATCTGCCAGTACGGAGCCCCGCCAGTTTGGGTGTCCGGTGCTGGCGGTTGGGCAAAGAGCGGTTGATAAGGTTGCCAGGTTTTCGGACTGGGCTGTGGCAGCACCAGTTCGTCGGAGCGGTCGGCCTCCTTGGCGAGGCGGAACTGGCCGAAGACCTTGAGGCGTTGAGTGACCCGTTGAGCCTGGCGTTGCAGCGGGGTCAGCTCCATTACGGGGAACTGCTTCGGCAGGATATAGAGGATCGCTCCGTCCTCCAGCGGGTGTGCAGCCAGCTTGGCTTCGCCGATCGTACGGCGCTCGGAGCGTTCCACATTGAAGGCACCCGTGAATGGGAGGATTGCCACTTCTTCCCTGGCGTAGAACTGAAAATGCTGGGCATCGAACATGCCCAGCAGCGGCGAATGGATGCGTACCGCCCAGTCGTTGCGCTCGAAGGGTTGGGCCGCGGCGCGGCGGCACTCCGGGCTGGAGTTCATTGGGCGGCGCTGCTGGTTGATGCTGCCGATACCTGCGCGTACACCCGATGGCACCTGATCCAGCCAGTCGCCCAGGCGGCTGACCTGGATCATGGGCCTGCCGAGGATGCCGATCAGTTGCTGGTAGGCAACCAGCGGATCGCCGAGATGGGCAAAGCGTTGATCGTCACCCAATACCTTGTCGATCATGCTGGTCTGGCCATGATCCTTGCCAAAAGGCCCATTCTTTATCAGGGCCTCGATATCGCTGTCGACCAGCCAGCCGGCCAGGATGTTGCCGCCGATAAACAGCACCGCCCCCGCCACCAGCACCACCGGGTTGATGCACATGCCCAAGGCATAGGCCGTCCAGGCCGCCCCACCCGCTGCCGCTACCCCATAAACCAGGGCGGCATCGTGGTCGCCTTGGTGCCAGGCGCGTTTGGCATCCCAGGCGGTAACAACAGTCGTCACAAACATGGCCCACCCTGAGAAAGCACGCAGTATTGGCAGGCGAGAACTACCCGTCTGCTCGGCGAGATTCATAGCCCATCGGGTGGAGATTCTGGAGACATCGAAGCGAGGTTTATTCAGAGCCGTTACGAGCTGGTTTTCACCACCAAGAATGAATTTGGACAGGTTGCCTGACGCCACACCAAGATCAAACAGAGCAGATACATAACCTGCCATATAGCGGCGCTGGCCATCCCCCGCCTCCCTTTGCAAACTCTTCATCCCCTCAACCTGTGCACTCAAGTTGTACATGGCACAGGCCACTGCAACCAATGGCAGAGAGGGCGACTGAGCGGCAGTATCCAACTTGCTGGCGACTGCATGCCTCCAAGCGCTGTACTTGACCACCTCGGGATGGTCGGCAGGTGCGGCCAAGATAACGCCATGGCCATGATTCGGCAGTCCCTGCCCCACCTGGCGTGGACTGGTGGAGCCGACGACCCGCCCTTCAGGGCTGGTGACGTTCATATACAAGTAATTCTTGCGTGTGAGGGCCGCACGCTCCGTGGCGGTAAGACCATTTCTCAGCCCCTCGCCCTCGACGCCGATGATTCTCAGATTCGCTGCCTGAGCCTGTGACTCGGTGACCAGCTGTATACCGTGCCAGCTAGGGGAGAGCTTATCGAGCACCCCGAGCGTCGGCCCGAATAGGCGGTTGAACCGAATCGCTACCGTTACATCGGCCGCATTCAGACGCTGAATCTGGGTCAGCACGGCCATGGAGAAGGTGGTCGTGAAATCGTCGATCAGCGAGTGCAGATTCTTGTAGATCAATCCCTTGTCCGCATCCTGCGGATCGATGTTGGCAATATGCAGAAGGCTGCTCATGCCCAGGCGTTGCGGGTCGGGTTCACGCTTCTTCGCAGCCAGGGCGACAAGCCGGTTCACGGGCTCAGGTAGCGCGCCATCGGCTTTTGCCAAAAATGGCTGGGTAATGGGGTGACGTCCGCTCAGGAGTCGATCACTCAGTTGAGCGATGCGGCCTTGCAAGGCGTTGCTGCTGCCCGCTTGGGCTAAGGCATCTATGTGTTCCGGCAGTTTCCCCAGCGTGGTGAATATGTCGCTGAACAGTAGATAGGGTTCCAGCAGGCGCTCATCGTGCGTGTATTGCCAATCCCACAGACTTGCTGCCAGCGGCACATCCGATAACAGATCGGTGAGGCGTTGAAGTTGCGAGGCAAGATGGTTTCGGGCGTCCTTGCGCTCCCCCTCGAACACGGTGTCCTGAAGCTGTTCAAGATGAAGGTGTGTCTTGAGCTTACCCAGCGGGCTGTTCGGGCTCTGCATGACCGAACTGTATAGCGCATGGGCGTATTGGCCATTCGGACGATGCGGCACCAATGCATTGAGGGTAAGCAGGTAGGATTCCGCCAGGCGTGCTTGTGCACACGCGTGTCTGAGCGCGAACAGAGGGTCATCGAGCATGAGCCCGACCAGCCTGGGATAAGAACGCATATTGCGGTCTACAAGCACATCCTTGCCGGCTTCCAACGTTGGCAGCGGCTGCGGGGGTGGGCTCTGTGTCGCGGCAGCAAGCTCCTCCAGGCGCATCTGCATGCGGCTGCTCATTTCGTTCGATGGGAGCCTGCCAAGGCTGGGAGTGAAAAGGGAGGGGTCACCCAGCAAGCTTTCGATACTGAAATCCCGTGGCCTGTAGCCCTCTGTCTGGGCACTGATCACGACTGCCGGCATCGCTTGCGTCGGGCGCCATTGTCCTTGGCCGACGATAGCCGCTGACCAGGCGAAGCCCACATTCTGCGCGCGGCTCTTGACTCTATTCTGGTCAGCCTCCAGCCATTGGATGTATTCCCACGTCCAAGGCTTTTCGCTGTAGGCCATCAGGTAGTTATTGGCGACGGACTGGCCCTGGACCAGTGTCGGGATCAACAGAATCTGCTGTTGCTTGCCAACGGATCGACGATCATCGGCAGGAGCCTTGTTCTCGGCCTGCTTGCGCCAATGGGCAAGGTCGACATCCTTCATGTTGCCCTGGCCGTCGCATAGCACCTCGCGCCAGAGCTTTCCACTCTGAAATACGTAGATACGACCAGGGCGCGGCAACGCGCCCTTGGGGGTTTCGTTATAGGCGTTGTGACCCGGAAGTCTGGCCAGCGGCATTACCGCCAGAAGCGTGTTCTGCTGGATGTTCTCTTCTTCATCATGGCTGCGCATGTCCACGGCAATGGGCAAAGAAAGTTCACCACCGTCCTCCCGCTCGATGCTCAGTGCGAGTCTCTTGCGTTGCGAGTCGTCATACTGGGTTCGTTTGCGAACGCCCTGATCAATGGGGTGATCCGTCAACTCGCTCATGCGCAGTCCTCTGGGTCGAGCAACTTGACTTGCCCGCCTTGCTCCGGGTCACCCCATACGTCCACGATCAGTTGCTGCGACCCCTTGCCCCCCTTTTCTGAAAGTAGAGACGGTAGGTTGATGGTGGCAGTGCCGGTTTTCTCGCCCACCGGTGCGGTATCCGCTGGTTTGGGCAAGTCAGGTGGTATCGGCGCCGCGCCCACCCTGCTCCCCGGCGTACCGCCCGAATTCACCCTGACCACCGGCCCCAACAACGTCACGCCGCCTGCGTCGAGCTTTACGAAGCTGCCGCCTGCCTTGAAGGTCAGTTCGCTGCCAGCCTCCAGCACGACTTTCAGGCCGCTAGAGAGGTGGATTTCCTGGGCCGCTTCGACGAACTGCCCGCTGCCGATCTTCAGGTGCTGACTGTTGCCGACAGTCAGGTGATCGCTGGCGCGGACCTCGCTCTTGCGGTCAGCGTGAGTCGTGCGGTGTTCTTCGGCGCGGAATTCGCTGTAGCTGTTGGCTTCCACCGTGTCGTGACGTTCGTGACCGACGCGGATCTTCTGGTCGTGCTCGATGTTCTCGTCCCAGTCGCGCTGGGCGTGGAGGTAGATCTGCTCGGCACCTTGGCGGTCTTCGATACGCAGTTCGTTGTAACCGCCACCGCCGGGGGAACTGAGGGTCTTGAACACCGTACGGGTCTTGTTCGCCGGCAGGTCGTAGGGGACCTGATGCTCCTTGTGGTACAGGCAGCCGGTGACCAGCGGTTGGTCGGGATCGCCTTCGAGGAAGGTGACCAACACTTCCATGCCGACCCGCGGAATGGCGATACCGCCGTAGCGGTCGCCGGCCCAGCTGGAGCTGACACGCAGCCAGCAGCTGGTCTTGTCGTCGGCCTGGCCTTCACGGTCCCAGTGGAACTGAACGCGCACCCGTCCGTATTCGTCGCAGTGGATTTCCTCGCCGACGGGGCCGGTGACCATGGCGGTCTGGCTGCCGAGGATCTTGGGTTTCGGATGGCTCAGCGGCGGGCGGAAGGGCATGTCCCAGGGTGTGGCGGCGAACTGGTTGCGGTAGCCCTGGACGAAGCCGTCATGGCTATCGACATGACTGGTGATCGACTCTTCCAGCACCTGCGGCTGTTTGCCCTCATGCAGCACTTCGGTGAGCAGCCAGAGTTGGTTCCAGTCGGCGCGGGGGTGCTTGCCCAGATCAAGGAAATGCCCGCTCGCCAGTCGCGGCTGGTCGCTGGCGCCTTCGGCCAGCTGATAGTCGTGGCGATGGCGCTCCAGCGCACGCTGCGACTGGTGCTTGCCGCGGGCACGCTCGGTGAAACGGCCGGGGTAGTCGTAGTCCTCGAGATCCGGCTGGAAGTCGCTGTGGAACGCGGCCTCCATGGTCAGGCGCGGCTTTTCGAAGTCGTAGTCGCGGCGCGTGACGCGACTGGTGCGGGTTTCCAGGCGCAGGCCGAAGCGCTTGATCACCGGCTGGTCGGCGACCAGACCGCCGTCCTGCTGATAGGCAGTCGCGGCGAGCTTGGGAAAGACCGTCTGGTCGTCGCCGAAGACCAGCACATGGCCGTTCGTGCTGTGCTGGAAGTGATAGTGGATGCCCTCTTCCTCGCACAGGCGCTGGAGGAAGTGCAGGTCGGATTCGTCATACTGCACGCAGTACTCGCGCGGCGGGTAGATCACCGGGCCGAGCTGGAAGCGGTAGGCGTCGGCCTGGATACCATGCTCCTCGAGCACCTGGGCGACGATCTGCGGCACGCTCAGGTGCTGAAAGATGCGCTGGTTGCTGCGATGGGCGAGGTAGGCCAGCTGCGGCACGAGCGTGAGCCGATAACGGGTCAGGCGTTTGCCCGATTCACCCTGACCAGCCTGATGCACCAGCCCGTGGATGCTGCTACCGTCCGGGGCGAAGGTGAGGAAGGCCGGACGGTGCAGCAGGCTTTCCAGCTCCAGATCGGGTCGCTCGCTGACCAGTTCCAGGTCGAAGCGATAGGGCTGGCTGATGGCCTCGCGGCCTTTGAATTCGAGCACCTTGAAGTCGTGCTCGAAGCCGTCAAAAGTGAGGCTGAAATGGGCCTGGTTGGCTGGGGCGAACATCCATGTTCCTCCTGTTCAGTCCATGTATCGGCGCAGGGGCGCTGCGGAGCGTCGATGTAGCACAGACCGGCCGCTCTGCAACACGCGCTGTACGCATTCTGGAACGGCAACCTCGGATTCTGTTCGGTGCTTCGCAAAAAGACGTTCGGCCAGGCAAGCCTGGCCGAAGCGGGTCCGCAGCAAATCAGCCGGCGATAGGGGTGCGCCAGTCGTCGGAGCCGGAGGTGCCGGAGACTTCGTGGGTCCAGACGATCTTGCGGTAGGTGAAGTACACGTCTTCCAAATGGGTGAAGTGCGACATGTTCGGGTCCTGGCAGTTGGGCATGCGCGACTGCACGTCGACGATCACCGCGTCTTCCAGTTCGATGGTGAAGTAGTGTTCCTGGGTGCCGGTCGACGAGGTGCGGTACCACTCCAGACGGCACTTGTTCAGGCGCTCGCCGGACGTCAGGGCGTTGAAGATCAGCGGCGACGACTTGTCGAACACCTTGGTGATCATCAGCGGCTTATGCACGCGCTGGCCGGTCGGCTGGCCGGACTGCGGGTCGCGCGGGATGATGACCTGATGCTGGAAAGCCTGGACCAGGATCTGGTCTTCATGGCCTTCCTGGAAAATGTTACCCACCGAGTCCTCGGTGAAGGTGCCGGCAGTGATCAGGCCTTGCTTGGTGCCTTCCAGGGACAGGTACGCGGGTGTTGGCATGGGTGCTCTCCTTGCTGAATGAAATGCCGTAGTTGGCAGTCCCACTTGTTACAAGCGCCATGCCAAAACTATAAATTTGTTTAAATTCAAATAGTTACAGGTAATCCAGTGGAAAACCGCACGCCTCGGTGGAAGCGCATCACAGAAAGCTGCGCAAGATCTGGCACAGCCGGAAGAAAAGCTTGCGCAACGGCGCGCGCGCTGCATACCGCAAGCGCTACACAGACCTTTCCACAGAGTTATCCACAGGCAATTGCGCCACTTCTTGCGCAGATGAGTGACGACGCGAAGGTTTTCTCAAGACAAAAAAAACCTCGAACTTCATTGGGGGAGGGGGAAGTTCGAGGTCCAAATCCGGACCGCTAGGGCGGGGTCCAGAGATCTGCCAACACTTAACACAACAAGGAGCATCGAAGGGCTTTTACACCCTTCGCATGCATTGACCAGCGGGTTCCGCGATTAGTTCCGCCGGTCGCGAAAAAAAACTCAGTGCGCCTCGTCCCAATTGGCACCGACGCCCGCCTCGACCAGCAGCGGTACATCCAGATCGGCCGCCGCGCTCATCAGCGGGCCGATGCGCTCGCGCAGCATCTCGACCTGATCCTCGCGCACCTCCAGCACCAGTTCGTCGTGAACCTGCAGGATGATGCGCGCGTCCAGCCCCGACTCCTGCAGCCAGACGTCGACGGCGACCATCGCGCGCTTGATGATGTCCGCCGCGGTGCCCTGCATCGGTGCGTTGATCGCGGTGCGCTCGGCCGCCTTGCGCATGGCGCCGTTCTTGGAGTGGATCTCCGGCAGGTACAGGCGCCGGCCGAACAGCGTCTCGACGAAGCCCTGCTCAGCAGCCTGGGTGCGGGTGCGTTCCATGTAGGCGAGCACGCCCGGGTAGCGCGCGAAGTAGCGGTCGATGTACTCCTGCGCTTCCTTGCGGCCGACGCCGATCTGCTTGGCCAGGCCGAAGGCGCTCATGCCGTAGATCAGGCCGAAGTTGATCGCCTTGGCGCTGCGCCGCTGGTCGCTGCTGACCTGCTCCAGCGGCACGCCGAAGACCTCGGCGGCGGTGGCACGGTGCACGTCGAGGCCGTTGCGGAAAGCCTCCAGCAGGCCGGCGTCCTGCGCCAGGTGCGCCATGATGCGCAGTTCGATCTGCGAGTAGTCCGCCGCCAGCAGCTGGTAACCGGGCGCCGCGATGAAGGCCTGACGGATGCGCCGGCCCTCGGCGGTGCGGATCGGGATGTTCTGCAGGTTCGGGTCGGACGAGGACAGCCGGCCGGTCGCGGTGACGGCCTGGTGGTAGCTGGTATGGATGCGCCCGGTGCGCGGGTTGATCTGCTGCGGCAGCTTGTCGGTGTAGGTGCCCTTGAGCTTGCTCAAGCTGCGGTGCTGCATGATCACCTTGGGCAGCGGGTAGTCCTGCTCGGCCAGCTCGGCCAGCACGCTTTCGGCGGTAGACGGCTGGCCACCGGCGGTCTTGGAGAGCACCGGGCAGCCGAGCTTGTCATAGAGAATCACGCCGAGCTGCTTGGGCGAGCCGAGGTTGAACTCCTCGCCGGCGATGGCGAAGGCCTCGCGTTCCAGCTGCACCAGCTTGTCGCCCAGCTCAACGCTCTGCTGGCCAAGCAGCTGTGCATCGACCAGCGCGCCATTGCGCTCGATGCGCGCCAGCACCGGCACCAGCGGCATCTCGATCTCGGTGAGCACCTTCAGCAGCGACGGCGTCTGCTCCAGCTTGCCAAGCAAGGTCTGGTGCAGGCGCAGGGTGACGTCGGCATCCTCGGCGGCGTAGGGCCCGGCCTGCTCGATGGCGATCTGGTCGAAAGTCAGCTGCTTGGCGCCCTTGCCGGCGATGTCCTCGAAGCGGATGGTGCCGCGGCCGAGGTACTTGAGCGCCAGACTGTCCATGTCGTGGCGGGTGGCGGTGGCATCCAGCACGTAGGATTCGAGCATGGTGTCGAACGCCATGCCGCGCATCTCGATGCCGTAGTGCATCAGCACGTTCATGTCGTACTTGCCGTGCTGGCAGATTTTGCCCTTCGCCGGATCCTCCAGCAGCGGCTTGAGCGCAGCGAGCACGGTGTCACGCTCGAGCTGCTGCGGCACGCCCATGTAGCTGTGGCACAACGGCACGTAGGCTGCCTTGCCGGCCTCGATGGCGAACGACAGCCCGACCAGCTCGGCACGCTGGGCGTCGATGCTGGTGGTTTCGGTATCGAAGGCGAAGCAGCTGGCCGTTTGCAGGCGCGCCAGCCAGCGGTTGAAGTCGGCCTGTTCGAGCAGCGTCTCGTACTCGGCTTCAGCCTGGATCGAGCAGTTCTCCGGCGCCACCGCGCAGTTCTCGCCCGCGGCCTTGGCCTCGCGCAGCAGGTCGTCGAGCCAGTTCTTGAACTCCAGTTCGCGATACAGCGCGATCAGCGCCTCGCGATGCGGTTCGCCGGGCATCAGGTCGCCGACCTCGACGTCCAGCGCGACGTCGAGCTTGATCGTCGCCAGTTCGTAGGACATGAACGCCGCATCACGGTGCTCGGCGAGCTTGGCGCCGAGCGTCTTGGCACCGCGGATCGGCAGCGCCGCGACCTGATCGAGGTTGTCGTAGAGGCCCTTCAACCCGCCCTCGATACCGTTGAGCAGTCCGCAGGCGGTCTTCTCGCCCACACCCGGCACGCCGGGGATGTTGTCAACCTTGTCGCCCATCAGCGCGAGGAAATCGATGATCAGCTCCGGGCCGACGCCGAACTTGGTCTTCACGCCCTCGATGTCGTAGACGCTGCCGGTCATGGTGTTGACCAGGATGACGTGCGGGCAGACCAGCTGTGCCATGTCCTTGTCGCCGGTGGAGATCACCACGTCGCGTCCCAGCGCCGCGCATTGCCGGGCCAGGGTGCCGATCACGTCGTCGGCTTCCACGCCGTCGACGTTCAGCAACGGCAGACCCAGGGCGCGCACCGCCGCATGCAGCGGTTCGATCTGCACCCGCAAGTCATCCGGCATCGGCGGACGGTGGGATTTGTAGTGCTCGAACAGTTCGTCGCGGAAGGTCGGCCCCTTGGCGTCGAAGACCACGGCGAACGGGCTGTCCGGGTACTGCTTGCGCAGCGCCAGCAGCATGTTCAGCACACCTTTCACCGCACCGGTCGGCTTGCCGGTGGAGGTGGTCAGCGGCGGCAGCGCATGGAAGGCGCGGTAGAGGTAGGACGAACCGTCCACCAGGACGAGGGGCGCTTGGCTCATGAGCGGAATAACCTTTTCGGCGGGCCCGGCGCTAGAATGCACAGGACCACTTATCGACAAAGGGACAAGGTTATCATGCGCGCTCTCAAACCCCTGATGCTGGCCGCCCTGCTGGCGTGCGTGCCTCTGACCGGTTTTGCCCAGGAGTCGGTCGACGGCGAGCCGGACGTGACCATCCGCCAGGAAGGTGACCGCACCGTCGAGGAGTACCGCGTCAACGGCTTCCTCTATGCGGTCAAGGTGACGCCCAAGCATGGCAAGGCGTACTTCCTGGTGCGCGCCGACGGCAACGACGGCAATTTCGTGCGCGCCGACCAGCCGGACATGCTGATCCCCGCCTGGAAGATCTTCAGCTGGTAAGCCGTCGGGAGGCCTGTCATGTCGGTATTCACCCCCCTGCAGCGCGACGAGCTGGAAGCCTTTCTGGCGCCGTACCGGCTCGGCCGGCTGCGTGACTTCCAGGGGATCACCGCCGGCAGCGAGAACAGCAACTTCTTCGTCAGCCTCGAGCAGGGCGAATACGTGCTGACGCTGATCGAGCGCGGCCCGACGCAGGACCTGCCGTTTTTCATCGAGCTGCTCGAGCGCCTGCACCGCGCCGGCCTGCCGGTGCCCTACGCTCTGCACAGCGAAGACGGCAAAGCGCTGCGCGAACTGGCCGGCAAGCCCGCGCTGCTGCAGCCGCGCCTGGCCGGCAGGCATGTGATCGAGCCCAATCCGCATCACTGCGCCGAGGTCGGCCGCCTGCTGGCACGCCTGCATCTGGCGACCCGCGAGCAGATTCTCGAGCGCGCCAGCGACCGCGGGCTGGACTGGATGCAGGAGCAAGGCCCGAGCCTGGCGCTGAACCTGCCAGAGGACCAGCTGCCGCTGCTGCGCGACGGCCTGGCGGAAATCGCCGAGCTGCGCCCGAAGCTCGTCGCCCTGCCGCGCGCCAACCTGCATGCCGACCTGTTCCGCGACAACGTGCTGTTCGAAGGCACCCACCTGACCGGCGTGATCGACTTCTACAACGCCTGCTCCGGACCGATGCTCTACGACCTCGCCATCGCCGTGAACGACTGGTGTTCGCACCCCAATGGCGAGATCGATCCCGAGCGCAGCGAGCCGCTGCTGGCCGCCTATTCCGCGCTGCGCCGCTTCACCCCGGCCGAGGCCGAACTGTGGCAGCCGATGCTGCGTGTGGCCTGCGTGCGCTTCTGGCTGTCGCGCCTGATCGCCGCGCAACACTTCGAGGGCACGCCCGACGTGCAGGTGAAGGACCCGGGCGAATTTCATCGCCTGCTGGTCGCACGCCAGCAGCCGGCGAGTGTCCTACCTTTTGCCTTCTGACGACGCGACCGCACGGTCGAGTATCGGGCCACGCCCGGGTAAGATGGCGCACTTTTTCCAGCGGCAACGCTGATACCTGCGGTCCGGGCCGACGCTGAGCGTCACCGGCCGCCCGCTCTTTTGCGCCTAGCGGCGCCCCACTCTTGCGCTGCGGCCGAGCCTCGCCGTCCGGTGCAGCGCCTTCAGGGAACGACGAATGACCCAACGCCATGTAATCAATGCCTCGGTCAGCCCCAAGGGCAGCCTGGAAACCCTCTCGCAGCGCGAAGTCCAGCACCTGAGCGAAGTCGGCGCCGGGCGTGCGCACAAGCTGTTTCGCCAGTGCGCACTGGCCATCCTCAACACCGGCGCGCGCATCGACAACGCCAAGACCATCCTCGAGGCCTACGCCGACTTCGAGGTGGAAATCCGCCAGCAGGATCGCGGCGTGCGTCTGGAGCTGTTCAACGCCCCGGCCGATGCCTTCGTCGATGGCGAGATGATCGCCAGCACCCGTGAAATGCTGTTCAGCGCGCTGCGCGACATCGTCTACACCGAAAGCGAGCTGGGCAGCACCCGCATCGATCTGAGCAGCTCGCAAGGCATCACCGACTACGTGTTCCACCTGCTGCGCAACGCCCGCACGCTGCGCCCGGGCGTCGAGCCGAACATGGTGGTGTGCTGGGGCGGCCACTCGATCAGCCTGGAGGAATACAAGTACAGCAAGCGCGTCGGCCACGAGCTGGGCCTGCGCAGCCTGCACGTCTGCACCGGTTGCGGGCCGGGGGTGATGAAGGGCCCGATGAAGGGCGCGGCGATCGGCCATGCCAAGCAGCGCCTGACCGGCAGCCGCTTCGTCGGCCTCACCGAACCGGGCATCATCGCCGCCGAAGCGCCGAACCCGATCGTCAACGAGCTGGTGATCCTGCCGGACATCGAGAAGCGCCTGGAAGCCTTCGTGCGCGTCGGCCACGGCATCATCATCTTCCCCGGCGGCGTCGGCACCGCCGAGGAGTTTCTCTACCTGCTCGGCATCCTGCTGCATCCGGCCAACCACGAGCTGCCCTTCCCCGTCGTGCTCACCGGCCCGCGCGAGGCGGCGCCGTACCTGCAGCAGCTGCACGCATTTGTCGGCGCCACCCTCGGCGAGCAGGCGCAGCGCCGTTACCAGGTGGTCATCGACGATCCGAGCGAAGTGGCACGGTTGATGGTCGCCGGCATGCATGAGGTGCGCCGCTTCCGCCGTGAGCGCAACGATGCCTTCCATTTCAACTGGCTGCTGAAGATCGACGAGAGCTTCCAGCACCCGTTCGACCCCACCCACGAAGCGATGGCCAGCCTGCAGCTGCGCCGCGCGCTGCCGCCCCACGAGCTGGCCGCCAACCTGCGCCGCGCGTTCTCCGGCATCGTCGCCGGCAACGTCAAGGACAAGGGTATTCGCCGCATCGAACAGCACGGCCGTTACCAGATTCACGGCGACGCCTGCATCATGCAGCCGCTGGACGAGCTGCTGCAGGCCTTTGTCGAGCAGCACCGCATGAAGCTGCCGGGCAGCGCGGCCTACGAGCCGTGCTACAACGTGGTGAGCTGAGCACCGCACCAACAAAAAAGCCCGGGGCATCGACCCCGGGCTTTTTTTTCAGACGCAGCGTCCGGCCGGCGAGCTCAGCCGCACTTGGAGTTGCCGCAGTTCAGGCAGGTGGCGCAGCCGTCCATCTGCACCACGGCCTGGGTATTGCACTTGTTGCACAGCTGCGCGCCCGCCGGGAAACCCTCGCCCGGCTCGACCGCCACCGCGCCCTGGCTGGCTTCGTAGGCGGCGCGCTTCTCGGCCAGGTACTTGAGCTGGGTTTCGTCCAGCGCATGGCCTTCGAGCATGCCGATGGCGATCAGATGACGCTCCAGCACCGCACCGATCTCGGCGACGATGGACGGCATGTAGACGCCGCCCTTCTTCAGGTAGCCGCCGCGCGGATCGAACACCGCTTTCAGCTCCTCGACCAGGAAGGTGCAGTCGCCGCCCTTGCGGAACACCGCTGACATGATCCGGGTGAGCGCGACGATCCACTGGAAGTGGTCCATGTTCTTCGAGTTGATGAAGATCTCGAACGGCCGGCGCTGCTCGTGCGGCGTACCGGCGTTGAGCACGATGTCGTTCACGGTGACGTACAGCGCGTGCTCGAACAGCGGCGACTTGATCTTGTAGGTCATGCCGATCAGGGTTTCCGGACGCTGCAGGCTCTCGTCCATCTCCACTACCTTGACGGGCTTGGCCGCCTTGCTATCGGTGGCAGGCGCGGGCGTAGCGGGACGTTCGAGGGTCTCGTCGACGACCTTGAAGCCCTTGATGCGCTGGGTGATCTTTACGGTCATTGGTGCGGTTTCTCCTGCCGGGCGGCGCTGGCGGCCCGGCGACTATTCAGTTGGCGGCCCGGCTCAGTACTTGCCGTAATAGCCTTCCTTGAGGGCGTCGAACAGGTTGGCGGCGGTGTTCACCTCGCCGTCGTATTCCACTTCCTGGTTGCCTTTGAGTTCGACCACGCTGCCGTCCTCGAGGGTGAAGCGATACAGGGTCTTCTCCAGATCGGCGTCCTTGACCAGCACGCCCTGGAACGCCGCCGGGTTGAAGCGGAAGGTGGTGCAACCCTTCAGGCCCTGACGCCAGGCGTAGCGGTAGATGTCCTTGAACGACTCGAACGGGTAGTCGGTCGGCACGTTGGCGGTCTTGGAGATCGACGAGTCGACCCACTTCTGCGCCGCAGCCTGGATATCGACGTGCTGGGTCGGGGTGACATCGTCGGCCGTGATGAAGTAATCCGGCAGCTTCTCGCCCGGCTCGTCGGAGCCTGGCTTGGCGCGCTCGTTGATCAGCGTGCGATAGGCCAGCAGCTCGTAGCTGTATACCTCGATCTTTTCCTTGGCCTTGCGACCGGTGCGGATCAGGTTGCGCGAGTAGTGGTGCGCAAAGCTCGGCTCGATGCCGTTGGAGGCGTTGTTGGCCAGGCTCAGGCTGATGGTGCCGGTCGGCGCGATGGAGCTGTGGTGGGTGAAGCGCGCGCCTTCGGTGGCCAGCGCCTCGATCAGCTCGGGGGCGTACTCGGCGATTTTCTGCATGTAGCGCGAGTACTTGGCGTGCAGCACGCGGCCGGCAACCTGATCGCCGACCTTGTAGCCGTCTCGGACCATTTCCGGGCGCTTGCGCAGCATTTCCGCGGTGACCGTGAAGGTTTCGCTGAGCAGCGGCGCCGGGCCTTTCTCGCGGGACAGTTCGAGTGCCTGCTCCCAGCCGACCAGCGCCATCTCGCGCGCGACTTCTTCGGTGAACACGCAGGCTTCCGGGCTGCCGTAGCGCAGCTTGAGCAGCGTCAGTGTCGAGCCGAGGCCGAGGAAGCCCATGCCGTGGCGGCGCTTGGTCTCGATCTCGTAGCGCTGCTGTTCCAGCGGCAGGCCGTTGATTTCAACGACGTTATCCAGCATGCGCGTGAAGATGCGCACCACTTCGCGGTACTTGTCCCAGTCGAAGCGTGCTTCGGCGCCGAACGGGTCGACCACGAAGCTGGTCAGGTTGACCGAGCCGAGCAGGCAAGAGCCGTACGGCGGCAGCGGCTGCTCGCCACAGGGGTTGGTGGCGCGGATCGCTTCGCACCACCAGTTGTTGTTCAACTGGTTGACGCGGTCGATGAGGATGAAGCCCGGCTCGGCGTAGTCGTAGGTGGAGACCATGATCATGTCCCACAGATGCCGCGCCTTGACCCGTCCGTAGATCTTGCAGGCCACCAGACCGTCGTCGCGCACAATGTAATTGTCGTGCACCGGCCATTCTCGCCAGAGCACGTGCTCGGCGTCGCTCAGGTCCAGCTCGGCGGCTTCCTTGGCGTGCACCGGGAACACCAGCGGCCACTCGCCGTCGGCTTCCACCGCCTGCATGAATTCGTCGGTGATCAGCAGGCTGAGGTTGAACTGGCGCAGCCGGCCGTCTTCGCGCTTGGCACGGATGAACTCGCGCACGTCCGGATGACCGACCTCGAAGGTGCCCATCTGCGCGCCGCGGCGACCGCCGGCGGAGCTGACGGTGAAGCACATCTTGTCGAAGATATCCATGAACGACAGCGGGCCGCTGGTGTGCGCGCCGGCGCCGGAGACGAACGAGCCGCGCGGGCGCAGCGTGCTGAATTCGTAGCCGATACCGCAGCCGGCCTTGAGCGTCAGCCCGGCCTCGTGGACCTTGCCGAGGATGTCGTCCATCGAGTCGGTGATAGTGCCCGAGACGGTGCAGTTGATGGTCGAGGTCGCCGGCTTGTAGTCCTGCGCGCCGGCGTTGGAAATGATCCGCCCGGCCGGAATGGCGCCGTTGCGCAGCGCCCAGAGGAAGCGCTCGTGCCAGTGCTCGCGCTGCTCGGCCGGCTCGACGTCGGCCAGGGCGCGCGCAACGCGCTGCCAGGTGGCGTCGACGCTGTCGTCGATCGGCGTGCCGTCCTTGTTGGTCAGGCGATACTTCTGCGCCCAGATATCTTCGGAGGCCACCTGCAGGGGGATGCTGGAGGTGATTTTGCTCTCTGCCGCGACCGGCCCACCCGTCTTCGCCATGCGCTGCACGTCCTCGTGTCGTAGGGGAAAAATCGAAGCGCGAAGCTTATGTCATGAACGCCGCAAACGCACCTGATCGACATCAAGCATCATCGGCCGGTAGATGCCAACCGGGCGGATTCCGATCAGCGGCGGCGCAGCTTCCGCCAGTCGGAAGCTGCGCCTGTAAGCCGCGACTCAGAGCGCTTGCAGGCAGTCGGCCAGGGTATCGCCGAGGCCCTCGACGAGCTGTTCGTAGCCGCGTGCGCCGACCGTCAGATTGACGCCGAGCACATCCAGCTCGGCCATCCGCACCGGCAGCCCGCGGGTCAGCGTTTCGGCCAGGCGCGGGCGTGCCGGCGGCTCGCTGAACACGCAACTCGGCCCGGCTTGCTGCAAGCGCTCGCGCATCGCCGCGACATGGCGGGCACCCGGCTGCGCCTCGCCGCCAGCGCTGAAGACGCCGGCATGACGCAGGCCGTAGGCGGCTTCGAAGTAGTCGTAGGCTTCGTGGAAGACGAAGAATGGTTTGTCCCGCAGGCTGGCGAATCGCTGGCCGAGGCGGCCGTCGAGCGCCTCGAGGCGCTGAGCGAAGGCTGCGCGGTTGGCCTGATAGCGCGCCGCGTTGGCCGGGTCGGCGGCGGCGAAATCGCTGGCCATGCGCTCGGCGATTACCCGCGCATTGGCCGGCAGCAACCACAGGTGAGCGTCGAGGCTGCCGGGGCGGTGATCGTGGTCGTGCTCGTCTTCTTCGTGCGCCGCGGCGGCTTCATGCTCATGCGCGTCGTGCCCGTGTTCGTCGTGCTCGTCATGCTCCCCGGCCTCTGCGCCGGACGGCGCGTCGCCGAAGTGCCGCAGCGTCAGCCCCGGCAGCTGCTGCATCGCCAGAGTCGCGCCGCTGCGCCCTTTCAGCACCGGCGGCAGGAAGGTCTCCAGATCCGGGCCGATCCAATAGAACAGCTCGGCCTCGCGGATGCGCCGTACGTCGGACGGACGCAGCGCATAGTGATGCGCCGAGGCGCTGGCTGGCAGCAGCACGTCGGGCGTGCCGACGCCGTCCTGCACCGCCGCCGCGATCAGCTGCAGCGGCTTGATGCTGGTCAGCACGCGAATGTCGGCCTGGGCGCCGGCGCTGCCTGCAAGCAACGCGGCAAGCAGCGGGAGAGAGAAAAGACGCTTCACGGGTTATCACTCAGGAGGCTGGAAATGGTACATAATAACGTCTCTCCATCAGAACGTCGCCGCCCATGTCCAAGACTCCGCTGGCCTGCACGCCCCACGACCACGACCACTGCGTCAGCCATGCGCTGGCCGAAGCCGATGCGCTCTGCGCGCGCCTGGGCGTGCGCCTGACCGCCCTGCGCCGGCGCGTGCTGGAGCTGGTCTGGCAGAGCCACCGGCCGCTCGGCGCCTACGACATTCTCGCCGTGTTGAGCGAGCAGGATGGCCGCCGCGCCGCCCCGCCGACCGTGTACCGCGCGCTGGATTTCCTCCTGGAGAACGGCCTGGTGCACCGCATCGCCTCGCTCAACGCCTTCATCGGCTGCATCCATCCGGAGCATCCGCACCAGGGCCAGTTCCTCATCTGCCGCAGCTGCCACACCGCCATCGAGCTGGAGCAACCGTCCATCGCCGAGGCCATCGAGGCCGCCGCGCGCAACGTCGGTTTCGCCGTTGAAGGCCAGACCGTCGAAGTGGTCGGGCTGTGCACGCCGTGCCGGAGTGCGGCATGAGCGATACGCTGCTGCGGCTGGACGACATCCATGTGCGCTTCGCCGGCCAGGACGTGCTGCAAGGCGCGCATCTGCAGGTGCACCGCGGCGAGATCGTCACGCTGATCGGCCCCAACGGCGCCGGCAAGACCACCCTGGTGCGCGTGGTGCTCGGCCTGCTCAAGCCCGAGCGCGGCGAGGTCTGGCGCAAGCCGAAGCTGCGGGTCGGCTACATGCCGCAGAAGCTGCATGTCGATGCCACGCTGCCGCTGTCGGTGCTGCGCTTCCTGCGTCTGGTGCCGGGCGTAGATCGTGCCCGCGCGCTGACGGCGCTGAGCGAGGTGGGCGCCGAACAGGTAATCGACAGCCCGCTGCAAAAGATTTCCGGCGGCGAGCTGCAGCGCGTGCTGCTGGCCCGCGCCCTGCTGCGCGAACCGGAGCTGCTGGTTCTCGACGAGCCGGTGCAAGGCGTCGACGTCGCCGGCCAGGCCGAGCTGTACCGGCTGATCGGTCGTCTGCGCGAGCGCTACGGCTGTGGCGTGCTGATGGTCTCGCACGATCTGCATCTGGTGATGAGCGCGACCGATCAGGTGGTCTGCCTGAATCGCCATGTCTGCTGTTCCGGCCATCCGGAGCAGGTCAGCACCGACCCGGCGTTCGTCGAGCTGTTCGGCCAGGACGCCCGCAGCCTGGCGGTCTATCACCACCAGCACGATCACCGCCACGACCTGCACGGCAGTGTGGTGATCGGCAAACCCCACGTCCACGGCCCGAACTGCAAGCACTAGACAGAGCCCCAGATGCCCGATTTCCTGCTCAACGCCCTGCTCGCCGGCCTCGCCCTGGCGCTGGTCGCCGGCCCGCTCGGCTCCTTCGTCGTCTGGCGGCGCATGGCCTATTTCGGCGACACCCTGTCCCACGCCGCGCTGTTCGGCGTCGCCCTCGGGCTGATGCTCGACGTCAACCTGACCCTGGCGGTGACCGTCGGCTGCGTGCTGCTCGCCCTGCTGCTGGTGACCCTGCAGCAGCGCCAGCCACTGGCCTCGGACACGCTGCTCGGCATCCTCGCGCACAGCACGCTGTCGCTGGGGCTGGTGTCGCTGAGCTTCATGGATGACGTGCGCATCGACCTGATGGGTTACCTGTTCGGCGACCTGCTCGCCGTGGGGCCGAGCGATCTGGCCTGGATCATCGGCGGCAGCGCGTTGGTGCTGCTGATCCTGATTCCGCTGTGGCGGCCGCTGCTGGCGATCACCGTGCACGAGGAACTGGCCCGCGTCGAAGGCCTGCCGGTGGCGGCGATCCGCCTGGCGCTGATGCTGCTGATCGCGGTGGTGATCGCCGTGGCGATGAAGATCGTCGGCGTACTGCTGATCACCTCACTGCTGATCATTCCCGCCGCCGCCGCGCAGCGCCATGCGCGCACCCCGGAGCAGATGGCGCTGGGCGCAAGTCTGCTGGGTATCGTAGCGGTATGCCTGGGCCTGACGCTGTCCTGGTACGAGGACACCCCGGCCGGGCCGTCCATCGTGGTCAGCGCCGCCGCGCTGTTCCTGCTCAGCTTCGCCTGGCCGAAGCGCGCCTGATGAGCGATCTGAAGTACCTGCGCGGCTACCCCGAGCCGCTGCTGGCGCAGGTGCGCCAACTGATCGCCGAGCAGCGCCTGGGCGACTACCTTGCGCGGCGCTACCCCGACCGCCATCAGGTGCAGAGCGACAAAGCGCTGTACGGCTACGTGCAGCAGCTCAAGCAGGACCATCTGAAAAGCGCACCGCCGATCGACAAGGTGCTCTACGACAATCGACTGGACCTGACCCACCGCGCGCTGGGCCTGCATACCGCGGTTTCGCGGGTGCAGGGCGGCAAGCTCAAGGCGAAGAAGGAAATCCGCGTCGCCGCGCTGTTCCGCGAGGCGGCGCCGGAGTTTTTAAAGATGATCGTGGTGCACGAGCTTGCCCATCTGCGCGAGAGCGAGCACAACCGTGCCTTCTACAAGCTGTGCGAACACATGCTGCCGGGCTATGGGCAGATCGAATTCGACCTGCGGCTGTTCCTGCACTGGCGTGAGCTGCCGGGCAGCTGACGAGGCGCCCCGCGTGGATGGCTTCGGCCATCCACCCTACAGTCCTGTTCGCGCCAGAGCTTGCGTAGGGTGGAAAACTCGCGAAGCGATTTTCCACGCGTCAGTGCCTGGTTTCGCATCGTGCCGGACCAGCCGCCGTACCGCGTGGATGGCTACGGCCATCCACCCTACGCCCAGCCGTTAGGCCGGGATCGCCGCCGCCGCAGCCTCGCGCGCCCACACCCGGTGCTGGCCGAGCGCCTGGGCGAAGTTGCCGAATACCGCATCGACGGCATCGCCCTCCAGCAACCCGGCATCCGGAGTGAGGTTCAGCGCTGCCAGCAGCGGCCGTGCCGCACCGAGCACCACGATGGGTTTCAGGTGCTTGTAAGCCTCCAGCACGTAGTGCTTGGCCTCGCCGGACTTGGCCATGGCCGCGGCCGCATCGGCACCCCCGGGGACAAACACGGCGTCGAACATCACCGAGGGCATGCCGTCCATAGCCGCGTCGACCACCAGCATCTGGCCATCGGCGGTCTTCACCGGAGCCGGCGACGGGCCGATGATCTTGGCCAGCGCGCCCTGCTCGGCCAGCTTGGCCTTGAACGCATCGATCGCCGCGCCATCGACGCCGTTGGCCACCAGAATGGCCACCTTGCGCGACTTGATATTGCCCGGCACATGGTTCATCAGGCTCAGTGCCGGCGAACTCTGTGGCGTCGGCGTCTTCGGCGCTACGGTCGGCGCGCTCGGTGCCGGCAGGCCGAGGTTCTCGGCCACGCGACGGGCCAACTCCAGGTCGATATTGGCAAGAATCTCGTTGACCTGCCGTTCGCGGATGAACACCCGCTCGACCTTGCCCAGCTCGAAGGTATAGGCACCGATGATGTGCTCCTTCTCCGGCGCGCTCATGCTGTTCCAGAACAGCGTGGCCTGGGAGAAGTGGTCGCCGAAGGATTCGCTGCGGTTGCGGATCTTGTGCCCCTCGACGCGCTCTGGATAGCTCTCGAAGCCGCCACCCTGGGCCGCCGGCGGGGTTTCCTTGGGCCAGCCCCTGTCGATCGAGTTGGGCTCGTAGTTGGCGCGGCCCTTGTGAATGGTCTGCCGATGGAAGGCGTCGCGCTGGTTGTTGTGGAACGGGCACACCGGCCGGTTGATCGGGATCTCGTGGAAGTTCGGCCCACCAAGACGCAGCAGCTGGGTGTCGGTGTAGGAAAACAGCCGGCCCTGCAGCAGTGGGTCGTTGGTGAAGTCGATGCCCGGCACGATGTGGCCGATGTGGAAGGCAGCCTGCTCGGTCTCGGCGAAGAAATTGTCCGGGTTGCGGTTGAGGGTCATCTTGCCGAGCTTCTGCACCGGCACCAGCTCCTCGGGGATGATCTTGGTCGGGTCGAGCAGGTCGAAGTCGAACTTGTGCTCGTCGGCTTCCTCGACCACCTGCACGCCCAGCTCCCACTCGAAGTAGTCGCCCATCTCGATGGACTCCCACATGTCGCGGCGGTTGTAGTCCGGGTCCTTGCCGGCGATCTTCAGCGTCTCGTCCCAGACCATCGAGAACGCGCCGGCGACCGGCTTCCAGTGGAACTTGACGAAGCGGCTGACGCCCTCGGCATTGATCAGGCGGAAGGTGTGCACGCCGAAACCCTCCATCGCCCGGAAGCTGCGCGGAATACCGCGGTCGGACATGGTCCAGAGCACCATGTGCGCCGATTCCGGGGTCAGCGAGACGAAGTCCCAGAAACTGTCGTGCGCCGACTGCGCCTGCGGGATCTCATTGTGCGGCTCGGGTTTCACCGCATGCACGAAGTCCGGAAACTTGATCGCGTCCTGAATGAAGAACACCGGCATGTTGTTGCCGACCAGGTCGAAGTTGCCCTCGTCGGTGTAGAACTTGGTGGCGAAGCCGCGCGCATCGCGCACGGTATCGGCCGAGCCGCGCGAGCCCTGCACGGTAGAGAAGCGTACGAACACCGGGGTTTCCTTGCCTTCGCCGGCGAGGAACGAGGCCTTGGTCAGCCAGCTGTGGTCAGCGTAACTTTTGAACACGCCATGAGCTGCCGAGCCGCGCGCGTGGACGATGCGCTCGGGAATGCGCTCGTGGTCGAAGTGGGTGAGCTTCTCGCGCATGATGAAGTCTTCGAGCAGCGAGGGCCCACGGCCGCCGGCCTTGAGGGTGTTCTGATTGTCGGCGATCTTCACGCCCTGATTGGTGCGCAGCGCCTCGCCGGTGGCGTCGCTGCGGAACGCTTCCAGCTGGTCGAGCTTGGCGTTGTGATTGGCGCGGTCGACGGTGTCGGTGCCGGCCAGCTCGCTCTGTTGGGGGGTCTTGTCGGTCATGATGGGCCTCGGTTAGCGATGAGCTGAACCGCGAACGATCGGACCACAACCGCGGGCCGTCCGGGTGATCGATTCACGGCGTACCGGTTAGTGACCGCACCAACCGCCGCAAGGTTGCCACGCGGCGACGACCTGCCGACGCGCCGCCGCATCCGGGCGCACTCGGCACAGGCGAGCGACGTCGGCGCCGAACGGGTAGAATGCCCGCCTTTCGCCGCAAATCCCGGCCCCGAACGACCGCACCCACAAGGTTCGCCCGTGATCGAATTCCAGCAAGTCCACAAAACCTACCGGAGCACCGGCCGCCGAAGCGCCAGCCGCGATGTCGTCGCGCTGCGGCCGATCGATCTGCTGATCGAATCCGGCGAGGTATTCGGCCTGATCGGCCATTCCGGCGCCGGCAAGAGCACGCTGCTGCGCCTGATCAATCGCCTGGAAGAGCCTTCCGGCGGGCGCATTCTGGTCAACGGTGAAGATGTCACCGCGCTGGACGCCGACGGCCTGCGGCGTTTCCGCCAGCGCGTCGGCATGATCTTCCAGCACTTCAACCTGCTGATGTCCAAGACCGTGGCGGACAACGTCGCCATGCCGCTGCGCCTGGCCGGCATTCGCTCGCGCAGCGAGATCGACGCCCGCGTCGCCGCGCTGCTCGAGCGCGTCGGCCTCAAGGACCACGCACGCAAATATCCGGCGCAGCTCTCCGGTGGCCAGAAGCAGCGCGTCGGCATCGCCCGCGCGCTGGCTACCGAGCCGAGCATCCTGCTCTGCGACGAGGCCACCAGCGCGCTCGATCCGCAGACCACCGCGCAGGTATTGCAGCTGCTGGCCGAGATCAACCGCGAGCTGAAGCTGACCATCGTGCTGATCACCCACGAGATGGACGTGATCCGCCGCGTCTGCGACCGCGTGGCGGTGATGGACGGCGGCGCGATCGTCGAGCAGGGTCCGGTCACCGAGGTGTTCCTGCATCCCAAACACCCGACCACCCAACGCTTCGTGCTGGAAGACGAGGCGATGGACGAAGGCGAGCAGCACGACGACTTCGCCCATGTGCCGGGGCGCATCCTGCGCCTGACCTTCCAGGGCGATTCGACCTACAAGCCGCTGCTCGGCACGGTCGCCCGTGAAACCGGGGTCGACTACAGCATCCTTTCCGGGCGCATCGACCGCATCAAGGACACCCCCTACGGCCAGCTCACGCTGTCGCTGATCGGCGGAGACATGAACGCGGCGATGACCCGCCTGCAGGCCGCCGACGTGCATGTGGAGGTATTGCGCTGATGGATGCCCTGTTCACCAACGTAGATTGGTACGAAATCTGGCTGGCCACGCTGGACACCCTGCTGATGCTCGGTGGCTCGCTGCTGTTCACCATCCTGCTCGGCCTGCCGCTGGGCGTGCTGCTGTTCCTCAGCGGCCCGCGCCAGCTGTTCGAGAACGGCCCGCTGTACGCCGCGCTGTCGTTCGTGGTCAACGTGCTGCGCTCGCTGCCGTTCATCATCCTGCTGATCGTGATGATCCCCTTCACCGTGCTGCTCACCAGCACTTCGCTGGGTGTGGCCGGGGCGATTCCGCCGCTGGTAGTGGGCGCTGCGCCGTTCTTCGCGCGGCTGGTGGAAACCGCGCTGCGCGAGGTGGACCGCGGCATCATCGAGGCAACCCAGGCGATGGGCGCCACCACCCGGCAGATCATCTTCAGCGCATTGCTGCCGGAGGCGCGGCCGGGCATCATCGCGGCGATTACCGTCACCGCCATCACCCTGGTGTCCTACACCGCGATGGCCGGTGTGGTGGGCGCCGGCGGTCTCGGCGACCTGGCGATCCGCTTCGGCTACCAGCGCTTCCAGACCGACGTGATGGTGGTCACCGTGGTCCTGCTGCTGGTGCTGGTGCAGGTGCTGCAAAGCGTCGGCGACCGGCTGGTCACGCATTTTTCGCGCAAATAACCGCAACCAGGGCGAGCGAACCATCGCACCCCGCTCAACTCCTGAAGGAACCGAACGATGAAGAAACTGATTGCCGCCCTGGCTACCGTTGCCGCCTTCTCCGCTCAGGCGGCCGAAGAACTGAAAGTCGCCGCCACCGCGGTGCCGCACGCCGAGATCCTCGAGTTCGTCAAACCCAAGCTGGCCGAGCAGGGCGTGGAGCTGGAGATCAAGATCTTCACTGACTACGTGCAGCCGAACATCCAGGTCGCCGAGAAGCGCCTGGACGCCAACTTCTTCCAGCACCAGCCGTACCTGGACGAGTTCAACAAGGGCAAGGGCACCGATCTGGTCAGCGTCACCGGCGTGCACATCGAGCCGTTCGGCGCCTACTCCAGCAAGTACAAGTCGCTGGACGAGCTGCCTGACGGCGCCAACGTGGTGATTCCCAACGACGCCACCAACGGCGGCCGCGCGCTGCTGCTGCTGGCCAAGGCCGGGGTGATCATGCTGAAGGAAGGCGCCGGCATCACCGCCACGCCGAAGGACATCGCCGACAACCCCAAGCACATCAAGGTGCGTGAGCTGGAAGCGGCGACCCTGCCGCGCGTGCTGACCCAGGTCGACCTGGCGCTGATCAACACCAACTACGCGCTGGAAGCCAAGCTGAACCCGATCGAGGACGCCCTGGTGATCGAAGGCAGCGACTCGCCGTACGTGAACATCCTGGTCGCCCGGCCGGACAACAAGGACAGCGCCGCCATGCAGAAGCTGGTCGAGGTGCTGCATAGCCAAGACGTCCTGCAATTCATGGCCGAGAAGTACGCCGGTGCGGTGGTGCCGGTGTACTGAACGCTAGCGCTGTGACCGAAAACCCCGCCGCGGCGGGGTTTTTCATGTCCGCAGCTCAGGGTTGCGCCTCGGCCTGACGCAACGCCTGCTCGACCTCGCGCTCCAGCGCGTAAGCGGGGCTTTCCACGGCGCGGTGATCCAGCGTGTAGCGCCGCGCGAATTCGGCCACGCCCCAATCCAGATACTGTTCGACGTGCTTGAGCTCATGCGCCCACAGCGCGAGGTTGTCCTGCGCGTCCGCCGGCCGGCGGAACACGATGACGTCGATCAGGGTAACGGCGTTGACGTCCGGGTTGCGCAGCAGCGCGTTGCCGGCATCCAGCGCAACCTGGTCGCCAACGCGAAAGCGCGCCGTCTCCAGCACCGCCAGGTCGAAGTAAGGCTCCAGTTGCAGGCGCAGGTGCAGCGGAATGGGCTCGGCACCGGCGGCGATCAGCTGCTCGCGCGACTGCTGGATCCAACTCTGCAGCGCCAGCGCGCTCATCTGCTGCACGCGCTCGAGCACCACCTGGGCGTCGGTGGCCGCGCCGGGCACGCAGAAACAGTTGCCGCCCAGGCAGAGCGGCTGCTCGCCGTCCGGGCAGCTGGTCTGTGCCGCAACGGCGGCGCTGCCCAGCGCCAGCAGCACGAGCAGGCCCCGGGTCAGGCGAAGGAATGGCTTGAGCGGCACGGTGGTTCTCGCAGAGGGGAGGCGATCGGCGCCGCGCACTATAGCGGCGCGGCGCCGACGCGCGAAGGGCCGCTCACACGACCGGCGAGGCGGCGCTGACCACGCGCAGGGCGAGGCCTTCGTAAGGATCGAGGTTGAGCGTCAGCTCGCAGTTCTCGGTCAGATCGCCCTCGACCCGCTCGTGGATGATGTCGACCACCGGCCCCGGCGCGACGCCAGGCAGGCAGATCGTTTCGCTGATCGGCACGGCGCCGAAGTTCAGCGCGGTGAGCTGCACGCCCTTGCCGGCCGGCAGTTCGTGCACCATCACCAGCAGGCCAGGTGCCTGCACCTCGGGAATAAGGATCTGCCGACTCGCCGCGATGTCGTAGGCGCGCCGCACGCTGAGGATGCGCTTGAGCTGGCAGGCGAAGGAGCCAGGTTGCTGCAGCTGCTCGACGAGACTGCCGTACAGCGCACGGGCACGCGGCAGGCCCTCGGCGGAGGTTTGCGCCTCGGGCGCGAGATCGGCCAGGTCATAGGCGCCGCGGTTGATCCAGCGCGTATCGCCGTCGCCCATCAGGTGCGCGACCTGTTCGGCAGGCAGCGGCAGGGCGCCGACCAGGTCCCAGCCGGAGAGGGCGAACACGCCCGGCTGCATGGCGTTGAACATCACCAACAGAAGGTGCAGGCGCTGGATCTGCTCGACTTCGGCCGGGCCGATGGCGTCCAGATCGCGGATGCCCAGCGCGGCGGCGATCAGGCTGGCGCTGGTACAGGCCACGCCGTTGGTGACGAACTTGAGGTTGTAGGGCGCCTGCTCGCCGGTCAGGCGTTCGTACATTTCCTCGCGGATCAGCTCGCGCAGATGCCCGCCGGGCAGCGTCTGGCCGCGGAAGTGGTAGTGGTCGTAGGCGTGCAGCGTCCAGAAGTGCACCAGCTCCAGGGTCAGCTCGTCGTGGTTCTGCAGTGCGTGGATCAGCGACGCCGGGTCGATGCCGATGGTGTGCATCTCCCTGAGCATCAGCCGCAGGAATTCGCTGTCGCCGGTGAGCAGCGCGTGCTGGTAGGCGGGGCGGGTGATGAAGTCGTAGGACAGGTCGGCGCCGCCGTGGGACATGCCGGCGATGTCGTCCAGCGTCAGGTTGAGTTCCTGGAAGCTGAAACCGCCGGCCTTGCGAATCATGCCGGCGATCAGCTGGTTGCCGGTGACCGACAGCGGGTGGCTTTCCGACCAGGCGGTGCCCTCGGCGCGCCGCTCGACACCGAGGAAGCCGTTGGCGTCCAGGCGCAGCACGCGCGCGCCGCCGACGTCGATGGCGTGCAAGGCATCGCCGATGATCAGCTGCTGCGCGGCGAAGGTCGGGTCGAGCCAGTTCAGCGACGGCTGGCCTTCCTTGAAGTAGTGCAGGTAGACCCAGCGGCGCACCTTGCCGTCGACCCCGGTGATCTCGCCGGTGGCGCTCCAGTCGGTGTCCTTGATGCCAGGCTCGAAGAAGATCACCCGCTGCAGCTGGCCGACGATGTAGTGCTTTTCCTTCAGACGGTCGACCACTGCCGGCAGCAGGTTCACCGCGTCGCGCTCCGGCGGCACCTCGGGCAGCAGCGACCAGTCTTCCTCGCGGATTTCCACCATGTGGTAGAGGCCGGGATAGTCCTCGTGGGCCATTTCGGCGAGACGGAAGTCGGCGCCTTTGCCGGTGTGCGCCGGGACGATGTCGTCGATCACCACGGCGTTGTGCGCGGCGGCGACGCGGCTGAGCTGGAGCATCTGCTCCTCGCTGCCCAGCGCCGGATCGATATCGAAGCCGATGCGGTCAAAGTTGCCATCCACGGTGGGCGTGTACTCGCGGCCGCGCAGCCCGCCGGAGCGTTTCATCGGGCCGTTGTGGATGCCCTGCACGCCAAGCTCCGACAGCGCGCTCCACAGCCGCTCGTCACCCAGCGTCTGCAGCACCGAGGCGCCGTCGGCGGTGATGATTGCCGCCGGGTAGGCGGTGAACCACACCGAGGCAATCGCGCTGGCATCGCGCGGGCGCGCCTGTGCGTAGGGGCGCTGCCAGAGGCGCGACTGGCCGGCGTAGAGGCGCGCGCTCTGGCGCGCCGCGTGTAGCATGGACTGGTCGACCAGCCACTGGATGTAGGCGTTGTCCGGGTTGCTCATGCGTCGATCCGTTGCGGCAAGACAGGGGCGATGTAGAGGTTGGAGTCGAGCGCCTCGCCATCGTTGCATCCTGCCTGCCTAACGTGACGACGCCGCCGCCGCCTTGCTCCTGACCTCCGCCCGCCGCCGCGGCTTGCGCCGCAGTCGCCGCCAGCCGAGCAGCACACCGCTGGCGCCAAGCAGCAGCACTCCGGCGCTGCCCGCGAGCAGCAGGCCGTCGCGCAGCCACGGGCGCTGCAGCAGCGGCAGCCAGTCCCAGCTGTGCAGCAGCTTGAACACCCAGCGCACCGCACGCCGGCGCTCGTCGAGCTGCTCGATGACCATGCCGCTGTAGGGATCGATGTGCAGCCAGGTCGCCGCCGGATCGTCGAAGCGCACGCGCAGCACTGGCAGGCGCCGCGGCAGGTCGCTGTAGAGGCTGGGTTCGCTGCGCGCGTAGTAGTACCGGTCTGCCTGCTCGAGCCAGTCGCACTGTGGCGCCTGTTCCGGCCAGGCCTGCTGCACGGCGCGCTCCAGCTCGGCGCGCGGCAGGCGCAGGCGCGCCGCAGCGGCGTCGCCCAGCGCCAGTACGCGCGTTGCGCCGCGGGCATCGCGGCCGAGCAGATACGGCTCGCCGGCAGACATGTACCAGTCCAGCTCGACCGCCTCGATACCGGCCTCGCGCAGGCGCTGCAGGCTGGCGCGCAGCTCGCCGGGCAGGGCACCGGCCGCCAGCGGCGCGCCCGCCAGCGCCCCGGCATTGATGCCCGACCGGTTCTGGAACATCCCCCAGGGTTCCATCGACAGCATGCCGCTGAGCAGCCAGAACAGCAGCACGCCGCCGCCAAGCAGGCCGCCGAGGTGATGCACGCGGCCGGCGCCGCCGGGGTAGGGCGAGCGCGAACCGTTGCGATAGCGACCGTCGAAGCGCCAGCGCAACACGCCGATCAGCAAGCCGAGCAGCACCATCAGCCCCGCTAGCAGAGCGCCGTAGACCAGCGCCACAGCCCACGCCGCCTTGGGTAGCACCTCGCGCAGCGGATACAGCCAGTGCAGCCAGGCGCCCAGATAGTTCCAGGCACGTTCCTGCGCGGTCGCATCGCGTACCACCAGCCCGCTATGGCTGGAGACGTAGAGCAGGCGGCCTTCGGCATCCGCGCTCTGCACGCGGTACAGCGGTCGCTCCCGCGCCAGCGCGTGGTTGCGCGTCCAGGCGTCCTCCTCGATCAGGTCGATGAGACGAACCGCGGCGCCACCGGCGAACTGCCGCGCGCTGGCCAGCGCCTCGGCCGGACCGATCCGCTCGATACGCCGGCCGCTCCGTGCATCGACCGCGACCAGCGGACCCTCGCCATAGTCGAGCAGGTAACGCGGCGAACCACCGGCGCTGGTCAGGCGCAGACGGCTCGCTGGGCGTGCGCCGCCCGCGGCCGCCAGCGCCACCCCGGGTGCGACGCAGCAATCGCCGGCCAGCGGTGCCAGCCGCGCCAGGTGCTCGGCGCTGGTCAGCTTGGGATAGCCGACGTAGAGCATCACCATGCCGCTGACGATCCACAGCAGCACGAACACGCCGAGGACGATGCCGAGCCAGCGGTGCGCCAGGAACAGGTAGCGCTTCATGCCGCTCAGAAGTCCAGGGTCACGGCGGCGTACAGCGCGCGGCCGTCACCCGGCGCATGCAGTGACTGCACGCCGTCGTACCAGACGTACTCGTAGTAGCGGTCGGTGAGGTTCTTCAGCTGCAGGTCGACGGCCAGCTGCTCGGTCAGCTGATAGCTGGCGCCAAGGTTGAACAGCACATAGCCGCCGTAGGTGCCCTGGGTGTTCTCGCGCTCGAGGTAGTAGTCGGTCTGGCCGTTGAGCCAGGCGCTGAGCTGCAGGTCCGGCGTCGCCTGATAGGTGCTGCCGGCCGAATACAGGCGCTGCGGCACATGGTCGATCTCCTGGCCCTGGCTGGCCGGCAGGCTCGGGTCGGCCTTCTCGATTTCGGAGAACTGCCAGGAGTGCGCCAGCCACAGGCTCAGCTCCGCGCTCGGGTAGAGGTTGAGCTGCGCGTCGTAGCCCCAGCGCCGCGTCTGGCCGAGGTTTTCCGATTCGCCGCTGGGGTCGTTGAGCCGGCGGCGCACCTCGTCGGAGGCCACCTGCTCCCAGTAGGCGATGCGACCGTCGAGCCAGGGCGTCGGGTTGAACTTGAGGCCGGTTTCCCAGCCGTCGTTGATCGACGGCGACAGGTCGGCGGTGCGCGGCGGCACCTTGTAGGCCGCGGCGCCGGTGCCGATCTGGAAGGTGCGGCCCCAGTTGCCGTACAGGCTGAGCGCCTTCATCGGGGTGTAGACCAGGCTGATCTTCGGCTGCTCGATGGTGCCGTAGTCGTTGACCGCGTAGTCGTTGCCGGTCAGCTCGTCGGTGTAGTCACCCTCGATGCGATCGACGCGAAACGCCGGGATGATCTTCAGCGACTCCACCGGCTGAATCACCGCCTGCAGGTAGGCGCCGTAGCTGTCGTAGTCGAAGCGCTGGTCGCGGGTCTGCGCCACCGGCTCGCGTTCAACGCTGGTGTAGCGCTCGCTGCGGTTGCGCTGCTGCTCGGTGTCGAGCCCGCCTTCGAGGGAGAAGTCATACAGCCAGGCCACCTCCGGACGGTAGGTCAGCGAGCTGCGCGCGCCGTAGTGGCGTTCCTCGGTGGTGCGCTGCTGCTGCGGCGCCGATTGCGAGAAGCGTACCCAGCGGTCGTCGTCCAGGGTGTTGAGCCAGACCTTGGTGGCCCACGACAGATCGGCGGCCAGCTCGCTGTCCAGATGCAGGCTGAGCTGGTTCATCTCGCGCTCGCCCATGTCGGTCGCCGACAGCGCGTAGGACTCATGCGGCGAGTGGCGCGCATCCTCGCGTGACAGGTAACCCGGCTCGTTGGCGTCGGCCTCGTAGTGGCGGGCGATCAGGCCCAGACGCCAGGTGCCGGAGTCCGGCTGGTAGAACCACTTGCCGGACAGGCTGGTGCGCTCGGCGTCGGCGTGATCGCGATAGCCGCCGCTCTTCTGCTGGCCGATGAAGTAGTTCTGCGTCCAATTGCTGCCCTCGATGCCCTTGGCCACCTGCAGTTCCTGGGTGTCGTAGCTGCCGTAGCGCAGCCGCGCCTTGCCGTAATCGCCGCCGGTGCGCGAATGCACGGTGACGTTGCCGGCGATGTTGTACAGGCCATAGCGCGGGTCGTTGGTGCCGCGCACCACCTCGATGCCGTCGATTTCCAGCGGGAACAGCATGTCCAGGTAGGGCATGTTGCCGTCGTTGCTGTTGCTCGGAATGCCGTCGATCAGCAGCTTGACCGCGTTGACCTCGCCCTCGCCATTGAAGCCGCGGAACGACAGCTTGCCCGAAGTCGTGCCCTGGCCGAATTCGGTGAGCATCACCCCTGGCGCGCGGCGGAACAGCTCCCAGCTGTAGAGCACCGGCTGCTGTTCGAGGATGTCGCCGCCGAGCAGGTCGACCGAGCTGATGACGCTGCTGGTCTGCAGCGGGCCGCTGCTATCGGCGGTAACCGTGGTGGTGCCCAGGCTCAGGGCGGAATCGGCGCGGTTGTCGGCAATCGCCGTCGTACAGAGCGTCAGCAGGGCCGAGCCGGCCAGCACGCAGGGCAGGGTGGAGCGGCGCGGGGCGCGCAGGGAAAGTGGCATCGCTGTTTATCCTTGAAGCGGATTCGTTGCCCGACGGCACAGGCGCCGGGCGATCGGGCACCGGCGCGCGGTCGCTGCCGCGATGCCAGTACGGTTCGATATCGAAAGGGCCGAACGGCCCGCTTCAGGCGATGGGGGAGGCGCGGGGATTGAGCGCCGGCCATTGCTGGCGCGGCGCTGGCAGCAATGCGGGCTCGGCGGGCAGGCGCACCCGCACCAGAGCACGCGGATCGGGCAGCGGCGGCGTGGCGCTGGGCAGCGCGGCAAGCCCGGCGAAACCGGCACCGCAACAGCACTGCGGCATGCTCGCATGGTGCGCAGCCGGCGCGGAATTGTCCTGGTCGGCAGCCACTTGCGCATGGCCGGCATGTTCGAGCTGCTGCGCCAGCGGGCAGTAGCCGCCCCAGCCGAGCAGACGCTTGGTCTCGGCCGACAGGCTGCCGGCAAGCGGCATCGCCAGCACATGCAGGAGCATGGCCGCGAGGGCAATCCAGGCTGTCGTACGGCTACGGAGCATGAGCGATCCGCGAATGGAGGAGGCGAGTGATCTTAAGAATTAATATCAACTAATGAAATTGCGCAAACGCAAGAAATTCGCCCAGAAGCTTCCCAGGGTGCGGCATTGCGTCGCAGACGGGACAGGGCTAGAGTGAAATCGAGCGCGGCATTTCGCGAGCCGCCTTGTCAACGCCACCCGCAGTGTCCTGCGGATGACGGCCGAGCCCTTCTGGAATAAGGATCGCAGCCATGAAATCGTCATCCCCACTGGCTTCCCTGCTGATCAAACGCCCGCTGGGCGTGGTGTTCTGGCTCTATGGCGTGATCCCCAGCCAGATTCTCTGGGGCATGGCGCTGTTCGCCTACTTCAACGGCGCCTCGCTGGCGACCAACCTGCTGATGTTCGGGCTGATTCTCGGCTACACCGCCTGGATCATCATGGAAATCTGGCTGTGCGCGGACAACGTGCGCAACAAGCTGTACGGCGACATGGCGCGACTATTGACCGCCGCCTGGGCAATCAACAGCGTGCTGCTGGTGTTCTTCCTGGTGGTTCAGCGGCTCGGCTCGCTCTGAGCCGGCAACCATGAAAAAACGCCGCAATGCGGCGTTTTTTCATTTCTTCTTTCCGCTACTGCGCGGCCTGCAGCAATTGTTGGCGCTGGGCCATCTTCTGCTGCTTGTAGGCCAGCGCCGCCGCCGGAACCGGCGTAACGGCACCGGTCTCGACCCACTTCTTCAGCCGGTTGGCGTCGGCCATGTGGGTGTACTTGCCGAATGCATCCAGCACCACGAAGGCCACCGGGCGCCGGTTCATGGTGGTGCGCATCACCAGACAATGACCGGCGGCGTTGGTGAAGCCGGTCTTGGTCAGCTGAATGTCCCAGTTGGGTTTGCGCACCAGTGCGTTGGTGTTGCGAAAACCGAGGGTGTAGCTCGGCTTGCGGAACGCCACGGTCTTCTCGGTGGTGGTGCTGAACTGCTCGATCAGCGGGTATTGCTGGCTGGCACGGATCAGCTTGACCAGATCGTTGGCGCTGGAGACGTTGCGCTCGGACAGCCCGGTCGGCTCTACGTAACGCGTGCTGCGCATGCCCAGCGCCCGCGCCTTGGCGTTCATCGCCTGGATGAAGGCGCCGTAGCCGCCCGGGTAATGGTGCGCCAGGCTGGCCGCCGCGCGGTTCTCCGAGGACATCAGGGTCAGCAGCAGCATGTTGCGCCGGCTGATCTCGCTACCCAGACGCACGCGCGAATAGACGCCACGCATCTCGACCGCTTCGCGAATGGTGACCGGCAGCACCTGATCCAGCGGCAGCTTGGCATCGAGCACCACCATCGCCGTCATCAGCTTGGTCACCGAAGCGATCGGCACGACCAGATCGGGATTGCTCGAATAGAGCACTTCGCTGGTCCGCAGGTCGACCAGCAGGGCGCTGCCGGATGCCAGTTCCTGCTGGCCCTTGGGCGCGGCGCAGGCCAGCGTGGCCAGCACGATACCGCCGCATCCCAGCAGCAGCCCCAGGAACGATTGACGTAGCTTCACGGATTTCACCCACAGGAAAGTTCGGAAACGGGACGCGCCGCAACGACAGACGCGGCGCGCAGTATATGCGCGCCCCAGGCGGACCGCAGCTTTCGCGTGCGATGCACCGAGGCGCCACGCCGAGGCCGCAAGCATCGACTACGCTGAGCGTAGCGCGGCCAGCTCAATCGCGCCGCCCCGTCCCCGGGCGGAGTGGCACCTTTGGTAGGGCGCAGAGTCCAAATTGGCTCACATCGATTGCAGGGGAGGCCTCACATGTCGCGATTCAGCCACACACCCACCACGCGTGCCGAAGTCCAGCACGAGATCGATACCCTCATGCGCGCCCTGGACGAACTCAGGCACGACGCCACGCGCGGCTCCCGCCACGGTCTGCAGGATCTGCGCTCGCGTGCCGAAGCGCTCTGGCACGACGCTCACTGGGACGAACACTGCGCCGACCTGTCGCGGCGGACCCGCGATGCCGGCCGCATGGCCAAGGACTGCGCCCGCGCGCATCCGTGGACCACGGTGGCACTGGCCGCCGGTGCCTGCGCGTTGATCGGCTATCTGGTCACACGTCGCTAAAGGACGGCCGCCATGCTCAACGCCGAAACGCCGCGCCTGAAGTTCGCGCTCTACGGAGCGCATTCCAGCCTGGGCAGTGCCGTGCTCTGCGAACTGCTGAGCCGGCAGCATGAAGCCGTGGCCCTGCTCAACGACTGCAACTCGATCACCGCGCGTCCCGGGCTGCGCACCAAGCCCGGCGACCTGTTCGATGTCGCCAGCGTGGCGCGCAGCGTGGCCGGCATGGACGGCGTGATCTGCCTGTTCGACAGCCCGTCGGTGCCCAGCGCCCCGGACGCCGCCATCGTCGGCCAGCCGCAGGACCTCTACCAGGCGGTGTACACGCTGCTCAACGGCATGACCGAAGCCGGTGTCGAGCGGCTGATGCTGGTGGCCGACTTCGCGGCGCATGCAGAGGAATCGGAACTGGAAGCCGCGCTGAAACTGATCGCCTCACACCCGCTGAAATGGACGCTGGTGGATGCCGGCACGGCGGGCGAGGAGCTGTCCATCGATGATCTGAGCGACGTCGCCGGGCTGCCGCGCAACGATCCACGCGTGCAGCTGCGCCGCATCGCCGCCGGCATGCTCGACGAGCTGGAGCGCCCGCAACACCTGCACCAGCGGATTCAATTCCGTCTCTGAACGCTGCTCAGCCAGCGAGTTGGCGGCGTAGTTCGGCGAGCACCGGCGCGGTTTCGGGACGCACGCCGCGCCACAGCTCGAACGCCGCCGCGGCCTGCTCCACCAGCATGCCGAGGCCGTCACGCACCCGGGCGCCGCGCGCGCTCGCCCACTGGCAGAACGCCGTCGGCGCGGCCGCGTACATCATGTCGTAGCAGAAGGTCCGGTCGGGGACGATCAGCGCGTCGGCCAGTGGCGGTACGTCACCGCCCAGGCTGGCCGAAGTGCCGTTGATGATCAGGTCGACCGGGGCCGGCACGTCGGCGAAGGTGCAGGCCGAGATCGGCCCGAGTTCAGCGAATTCGGCGGCCAGCTGCTCGGCCTTGGTCGGCGTGCGGTTGGCGATCAGCAAGGCCGCGGGGCGCTGCGCCAGCAGCGGTTCGAGCACGCCACGCACGGCACCGCCGGCACCAAGCAGCAGGATGCGCTGGCCGGCCAGCTCGACACCGGCGTTGCGCAAATCATTGACCAGCCCGACACCATCGGTGTTGTCGCCAAGCAGGCGCCCATCGGCGAGCTTCTTCAAGGTATTGACCGCACCGGCACGGCGGGCGCGCTCGGTCAGCTGGTCGGCGAGGCGATAGGCCTGCTCCTTGAACGGCACGGTGACGTTGGCACCCTGGCCGCCCTCAAAGAACGCCCGAGCGAACGCCGGAAACTCCTCCAGCGGCGCCAGCAGCGGATCGTAGCGCAGCGCCTGGCCGGTCTGCGCGGCGAACAGGGCATGGATCTGCGGCGACTTGCTGTGGCCGATAGGATTGCCGAAGACGCCGTAGCGATCCATCCAGAATTCCTTCTACATCAACGAGTTATTTAGACGAGCGCGAAGCGCCGGGTTGTACTCAGGGGCGCTCTGCCAGCCAGTCGCGATCCTTGAGGAAGTATTCGGTCAGCCGCGCTTCGGCCGAACCCGCTTGCGGCTGCTTGTCATAGCCCCAGCTCACCCGCGGCGGCAGTGACATCAGGATCGATTCGGTGCGCCCACCCGATTGCAGGCCGAACAGCGTGCCGCGGTCATAGACCAGGTTGTACTCGACGTAGCGGCCGCGGCGCAGAGCCTGGAATTCGCGCTGACGCTCGCCGTAGGGCGTGTCCTTGCGCTTGCGGATGATCGGCAGGTACGCCTCCAGGTAAGCATCGCCGACCGCGCGCAGGAAGGCGAAGCAGGTATCGAAGTCCCACTGGTTGAGGTCGTCGAAGAACAACCCGCCGACCCCGCGCGGTTCGTTGCGGTGCTTGATGTGGAAATAGCGCTCGCACCATTCCTTGTAGCGCGGATAGACGTCGGCGCCGAACGGTGCGCAGGCATCGCGTGCGACCCGGTGCCAGAGCACGCAGTCTTCCTCGACGCCGTAGTAGGGCGTGAGGTCGAACCCGCCGCCGAACCACCAGACCGGTTCCTCGCCTTCCTTCTCGGCGATGAAGAAGCGCACGTTGGCATGCGAGGTCGGCACGTGAGGGTTTTCCGGGTGGATCACCAGCGAGACGCCGAGCGCCTGGAAGCCGCGCCCGGCGAGCTCCGGCCGATGGGCGCTGGCCGAGGGCGGCAGGCCGGTGCCGAACACGTGAGAGAAGTTGACCCCACCCTTTTCGATCAGCGCGCCGTTCTCGATCACGCGGGTGCGACCGCCGCCACCGCCGGGCCGCGTCCAGGCATCCTCGATGAAGCGCGCACGGCCATCTTCGGCCTCCAGGGCGGCGCAGATGCGGTCCTGCAACGAGAGCAGATAGGCTTTGACGGCTTCGGTTCGGACGTTCACGAATCACCTTGCGATTGAGGGCACCGCGCGCGGGCGGAGCGGGCGCAGGGGTGTCGGGGCGTGGGTCGGGCCGGCAAGCATAGCATCCGCTCGATTGACTAAAGCAGGCGCAGCAGGTTGGATAGGTCTCTTTGATCCCCAGCAGGAGCCCTGAGATGTCGCAGCGCATTCAATTCCGCCAGCACGGTGGCCCCGAGGTGCTCGAACTGATCGACGTGCCGGTGGCCGAGCCGGGTCCGGGCCAAGTTCGCGTACGCAATCACGCCATTGGTCTGAACTTCATCGACACCTATTTCCGCAGCGGCCTCTACGCACCGCCAAGCCTGCCCTCGGGGCTGGGCAACGAAGGCGCCGGGGTGGTCGAAGCAGTGGGCGAGGGCGTCAGTACCTTTCAGCCCGGCGACCGTGTCGCCTATGGCACCGGTCCACTGGGCGCTTACGCCGAGCATCACGTGCTGCCGGCGGGGAATCTGGTGAAACTGCCAGACTCGATCAGCTTCGAAGAGGCCGCCGCGGCGATGCTCAAGGGCCTGACCTGCCAGTACCTGCTGCGTCAGGCCCACCCGCTGCAGGCCGGCGATACCGTGCTGTTCCACGCCGCGGCCGGTGGCGTCGGCTCGATCGCCTGCCAGTGGGCCAAGGCACTGGGCGTACGGCTGATCGGCGTGGTCGGCTCCGCCGAGAAGGCCGAACGCGCGCGGGCGCTGGGCGCCTGGGCGACCATCGACCGCAGCCGGGAAGACGTCGTCCAGCGCGTGCTGGAGCTGACCGACGGGCGCAAGTGCCCGGTGGTCTACGACTCGGTGGGCAAGGACACCTGGGAGATCTCGCTGGACTGCGTCGCTCCGCGCGGGTTGCTGGTCAGCTTCGGCAACGCTTCCGGTGCCGTGACGGGGGTGAACCTCGGCGTGCTGGCGCAGAAGGGTTCGCTGTTCGTCACCCGGCCGACGGTCGCCGGTTATGCCGACACGCCCGAACACCTGCAGGCGATGGCCGATGAGCTGTTCGCGATGATCGAAAGCGGCCGGATCCACATCGAGATCGGCCAGCGCTATCCGTTGCGCGACGCCGCCGAAGCCCAGCGCCGCCTGGCCGCACGGGAAACCACCGGCTCGACGATCCTGCTGCCGTAACGGCACACCGCGCGGTGCTTCCGGCCCGGAGATGCCGTGGCCTGCCGCTAGCTCGCGCGGATCACCTCGCCGCTGCGCACGTCGCGGATCGTGCTCGGATTGCGTCGTCCGCCCAGCGGACCGTTGAGCACGGCGTCCAGCTGGCCGGGGAAGTACTGCTCGACCCGCAGCCGCGAACGCGCGGCCGGGCGACCGGCAGGGTTGGCGGAGGTCGACACCAGCGGTCCGGTCAGCGCGCAGAGCCTGGCCACCAGCGGATGATCGCTGACCCGCAGCGCCACGCTGTCGTGCTGGCCGGTGATCCACTCCGGCAGCCGTTCACGGTGTGGCACCAGCCAGGTATTCGGCCCCGGCCAGGTGCCGGCGAGACGATCGAGCCAGCGCTCGGGCAGATCATCGAGGAGGAAGTCGAACTGATCGATGTGCGCGGCGACCAGGATCAGGCCTTTCTCCATCGGGCGCATCTTCAGCTCCAGCAGCCGCTGGACGGCGGCCGCATCCCACGGATCGCAACCCAGCCCCCAGACTGCCTCGGTCGGATAGGCGATCACGCCACCGGCCCGCACTACCCGGGCGACCTGCTGTATACGCCAACTGCCGATCATGGCGACCTCCACGCGAAAGACCGCGGCAGTGTACCCAAGCCCACGGGAAAATCACCTGAAGCTCAGAGTTGGCGCGCGCACCAGAGACCGTTCTCGTTGGCGACCAGGCCGTCCAGCTCGAGGTCGGTGAGCTGTGCCAGCAACTGCGCCAACGGCAGCTGTACCTCTGCCGCCAGCGCCTCGCTGGTCATGGGCGCGGCAACCAGCGCGGCAAGCAGCGGATGCGATGCCGGCGCGGCTGCCGGCAGGTCGGCCGGTGCCAGCTGCCGCCAGCCACGCAGGCCCTCGAGCACGTCCTCGACGTTTTCCACCAGCGTCGCACCCTGGCGGATCAACTGGTGGCAACCGCGCGCGCCCGGATGATGGATCGAGCCCGGTATCGCGTAGACCTCGCGACCCTGCTCAGCCGCCAGGCGGGCGGTGATCAGCGAACCGCTCGACGGGCTTGCCTCGACTACCAGCACGCCGAGCGCCAAGCCACTGATGATCCTGTTGCGCCGCGGGAAGTTACCGGCCTGCGGCGGACAATCCAGCGGCAGCTCGGACACCAGCGCGCCACCGCCCTCGACGATGGCTTCGGCCAGATGCAGATGGCGCTGCGGATAAAGCCGCTGCAGGCCGGTGCCGAGCACGGCGATGGTCCTGCCCCCCGCATCCAGCGCCCCCTGATGCGCAGCACCGTCGATGCCCAGCGCAAGCCCGCTGGTGATCACGAAACCGCCACCGGCCAGGCTGCGCGCGAACGCTCGGGCATTGTCCAGCCCCGGCCGCGACGCGCGGCGACTGCCGACCATCGCCAGTTGCGGCTGTTCGAGCAGCGCGGAATCACCGGCGACGAACAGCAGCGGCGGCGCGTCGGCCAGTTCGCCGAGCAGCGCCGGGTAGTTCGGGTCGTCCCAGCACAGCAGGTGATGGCCCGGCTGCTCAAGCCAGGCCAGCGCGGCACTGGCGCGCTCGCGAACTGCATCGCTACGCCGCGCTTCGGCACAGCCGGCTGGTAACCCCAGCGAGCGCCAGGCACTGGCCGGCGCACTCAGCGCCGAAGCGGCATCGGCGAAGGCACCGAGCAGGCGCTGCCAGCGCCGCGGCCCCAGCTCGGGCAGCAGATGCAGGCGTAGACGGGCATCGAGTTCGGCAGGCGAGAGGGATGGCATGGGCGAGCACTCCTTGCTCAGCACACCGCATCCGTGCGGTGTTTTTGATGGCGGATAGAACAAGCCCCGCATCAGCGGGGCTTGTCGAGTCAGGGGTTGCGGACCTTGTCGCGCACCGCCAACGAGCGGGTGGCCTGCAGCACCAAGCCGTAGCTGAGCTTCTCGTAGGTGCGGAAGACCATCAGCAGGCCCGAGCGCTCGTCGGGAATCTTCACGTTCTCGCCGGTCACCCGGTCGCGCACGGTTTCGCCAGTCTTGAACACGGCCAGCACGTTGCCGTCCTGCAGGCCGTCACGGCGGCCTTTGTTCAGCGTAACCACATCGAACTGGCCGATCTGGGTCACGCCGCGCGGTACGTCGATGATCAGCCCATCGACTTCGCTGGCCGGCGCACTGGGCATGAAGGTGGAGTTCACCGAACGTTCTTCGCTGGCGAACAGTCGGTCGCCGAGGCGTACTTCCTGGCTGGTGCGGCTGAGCTGCAGGGTGGCGATGTCGCCTTCGCGCTCGACGATTTCCGCCGTGCCGACGTCGTCGGCGTTGATGCCGAGGAACTCGCCGCTGTCCGGATCGACGTAGCTCTTGCCCTGACGGAAGATGCCGTACACCGGGATGTCTTCGGCGAACGCGCCACGCCCGTAGACGCGGTCACCGGCACCGCTGACCACGCGCTCGGCGTTGCCGGCGACGATGTACGGTGCGCCCTTGAACTGTTCTTCGCTGTCGACGATGCGGTTGCTCAGCAGGAAGCTGTTGATGGCCTCCAGCGGAATGGTCGGGATGGCGTCGGCCATCGGTGTGGTGCGCACCGTCGGCGAGAGTTTGATGGTGCCGCGCGAGGCGCCGCGGTTGAGCACCAGCCGCGGCTGGCCGTCGATGTAGACCAGGCTCAGGCTGTCGCCGGGATAGATCAGATGCGGGTTCTCGATCTGCGGGTTGGCGTGCCAGAGTTCCGGCCATTTCCAGGGTTCCTTGAGGAAGCGCCCGGAGATGCCCCACAGGGTGTCGCCCTTCACCACGGTATAGCGCTGCGGATGGTCGTCCTTCAGCTGCACAGCGGCCTGGGCGATACCGCCCACCGCCACCAGCAGCAGGGCGAGTAGTGATTTCCTCATGTGGTGAATCCCTTTATGATGTGCCTTCGCCTGAAGCGCCCTAGCGCCGCGGAACCCTTGTGGAATGCGGCGTGAAGCCGGTTTCCGAGCTGCCGGGCATCTTAGCAGCGGCTTTTGACTTTATTCCATAAGTGCATCACAAACGCATATGGCCATTCTGAACATCCTTGAGTTTCCCGATCCGCGCCTGCGCACCATCGCCAAACCGGTGGAAGTGGTCGATGACGGCATCCGTCAGCTGATCGACGACATGTTCGAGACCATGTACGAGGCACCGGGAATCGGCCTGGCCGCGACGCAGGTCAACGTGCACAAGCGCGTGGTGGTGATGGACCTGTCCGAGGACAAGAGCGAACCGCGGGTGTTCATCAACCCCGAATTCGAAGCGCTGACCGAGGAGATGGACCAGTACCAGGAAGGTTGCCTGTCGGTACCCGGCTTCTACGAGAATGTCGATCGCCCACAGAAGGTCCGGGTGAAAGCGCTGGACCGCGACGGCCAGCCCTACGAGATCATCGCCGAGGGTCTGCTCGCGGTGTGCATCCAGCACGAATGCGATCACCTCAACGGCAAGCTGTTCGTCGATTACCTGTCCAGCCTCAAGCGCGACCGGATCAAGAAGAAGCTGGAAAAGCTGCACCGCCAGCAGGCTTGATCACCGTTCCCCGAAAGGCTTGCTGCGGCAGGCCTTTTTTCTTAGCGAGCCCCCCATGACCCAGTCCATGCGCATCGTTTTTGCCGGTACCCCGGAGTTCGCCGCCCAGCATCTGCAGGCACTGCTCGAGGCGGGCCGCGCCGTCGTTGCCGTCTACACCCAGCCGGATCGCCCCGCCGGGCGCGGGCAGAAGCTGGCGCCGAGTCCGGTCAAGCAGCTCGCCGTGCAGCACGGCATCCCGGTGTATCAACCGCAGACCCTGCGCGAACCCGCGGCGCAGGCCGAATTGGCGACACTGCAGGCCGACCTGATGGTGGTAGTCGCCTACGGCCTGATCCTGCCGCAGGCGGTGCTCGACCTGCCGCGCCTGGGCTGCATCAACAGCCATGCCTCCCTGCTGCCGCGCTGGCGCGGCGCGGCGCCGATCCAGCGTGCGATCGAAGCCGGCGATGACGAATCCGGCGTGACGGTAATGCAGATGGAAGCGGGGCTGGACACCGGACCAATGCTGCTCAAGGTCAGCACGCCAATCACGGCCGAGGATACCGGCGGCACGCTGCACGACCGCCTCGCCGCACTCGGCTCGCAGGCGGTGGTGCGGGCGGTCGAAGCGCTGGCCGCCGGTACGTTGCAACCCGAGCCCCAGGACGATGCCCTCGCCACCTATGCGCACAAGCTGAGCAAGGACGAGGCGCGCATCGACTGGCGCCGCCCGGCAGTCGAACTGGAGCGGCTGGTCCGCGCCTTTAACCCGTGGCCGATCTGTCACACCACGCTTGGCGGCGAGGCGCTGAAGGTTCACGCCGCGCGCCTCGGTGCCGGGCAGGGCGAGCCGGGACACATCCTCGAGGCGAGCAGGAACGGGCTGACCGTCGCCTGCGGCGAGGGCGCGCTGAGCCTGACCCGCCTGCAGTTGCCCGGCGGCAAGCCGCTGGACTTCGCTGATCTGTACAACAGCCGCCGCGAGCAGTTCGCCGCCGGCTTGGTCCTCGGCCAATGAATCCGCGCCTGGCGGCGGCCCGTGCGCTGAGCGTCGTGCTGTCGGGCAAGGCCTCGCTGGGCAGCAGCCTGCCTGAGGTGCTCGGCAAGGTCGATGCGCGCGATCGCGGCCTGACTCAGGAGCTGGCCTTCGGCACCGCACGCTGGCAACCGCGACTGGCCGGGCTGGCTGCCAAGCTGCTACAGAAACCGTTCAAGGCCGCCGATCGCGACGTCGAGGCGCTGCTGCTGGTGGGCCTCTACCAGTTGCTGCACACCCGCATCCCCGCGCACGCCGCCATCGGTGAGACGGTCGGCTGCGTCGATAAACTGAAGAAGCCCTGGGCCAAGGGCCTGCTCAATGCCGTGCTGCGCCGCGCCCAGCGCGAAGGCGAGGCGCTGCTGGCCGAACTCGAACACGACCCGGTGATCCGCGTCGCCCACCCGCGCTGGTTGCAGAAGGCGCTCAAGGCGCACTGGCCCGAACAGTGGGAAGCGATCTGCGCGGCCAACAACGCGCACCCGCCGATGATGCTGCGGGTCAACCGGCGCCAGGGCAGCCGCGACCAGTACCTCGCCGAGCTGCAGGCTGCCGGCGTCGAAGCCTTCGCCTGCGATTTCAGCGAAGACGGTATCCGCCTGGCCAGCCCCTGCGACGTGCAGCAGCTGCCGGGCTTCGCCGACGGGCGCGTCAGTGTGCAGGATGAAGCCGCGCAGCTGGCCGCCGGGCTGCTCGATCTCGGTCCCGGCCAGCGCGTGCTGGACGCCTGCTGCGCGCCGGGCGGCAAGACCTGCCACCTGCTCGAGCGCGAGCCGCAACTGGCCGAGGTGGTCGCTCTGGATCTGGAACCCAAGCGTCTGGCGCGGGTGCAGGAAAACCTCGACCGCTTGCAGCTCAGCGCCCACCTGCTGGCCGCCGACGCCCGCGCCACGGAGCAATGGTGGGACGGCAAGCCGTTTCAGCGCATCCTGCTCGACGCACCCTGTTCGGCCACCGGAGTGATCCGCCGGCACCCGGACATCAAGCTGACCCGGCAGGCCGACGACATCCCGCCGCTCGCCGCGCTGCAGGGCGAACTGCTCGATGCCTTGTGGCCGACGCTGGAGGTCGGCGGCGTGCTGCTCTACGCGACCTGCTCGGTGCTGCCGACCGAGAACCGCGAAGTGATCGCCGCTTTCCTCGCCCGCACCCCAGGCGCACGCGAGCTGGACCTGCCCGCCGGCTTCGGCGTGACGCAGCCGCACGGGCGCCAGCTGCTGCCGCAGAACGACGGCCACGACGGTTTCTACTACGCAAAGCTGATCAAGATCGCCGCGCAGCCACGCGGCGTATCCGGCGCTAACGCCGTTTCGGGAGTCCAGTCTTGAAGATCATCATCCTCGGCGCCGGCCAGGTCGGCGGCACCCTCGCCGAACATCTTGCCGGCGAAGCGAACGACATCACCGTGGTCGACACCGACGGCGACCGCCTGCGCGACCTTGGCGACCGCCTGGACATCCGCACCGTGCAGGGGCGTGCCTCGTTCCCCACCGTGCTGCGCCAGGCCGGTGCCGACGATGCCGACATGCTGGTGGCGGTGACCAACAGCGACGAGACCAACATGGTGGCCTGCCAGGTCGCCTACACGCTGTTTCACACCCCGACCAAGATCGCCCGTGTGCGCGAGCCGGCCTATCTGGTACGTACCGGCCTGTTCAACAACGAGGCGATTCCCGTCGACGTGCTGATCAGCCCCGAGCAGGTGGTCACCAACTACATCAAGCGGCTGATCGAACACCCCGGCTCGCTGCAGGTGATCGACTTCGCCGGCGGCAAGGCGCAGCTGGTGGCGGTGCGCGCCTACTACGGCGGCCCGCTGGTGGGTCAGGAGCTGCGCCAGATCCGCCGTCACATGCCCAACGTCGATACGCGGGTGGCGGCGATCTTCCGCCGCAATCACGCGATCCTGCCGCAGGGCGACACGGTGATCGAAGCCGACGACGAAGTGTTCTTCATTGCCGCCAAGGGCCATATCCGCGCGGTGATGAGCGAAATGCGCCGGCTCGACGAGAACTACAAGCGCATCGTCATCGCCGGCGGCGGGCACATCGGCGAGCGGCTGGCCGAGGCCATCGAAAGCCGCTATCAGGTGAAGATCATCGAGATGAATCCGGCGCGCTGCCGTTATCTGTCGGACGCGCTCGACAGCACGGTGATCCTGCAGGGCAGCGCCTCGGATCGCGATCTGCTGGTGGAAGAGAACATCAACGATGCCGACGTGTTCCTCGCGCTGACCAACGACGACGAGGCCAATATCATGTCCTCGCTGCTGGCCAAGCGCCTCGGCGCGCGCAAGGTGATGTGCATCATCAACAACCCGGCCTACGTCGACCTGGTGCAGGGCGGCGATATCGACATCGCCATCAGTCCGCAGCTGGCGACCATCGGCACGCTGCTCACCCACGTGCGGCGCGGCGACATCGTCAGCGCGCATTCGCTGCGGCGCGGTGCGGCCGAGGCCATCGAAGTGGTCGCCCACGGCGACGCGCGCTCGAGCAAGGTGGTCGGCCGCATGATCAGCCAGATCGCCCTGCCGCCCGGCGCCACCATCGGCGCGGTGATCCGCGACGAAGAAGTGCTGATCGCTCACAGCGACACGGTGATCGCTTCCGGCGACCACGTGATCCTGTTCCTCGTCGACAAGAAACACATCCGCGATGTGGAGCGCCTGTTCCAGGCCGGTCTGACCTTCTTCTAAGCGCCTGAGACCCACGCCACTGCCCGCATGTTACGACCCGCCTCTGGCGGGTCGTTTAGTTTTATCAATCGACAAGCGCTGCTTTCCCGCGGGAACTCCTGAATTGCTGTAGCTCTGCAGTTCGGCAGGATTCATCGCTATCGCATCAATTCACCTCAAATGACCACCGATTTCCCTTTTATGCCGAGCTTTTGTACCCTCCGTTTGGCATCGACAAGGATCAATCTCGTGCTGCACATCAATTACTAAAGACTATTGCCGCCGAACCTTTTGAACCTTGTCGTCGTCATAAAGCCCGTCAACCAACCAAGTGCGCGATATCCCTCCTAAAAAACACAACGATCCGATTCCTCGGGTCTCTACAAGGAACAGGAGAATCTCCCATGAGGAACACCACCATCCCGACACTCACTCGCCGGCTGCTGATCGGTTGTACCGCTCTGGCCAGCATCAGCTTCGGCAGCCTGACCCAGGCCGATACCCTGGAAGAGATCAAGGACAGCAGCAGCGTCCGCATTGGCTACGCCAACGAAACCCCCTTTGCCTACACCGCCCTCGACGGCAGCGTCACCGGCGAATCACCGGAGATCGTGCGCAAGGTCTTCGAGCGCATGCAGATCGACACCATCAAACCGGTGCTCACCGAGTGGGGCTCGCTGATCCCCGGCCTGCGCGCCGGGCGCTTCGACCTCATCGCCGCCGGCATGTACATCACCCCAGAGCGCTGCAAGCAGGTGCTGTTCACCGACCCGCACTACCGCCTGCTCGACACCCTGCTGGTGGCCGAAGGCAACCCGAAGAACCTGCGCAGCTACGAGGACATCGCCAACAACCCTGACGTGAAGATCGCCATCATGTCCGGCACGGTGAACCTCGGTTATGCGCGCAAGGCCGGCATCAAGGATTCGCAGATCCTGCAGGTCCCGGATACCACCTCGCAGCTGCAGGCCGTACGCAGCGGTCGCGCCGACGCCGCCATCGGCACCCAGCTGACCATGAAAGGGCTGGCAGACAAGGCCGGTGACGATGTCGAGGCCATCGCCGACTTCAAGGACGATCCGGCACGCGCGGGCTATGGCGCGCTGGCCTTCCGTCCGCAGGACAAGGCGCTGCGTGACGCGGTCAATGCCGAACTCAAGCAGTGGCTGGGCAGCGAGGAGCATCTGAAGACCATCGAGCCGTTCGGCTTCGATCGCTCCAACGTCACCGACAAGACTGCCGCCGAACTCTGCGGCGCCTGAAGCCCGTCGGGACGGCTGGTTGGCTCCGCCGACCCGCTGTCCCGCCTGCGAACGCTGACCAAGGCTTCGTGGCGCGCTGCGCAGCCTCGCTCAGCGCTCCGGAAACCGGATAGCGCCATCATGATCGAACTGCTTCCTCTGCTGCTGCAGGGTGCCTGGATCACCGTGAAGGTGACTTTCTTCGGCTCCCTGCTGGCCATCGCCTGTGCGCTGATCGCAGCGCTGGCGCGGCTTTCGCCGGTGGCGCCGTTGCGCTGGCTGGCCATCACCTATATCGAGGTCTTCCGCGGCTCGTCGCTGCTGGTGCAGCTGTTCTGGCTGTACTTCGTGCTGCCGCTGCCACCGTTCAATGTCGAAATGAGTGCCTTCGCCGTGGCCGTGGTCGGCCTGGGCCTGAACATCGGTGCCTACGGCGCCGAGGTGCTGCGCGGCGCGATCCGCTCGGTGCACCGGGGCCAGCACGAAGCCTGCCAGGCGCTGAACATGACGCCGCTGACGCGCATGCGCCGTATCATCCTGCCGCAGGCGTTGCTCGCAGCAATTCCGCCCGGCACCAACCTGCTGATCGAATTGCTGAAGAACACCTCGCTGGTGTCGCTGATCACCCTGTCGGATCTCGCCTTCCGTGCCCGCCAGCTGGATCAGGCGACGCTGATGACGCTGGAGATCTTCGGCCTGGCGCTGGTGATCTACTTCGTCCTGGCCCAGGCAATCAACTTCGGCATGCGCCAGCTGGAACGTCGGCTGGCTCGCGGACGGATGCGCGGAGGCCTGTCATGAACTTCTTCGACCGGGCCTTCGCCCGCGAGATCCTGCCGCGCCTGCTGGATGCCTCGCTGACCACCATCGGCATTGCCCTGGCCGGTTTCGCCATTGCCGTGGTGCTTGGCCTGTTCCTCGCCATCGGCCGGCGCAGCCGCCTGCGCTGGCTGTCCTGGCCGATCACCGGGCTGATCGAATTCATCCGCAGCACGCCGCTGCTGATCCAGGTGTACTTCCTGTTTTACGTGTTCCCCAACTACGGCCTCAACCTCAGCGCGATGCAGGCAGGCATCATCGGCATCGCCCTGCACTACGCCTGCTACACCGCCGAGGTCTACCGCGCCGGACTGGACGCGGTGCCGCGTTCGCAGTGGGAAGCCGTCACCGCGCTGAACATGAAGCCCTGGACCGCCTACCGCGATGTGATTCTGCCGCAAGCGCTGCGTCCGGTACTGCCGGCGTTGGGCAACTACCTGATCTCGATCCTCAAGGACACGCCGGTGCTGTCGGCAATCACCGTGGTGGAAATCATGCAGCGGGCCAAGAACATCGGCTCCGAGAGTTTTCGCTACCTGGAGCCGATCACCATGGTCGGCCTGTTCTTCCTCATTCTCAGCCTCGGCCTCGCCTGGTGCGTGCGCCGTCTGGAAAACCGCATGGAGCTGGCCCGATGAATACGCCTATGCAGTCCACGGACACCCTGAACCCGACAACGCAACAGCCGGCGCAGGCGACCCCCTTGGTGCGCTTCGCCGGCGTGACCAAGCGCTACGGTGAACTGACCGTGCTCGACGGGCTCGACCTGCAGATCGAGGAAGGCGAGAAGGTCGCGATCATCGGCCCCAGCGGCTCGGGGAAATCCACCCTGCTGCGGGTGCTGATGACCCTGGAAGGCATCGACGAGGGCGTGATCGAGGTCGACGGCGAGCCGCTGACACACATGCCCGACGCCAGCGGGCAGTTGGTCCCGGCCAACGCCCGTCACCTGCGCCGGGTGCGCGGCAAGGTCGGCATGGTGTTCCAGAGCTTCAACCTGTTCCCGCATATGAACGCCTTGCAGAACGTCATGGAAGCGCCGGTGCAGGTACTCGGGCTGAGCAAAGCCGAAGCTCGCGAGCGCGCCGAAGAACTGCTGGCCATGGTCGGTCTGGAAGACAAGCTGGAACACTTTCCGGCGCAGCTGTCCGGCGGTCAGCAACAGCGCGTGGCGATTGCCCGCGCACTGGCGATGCGGCCGAAGGTAATGCTGTTCGACGAAGTGACCTCGGCGCTGGACCCAGAGCTCTGCGGCGAAGTGCTCAACGTGATCCGCCGCCTCGGCGAGGCGCACAACCTGACGATGCTGATGGTGACCCATCAGATGGGCTTCGCCCGTGAGTTCGCCGATCGGGTGTGCTTCTTTCATGAGGGCCGGATCCACGAGCAGGGTAGCCCGGACGAGCTGTTCAACAACCCGCGCGAGGAACGCACCCGGGAGTTTCTCAGCGCGGTCAATGAGGCCCACTGAGTCCCCGGTGAGCCCGCTCGCGTGTCGTCGCGCGCCCGCAAGTGCCACGCGAGCGTTCCTTAAGACCAATGGCTTATGCTGCCGGCCTTGCCCGGCGGACGCTTTGCACTACAGTGCAGGACACCCCCCGGAGCGCCTGCCGAAAAAGGTCCGAAGATGCTCGAATCGCTGGAAAAAATGCTCTCGCAAGGCATGGACAATCCGATGCTGCGCTTCGGCCTCGGCAAGGGTTATCTGGACGCCGGCGAGCCGGGCCGGGCGGCCGAGCATCTGCGCCGCTGCGTAGAACTCGATCCGAAGTATTCGGCAGCCTGGAAGCTGCTCGGCAAGGCACTGCAGGCCGCCGACGACATCCCCGGTGCGCGTCATGCCTGGCAGCAGGGCATCGCCGCCGCCGTTGCGCGGGGCGACAAGCAGGCGGAAAAGGAAATGACGCTGTTCCTGCGCCGCCTCGACAAGCTCACGCCTGACTGAGCGCGCGCGTCAGTCGTCCTGCAGAAAGCGCAGGCCGGCGCCCTCGGCATCCACTCGCATCACTTCCAGCCGCAGCACCGGCGCCGGGATCGGCAGATCCTGCACCTGGCCGGTCACCACGCTGCCAGGTGCCAGCGCCGCCAGCTCGGGATGCCTGATGTAGACGCCGCCATCCGACAGATCGCGGGTGTGCGCGAAGACATCGCCGAAGGCCGGATGGCTGATGCGAATCCGGCACTTCATGCTGGTGCGCGGGTACTGGCGTTGGTTGTTCATGCTCGCTCGTCCTTGTTGTCGTTATCGTCTGGCCCGCTCAGTACCAGCGTTTCTCCCCCGGCGGGCGCTTCTTGAAGCGCTTCATCGTCCACATGTACTGGCTCGGATACGCGCGCACGTATTTCTCGATCGTCGCGCTCATGGCCGCCACGGCGGTTTCCACATCCTCGCTGTACATGCCTTCGGGCGCCGCTTCAAGGATCACCTTGAAGCCGGAACCATCCTCCAGGCGCAGCGCGTGCAGGAACACGCCGACCGCCTTGCCGCCGGCGAGCATGCCGGGGACGAACTTGCTGGTCAGCGCCTGGATGGCGAAGAACGGCACGAACAGGCCGCTGCCTTCGCTCGGCTCGGGGTCGGCCGGAATGCCCACCGAACCGCCGCGACGAACTTCCTTGATCACGCTGAGAATGCCTTCGCGGGTCGACGGCGCGACGCGGTTGCCCAGCTGCACGCGCTGCTGCTGCAGCAGATCGTCCACCGCTTTGAGCTTCGGCGGGCGATAGAAGATGATCGGCTTGCACTGCGCACAGTAGAAGTGATTCAGCACCTCCCAGTTGCCCAGGTGGCTGGTGATGCCGACCACACCCTTGCCGGACGCCAGCGCCTGTTCCAGCACCTCGAGGCCTTCGACCTGCTTGATCAGTCCGAGGGTCTTGTGCGCCGGCCAGATCCAGGCGCAGGCACTTTCGGTAAAGGTCTTGCCGATATCGCGCAGGGTGCGACCGAGGAGGGCGTCCAGCTGCCTGGCGTCGAGGTCGGGAAAGCACTTGTGCAGGTTGGTCCGTGCGACCTCGCGCGAGCGGTTGGGCAGTTTCCACATCAGCCAGCCGATTGCCGAGCCAAGCCCCTGCACCACCGGCCAGGGCAACGCGGCCACCAGGCGCAGCGCGCCGACCAACAGGGCACCTTTGAGTTTTTCCACGCCGCACTCCGGGTAGCAAAAACGCGAGTTTACCTGCTTGCGCCAGACAGGGTGGAGCGAGGGCGTCGCAGCGCCGTGCTGCGGCTAAACGGCATCCACGCGCCCCGCGCCGGGCGGGATCGACCCCGCCAGTGCGGCGTGCCGCTCGCAGTCGATCAGGTGGTCCATGACCAGCCCGCAGGCCTGCATGTAGGCGTAGCAGATGGTCGGGCCGACGAAGCTGAAACCGGCCTTCTTCAGCGCCTTGCTCATGGCCTCGGCTTCGGCGGAAACCGCCGGCACCTGATCGATGCGCGCGAAGCGGTTGATCTTCGGCACACCGCCGACGAACGACCAGACGAAGCCGGCCGGATCGTCCAGCCGCAGCCAGGCGCGCGCATTGCCACGCGCGGCTTCGAGCTTGCGGCGGTTGCGGATGATGCCGGGGTCCTGCATACGCTCGTCGATCTCGGCATCGCTCATGATCGCCAGACGCTCGGCGTCGAAGCCGAACAGCACCTGCCGGTAACGCTCGCGCTTGCGCAGCACAGTGATCCACGAGAGCCCGGCCTGGAACGCCTCGAGCAGCAGGAATTCGAACAGCACCTGCGGGTCGCGCGTCGGCACGCCCCATTCGTGATCGTGGTAGGCGATGTACAGCGGGTCGCTGCCGCACCAGTTGCACCGTGGCATAGCCATCCTCGCGCCGGCGTGCCGTGCCCGGAAACCGTCGCAAGCGCAGGGGCGCGGGAGGTATACTCCGAGGCTTTCTGTCGAAGCCCAGCACAGGTGAAATTTTGAGCCAGACTACGCCTGCCGTGCGCACCTTCCAAGACCTGATCCTCGCCCTGCAGAGCTACTGGGCCGAGCAGGGTTGCGTGGTTCTGCAGCCCTACGACATGGAAATGGGCGCCGGTACTTTTCACACCGCCACCTTCCTGCGCGCCATCGGTCCGGAGACCTGGAACGCCGCCTATGTTCAGCCCTCGCGCCGCCCGGCCGATGGCCGCTATGGCGAGAATCCCAACCGCCTGCAGCACTACTACCAGTTCCAGGTGGTGTTGAAGCCCAACCCGGACAACATCCAGGATCTGTACCTCGAGTCGCTGCGCCGCATCGGCGTCGACACCTCGGTGCACGACGTACGCTTCGTCGAGGACAACTGGGAATCGCCGACCCTCGGCGCCTGGGGCCTGGGCTGGGAAGTCTGGCTCAACGGCATGGAAGTCACCCAGTTCACCTACTTCCAGCAGGTCGGCGGCGTCGAGTGCTACCCGGTCACCGGCGAGATCACCTACGGTCTCGAGCGCCTGGCCATGTACCTGCAGGGCGTCGACTCGGTGTACGACCTGATCTGGGCCGACGGCCCGTTCGGCACCGTGACCTACGGCGACGTGTTCCACCAGAACGAGGTGGAGCAGTCGACCTACAACTTCGAGCACGCCAACGTCGACAAGCTGTTCGAGCTGTTCGATTTCTACGAGAGCGAAGCCAACCGGCTGATCGGTCTGGAACTGCCGCTGCCGGCCTACGAAATGGTGGTCAAGGCCTCGCACACCTTCAACCTGCTCGACGCGCGCCGCGCCATCTCGGTGACCGCGCGCCAGCAGTACATCCTGCGCGTGCGCAGCCTGGCGCGCTCGATCGCCCAGAGCTACCTGCTGGCCCGGGCGCGTCTCGGCTTCCCGATGGCGACCCCCGATCTGCGTGACGAAGTGCTGGCCAAGCTGGAGGCTCAAGAATGAGTGCATTGGATTTTCTGGTCGAACTGGGTACCGAAGAGCTGCCGCCCAAGGCGCTCAAAAGCCTGGGCGAGGCTTTTCTCGCCGGTATCGAGAAGGGCCTGAAGGACGCCGGCCTCGGCTATGCCGCAGCACGCTTCTTCGCCGCGCCGCGGCGCCTGGCGGTCGTGGTCGAGCAGCTGGCGACCCAGCAGCCCGATCGCAGCGTCAACCTCGACGGCCCGCCGATCCAGGCCGCCTTCAATGCCGAGGGTGAGCCGACCCAGGCCGCCCTGGGCTTCGCCCGCAAGTGCGGCGTAGACCTGGCGGAGATCGACCGCAGCGGGCCGAAGCTCAAGTTCAGCCGCACCATCGAGGGCCAGCCGGCCGCGCAGCTGCTGCCGGGCATCGTCGAGACCTCGCTCGCCGACCTGCCGATTCCCAAGCGCATGCGCTGGGCCGCGCGCAAGGAAGAGTTCGTGCGTCCGACCCAGTGGCTGGTGATGCTGTTCGGCGAGCAGGTGCTCGACTGCGAGATCCTCGCCCAACGCGCCGGTCGCGAATCGCGCGGCCACCGCTTCCACAGCCCGGGACAGGTGCATATCTCCAAGCCCGCGAGCTACCTGGAAGACCTGCGCGGCGCGCATGTGATCGCCGACTTCGCCGAGCGCCGCGAGCTGATCGCCAAGCGCGTCGAGCAGCTGGCCGCCGAACAGCAGGGCACGGCCATCGTGCCGCCGGCGCTGCTGGATGAAGTGACCGCGCTGGTGGAGTGGCCGGTGCCGCTGGTCTGCTCGTTCGAGGAACGCTTCCTCGACGTGCCGCAGGAGGCGCTGATCTCCACCATGCAGGACAACCAGAAGTACTTCTGCCTGCTGGATGCCGACGGCAAGCTGCTGCCGCGCTTCATCACCGTGGCCAACATCGAATCGAAAGACCCGGCGCAGATCGTCGCCGGTAACGAGAAGGTGGTGCGCCCGCGTCTGACCGACGCCGAGTTCTTCTTCAAGCAGGACAAGAAGCACGCCCTCGAAGACAACAACCAGCGCCTGGCCAACGTGGTGTTCCAGGCCCAGCTGGGCAGCGTGTTCGACAAGGCCGAGCGCGTCAGCAAGCTGGCCGCGTTCATCGCCGCGCGCATCGGCGGCGACGCCACCCGTGCCGCGCGCGCCGGCCTGCTGTCCAAGTGCGATCTGGCCAGCGAGATGGTCGGCGAGTTCCCGGAGATGCAGGGCATCGCCGGCTACTACTACGCACTGCACGACGGCGAAGCCGAGGACGTCGCCCTGGCGCTCAACGAGCAGTACATGCCGCGCGGCGCCGGCGCCGAGCTGCCGGGCACCCTGACCGGTGCCGCCGTGGCGGTGGCCGACAAGCTCGACACCCTGGTCGGCATCTTCGGCATCGGCATGCTTCCCACCGGCTCCAAGGACCCCTACGCGCTGCGCCGCGCTGCGCTGGGCGTGCTGCGCATCCTCATCGAAAAGCAGCTGGACCTCGATCTGGTGGAAGCGGTGAACTTCGCCATCGGCCAGTTCGGCGAGCGGGTCAAGCAGCAGGGCCTGGCCGATCAGGTGCTGGAATTCATCTTCGACCGCCTGCGCGCGCGCTACGAGGACGAGGGCGTCGACACCGCCGCCTACCTCTCGGTACGTGCCGTGCAGCCGGGTTCGGCGCTGGACTTCGACCAGCGCGTGCAGGCGGTGCAGGCCTTCCGTCGACTGCCGGAAGCCGAGGCGCTGGCAGCCGCCAACAAGCGCGTGTCCAACCTGCTGAGCAAGTTCGAGGCGAAGCTGCCGGAAGCGGTCGAACCGCGCTGGTTCGACAATGCCACCGAGTTCTCGCTGTACTCGGCGATCCAGCAGGCCGAGCAGGCCGTACAGCCGCTGGCCGCCGCGCGCCAGTACCGCGAGGCGCTGGAGCGCCTGGCGCACCTGCGTGGCCCGGTGGATGCCTTCTTCGAGGCGGTGCTGGTGAATGCCGAGGATGCCTCGGTGCGCGCCAACCGTTATGCCTTGCTGGCCCGGCTGAGAGGATTGTTCCTTGGTGTCGCCGATATTTCCGCACTTGGCTAAGCCGGTGAAGCTGATCGTGCTGGACCGCGACGGAGTGATCAACGAGGACTCCGACGAGTACGTCAAGTCGGTGGCGGAATGGATTCCGATCCCCGGCTCGCTGCAAGCCATCGCCCGGCTGTGCAAGGCCGGCTGGACGGTGGCGGTGGCCACCAACCAGTCCGGCGTGGCGCGCGGCAAGTTCGATGCAAGCACCCTCAGCGACATGCATTTCAAGATGCAGCAGCTGGTGATGGAGCAGGGCGGTCGCATCGAGCTGATCGTGCATTGCCCGCACGGCCCCGACGACGGCTGCGACTGCCGCAAGCCGAAACCGGGGATGTATCGCAGCATTGCCGAACATTTCGGTCTCGCCGACCTGAAAGGCGTGCCGGTGGTGGGCGACAGTCATCGCGATCTGCATGCCGGCATGCTGCTCGGCGGTGTGCCCTATCTGGTCAGGACCGGCAAGGGTCTGCGCACCCTGGAAGGCACGCTGCCGCCGGGTACCCAGGTCTTCGATGACCTGGCCGCCGTTGTCGATCATCTGCTCGAGAATCCTCGATGAGCCTGTTGCCCCTGCGCATCGCGCTGTTCTACTTCCTGCTGGCTTTCACCGCGTTCGCCTGGTGCCTGGTCAGCTTGGTCTTCGCGCCGTTCATGGCGTTCCGTCCGCGCTACCGCTTTGTAGTGCAGAACTGGTGCCGCTGCGCCGTCTGGCTGGCGAAAACGCTGGTCGGCCTGCGCTATGAGGTGCATGGCGCGGAGAACATCCCGGCGCGCCCCTGCGTGATCCTGGCCAAGCACCAGAGCACCTGGGAAACCTTCTTCCTTTCGGCCTATTTCGAGCCGCTGACCCAGGTACTCAAGCGCGAGCTGCTGCGGGTGCCGTTCTTCGGCTGGGCGATCATGCTGCTCAAGCCCATCGCCATCGATCGCGACAACCCCAAGGCGGCGCTGCGCCAGGTCGCCAAGCAGGGTCACGAACGCCTGGAGCAGGGCGCCTGGGTGCTGATCTTCCCCGAGGGCACCCGCGTACCGGTCGGCCAGCCGGCCAAGTTCTCGCGCAGCGGCGCCTCGCTGGCAGTCAATGCCGGCTTGCCGGTCCTACCGATCGCGCATAACGCCGGGATGTTCTGGCCCAAGGCCGGCTGGGGCAAGCGCCCCGGCACCATCCAGGTGGTCATCGGCCCGGCCATGTACGCCGAGAGCGAAGGCCCGCGTGCGGTCGCCGAACTCAACCAGCGTGCCGAAGACTGGGTCAACGCGCAGGTCAGCCAGCTCGAAACGCAGGGTCGTCCAACCCCCTGATCACGTCGGGGCCGGCAGGGACGCCCGCCCCTCCTAGCGAGTCCCCAATGCAGCAAATATCCAACCATCAATTGGTCGCCGAGTGGCTGCGCCTGCTGGACGGCTATCCGGCCGAAGCCGCCGCCGCGTTGCAGGCGGTGGCGAACGAGAAAAGCCAGGAACTGGCCGAGCACTTCTATTCACAGATGCTCGCCGAGCCCCATTCGGCCAGCTTTCTCTCTCATGAGCAGGTCAAGACCCGTCTCGGCAAGTCCATGCAGAAGTGGATCATCACGGTCTGTTCTTCGACGGCCCATGGCGACCTTGACGCAGTGGTCGACCTGCAGCGCAAGGTCGGCGACATCCATGCACGCATCGAGATTCCGGTCAGCCTGGTGCTGCGCGGCTCGCGGCTGCTCAAGGGCCGCCTGCGCCAACTGCTGGAACAGCGCGAGCTCGAAGAACCAGTACGGCGCAAGGCCGCACGGATGGGCGCCGATCTGATCGATCTGGCGGTGGAGATCATCTGCTTCGCCTACTCGCAGTCCCACGACCGCAACTCGCGCGCCGAGGAAGCGTATCGGCTGTTCTCCGTGTCGCAGAACATCGGTGTCGAAAAGGAGCGTCAGCGTGCGGCACTGCTGGACTGGGAGAACCAGCTGATGTTCGACCTGGCCATCGGCAACCTCACCGGCGCGCTGCCGCAGCTGGCCGGCTCCGAGTTCGGTCTGTGGTTCCGCCACAAGGCTTCGCATGCCTTCCAGGGCTCGCCGGAGAGCGCGAGCATCCTCGACTACATCACGCGGATCGATGACGAGCTGAAGGCTATCGCCACCCTGGGAGATCCCGCCGGTCGCCTGGCCAAGCTGCACCAGATCCGCGAGCAGACGCGCTCCATCAAGTTCCTGCTCGACAGTCTGTTCGAGCAGGCCAACGACCTGGAAGCCGGCCGTGACGTGCTGACGCGGCTGCTCAACCGCAAGTTCCTGCCGGTGGTGATGGCCAAGGAAGTGCTCTACGCGCGCCAGTCGAACAACACCTTCGGCGTACTGGCCATCGACGTCGATCATTTCAAGCGTATCAACGACACCCATGGGCACGACGCCGGCGACCAGATTCTGCAACAGGTCGGTGCGCTTCTGGCCAGCAACACCCGCGGTGGCGACTATGCGTTCCGCCTGGGTGGCGAAGAGTTCCTGCTGGTGCTGGTGGACATCAACCCCAATCAGGCGCTGGCGGCGGCGGAGAAGCTGCGCGAGCGCATCGCCCGCGAGCACTTTCGCCTGTCCAGCGGCGACGTGCTGCAGATGACAGTGAGCATCGGCATGGCCGTGCATGACGGTCATCCGGACTACGAACGCCTGCTGCAACAGGCCGATCAGGCGCTCTATCAGGCCAAGCACGACGGGCGCAATCGCTGCGTGCTGCACGCCGGCTGACAGCAGGTCCAGCGTAAAAGCAAAAAGGGGAGCAACCGCACGGCTGCTCCCCTTTATTTTTCGCGTCTCGATCAGGCCGGCGCGGAGGTGCGGATCAGGTGATCGAAGGCACTCAGCGAGGCCTTCGCGCCTTCACCGACGGCGATCACGATCTGCTTGTACGGCACCGTGGTCACGTCACCGGCGGCGAACACGCCGGGAATGCTGGTCTGGCCCTTGGCGTCGACGATGATCTCGCCGAAACGGCTCAGCTCCAGGGTGCCCTTGAGCCAATCGCTGTTGGGCAGCAGGCCGATCTGCACGAAGATGCCTTCCAGCTCGACGCTGTGCATTTCTTCGCTGGCACGGTCCTTGTAGACCAGGCCGGTGACCTTCTGGCCGTCGCCCTTGACCTCGGTGGTCTGCGCCATCTTCAGCACGGTGACGTTGGGCAGGCTGAACAGCTTGCGCTGCAGCACGGCGTCGGCGCGCAGCTCCTCGCCGAACTCCAGCAGGGTGACGTGGGCGACGATGCCGGCCAGGTCGATGGCCGCTTCCACACCGGAGTTGCCGCCGCCGATCACCGCCACGCGCTTGCCCTTGAACAGCGGGCCGTCACAGTGCGGGCAGTAGGCCACGCCGCGGCCACGGTAATCCTGCTCGCCGGGCACGTTCATTTCGCGCCAGCGGGCGCCGGTGGCGAGGATCAGGGTCTTGGCCTTGAGCTCACCGCCGTTCTCGAACTGCACGCGGTGCAGGCCGTCGGCGCCGGCCGGGATCAACTGGCTGGCGCGCTGCAGGTTCATGATGTCGACGTCGTACTCGCGCACGTGCTCTTCCAGCGCGCGGGCCAGTTTCGGGCCCTCGGTTTCCTTCACCGAGATGAAGTTCTCGATGGCCATGGTGTCCAGCACCTGGCCGCCGAAGCGCTCCGCCGCGACACCGGTACGGATGCCCTTGCGCGCGGCGTAGATGGCCGCTGCGGCACCAGCCGGGCCACCGCCGACCACCAGCACGTCGAAGGCGTCCTTGGCCTTGAGCTTCTCGGCGTCACGGGCGCTGGAGCCGGTATCGAGCTTGGCAAGAATCTCTTCCTCACTCATGCGGCCCTGGGTGAACAGCTCGCCGTTCAGGTAGATGCTCGGCACCGACATGATCTGCCGAGCTTCGACTTCGTCCTGGAACAGCGCGCCGTCGATGGCGACGTGCTTGATGTTCGGGTTGAGCACGGCCATCAGGTTCAGCGCCTGGACCACGTCCGGGCAGTTCTGGCAGGACAGCGAGAAGTAGGTTTCGAAGTGGTAGTCGCCGTCCAGCGCCTTGATCTGCTCGATCACTTCGGGCGCGGTCTTCGACGGGTGGCCGCCGACCTGCAGCAGGGCCAGCACCAGCGAGGTGAACTCGTGGCCCATGGGGATGCCGGCGAAGCGCAGGCTGATGTTGCCGCCGATGCGGTTGAGCGAGAACGACGGCTTGCGCGCATCGGCGCCGTCGGTCTTCAAGGTGATCTTGTCGCTGAGGCCGGCGATGTCCTGCAGCAGGCTCAGCAGTTCCTGGGATTTCTCGCCGTCATCGAGGGACGCGACGATCTCGAAGGGCTGCGTGACCTTCTCCAGGTAGGCTTTCAACTGGGTCTTGAGATTGGTGTCCAACATTCGGTTTACCCCGCTACAGAGTTGGCAAAAGGAAGATGACTGAACTTGATGTCTCTACCTTACGGTGCGCAGGGGCAATTTAGAAATTGATTAAACGTCTTTCGTCGATAAGCATTGACTATATATGCGGACAGAAAAAACCCGGCTTTACGCCGGGTTCTTCTTGGCTGGAATGCAGCAGCGAGCGATCAGAAATCGAGGTTGGATACGGCCAGCGCATTGGTCTCGATAAAGTCGCGACGGGGCTCTACCGCATCGCCCATGAGCGTATTGAAGATCTGGTCGGCTGCGATGGCATCCTCGATGGTTACCTTCAGCATGCGACGCACGGCAGGATCCATGGTGGTCTCCCAGAGCTGCTCGGGGTTCATCTCGCCCAGTCCCTTGTAGCGCTGCACGCTATGGCGACGGGTGCCTTCGGTCATCAGCCAGTCGAGGGCATCCTTGAACGAGGCCACGGCCTTCTTGCGCTCGCCACGCTGCACGTAGGCACCTTCCTCGAGCAGGCTGCTGAGCTTCTCGCCCAGCGCGGTGACGGTGCGATAGTCGTTGCTGGCGAAGAAATCGCGATTGAAGGTGACATAGCTGACCAGGCCATGCGAGGTGATCGCCACTTCCGGCAGCCACAGGTGGCGTTCCTTATCCTCGCGCAGGCTGACGCTGTAGCTCAGCCCCGAGCGCTCGACTCCCTTGAGCTTGTCGGCATATAGCTCCAGCCAGGCCTGCATGGCCGACTCATCGGCGAGCTGCTCGACACTGATCCGCGGCAGATAGATGAAGTGTTCGGTCAGCTCCTGCGGGTACAGGCGCGACAGGCGCTGCAGTGTCTTCATCACCGAACGGTACTCGTTGACCAGGCGCTCGAGGGCCTCGCCGGAAAGCCCCGGCGCGCTCTCGTTGACGTGCAGGCTGGCATCTTCCAGGGCGGACTGAGTCAGGTATTCCTCCATCGCCTCGTCGTCCTTGATGTACTGCTCCTGCTTGCCGCGCTTGACCTTGTACAGCGGCGGCTGGGCGATGTACACGTAGCCGCGCTCGATCAGTTCCGGCAGTTGACGGAAGAAGAAGGTCAGCAACAGCGTGCGGATGTGCGAGCCGTCAACGTCAGCATCGGTCATGATGATGATGTTGTGGTAGCGCAGCTTGTCGATGTTGTATTCCTCGCGGCCAATACCGCAGCCCAGCGCGGTGATCAGCGTGCCGACTTCCTGCGAGGAAAGCATCTTGTCGAAGCGCGCTTTCTCGACGTTGAGAATCTTGCCCTTGAGCGGCAGGATCGCCTGGGTCTTGCGGTTGCGGCCCTGCTTGGCCGAGCCACCCGCGGAATCACCCTCCACGATGTAGAGTTCGGAGAGGGCAGGGTCCTTCTCCTGGCAGTCGGCCAGCTTGCCCGGCAGGCCGGCGATATCCAGCGCGCCCTTGCGACGGGTCATTTCACGAGCCTTACGGGCTGCCTCGCGCGCGCGCGCGGCGTCGATCATCTTACCGACCACCGCCTTGGCTTCGTTGGGGTGCTCGAGCAGGAAGTCGCCGAAGTACTTGCCCATCTCCTGTTCCACCGCGGTTTTCACCTCGGAAGAAACCAGCTTGTCCTTGGTCTGCGAGCTGAATTTCGGGTCAGGCACCTTCACCGAAATGATCGCAGTGAGTCCTTCACGTGCATCGTCGCCCGTGGTTGAAATCTTGTGCTTCTTCGCCAGCCCTTCCTGCTCGATGTAGTTGTTCAGGTTACGGGTGAGCGCCGAACGGAAACCGGCGAGGTGGGTACCACCATCACGCTGCGGGATGTTGTTGGTGAAGCAAAGGATGTTCTCGTTGAAACTGTCGTTCCACTGCAGCGCCACTTCGACACCGACGCCATCGTCGCGCTGCACGTTGAAGTGGAATACCTGGTTGACCGGGGTCTTGTTAGTGTTCAGATAGGCGACGAATGCGCTCAGACCGCCTTCATACTTGAACAGCTCTTCCTTGGCGCTGCGTTCGTCACGCAGAACGATGCCGACGCCGGAGTTGAGGAACGACAGTTCGCGCAGGCGCTTGGCCAGGATGTCCCAGCTGAAATGGATGTTCTGGAAGGTCTCGGGTGAGGGACGGAAATGAATCTCCGTGCCGGAACCCTCGGTAACACCGACCGCGGTCAACGGCGCCTGCGGAACGCCGTGGCGATAGAGCTGTTCCCAGACCTTGCCTTCGCGGCGAATCGTCAGCAGCAGCTCCTCGGACAGCGCGTTGACCACCGATACGCCCACGCCATGCAGGCCGCCGGACACCTTGTAGGAGTTGTCGTCGAACTTACCGCCGGCGTGCAGCACGGTCATGATCACTTCCGCCGCGGAAACACCTTCTTCCTTGTGGATATCCACCGGAATACCGCGGCCGTTGTCGCGTACGGTGATCGACTCATCGGTATGGATGGTGATGGAAATGTCGCTGCAGTGGCCGGCGAGCGCTTCGTCGATGGAGTTGTCGACGACCTCGAAGACCATGTGGTGCAGGCCGGTACCATCATCGGTATCGCCGATGTACATGCCAGGGCGCTTACGTACGGCGTCGAGCCCCTTCAGCACCTTGATGCTGGACGAATCGTACGCGTGATTTTCGCTCATACTTTCACTCCGAAAGGGCCGTGGTCTGGGTAATGCGCCCATGTTCCACGTGAAACATTGAGACTGGCGTTTCTGCTTTCCAGCCTGCTTGCAAAACAGTCGAGTCGACGCAGGTGATAAAAACCTGGCAGTCGAGTTGTTCCAACAATTCACACAACGCCTGGCGGTGCTGGTCGTCCAGCTCCGACGGCAAGTCGTCGACCAGATAGATGCACTGGCCGCGCTTCGCCTCACTGACGAGATGTCCTTGCGCGATTTTAAGTGCGCAAACCACCAGCTTCTGCTGACCGCGTGACAGCACGTCAGCTGCGTTGTGACCACCGATACGCAACCGCAGATCGGCGCGTTGCGGCCCAGCCTGGGTATGGCCTAACGCTCGATCACGATCGATGGAGGCATCGAGTACGTCCTCAAGCGAACGCTCCTTGTCCCAACCGCGGTAGTAGCTCAGCTGCAGCTCTTCCAGCTGCAACAGCGCCGCTAGGGTACGCTCGAAAACCGGCTTGAAAACCTGGATGTAACGGCGTCGATAGCCGTCGATCTCGTCGCTCGCCTGCGCCAATTCGCGCGTCCAGGCGGCCTGCGAAACGGCGTCAAGTGTACCACGCCGCAGCCACGAGTTCCGTTGCCTCAGGGCCTGTTGCACGCGCTGCCATGCACCGAGGAAGCGGTGTTCCACGTGGAACACCCCCCAATCGAGGAACTGCCGCCGCAACTTCGGCGCACCTTCGAGCAGACGGAAACTATCTGGATTGATCAGCTGCAACGGCAACGTATCGGCAAGCTCTGACATGCTGCGCGCGTTCTGGCCATTGATGCGGATGCGCAAGTCGCCACCACGCTCGCGTGCCACGCCCAATGCGCAGAGCTGCCCACTGGCAAGCTGGGTTTCACCGAAAACCGTGCAGCTGGGGTGCTCGTACGCGATGACAGGATTGAGTCGGGTGCTGCGAAACGACCTGGCCAGCCCGAGCAGGTGAATGGCTTCGAGCAGACTGGTCTTGCCGCTGCCGTTATCGCCGTGGAGGATGTTGATGCGAGGGGAGGGAGCGAGCGTCACCGGTTGCAGATTACGCACCCCGGTGACGCTCAGGCGGGTCAGGGACATCGAAACGGAGGTTACAGACGCATCGGCATCACGACGTAAGCGGAATCGTCGTTGTCGAATTCCTGCAGCAGCGCGCTGCTATTGGCGTCGGACAGAATCAGGCGGATCCGCTCGGTCGTCATTACGCCCAGCACGTCGAGCAGATAGCTGACGTTGAAGCCGATCTCCAGCGAGCCACCGTTATAGTCGACCGCGACCTCTTCCTCGGCTTCCTCCTGCTCCGGGTTGTTAGCCTGGATCTTCAGCAGGCCGCTCTCCAGCTGCAGGCGGATGCCGCGATACTTCTCGTTGGACAGAATGGCCGTACGGCTGAATGCCTCGCGCAGCTGTTGGCGGTCACCGACGACCAGCTTGTCTCCACCGCGCGGCAGTACACGCTCGTAATCCGGAAACTTGCCGTCCACCAGCTTCGAAGTAAAAGTGAATTCGCCGGTAGTGGCCCGCACGTGATGCTGGCCGAGCATGATGCTGACCTCGGCATCCTGCTCGGTGAGCAGACGCGCCAGCTCGAGAATACCCTTGCGCGGAACGATGACCTGATGGCGGTCAGCCTGCTCGATACCGGCCAGCATGGAGCACATGGCCAGCCGATGACCATCGGTGGCGACGGTACGCAGCATGCCGTTGGAAACCTCGAGCAGCATACCGTTGAGGTAATAACGGACATCCTGCTGCGCCATGGCAAAACTGCTGCGCTCGATGAGGCGCCTCAGCTTGCCCTGCTCGACACTGAATCCAAGCGACCCGGGGCCTTCTTCCACGGTGGGAAAGTCGTTGGCCGGCAGCGTGGAAAGCGTGAAGCGACTACGTCCCGACTTGATCAGCACCTTCTGCTCGTCGAGGCGGATGTCGATCAGCGCATCGCTGGGCAAGCTCTTGCAGATGTCCATCAGCTTGCGCGCCGGGACGGTGATCTCACCGGGTTCAGCCGCGTCTTCGAGAGTCACGCGACCGACCAGTTCAACTTCCAGGTCGGTACCGGTCAGCGACAGCTGCTGTCCCTGCACGACCAGCAGGACGTTGGATAGCACTGGCAAGGTCTGCCGCCGTTCGACAACACCAGCAACCAGTTGCAGGGGTTTCAACAGGGCTTCGCGCTGAATGGTGAAATGCATGGTCTGGTCCCTTGCCTTATTGGATGGATCGCATTCAGGTTGTCAGAGTTCGCAGCAAATTCTTGTAATCTTCACGAATATCGGCGTCTATTTCGCGCAATTCGGCGATCTTACGGCAAGCATGGAGTACCGTGGTGTGATCGCGCCCACCGAACGCATCGCCGATCTCCGGCAAGCTGTGATTGGTGAGCTCCTTGGACAGCGCCATCGCCACCTGGCGCGGACGCGCGACGGAGCGCGAGCGTCGTTTCGACAACAGATCGGCAACCTTGATCTTGTAGTACTCGGCGACGGTGCGCTGGATATTGTCAACGCTGACCAGTTTGTCCTGCAACGCCAGCAGATCCTTGAGCGACTCGCGGATCAGCTCGATGGTGATCTCTCGCCCCATGAAATGCGCATGAGCGATAACCCGCTTGAGCGCACCCTCGAGCTCGCGCACGTTGGAGCGGATGCGCTGGGCAATGAAGAAGGCAGCATCATGCGGCAGATCGACCTTGGCCTGATCAGCCTTCTTCATCAGGATCGCCACCCGGGTTTCCAGCTCTGGCGGTTCGACCGCAACGGTCAGGCCCCAGCCGAAGCGCGACTTCAGGCGCTCTTCCAGGCCGTCGATCTCCTTCGGGTAACGGTCGCTGGTGAGAATGACCTGCTGGCCCCCTTCGAGCAACGCATTGAAGGTGTGGAAGAACTCCTCCTGCGAGCGCTCCTTCTTGGCGAAGAACTGGATATCGTCGATCAGCAGCGCATCGACCGAACGATAGAAACGCTTGAATTCATTGATCGCGTTGAGCTGCAGGGCCTTGACCATATCCGCGACGAAGCGCTCCGAATGCAGGTACACCACCTTGGCATTGGGGTTTTTCTTCAGCAGGTGATTGCCCACCGCATGCATCAGGTGAGTCTTGCCGAGGCCGACACCGCCGTAGAGAAAGAGCGGGTTGTAGCCATGCTTGGGATTGTCCGCCACCTGCCAGGCCGCCGCGCGAGCGAGCTGGTTGGACTTGCCTTCGACGAAATTTTCAAAGGTAAAGGTGCGATTCAGATAACTGGTGTGCTTGAGCCCGCCTTCGACCTGCACGTTACGCGTTGGGCGTGCCACTTCAGGCTCCGGCTCTGCGACAGTTGTCGCTGCCTGCTCCATCGAAGTGACAGAGGTAGCATCGGCGATGGTAACGGCAGGCACAGCCATCTGCTGCCGTGCAGCCGCCGCGGAAGGCAGCGCAGCAGGTGCGGTGCGCTTGCTACCAATGAGCAGCGACAGCGCCGGTGTCATGCCATCGGCACGCTCGGTCAATAGTTCAAGCAGGCGCGAAAGGTACTTTTCGTTGACCCAATCGAGGACGAAACGGTTGGGAGCATAGACGCGCAGCTCGTCGCCTTCGCTCTCCACCTGCAGTGGGCGAATCCATGTGTTGAATTGCTGAGTAGGCAGCTCATCGCGCAACAGGTCTACGCATTGCTGCCAAAGTTCCACCGACAC